>NZ_JAVJTR010000016.1:0-881353 GCF_040220215.1 Ekhidna sp.
AGTGACTACAGTTTCATCACTGCTGCTAACTGTTATAGTAAGCACATCACCATCCTCGTCTTCAAATACATCACTATAATTTATTTGAGCTGCACTGAACCCTTCCACAAGAGACGTTTGATCATTTAACGGATTGACTACAATCGGAGCATCATTGACATTATTAACGGTCACTGTAAATTCATCAGATATTGTTTCACCGTTCCCGTCATCAGCAGTAACTGTAATGGTAGAAGTTCCTAGGCCAACTTCTGTTATGGTTAAAATGGCGTTGGATTCACTTATAGTTACTACAGTTTCGTTACTACTTGTTACAGAATAGGTGAGTGCATCACCATCTTCATCTGTAAAAGTTCCAGAAATGTCAATCTCAGCACTTCCAAAGCCTTCATTCAGATTTTGATCTGTAATAGCACTTGCTATAGTAGGCGCATCGTTGATGTTATTAACCGTTACCAAAAATTCATCTGAAGCGGTTCCTCCATTGCCATCATTGGCTGTTACAGTAACTGTTGTCATTCCATTACCAACTTCAGTAATGGTAAGTGTAGACCCTGCAATATTTGCAGTTACAACAGTTTCGTCTCCACTTGAAACTTCTAGTGATAGCACATCTCCATCCTCATCTGAGAATGTGCCTGAAAGGTCTAATTCAATGCTGTTAAATCCTTCATCCAACTCCTGATCTACTGTAGCATTAACTACTATTGGCGCATCATTGACATTACTTACAGTTACAATGAATTCATCAGAAGTTGTCACTCCTGAACCATCATTGGCTGTAACTGTCACAGTAGATGGGCCAAAGTTTCCAACCTCAGTTATTGTTAAAAGCGCTCCTGAATTACTAACTGTTACAATAGTCTCATCTGAACTTGATGCTTGGTATGTTAGTGCATCACCATCCTGATCTGTAAAAACATTGGTAAGATCGATTTCCTGAGTAGTAAACCCTTCATCCAGCTCCTGATCGGCAATTGGATTTGTTACGAGTATGCTCTCATTTTGATTTACAACGGCTATCGTAAATGACTTACTGAAAGTGCCTCCGTTTCCATCATTCGTTTCAATGCGAACAGAATAGCTGTTTTGCGTTTCGAAATCGAATATTTCTAAAGCTTGCAACTCATTACCTACAATTTCGAACGAGGCATTATCAGTGTCACCTGATCCGCTCACCAAATCATAAGTAAAGCTTTCTCCCGCGTCTTCATCTGTGGTAGATAAGGTGCCAATCGACTCACCAACTGAATTATTTTCGGTTATAGAGGTGCCACTTAGCTGGATGTCAGTAGGAGCTTCCGAAACATCATTCACTGTGATGGTAAATGCTTGCTCCAGGGTATTTCCTCCACCATCATCCGTCATCATTCGGATGCTGTAACTTGATTGAATTTCAAAATCAAAGCTAGCCGCAGTTAGCAGTAGATTGTTTGATATGGAGAATAAGTTATTGTCAGTGTCTCCCGTTCCAGACACCAGGGTGTAGGTGTATGAACCAGAAAGGTCTTCACCAAACGTATTCATAGTGCCTACAGTAGTTCCGGATGATTCATTTTCATTTACGGAATAATTGCTAAGTGTAAAAGATGTCACTTGAGCAGGAAGATCATTTACTGAAACTGCGAATGCTTTTTCAAAAGTTAACCCACCTTGATCGGTGACGATTACTTCTACCGTGTAGCTCGACTTGGTTTCAAAATCTAATTCAACAGCAGTCACCAATTGATCACCATTAATATCAAATGAAGTATTGTCTGCCACACCACCTTTAAGTGAATAGGTGTGATTGTCCGTCAGGTCTTCATCTGTCACGCTTAGTGCACCTACTACTGTGCCACTAGGATTACTTTCATCAATTGTTGCATTATCAAGTGCTATATCTGATGGGGCTTCATTTACATCGTTTAGTGTGATAGTAACCATCTCTGAATAAGCCTCATTTTCTGAATCTCTCACTTCCAATTCAAATGTGAACTCATTCTTGGTCTCAAAATCAAGAGAAATGAAATTGGTAGTAATCAGGTTAGACCCATCGATATCGAATGATTGCCAATCGTCATTTTCCAATACAGCAACCACATAATAAGTGAAGGTCTCATTGAAGTTTGCATCTAGCGAAGACAACTCCGCGACAACAGTTCCAGAGGCACTATTTTCATCTACCGAGGTAGAAGTAAGAATAATATCTGTAGGAGCAACTTCTACTTCCGTAATAGTTACGTCCCAATCTTGAGTGCCTCCATCCTCAGCGGTTACGGTATAGGTAACAGCACTTGAAAAATCCTGAACAACCCCTGAATTGGGAGCTATAGATCCATTTTGGGAAACACCAATAGTCGGAGTGATTGCAGAAATATCTGTGCCTGCCACCGCCTGAGCTGTGACGGTATGTGTTCCTTCATCGATTGCTGCGTTTCCATCTATTCCGGAGAATGTGAAAGACTCAATGTCATTTTCAGCATATGGGACAAAATCAATTCCAAAACCTGCATCATAGCTATTGGAGTTACTAACTTCAGTGGCATCATAGTTTGCAAATGATGAGTTATTGAAAGTGAATTGAAGACTTGTCAGATCATCTGAATCACCATGATTGTTAGCTGTGCCTGCCATTGAAAGTGCTGCTGAATATCCATCCGCTGCAACAGTCAATGTTGGTATAAGTCCGGATGGCAGATTGTTGATTGTATAATCTATACCATGGCTAAGTGTACTTCCAGCGTTGACGAATGTATCATCAATCAAATAGATTCTTGCTGTTCCCTCTAATGATCCGTCATTTGAAAGTGTCTCAGTAAAGTCACCTAAATCGACATTGTATTGAAGAATTTCATAATTACCTCCATCTGCAATAAAAATTCTTGAGCCATCAGGGCTAACACCTAATCCACTTGGCCATACACCGATTGCATCCAGGTCAAACGTTTCCTCGATGTTCCCGCCTTGCGTAACATCATACGGCACATTTAGGCGATATCGAATGGTTATATAGTCATTGTCATCAGTTATCACCATGTACCTTCCGTCAGAAGAAAACTTCATGCCAGTTGGGCTTGCATCAATCAAGTCAAATTGGTTGTCAAAGGTGGCAGAAGAAATATCAAATGGAGTACTTAATGTGAATTGCATGATAGCATTTTCATTTCCACCTCCCAGATATAGTCTACTTCCGTCCGGATTGAATGTGAATCCATAAACCGAGGTGTCATAGTCTTCATAGCTAAAAGAAATGCCACTGTAACTTACTCCAGTGCTAATGTCAAATGAACTCGTTAGGTTGTACTGATATATTATATAGTTGTCAGAACCAAGCACAAACATTTTCATTCCATCGGTGGAGAAGGCCAGGTCTTCTGCATACATATCCTCTACGGAATGGTCGTATGAAGCAACTTGAGAAGCGTCGGCAAGGTCATACGGGCTACTGAGTGCATATTCATAGACCGTGCCCAATCCATACACCGAAATAAACATTTTCATTCCATCATTGCTGAATATGATTCCGGAGGTGTAGTCTGAATAGGATGAAACATCCAATGGACTCTCGGTTGCTGTGGCAAAATCCATATCCAATGTATTACCATAGTTCAATGCAGGGTTATTATCACGATAATCTATCATCCTTTCGCTGCTTGCCGCTATGGCATTTTGAACGTCTGCTGCATTGCTATTGACGAAGGCGGAGTTGTTGAAAGTGAACACAAGCTCCGCATCATCTACATTTTGGTGGTTGTCTGCAACTCCACTTAAAGAAACGCTCGCTGAGGTACCATCAGCTGACACAGTCATCGTAGCAGCCAAACCAGCAGGTAGATTATCAATGGTATAATCAGATCCATATGTCATAGTAAATCCTGCGTTGGCAAAAGTGTCATCGTCAATTTCAATGTGAAGCGTGCCTTCGATTTCTCCATTGTTTGCACTTATTTCCCGGAAGCCATCTACGTCCAGATCAAACTGATAAACAAGGTTAAACTGTCCGCCGATTACGATCAGACGTTTCCGGTCTGTGCTGACAACAAAGTCTGTTGGACCATAGTCAATGTCATGGAAGTAGAAGCCACCGACAGCAGAGATTCCATCTGAAATATCAAATGGTGTGTTCAATTCATATTGTCTGATGTTAGATGAACTTGGGAAGGCACTGTTTGAGAGAAATATATTCTTCCCATCTTCGGATATCTGAATATCCGTATAGTTTAGACTGCTCACTGATGCTTCTACATCATCGTAGGAAATACCCGATGTGATGTCGAAAGGAGAGGTAAGCGTATATTGAAATATTTTGTCGTTAGAAGAGCCAATCATATACATCTTCTTGCCATTTGGGCTAAAGGTTATACCTGAGGGCTGAATATCCTCTGTATTGACCTTGAATGCTCCCTCATGTGTGATAGTTGAAGAAAGGTCAAATGCAGCTGACAGGCTGTACTGGTCTACCTCGTCACCACTTCCGTCCAAGATGAACATGATGGTGCCAGTAGGATCAAATACCAGGTCTCCAGGTGAGTTGACCTCAGCTAAAGTGTAAGAGTTGCCGCTGTAGGTGACCTCAGATATATCGAATGCTGAGGTAAGGTTATATTCAAATAAAGCATCATTCGTATACCCCACGATGAACATTTTCATTCCATCATTGCTGAATGCCATACTTCCGGGACTATCCTCCTCGGCGGTGAAGTCATAAGTAACAGATGGTCTATACTCCGGATAATCAGATAAGTCAAATTGATTTCCATAGGTAATCTTCGGATTATTATCCTCGAAATCGATCGTTGATCCTGTGTTAGCATTAATTGCATTGAAAACATATTGCGCATCAGAAGAAGTAAATGCAGAGCTTTCAAAAGTGATCGTTAAATCTGACACATCATCGATATCCTGATGACTATTGGCAGTTCCTGTTAACGTAAGTGTAGCTGAAAGTCTGTTTCCTGCAACAGTAAGCTCTGGAGACAAGCCTGTTGGGATTCCAGTAATACTGTAATCAACATCATCTGTAAGCAACCCGGTTTGAGAAAATGTCTCATTGGCTATGGTTATTAGCATAGACCCATCCACCTCACCTGTATTTAGGTATGTTTCGGTAAAGACTTCCGGAGTATATGTCAAGCTACCATTATCAGTAAAGTCAATATCAGCAGCAAGAGTGAGTGAGCTATTTGAAACAGCAGAAGCACTTCCACCGGTGAAAGCCGCGTTAAGAAATGCTATTTGAATGTCTACCGCCCCATCATTGGCATCCTGATGATCAACAGCATTGCCTGAAAATGAGAGGTTGGCGGTTGTTCCATCACCGGAAACAGCCATTGAACCGGACAAACCTGAAGGAAGTCCTGATAGTGAAAAATGTGTATCAGGAGAAAGGGTACCTCCAGCATTGACGAAAGAATCACCAATCAGACTAAATGTATACTCCCCGTCTAACGCTCCACTATTTGCAGCCACCTCAGAGAAACTTATACCCGGAAGCTCATAGATATTGATGTCATCACCTACCAGACCAGTTACAAATAGTGTCTTACCATCACCGCTAAAGGCCATTGAAGATGGACTGGTATCTTGACCGCTTACAGATAGGCTTTGGTCTGAGGTTAACCCATCAGTAATGTCGAATGCACTTGATAATGGGTATCTGTAAATATTTCTGTGAGATCCGCCCATAACAAAAAACTCCATTCCATTAGGTGAAAATGTAGGACTGTAAGAATTTGCTGATCCAGTTTGAGCACTACCAACCTGGCTAGCTCCGGCAGTGATGTCGAAGGGTGTATTTAGCGCATATTGGTAAACCAGAGAACCGCTCGTCAAGAACATTCTTGAACCTTCAGGACTGAAAGTAATACCAATTCCATTGGTAAATGAAAACTCCCCCTCATGAGTTACTGTCCCGTTTATGTCAAAAGAAGTACCTAGGCTGTATTGATGGACTTTGTCATTGCCACTACCTATGATATACATTTTGCTACCGTCATGATTGAAAGTCATCCCAACTGGAATTGATTCATTTGCAGATACATCCAAAGGAGTTCCTTCTGGTGTGATACCTGAGGAGATATCATAAGGTGTGGTTAATGTATATTGATAAATATTGCCGTCGGATGAGATGATAAACATGGTACTTCCATCATTATTAAAAGTCATTTGATAAGGAGATCCTGTCTCATTCACTACTGAAACAGGGTTGTTATCAAATGTCATTCCTGTAAGTTGATAAGCATCAGAACCAAAAATTTGACCTGACAATTCTTTGAATTTCACTGAGAAATAGCTGTCTCCACTTACTGCGTTTAATACATCTGCTGCATCACTATTCTTGAAAGCAGAGTTATTGAAAGTAAATGTGAGGTTTTCAACATCGTCAGCAATGTCACTACTCGTAGCAGTTCCGTCAAGTGTCATATCTGCTGTTAATCCATTAGATGCAATTGTCAGGGAGGAAGATAAGCCAGATGGCAGTCCTGTAACATTGTAATGAGTTCCCTGGGTTAGTGTTGCCGTGGCATTATTAAATTGATCATTGATAATCCTTAACCTCAATGTCCCAATGATGCTTCCATTATCATTAAATGATTCCTCGAATTTGTCAGGAGAAATGGCGTATTGATTGACATTATCACTTCCAGAACCGCACATGAAAATCTTTTTCCTGTTCGGACTAAAGGTCACTCCTGTGGGGGAGTTTTCCTGAGAAAGAACATTGATTCCTCCTCCACCAGAAACTCCACCGGACAGGTCGTAAGGGTTGGCCAAATCATAAATTCCCATTATACGATTTGAGTTGGTATAAAGAATTTGGGAGCCATCTGGTCCAAATACTGCTGATAATATGGTATATGTTTGGTCGAATGTGCTTTCATGTGAAACACCGGATGTGATGTCAAAAGGAGTAGTCAAGCTGTACTGATAAAGGTCTGGCCCGCACAATAACATTGTTTTTCCATCCGGGCTGAATGATATGTCATGAACTCCAGCGACATCATCAATTACGCTGAATGTTCCCTGATTTTCGATTGTGCTGGTGAGATCATAAGCTGCAGAAAGACTGTACTGAGTCACATCATCACCAGTCTGACCGACTATAAACATGGTAAGACCATCTGTGCTAAATGCTACACCTGTTGGCAAAGTTTCATCACCACCAATATAGTAGCTATCCCCACTGTAACTAGCTCCTGAAGTAATATCGTAAGGGGTAGTTAAGGAGTAGTCATATACATAATCATACTGCGTATCAATGATGAATAACTTCGTTCCATCATTATTGAACGTCATTCCCCCCGCATTAAATACATCAACTGAGATATCGAGAACATTTTCATTGAAAGCTGCACCAGAAACATTAGGCAAAGAACCGTAAGTCACCATTGGTGAACCATTATTTCTGAAATCAATTTCGATACCACTGGGTCCACTTGCTCCTAATACGGATGATGCATCGCCACCTGCAAAAGCAGAATTGTTAAAAGTGAAATTCAAGCTTGCCACACCATCAGCATTTTCATTGTAAGTAGCGCTCCCATTAAAACTTAATGTGCCGTTAAGACCAGTGCTGGAGATATCAAGCACTGGTATCAACCCAGCAGGTAGATTTGATATTGTATAATCTGTATTGTACACCAAAGTTTCACCTGGGTTTGCGAATGTTTCTCCTGTTAAACCAAACGCAGTAAAACTTTCATCTATAGAGCCATTATTAATGATTGACTCAGAGAACACCGGAACATTTAAATCATATTGATTGATGTCATCTCCGGTGGATCCAACCACAAAGAGACGGTTTCCTGATGGATTAATACATAGACCGAATGCGTTGTTTTCCTCTGTAATCACAGAGAATGCGTCTCCAACTTCCGTCAATGTTGAGCTTACATCATAAGCTGTTTCCAATGAGTAGTGAACAATTGCGTCAGATGTATTCATGAGGAATAAATCAGACCCTCCATTTGCAAAATGGATGTCATATCCTCCGGAGAGGAGGGACTCAGAGGATCCAGCTGCTGTAATGGTTCCGCTTGTCACATCGAATGCGTTGGATAAATCATACTGATATATCTGTCGGGTTCCAGTATAGTTTCCAACGAAAAGCCGAGTGCCATCATCATTGAAATGAATAGCTGTGGCGTAAGTAATTCCTGTATAGTAGCTACCCTCAAGTTCCACTGTTGAGGATAGATCAAACCCTGTTGACAGGCTATACTGGTAGACGGTTCTTGAAGAAGTACCTATTATGTAAAACCTGGTTCCATCGTCATTGAAAATAAGTGAATAAGGCACTGATTCCTCAGTGCTGACACTGTATGACGCCTCGTGGGTCAAACCACCTGAAATATCATATGCAGATGTAAGTGCATACTGATTGATTTCATCAGCTGCACCACCGATGGTAAACACTGTCAATCCATCGTTACTAAAAGCAAGATCTGTTGGTGAAGTTTCTTCCGAGGCTACACTAGCGCTTGTGGTAAAGGTAGCTCCCGATTGAAAATCAAAGGAGCTTTTGTATGAAATTGATTGTGCGCTCGCAAAGCTCATCATAGTGAGCATAAATGCAAGCAATAAGATTTTTTTAACTAAGACGTTTGTCATGGCATTGCGATTTTGGTTTGAATTCAAACTTGCTGCTATACCATTAATAATCGCCTGACCCTATGGGCTAGTTTTGACCTACCCGAGGGGGTAGTTTTTTAAATAATTGCGTTTTAAGCCTGGAAAGGAGGTTTCTAGGATCGGCCAACAATCAAGTGGAGAGCTTCTTTTCTGTTGTTTACCCCCAGCTTTTCGTACACATTTTTGAGGTGGTACTTTACAGTGTTCACAGAAACGAACACTTCTTCAGCTATTTCTTGATTGGTTTTGTCCGAAACTGTTAGGTTCAAAATTTCAAACTCTCGTTCTGTCAATGGCTGGTGCAGTTTTTGGTTAAGTTCATCAAGACTGAGCTTAATTGAGTCACTATCACCAAGGAGTGAGTTGATCTTAAGTCTAAGGTTTTCTATTTCCTCAGCCAGAAGTTTTTGCTTTAGTCTGGATTTTTGCTTGAGAGAGAATATGATAAAGCCACCAATCACCATAATAAAGATTAAGGCCCCCACAAGGAGATATTTTTCCCTTTTCTGTTGTAACAGCTGCAGTGAGGCAATTGCTAGTTCCTGTTCTTTTTTCTCTGTCTGATATTTGGTCTCCAACTCCGCAATTTGTCTGGATTTTTCCTCTGTGAAGATTTTTGATTCAATTTCATTTTTAGATTTTAAATATTCTACAGCCGTTTGGTATTCACCCATATCATAAGCTATTTGACTCAGCAACTCATAGGTATATACTTCATCCTGTGCAAATTGAAGCTCTTGTGCTATTTGCAATGCTTCAAGTGCCATTGCTTTGGCCTCACCGAGCTTCCCCATGTACATCAGGTTTTCAGCTTTGCTTTGTAAAGTGTTCTGCACCCCGGAAGACATTCCTATTTCCCTGAAAACCTCGAGTGCCTGATCATATAGTGCATTAGCCGTTTGATATTGCTCCAAAACAAGTGTGTAAACTGTGCCCGAATTGAGTAGTGTATTGGCATATCCTTCTTTTTCTCCTATGGTCTGAAAAAGGGAAGCTGCCTGATCGTAGTAATCGAGTTCTACCTGGGCATTTTCATTAAAGCCTGCCATCATCCCCAGGTTATTAAGTGCATGCCCCCATCGAAGGGTATCTCCAAATTGGCGGGATAGAAGTTCTACTTGTTTGAAATAATCAATGGCTTTTTGATCCTCTTCCTGCATCATATAATCAATGCCAAGATTGTTGAATGCATCAATGAGTGTAACCGTATCCTTATATTGTTCAGCAACCTCGATTGCTTTGAATGAATAAGTAGTAGACTGCTGATAGTTGGCCAGGTAGCTGAAGCTGGTCGAAAGGGCTACATAAATCTGCCCTTTCAACTCATCACTATCAAAGGATTCGCTTAGTCGGAGTGCTGTATTGGAAAGAACTAATGCAGTATCAGGATCGGTTTCTGCGTATTCTTTAGCAAGCTTGGTTAAAGTTGTCAGATAATTTCGATCAGCTTCGTCCAATTCCTGAAGCTTTAGTTCTAAACTACTGATAGTTGTCTGCGCACGAACGGTCACGCATAAGAGAATGAGAGTAAGCCACTTAAGGCACTTTAATAACATAGTCTAAGGCTTCTTTTCTATTATTCACTCCTAATTTACCATAGGTGTTTCTTAAATGGAACTTGACTGTACTTGTAGTTATAAATAATTCTTCACCAATCTCAGTATTTGTTTTCGCATCAAGGCTCAGTTTGAGTACTTCAAATTCTCTTTCGCTGAGAGGTGTTTTCAGTTTATCATTAAGATCCTCAATATTCAGGTTAATGTCGGGAGGTGTTGCATTCAACTCCAGCAACCTTTTCTGCATCGCCTCGAATCTTAACGCTTGAGTTTCCATTTCCGACCTATGCTTCAAGATTCGAATCCTTATTTTATAAAAAATTAAACCGGATGCTATTACCAACAATCCACATAAAGAATAGAACCACCATGTTTCCCAAAAAGGAGTACTAATGAATATGGAAATTGCCCTAGTCTCACCCCATTCGCCATCTCTATTTCTTGCTTTTACCCTAAATAGGTAATTACCGCCATTTAGGTTTGTATAGTTTGCCTGGCGACTTTTTTCAGCGTAGATCCAGTCTTCATCAAGCCCATCGAGCTTATAGGCAAATTGAATTTTTTGTTTGCGTGAGAGTGCAGGAGAGGTAAATCCAAATGAAAAAAAGTTCTCCGTGTAGCTTAAATTAATATGCTCAACATAATCAAGAGACTCCTTAAGCTGATAATCCTGGTTTCTCACTTTAAAATCGGTGAAGTACACCTTTGGGATGTCAAATAAAAACTGGATCGAATCCGGGTGAAACATGGAATAACCACCATACGAACCAACCAGGAGATAATCATCAACTCTAATAAAGCATCCTGCATAATCTATTCCATCAGCTTTATTGTAGTTAATTATCTCACCACTTTCTGTTTCCATTTTACTAATGCCTTCATTGGTGCCTAACCACATAGATTGATTTACATCAAATACAATGTCAATTACGTTGTTGGAAGGTAGGTTTGAATTCGATGTATTGATTAATTCTTCTTTTCCGTCCTCCATCCTAATCAGGCCATTTGAAGAACCGATCCATTTCACCATGTTTTTATCCTCACGAACTACATAAATGTGTTGATTTTTTTTTGTCTCGATACTTTCAGGGCGGAAGTGCGTAATGGAATTATTCTTAGGATCATAAATGAGAATGTCTTCATCAGTGCTAAACCAGATTTTTTGATCGCTGGCAATCATCATATTATGGTATCGGGGGATATTCTGGCTGTTTATTTTAAAAAGGGGCGAAACCTCATTGGTTTCAAGGTTTAATTTGTAAACCCCACTGTAAGCAGTTAAAATCAGTGCGTACTCGGATGTCCATTCATGTATGGATTGCATGACCAATCCAGATTCAGGCATATTAGACATTATTAAGGTTCTGATCTGGCCAGTAACCTTGTCAAGGTATTTTAGTGATCTACCAGCATCAATAACTATGACTTTGTCTTCCAGTTCTAGCATACTATAGACCACCTCAGGCATTCCTTTAGTAATGATCCTTTGGTCTTTGGTTTTTTTGTCAATCTCCCAAAGTCCTTCACCATGCACCCCTGCTAAATATATTTTATCATACTTACCTGTAACGGCTGTAATTCTTCCGTATTCTTTTTGGGCAAAGTTGAGCGGCACAAAGGGGAACTTGTGTGCATCTCCATCATAGAAAGATACTCCGTTTACACCCCCGACCCATAGCTTTTCTTCATCAGCTAACACAGTGTAAGTGAATCCGGGGAATGGTGATTTGTGGTTATCCATATCAGAGTGAATGAATCGGATTTGTTTAGATTGAGTATCATATATGGCAAGACCTTTTTTACGGACGGCAAGCCAAAACTCAGTGCTGGATTTTCGAGCGATATCAAAAGTTCTAATATTTTCACTCAAGTCAGAATATGACTCGTTCCATCTTCCATTATCAATTTGATACTCATCAATCCCTGCGTAGTAGAATCCGCCAAGTATGGTACTTTTATTAGGTTGAAAGGCTGCAAACAACCCGTAGCGATTGATTTTTTCCAAAGGGTGATCAATGACATGAAACTCTTCTTTTTTGGAGTCGAAAGCAATCAGCCCACTAGTGGTTCCAAGCCATAGTGTGTCCGGTCTCCATTGGTCAGGAATGATGGCTCGAATCGCTTTAGTACCTTTTCTTTCTAAAGAAATAAATGGATCATAGTTTACCGCTTTTCTGGTTTCCAAATCCAGGCTGCTCAAGCCAATACCATTATCAAATCCTATCCATATTTTCCCATTAGAATCCTCTACAATTTTTCTTACCCGGTCCCCGGGGATACTGCTAGGATTAGTTGGGTTGTGTTTGAATGTTATAATTGAGTCTGTTTTAGGATCCAGAATACTCACACCATGCGTATTAGTTCCAATCCAGATTAACCCTTTCGAATCTTGAAAAATGTCATTAATGAGGTCGTCAGGTAAGGCATAGCCATTTTGTTGGTTGTAATGCTTGAATTCATACCCATCATATCTACTTAGTCCGTTGACTGTTCCCATCCACATGAAACCCTGCTGATCTTTGAAAATGCAATGAACGCTGTTTGATGGTAAACCGTCTTCCTGTGTTAATCTGTAAAATTCCATTCGCTGGGCTACAGACATATTGCTGAGTCCTAGATATACCAGATATGTAAGGATATTTTTCACGCTAAGGCAGCTTGCTATAAAAGTTACAGTGTTTTTTGTCAAATCAGGAAATTGATTTTAACATCACGAACTTTTGACAACATAATCAAGGGCCTCTTTACGGTTATTAACCCCCAGCTTCCCATACGTATTTCGCAAATGAAACTTCACAGTACTGATAGATATAAAAAGCACATCAGATATTTCCATATTGGATTTGCCTTCAAGACTTAATCTGAGTACTTCGAACTCCCTATCTGAAAGAGGCGTATGAATTTTACTGTTTAGCTCACTTGCATTTATAGTAGGTTCTGACGGAATTATATTTAGGTCGATTAGTCTTTTTTCCAAAGCTTCAATTTGCAGGTCTTGAGCTTCTTGTTCAGCTTTTTTCTTTTTAAGCCTCTGCTGGTATATGATCACAATTAGTATCATTACTAGTAGCGAGCAGCCTCCGCCTACAAAAAGGATAATTCTTGAGTTGTATAATTGAGCTCTTTGGAGGTCGGTTTCTAAAGAAAGCCGAGCAATTTCAGCCTCTTTTTGTGCGTTTTCAAATTTAGCCTCCCACTCTGCGATCTTTTGATTTCGGTCTTCATTTACCTGCTCAATTTTAGCAAGGTATGCTTGCTGATGCACCTCGTAAGCCTCTTTATATCTCCCTAAATTTATTAGAACATACGATTTCATCAACAAACCATCAGCAGTGTACATAGTGGTCCCAATTTGCTCTTCCAGGAGTTCTGCAAGTCGGATGTATTGAAGAGCTTCGGAAAATCTGTTTGTCTCAGAGAGCAGTTCCGCATATGTATTATAACTATTATAGAGGCCTGCTTTATCACCCATCTCTTTTTTTAAATCGATTGATTTTTTAAGGTGGAATTCAGATTTTTCAAAATCATCAATATCCAAATAAAGTGTACCAATGTTGTTATGTGCATTGGCCAGCTTATTTCTGTCATCATATTCTTCAGCTATATCGAGCGATTTATGATAGTAAGGAATCGCCTCCTCTGATTTACCCTGATTTTTCAGGATAATTCCGATATTATTTAATGTATTGCTTAGTGAGAGAGTCTGTCCATATTTTTCCTTTAGTTCCGCGGCTTCTTTGTAGTAATCCAAAGCACGATCAAAGTCACCCATTTTGAAATAAGCGTTACCTATATTGTTGATACTGGAGGTAATTCGCTCATCACCAATCTGATCCCTTATCTGACGCGATTGGATCATAAGTTCGATTGCTGTATCATATTTAGCGGCATTCACATAAGTCTGACCTATGTTATTTAGCATGGCTCCAATTAGAACACTATCCTGAAGTTTGATTGCCGTATTGTAAGCCTCATTGTAGTTCCATATAGCCGAGTCATAGTTAGACTGATAAAAGTGGAGGATACCCTGTGCTTGATATGCAGCAGCAAGGCTTCTCTTGTTTTCGATCAGACGAGCCAATGCCAGCGATTTTCTCGCGTAAAAGAAACCTGAGTCAGGATTATTCCTTCGATGTGTAATTGCTAGTTTACCATAGAGAGACACCTTGAGTGAATCATCATCTGTATCATTTATTTGTTTTAGTAGCTCAGAGGTACTTTGGCTGTGAGACAAAAGAGGAAAGATCAATAGGAGAAAAGCAGCATACTTCATCCAACCAAATTAATCAAGCCTGGAAACACAATCAATAGAATAAGAAATAACAATTGAATGACCACAAAAGGAATGATTCCCTGATAAATATGGCTGGTTTTTACTTCCGGTGGAGCGACTCCTTTAAGGTAAAAAAGCGCAAAACCAAAAGGTGGAGTTAGAAAGGAGGTCTGCAAATTGATCGCAAGCAAAATGCCAATCCAGATGAGGTCTACGCCCAAAGTGACAAATATTGGAGCCACCACAGGAACAATGATGAAAACGATCTCGATGAAGTCTATAAAGAACCCGGAAATAAAAACAATAATCATAACTACGATCAGAAAAGTCGTAGCATCCAGATTTGCTCCCTGAATTAGATTGAGCAGTAATTTGTCTCCTTCCAATCCTCGGAAAACTAAAGAAAATGCTGTGGCTCCTACTAAAATCATAAACACCATAGAGGTGAGCATGGTCGTTTCCTTCATTACTTCTTTGAGAATGGAAAGGTTGAATTTCTTACTTACGATAGCTAGTATCATCGCTCCAAAAGCGCCTACTCCAGCTGCTTCAGTAGGGGAAGCCACACCAGCGAAAATGGAACCAAGCACTATCAGAATCAGGATGAAGGGAAACAAAAAGGATTTCACTACTTCCATGGAAAATCCTTCATCACGAAAGTCCTGAAGTTTTTCTTTCGAGACTTTTGGAACCCGTTCAGGATAAATCTGCCCGTAAACAATGATATAAAGCAGATAAATAATCACAAGGCAAATACCGGGAACCACGGCAGCAAGAAACAGGTCTCCCACAGAAACATTCAATACACTACCCAGTAGAACAAGCACAACCGATGGTGGAATGATCTGACCGAGTGTTCCGGAAGAAGCTATTACCCCGGTACTGATTCGCGGGCCATATCCATTCTTCAGCATGGTTGGCAAACTGATCAATCCCATGGTTACCACTGTAGCTCCTACAATCCCTGTGGAGGCTGCAAGCATCGCTCCAACCACTACCACCGCAATGGCAAGACCACCTCTAATATTTCCGAACAGCATACTCATCGTATGGAGTAGTTTTTCTGCAATACCGGATTTTTCCAGCATCATACCCATAAAAATGAAAAGCGGTACTGCCAGCAAAACGAAGTTTTGCATGGTGCCATATACTCGCAGTGAAAGCAAGTAAAAGAAGTCCGTATCGAAGACAATAAGCCCAACAAGGATTGAGATACCACCTAGCGTAAAAGCTACGGGGTATCCAAAAAGAATCAGGAGAAATATTGCTCCGAATAGTATGAGGGGCAAATAGTCCATCATGGTTTGTCGTAGATGAAATAGATGTTGCTGATGGTTTGAAGTGAGTAGTTGCCTTTATCAACTATTTTTTTGGCTGTATTCTGCATTCCCGTCGTATCAATTCCAATCTTTAAGAAATGAGCCCCTTTTTCAAAATCATTAATTTCAACAAATGAGGTAAAGCCAAATTCGTATGTGACAGGGTGTTGGGTTTTAAACCAATCGATATCGTTGATAGGGGTGTCATCAATTTTTACTGAAAGACGATTATTAAAATAAATACTTATTGAATCAGAAGATAATTCATCCCACTTCTTCCCTTTGAGTTTTTTCTCGAATACATGAATGCCACCAAAAACCCCAATATCTTTCATAAAGATCTTTAATGTATTGTCATTGATGATGTCGGACTGAATGGTGCATGCCAGGAAGCTATCCGAATTTCGTATATTTTCATAATTAGCACTATTGTAATCGCCTGCAGCGCTGCTGATGTAATACCTGTCACGCTCATTATCTTTGATGATACTATCCACCCATAGGAATCCGACAACCACGCTTAGCACCACAAACGGGATTAAGTAAGACTTCCAGCCTTTGGTGTTAGATATCAGAACAAGAAGAGACCTCCTGTAGAGAAAAGAAAGAGTGACGATTCTAAAGAAAAAAGCAACATAATAGAACCAGTCTGCTGACCAGTTTTTCCTTCGGAAGTAGCCATTGGTGAGAAAGTCTATAAAAACCAAAATGGTCAGCAGGAAGTAAAAGAGTATCAGTATACCGATTACACCTGCTAGGTAAGTATTATCACTCATCACAGGAGCGATTAGCTCAAAGAAGAAAATAAATGAAAAGATGAAAGAGGCGAAACCGGCAAGTGTACCAAAGAAAATAAAGGAAATACCATAAATGATTGATGAGAGTTCTTCTAGTCTCAGCACCATTTTCACCAGCGAACCGGAATTGGTTAGTTCTTTGTTAAATTTTCCTTTGAACTTCAATGAGGAAACATCTATACCCTTCGGGAAAACATAGCTGAGACCCACTGAAGCTACCCAGATCCCCCTGACCAGAATGTGAAGAATGTAGCCAAAGCTTAACAAGCGAATGGCCTTTTCAATAACCCTAAAAAAACGGTGAAGCTCGCTACCGCGCTCAAACGATTGAAGTGCCCATACTTCCAAAAAATCAGGAATTTGGAATAAAGTGTAAAGTACAAGTGCTGATATCAAAAGCTCTGCCTCCCAGCTATTAAGCTGAATGGTTTTCAGCCAGCTCGGTGTTTTCTCAGCAGATGGTTTACTTATTTTCTTCTCCTCCATGAGCGATGGTTTTGATTGATTGCATAATTAGTGAAGTACCTTGAAGACCCAGCAGGATTAGTCCTAATGGAATGGTTGATTTAATAATCCAGCGCGCAGGTAATCCACCCGGTTGTGGACTGGTTTCACCCAATTGGAAGGAGCTAAAAACGAATGATAAAGATTCCCAAAAACCAATTGCACAAAAAGGGAAAAGTAGGAAGATAGTACCTATTAAGTTAACCCATGCTTTGGATCTTTCAGTAAAGCGATGATAGAATACATCCACCCTTACATGTTTGTCCTCCTTCAATGTGTATCCCGCTCCGAGAAGAAAAATTGCTGCGAATAGGTGCCATTCCATTTCGAATGAAGCTGCAGAGGTAATACTCAATGAATAACGGAGGATTACATCAATCACAATTATCAGCACCAACACAAGTGTGAGCCAGGAAACACCTTTTCCTATTACGTTATTCAGTTTGTCGATTACAGTCACTCGACGAAAATAGTAAAAGAACCGAAACCATCTTCATACCTTTGCAGAATGAAGGATATTCGGAAAGAGACGTTGGAGAGTTTGATGACCTGGTTTGATGCAAACGGAGAAAAGAAATTTCGGGCGAAACAGGTATGGGAATGGTTGTGGGTGAAATCCGCGAAGACATTCGACGAAATGTCCAATCTCTCCAAGCCGCTTAGGGATAAACTTAAAAAGGAGTTCTCCATTAACCACATCACGATCGACAACTCCCAGCTTTCCAACGACGGCACCATTAAATCTGCTTTTCGTCTGCACGATAAACATCTGATTGAAGGAGTGCTTATCCCGGCAGACGATCGTATGACTGCATGCGTTTCCTCTCAGGTAGGTTGCTCACTAAGCTGTAAGTTCTGTGCTACGGGATACATGAAAAGAGAACGCAACCTGGATGGTGGTGAAATTTACGATCAGGTGGTGGCGATAAGGGATCAGGCGGAAGAACACTATCAAAAACCCCTCTCAAACATTGTTTTCATGGGAATGGGTGAACCATTGCTTAACTATAAAGGGATGATGGAAGGGATCGATCGGATCACATCAGAGGATGGACTGAATATGTCTCCAAAGCGGATTACTGTATCAACAGCTGGTATTGCCAAAATGATCAACAAGCTGGCAGATGATGAAGTGAAGTTTAATCTAGCTCTTTCGCTTCATGCTGCGGATGACAAGAAGAGAGATACGATCATGCCGATCAATGAGACAAATACACTTGATGCACTACTAAAGTCGCTAAACTACTTTTATGATAAAACAAGCAATCGCATCACCTTCGAATATATTCTTTTTTATGACTTCAACGATTCGATTGAAGATGCTGAGAAGCTGCTGAAATATGCTCGTAAAGTTCCGGGAGTGCGCATCAACATTATCGAGTACAACCCAATTTCAGAAGCATCCTTTACCAAAGCAGACCCTGAAACTATTGATCGATTTGCCAATCACTTGATTAAGGGTGGAATTCACACAAGCGTGAGAAGAAGTAGAGGAAAAGACATTGATGCTGCATGTGGTCAACTAGCGAATAAATCTAAAGTTGCCTGAACCGATCTTATTCAAAAAAGTAGAAATAGGTATTTTCCCGGAAAGTTGACTTTTTAACTTTTAAGTTAAGTTTGTGTGCTATTTATTATGGAAAAATTAGGAAACTCACTCTTGATCCTGGCTATGGCTTTGATTTTCCAAAGCCATAGTGTGATTACAAAAATCTTTACTCCTCAGCAGGTTGTTGCTACTATTGAAGACAATAGGTTGATTGAAGCTTCCGGGCTGGAAGAATCAATCAAGAATCCAGGCTATTTCTGGACGCACAACGATAGTGACAGTGAACCTATTCTATATTTAATTGATGGTAAAGGATCAATAAAAATGGAGGTCGAATTAGCCGGGATTGAAAACAGGGACTGGGAAGAAATCGTCACGGTGAAAGATGGAAATGAATCTTTTATTTTTATAGGAGAAATTGGAGACAATAAGGCGGTTCATGAATATGTGAGCTTGATCCGAATTGAAGAGCCGGCACTTTCAGAAGTGAACAGAATCACTATTCCATTTAATAGGTTGGAAATCATGAATTTTCAATATGCGGAGGGAGCAAGAGATGCAGAGGCCGTGTTGTATGATTATAATCTGGAAGAATTTGTATTAGTGACAAAGCGAGAGGAAAATGCGATGGTCTATTCTTTTCCATTTATACCTGGCAGATCACAGACATTCATTACATCTAAAGGTACTTTGCCAGCCAGACTATTTACGGCAGCTGATATGAACGAAGAGGGAGAGATTTTACTCAAGCACTACGGAGCTATTTATTATTGGGGATCGTCAAACCAATCAGCTATGGAGCGCATTCTTGCATGGAATCCAATTCAGATAGACTACATCCCTGAACCACAAGGTGAAGCTATTTGCTGGTTCAATCGAGATTTCTACACAATCAGTGAAAAAAATACTGGGAAGCCGCAGGAGATGTTATTCTTCGAAAGGCTCAAGTAGTTCATTGCTCTAATGTCTTAAATTATATATTTATTTTTGCAAAACACATTTTTAATTTCACCACACGACTATGAAAAATTTCAGATTTCTTTTATCAATTTTGACAATTGTTAGTTTAACCTCTCTCTGGACTGGATGCATGTCAGATGATCCAATTGAAGAGGTTGAGAAAAATTACCTAACGGGTACTTTCATTGATTCTCCGGTTCAGGGGTTAACTTATGTAACTTCCGACACTACCGGTAAAACTGATGCCAATGGCACTTTCGTTTATGAAGAAAATGAGATTGCAATTGAATTTAAGCTTGGCGGGCTAAGCTTAGGAATTGTTTCTATTAATGAGACAATTACTCCTTTGGAATTTGGAGGATCCAATGCAACGATTTACACTCCTATTGTAAATAATATCGCTTCATTACTTCAGTCAGTAGATAGTGATGGAGATGCATCAAATGGAATTACAATTGATGAATTAGTTTCTGAACAATTTAACAGTAATACCCTTAGCCTTACTTCTGAGAATTTCGCAAGTGATCTTATCAATTTGATAAATTCAATCAATGTGGAATTAGGAATCGATTTAAATTTCGTACACCCAAATGATGCTGCCGAGCATTTGGCTTCATCCTTGAACCTGGATGGTCAGGTAGAGTTCAGACCTGTTGTTAAAGTAGGAAGAAGATGGGAAGATGGTATCTACTATGCTTATAACACGGTTGGATTTGATGATCCAGATAGTGAATACATTTTTAATGTGATGGGGGACAGTGTGGTATATAATTTTGGAAATGGTACAGCTTATCTTATGAATATGGTCTATGAAGGCGATACGCTATTCGGCTTTGGAAATTTATATTTCTATGTTGGAACAGACTCAATGGGAACATCCTATGAGTATGCTCATCGAAATTCAAGTCCTGGATATGTTGTAGATCACAAAGACACCACATTTATAAGCTATTACAATTATTTAAAAGTATCAGGGGATGAAAATTTAATTGAAGGGGTTTATGAATCGTTTCTTGTTTTCAACAGAAAACGTTTTGATCAGGATCCCTTCAAGATTGAAGTTATTAGCAATAGGTTAGAAATCAGCTCGCTTGATGATGATGATAGCTTGACATTTACAACTTACAACCGATTGGCGGACACCACTTTTCTAACCAAGATACATAGAAATATAATAGAGGATGAAAAGATGTTTCTTGTGCAAATGGAAGGCTCATCATTCTTATTTGCAGAGAGAAATTCCGGGTTCTATCCGGGCTTGATTGCTCGCAAGGAAGATTAGATTTAACTACCAATTTCTTGACACGCACCTGAAATACAATCTATTTCAGGTGCGGTAACCACCGAACAGTCTGATCCGATTCCACTGGTTTCATTATATTCCTCGTTAAGCTCATCATACCTCGTGATCAGCTCATCTAGTTTTTCCTGATCGGTTTCACTTGAGTGAACAATAAACCTTGTTGGCCCACCACATGGTTTTACTCCGATTGCTGTTGCGACACACTGATCTGAAGATTCACAGGATGTCACAATTAAATCTTCGATCTCAGCATAAACGCTGTTCATCTGTCCCAGTAAATCATCAGTTGATAGGGAGTCTTCTTTGCAACTAAAAAGTAGAAGTATGGAAAGAATGAATAGATACTTGCTCATAGCTGTAATTATTTTTTAAGCTAATTGAAGAGCAAATTCTGTGCTATTTTTTACTTGCGTTAAATAATTTTTGCTTCTCGTCTTTGCTTAGGCTTTCGTATCCTTTCTCGGAGATCTTGTCCAGGATGGCATCAATTTCTGCTTGTGGAGTTTTGCCGGCACTCGAAGATTTTGGCTGGTCTGATTTTTTAGTAGGTCTTCTGTTACCGGAGCGATGGGTTACTTTGATTTTAGGCTGAGGCTTGAACATACTCTTCACGAATTGGATAAAGGAGATGACCCAGCTTCCTATATCAGTTCCCTTATTTAGTTGAGAGATGTACATCCATCCAACAAGTGCACCTCCAAGATGGGCTATCTCACCTCCGGCATTCGCGCCAGTAGTTCCAATGAAAGACATAAACACATAGAAGATTGCAATGTATTTAATCTTCACAGGTCCAATGAATAGCAGGAAGAAAGTATAGTTAGGCATGAAAACAGCCGCTCCTACTACAATTGCAAATACACCTGCAGATGCCCCTAGCATCATGGATTCAGCTACCCTATCCCCATAAAATGGAAGAAAATTATATATAAACATATATAGAATGCCACCTGCAAGACCTCCCAAAACATAAAGCGCTATGACCCGCTTGCTATTTAGAAACTCCTGAATGATACGGCCGAACCAAAACAGGAAAAGCATATTGAAGAGGATGTGGAAGAAGTCGAAATGGGTAAAAAAGTAAGTAACAATAGACCAGGGCTGAAGGAGGAAACTTCCAACATCAGCAGGCAATTGGAGCTTACGGAAGATCCAGAAAAATGTATCTGTCGCCCCACTCAGGTCGAAGAATACCTTGAAGACTCTTGCAGCCACAAATACGATTAGGTTGATCAAAATAATCTGAACAACCGCATTGTTGGGCTTGCTCCAGGCATTGCTAAATTCTTCTTTGATTCCTCCGTTCATTTCATTGCTTTAGTAAAACTTCCTGGTATCGTTTTTCCAGAATTTCAACAAAATAAATGCAATTAGCATTCCACTCAAGTGAGCCAGGTGAGCCACATTGTCTCCCGGCATTCGGTTAAACTCAGCGTAAAGCTCATACATCGCATAGAAAAAGACTAAATACTTAGCCTTTATCGGAATGGGCGGGAAGAGTAAAAACAACTCTGTATTTGGAAATAAAAACGCAAACGCAAACAGGATTCCGAATACAGCTCCTGACGCACCAATCATGGTTCCGTTGGTAATAACGCCATCATAGATACTTCTAACAGCAGCCACCGTTTCTCTTTCGTAAGCCGGATTATCGTAGTAGAGATCCAAAAGCTCACCGCCTCGGGCCACATTTATGAATCCTTTATTTTCAATAATGAATTTTTCAAATGCCTCGGGACTAGGGTTTTCCATGTAGGCTTCTGCCGCATTCTTTAATGGCAACTTTTCAATAGCATCCGCTGCACCATATAGCACTCCCGCTCCAATTCCACACACCAGATAAAAAATCAGAAATCTTTTAGAGCCCCAGACCATTTCCAGCATCGGAGCGAACACCAAAACGGCAATCATATTACCAATTAAGTGCCAGGTTCCTCCGTGCAGCCACATGTAGGTCAAAAACTGATAAGGGGCAAACTCTGATGAATAGATCACCTTAAGGCCAAGCCACTCTGAAAGAGGAATGCGAAGCAGTGAGGTCAGCAATAAAATTGCTACGTTGATGATCAGTATATTTTTGGCTACCGGGGTGAGTCTTCTAAACACGTTATTTGTCTCTTAGTTTATGTAATTCTTTAGTATCCAAAATTGAATCAAATCTTTGTGAAGCAATACCTTTCTTCAATTTTTTGTCTCCTGTCCACAACTTGCTATTTAACTCGATAGCCAATGCTACAAAAGGCGTATCAGCCGGATCAACATCCTCAACAAGATTCAATGCATTTGACCATGATTCGTTGGATAAAGTCTCTAACGATATTAAATGAATATGTTTGAATAAATAAATTTTTAGTTCTTCAAGTTCTCTTTCAGAAAGGCCTGAAATTTTTAAAAGCTTAGCCTCATGTTCCTTTAGCTCGGCTAAAATTGTAGATGGGCTGTAGAAGGAGAAGGACTCAGAAGAATTAAGAATGAGGTCTGAAATAGTGCTTTTGGAATTTAATAGGGCACTGAAAACAATGTTCGTGTCTACTACAATTTTCACTTTACAAAGCGATCCTTATTCCTATCCCACCATTGATTCTTGGATTGGTTAGCCAACTCATCTATTTGATCATCGGTTGCATTACTTTTTGAAGCAATTTCCCTAAACCGGATAAACTCAAGCAATCGCTCTACCCCATTTAAGTCAGTAGATTTAGGAACCCTGATCAATATTTCATCTTTTGTTTGCTCAATGTTCATACAATAAAATTAACGTTATTGGAATTAACAACTTCCATTTTCCAACTTCTAACTTTTTCTAAACCACTCATTTATTTGGTCTAAGCTAACCAAAACATACGTGGGATTACCATCCGGTGTATAGTTTGGTTGAGCACATGCAAAGAGTCGGTCCATCAGGTGATCCATCTCTTCTTCCTTCAGTTTATTGCATCGGTTTCCGGCCGTTCTTTTGGCCAGTGCCCGAGCTAAACTTTCATTTTTCGGAAGGTCCAGTTTCTCAGCATTAAATTTATACTGCTCTATTAGACCTTCAAAGACCTCCTTTTCGTTGCAGGGTGCAAGCTCGGATGGAATTCCCTGAATCACAATCATGCTTTCACCCATCTGCTCAAACTCAAAACCCAGCTGATTAATCTCACTTTTAAGTTCCATCGTAAGAGCAAAATCTGATGCATTCAAACTTACCTGCTGTGGAAACATACATGATTGTGAAGTACCGGTTCCGCTTTTCATCGAACGCTGATATTGTTCAAACAGGATTCGCTCCAAAGCAGAAACCTTGTCCAGAACCACCATGCCACTCTTCACCTGGCGAAGCAAATAACGTCCATGAAGGTGATATGTTGGCTTTTTTTCTTCCTGCTCGGCAGGCTGATTCATGGAGCTACTGAAGGTAGTCTGCACCACACGCTCTTTTTCGGCTTCCTCAATGGTGGCAATTTCTTCTTGCGAGGCGGAAGCATACAGCTCATTTAGTTTATCCAGTCGTTCCTGGTTGCTTTCCAGCGATCGAAAAGAACTATAATCACGGTCTTTCTGTGAGGTGGAACCCTGGCTTTCGCGTTGAATATTTAGATGCTCAAAACTGACATCTGCAGAAAAATCGAGTGAAGGTGTGACATTAAATGAGGCCAATGCCTGTCTAACAGCTGAGTTTATAACCCCATAAAGCATTCGGTCATCATCAAATTTCACCTCTGTTTTTGTTGGGTGCACATTGATGTCTAC
Source organism: Ekhidna sp. (assembly GCF_040220215.1). Classification (GTDB taxonomy): domain Bacteria; phylum Bacteroidota; class Bacteroidia; order Cytophagales; family Cyclobacteriaceae; genus Ekhidna. The sequence goes on from NZ_JAVJTR010000016.1 coordinate 24,610, forward strand.
ATGCACAGGGTCAATCTCGATGAACAAAACATAAAAAGGAAAATAGTCTTCTTTTAGCAAACCCTGATAAGCCCGAACGACTGAATGGTTCAGGTAACTGTTTTTGATAAATCGATTGTTGATGAAGAAAAACTGTTCACCACGCGTTTTTTTAGCATTTTCAGGTTTTCCGATATAACCGGTTATTTTCACAAATTCTGTCTCTTCGCTACATGGGACCAGCTGTTGCTGATAGTTTTTACCGAAAAGCTGAACAATTCTTCTGCTTAGCTTGCCAGCATCGAGCTTATATGTCTCCAGATCATTTTGAACCATTGAAAATGCCACTTCAGGATTGGAAAGCGCAACACGTTGAAATTCATCATTAATATGACGAAGCTCTACCGGATTTGATTTAAGAAAATTTCGCCGTGCCGGAACATTGTAGAAAAGATTTTTCACGCAGATGGACGTGCCCTTATTGAAAGCAATTGGTTCCTGGCTTTTTACTTCGGAAGATTCAATGATCAATTGCGTACCCAACTCATTTTCTTCTTGTCGGGTCTTGAGTTCCACTTGAGCAACGGCAGCAATAGAAGCCATGGCCTCCCCTCTAAAGCCAAGCGTGCGAATTTTAAAAAGATCTTCTGAGGTTCTAATCTTAGATGTAGCATGCCGTTCAAAACTCATACGGGCATCTGTTCCGGACATCCCACATCCATTATCTACTACCTGAATGAGTGCTTTTCCAGCATCTTTTACGATAAGCTTTATCGACGTAGCTCCCGCATCAATGCTATTCTCGAGCATCTCCTTCACCACAGAAGCAGGGCGTTGTACTACCTCACCAGCTGCAATTTGATTGGCAATACTATCTGGAAGTAAGTGAATGACATCACTCATTTGCGTTTTCTCAATGTGGTAAGACGATAAATGAGATAGACAGAAAGGATTATCCAGAGGAGGTAATAAAAGACCCCATTGCCAAACTGTAACCAACCTAGCACCATTAGTCCAAGCAACGCTGCAATCCCTAATTGAATAAAGGATGTAGCTGGAGCTGATTTTGTTTTTCGCTTAAAATTAATTTTTGAAGGCTGATAATCTCCGCTTTCTTTCCCTTCCATTCGCTCTTTAATTTTTTGAGTACGTTCCTTTATCTCCTCTTTCACAGGATCGTAATACCTGGGCTTTATTCGAAATTGTTGATGTTTTGGTAGACGAAAAAGAGATGGAAATCGCATTGGGTATACTTATTGGTCGAATGTTGTGTTAATGAACACGACTTGAATGAAAAATTGTTCAAATTTAATGTTATGTTGCCGTTTATGAGAGGATATCTCGTATTAGTATTCGTCTTATTGAGCATGTTCACCACTGCCTCCAATCCCGAATTAAAAGAGGAAGTGTGGATAGATGGCGATTCTTTTTATAAATCTATTGGTCATAAGAAAAAGTCAACCATCTATTTTCGAACCTGGTCGGGGTATGTGAGTCAATTTCTGGAAGATGACAGTTACTATGTCGCCATGCAACTGGATCAATCTTTTGACCCGCTCCCAAAAGATGCCATTGAGCTACCATCTTTAGCAACACTGGCCGCCATTGGCGATGACGAGTTGAGGAAAAACTACTTCCGGTTTCTGGAAAGTTTTGGGAGAACATATGGCATCAACCACATGGTGTTGCCCGACACAATCGAGTTTTCAGCATATGAGAAGGAAGTAATAAATCAGGCGAACAGGCATTCTCCTTATTATTTCCTTCATAAATCTTCACTTTCTCGCACCATTCCGGGTTCACGCAAAGAATTTGAAAATGAAGCAGAATCCAGCCCCACCATTTGGATAGCGGACCAGGATATCAACACAAAAAAACTAAATAAATGGAGTGAAAAACTCGAAAGTGACCGGCGTGTCTCTTTTTATTCAAGTCTACGAAAAGCAAAGCAAGCGGAATATTTACCAGCCTATGAGCTTCCTCATTCTTTAGCCAGATCTGTTTTTGCTGCAAGCACTGTGGCGATCGACTCAAAAAATGTATTCCCACTTAAGACCTCCTTGATTACTTATCTGGGGATGGATCAGCAGTTAAAAAAGCGATTGAAACAATATGTACATGTTTTAGACTATCGAATGCCCGGAGTACCCTGTCTCGTTGATGCCCGAAATCATGAGGGTAAAGTATATGACGAGGATATTATTCTCCAGGTTGGAATGAAAGAAGCAGATCATATTTCGTTGATTCTGCCAGAGGTGACCATTCCCAATCAGGATATACTCATCGCAAAGATGCTTTTTGGAGCTCATGAGGTCATTGGTCGAAACAACCACCCCTTTTCCAGGCGTATAGAAAACCCAAAATTCATTGGCTACACTGATCTTGAAACCGCAGGAATGAACGCCAACCATCTTCAATGGATTGACTCGCTTGCTATTGATGCAATAAAGAAATACGCCACACCGGGAATGCAATTAGCAGTTGTAAAGGGTGGGGATCTTGTTTTTGAAAAGGCATATGGATTCTACACATACGATAGCTTGCGGAAGGTTTCCAAAGAGACAGTATATGATATAGCATCTGTAACAAAAGTGGCAGCAACTTTACCTGCTATCGCATTACTGTTGGATCAGGGAAAAATACATCTTGATGATTCTTTGAGTCGTCACTTATCCATTTTTGAAAAATCGAATAAGTCTTCGGTAACCATTCGTCAATTACTGGCACATAATTCCGGATTGCGATCTTATGTACCATTCTGGAGTATGATGATGAATGGTGATCGACTAGATGCATTTTATTACAAAACCCCGGAAGATGAAGCCAAAGATATTAGAACCTATGGATTGGAACCTCATCCGAGTATGGTTGATTCGCTAAAGAGTTTTATTGTACAATCACAGCTCATTAAAAATCCGGATTCCTATAATTACAGCGATCTAGGGTTCATGATACTACATATGATTGTTGAGGAAGTCTCAGGGAAGCCGTTTGACCAATTCTTAAAGAATGAGTTTTATGATCCAATGGGCTTGACTCGTACTACCTTTAACCCTATTCGAAATGGAATCTCTCCTAAGGATATTGTTCCAACTGAATATGATCAGCGATATCGCAAGTATCAGGTGTGGGGAGAAGTTCATGACCGAAATGCACTGGTGTTTGGTGGCGTGGCAGGACATGCAGGGTTGTTTTCCACAGCTACAGATTTAGCAAAAATGATGACCATGTTTTTGAATGGAGGGTACTATGGTGGTCGTCAATATATTTCCAGGGAAACATTGGATTTGCTAAATATCAGGTACTTTGATGGAAACCGCAGAGGACTTGGCTGGGATAAAAAAGATGGCAAGAAAGATTCAGCGTCTTCATTAGCCAGTGATGAAAGCTTTGGGCATACAGGATTTACCGGAACTATGGTTTGGGCTGATCCTGAGCATGATTTAATCTATGTTTTCCTGTCAAATCGAATCTATCCGGATGCAGACAATTGGAAGTTAGGACATCTAAACACACGGACACATATCCATGATGTCATTTATCAGTCGCTGGAAAGTTTTGAATGACGAAACTAAAAGTTCACTCTATCGGTTTAATTCCCTTAAAGAAAATAACCTCTTAAAATGAAGGTAGGAATAGTATGTTATCCCACGTATGGCGGGAGTGGTGTTGTAGCAACAGAACTTGGCAAGGCCCTTGCCAAGGAAGGGCATGAGATCCACTTTATCACTTATTCCCAGCCTACCAGGTTGGATTTCTTTAACCCGAACCTTTATTATCATGAGGTGAGTGTCAAGTCATACCCGCTGTTTCAATATCCTCCATACGAGTTGGCTTTAGCCAGCAAGATGGTAGATGTGGTTTTAAATGAAAAACTTGACTTACTGCATGTTCATTATGCTGTTCCGCATGCTTCGGCGGCTTACATGGCGCAACAAATCTTGAAAACTAAAGGATATGAGATTCCTTTTATCACCACACTTCATGGTACCGATATTACCATCGTTGGAAAAGATGCTACAAACGAACCAGTAGTAACCTTCTCAATAAATGAATCCGATGGTGTAACTGCTGTTTCTGAAGATTTGAAAAAAGATACTTTAGAACATTTTGATGTGACTGTGCCTATTGAAGTCATCCCCAACTTCATAGATTTGGAGCGCTTCAAAAAACAGCCCAAAGAGCATTTCAAGAAAGCGATTTGTCCGAACGGAGAGAAACTGGTGGTTCACACATCTAATTTCAGGAAAGTAAAGAGGGTAGACGATGTACTAAAAGTTTTTTGTGAGCTGAGAAAAGTAGTACCATCGAAACTCTTGCTCATAGGTGATGGACCTGAGCGAAAGAAAATGGAGGACATGGCACGCGAAATCTGTACAGAAGACATTCGATTCCTGGGTAAACTTGAGGCTGTAGAAGAAGTTTTGTCTGTCAGTGATCTGTTTTTGATGACATCAGAAAAGGAAAGCTTTGGTTTGGCAGCCTTGGAGGCAATGGCATGTGAAGTGCCGGTGATTTCATCCAATGCTGGTGGACTTCCAGAGCTCAACCAGGAAGGAAAATCCGGATACGTTTGTGATGTAGGTGATATTGATACAATGGTCAAACAAGCTATTCATATTCTTGATAATGAAAATCTGGATTCCTTTAAAAAAGGTGCATTGGCTCGGGCGAAAGAATTCGACATAACAAATATTTTGCCTATGTACGAGAGTTATTATCAATCCGTTTTAGAGAAACATAAAAAGTCATTATCCGAAAGTTTATAAAAATTAGGGTTTCTTTTCTCTAATTTTGCCTTTGAACGAAACAAGCAAATGGAACTAAAAAACAAACCACACGCGAAAGGAACGAAAGCACTTTTCAAAAATAAATTTATGGAAAGGCTAACGAGAACCCATATAGCTATTCCATTGGTGGTGTTCTCAGTTATATCTATAGGTCTGATGATCTATGGATTTCAGCATTCCTACCTGAATACAATAAATGCTGTTTTATTGTTCATAGGGGGATTTATGGCTTTTACTTTAGTTGAGTATTTGATGCATCGGTATGTTTTTCATTTGACTCCAACAACCGAGAAGAGAGAAAAATTTGCTTATACAGTGCATGGAGTCCACCATGACTACCCAAAAGACAAAGATCGCCTGGCTATGCCAATTCCACTTAGTCTGGCTCTTTCAACAGGATTTTTCTTCTTGTTTCAGTTTATTATGGGAGTAAATGTATTTGGTTTCTTGCCCGGATTCCTTATGGGCTATGCGTATTACTTGTGGATTCATTATATGGTTCATGCTTTTCAGCCGCCAAAAAATTTCTGGAAGGTACTATGGGTACATCATGGAATTCACCATTACAAGGATCCGGGAAATGCTTTTGGTGTTTCCTCACCATTTTGGGATTTGGTGTTTGGCACAATGCCTAAGAAGTAATTATTTATTATTCTTCTTTTTTTGCTTAGCAGCCTTCTTTGCTTCTCTGGCTTTTCGCTTTTCAGGAGATGCCGGCTCTAGTGTTGCTTTAAACAAAAAATCCCGTGTTCCCCAGAACAAACTGGTGATCAATGTTGCGAATATGGGTCTTCTGCCTGGCATAATCTGTTAAAAATCTAACGTTAATTTAACGCAAAAAATTCTCAATTCATTGCATTGATAATTTTTTGAAGATAATAGACTCTATTGAGGCCTACCAAGAATAGGGAAAGGCTAGTTTAAACTTCTTTTTCAAAATTGCTTCCTGCATTATTATGAAATCAAGGAAATCATTCTTGCCTGTTTTTAGTTAAGTTAATGCTATGATCGGATACCGATTTACTGAATTCATCCCTGAGAAAAATCCGGAGCAGACCACCTTTGATAATCTGCTCAATATTTTTTTTCAACTGCTCGTCATCACTTCTGGAGATGTCAATGAAGCATTGAGCTGGCTGACAAATCTCGATCGTGAGCATGGAATTTCGAATGCGGAATATGGCATTGGGGATTTTATCGATGACCTTCGAAACAAAGGATACATCGATGATAAAAATGAGAAAGGTGAATTCAGGATTACAGCTAAGAGCGAGCAAGAGATTAGAAAAAGTGCGCTGGAGGAAATTTTCGGTAAGCTGAAGAAATCAGGAAAAGGCAGTCATAGAACGGATCATACCGGAATTGGTGATGAAATCACATCTGACTATCGTGAGTTTCAGTTTGGGGACTCTTTGGAACAGATTGAAATGACTGAAAGCCTAAGAAACGCACAAATCAATCATGGACTAAATGATCTAACACTCACAGAAAATGATTTGGAAATACGTGAGCGAGAATACAAAACTCAAACTTCCACGGTTCTGATGATTGACATAAGCCACTCCATGATCTTATATGGAGAAGACCGGATCACACCAGCGAAAAAGGTAGCAATGGCTTTGGCAGAGCTGATAAAGAGAAAGTATCCTAAAGACACCCTTGATGTGATTGTATTTGGCAATGATGCCTGGCAGATTGAGGTGAAGGATTTACCTTATTTAAATGTCGGCCCTTACCACACGAACACAGTAGCTGGATTAGAGTTAGCGATGGATTTGCTTCGCAGAAGGAAAAATAAGAATAAGCAAATTTTTATGATCACGGATGGCAAGCCTACTTGTCTGAAGGAGGGGATCAAATACTATAAAAACAGCTTCGGACTGGATCCGAAAATTTTAAACAAAACCTTAAACCTGGCTGCTCAGTGTCGTAGGATTAAAATACCAATCACCACATTTATGATTGCTTCGGATCCATATCTTCAGGAGTTTGTAAGGGAGTTTACAGAAGTAAACAATGGCAATGCATATTACAGTAGTTTACAGGGTTTGGGTAATCTTATTTTTGAGGATTATCGAAGAAACAGAAGAAAAAATCTGTAGTGCTTTTTCGCATATAGAAAAATACAATTGATGAAATACCAGAATTTAAACGCCGATCAAAAAACTAAGATCAGCACACTAGGAGCCTTAAAAAAAGCAGGATACGTTCCTCAGTCCATAAAGGAAGAACTGCGAAGCAACCTGATTAAGACGAAGCGAGCCGGAGAAAATATTTTTGAAGGAATATGGGGTTATGAAGATTCAGTCATACCGGATGTAGAGAGAGCGATACTTTCTCGTCATAACATTAATTTTTTAGGACTCAGAGGGCAGGCAAAAACCAGAATGGCTCGGATGATGACTCGTTTGCTTGATGAATATATTCCAGTGATACAAGATGCCCCACTTAATGATGATCCACTGAATCCAATATCGAAATTTGCAAGGGACATAGTAGCTGAGCATGGTGATGATACACCCATTGGATGGATGCATCGGGATGAGCGCTACACAGAAAAGCTGGCTACCCCTGATGTGACGATAGCCGATTTGATTGGAGATGTTGATCCCATTAAAGCAGCCAGTTTAAAGCTTCCGTATTCCGATGAGCGAGTAATCCATTTTGGACTGGTGCCAAGATCACATCGCGGGATATTTGTCATCAATGAGCTACCGGATTTACAAGCCAGAATTCAGGTAGCCTTATTCAATATTTTGCAGGAAGGGGACATTCAAATCAGGGGCTTCAAACTGCGAATGCCATTGGATGTTCAATTTGTTTTTACTGCCAATCCTGAAGATTACACTAATAGAGGGTCAATTGTCACACCTCTAAAAGATCGTATCGACAGTCAAATCATCACGCACTACCCATCATCAATTGATATAGGAAAGAAGATCACTAATCAGGAAGCAATTCTCTCAAAAGAACAACAGGAAAACATAGAAATCTTTGATCTGGCTAAAGATTTGATTGAGCAAATTGCGATTGAAGCCAGGGATAGTGAGTATGTGGATGCGAAAAGTGGAGTCTCCGCACGGCTTACTATTTCAGCGTATGAAAATTTAGTGAGTGCTTGCGAGCGACGAATGCTTATGAGTGGTGATGATAAAACCAATGTTCGGTTAACAGATTTTATCGGGGTGATTCCTGCCATCACCGGGAAAGTGGAGTTGGTTTATGAAGGTGAGCAGGAAGGGCCGGGGATTGTGGCAAACAATCTGGTAGGTAAAGCCATCCGATCACAATTCACCAATTATTTTCCTGATCCCGAAAAGGAGCGTAAAAAGGAAAAGGGAAACACCTACGAGCCGATCAAAGATTGGTTTGAAAAAGGGAATATGGTGGATTTGATTTTTGATGCCAAAGAGAAAGATTACCGGAAAGAACTGAAGGAAATTCCCGGCCTTGAAAAACTAATTGATAAGTACCAGAAAACTTCTCATGAAGGATTTAAGTACTTTCTTATGGAATTTGCGTTATTTGGATTAGCGGAATATAGTATGCTAAGCAAGCATCAACTGGAGCAGGGAATGCAATTCAAGGATTTATTCACAAGCATGTTTTCCATGCCCGAAATGGGGGATGATGAATGAAAGTGAAGGTCTTTGCCAAGCGAATTGAAGGACAGATAAGAACACAAATCCCATGTGGCCGACGAGCAGGAACGATACACATGAAAAGGTTAAGGAGGCACTTAAGTTAATTCGACAGGGAGAGGGCCAGTTAGTAGAATTTAAAAACAAGGCAAAATTTCCTGAGAAGATTATACGAGAGGTTGTTGCTTTCGCTAATTCTTACGGTGGTCATTTATTTATTGGAGTCAATGACGATGGGTCATTGGCAGGCTTGAAGTACCCCGAAGATGAGGAGTATGTTTTAACCAAAGCGATTTCTGAATTGTGCAGACCGGCAATCAGTTTTACAGTTGATCTACTGCAGGTTCGTGAAGACATTGAAATCCTTCATTACCACATTCACGAAAGTAAAAGCAAACCTCACTTTGCCTTTTTAGATAAAAAACATCGCTATGGTAAAGCATTCGTCAGATCTGCAGACCATTCTATACAAGCGAGCTATGAGGTGAGGCAGATTTTGAAGCGTAGTAAAAAGGCACATCGGCCAATCGAATTTGAGGAGAAGACCCGGCAACTATTTAAGTATTTTGAAGATCATCCCGGAATTACACTTTCAGAATATTCAGAATTAAGCGGGCTGAATAAAAAGCTTGCTTCTAATAAGTTAATCCATTTGGCTTTATCCGGTGCTTTAAAAATTGAACCGAAGGAAGGAGGGGACATCTTCTTGCCGGCCGAATAATTTTCCTCAAATTCTAAGGGTTTCACTTCTTTTTTTCAGGCGAAACTCCAATATTACAGTCGATCCTTTTTAGGAACTGTAAACCACTTATCCGCATGGCAAAATCTTCCAAGCAGAAAAAAATTTTCGTACTTGACACTTCCGTTATTCTTTTCTCACACGATTCCATTCTCAACTTTGCTGAGCATGATGTTGGGATTCCGATAACCGTATTGGAGGAGTTAGATCAGTTTAAAAAAGGGAACGATACCAAAAACTTTGAGGCAAGGGAATTCATTCGACTATTGGATCGCCTGGCGAAAGATCATAGCCTTCAGGATTGGATTCCATTAAATGGAAAAACCAAAGGATGTTTCAAGGTGATCATGGATTCTGAAAGTACCATCGACGCTACGCAAATTTTCAACGATGGGAAAAATGACCACCGTATTTTAAATGCTGCACTCACAGTCAAAGAGCAGGAACCGAAGAGAAAAGTGACGCTTGTCTCAAAGGACATTAACCTTAGACTCAAAGCCAAGTCACTCGAGTTGCCGGCGGAGGATTATGAAACCGGAAAGATCAAGAATGTAAATACGCTAACAACCGGAAAATCAGAACTTGACGACATCAACTCTGAGCACATTGATGAGCTATTTAAGCGAAATGTCATTGACCGGAAGAAGATTCTTATGCGAAAGAAGTTTCCGGCTAATAACTATTTCATCCTTAAAAGTGAGAAGAACTCGGTGTTAGGCTATTACAACCCCACGGATGACACAGTAGAAAAAGTGGAGAAACAGACGGTCTATGGCATCAAGCCGAAAAATGCCGAGCAGACTTTTGCCATGCATGCCATGCTGAATCCTGAAATCAAGCTTGTGAGTATCAACGGGGTGGCCGGAACCGGCAAAACCTTGCTTGCGCTGGCATCCGCATTGGAGCAAAGAAGAAATTACAAACAGATTTATCTCGCTCGTCCTATTGTCCCACTTAGCAATAAAGACATTGGGTATTTACCGGGCGATATTAAATCCAAGTTAAACCCATACATGGAGCCCCTTTGGGACAATCTTAAGTTTATCCAGCACCAGTTTCGTGAAAACGATAAAGAGTTCACTCGTATTACAGACATGGTCAATCAGGAAAAGCTCATGATTACACCATTGGCATATATCAGGGGTAGAAGCTTGTCGAATATTTTCTTCATTGTAGATGAGGCTCAGAATCTCACACCACATGAGATAAAGACGATCATTACACGAGCTGGAGAGAATACGAAAATTATTTTTACCGGGGATATCTACCAAATTGATACACCATATTTGGATTCACAGTCCAATGGGTTGTCATATCTCATAGATAGAATAAAAGATCATCCAATGTTCGCGCACATTACTCTGGAAAAAGGAGAACGTTCGGAGCTGGCTAATCTCGCAAATGACCTCTTGTAATCATGCCTTATATCGATGTAATACAGCCGGAGAAAGCAGAAGGGCAGTTAAAGGAGATTTATGATGGGTTAGTGAAAAGTCGTGGAAAGATTGCAGTGGTGCATAAAATCCAATCCCTGAATCCTGAGTCGATTGTCAATCACATGGATTTATACATGACTATCATGTTTGGTAGATCCCCTTTAAAAAGAGTTCATCGGGAAATGATGGCAGTAATAGTCTCCATTTCGAATAAATGTGAATACTGTCAGGTTCATCACCTTGAGGCGGTTAAGAATTTTTGGAAGGATGATGAAAAATTAGATTCTTTTCAACGTGATTTTGAAAGTGCACCCCTGGATGACCGGGAAAAAAGTCTTTGTCGGTTTGCGAGAGAATTGACGAAACATCCTGAAAAATCTAATGAAGCAGGATTGGTGAATCCGCTTAAGAAATTAGGTTTTACAGATAGGGAAATCCTTGATGCAACCTTGGTAGTTGCCTATTTCAACTTTGTCAATCGGATTGTAATGGGCCTTGGTGTTAGTCTTGAAGAAAATCCCGGAGGGTATAAATATGAGTGAGGTAGGTATAATTTTTGCTTGGAATAGAATATGAAAAAGCAGATTGTTCTACTAATATCACTTATTATTTGGATTGATTTATCAGCAACTCACCTCAAAGGTGGGCAGATTCAATACAGAAGAATTAATTCGTTAACAATCGAATTCACCATTATTGGTTATCGTGACATTAATGGTGTTCCTTTTGGACAAGGTGTATTTGATTTTGGAGATGGAGACAAATTTGGAGATGATCAGAATGAACAAATTCCTTGGGAGTCCATTGAAGATTTAGGTAATGGAATAGAAAGATGGTCATTTAAATTACAGCATACATATTCAGGATCCTCATTTCCAATAGTATCATATACTGAGAGCTTTAGATCAGCTGAGATTCTTAACATCAGCAGCTCTGTTGCTACCAACTTTTATGTTGAAGCCAGGATTTTAATTAACCCGTTATTAAATCCCAACTCGTCTCCAGTTATTACACATAAACCAGGTTTTGTTGCTGTTCTTGGTGAGAAATACATTGCAAGTTTTGCTCATAATGATAGAGATGGTGATCTTTTGAGGTACAAACTGATAACTCCTCTTCAAGACAAAGATCTGACGGTAAACGGATATAGGTATCCAAACCACTCAGAATTTGGTGCAACCGAACACACTGTCTTTACACTTGATCCATATTCTGGAGATTTAATTTGGGATAATGCAATAAAACCAGGAAACTATTCTGTGGCCATTAAAATCGAGGAATGGAGGGAAGTGAATGGGAAATATCAAATTATTGGACACACGACTTTAGATTTTGTGTTGAGTGTATTTGAAGCTAACGTTCCTTTTTTGAATTTAATAACACCATCTTTTTCGTGCTTAGAGGTGGATCAAGATTATCATGAAAGCATTTCGATCAAAAATGAGTCTAAAGTTGATTTTAAAATGAATTTTGAAACAGGGTTGGACTCATTAATTGTAAATGGCCTTAAAGTGAATGAATGGAATCAACAATGGGCAGATAGCACTTTCTCTGATTCAGAAATGAAACTTGACCTTACTGTAAAAGCTGATGCTTTAAAAGATTATCCAGGTTTAAATAATGTAATATTTAATGTTTCAGGAATTGCTTTAGGCTCAGATGAAAGCAGGGTTGTTAATTATTCTACTAATTCATTGGTGGCAGCCGAATGCAAAGATGACAAGCTCATCAGTTCTGTTCAAGAGGAATTTCCTTCAATAACAGTTAGCAAGGATGGAATGAAATTAAATTTCACTAATTCAGGTTGGCATAGGGTGTCGATATATTCATTATCTGGATCTTTGTTGAAGCACGTAAACACGAATCAAGTTAAGGAAATAAAAATAGCTTATCCTTTTATTAATAATACCGTTTATGTAATCTTGGTTCGCTCAGCAACTAGTTTAACGACTCAAAAGATATTATTTTCAAAGGACTAAAATTTCAACTAATCACATGATCAACCTACAGGACGTTAGTAAATTTATCGAATCGAAATATCAACGAACCTTTATTTTGAAAGGCATTGACCTTGAAATAAAGGAAGGTGAATTTGCAAGTATCATGGGACCCTCTGGTTCCGGAAAATCAACACTTCTCAACATCATCGGAATGTTGGATAAGCCCTCCGAAGGAGAATACTACTTCATGGATGAGCCCGTACACAAGCTTCGCGAAAAACGAATTTCAAGGATTCACAAGGAACATATTGGTTTTATCTTCCAGGCTTACCACCTAATAGATGAGCTTACAGTTTACGAAAACATCGAGACGCCACTGATTTACCGGGGTGTGAAAGGTAAAGAGCGTGCCAGTATGATTGCTGAGATGTTAGATAAATTCAATATGGTAGCTAAAAAGGACCTCTTCCCTGAACAGCTATCAGGCGGGCAGCAGCAGCTGGTTGGAGTTGTACGCGCCATTATTGGCAAGCCCAAGCTACTTCTGGCCGATGAGCCAACTGGAAACCTCCACTCAACACAAGGTGAGGAAGTAATGAATGTATTGAAGCAGCTTCATAAAGAAGGCATGACGATCATCCAGGTAACTCATAATGAGAAATTTGCAGAGTATGGTTCCCGAATCATTCAGCTTGAGGATGGCCGTGTGATGGATTAAAACAGAAAATCATCGTTTGACAGTTGGTTACCAAATTGTCTATCTTTGGATTAAGAGAAGATTAATTTTAACAAAACCAATTTAACCATGAACATGCCAGATTACGTTGAGCGATTGATTCACACCATTAGCGATTCCCTTCCGGGAGTTGTTGGAGCAGTTATAGTATTAATCGTCGGTTGGCTTTTTGCTATCCTTATACGCAAGGTGGTTCATAGCCTGATGAAAAAAACAGAGTGGGACGAGCGACTGCTTGGAAACACCATTTTGGACACGAACAAGTTTATAGCCAATCTTGTTTATTACATCCTCATGTTAATCGTTCTGCTGATTGTTCTGGAAATGCTCGGGGTGAGCTATGTTCTGGATCCAATCAGAAATATGCTGAACGAGTTCCTTGGGTTCATTCCTAATATCCTTGCAGGCTTAGCGATCATGTTCATTGGCTATATCATAGCCAAGTTCATCTCGAACCTGGTTAAAATGGCAGGGAGCTTTTTTGATCGTCTGGCCAATAATATGGGCTTTAAGGAGACAGATAAACTGGTTCACTTCATTCAGCAAGTAGTATTTATCGTCATCTTTATTCCATTCATCATTCAGGGTCTGAATGCCTTGCATTTAGAGGCCATCACCAACCCTGCCAACAATGTATTGCACCAGATGTTGGATTCTGTCCCTAACATCATAGGAGCAATTTTGATCATCTCCATCTTTGTAGTTGGAGGGCGCTTCATTACCTCTTTTGTGAAAGACTTACTAGCCAATGTTGGAATAGATTCACTTGTCGATAAACTTCAGCTGAAAGCTGTGTTAGGCAAGCAAAAGCTTTCCTCGATTGTAGCAAATATTATATTCTATTTCATGGTGTTTTTTGGTGTAATCTCAGGAGTTGAGATGCTAGGGCTAGACCGACTTGCGGAAGTGCTTCACACCATTTTGAACCTATCAGGTAATGTTCTTTTCGGGTTAATCATTTTGGTAATGGGTAATTTCCTAGGCTCCATTATTTTCAAATCCATGAATGGAAATGGAGACAATTCATTTGTTGCAGGTATTGCCAGAGTAGCCATTGTGGGTCTCTTTTTAGCGATTGCATTACGAACCATGGGAATTGCAAATAGCATTGTGGAACTAGCTTTCGGGCTTACATTAGGGGCAATAGCCGTGGCGGTTGCACTTTCTTATGGTCTGGGTGGGAGAGAGGCAGCAGGCAAGCACATGGAGCAAATTCTTAAAAAACTTCAAAAGAAGAAATAGCTATTTGATTAATAAAAAGAAACCCCCGATTCTAATGAGCCGGGGGTTTTAGTTTATGTGAAGCAAGCTGCTAATATGGGTTCATACTGCTTACTAAATTTTCGATAACACCATTCCTTTAGCTGATAGACCTCATCAGGCACAAGTGCCTTTATTGCTTTGCGCAATTCTTTTTCAAATAGCCGTTTATCAAAGCTTACTTTCGATAAAATAGTTTTGAAGTACTCTAGCATGTGAATAATTGTTAATGATCAAACCCACACCTTAAATTTGGCGTTGTGGGGAATGAATAAATTTATTTTAGTAACATTTTAGGTTGAGTAAATAATAGGCGGATACGCATGAAGTTAACGAACAAATTTTTGATAGGTTGTGCAGCGATCTTAGTATTTGCGACAAATCTTTTTTCTCAAGAAGTTTCCATTAAGTTAGGTCAAAATGAGATAGGAATCAACCAGTATTTCACTATTTCGGTAGAAGTGGAGAATGATCGGCTAAAGCAATACAGCGACTTCCCTGAAATTGATGGTTTTATAAAAAGAGGAACCTCTTCCTCAACCACAACCAACTATATAAACGGGAGAATGTCATCCACTCAGTCACTAACCCAAAACTATCAGGCGACTGAAAAGGGAACATTTTTATTAGCGCCATTTTTCATGACAATCAATGGAAAAGAGATAAAATCTGAAGGAACACAAATAGTAGTTGGAGAAGCTGTTCAGAGACAGGCAAGACAAAGTCCTTTCGGAAGAGATCCTTTTGAAGATCTTTTTGGAGGAAGGTCTGAACCCGATGAATTTGTGGATATTGAAGCCGATGCTTTTGTAGCCCTTACGCTAGACAAAGATGAAGTATATGTTGGCGAAGGGTTTACGGCTACACTTGCCTTTTATGTGGCGGAGGCAAACAGGGCTGAGATGCGATTTTTCGACCTGGCCAATCAGATTACCGAAATCGTTAAAACAGTCAAGCCACCAAATTGCTGGGAGGAAAACTTTAGTATAGATCAGATTTCAGGTGAGCCAATCAAAATCAGCGGAAGGAATTACACCAGGTATAAAATTTACCAGACAGCATATTATCCGCTTACCTTGACGGACATTGATTTTCCATCCATTGGGTTAAAAATGATAAAATACAAAGTGGCTAAGAACCCTTCTTTTTTTGGAAGAAACAGGCAGGAAGATTACGAAACCTTCTATTCGAAAGCCAAGACGGTAAAAGTAAAGGACTTACCTCCGCACCCGCTCAAGGAGCAAGTGGTGGTAGGGAATTATCAATTGGAAGAAGAATTAAGCACAAAAGAACTGGAGACTGGCCAAAGTTTTAACTATCGTTTTGATATTGTCGGTGAAGGGAACATCAGTTCTATTGAAGCACCTACTCCAAAGAAAAATGACGTTTTTGATTTTTACGCGCCGAATGTGACACAAAGAGTAAATCGTGCGGGGGGAAAAGTAAGAGGTGTTAAGAGCTACGATTTTTATGCCATTCCGAACGAGCCCGGAGAATACAGGCTTTCAGATTTCTTTTCGTGGATTTATTTCAACCTGGCAAAAGATGCGTATGATACGCTTTCATCAGAATATATATTGAGTGTGAGTGGAGAGAGTAGAAAAAACCTTTCGATTGCTTCTAATGATTTAGGGGACTTCTATGATGAGATTTCAAAGGCTGACAATGAAGTAAGGTCAATTGAAGGAGATAATTGGGTTACCATCATTGTTAATATCTTTATCGCCTTAACACTTGGCTTTACAGTCTATTTGCTGTTCAAAAAGACAGCATAATCACATGAGCAATACCCTAGGCAACATTTTTAAGATCACTTCTTTTGGAGAATCGCACGGCACAGGTGTGGGTGTAATCATTGACGGATGTCCGGCAGGTATTAAGCTGGATGAAACCTATATTCAGGCGGAGCTTGACAGAAGGAAACCTGGCCAATCACGCATTACCACACAAAGAAAGGAAGCAGATGGTTTTGAGTTCTTTTCTGGGGTCTTTGAAGGAAAGTCTACCGGAGCTCCGATTGCTATTCTGATTAAAAATCAAGATCAAAAAAGCAAGGATTACGATCACATCAAAGATGTGTATCGTCCCTCGCATGCTGATTTTACCTATCAGGAAAAATATGGTATCCGTGATTATCGCGGAGGTGGTAGAAGCTCTGCCAGAATAACTGCAGGGTGGGTGGCTGCAGGAGCTGTTGCCAAACTGATCCTGGATCAGGTAGGGATGAAGTGCCAGGCCTATGTTTCCCAGGTTGGTGAATTGAAACTTGAAAAAACGTACACTGAATTAGACCTTTCAAAAACAGACACCAATGATGTGAGATGCCCGGATTCTGAGATGGCTCAGAAAATGTTTGATCTTATAGATCAAGTGAGAAAAGAAAGAGATACTGTCGGGGGGGTAGTTACAGGGGTAATCTCTGGCGTACCTGTGGGTTTAGGTGAGCCTTTGTTCGATAAGTTAAATGCTGCTTTAGGACATGCCATGCTCTCGATCAACGCGGTGAAAGGGTTCGAATTGGGAAGTGGATTTGAAGGAGTGAAAATGAGAGGTTCAGCACATAATGATCCAATCGAGAAAAAAGGAAACGAGATCAGAACTATGTCCAATCATTCGGGAGGAGTTCAAGGAGGCATTACCAACGGAGAGGATATCTATTTTAATGTAGCATTTAAACCTGTGGCTACTATTATGCAGGATCAACAATCCATTGATAAGGATGGAAATGCTGCTACAGTCCAAGGAAAAGGGCGACATGACCCGTGTGTAGTTCCACGTGCAGTGCCTATTGTGGAGGCAATGTCTGCACTTGTCATGGTAGATTTCTATTTATTAGCTCAAACCAATAAATTGCGAGGCTAAGTAAACGCCTAAGCAATATTTCAACAG
Source organism: Ekhidna sp. (assembly GCF_040220215.1). Taxonomy (GTDB): domain Bacteria; phylum Bacteroidota; class Bacteroidia; order Cytophagales; family Cyclobacteriaceae; genus Ekhidna. The sequence continues at coordinate 42,020 of NZ_JAVJTR010000016.1, forward strand.
CGATTAAACAACATGAAAAAATTTCCCCTTCACGTTAAAATAATTATTGGACTGGTAGCCGGAGTGATCTACGCTTTTGTATCCAGTGCATTAGGATGGAATGAATTCACGATCAATTGGATTGATCCATTCGGTACCATTTTCATTCGATTGTTGAAATTTATTGCAGTTCCTCTTGTCTTGTTTTCCATAATAAGTGGCATCAGTGGATTGAGTGATATTTCAAAACTTGGCAGAATGGGAGCCAAAACACTGGGGTTTTATTTGCTTACCACAGTAATAGCAGTGTCCTTGGGTCTATTGTTGGTTAATACGGTAAAACCCGGAACCCATCTGGATGAAGAGCAAAGAATAAAGAACAGGATTTCTTATGAGTTGTGGGCAGATGCTGAAGGAGTAGAAATGAAGGATAGGAAGGATTTCCTGGTAAATCCTAAGTATGCAGACCTTGTAGAAGAAATGTCAGGTCAGTCTCAAGAAATAGATCTTGACAAGGTTGAGAAAGTTAAAAGCAGTGCTGATTTGAGCAAGGATGCACCTCCACTTCAGTTTTTGGTAGATATAATCCCGGAGAATCTTGTCTTGGCTATTTCGGACAATAGTTTAATGCTTCAGGTCATTTTCTTCGCTATCTTTTTTGGAATCTCGATCGCTATGATTCCCCGGGAAAAATCCCAGGCTGTCATCGATTTTATCAATAGCATCAATGATGTTTTCCTGAAAATGGTAGAGCTGGTTATGCAGGCAGCTCCCTACTTTGTATTCGCCTTGCTTGCGGGGGTAATAGCGAAAATGGCGGATACACCCGCTCAGGTTTTGGAAATTTTCAAAGGTTTGGGTTCATATTCGTTAACCCTTTTCTTCGGCCTGGCATTTATGATTTTTGTATTCTACCCACTGATCATTGTCTTATTTGTAAAAAAATTGTCCTATAAGGATTTTTTCAAGCGGATTAGTCCCGCGCAATTAATGGCGTTTTCTACCAGCTCCAGTGCTGCGACTTTGCCGGTGACGATGGAGTGCGTGGAGGATAATCTGGGTGTATCACGAAATGTATCAAGTTTTGTCCTTCCAATAGGAGCTACAGTAAATATGGATGGAACAAGTTTAATGCAATCCGTGGCTGTAGTTTTTATGGCTCAGTTGCATATGGTCGACCTTTCCTTGGGTCAACAGCTCACCATCATATTGACCGCTACCCTTGCATCAATAGGGGCCGCTGCAGTGCCAAGCGCAGGATTGGTGATGATGATAATAGTACTGCAGTCAGTAGGACTCAACCCGGCATGGATAGCCATTATTTTCCCGGTTGACCGAATTCTGGATATGTGCAGGACTGTAGTAAATGTGACCGGAGATGCAACGGTGGCCACTCTGGTAGCTGGTTCTGAAAATGAGCTAAATCCCAGGGAGAACTTAGGCTAGCATCACGTAGGAAAGGTATATCGTAAGTCCTAACGTTAAAAGGGTCACAAGAACAAGCAGTGAGATCTGAATTTTTCTGGTTACCATGACTTTGTGATTTTAGGGTGATAAAAACGATTATTTGAAGTATGGTATCTATTTAACGGGCTATCCTGACCACCCTTTCGAACTTTTCTACGAACTTTGTAATTGTATTGCTAAACGCACAAACTATGCAGACGACACAGGAACCACGAGTGGTCAATATTTATACAGAATCGAATCCAAATCCGAACTCATTGAAGTTTGTAGCAAACTTTATGTTGATGCCTGAAGGTATCAGCAGGGACTTTCCAAATGCGGAAAGCACTGGGGAAGCACCACTTGCAAAAGCTTTATTTGAGCAGTTTGACTATGTGACTGGCGTTTTCTATATGAGCAACTTCATTACAGTTACCAAAAAGGACGAAACCGAATGGTATGAGGTGAAAGCTCAAATTCAGCAGTTCATCAAGGATTTTCTCACACAAGGAAAGGATATTCTGACAGAGGAAATAAAAGATAATATTGATAAAGAACTCACAGGAGATGATGCTGAAGCAAAAATCAAAGGTGTGCTTGAAGAGTACATTAAGCCTGCTGTAGAGATGGATGGTGGTGCTATAAAGCTATCATCTTATAAGGATGGTGTTGTAACCGTAACGTTACAAGGGTCTTGCAGTGGATGCCCATCATCAACAATTACACTTAAAAATGGCATTGAAAATTTGCTAAAGCGGATGGTGCCGGAGGTAAAAGAGGTGGTTGCAGAAGAGGGATGATTTGCTGAAATTGGGAAAAACTTACCTCCCGATGAAAAATTTCTTACTACTCTCATTAATCATTTTTGGAATTTTAACCTGTGAAAAACCTCAAAACGAGGCAAGCGAATTCACGGAATCTGCTGCTGAAGTTGGCGGGTACGATTCTCTACTAGCAGCTGAAACAGGAGCCGACGATTACGGTATGCGTAGGTATGTAATGGCACTATTAAAAGCAGGTCCAAATCGAGATCAGGATTCCACAGAAGCAGCCCAACTACAGAGAGCACATTTAGATAATATCAAGCGAATGGCCGAAGAAGGCAAACTTGTGATGGCTGGGCCTTTCTTTGATGACTGGGAGGTTAAGGGTATCTACATTTTTGCCGTGGAGACCATAGAAGAGGCCGAAGAGTTAACTAAATCGGATCCGGCCATTCGGGCTGGTAGATTGATAATGGAATTGCATCCGTGGTATGGAAGTGCAGGGCTGATGAAGATCGGGGAACTTCATAAAAAGTTGGCTAAAAAGTCTATATGATTGCATTTCGCATCAAAATAACGGGAAGAGTCCAGGGTGTTTTCTTTCGAGCTTCAACCAAAGAGAAAGCAGATGAGTTAAATGTGTTAGGTTGGGTGAGAAATGAACCTGATGGAACCGTATTAATTGAGGGGGAGGGTGCGGAGGATCAAATGAAAGAATTTCGACAATGGTGTACCATTGGATCACCAGCTTCTAAGGTAGAGGGAGTTGTGGTGGAAGAAATCTCAGTTCAGGGATTTAATTCCTTTGAGATTTTTTATTGAATTTATTTCCTAAAAGATTTCACGTCATCAGCAGTAAGGTTAGATGCATTTTCCAATTCAGGATTGGTTCCTATTTCGATCGCGTTTGATTTCCAGGAAAACCGGGTTGGTTCAATGGACTTTATAGGCAAACCTGCTGAAAGAAGTGTATAAGCTACGATCTGAATGTCTTCGGTATTCACATCATCTCCATAATACAACACATTACTTCCCATGCCTGCTGTTTCAACTGCCTCTTTTTCGTGTATATAATACCCGAGCTCTTTTAGTGAGTATACTTTGTCTGCATCCTGATCGTGTCTGTAATATCTGATGACTACATCATCCCGAAGTTGACCCGGGGGCAGGTTAGCAATTTTGGGAGCCAGATAGATATTTTTTAAATCATTCAAGCTGCCATAGCTAGTTGTTGGATTACTTTGTTCTGTGCTTTCGAAAGTGCTATTATTATTGTCTTCTGAATTAAAATCATCAGCTTCATCCTTCAAACTTGATTCAATAGAATCATTTTTTGTTCGATCTAAAACAGGAGGAGGTGTTTCTTTAGCTACTTGAGAAGCAAGGTCTACAGGGTTGAATTCTGATTCTGCCTCCTCATCATCAACCGTGTTAGTAGTTACTTCGCCTTTCGAAAAGCTTGCTTCTTTATTCTTATTATATTTCTCAGCATCAAATGCGGAGATTTGAAGCAGCTTAATGATTGCTATAAAAATTAAAGCTACAATGGCATAGATTGGATATTTACCCATTTATTAGTTGTGATTTGGTAGCCTGAATTTAACCAAAATACTGATTGGGCACAAAAAAGCCCCCACCTACTCGCAGAGTAAATGAGGGCTTTGAAGAACTTATAGGTGTTTTCTATCAGCTTTTCTTCTTATTCAAATCAATTACAATCGGGGTTGCAATAAAAATTGATGAATAAGTACCTACGATTATACCAATAAGCAAAGCGAATGAGAACCCTTGAAGAACTGCTCCGCCAAACAGGAATAGTACCATAACAACGATTAACGTTGTGAGTGAAGTGATGAACGTTCTACTCACCGTATTATTCAATGATTCATTGAAAACAGGGATTAATTCTGAGCCGGACTTAATGCCCATGTTTTCCCTTATTCTATCAAACACAACCACCGTATCGTTGATTGAGTAACCGATTATGGTAAGAATTGCAGCTACGAATACTTGATCTGCCTCAAACGATATTCCGAACATATTAGCTATCGCAAATGCGGAAAGTACAAATAGCGTATCGTGAAACAATGCGATGATCGCACCAAGTCCAAACTGCCACTTTCTGAATCTAAATACAATGTAAATGAAGATACAGATTAAGGCAATTACTCCTGACTTATAAGATGAATTCTTAATGTCATCAGCTATTGTCGCTGTTACCTTAGATGAGCTCGAGATTGTAAAGTTGCCATCTTCAAGTTGAGATCCATCTGCTATATACGTAAGACCTGTTGTTTCTGACAGACCTTTAATTAGTTCATCTCTGACAATTGCATCTCCCTCATCACTCTCATCATCAATTTTATATGATGTTGTGATTTTTAAAATATTCGGAGCACCAAAAGTCTTTACTTCTGTACCTGCGTTCTCAAAGTAGTTCCCCATTGAAGTTTTAATTTCGGTTGGGTTTCTTGGCTCATCGAATGTGATCACAAAAGATCGACCTCCTTTAAAATCAACACCCAGTGTAATACCCTTAACAATCAGGGCTATTACTCCAATGGCAATGAAAATGGAACTGAACATGTAAGCCAGTTTTCTCTTGCTTAGAAAATCAAAGTTCAGATTGGTCAAAGCGTTTCTTGAAAAGGAATTGGCGAAAGAAATCTTAGAATTATCTCCTTTTTTAGAGAAGGCTTCAACAATTACTCTGGTGATGAAAACAGCACTGAAGAATGAACAGACAATACCAATCATTAATGTGATTGCAAAACCTTTAACAGGTCCCTGACCCAGTGTGAATAGTATGATCCCTACTATTAGTGTGGTAACGTTTGCATCAAAAATCGACCAATAAGCTTTGGAATAACCTGATGAAATAGCTGCTTTTAAGCCAGATCCATTTCTGAGCTCCTCTTTGATTCTCTCGAATATTAGCACGTTTGCATCAATTGCCATACCGATGGTCAGCACGATTCCGGCAATTCCAGGGAGTGTCAATGATGTCCCAAACTGGGCGAGAATACCCATAATGAAGAAGACATTGAAAAACAGGGCAAGGTTTGCAATGAATCCGCCTTTCGCATAGTATACCACCATGAAAACAATCACAATGACAAGGCCTATAAGAATGGAATTCAGCCCCTGGCTTTGAGCCACTTTACCAAGCGTTGGCCCTACAACCACATCTTCTACAATTGTTGTAGGAGCAGGAAGTGAACCTGCTTTCAGGATGTTTGCCAAATCTTTCGCTTCTTCGATTGTCTTAAACCCACCTGATATAGAAGAGCTCCCATTTGGAATCTCACCTCTTACATATGGTGCTGAAAAGACATAGTTATCAAGAACAATTGCAATTCTCTCACCAACATTCTCACGTGTCATTTTAGCCCATGTTCTGGAGCCTGTCGCATTCATTTGCATTGAGATCTCAGGCTCAGCTCGTTCATTTAGTGATGCAGTGGCACTCGAGATTGTCTCACCTGTAAGGGTTGCTTTTCCACTTCTATTGGTTTTGATTGGGTAAAGCTCCAATATATCTGGTCCGGTCAGTTCTTCTCCTTTATCCTTTGGCTGAACGTCCCACAAGAATTTCATGGTAGCAGGGATAACTGCTTGAACATCTTCACGTTCCAGAATACGATTGATTTTAGCCGTATCTTTCACATTGTAAAGAAGGCCTCCATACTGAGGTGTGCTTACTATCAGATCAAAAAGAGGAGATTGACGGGTATTAATTAATGAATCTAACTGATCATTGTTAGTACTATCACCATTAGCCGCAGCTAATGAGTCCACTTCATCCTCACCACCTAAAAGTGCAGTGATATCATCTTTTAATTGTTGATCTTCTTCTGAAGTTTCCGAAGGATTTTGCTTCATTTCCTGAACTATCAGAGAGTTGATAGACACAAGTACCGGAGCTACGTTTTGCTGTTGGTGTACTTCCCAGAACTCAAGCTTTGCAACTCCCTGAAGGAGTTTCCTCACTCGTTGAGGGTTATCAACACCAGGAAGCTCAATTTGGATTCTCCCGGTACCTTGAAGTCTCTGGATATTTGGTTGAGATGTTCCAAACCTGTCAATTCTTGTTCTTAAAATATTGAAAGATCGGTCAATTGCACTTTCAACTTCTGTATTGATAATTTCAAGAATTTCCGCATCTGTACTTTGCAAACTAATTCTACCTCGGTTGGCAGCTGTAGCGAATATTTGAGCTAATTCTTTCTGCGGAGCTCTTTCTTTGAATTCACTGTAGAACTCTTCTACGTAATTTAATTGTGTTCCTCTTACGTTCTTTTTTGCTTCATCTAAAGCTGCGAGAAAATCAGCGTCTCCGCTATTTCCACTTAAGCCTTTCAAAATATCGATTGGAGAAACCTCCAGGGTTACGTGCATACCACCCTGCAAGTCAAGACCTAGGTTCAGTTCAGTTTCTTTGATCTCTTTATAGGTATAGTCAATTCCAAACAGGTCATAGACAGGTTCGTTCCAGATGGAATCAAGATATCGTTGTTTCTCAGTTACGTTCACAGAGCCATCTTCATTTTCAGTGGCTTCCACAGCCTGTTTCTGAATGTTTTGGGAGATGTAGGTGAATGACAAATAATAGATACAGAGCAATGAGATCAGTATCGTTAAAAAAACTATAAAGCCTTTGTTTTTCATTTTTATATGGTTTTAAACTGTATCGAATACAGCCTTTTTAGAGTTTAAAAAATATGAGATTATTAGTTGGTACGCAGAATACCTCAGGGAGCATTTGGCGAAATAATTCGCCTGAAAAGAATTTTTAAAGCTTTCTGTGCAGAACTCAAACATTGCTTTACAACAGGATTCTTTTCATCTTCAAGATCTTGATAGAACACCTCATTCAATAAATAAGATTGGTAGTCAAGATTTATTTGGAGCGATGATGAAGGAACAGCTGCTGATTTAGAGATCTGCTGCTTTTCACTATTTTCTGTATCGCTTTGTTCTTGCTTGTCTTCTATTTGCTCAGGCACAAAAGCAGATTGTGTCAGGACCAATAGTCCCAACGTGATACCAAAAATGGTATACAGGCTTTTTTTCGATATGTGCTTGACAAAATTCAAAGTGGGGGCAAATGTAGCAAAATCACTCGTTAAGAAAAGTCGCGATTACATTTAGTGCCGGGTCGAAACTTTCATGATTAGGAATTATCAAGTCTGCATATGCTTTTGAGGGCTCAATGTATGTTTTATATGCTGGTGTCACATGGTGTTCATACCGATAAAGTACGTCTTCCAGATCATAACCCCTCTCTTGAGCATCCCTGATGATCCTTCGTTTCATCATTAAGTAATCGGGTGCCTGGATATACAATTTCAAGTCCAGTAGGTCACGAATACCTGCTATATAAAGAACGAAAATTCCCTCTACTAAAATAATCGGCTTACTCTCTATCTTAATTCTCTTAGTATTACCCCTGTTTTTATTGTACGTGTACTCTTGAACTTCGATTGTTTCACCATTGATCAATTTCTTTAAATCTTCAACAAAAATTGCTTGATCAATTGAATTAGGGGTGTCAAAATTTTCAACACCCTTTTCATCTTTTGGTTGCTTATCTATTTCGACATAGTAATTATCCATGCTATGCAGTGTAGCTTGAGGAAGTCGTGCAAGAAGCTCCCTCATGAACAAGGTTTTCCCCGAACCACTACCGCCGGTAATACCTACAACAATTGGTTTACTCATTGATTTGACGAAGATATTCAAGCAGCTTTTGAACTGCTTTAGCTCGATGTGAAATTCTGTTTTTTATATCAGTGCTTAATTCTGCAAAGGTTTGAATGTAGCCTGATGGCTGAAAGATTGGATCATATCCAAATCCGTTGGTTCCTTTCTTTTCATGGATAATCTCTCCTTTCACTGTCCCATCAAATTGAGAGACATTTCCGCTTTCGTCAATAAAAGTAATAACTGTTTTAAAGGACGCAGATCTATCATGTTTGTTCGCAAGGTTTGCCAGAAGCAAATCCATGTTTTTATCATCATCACGTTCAAAGCCCGCATACCTTGCTGAAAAGACACCTGGAGCTCCCTCCAATGCACTAACTAACAATCCGCTATCATCGGCAAACACAGGCATCTTATGTCTTTCAAAGACATAAGATGCTTTAATGTTTGAGTTTTCTTCGAGTGTGTCCCCCGTTTCTTCTATTTCTGAGGTAATACCCAGGTCTTTCAATCCAACAATAGATATGCCCTCGGGCATGATTTCATTCATTTCCTTCACCTTATTAGCATTATGCGAGGCAAAGCAAATTTTCATTATTGCTTTGTTAGTTTTATCGGATAAAGCTCAAATGCAATTGGGGTATTAGGGTCAATGAAGACCCCTGCCCTGCTACTTCCATAAGCCAGTCCGGACGGTATTACAATTAAAACTTTACCCTCTAGCCCCATGTATTTAAATGTAGCAGCAATTCCTTCTGCAAATCCATGAATGAAACCACCCTGACCTGTTGGTATACTCCATCCGGATGCAGAATATGTTATAAACCATGGTTCATATTCAAGTCTGGTAAAAACAGCAACGGTATCACCTGTATCTGTTATATAAGGATTTTCCTCATAATGCTGCTTTAAGGAATCTCCAAGTTCCTGGATTGAAGTATCAAAAATAGTGTCCCCGAGAGTTTTTCCGATATAATTGAAATCTACATGGTCACTTTCATCAATGCGCTCAGCTTGCACAGAAGAGCCGGAATCTAGAATGACATATCGGACACCATTCGTAGTATTACCGATTTCCTCGTCAAGAAACCCTTTCATGTATAAGTACTCGGCAATTGCAATACTATCCTTGGTTCGTTGGATATCGGGATCGACTTGAACGACCACATTTCCATCTCCGCAGGCCAACAAAATGAAGCCAACCAGAATTCCTAATAATCCCTTTTTCATTTTTTTATAAATGACTTACTCTACTATTTCTACTAGCTCTACGTCAAAAATCAAAATAGAGTTTGGCTCAATGATCGGGCCAGAGCCTCTATTACCATATCCAAGTGGACTTGGAATGTAAAGTGTAGCTTTTGCCCCCTCATTTAGAAGTGCAATGCCTTCATCCCATCCTTTGATTACTCTACCTTGCCCAAGTGAGAATGAAAATGGTGCATAATCCCTCCCTTCTCTAAAAATCTCCTGCTCCTTTGCAACAGACTCAATACTAGTGTCAAAATACTCTCCACTTATTACCTTCCCTGCATAATTGACTCTAACAGTTTGACCAGCTTCAGGTTTTGGACCACTACCTTCTTCAGTAATAACATACCGTAATCCACTTTCAGTTTGTTGAGCTTCGATATTATTTTCAGCTAAATAACTATCTAAAATTTCATTGTCTACCACAATTTGTTTAGCAGCAGCTTCTTCAGCTTTTTTCGCCACCATGTCGTAGTAGCCTTGCTCAGTAAGCTGGTCGATATAAGCAATCTGGAACTTGATTTTGCTATCAGGGGCAATAGAATCGGGAAGTGGTGCTCGGAATGTGTTTTCAAAAAGCTCAGAAGCAACTAATTCAAATCCTACACTGTCGCCGGTTCGCAACTGAGTCAAAACTTCAAAAAGCTCGCCTTGATTGGTCACATTATTTGGGTCAATTTTTAATGGCATTGGCTCACTTGCATCCATCATTACCTCTCCTTCTTCCGTGGTATACTTGATTCTAAGCATAGATACAAGGCTATCGACAGGCAGAACGCCATCACCTTTTTCAAGGTAAGTAACTTTTGTTCCGTTTTCTGTGGTGAATGAATTCGACCCACAAGCTGCTATAGTAAAAGCTAAAATGATATATCCTAATTTTTTCATTTAATACGTGTTTTTAATATGTCTTTTTCAATAAGTTCTATGAATTTCTTTTCTGTTTCTTTAAGAGTCAGTTTCGAGATACCTCCCGAAGCGTTCTTATGTCCCCCTCCATTGAAGTATTCTTCCGCGAATTTATTTACTGCAAAGTCCCCAATGCTCCTGAATGAAAGTTTTATTTCATTTTCTCCCTGTATAATTATTGCAGCAACTACTATGCCTTTGATAGAAAGCGCATAATTCACCAGTCCCTCAGTGTCTCCTTGCTTCAACCTGAAATCTTTAAAGTCATCTTCTTCGATTACAAAGTATGCGATCCTGGCGTTTTCGTCCACTTTTAGTTTTTCTGCAAGTGCATGACCTAAGAATCGAAGGCGTTGCAATGAATTGGTATCGTAAATCAATCGACTAACTTTATTTACGTCGGCACCCAAGTCTATCAATTCAGCCACCATTCGATGTATTTTGGATGTCGTAGAGGGATGTTTAAATGAGCCTGTATCCGTCATGATACCAGCATATAGACACTCCGCTATCCCTTTATCGATTGCTTCTTTGCCACTAAAATCCACAATTAAGTCATAAATTAATTCAGCAGTCGCTGCGGAGTGGTCATTCCAAAAGTTGAAATCCGGTTTGATTTCCGGATTTAAATGATGGTCTACAAGCGCAATTTTGGCTGAGGCTTTTTCGGCAATCTCTCTCATTTCCTTGATCCTCCCAAACCCGGAGAAATCCAGACAGAATAGCAAATCGGCTTCTAAAATAAGTTTTTCTGCTGCTTCTTTAGATTTTTCATAATTGATCACCAAGGGATTCCCAGGCATCCATTCAAGGAAATCAGGATAGCTGCTTGGAACAATGGTGTTTACTTCGTGCCCAAGCCTAATTAGAAAGTGATGTAGGCCTAAAGAAGACCCCAATGCATCCGCATCCGGATTTGCATGAGTGGTTATTATGATCTTTTTAGGGGTTTGTAAGAAGTCCTTTAACGCCTGTGTGTCCTTCATAAAAAATGCCCGAATCGGGCAAAAGTGAACCGCAAAATTAGTAACATTTATAAAACAGCGTAATGCTGAGCAAACTCTTTACGATTCCCTTATTTTTGCGGCGAATTTTAGAAGTGAAAACAAAAACGAATAATGGCAGGAAAAAAGACATTTACAATGATTAAACCTGATGCCTATGCAGCTGGTAACTCTGGGGCAATCATCAAAATTATTGAAGAAGCTGGATTTAAAATTGAAGCAGCAAAGTTGACTAAGCTATCTGCCGATCGGGCAGGTCAGTTTTATGAAGTACATAAAGAACGACCTTTCTATAATGATTTGGTTTCTTATATGAGCTCAGGGCCAATCATTGCCATGGTGCTAGTCAAAGACAATGCAGTGGAAGATTTCAGAAAGCTTATCGGGGCAACAAACCCTGCGGAAGCAGCTGAGGGAACCATTAGAAAGCAATTCGCAAAATCTATCGAAGCGAATGCCATCCACGGATCAGACTCTGATGAGAATGCGGCTATTGAGGCCGGCTTTTTCTTCTCTGTAACAGAAAGGTTTTAAGGAGAAAATTTTTTGGTTTAAAAATGCCTGTGAAAAATTCACAGGCATTTTTATTTGGCATCTGCCATAGCAGACTCATCCCTTCTTTCAATCCAGAAGTTATTAAATCCCTCTCCAAGGGAAATGACAATTTGTTTCAGTTGAAGTAGCTCAAGAATAGAAAGGAAATTAAAGATCACATAAATCTTATCAGGCTTCTCATCGATCATCTCAGCAAAAGAGAGCTTCTTTCCATAAACCAAACGCTCCATTAATTTTGATTTCTGCTTTTCAATGGTGTAAGGATATTGCACAACCTGGTGAATTGGCTTATTCTGTTCAAATTCGTAACGCTTCATCACCTTTTGAAAAACCTTCATCATCTTATAAAGATCGAGATCTTGCATCTCTGCCTCTACATTTATTGTCTCTGAGAGCTTTCTGATTTCTTTCTTCAGGTTTCCACGTTTCTCACGGTCAAGCCGGTCAGCCTCCATTTTTGATAGCGTAGAGACTACAGACTTGTACTTTTTGTACTCTAATAGGTGCTTTATGAGTTCTTCTCTTGGATCAATTTCATTGCCCTCCTCATCTATCACAGGTCTGGGGAGCAGCATTTTAGCCTTTATACGCATCAATGTAGCAGCTACCAATATGAATTCACTTGCTACTTCCACATTCAATTTTTCCAGATGTTCCAAATAATCTAAAAAGTCATCTGTAATCTTAGCAATCGGAATATCGTAAATATCCAACTCATCTCTCTCGATGAAAAAGAGTAGCAGGTCGAATGGCCCTTCAAACAGTGCGAGTTTTATTTCAAATTTTTGATCTGCAGTCACGACTCAAAATTACCCACATTATGGAATTTCAATTTGATTTAATTTACCTTTCATTGTTATGCTTAGTTTTGCAAACTATCTTTTTACGTAGATAGATAATTCAAACAATTAGAGCTCAGGCGCGTTTGGATGAAATACTGAATATAATGGAGATTAAACCAGGACCTCTTTTAGCAGAAATCAATTCCCCGGATGACCTTAAAAAGTTGGACGTTAGACAGCTGACACAGGTGTGTCAGGAGCTTAGAGACTTTATCATTGATAATGTTTCTGTTTACGGAGGTCATTTTGGCGCCAGTCTGGGTGTTACCGAACTCACTGTAGCACTTCATTACGTTTTCAACACCCCGAATGATCAATTGGTTTGGGATGTAGGTCATCAGGCTTACGGACATAAGATACTAACCGGGAGAAAAGAATCATTTCACACGAATCGAAAGTACAAGGGCATATCGGGCTTCCCGAAAAGAGGGGAAAGCGAATACGATACCTTTGGCGTAGGGCACTCTTCTACGTCAATTTCGGCTGCTTTAGGTATGGCAGAAGCGTCTAGGCTAAAGGATGAAAAAGATAAACAACATATTGCGGTAATTGGTGATGGAGCTATGACCGGCGGAATAGCTTTCGAGGCGATGAACCATGCTGGTGTCAGTAATTCAAACCTGCTGATTGTTTTGAATGACAATTGTATGTCTATCGATCCAAATGTTGGTGCTTTAAAGGATTATCTCACAGACATAACTACCAGTCAGACATACAACAAATTCAGAGATGAAATTTGGAAGATACTTGGTAAGATCAGCAAGTTTGGGCCAAATGCACAGGAGATTGCGGCCAAGGTTGAAAACTCAGTAAAAAGCTTGTTGCTCAAACAAAGCAATCTTTTCGAATCTCTGAATCTGAGGTATTTCGGTCCGATTGATGGCCATGACGTAAATCATCTGGTAGATGTCATGGAAGATTTGAAAAAAATTCCGGGCCCAAAAATTTTACATTGCCTTACTGTGAAGGGCAAAGGTTATGATTTGGCTGAAAAGGATCAAACCTTGTGGCATGCCCCCGGCACTTTTGACAAGATTACAGGTGCTATAAATAAGAAAAAGCACGATACACCTCAACCTCCAAAATTTCAGGATGTTTTTGGGCATACATTGGTTGAGCTTGCCGAAAAGAATGAAAAAATTGTTGGAATCACCCCAGCTATGCCTTCCGGATCTTCCATGAAGATAATGATGGAAGCAATGCCTGATAGGTCTTATGATGTTGGGATTGCCGAGCAACATGCTGTGACATTCTCAGCTGGTTTGGCCACACAAGGCATGGTGCCTTTTTGCAATATTTACAGCACATTCATGCAGCGTGCTTATGATCAGGTCATTCATGATGTATGTATCCAAAACCTGCATGTAGTTTTCTGTATGGATAGGGCTGGATTGGCAGGAGCCGATGGACCAACACACCATGGAGCTTATGATATCGCATACATGCGATGCATTCCAAACATGGTAGTATCCGCCCCTATGAATGAATCAGAGCTTAGAAATTTGATGCTAACGGCCAGTGAGCACAATGGACCGTTTTCAATCCGATATCCAAGAGGAGCGGGGGTAATGCCTGAGTGGAGAACCCCTTTAGAAAAAGTGGAGATCGGAAAAGGTAGAAGGCTAATTAAAGGAGAGGAAATTGCCATTCTTTCCATTGGTCAGGTAGGAAATTATGCCTTGGATGCCGCCGAGAATTTGCTGAAAGAAGGAATAAAACCATCGGTTTTCGACATGCGATTCGTAAAACCTCTTGATGAAGAGATGTTGCATGATATCATGCGAAATCATAATTATGTCATAACTGTTGAGGATGGTTGCATCATGGGAGGTTTTGGGTCGGCAGTTTTGGAATTTGCCGCTGACAATGATTATTATCCTTCTGTGAAAAGACTGGGTATACCTGATCGTATCGTTGAACATGGCGAGCAGCCTCAGCTTCACAGGGAATGTGAATATGATGCTGAAGCCATAAAAAATGAAGTTTATCACTTCATTTCCAGCAAGAAAAGTATCGTCTGATTTTGCTCCCAAAAGTCTTTTAAATCCGTATTTGAAATATTTTGCGTACTTTAATAGCGTATGAGTATTCATATCAAATTCGCCATCTCACTGTGCTGTCTGATTGCCGCCACATCCTGTAAGCAGTCTACTTCAAGTCATGCCAATAATGAATATCCTGAAAGGGAAGAGTTCATTGTGGATCTAGACTTGCCTAAAATCAAGGAGCGAGGGTACATCACCGCAATTATGGATAATAGCTCAACTGGTCTATTTGTCTATAAGGGCAAGACAATGGGCTATGAGTATGAGCTACTGAAAATGTTTTGTGAAGAGCAAGGACTCCAGCTAAGAATTAATATTACTCAAAACATTGGTGAGGGATTTAATAAACTAAACACTGGTGAAGGAGATATTCTCGCCTACAACCTCACTGTCACTAAAGAAAGAAAAAAAAGGATTGCATTTACACACTATCACAACCTGCAGCGACAGGTTCTCATACAGCGAAAGCCTAAAGATTGGAGGCAAATGAAGCTACATGAAATTGAAGCCGAATTAATCAGAAATCCGGTTGACTTGATAGGGAAAGAGGTAGTTGTAAGACCGCATTCATCTTACTATGATCGGATGGTTAACCTTTCAGAGGAAATAGGTGGAGACATTCTGATTGTACCCGGGGAGACCAATGCTGAAACTGAGCAATTGATTAAACAGGTGGCAGAAGGCAAAATTGATTACACTGTAGCAGAAGAAGACATTGCTCTTGTAAACTCTACTTACTACCCCAATCTGGATATTAAAACACCTGTGAGTTTTTCCACACAGATAGCCTGGGGAGTTCGTAAAAATTCGGATCAGCTTTTGGGAGCGTTAAATGACTGGATATTGCGAATGAGGAAAACCACAGACTACTATGTGATATATGATAAATATTTTAGAAGTTCTAAATCAGCGCTTAGGCGATCCAGGAGTAAATATTCCTCAATCAGGGGAGGAGCCATCTCGCCATACGATAGTTTGATTGAAAAGGCAGCTGATGAGCTTGGGTGGGATTGGCTACTTTTAGCTGCACAGGTATTCCGAGAGTCAAAGTTTAATGAAAACGCAGAGTCCTGGGCTGGAGCCATTGGGCTAATGCAGGTAATGCCCCGCACAGGAAGAGAGTATGATGTGCGCAACCTGTATGATCCAGAGCAAAATATTTACGCAGGGATGAAACATTTGGAGTGGCTTCAAGATCAATGGAAGAAAAAGATTGAGGATGAGGATGAACGTATAAAATTTGTTTTAGCCTCTTACAATGTAGGTTTAGGCCATCTTCAGGACGCAGTACGCCTTACTGAAAAGTACGGAGGAGACCCACAAAGCTGGCAGGATGTGAGCGAATACCTATTGAAAAAGGCACAATCAAAATACTTCAACGATCCTGTTGTTGAATATGGATATTGTCGCGGGTCTGAACCTGTAGAGTATGTGGATAGGATACTGGATATATATCAAAACTATACGGAAATACTACAACAAGAAAGCCACCTGGAAACAGTGGTTCAATAGAAATCCATTGATACTAAAAAATAGACGGTTACTTACAATAATGATGTGGTATCTATTGAAACAATCCTATCTTTAGGTGAATTTAATCCGCCCGAGTATGAAAAATCAGCACGAAACACTTTTTGAGGAATATCATAAAAGTAGAAAGTCTGAAATCGGTATTGATCAGTTTACTTACATCTTAAAAATATATCCATCACTTCTTGTTTGTATGAGTGACGGAAAACTTGATAAGGAAGAATGGGACGGGGTTCTCAATATTTCAAAAGGCCTGGCACTCCTTTACCTTGATCAAATACCCAATACCAATGCAGAAAAGGTAGAAAGCTTGTTCCGTACTGAATTTAGATACCTATTGGAAAACATTGATAAGTGGGAAAAGAAGTTTTTGAATACACTCAAAAGCTTCCTGGAAGAGCATCCGGATGATCGTGAGTTTGTCTATGAGGCAATGTATCTTTTTGCGAATGCCGCCGATGGTATTTCAGCGGATGAGCAGCGAACAATCGACATGCTTTCTAGCCGCCTTGCTTTAGAGTATTAAAGCGGTTAATGATCTCATCAAAGTCTACATCACCTTCTTTTTGAAGAAATTCATCCATTACTCTTTTCTGAATTTTGCCCAATCGTAGCGCTTCTGAATAAGGCATATCCGAAAAGGTAACCATACTGTAAAGTGGAATCCATTCTTTAGGGTAAGTCTCCTGAATTTTCGACTCAAGTTTCTTTCTTCTCAAAAAATCAGGATCACCCACATGATCCCGCATTTCAATGAAATTGTGAAGTGCAAGCTCCGAGATAGCATCCGCATCTTTCTTTCTGCTTGCAGAATAAGCAGGGAGAACTTCGTCCCATTTCCAGTTCATGCCTTCAGCCATTTCAACAAACAGACGCACATCTTCAAAACCTGAATTCATTCCCTGCCCGTAAAACGGGACGATTGCATGTGCAGCATCACCAAGCAGCATTGTATTGTTCTTGTGCCATGGCTCACACTTGGTGGTAACCAACGATGAGGTTGGATTGTCAAAAAATTGGTCAGCCACATCCGGGATCAAAGCTTTTGCATCTGTAAAATATTTTTCAAAGAAAGCATTTACCTCGTCTTTGGTTGTAAGCTTTGCAAAAGAGAGGTTGCCTTCGAATGGAAAAAATAAGGTACAGGTAAAGGTTTTGTCATTGTTTGGCAAAGCGATCAGCATAAAGTTGCCCCTTGGCCAGATGTGTAGATAGTTGGGTTCTAAGAGGAACTTATCATCTGTAGGTATTATTGAAAGCTCTTTATAACCATGTTCGATATAATGCTGAGAAAAGTTGAATCTATCCGTGTATTGTAGGTTTTTTCGGATTGCGGAAAATGCGCCATCAGTACCTACTACCAAATCTGATTGTTGAGTTAATCCGTTGTGAAAAGTGAGCTCGTTATTTTCAAAATCAATATCTGTGCATTTATGATCGAAATGTACTTCTACTCCGGCTTTTTCAGCACTTTCAATTAAAAGCTGATTTAGTTGAGCACGTGACACAGAGTTAATGAATTGTCCCTCTTTTCCGTATGGCTGAAACGTTAGTTCTCCAGCTTCATCATGCATCATTCTCCCCTTCATAGGAATGAGGTAGGGTTCTATAGTTTCATAGACTCCTGCAAGCTTTAATGGACGAATTCCGCGATGACTAAGTGCCAAATTGATAGACCTTCCTTCAACATTTTCAGATTTTCTGGGATCATTGCGCTTTTCAAAAACCTGAACATTAAATCCTTTTTGCTTTAAAATTAAGGCCAGCAGCGAACCAACCAATCCTGCCCCTACAATGCTGATTTTATCTTTCATTGGAGATGGCTTTTTCTAGAATAGATACAAAGTTCACAACATCAGCAAATGAGTTGTAAAGCGGAACCGGGGCAACCCGAATTACATTAGGTTCTCTCCAATCTAAAATCACTCCTTGATCGATCAGGTAATTAAAAACACTTTTCCCATGATTGATCAGAAACAATGAGAGCTGTGCTCCACGCTCGTCGTGTTTTGATGGAGTTATTATTCTAATTTGATCCGCTAGTATATCTGAGTTTAAAACCAACTCCTCCATCATGTCAGTAAGCTTTAGGCTCTTTGCTCTTAGGTTCTCTAGTCCCGCATCAGCAAACAACTTCAATGAAGCCAAGTGGGCAGCATGGGATAAAATGTTCACATTGCTCAACTGCCAGCCATCCACTGTTGGAATGGGATTGATTTGGTTAGCCATTTTGAATCGAGCTTCTGCATCATGTCCCCACCAGCCGGATAATCTGAGAAGATCCTTGTTAGCTCCATGTTTTTCGTGGATATAAAGTCCCCCTACACCACCCGGACCTGAGTTTAAATACTTGTAGGTGCACCATACTGCAAAATCAGCCTGATGTTCATGAAGGTTCAATGGTACATTCCCAGCAGCATGTGCAAGATCAAAACCCGCAAAAGCCCCCACCTTATGGGCTGCCTGAGTGATTTTTTTAATATCAAATAGCTGACCGGTGTAATATTGAATTCCCGGAAACATGACTAAAGCGAGCTCATCACCTAATTCTTTAATTTTTTCCTCAATCTCAGCAATACTCAAATAGTCTGATCCGTCAACTGCTTCCAGTTCAACCAGGTCGATTTTAGGATTACCACCGGACATTGCTATACGAGAATGAACAGCATAAAAGTCGGAAGGGAAAGCGCCTCGCTCTATTAAGATTTTAGTTCGTTTTCCCTTTGGCCGATAGAAAGTTGCAAGTGCTAAATGAAGGTTGGTAGTCAGGTTATTCATGGCTACAACCTCATGTTCCTTTGCCCCAACAATTTTGGAAAGAATGGATTTTGAGTTTCGGTGATAGCTCACCCAAGGCTTGTCCCCAGTAAAGTGACCTTCTACACCGTATTCCTGCCATTTTTTTAACTCTTCGTTCACAAATGGTTGTGTGGTCTTTGGTTGAAGGCCTAATGAATTGCCACATAGATATATACAATCCTTCCCATCTTTTTGAGGGAAATAAAATTGCGATCTAAACGACGCTAGCCTATCTGCGGAATCGAGTTCTTGAGCCTTTCGTATTGCTTCTTTCTTCAAAACTTTTTCTTAATCAGTGAATCTTGGATCTGTTTCCATGGTTTCACCGCAATTATCGCAAGTTCTTAACTCTTCAGAATTGAAAAACTCCTTAAATCTTGGAAGAAAATCTTTTTCGATGTTTGTCAGATGGAAATAAGTATCGTGGAGCTTATGGTTACAGTTATCACAAAACCACATCAAACCATCCTGATGCTCTGGTTCCCGCTTCCTTTCAATTACCAGGCC
Source organism: Ekhidna sp. (assembly GCF_040220215.1). GTDB lineage: Bacteria > Bacteroidota > Bacteroidia > Cytophagales > Cyclobacteriaceae > Ekhidna. The sequence goes on from NZ_JAVJTR010000016.1 coordinate 61,354, forward strand.
AACTGAATTGGCTGGTCTTGCAGGCGAGTGGGGCACTTTTGCAGGATGTAAATACATCTCACCAGCTTTGATTGGAACTTTTACTGCTTTTCCATCTTCTTGAATGGTCACTTCTATATCTCCCTCGAGTTGATAGAAAAGCTCTTCCGTTTCATTGTAATGATAATCTTTTCGTGCATTCGGACCCCCTACAATCATCACAATGTAGTCTCCTGCATCGGCATAGAGGTTTTTATTTCCCACTGGCGGCTTTAATAAGTCGCGGTTTTCATCAATCCATTTTTGTAAGTTGAAAGGTCTTTTTATCGCCATGTCAGAGATGTTTATTTTTGAAGAAAAGTTAGAAAAAATTTATGGATTTAAACCTGAAAGGCCGAAGAGCTTTGGTTTGCGGTAGCTCGCAGGGGATGGGACTGGCCATTGCGCAGGAGCTAAGCGAGATGGGAGCCAATGTGACACTTTTTGCTCGAAATGAAGCTTCTTTAAGGGAGGCACTGAATACGCTTGCTCCCGGGGATCATGATTATTTGGTTGCAGATTTCGATGATCTGGAAGCTGTGAAAGAGGCGGTGGATATTGGTTTGAAAAAGGATATTTATCAAATACTGATTAATAACTCAGGTGGGCCTGCCCCAGGGCCACTTGCAGATTCGTCCCTTTCAGATTTTGATACTGCAATGAAAAGGCATTTGCATGTGAGTCATTCACTTGTTCAAATGTTGCTTCCAGGCATGAAAGAATCAAACTACGGAAGAATAGTAAATATTATTTCTACCTCAGTGAAAGTCCCAATTCCGGGATTAGGGGTGAGCAATACGGTAAGAGGAGCAATGGCATCCTGGGCCAAAACCTTGGCAAATGAACTGGGACAGTATGGTGTCACGGTGAATAATATTTTACCTGGTTTTATAAATACAGCCAGAATTGAGAGTCTGGTAGCGGGTAAATCAAAAAAGCAGGGAAAGTCTGAGGCTGAAGTGGAGGAGGAAATGAAGCAAACGATTCCAGCTGGTCGGTTTGGAGAACCCTCTGAAATTGCAGCTTATGCAGGGTTACTTTGTAGCAAAAGCGGAGCTTATATCAATGGAACCAGCTTGCGAATAGATGGTGGAAGAACAGGATCAATTTAAAGAGATGCAGAAAATTCAAAATTTTATAAATGGCAAGTATGTTGATCCAATGAAGGGTCAGTACATTGACAATGTAGAGCCTGGCACTGGGAAGGTTTTTGCTCAAATTCCTAATTCGTCACAAGAAGATCTTGATAACGCAGTTGCGGCAGCAAAAGACGCGTTTCCTATTTGGAGCACCATGTCTGTCGATAAGCGAAGCAGGATTCTGCACAAGCTGGCTGATTTGATAGAGGATCATTTGGATGATCTGGCACTGATGGAGAGTAGAGACAATGGGAAACCACTTTGGTTAGCGAAGGCAGTGGATATTCCAAGAGCAAGCAGCAACTTTCGATTTTATGCTTCTGCCATTGTTAATTTTTCTTCGGAGGCACAAGTTTCTGAGGGGTTCATGGTGAATTACACTCGTCGAGCCCCAATAGGTATAGTAGGCTGTATTTCACCATGGAACTTACCGCTCTATCTTTTTTCGTGGAAAATTGCACCTGCATTAGCTATGGGTAACTGTGTGGTTGCGAAACCATCAGAACTTACGCCAATGACAGCTCATTTGCTTGGAAATCTTGCTAATGAAGCAGGAATGCCAGCTGGTGTGCTAAACATCCTTCATGGTGAAGGAAAAGAAATAGGACAGGCAATAGTGGAGCATGAAGCAACGAAGGCAATTTCATTTACCGGAGGTACAGCAACAGGAAAGGTTGTAGGGGCTACAGCATCTCAGCAATTCAAAAAGGTGTCCTTAGAGCTTGGTGGTAAGAATCCGAATATCGTTTTTGCTGATTGCGACCTGGAGGAGGCAGTTAAGACAAGTGTGAAAAGCTCTTTTACCAATCAGGGGGAAATATGTTTATGCGGTTCTCGTATTTTGATTGAGGATGCCATATATGAAGAGTTCAAGAAACGATTTATTGAAGAAACAAAGAAATTAAAAGTCGGCGATCCAATGGAGGCTGGGTCAAACATGGGAGCTTTGGTTTCCGAGGAGCATCTCATTAAAGTGGACTCTTATGTGAAACTGGCGAAAGAGGAAGGTGGTGCTATTCTTCATGGAGGAATTCGCCTTGAAAAGGAGGGGTTCTACTATGAGCCCACAATCATTGAAGGTTTAGATGAGAATTGTCGCACGAATCAAGAAGAAATTTTTGGGCCGGTAGTGACACTCAATCGTTTCTCGAACGAAAAAGAGGCCATCCGGGTGGCGAATTCTACACGTTACGGCCTATCGTGTACTATCTGGACAACCAACCTCAAAAGAGCTCATAGAGTGTCCCACGCGGTTCAGTCGGGCATTATTTGGGTTAATTGCTGGCTACTCAGGGATTTGAGAACACCATTCGGCGGAATGAAAGATTCGGGAATTGGTAGAGAAGGTGGAAACGAAGCTTTAAGGTTTTTTTCAGAACCTCAGAATGTCTGCATTAAACTATAGGTCATAAAAAAGCCCCGACATCATTGTCGAGGCTGAATTTTCTATTCGGTTCTTATGGTTATGCTTCTTCGCCCACTTTAAGTCTTGCAATCTTAAACGACTTTCTCTCCTTGTGGCCACAATATCCACAAGCATAATATTTCATAAGCTCACCTTCTTCTGTTTCAGAGGCTGTTTGAATTACTTCCTCTCTTTCAACTTTCAAGGTCTGGTAGTTGCAATTGTTGCACTGAAGTGCATGAAGTCTACCATTATATTTTTCAATTTTGGTGAATCCGGACTCTTCGTCAATCCACACATCATAATCTACTGAGAAAGCATCTTCTTCAGCCTGCATACCTTCATCAAGGTAAACATCTTCTTCTTCCTCACTTAATAATTTCATTTTTCTTCCATCAGGGGAAGTTCTCGGAGTAAACCTCAATTTTTTCAGACGCTTTTCGATGAAAAACGGGTAGTAAAATTTCAGAACGTTCTGAATTATTACACCCAGAATTACTGCGAACATTGAACTCATAAAGAGTCTCACAAAAAACCACAGCCAGGTAGACTCACTAAACATCGTATTGAAATAAAGCGTACCACCGATGATGATAAGCAATGCTCCATTCCATAGCATGTTAATTTCATGCATGTTGATGTAGTCATATCTGGTTTTGTAATCTCCGGTTGCTAGTAACTTAAGGTAATGTCCCAGCAAAATCAACACTCCAACACCAGCCACAGCCATGGCCAGGTATCCTCCGTAAGTGTTCCAGTTATTCATTAATTCAGGTGAAATAGGGTCAGTCATAGCGTCTGTTTATTAATTCGGAAAATACTCCGTATACAAAAATGTCACATTTTTTAAAAACTCAACGTATCAAATTAAAATAAGAAGAACTTAATTCCTTCATATTTTGATGTAAAATATCAAAAAAATGTAATACGGGCAATCTTATCTTGTACAGGATTGTTGTAAAGCATTTAGGTATTTTTGTCGAAATCAATAAATCTGAAAATTACAATATGGATTTTTTAACTAGAAAACTTTTTTCAATTGCACTTTTAGCAACGGTGATGATCGGCTGCTCACCTTCTCAAAAGGAGTCAAAAAGCCCAGCAGAAATGACCGATAAAGAGTTGACCTCTCTTGCTGATTCCCTTGCTCAGGCATTCATAATCGTGGATGGCCATGTGGATTTACCTTATCGAATGAATGTGAAAGGGTTCATGATCACAAAGACAGTAGAAGATGTATCTGTAGAGACTACAGGTAATTTTGATTATCCCAAGGCAAAAAAAGGAGGACTGGATGCTCCATTCATGTCTATTTATGTACCGTCGAGATATCAGGAAACGGGGGGAGCTAAGGCTTTTGCCGATTCCCTAATAGATATGGTTTCAAGACTACCTGAAACATTCCCTGCCAAATTTGCCATGGCAAACTCACCTTTAGATATAAAAGTTGCTTTCGAACAGGGCCTTATTTCTCTACCGATGGGAATGGAGAACGGAGCTCCAATTGAAGATGATATTAGCAATGTGAAATACTTTTTCGATAGGGGGATAAGATATATCACGTTAACGCACTCCAAGGATAACCAGATTAGTGATTCATCTTATGATACTGCGTACACATGGAATGGAATCAGCCCTTTTGGGGAGCAAGTGATTGCTGAGATGAATAAATGGGGGATCATGATCGATATTTCTCATGTGACCGATAGCGCAGCATTTGATGCTTTGCGATTGACTAAAGCACCAGTTATCGCCTCTCACTCATCATGCAGAAAGTTTACACCTGGATGGGAAAGAAATATGCCCGACACTTTAATTAAAGCAATGGCTGAAAATGGAGGAGTGATTCACATTAACTTTGGTTCAAGCTTTCTTTCTCAGGAATCTCAAGACAAATTTGAAAAAATGCGCGAGGACTTGACAAACTATCGTGCAGAGAACACTTTGTCGCCTGAAGATTCAATCTATAAAGCCTATGCAAAGCAGTATGCTATCGACAATGATGTTTATGAAGACGTTCAAAAAGTAGCTGACCACATTGACCATGTGGTAAATCTGGTGGGAATCAACCATGTTGGATTGGGCTCTGACTATGATGGCGTTGGCGACAGCTTACCAAAAGGGTTGAAGGATGTATCGACCTATCCAAATCTGATCAAGGAATTACTTAAGCGCGGGTATACTCCTGAAGAGATTGAAAAAATCTGCTATAAAAACACATTCAGGGTTTGGGAGAAGGTGCAAGCAGTAGCTCAGGACCTTCAGTCTGGCGTTTAAAATTAGTTCTTTCGCTTGAGTGAATTGAGAAAGTTGGCCCAAGCGAAAGGATTAAGCAATTGATTTTGTGGTGGCGAGTAGCGATTAATATAGGCTTGACGCTGCTGCTGCATAAAATATTGATGATTAGCATTTGGTGATGCAGGCAAATTCTGATATGCCTGCGTCATCACCTGGCTATTCAGCCACATATAAATGTTAGCATATTCTTTTTGATCAGGGAGCTCCATACTGATTAGCGCTTCCTTAAACATGCTTTCAGTCGGATAAGGCCGAATTTCCACTTCTTCCAGAAACTTAATATCATCCTGCAAGGAAATGATTACACGCAAACTGGACTCCTTATCATGTCTTGGAACAATGAAATATGCACGTTTATATCCTACCGAACTAAATAAAACACTATCTCCCTCCAGCACCGGTAAAGAGAAAAAGCCATAAGGGTTGGTTGTAGTACCTCTTCCGGATTTTGGAATATATACGTGCGTTCCAGGCACTACCGAGGTACTATCAGACCCAAAAACCACCCCTGTAAATTGGATGACTTTTTTGGAGCGCTCCTGTGCGTCTACAGCCACAAATGAGAAAACAAAAAAGGTAAGAATCAGTATATATCTCAAATCAAGTTCCTTTATCTAATAAAAGAGTTTTAGCCAATAAAAGTTTAACTTCGGTAAAAGTAGTGAAAAAATGAGGCTCAAGAATTTCAACTTGTCATATGGCACCCAGATTTTCAAGTCATTTTCCGATGAGTCTCGTACTCGTATCATTCACTTATTATATCGTAAGGAAGAGCTCTGTATTTCAGATTTAGAGGCGATACTGGACTTCACACAAACCAAGACTTCACGTCATATAACGTACTTAAAAAATGCTGGTTTAGTTACATTCAGAAAATATGATCAGTGGGTTTTTTACAGTATAAAGGAAGAGGGGTATGACATGGTCAGCCAGATTTTTGAGTTTCTCAGCAAGGATCCAATTTTAAGGAAAGATTTGGACGTTTATAATACAATGAATGCTAACCTTGCATTAGCCAGGAACAAGATAGAGGCGAAAAAGTATAATAGGTGAGAGAAATCAAACACATTTTCTTCGATCTGGACCACACACTTTGGGACTATGATCGAAGCGCTCAGGAAACTTTAACAGAAATTTATGGGCAGTTGGAAATGTCCAATACCAGTATTTCTGTTAAGAAGTTCATAAATACATTCTATGAGGTGAATGATAAGCTTTGGATGAAATATAACAACGGGCTGGTTGATCGAGAGTACATTAAGAATGAGCGATTCAATGAGATTTTCGCCACTTCAGGGATAGATGTAGCTAAATCAAAAATGGCATCATCCTATTTTTTAAGTAATTGTTCACTGAAGCCTTATTTAATGGATGATGCACTTACTGCACTAAATTACCTTTCCAACAGATACGAGCTGCACATCATCACCAATGGCTTTCTCGATGCTCAAAATCGTAAATTGAGCAGCTCCGGGATCGACAAATATTTTAAGGTAATGGTCACTTCAGAATGTATCGATTCCAGAAAACCAAGTCCTGAAATTTTCGAATATTCTTTGAGCTTGGCGGGAGCTAGTAAGTCTGATAGTATTATGATAGGGGATAATCCCAGGACTGATATTCATGGTGCAAGGGAATTTGGAATGAAAACGGTTTTTTATGATCCGTCAGGAAGAAAAAAGTCACTTGCTGATTATACGATCCGGTCACACATGGAGCTATTGAGATTGTTCTAGCACCTGTTTGAGTCATTGCCGCTCAAGCTCTAACTTTTGAACTATTCGAGTTACTTTTGCGCTCCTATTAATAAACAAGAAGAGAGATGCCAAAAGGAAATTTTTTCGTACCAGATCCAATCAACGAACCTGTATTAAGCTATGCTCCAGGCTCTACCGAGAGAGAAGAGGTGCTAGCAAAATACAAAGAGATGTACAACCAGAAAATCGATGCGCCAATGTTCATCGGTGATAAGGAAGTACATACGAAAAATAAGATTGAGATGACATGCCCACACGATCACAAGCATGTCCTTGGTCATTTTTCCGAAGGGGACGCATCTCATGTGAAAGCTGCAATTGATGCTGCGTTGCGAGCTAAAGAAGACTGGGAGAAAATGACATGGGAAAACAGAGCGAGCATTTTCCTTAAAGCAGCGGATCTTCTTTCTGGGCCATATAGATCCAAGATTAATGCGGCAACCATGCTTGGACAAGGCAAAAATGTTCATCAGGCGGAAATTGATGCTGCTTGTGAATTCATTGATTTCCTACGATTCAATGCCGCTTTTATGCAAGAGCTTTACATGCAGCAGCCAATCTCTTCTGAAGGTATTTGGAATAGGATGGAATATCGTCCACTAGAGGGGTTTGTTTTCGCAATCACTCCTTTCAACTTTACTGCTATTGCCGGTAATCTACCTGCTGCTCCAGCGATGCTGGGTAACACAGTCGTTTGGAAGCCAAGCTACACGCAAGTGTATTCTGCTCAGGTGATTATGGAAGTATTGAAAAAAGCAGGACTACCTGATGGGGTAATCAATTTGATTTATGTAGACGGGCCTGTAGCTGGAGATGTTGTGTTTAATCATGCAGATTTTGCAGGACTACACTTTACCGGAAGTACAGGTGTATTTAAAGCATTGTGGAAAACGATTGGGTCAAACCTGGATACGTATAAAACCTATCCGCGAATTGTCGGTGAAACAGGGGGTAAAGACTTTGTGGTAGCTCATAAATCAGCAGATGCTAAAGAGGTAGCTACGGGACTGGTTAGAGGCTCGTTCGAATTTCAGGGCCAGAAATGTAGTGCATCATCCAGAGCTTATGTTCCGTCAAATATCTGGGAGGATGTGAAAAAATATATGATAGAAGATCTAAAGTCTATCAAAATGGGTTCACCGGAAGACCCTTCGAACTTTGTGAATGCCGTAATAGATGGCGTAGCATTCAAGAAAATTACCGGTTATATTGATGAAGCTAAAGCTGCTAAAGATGTAGAATTGATAGCCGGAGGAAACTATGACGACTCTAAAGGATGGTTTGTAGAGCCTACAGTTTTTCGGGCAAAAGATCCAAAGTACAAAACCATGTGTGAAGAGATTTTTGGCCCGGTACTGACCATTCATGTCTATGATGAGAACAAGTTTGAAGAAATCCTGGATGTAGTAGACAGCACTTCACCTTACGCATTGACGGGTGCGATTTTCAGTAAAGACAGATATGCCGTTGATTTGGCTACTTACAAGCTTAGAAATGCAGCCGGTAATTTCTACATCAATGACAAGCCCACAGGAGCTGTGGTAGGCCAGCAGCCGTTTGGTGGGGCAAGAGGTTCCGGCACCAACGACAAGGCAGGCGCAATGATGAATTTGATGCGATGGGTAAGTGCCCGAACCATCAAAGAAACCTTTGTTTCTCCAACAGATTACAGATATCCATTTTTAGGATAATGAATAACCTCAGGCCATTTCACCTCGCTGTACCGGTAAAAGATTTGAATGAAACCCGAATCTTTTATCGGGAAGTGATGGGGTTTGAAGAAGGGCGCTCCTCAGATCGATGGGTAGATTTTAATTTTTACGGCCACCAGTTTGTCATTCACATGGTGGATGAAAAAGCCGATGCTGAAGTGAATCCGGTAGATGGCCATGCTGTTCCTGTACCTCATTTTGGAGTGGTTTTGTCCTGGGGTGACTGGGAGAAATTATCGGAAAGATTAAAAGCTGCTGATATCCATTTTATAATTGAGCCTTACATCCGATTTGAAGGTCAGGTAGGGGAACAGGCAACCATGTTTTTTCTTGACCCTTCAGGCAATGCGTTAGAATTTAAGGCATTCCGCAATGATGCTGACATTTTCTCAAAATAGCAGCAAGAGTTACCTTTTTTGAAAATTCTTCCCTACATTCAATCTCTCTTTTACAAGCATGAGCCATCCTGTAGATCATAAAGTTGAGCCAATAATGAGGCTCACCATGTCTGAAAACCTTCAAGGAGGAAAGTTTAAGGATTTCATGGCTGAGCTGGTGCCTGTGATTTGCAAGTCGTTGAGTGCTTTTAGGACTTCTTTTTGGCTATATCGATCAGAACTGGATGAATTTGAAAGCATTCAATGTTTTGATTCGGAAACAAATAAAGCATCCAATGGACAGGCACTTGAAGCTGCTAGCTTTCCACTTTTATTTAAGCGGTTGAAAGAGGATCTCTTTTTTCATATCGACAGCAATAATGATGCGGTTGAAATGGAAGAATTTGTTGTTGATCATCTACTAAAAAATCGTTTTAGCTCATGGGCTAGTATCCAGGTATGGAATGACAGCCGTCTTTTTGGAATAATTGCTGTAGAGTGGAAAACAAAAAAAGATTTTACAAATCAGGATCAGCTTATACTCGTTACAGCTACCTCATTGATAAGTCAATGTTATGACGCCCTTTTACGCTTAAAAGAAGATTTTTTACACCGGAATGAAGTGAGCTCGCTCAAAGGGGAAGAAAAAGAGAAAGAAAAGCTGGCTAAAAAACTATCTGATCATGCTTTCTACACCTCGCACAGTATTCGTCATCCACTCTCTACCATATTAGCCCTAATAGACTTAATCAAGTTAAATTGGGAAAGCCGAGATGCATATGAGGAGCTTCTCCAGCAACTTAAAATAGAAACGATGAATTTGGATGACGCAATTCGGGTGATGACCGCAAAAATTGAATTAGATTAGTTGCCATTATCTGCGCCAAGAATAGTTAAATGACTAAACGATCCAACCGAGTAAAGGAGGTAATACTTAAACGAAGTACCTTCATAATCTTCCTAATCTTAATTCTAGGAGCTTTCGGCTTACTTAGAATTATAGCCACACATAAAGACATTGATGATGTTGCGCACATCGATTTGCCTATCATTGAATTACTCACTCAAATTGAAACCTATCAGCTGGAACAGGCCATCGCATTTGAGCGAGCAATAAGGTATGCGGAGGAAATAGAGCCGGGGAATAATATTGCGCTACAAGGGTTTGCTGAAGCGGACAGTACTTTTCGATACCTGGCAGAATTAGTGGATATTTTGCTGCTGGATGCGGAACAGGCAGTTGTTGACGCTTTGAAACAAACCAATCAAGAAGCGCAGAGAATTAAGCTGAAAGGATTACTATTATCGATTAAGAAATTAGAAAGTGATCATACAAGCTATGAAATTCATGCATTAGAAGTAGTTGATTTACTCGAAGCTGGAAGGCTTGAAGAAGCTGTTTTTGCCTCAGAACGGGTAGAATCTGAAGAAGATCAGTTTAACAAGCAAGTCGAAGGAGTTTTGATGCGACATGAGATGTTCACTGAAGCACTAATGAAAATCGTGGAGCAAGAAGAAGTACTTTCGATGAAGTGGATTGTAACACTCACACTACTTTTTATCATTCTCTCACTCCTTGCGGTATATACTTTCAGTTATAAAATATGGAGACCTCTTGAGGACATACGTGCCGGAGCAGAGAAAATTGGTGCAGGGAATCTGGAGACCAGAATAAAACTTAGCTCGAATAGTATTACCAGTGATATTGTTGATTCTTTCAATGATATGGCGGACCGACTGCTTTACTCCCAAAAGGAAATTGATCAATTTATACACTTCTCATACAGCACCGCAGATGATTTGAAAGCACCAATCACTAATCTTGGTTCGTTGCTTGATATGTTAGGCAAAGACAATATGAATGCGTCCAACTTTAAGGCCATTCTGAATAACGCCAAGAAAACCAACAAACAGCTTGAAAAGACGATCATATCGTTGATTGAGGTAAATAAGGTGAGGGAAGAGCTTGCTTCTGATAAAGAAGATCAGGATATGGATGAGGTACTGAAAGAAGTTGTGACCGGCTTTATAAGCCGCATTAAGAATGCTAATGCAACTATAAAAAAGGACTTTTCTGACTGTCCGGTTATTAGCTACCCCAAATCACAACTGAAGGTGATTTTCAAACATCTTCTTTCAAACGCGCTTTCCTACCGAGACCCTGAGAAGCCTTTACAGATAAGGGTAAAGTCAAAAAAGATCAACGGGCATACCACCATCATTTTCAAGGATAATGGATTAGGTTTCGATTCGATCAAACATAAGGAAGAGATCTTCAGGCCTTATTCGAGGCTTCATTCGCATGTCGATGGATCCGGATTAGGTTTATATATCATCAAAATGATAATAGATTATCACAGAGGCGGTATTCGTGTAGAAAGTGAACCTCGCAAGGGAGCAACGTTTGCGCTGAGGCTAGATTAGTTTTCGCCTAAATATTCCTCGTAAATGTTCTCGAGAAGTTCGGGAGATAGCGGCTTTGAAACAAAAGCGGCGATTTGTTTTGATGAGGAAGCACGCTCTTCATCTTTTGTGGATATAGAGGAGGTGAGCATGATTACTTTGGTTTGGCCGTTCATTTCAAGCTTTTCATACTCTTCCATAAAATCCCATCCATCCTGATCCGGCATATTCAAATCTAGAAAAATAACCTCAGGCCGATCACTGGAGTTTTTAGTCCGGTTCAAAAAATCGATGGCATGTTGCACATTATTGATGGACTCAACCTCATCAGCAAACCTGGCATGCTTGATTATCACAGAATTGATTGAGTTCACGATATCATCATCGTCGACAAGTAAGACCTTTTTAAATTTTTTCAAGGCTGTGATGGTTTATTTCTTAAAGGTAAAAAAGCCAGCACGAAAAGTGATTTCTACGCGAATTATTTTAAAAAATATTCGATAAAGGTGAGATTTTGAGGCTTCACACTTGAACCACTTCGAATCACAATAAAAATAAGCCCGACCATTGCCAGCCTTTACTCTGTTCTCCCTCTTGGGCTCGTCGCATCGGCGAACCGTCGGAGTGGCGTTCCACCAAAGGACCAGTCCTTGGTTTTTTGAATAATTACTGAGAGGAGAAATAAAAAAAGCCACTCGGTGTGAGTGGCTTAATCTGAAGTGCTCTCCCTCTTGGGCTCGATCGGAGTGGCGTTCCACCCAAGGACCAGTCCTTGGTTTTTTGAATAATTGCTGAAGGGAGAAATAAAAAAGCCACTCGGTGTGAGTGGCTTAATCTGAAGTGCTCTCCCTCTTGGGCTCGAACCAAGGACCCTCTGATTAACAGTCAGATGCTCTAACCAGCTGAGCTAAGGGAGAAGATTTCCTTAAAAAGGAGTGCAAATGTAAACATCCAATTTACAATTCTCAATGCCATGAATAGAAAAAATTTCTATTCTTCATATTTATCTAAATACGGCCATAATGGCAGTATTTATTGAGGTGAAATCGAAATAAACGACATAATGTCATTATAAATAAGCAGATTTTGCTTTGGTACAGATTTCGATCATGCCCTAATCGAAATTGATTTTTTAAAAACTTAAAAGCTTAAAGAGAAATGGGACTTATAAGGTACAACACAAACGATTACAGACCTACTAGCTTTAGAAGCATGGTAGACAGATTGTTTAATGATGAATTTGTAGGTGGATCAATGCCCACATTCTCACCTAAGGTGGACATTGCTGAATCTGACAAAGAGTTTGAAATTCAGCTACATGTTCCTGGTATGAAAAAAGGTGATTTTAATATCGACCTGAATGATGACCAGATTACAATTAGTGGAGAAAGGAAGATTGAGAACGAAAAGAAAGAGAAAAACTTTCACAGCGTAGAAAGCTACTATGGAACTTTCAACAGAACTTTCTATTTGCCTGACGTGATCAACAAAGACAAAGTAGATGCTACTTATCAGGATGGTATATTGACCATCGTCCTTCCAAAGGATGAGAAAAAGACGACTAAGAAGCAAATAGCAGTTAAGTAGTTTTTTGAGTAGGTGATTGAGGGTGTCTGCCAATCGGTGGATGCCCTTTTTTTGTTAATTATCGTTAACCATTGTGGTTTTTCATTACAGTGTAAAACCATCTGCCCATTTTTACGGTATAAACACTAGCAAAAAAAATAAATATATGAGTAAGCGAAGTTTAATATTAGCAATGGTGTTCTCCTCGCTCTTTGGAGGAATAGTAGCTGTTGTGGGGTTTTCACTGATTGTCCCACAGGAAAAGATTATTCAACAAACGGGAGCACAAGCCAATCCGGTTAGTTTGACCAACTATGTATTTGACTCTGCGGACTTTATAGTTCCTGACGGCCTCAACTTTGTTTTTGCAGCAAAGAATGCCACACCCTCTGTGGTGCATATTAGGACCACTTACAGTGATGGCATGCGTGCAAACAGTCCATTCAACGATTTTTTTAAGGATTACTTTGGTGAGCGATATGAAAGACGTGGAGGACCGGCTCGTGGAGCAGGATCTGGTGTTGTGATTTCTCCGGATGGATATATCGTTACTAACAATCATGTAATTGCCAATGCCAATGAAATTGAGGTGGTACTCAATGATAACCGCAGCTACCAGGCTAAGGTAGTTGGGGCAGATGAAGATACGGACCTGGCTGTCCTTAAGGTGGATGAAGACAATCTGATTGCAGTTCAATATGGAGATTCTGAAAGTATTAATATTGGGGAATGGGTTTTGGCAATCGGCAATCCTTATGAATTCAGATCAACAGTGACGGCTGGCATTGTGAGTGCTAAAGGTAGGAACATCAATATTCTCAATGGTGACTATCGCATTGAATCATTTATTCAAACAGATGCCGCTGTAAATCCTGGGAATAGTGGAGGTGCGTTGGTAAATCTTAAAGGTGAATTGGTCGGGATTAATACTGCTATTGCGTCACCATCAGGAGCGTTTGCAGGTTATTCGTTTGCTGTACCGGTTTCGCTGGTGAAAAAAGTAGTGAATGACCTGGTAGAATATGGAGCAGTCCAGCGAGCACTTTTAGGTATTTCCATTTATGACGTAAATGCACAGGTTGCTGAGGCTAATAATCTAAAAGTATTAAAAGGAATCTACGTTAATGCAGTAATGGCCGGAAAGGCAGCAGACCGTGCCGGAATTGAGCAAGGTGATGTCATAATAGCTATTGACAACAAGCCGGTGAACAACGTAGCGCAATTACAGGAGCAAGTAGCTATCAAACGGCCGGGAGATGAAGTAGAAGTGAAGTTTATCAGAGGAGGCAAAGAAAAGGTTGTTATGGCTAAGCTGAGAAATGAAGAAGGCACATTGGATGTCGTGGAGTTAGCCGCAGATTATAAAATTGAAGGAGCAACATTTGTAGATGTTTCTGATGCTTTGAAAAATAGATTAGGTATCGAAGGTGGAGTTCAGATTCAGGAGTTAGGCAGTGGAAAATGGAAAGATGTGAGAATGAAAGAGGGTTTCATTATCACGGGAATTGACAATGTAAAGATTAAAAATATTAAGGATCTTGAAAACTACTTCAAGAGGCCCAGAACAGACGGCATTTTGATTGAAGGTGTCTATCCTGATGGCAGTAAAGCCCATTACGGATTAGGTTTATAAATAGGTTTATTTTTCATAACTCTAGCCTACCAGAAATGGTGGGCTTTTTTATTGATTCCTGAATGATCGATGAAGGCTTTATTCCATAATTTCGAAGGGTGAAAGATGTGATCATAATCGGGGGTGGGCTGGCCGGACTCACTAATGCCATATTGCTTGGAAGGGCAGGGTTGAAAGTTCAGCTTTTTGAAGAAAAAAAGTACCCGTTTCATCGGGTTTGTGGCGAATACATATCCAAAGAAGTAATTCCTTTTCTCAAAGCTAACGACTTGTACCCGGAAGAATTGGAACCCTGCGATATCTCACGATTTCATTTAAGTTCAGTTTCAGGTAAAGTGCTCAAGCTACCACTCGATTTGGGTGGGTTTGGAGTGAGCCGATATGCGTATGATCAATGGCTGGCTCAAAAGGCGAAAGAAGCTGGTGTTGAAATCATCCATGGAAGAATAATTCAGTCAGAATTTCACCAGAATGGATTTGAATTAGCTGATAAAAGTGGAAGGACCCCTAAAGCACGAATTGTGATAGGGGCGTTCGGAAAGAGAAGCACACTTGATAAAAGTTTAGAAAGACCGTTTATCCAGAAGCGGTCACCTTATGTTGGGGTTAAGTATCATATCAAGACGGACGTTCAAAAGGATAATGTAATTGCACTGCACAATTTCAATAAAGGATACTGTGGTATAAGCAGAGTTGAAAATGACACTTTTAACCTTTGTTATCTGACCCATCGATCAAATGTCAAAAAATATGGTTCTCTATCGGATATGGAGGAAGAGGTATTGATGAGAAACCCTCTGCTCAAAGAAATTTTCCGAAGTGCAGATCATCTTTTTAAAAAGCCTGAGGTGATCAATGAAGTCACTTTTGAAAGAAAAGAGCCTGTATATAACCATATGATTATGACAGGTGATTCAGCAGGGATGATTACACCTCTTTGTGGCAATGGCATGGCCATGGCAATTCATTCAGCTAAGCTTTCTAGCGAGTTGATCATAAAGAGCTTTAAAAACGGATTTGATCAATCCAAACTTGAGCGGGACTATTCGGAAAAGTGGAATCAACAATTTGCGAATAGGCTGTGGGCTGGAAGAAACATTCAATCTTTATTTGGATCTCAAATGATATCCAGCTTGACAGTTTCTATGGGCAAGATGTTTCCTTCAGTTGCTTCATACCTCATGAAGAAGACACACGGAAAGCCATTTAGCTGAGCCAGAGATAAATAAAAAACCCATTAAGCATCAGGGAGGAGATTAGATTTAGTCGCATGGTTGATGTGAAATCTGCATTTATGTGATTCTTTCTAACCTGTAAGTACCACCAACCGAAATAGGCCAGAACGGGTGTCATTGCAAGAAGGAATAGAAGTCCGTCAGTCATTGAAAACTGAAATTGGAAATAGCTAAAAAAACCAACGCTGGACAGAAAAAATGTGAAAGTGGTAAAGTGAAAAGTCCCTAAGATTCCAAGCTTTTGACTTATTGTGATATCACCTCTTTTTGCATCCTCTTCATGTTGATAAATCTGAGTCATGGGATAGGATCCCAATAGTAGCAATGAACTTAAAATTCCAGGAATCTGAATAGACCAATTGAAGGTATCAATAAGATCAACATCATTTATGGCAATGTAGCTGAGCAAGAAAGTGAAATACCCCTGAAAAATCCCGGCAGCAAGCCAACCTATAATTGGATACTTTTTTAATCGGATAGCTGGATGACTATATGCTTTTGAAATAATTCCATAGATAAAAATCATGATCACAAACTCGATAGAAATCCACATTCCCAGCACGAGAGCCAGTAAATCGATAACGAGAGAAGTCCAGTAAAGCTCTTTGCTTACTTTCGGTGGATTCCTCAACCCACCGATACTACCTTCATCTTTATCAAAGTAAGAGTTGTACCCATTGCTGGCAGGATAGAGGAGAAGGTGAAGAATAAAAAAAGATAAAAGCGTGTTTGAGTCGTTAATACTGTCAGAAACCGATAATGCCAGCAGAAAAACAGGCAAAAGGAAAAAAGAGAAAGGAATACGTAAGTGAAGTAATGTGGATTTTTTCAAAGGGGAGTGGTCTTCTCGGTTAAAGTTTGGTTAATATTAATGAACTACTAGCAGATGCCCGCATATATCAACTCCATAGGTACCGCCCTTCCGGCCAATTTAACTGACCAGAGTCAGATCGCTGATTTCATGGTCAAACATTTGGCGTTGGATGAGCATGAAGAAAGGAAGCTTCGGGTTTTATACAGGGCAAGTGGCATTAAGCAACGTTATTCCGTGTTAAGAGATTTTAAAGAAAATCTAAATGGGCAAAGCTTTTTTAAGGAAGATGTCGCATTTCCTTCTGCCAAACCACGGATGCTGATTTATCAAAAACATGCGATAAATCTAGCCAATGATGCCGCAGAAAATGCTTTTGACTCGTCTGGTGTCCGAAAAAATGAAATAACTCACCTGATTTCAGTGAGCTGTACTGGTATGTATGCGCCTGGCCTGGATATTGAGCTCATCGATCGACTGGGATTACCAACCTCGACACAGCGAACTTCCATAAACTTTATGGGGTGTTACGCTGCATTTAATGCAATGAAAGTTGCGGAGAACATCATTGCTGCTAATCCGAATTCTAATGTTTTAATAGTATGTGTAGAACTCTGTAGCATCCATCTTCAAGAGAAAAAAGATGATGAAAACTTGCTTGCCAATGCCATTTTTGGGGATGGAGCTGCAGCTGTCATCGTCTCCTCCAAAGCATCGGGCCGATCTCTGGAAATGAAAAACTTCTATAGTGATTTAGCTCTAAATGCTCGTGATGAGATGGGATGGTACATTGGTGACCATGGTTTTGAAATGCATTTGAGCAACAAGGTGCCTGACGTTATCAAAGATGGAATTGGTGAGCTCACTAATCGTTTGCTCGAGAAGATCCAACTTCAGGTTTCAGATATTGATTTCTTTGCTATACACCCCGGAGGTAAAAGAATATTAGATGTGATAGAAGAAAAACTTAAAATTTCTAAAGAACAAAATCTTCCGGCACGTGAGATTCTGAAAACCCATGGCAACATGTCTTCCCCAACTGTGCTGTTTGTGATAAAAAGAATTCTTGATGATCTGAAAAAGGAAGATGACCAAAAGCACCTGCTGAGCTTTGCCTTTGGTCCGGGACTGACTATGGAAAGTGCGGTGTTAAAAACGCATGTAAATGCTTGAGCAGCGATCAGAGGAGGTAGAAATAATGGATGATCTTTCCATCTCAGGAGAGGTTGTCAACCAAACGCTTCGTGAGCTCAATACAATCAATAGGAGGCTCGGCGGCAATCAAATTAGCGTTTCTTCATTCAAAAAATTGGTATCGGACCAAGAGAGAAAAGTCCTTTTGGCTGATCTTGGTTGTGGTGGAGGAGATATAATGGTAGAAATGGCGGACTGGAGTCGAAAAAGGGACATTTCAACATCATTTATCGGCATTGATGCCAATCAGAATATTATCAACTATGCCGCTGACCATACCAAACAGTATGATGAAATTTCCTATCAGGCTATTAACATTTTCAGTGATTCATTTAAAAACCAAACTTTTGATATTATTCACTGTTGCTTGTTTGTCCATCATTTTACCAATCAGCAACTTGTTGAATTGTTTAGACAATTTAGCCAACAAGCCAGAATAGGGGTAATTATTAATGATCTGCATAGACATCCGTTGGCTTATTGGAGCATCCGTATGCTTACCACTTTATTTTCAAAATCCGAAATGGTAAAAAACGATGCATCAATATCTGTGGCTCGTGGATTTAAAAAGAAAGAACTAATTCAAATTTTGAAGGAAGCTGATATCAGAAACTACTCGCTAGAATGGAAATGGGCATTTAGATGGAAGTTGATTTTTTGAATCTACTAAAATCTCTTTATCTTCTAATAAGGAGCAATTGTATATTTCGTAAATCAATTAAAGTTTTGGCACCCCTTTAGAGG
Organism: Ekhidna sp.; assembly: GCF_040220215.1. Lineage (GTDB taxonomy): Bacteria > Bacteroidota > Bacteroidia > Cytophagales > Cyclobacteriaceae > Ekhidna. The sequence continues at coordinate 79,646 of NZ_JAVJTR010000016.1, forward strand.
TCTGGGGGTGAATCAACGCCACTCCCCAAAAATTAAATTGCCTTTTGCTTCTGAATCTTCTGATTTGAAGAAATTACTGAGGCCTTCTACCATTTCATCCGCTGAAATGTAGTCATCGGAATTATTATCTAACTCTTCAAATCCCTGAATAGCCATTTTATGCGAGATGTTATAGATCGTTAGCATATTGGCATATTCCTCACGCGAAATAAGCTTATCCTTATTCATATCAAATAGGTCAAAAACATGCCTGGAAGTTCTATGGATATAATGATTAAGAATCCCTTCATCTTCTGCCTCAATTTGATCTCTAAAAAAAGCGATCCAATCCCAGAGGGTTAACGTCAGTTCCGGATTATGAAGGTCAGCAAGTAATTGGACGAATAATCGGTGAGATTTTAAAAGAATTAAACGGGCGCTTCTCGAATCCTCGTTGAGTCCTAATTGCTTCACAATTTTCTTCCCAACGTTTACGAAATCGCTTGGTTGCAGCTGCCCATTCCGATCGATATCCAGAACATTAAAGAGGTGATGAACCTTCCTTTTTTGTGTTTCAGAAAAAACGAACCGGGGGCTTTTATGTGATGTGGTGGTAATGCTCCCCATTTTATCCAAGACAATTTACAAAAATATTTCCACCATTGCACGCATTTCGTAGCTTTGCACCCCAATTCTCAAAAACAACACAGAAAATGTCCCAAGATATTCAATCGATTTTAAAGAAACTTCAGGTAGAAACAGACAATAAAGGTGCCGCCTATGGCCATAAATGGCTTAATACATCAGGAAAGCAACTTGTTTCGTATTCACCTGTAGATGGAAAAGTGATTGCAAATGTTACGCTTGCAGATGAAAAAGCCTATGATCAGGTGATTTCTGAGGCTGAAGCCGCATTTAAAGAGTGGAGATTGCTTCCTGCACCTCAAAGAGGGGAGGTTGTGAGACAGCTTGGAAATGAGCTTAGAGAGTATAAGCAAGAGCTTGGTTCATTGGTTTCTTATGAAATGGGTAAGTCACTTCAGGAGGGACTTGGTGAAGTGCAGGAAATGATTGATATCTGTGATTTTGCAGTTGGTCTTTCTCGTCAGCTTTACGGCTTGACTATGCATTCAGAACGTCCTTCACACAGAATGTATGAGCAGTGGCATCCACTTGGAATTGTTGGAATCATTTCAGCATTTAACTTTCCGGTAGCTGTTTGGTCATGGAATGCAGCGCTTGCATGGGTCTGTGGAGATGTTTGTGTTTGGAAGCCATCTGAAAAAGCGCCTATTTCAGCGATTGCTTGTCAAAAAATCGCGCAACGCGTATTCGAAAAGAATGGTGTTCACCCGGGAGTATGTGGCCTGGTGATTGGTGATGCTGAGATCGGTAAGAAATTAGCAGCTGATACTCGAGTGCCTCTTATTTCGGCAACAGGCTCAACCAGAATGGGTAAGAAGGTAGGAGAAGTGGTTGGTGCACGTCTTGGTAAACACATTCTGGAATTGGGAGGAAATAATGCAATGATTATTTCTGAGCATGCAGATTTGAATATTGTAATTCCGGGAGCCGTATTTGGAGCTGTGGGAACCGCAGGTCAGCGGTGTACTTCTACCAGAAGACTGATCATTCACGAAAGTCAGTATGAAGAAGTGAAGAATAGGCTAGTTAAAGCATACGGTCAGTTAAGAATCGGTGATCCTTTGGATGAGAATAATCATGTAGGACCTCTTATAGACACAGATGCTGTAAAAATGTATCAAGAAGCTATTGAAAAGGTAAAAGCTGAAGGTGGAAAGACAGTTATCGACGGAGAAGTACTTTCCGGAGCAGGATATGAATCCGGATGCTATGTGAAGCCAGCCATCTTTGAAGCTGAAGCTGATTATGAGATCGTTTGTAATGAGACGTTTGCACCAATCTTGTATTTGATCAAATACTCAACAATCGAGGAAGCTATTGAGATTCAGAATGCGGTACCTCAAGGGTTATCTTCTGCAATTATGACTACCAATATCCGCGAGTCTGAGCTATTCTTATCACACGCAGGATCAGATTGCGGTATCGCCAACGTAAACATTGGTACGTCCGGGGCTGAGATAGGAGGAGCGTTTGGAGGAGAAAAAGAAACAGGCGGTGGACGTGAGTCCGGATCTGATGCATGGAAAGCATACATGAGAAGACAAACAAATACCATCAACTATTCTACTGAGCTTCCTTTAGCCCAGGGAATTAAGTTTGAGCTTTAGTAAATGAGATAAAATGCCAGTCCCAAGAGACTGAAAATGATAATGAATAAAAAGGTCTGCCTGGTGCGGACCTTTTTTTGTTTTGCATGAAATTTTGCCAGGAAGATTCTTTTTTGTTTAGGGTCAAATTCTTTGGTCCTTTCAGCCATCTTCTTTTTGATGTAGAAATAGTTATTTTCCTGATAGATTTTCTTCAGTGATTTTTTCCCACCCTTTAATAGACCTCTATTATTTCTATAAGACTTCACCATGAAGTCCATCATTCCGGAACCACCACCCATCATATGATAACTTGTTTGGATTATTGAATTTGCATTTTAATTTAATTATTAGAAAAAGACTAATTTCATATCCAACATGCATCAATCCAATCATAAAGAGTGCTTGAATTGTGGATATGAATTGGGTGGGAACTACTGTCCTAACTGCGGTCAATCAACCTCAATTCATCGGATTACTTTTCGAGAAACCATAAAGGATTTTTTCAGTTCTACTTTTGCTCTAGAGGGCCCTTTACTTTCTACCATCAAACTTCTGATTGTAAATCCCGGGAAGCTTTTTAGAGAATTTATTGGTGGCAAACGAAAGGCCTACTATAAACCGGTAGCATTCTTTGTTGTGCTTACTGCAGTGTTAATCATTGTCCGTGCGGTTATTGGTTATGATCCGTTTCAGGAGCAGCCTCAAATGAAGAGTGAGAGTGTGCAAGAAAAGGCACGCGTTTTAATTGATGCCGGAAAATTTATGGTTAAACACATCAACCATATTATGTTCTTTTTGGTGATCTCAATAGGGCTGGTAAGCAAGCTCTTTTTTAGTAAGAAATATAACCTGGCAGAATATGTAACAATAGGCTTTTACATTTCAGGAATCTACATTTTAGTTGGTGTTGTACAAATGATTGTAAGCGTTTACATAACCTACATCACCCCACAGTACAATATGATTTTATTGTTCCTGTACATTATTTATGCATCGACTTCATTCCACCAGAAGAAATCATTTTTAGCAGTATTCAAATATGTATTCATGAGTTTGACTGCCATTTTATTGTACGTTGTGCTTGGTTTTGGTTTTTCCTTTTTAATGGTTTGGGTCTGACTAAATGGTCATAAATTGATAGCTAATATTGTCCTAACCATAGGATTTAAGTCTCAACACCAAAATATACTTCACTTATAGAATTAAGAGTCCGGATTTGAATGGTAAAAATTTGTTAGACAATCTAATATTTTGTGGTAGGGTAATTTCACTATTGTCTGTATTAAGCCGATTACTAACGGTTAGTAATGGTTTAAAACTTAAAACTTTTTTAAAAATGAAAAACTTGTTTGTTCTAGTTGCATTGGCTGCTACTATTATTAGCTGCTCAAAGGAAGATGAAGTAACAAAGACTCCTGGAGCATTTAATGAAGCACTTGCTGCTGAAATTGAGGCGGTCACCTGGTATCTTAAGGGTGTCGATGAAGAGCCCGTGACTGAGGTTATTACCTGGGCTTTCGATGGTTCGAATATTAATGTAACTAATGGTAACGATGTACTTAGTACTGGAAGTCATCCATATCACTTCGAAGGTACTGCGCCTATGGATCTTTTCATTAATGGTGAAAACTATGGACACATATATGGTGATTTGAATGAGCCTGTCTTAGACAGCCTTACGATTGATAACAGGCATGCAAATGGCTACTTCCTCGATTTTTCGAATAAGTCGAATCAATAAGATGATTTACAATCTCTGATTTGATATCACATAACCAAAGTTGAATTTGATCAATACAAAGATGGTTGTCTCAAAATTTGAGACAACTTTTTTCTTTTAACACTGATAATTAATATCGCTAGACAACCCATAAATGATAATGAGCCATGAATGAATTGACAACAGGATCATTCAATAGCCTCGGCAATTTGAATCATATGCCTTTCCTCGTGGGCAAGTAGAAATTCGAAACATTCCGGCACATAAAACTTCACTTTTTCACCCAAAGCGGTAGGTACTTTTACGTTTCTAAGGTCTTTTGTTCGAGCTTTTTTTATGAGATCATTGAACGTTTCTTTTTTGTTCAGGAAGCTATCGATGACTTCATTGGTTTGATCCGGGGGTACTGCAGGTCTGAAGAAATCAAAAGTCTTCATTTTGAACCTTCTCTTACTTCCTTTCGGTCGATTAATAGAAATGGATAGTCTTCCTAAAATGGTCCGCCTCATGTTTGGAGATTCATTTTCCGACAAATCGCGGGCATCATTAATTGCTTTGGTGAAGTTGTCCAGATAGACATCATACACTTTATTTAGGTGCTCTACGACCTCCAAAGCAGACCATTTCTTAGGATTTTGTTTTTTAGTAAGTACCGGTTCATCCAGATTAGCTATATCACCTTTGATATAGTTTTTGATTCGGTTAGAATCCTGAAGCATTTTTTCATAGTTAACTTCCATATTCTTTGTTTTTTGACGAGTCAAAGCTCGACTATCCGGGGAACAAAAAAATTGATCTGGATCAATTAATCACGAAGTGCTCTCAATCTACTAAAAGTCTCAGGCTTCATATTAAGATAGCTTGCCAGGTATTTTTGTGGAATATCTAGAAGTTCCTGTGGGCATCTTTTTACGAAAGCATCAAATCTTTCTTTTGCTGGAAGTGTCATTAACTCTACCTCTCGTGAAATACGTCCAAACAGGATTTGCTCAATAAAGTGTGTCCGCCATTCGTAAAACTCAGGGAAGCGTCCAAATAATTCGATGTAATCGCGACGATTGATGCCAATCATTTTAGAAGGTGTGATGGCTTCAAGAAAAAGACTCGAAGGTTTTCTGGAAAGAAATGAATCGTAAATCCCTGAAATGTTCCCGCTAAATGAAAATCCCAGCACTACTTTTTCACCTTTTTGATTTATAATATAAATAGCCTGGACACCTGAAATAACCAAGTAAAAATATTTAGCCTGTCCACCACTTTCTACGATAATTTCCCTGGCTGCATATTTTTTTTCATGAAAATGGGCTTCCAAATACGAGTAGGCTCCATCTGAAATATTGACGTAATTACCAAAGGCCGAATCGAGTAACTGCTTTCTTTCAGGATTCATTTTTAGACCTATTCGGTGAGAAGTTTCAATGCAGTACTTAAATGCAAGTCATTTCTGACTCGGTCATTGATTGCCAAGTTCACTACTTCATTATAGTTGGCCTGAGATTGGTCAATATAGTAATCAGGCAAGAGCCCTTTTGACTGCCATGAAACTCCTTTTGGGCTGTACATGGCACTTGTAATAAACTTTAAGCGGTAATCATTTTTTAAGGTGAAGGTGGTTTCAATGACCCCTTTTCCATAGGTCTTTTTTCCGACGAGCAATGCCCTTTTGTGATCCTGCAACGCACCAGCAATGATCTCAGCTGCTGAGGCGGTATTTTCATTGATCAGGACAACTAAGTTTAGGTCGTAGAATTGATCAACATCTGATACATAGTTCGTGATGCTGTTAGCCCGGGATTGGGTTCTGAGAACTATGTCATTTTTCTTCATGAAAAGCCTTGCAATATTCACTCCTTCATTTAAGACACCACCGGTATTATTCCTAAGATCCAAAATGATATTTTTCACTCCCTCGTTTTCTAGCTGAGCAAGCTCAACTTTCAATTCGTCTGCCTGCCCGAGTGTAATTTTTTTCAACTCAACTAATGCAGCTTTATATGCCGGAATTCGCGTGACTATTAGATTATCGATTTTCAATGAATCTCTGGTGAGAGTAACTTCAAAAACCGAAATGTCCCTGACAACCTTTAGTGTAGAAGATTGGCCTAATTCGCCATCCAGGAGTTGGTTTATTTCATCAATGCTTTTCCCTTTTAAGGTTTGATTGTCAATCCTCAGAATTCGATCGCTGACTGCCAGGTTTTTTTCGGCTTGAGAGTCTTCGATTAATGAAGTAACTGTTAAGCTGCCGTCATTAGCATTAAAAGAGCTATTAAATCCCATCGTCACCCTTATGCCTTTCAGGGAGTTAACGATTTTCTCATATTCTTCATCGGTCCAGAGTGTTGCCAGTTCAGGAGATTCCGGAGGGGAAATGTGACGAAGTATCCCCTCTATTGCTGCCCAGGTAAGATCGCTTTTTGTGATTCCATCGTAATAGTAGTTACTCAGAATCAATTGCTGAACTTCCGCTAGTGTACTATCGGCATTTGCTGATTTATGTAAAGAAACATCGAAAAGTGGTTTTTGTTGAGCGCTTAGATTATAGGTTTGAAAAAAAAGGAAGAATAAAAGGAGTACTTGCTTCATCGAGGATTTTTTTGACATAGTCAAATTTAAGCTATTCAAATTGTCAATTTGAATAGCAAAATGAACAGGTTCAGATAGAAGAAAATTAATTGACTTTTCAGTTCATCACCCTCTTAATAAGAGGTATGTAAGGTAAGAGAAGTACATCACTATAAATACAAGTCCTTCGAAGCGGCTAATGGATGGTTTTTTGCCATTAATTACCGCAAAAATCAAAACAGTATTTGAAAAAATGAGCATCAATATATCATCATTATTTAGCTCATTAAATGGGAGAGGTTTAATCGTTGCGCTTAGACCTAATATCCAAAAGATGTTGAAAATGTTTGATCCAATCACATTCCCTATTGCCATGTCTGCCCGACCTTTTCTTGATGCTGTTACACTGGTCACTAGCTCCGGTAATGATGTTCCCACTGCGATAATCGTCAACCCAATAAAAGATTCACTCAGCCCAAAAGACTGGGCAATAACAATAGCTCCATCCACAATCCATTTACCTCCGATGAAGAGGCCAATCAATCCGGCTACAATAAGTAGCAAGGATTTTGCCATCGGCATCATCTCCATTTCAGACTCAGTCTCACTGAAAAGTTGTTCTTTTTTGTCTTTGCTGATGACATAGATGTAAGTCATAAAAAGCCCGAAAAACAACAGAAGCAGGAGTCCGTCTATGCTACTGATAGCCAGTCCCGCACTTTTTCCAAACAAATTAGCATTAGCCAGGAAGCCTACCATGAAAGTGGCAAGCAATGAAATGGGTATTTCCGTATAATAAATACTTTTTTGAATGGGCAATGGCTTTATCAGGGCAGATGCGCCAAGGATAAGCAGGATATTGGCAATATTGCTTCCAAAAATATTGCCGATCGCCAACTCAGAATTACCATTGAAGCTGGCCAGCACATTGACAATGAGTTCTGGCATGCTGGTGCCGAATGAGACAATGGTTAAGCCAATGACCAATTCAGGGATGGCATATCTCTTAGCAATGGAGGTTGCACCATCAACCAACCAGTCTGCTGATTTAATGAGAATTACAAAACCAATTATAAATAATGTGTAGGCAAGAATCATTTATTGCGTATTGGCATGGCTAATATAAGGCCTATAAAAAATCGGCCAAAAGTAATCCAACCGATTATTATTTTGCTTCAATGTATCTGAAAAAAATAACATAAAAAAAGCGGCCCTACCACGAGCCGCTCTATAGTGTGCCCGGGTGGGCACTCCGCCTTAGTAATTCACTACCACCATGAATTATCTTTCATTTCTTACTTTCAGATCATCTACTGCTAATCTGATTGATGTCCAAAGGAGCATGTGGTTGACATATAGTGTACTCAAAAATTTCTTCATAACATCAATTTCTTCTTGGTTTAGAAGTAAGACGGCAGGAAGATTATTTACCCTACCCAGCCTCAAGATTTATTAATGTTTCAATCGTTTTGGACAGCTTTACATAATTTATCTTTGTAGGATTGAGCGAATAAAAACCAGCAACAGTGAAGGAATCATTGTGCGAAGAGCACGTTTTTCATAAAGAATATATTAGCCACGAACTCAAAATCAGGAATTTCCTCTTTTATAAACTCGGTGATTTGGAGAAGGCTAGGGATTTTACACAGGAAGCCTTTATAAGACTATGGAACAATTGTGCAAAAGTGGCTTTGGATAAAGCAAAAGGATTTTTGTTTACAACAGCCAACCGTTTGTTCCTTGATCATTACGATCATAAAAAAGTGGTATTAAAATTTGAACATCGATCAAATCGATCAGAAGACCAGATGGAACAAAATCCAGAATTTCTGTATGAAGAGGGAGAATTTAAGCAACGTCTGGAGACTGCTGTCTCTGATTTAGCCGAAAAACAGCGAGTAGTTTTTCTGATGAGCCGAATTGATAAATATAAAAACAGGGAGATTGCTGAGATCATGGATATTTCTATTAAGACCGTAGAGAAACATATCAGCGGGGCGGTGAAAACACTCAAGGATAATTTGGACGAACTGGATAATTTGAAAATATAGGCAGGGTTTTTCAAGGTTTCCCCTTTGAATAATCAAGGAACAAGAACAATGGACGAAAACTTATCAAAATGGCTGAATGATGAAATCTCCGATGAGGAGCTTAAGGAGCGAATCGGAAGTGAAGAAGCATGGAAGTATATTCAGATTGTAGGTGAGGTGGACAATTGGGTGCCTGATCATACAGAGCGCCTGTTCGATCCGCAAGAAATTACATCCAAACCTAAAGCGAAGGTTAGGTCTATGCGTCCTTGGTGGACTTATGCAGCTGCTGCTGCGGTATTACTTACAGTCATGTCTTATTTGTGGCTGATAGTGGCTGACTCAACAGTTAAATATTCTTCTCAAGTAGGTGAGGTTCGAGAAATTCAATTACCGGATGGCGTTTCTGTTGTAACTCTTGCTCCAAACTCTGAGATCTCATGGGATGAGGCGGATTGGAAAGCGGCCATTGCAATGAAAGGGAAGAGGCTAAAATCTCAGACGTCAGGAAGAAAAGTAAAACTAAAAGGAAAAGCACTTTTTAAGGTTGAGAAAGGAGCACCTTTCAGTGTAGCTTCATTGTCTGGTACGGTGAAAGTGTTGGGGACAACATTCGAAGTGGACGATTTCGATGATGGATTTAATGTGAAATGTTTTGAAGGTAGAGTAGAGGCAAAACCTAAAACCCTAAAAAGGTCGGTAATTATCAATAAAGGTGAAGGCTATCTTTTCTTTAAAGGAAAGTGGGAGGAAAAAGTTGAAGTTTCCGGTTCTAAACCTGATTGGCTGCAAAATCAAACCAAATTTGAAAATGCGCCATTGACTCAGGTTATTAAATCCCTTGAAAAACTTTACGGTATTACCATTGAATCGGGTAATATAAATTCCTCAAGAAGATTCACTGGAGCAATTCCAAATGATAAACTTGAAGTAGCTCTGCGTACCGTGTTTTCACCTTTTAAAATCACTTTTGAGAAAAAAGGAAAAATAGTAGTCTTGTCGGAGGATTAACTGAATAGTACATGCGAGCCTTAGTTTTAATAATTGCTTTATTGGCAACTCTATCCGGTTATACACAAGACACATCCAAATCATTTCTTGATGCTATCAAAGATTATGAAGATGTTATGGGGGTAACATTCTCTTTTGACGCTGAGCTTATTAAGCTGGCCAACAAAAAAACCTTATTCACTTCCAATAATCTGACAGAATTTATTGAAGAAGTTGAAAATCATTTCCCCTTGCAGGTAGAGAAAATTGATGAGGAATACTATTCAATTATTGCTGTTGAAACAACTTACAGACTAGCTGTAAAAGACTCGCTGGATGGGGCAGCAATTAATGAATCATTCGAAGTTCAGGTGGTGGTAAATGATGGTCCTGTTGAGACTACTTTCAAAAATGGAACCTGGGAGTTTAGCTATACTCCGCATCACCTGGATGAAATACTAGTATTTAGTCAGGGCTATAAAACCACTTCGATAGCGGTAAACGAGTTGTTCAATGAAAAAACCCTGGATGTGTATCTGGGACTTACCACACGAAGACTTAATACAGTGGTGGTGGAAGATTACCTAACAAAAGGAATCAATCTAATGCCTTCTCGACAGCAAATACAAATAGACGTTAATGATTTACCCTTACTTCCGGGCGAAACAGACGGTGACATTTTTGCGTCTATTGCTGCACTCCCTGGTGTTACAAATCCTGACGGACGTGCCGGAAACCTTTTTATCCGTGGAAGTGAAACTGATCAAACCTTAATACTTTTTGATAATATTCCGGTTTATCACAGGGGTCACTACTATGGAACAATTTCTCCATATAATCCCAAAATTGTAGATGATGTAGAAGTGTATCGAAGTGGGTTTCATCCTCGGTTAGGCGATCGGGTAGGTGGTGCGATTGTGATTAATTCAGATGATGTTGGCATTTCTTCCAAATACGGAGTTGGAGCCAATACCCTGTTTGGGATGGCCTACGGAAAATTTAAGCTCGCTGACAATTGGAGCGGGGCTGTGAGTATTCGAAACTCGTATCCCAGGGAGCTCAAATCTCCAAAACTGGAAGAGATTTCAGAGTCTGTATTTGCTGGTACATCATTGGTTGATAAGGGAGGGCTGTTGACCAATAGGGTTGAGGTAAGTTTCAGTGATTATAACGGCAAATTGTCTTATCAAATAAATGAACATAACAGCCTTAGGTTATCTATAATTCATACCTTTTCAGATATCAATTTTCTACCGGTAACTCCTCCTAACCTCCTCCCTAGATCTAATGAAAATAGCTATAAAAATACAGGAGCCAATCTTTCGTGGAATTCAGATTTAGGACAGGGATGGGACTCAAACTTAAGCGCCACCTTTTCAAATTATGACTTTGAATTCCAGATTAATACCTTAGGGCCTAACATAGAGCCATTTCATTCCGATAACAGCATAGATGATTTCAATGTTATCCAGGAATTTTCAAAGGAAGACACTTATAGTAATCTCCAGTTTGGAGTGGATTATAAATGGCAAAATGTCTCCACGAATTACCGAAACCAACTTAGAGACTCCTCAATTTACCAGATTCGGGAAACTGTCACATCAAACACAATAGCTCCATTTGCAAACTTTGAATATTATGGATGGAAACGGTGGTATATGCAAGTGGGTATTAGGGGGACGTACTATAGTGAGCTCGATGATTATAGCGTTTCCCCACGGGTACTGATCAATTATGATTTGACAGATTGGGCTACTTTGAAAAGCTCTCATGGATGGTACAATCAATTTTTGAGCCAGGTGAAAAACCTGGAATATTCCAGTGGTGGTTTTGATAATGAACTTTGGGTGTTGGCTGATAATGAATCAGGCTTTATCATTAGGGGTACTCAGTCCATGTTTGGAGGCATTATAAATGCAAATAACTGGATTTTTGATGTCGAAGGCTTTCATAAAAAGGCAAGTGATATTACGATTTACGAAGACAGGGTATTAAACCCACAGTCTAATTTTTATACCATGGATCAGGAAACCTATGGTATTGATATACTTCTAAAAAAGCAACTAACGGAAGCAACTTCAATCTGGACAGGCTATTCTTACCACGACTCAAAAATCACCATTGATACAACCGATCAGGTCACTTATAAATCGAAATATGTTCAGCCACACGTATGGTACTTTGGAGCAGCATTTAAGAAAAATCGATGGAAGGTTTCAGGAGCATGGAGATATGCATCCGGGCTGAATGCATACTCACTGGATATTGCCTATGCAGAATCAATATTTAGAGCTGGATCTCCTGATGGGGAGCCTCCACCAAATCCCCCGCCACCAAATCCATTTGTGGATGTTCCGGATAGATATCCTAGCGTACATTCATTGGATATTTCATCGTCTTACAAAATACCGGAGACAGATCAGCGAAAATGGAGCGCCACATTTGGTTTGTCTATTATTAATGCGCTAAATCAATCAAATTTGACAGATCGTGTGTATAGAAGCAGAGATGGGTTTGTCGACAGAGAAGCCATTGGGTTTGCACCAAATCTGATGGTGATCGTGGAGTGGTGATATTTCATGGCAATTTCTAACTACACATGACGTTTTGGTTTTAACTTAACCAAAAACAGTGTTATGCAAAATCTAAGAATAGGTGTATCATTCGTAGCAATATTGCTATGTCTTTTTTCCAGTGCCCAGCCCGTCACCAAAATTGAAGTCCAGCTAGATGTAGATGATAGAGGCCGTATTTTCGTCAAAGTATTTCCGCCAGATCAGAAATCGGAATGGAGATATGTAATCCCGGAGATTATCCCCGGCACGTACATGAAAATCAACTACGAACGATTTTATAGTAATATAAGCGCAGTTGACTTAGAGGGGAATAAAATGAAGGTAAAGAAGAAAGACAATGTCTTTCTTATATCGGGTGATCAGCCACTTGATTATATAACTTATCAGGTAGAGCAAAGTCACGGGGGATGGAGAATCTGGGATAGGATATTGGCTTGTGCAGGAACGGTTTTTACTGAGAACAGCTACCTCTTAAACTTTCAATTGATAAGTGGGTATTTTGAAGACTTTAAGGATTTGCCTTATGAAGTTGAATTCTTGAAGAAGAAAGATCTCTTTGCAGCCACTTCCATGAACGCAAAATTAAGATCCCCTGAAAAAGATGTATTCAGAACCAACAATTATTTTGAATTGATTGATCAGCCAATTTTATACAGCGAACCAGACACTACTTCTTTTCAAATAAAGAATAGTCGCTTCAATATAGCCGTACACTCGGAAACAAATAAAGTGAAAGCTGAAATGCTGAAGCCACGGCTTACCAAAATTATGCATGCAATTGATTCTTTTTCCGGCTTTACATCTGAAGAGGACTATCACTTCATTTTCTACTATGTGAATAAGGAAAGACTGAAAGGCATGTTCAAAACCTTCGGAATGGGATCTGCCTTGGAGCACAAACAATCTTCAATCTATTACTTCAATGAGGTTGTTTGGGACTCCACTTTTAGCAATCTGGATTGGATTGGAGCTCATGAGTATTTTCATACGATCACACCACTAAGTCTTCATAGTGAAAAAATCCACGACTTCAATTTTGAAACACCTGAGATGTCCAGGCACGGGTGGCTTTACGAGGGAGTGACCGATTATTTTGCAGCCTTGCTGAGCGCACAATATGATCTTTCAAACTCTATAACATGGAATATGCAATGGGCTGTGAGAACAGCTGAGAAGCAAAAACCAAGAAGTTTCACGGAGAGCAGTCAAAATATCATTAAGAAAAACATGTTCAGCTGGATTGGAAAGATTGGACAGTTAGGAAATTTTTATGAACGTGGGAAGCTTGTAGCTCTTGCAATGGATATGGAAATCTTTAAAAAGTCAAATGGCGAAAAGCGTCTCATTGATGTTATGCTCCAGATGAGGGAAGATTATCAAGGAAACTATTTTCCTGATGATGGGTTACGTGACCTACTTGTTAAATACTCCTATCCTGATGTTGGTGAAATCTATGATAGATATGTTGAAGGTGATGAGGTGGTTCCATATGAAGTGTACTTTCAAAAACTTGGATGGACTTATCATGGAAAAGGCGAGAAACTCCCAAGTTACGGGAGATTCAATATGTGGTATAATCAAGAGAAAGATTACTACAATGTAACCTGGCAGAAGAAAAATGAACTGGGCCTGAAAAAGGGAGATGTTGTTTTAGAAATCAATGATGTGGAGGCGATCCCTGAAAAAATGAAAGAAACCAAAATGTTGTCAAAAGTCTTTTACCCGAAAGCCGGAGATAGCATAACGGTAAAAGTCAGAAGAGGTCAAGAAGATTTGGGGCTTGAGGCCACTGCTAAAGCAATGAAACTTAAGTACCCTCGAATCACAGTTGCTGATGAGTTTACTTCGGAACAGGAGGCATACAGAAAAGGGTTTTACAAGGAATGAGGAACTTCGAAAAAAAGATAATCGTCACCAAAGATCACCTCGATTTCAATGAGCATGTTAATAACCTTGTCTATATGCAATGGGCACTGGATATCTCTCGTGAACACTGGCTATCGGAGATTAATGAAGCAATAAATGAGCAATATTTCTGGATGGTACGATCCCATCATGTGGAGTATGAAAAACAAGCATTTCTTGGTGATGAGATTATCGTGAAAACATATGTTGAAGGTTATCGCGGACCTTTTTCAAATCGGATCGTAAAAATTTTTAAAGGAGAGGAGCTTCTGGTGCAGGTAAAAACTAATTGGTGTCTGATTGAGCGGGAGACACAGAAACTAAAAAGAGTGCCTGAGGAAATTCAAGCACTCTTTAAATAAACAATCCGATTATATTTGCCCTCCTTTTGGGGCATTAGCTCAGTTGGCTAGAGCGCTACACTGGCAGTGTAGAGGTCACCGGTTCGAATCCGGTATGCTCCACTTTTCACTTAATCACCCTTCGAAAATTCCGAACATTATCCTTGTAGTAGTCGGCTAGCAGGTTGGATTCGACCACTCCTTTTGAAGAGGACGAATGAACAAATAATATTTTATCCTTGCCCACATAGGTGATCATGCCACTATGGAACCATTTGCTGCCTTTCTTTTTAAACTTGAAATAGACCAAATCTCCTTCTCGAATACCTTCCCACCCACGCTTCTTTCCAGTCTTAGATTGTTCTTTGGCAGTACGTGGCAAATCCACTCCGATGGTTTTGTAGGAATTATAAATAAGTCCGGAGCAGTCAATGCCTGATCGTGACATTCCGCCCCATTTGTATGGCGTACCGATGTAAGAACGGCCAGTAGCAATCACAGATTCAATGCTCTGTTTCCTACGTTTCTGTTTCCGCTGAGCGGGAACGGAAATAAAAATACCTGCTATCAGAAGGCCCGATAGCAGGTATTTAAAATATGTACTTTGCTGATTTCTCACTTACCTAACCACGAGTTAAACATCCATTGGGTTTTTTCCTGTGCATTCACAAGCCCAATCATCATGTCCTCGGTTTCATTATCATCTGCCTCAACGGCCAGTTCCTTCACTTTATTTTCCTGAGCTACTAAGGTAGTAAGATTGCTTACAATCATTTTCACCAATGCTTCGTCATTGGATTCATCTTTCACTGATTCAATCTTTGACTTTTCGATGTAGGTCTCTAGTGTGTGATCTGGTCGTCCACCAATGGTTAAAATTCGCTCTGCTATTTCATCAATGTTGGCCAATGCCTCCGTGTACAATTCTTCAAACTTAGCATGCAGCTCGAAGAATCGTGGACCTTTAATATTCCAGTGAGCTCCTCTTGTGTTTTGATAGTACACGTGAAAATCTGATAGTAGTTGGTTTAGTTCTGTGGTCAATTGGTTTGACATGAATATTCTGTTTTTATAAAAAATTCAAATAAATAATATCGGATTATCCGATTATTTAGTGAGTAAACAGAACAAATCCAGGTTTTGTTCGGATTGACTTTGCAAACTAAAGTCATTTACAGAGATCGATTTTACCAATTCATCATCGGTTGACTTTAGTTTATTCCTATTCATTCGGTTTAGGATATCATAAGGAATTCGGAGCAATCCGGCAGGTAATTTATGTTGAAGGTCAAAGAAGTCATACCTCAGAATTTTCTGCACAGAAATCCGATTTCTTTCATGGTATTCCAGCACTTTTTCATTGCCTGCAATTCCTTTCATTTCCACTTTTTCAAAATACTTTTTACAAAGCACAGTTAGCTCATCTCCGGTGTATTCACGCTCATGCCAGGGGTTTCTGGAAAGTGTCATCTTGATATTAGGGGTGGTGATGAGCGCCTTACCACCCGGTTTTAATACTCGATGTATTTCTTTGATAAAACCTTCGTCATCTTTTACATGCTCGATTACCTGGAAGGTGACAATGCTATCAAATGTATTATCCTCAAAAGGAAATGGAGGAAAGACTCCACTCATGAACTTGCATTCAGGAAATTTCTTTTCAAGACTCTCTACCACCGCCTTGATTTTGTCTATTCCAATGTATGAGTCTGCCAATGGGGCAAGTAATTCCACACCTCGTCCTTCACCACACCCGAGCTCCAGTAGATCACCCTTGATGAAAGGTTTGGCCTGATGGTATGCAGATAACAGTCGCTGATGAATGACATTATCAGAGGGGATTTTATCTGAAGCTATTTCTGTAGTGTAGACGCTCATTTGTAAAGGGTATGACTAACGATTTTTGTTTAAAGAGCACAAAGAAAATCAATTATATAGCTAATTTGGATACCTATGAGAAAGCATGTTCTAATATTGAGTGTATTTGTCATCTTTTGTGGCTTTTCAGCCAGTGCCGTCAACTTTTCTCGGGTAAATGTTGCGTGGCAGTATGATCTTGATTTCAGTGTAAAAATGTCTCACAGAGTTGTGAAAGAGGGAGGTGGCTTTTTCGTACTGTTGAGTGTTTCATCGGATTCTGTTGTTTCGTGGGAATATGAGCTTTTGGTTCAGGATGGATATGAGTCAGAAACGCATCGCACGATTCAGCCTCAAGTGATTGACACGCTGCTAAATGTTGGAGGACAGGTGATGGTTCGTCTTTTATTCAACCAAATAGAAGAGAATCTGCTGGTAGTCAAATTTTCAAAACCGGAAAGCTTCTATTACTATGATATCCCATTAAAAATAGGATCACTGTCCTACCCCTCAATCTATCCAGTGGATGAAAGAGGGATGCCAATTTTGGAAAAATTCATCAATCGATCCGGTTCTTCATGGCGTGGGAGCGACACGCTTTTGGCTATGCAGTATGCTGAGAAATTTCCACCAGCTGATCCACCTATGGCGGATATGAAACCATTGGCGCCACAGGTAAATCTGGACACATCCTTTGTTTTTGTGGCTAAATCAGATTTTATTGAGAATCATTTTTATGTGGTCAGGAAAGATTCACTGGCTTCTGTTGGGGTCACAATGTTACGTGTACCTCCATATTTCCCAGAGTATCGACAATTGGGAGAATTGATTGAGTCGATGCTCTACCTCACCAGTGAACAGGAAAAAAAGGCCATGCTGAAATCCAGAAATCCTAAAGAGTCATTCGATTCATTTTGGATGAATACCTATTCCACCAAAGCCAGGGCACGTGGTGCCATCCGAAGATATTACAATTGGATTGAGGAAACGAATAAATTATTCACTGATTTTAAGCCTGGCTGGAAGACGGATAGGGGTATGATGTACATTGTTTTCGGGAGGCCAAACGAGGTATATCGGACCGGAAATTCGGAGGAATGGTTTTATGATGAAGGGCCGGCCTTTGAGTTCACAATTATCTCGACGTTCTTTGCGCCCAAAACCTATTCGTTGCGACGAAGCAAAGATTTGGAAGAGCAGTGGTACACACAAATAGCCGCGATTCGTCGCGGAATCAGATGAACAAAAAATCAGACATCATTTATGGGATCAGAACAGTCATTGAAGCTGTAAAATCCGGACAACATCTTGAGCGCGTTTTCATTCAAAAAAGCCTGAAAGGTGATCTGTATAAAGAGTTGATGCTTGAGTTACACCAAACCTCAACACCCATCTCAAAGGTCCCATCTGAGCGAATTGATAAGTTCACCAAAAAGAATCATCAGGGGGTGGTGGCGCTTATTTCCCCTGTTCAGTATCATACCTTAGAGCACCTGGTGCCTGAACTGTATGAAAAAGGTAGGAACCCACTTATTTTAATATTGGATGAAATCACTGATATCCGAAACTTTGGTGCTATTGCCAGAACTGCAGAATGCTTAGGGGTAGATGCAATTGTTATTCCATCACGAGGAGGAGCGCAGATCAATGAAGATGCCGTAAAAACTTCTGCGGGTGCGTTTAATTATCTACCTGTATGTCGTGAGAAAAACTTGCTGGATGCTGCCCGGTACTTAAAGGAATCAGGAATCCAGATTGTCTCATGCTCTGAGAAGACAAAAAAGACATTGGATCAAATGGACTTCACAGGTCCCTTAGCAATAATTATGGGATCCGAAGAAAGCGGCATTTCTTCTGAGTTACTAGAACTTTCTGATGAAATAGCGAAAGTCCCAATGTCCGGTTCTATTGAGTCACTCAACGTAGGCGTGGCTGCCGGCATGGCATTATATGAAGTGCAAAGACAGAGAAAAGCTTAGACGAATTTGTCTCCTTTTTCTGCTTTCACGTCTGTGATGAAATCTCGAAATACAGAAGAGTCTTCTTTCTTGCAGACTAAAAGCACATCGTCAAAATCAGCTATGAGCATGCCTTCGCATCCTTGCACCACTGTAACCTTCCCTTTTTTTCCTCTAATGTAATTGTCTTTGGAATCATAGGTCATTACTGCTCCTTCAACAACATTGTCATTTTCATCTTTGTTTTTGATTTCATGGAGCGCATTCCATGAGCCTAGATCAGACCACCCAAAATCTCCGGGCACCACGTAAACATTTTCGGCTTTTTCCATGATCGCGTAATCAATGGAAATGTTTTTGCACTGGCTATAAGTAGCTTTTATAAATGCACGCTCATTTTCGGTGAAGTACTCCTTTAGACCAGCCGCAAATAGACTTGCTATTTCTTCTTCATATTTTTCAAAGGCCTTTATAATCGAGTCAATGGACCAAACGAAAATTCCTGAGTTCCATAAAAAATCACCGCTTTCTAAAAACTTTGCTGCAAGGTCTATTTCGGGCTTTTCTGTAAATGTTTTCACTTTTTTCACTGGCACTCCGGGATCGCTTATGTATTGGATATAGCCATATCCGGTCTCCGGCCTATTCGGACGAATACCAATGGTGATCAACTTTTCTTCCGCAGCTGCACTATCAACGGAAGTAGATATTACGTTTACAAATTCTTTTTCTTTGAAAATGGCATGATCAGATGGACTAACCACAAGTACCGCGTTCGGATCTTTTTTCATGATCTTGTATGCAGCATACGCTATGCATGGCGCAGTATTACGCTTTTCTGTTTCTAGAAGGATTTGATCTTTTCCTAATTCAGGAAGCTGATCCTGAATGAGTTTATCATATTTCTCATTAGAGACGACCCAAATTTTATCTTCAGTTGTAACTTCTTTGAATCGATCAAAAGTCATCTGCAATAGTGATCGACCTGTACCGAGCACATCCAAAAATTGCTTTGGTCGTGCATCCCGGCTGTAAGGCCAAAATCGGGTTCCACTACCGCCGGCCATAATCACTACATAAATATTTGTACTCATAAAATTTTGGTGAGAAATTTGCGTAAGAAATAACCTTCGCAAATATAGCTCATCCCTTAGCGTTGTGATAACGCACTCACCATAAAGGACATTTGTTTGCGATCAAGGATTTGATTAACTTTTTACTTTATCAACCCGGGAGAAATGGAGACAACTGCGGAAGTGGGTCTTAAAGATAGCCTCAAACGTGTTTTTGGATATGACAAGTTTAGAGGAAAGCAAGAGGATATTATTAATAATATTCTTGATAGGCAAAATACGTTCGTTATTATGCCGACAGGAGCGGGAAAATCCCTCTGCTACCAATTACCTGCTATAGTTCAGGAAGGAACTGCCATAGTGATTTCACCATTGATCGCACTGATGAAAAATCAGGTGGATCAAATGAATGCAGTTGGGGTTCACGCAAGGTTCCTTAATTCTACTTTAACAAAATCTGAAAGCAATAGAGTGAAGAAGGATACCATTTCAGGTATTGTTAAGTTGCTATATGTTGCTCCTGAATCTTTGACCAAAGAGGAGAATGTAGAATTTTTGAAGCAGGCAAAAATTTCTTTTGTAGCCATTGATGAAGCCCACTGTATCTCCGAGTGGGGGCATGATTTCCGTCCGGAATACAGAAGAATCAAAGACATAATCGCAAGGCTGGGTGATATTCCAATGATTGCTTTGACTGCCACCGCCACCCCGAAGGTACAGCTGGACATCCAGAAAAACCTGTCTATGGATGGGGCTCAGCTATTCAAATCCTCATTTAATAGAACTAATCTTTATTATGAGGTAAGGCCTAAGCAAAATGCGAAAAAGCAGTTAATAAAATTTATAAAGGATCATAAGGGAGCGAGTGGAATTATTTATTGCCTAAGTCGAAAGAAAGTTCAGGAGATTGCCGAATTCCTGAAAGTCAACGATATAAATGCGGCACCATACCATGCCGGTATGGAATCCAAAGAGCGGATGAGGAACCAGGATGGATTTTTGAATGAAGATATTGATGTAATCGTAGCTACGATTGCTTTTGGGATGGGAATAGATAAGCCTGATGTTCGGTTTGTGGTTCATTATGATGCACCTAAATCCATAGAAGGTTATTATCAGGAAACAGGAAGAGCAGGAAGAGATGGCATCAGCAGCAATTGCCTGATGTTCTATTCTTATAACGACATTCTAAAACTTGAAAAGTTCAATAAAGATAAAGCTGTTACCGAGCGTGAAAATGCCCGGTTCCTTTTAGAAGAAATGGCATCTTATGCTGACTCTGCTATTTGTAGGAGGAAACAACTACTGCACTACTTTGGAGAGGAATTTGGAGAAGATAACTGTGCGCAATGTGATAATTGTGTCCACCCGAAAGAAAAATTTGAAGGGAAAGAAATTATAAGCCTTGTGATTCAGGCTGTAAAACAAACAAATCAACGATTCGATATTAATCATCTTGCGGCACTGATTGTGGGAAAACCTACCCAGCACGTAAAAAGCTACGATCACGATAAGCTTGATGTCTTTGGTAAAGGAAAGGAAATAAGTGAAGATGAAAATTTCTGGAGGTCATTAATTCGACAGACCCTACTGCATGAATTTTTGAAGAAGGATATTGAAAACCCTGCTGTTTTCAAAGTGTCTAAAAAAGGGGATGATTTCCTAAAAAATCCGTTTTCTCATATGCTCACCAAAGACCATGAGTATACTTCAGATGCTGACACGGAGGAAGACATGGATAAACCCCCTGTGAATGTAAGCGCTTATGATAAGGTGCTTTTCGGTATGCTGAAGAAGCTGAGAAAGGATATTGCACATCAGGAAGACATTCCCCCTTACGTGATCTTTAGTGACCCATCCATGGAAGAGATGTGCACAGTGTATCCGACCACCATGGATGATCTGAAGCAGATCGTGGGTGTAGGTGAAAGCAAGGCAAAGAAGTTTGGAGAGCCATTCCTGCAAATGATCGAGGACTATGTGGAAGAAAATGACATAATTACGGCATCAGATGTTTTGATAAAAACTTCAGGCACCAAATCGAAAAACAAGATTTACATTATCCAGCACATTGACCAGAAAATGGACTTTGAAGAAATAGCCGAAGCAAGAGGGATGAAGTATGAAGATGTGATCGCAGAAGTAGAAAATATTTGCTACTCGGGCACCAAACTCAACATCAATTATTATATCGATCAGCTGCTGGATGATGATCGCCAGGATGATATCTATGATTACTTCCTAAACGCAGAAACGGATGAATTGGCAGTCGCAATGGAGGAATTAGGTGAGTACTATTCTGAAGATGAGGTTCGGTTGATGCGTGTAAAATTCATGTCGGAGTACGCTCACTAGCTACTTTACTTTGAAAAAAGAAGTAATACGGTGAACTTAGCCGTCCATTAGCAAAACCACACTCAATGAACATTTTAATACTAGGTTCCGGCGGTCGGGAACATGCACTTGCCTGGAAAGTAAAACAAAGCCCAAAATGCGGTAAAATTTTCATTGCACCTGGTAACGGCGGCACCCATAAGGTGGGTACCAATCTGGAGCTAGACATCAAAAACTTTGATAAAATTGGTGATGCCATCATCAAGCATAAAATAGATATGCTCATTATTGGACCGGAAGACCCACTGGTGAATGGGCTGGTGGATCATCTACAATCCAATAAAGAATTCAAAAAGCTCCGTATCATTGGCCCTAATGCCCAAGGGGCCAGACTGGAAGGTAGTAAGGAATATGCCAAGGAATTCATGAAAAAATATAGAATTCCAACGGCAGATGCGAGGACAGTCACAAAAGATAATCTGGAGGAAACGATTAAATATATGGAGCGTCTTGAGCCACCATATGTATTAAAGGCAGATGGACTTGCAGGCGGAAAAGGTGTAATCATTACCGAAGAGCTCGAAGACGCCAGAAAGTCATTAAGAAATTTAATTGAGGATAAGAAGTTTGGGGCCGCTAGTGAGAAGGTGCTCCTAGAGCAGTTTCTTAAAGGCATAGAAGTATCCTTTTTTGTTATTACTGATGGTAGAGATTACCGTATTCTCCCGGAAGCAAAGGATTATAAACGAATTGGAGAAAAAGATACAGGTTTAAATACCGGCGGAATGGGAGCTGTATCTCCCGTAGTTTTTGCAGATCGTGCCTTCAAAGAAAAAGTTAATCAACGGATTATCAAGCCGACGATTGAAGGACTGAAAAAAGAGAAGATAGATTATTGTGGTTTTGTATTTTTCGGATTGATAAATGTTGGGGGAGATCCGTACGTGATAGAATATAATGTACGGTTAGGCGATCCTGAAACAGAGGTGGTTTTGCCAAGGATTAAAACCGACTTTTTGGAATTACTAGTTGCTGCAGCGGACAAAAATCTGATTGACTCAGAAATAGAGTATGAACGATTCACAGCTTCAACCGTGATGTATGTGAGCAGGGGTTATCCAGAATTCTACGAAAAAGGACATGAAATTACCATTGGAGATATTAGAACAGTACTGCCCTTTCATGCAGGAACCAAAGTGCAGGATGATAAACTTATTACAAATGGGGGCCGAGTAATAGCGCTGACTGGCTTAGGCAAAAACCTGGGTGAAGCGCTAAGCAAGTCATACGCCGGAGGGCGTGAGGTGAATTGGGAAGGAAAACGATACCGGGAGGATATTGGTTTTGACCTCAAGGGATTGGGACAGTAGATTCGTGGTTTTCTAATTCTATTTTCCTGAAGATATCTTTTAGATTACAGAATTATGGGATGTGCTAGTTGTGGTACAGGAGGATCGGCCGGATGCAAAAACAACGGCCATTGCAGCACAGGAGGTTGCAATAAACTCAATGTGTTTGATTGGCTATCGAACATGGATGTACCTGCTATGCACCGATTCGATGTTGTGGAGATCCGGTTTAAGAATGGAAGAAAGGAATTCTTCCGCAATGCCAAAAAGCTGGATATTGTTACCGGAGATGCAGTCGTTGTTGATGTCCCTAATGGGCATCACATAGGATATGTTTCCATGCAAGGTGAGCTGGTGAGATTACAGATGTCCAAGAAGGGAATCAAAGACAATGAGGAGGTAAGGGAGATTTACAGAAAAGCCACCTCGCGTGATATGGAAAGATGGGACGAAGCTCGCAATCGAGAAGAGTCTGTTATGTACCGTACCAAAGAGATTATCCAGAGCACAAAACTTGAAATGAAGCTTACGGATGTGGAGTTTCAGGCTGATGGAGGAAAGGCTACTTTTTTTTACTCCGCAGAGGGACGTGTCGACTTCCGGGAGCTAATCAAAATACTAGCAGGAGAATTCCGAATTAGGGTAGAGATGCGCCAGATAAGTGTTCGTCAGGAGGCAGGTAGAATTGGAGGTTTGGGGGTTTGTGGCCGTGAGCTTTGTTGCTCTACCTGGCTGACAGATTTTAAAAATGTCTCCACTTCAGCAGCCAGATATCAAAACCTTTCACTTAATCCGAGTAAGCTTTCAGGTCAGTGTGGCAGATTAAAATGTTGCCTCAATTATGAGCTGGATACTTATATGGAAGCATTGGAAGATATTCCAGAGGTCGAGTCGTTGCAAACACATAGAGGGGTAGCAAAACTTCAGAAAACAGACATCTTCCGTAAGATTATGTGGTTCGGATATGCCGATGACAATAATTGGTTTTCTGTAGATGTTGATCGGGTTAAGGAAATACTTGCCCTGAATAAGAAGGGCAAAAAGCCGGCTTCATTGCAAGAAAATGAAATGGAAGTTGAAGCAGATATTTCTTCCATTAATAGTGACCTGGAGGCAATGGATAAGAAGTTTAGTGGCAAAGGGAAAAAGAAGAAGAAAAAGAAGCGTAATAAATTTAAAGGAAGAAAACCACAGCAGAAGAAATCTGAAAACCCTTAGATATGAGATACCTCGTCATCATTATGTTATTTTTCACACTTGTAGCATGCGACTCCAGCAGAGTGTATGAGGATTTCAATGATTTGGAGGAGGCTTTTTGGCATTTGGATTCGGCTCAGTCATTCTCATTCGAAATCGCAGACACTACCAGGTCTTACAATCTATTGGCGACCTTCAGAAATGCATCTTCATACCCATTTTACAATCTATATTTTCAATATACCCTGGAGGATTCATCAGGTCTTATATTAAATCAACAACTGAAAGAAGTTGAGCTTTTTGACCCTAAGACAGGGGAACCATTTGGTAGTGGTTTGGGGGATTTATTTGATCATAGCTTTGCGTTGGAAGAGAATTATCAATTTGATAGTCCGGGTGAGTACACCCTTTTGTTGGAGCAATATATGCGTAGAGATACTTTACCTTTTATCCTTTCAGTGGGTGCACGGGTGGAGTTTGCGAAGACTAATTAGCGTGAGTTTGATATAAACTACCGTGAAAAAAATCCCCTTGAGGGGATTATAGGGGTGTTTCATAGATGAATCTAAGAGTTTAAGTTATAAAAAAAACCTCCTAGCCTACTCACGTTAATTAGCATACAAAAACTTTCGCATCTTTTCTTTTGCAGCATCGGCATCCAGCCAAAATTCACGGCTATGGAACCTGACATGAGGCCAGTTTTTCATGATGAGATGGAAATGCTGAAAAGCATAAATCTGCTTTGGTGAAAGTGCCTGATAATATCGCTCGTCATCTGTAAGGATTAGGCCGGTGTATGTATCTCCTTTCTTTGCAGATAAATCAGCAAATGGCAGCTCCTTTGCCAGCTCAAATCCCTCAAACTCATGGAAAGATTTTTCCTGAATCTTATTTCTTAAAAACCAATCAACATGGTGCTCTTCATATTCGGGAAGGTGAGGCTTCCACTTTCCAATGCTTACATCCCATGCATATTCCAGATACTTCTTTAAAAGTTTTGGACCTTCATTTTTGGTGTCTTCTGTTTTTAAGAACTGAGGGAGGATGCTACACACAATCATGACTTTTTCCCTGGCACGGGTCACAGCTACATTCAATCTGTTTTCACCCCCTTCGGCATTCAAGCTCCCAAACTGAAGCTTAATTTTCCCTTTCTTATCTGGAGCATAGCCAATGCTAAAAATGATGATATCGCGCTCATCTCCTTGTACATTTTCGATGTTTTTTACAAAGAGTGAATCAGGGATCAATAGGTTTTTATTGGCAGACTCTTCTTCCAGTAAGTCCATTATAAGTCCCTGCTGTCGGTAATTGAAAGTGACAATACCAATTTCTTTGTCCGGGTGCTTTTTAAGCAGTGATAAGGTTTGGGCGACTACTACTCCAGCTTCCACTTCATTCACCCCATCGTCCCAAATACCTTTTGTTTGTACATATTCAATTCCTGGCTCATGCTTGTTTACATAGGCATAGTCGGGTAAGAGCCGAAGTTTTCCTTTGTAAAAGTGTTCATTCGAAAAATCGATGAGCTCCAGGGATTTGCTTCTGTAGTGTCCTGCCAAACTGACTTCCGGCAGGTAGTGTTTGGTAAGATCAAGAAGTGAATCAATCGCCAGCTCCGGGGTGTCATCATCCTCATCATCCCACCGTACTCTGTATAAATCACTAGGCTGCAGCTGCATACTATCACCGGTCACTACTATTTGACGACCTCTATACATTGCAGGTATACCACGTTCTGCAAAGCATTGTGAGGCTTCATCAAAAATGACCAAATCAAAACTCTCTCGCATTGGAAAGATTGCAGATGCACTTTCGGGTGAACACATCCAGCAAGGAAGTAAAGTGAATAGCTCATCAGAAAATTCTGAAATAACCTTTCGTATAGGCCATATTCGACGTTTTTTAGTAACCTGATGTTGTAAATCCCGATAGGTGACACGATTTTTCAGTCGGTTGTATTCTATGTTTTCATAGGTCTTCTCTCGTGATTTTAAGAGCAAAATTTCTTTGCTTGCTTCTCTTTTCGCTTCGATCTGATCTCGTAGTTCATCAGCCAGTGCATCCAATTTACCAGAAGCCACATTTCGTAAGTCCGGATATTTTGATTCGATATGATCTATCCAAGCCAGAGAAAGGCTGTTTCTAAAAAGCGATAATCCTTCCTCAATAGTGACTGCATCACTTGAAGTTATTTCATCCAGTACCTTTTGCTCTTCAGAACTTAGTTCTGATTTGAGTTTATGATATTCACAGATGGCATCAAAGTCCTTCTTCAAAAGCTTCTCAAGCCTGTGTGGATCTTCCTTTTTTAGAATAATTGCCCGAATTTGATGCACATTGATGTAGCGCCTCCATAGTGCAAGTTGCTGAGGTACTTTATGCACAAGCGAAATGACCTGATCCAGACGCCTATGATAACTTTTATGCTCAAGTTTACTCACCGGAATGTATTCGTTAAGGGATCGAACCGTTTGAGCTACTGTAAACATATTTAGCCCCATTTTTTGCCAATAGAACCAATCCTGTAAATCAATTTTTCTAAAACTGGAAGGGAAGCCATGAAGCCATGTGTTGTCTTGAATTAGGGACAATGAATGTTCGAAATTGAGTCGATTATCCACGCGCTCAACCAATACATTAAATCCTCTCTTATTGCTTTTTAACTCATTCGCTACCATGACGCGTTTGAGGAAGGTTTTCTCTTTTGAAAACAAGCTCCACTTGAGCCAGCTGAAAGGATTTTTTCTGGCTTTCATAGCTGATCGTAACACCTCCTGAAATCGTCCGAGGTTTTCAGACTTGAGTGTGCTTTCAAGACCCACACCCCGGAAACATGCCATCATGATTCGTTCGGTCTGTGATAACCAATTGAGA
Organism: Ekhidna sp.; assembly: GCF_040220215.1. Classification (GTDB taxonomy): domain Bacteria; phylum Bacteroidota; class Bacteroidia; order Cytophagales; family Cyclobacteriaceae; genus Ekhidna. Next base: position 106,631 of record NZ_JAVJTR010000016.1, read on the forward strand.
TCTTTTGTTGGTTTTTCAGCATGCAGATGTTGATAAACTTTATAAACAGCATCCTCTTTTAGTCCCTCAAATACTTCTATGAGTTCGGGGAGTTTATTGGATAAGTATTCACCCGTTTCAAAATCAAGAGGTTGCGAACAGAATTCTTTTGACTTGCCGAGTAGAAGCTCATTGAAAGCTGGCACTTCATAAAGCACACTCTTCAGCTTCATGAGGTCATTGGTCTGAAAGCCGGCAAAAGAAGGCCCTTTAGCCCAGAAATGCGTTCGCTTTTCAAACTTATCAAAATAGGTAAGGTAGGTTTTAAAAGTTCTCTCCGTTTCAGCCAGATTTGAAAAATGAAAAGCGCGGTACTCCAGGTTCATACTGAAGCTGGGTAAATCCGGACTGCTGGATAGGTATAGTTCTTTGGCTGACTTACCGCATTCAGACTCATCAAAAAGAGCTTCTCTGAATTCCTGGAGCTCCTCCACAATTTGATCAATTCGTCTGCTGGCTTGTAAAAAGCCCCGCTCTAGCTGTATAGCATCCAGGCTGTTGTTTTTCTTTTCATAGACTTCCACCGCTTCTATCTGCTGATCAATTTGTTCATAGATGGGCTTCCGATCGTTTTTAAAGTCATGCACGAGTGCTACAAAATCATGCATTTCCTTTTCTTTCAGTCGCTGATAGACCACATCCAATGCAGCCTTTTTTTGACATACAAGCAGCACGTTCTTACCTCTGGCAATGAAGTCACAAATCAAATTGCTGATCAGCTGAGACTTCCCCGTTCCGGGAGGTCCCTGAACGACAAGAGAGTTTCCTTTTTTTATTTCTTTGAGCGCGTGTTCCTGATAGGCGTCAAGTGGGAAAGGAGTGAAAGTGTTTTCTTCATTTACCCGATCGAAAAGTGCTAGCTGAGTTTCATTTTCTTTTTTAATCTTTTTCACAAAAAACTCTTCCAGATCTGTATCCATCTGGTCTTCCAAGAGTTTCACATAGTCAGGAACCAGGTAGGAACCGGATTGAGGAAAAATGCCTAGAACGGCCTGAGGAAACATTTTCAGAGCTCCAGTTTTCTCACTGGATTCAAGCTGGGACTTTTTTAAGTCGGTAAAGTTTTTGAGCTCGTCTGCGAAATTTTCCTGATTGAAGTTTAGCTCAATGCCACTGTGCTTGATGAGTTCATAAAGCTGGGTTCGAAATACGGTATCATCACGATCATAGTCGTCAATTACGGTTTCGATCAATTCCTCATCTAATGGAATTTGATTGTAATAGGAATAGGCCAAAAGGAAGGTCTTGTTAAGGGTGATGTTCACATCGTCCCTTCGCGATAGATACCAAACATTTCCTTCCTGCTCTATGGAAACCGGGAAAAAAAGGAGCGGACACCTGACCAATGTTTCATCCGAAAATTTTCCTTTTATAAAAGGCCATCCGATATATAAATCCTTAGCTCCACGCTCTTCGAAAATGAATTTTTCAATGCGCTTAATTTTCTTTAAGCGTTTACTTAGCTCATTGGCAGACTTATTTCTACTATCAACCTCACTGCAAAGCGGAATTTTTTTTTGTTGCTCTATGAGGTTTTTAATTATTTGAAAGCTTGCTTCATTCTCTGAGTAGTCAAAATCATGTATATCAATGAATTGATCTTTTAGAAGTCGCAGTAAAAGCAGTGAGCGATTATTCCCGGAAAGATTGCTGAGCCGCCTTAAATATGACTTGAGAATTTTTTGCATAGCCTTATTCCAAATATGGCTTTAATCTCAGGAAAGTACGATCATCCAATGCCTTTATTTTCCTCAGGTCCTCAGCGCTTGTGAAATCTCCATGCTGCTCCCGATAATTAATGATGATCCTGGCAAGATCATAATTGATGTATGGGTGTTTTATCAAGGTTTTAATCGAGTCTGTATTAATTTCAATTCGCTTAACACTAGATTGAATTGAAAAATGTTTGGCTAGCTCACGAATGGTCTCCGGATGTAGGCCGTAGACTTCATGCAGCTGTGTAGTATCTGTAAAGCCTCCTAATATGTCCCTGTATTTGATGATTCGTTCAGAATATGCAGGACCAATTCCTTTTACCTTTTGCAAATCCAGCGCATTGGCAGTGTTCAAGTCTGCAACTATAAAGGGCTCATCCCCTGGTAATTTTTCCTTTGCCGGTTTGGATTCCTTTTTTGCAGAAGCATTCTTCTTAGCAGGGTAGTAAACAGTCTTGTCAAATTCCTCTGGCTTTTCCTTTCTAATTTCATATGAAGCATGGACGGTTCCGATCCACTCCAGAGCGGATGAATCTGTTGGAGAGTATTTGTGTTTTTTTAATTGGTTGACCTTATAGTTTTTGAAAAGGAGCGCCATTAAAATGATTAAAATCAGGACTAGCGTGCCCTTTGATTCTGTCTTGGTGAAGCTAAGTGCCCTTGATATGGCATTGATTAGGAATTTAAGCATTATTTAAAACGATTCTAAATAAGGATTAGCTGATTTTTATCACAACCAATATACATAACCTGCTGTTATTTTTGCGTTTGTAATCGATTGAGATGGAAGGATTTAAGGCAATAGGACTTTCGTATAAGAATGCACCCATAGAGATTAGGGAGAAGGTAGCGTTTAGTGAGTTAGAAGCTGGTGATTTCTTAATGAAACTCAAGGAAGTCTTCGCGATTGAAGAAGCATTGTTGGTTTCGACCTGCAACAGAACGGAGCTTTACTTCACCTCACCTGTTGAGGTGACTTCCAAAATAATTTCACTCATTGCAGCTTTCAAGTCTCTCACCGCATCTCAACTAGAAGCTTCATTTATTTCTTATGATGGAGTTGAAGCTTCAAAACACCTTTTCAATGTTGCATTAGGACTTGAGTCACAAGTGCTGGGAGATATTCAAATAAGCAATCAGGTAAAACGTGCCTACCAGCAAAGTGCAGACTTGAATTTAGCCGGACCGCATTTGCATCGTTTGATGCACACGATTTTTTATGCAAATAAAAGAGTAGTCCAGGAAACAAGACTTCAGGATGGAACAGCATCAGTTGCATCGGTAGCAGTAGATTTGATCGGAGGATTTATCAGCAATATTGAACGTGCCCGAATTGCACTGATTGGACTTGGTGAAATTGGACAAAATGTATTGGAAAACCTGAATACGGATGAGACATCAATCACGCTCGTTAATAGAACCAAATCGAAAGCAGTTAAACTTGCTGAAGGACGGGATATTGCAGTTTGTGATTTTGATGATCTGGATCAGGTAATTTCTGATAATGATGTAATCATTTCAGCAGTATCAAGTAAGAATCCAATCCTTACCTCAGCTAGCTTTAGTTCAAAGTCCATTCACAAGCTCCTGATCGATCTTTCCGTACCGCGAAGCATGGATCAGGATTTGGAGAATGTTCCGGGGATTTCTCTTTACAATGTTGATCAGTTGACGGAGCGCACATTAAAGGCAAGAAAAATTCGTGAAAAATCTATTCCTGATGCTGAAAAAATCGTAGAAGAGGAGCTAGGAAATTTCATGAGCTGGAAAAGCGAAATGGAAGTTTCACCAACAATTCAGCGATTAAAAAGCGCGCTGGATCAGATCAGGAAAGAAGAACTTGCTCGGCATAAAAAATTATCAACTGAAGAAGTTGAATTACTTGAAGTGGTAACCAAGAGCATGATTCAGAAAGTGATCAAACTGCCTGTATTACAATTAAAGGCAGCTTGCAAGAGAGGAGAGGCGGAAACATTAGTTGGGGTGCTCAATGACCTGTTTAACCTTGAATCTACTGACGTAGAAAAGAAATAACCCCGCTTTATATTTGCTGCGGGAGTATGCGATACCACATATCAGTTTTATTTTTTGTTCTTAATCTAAACCTTCAGGCAGAGCAGTTTACTGTCTTTGAAGAGGGAGGATATTTTGGTATTAAAGATCAGGCAGGGACCGTCACTGTTCCAGCCGTTTATGAAAAGCTTGGGTGGTCCAATGGGTCAATTAAGGTTTATAATGGGGTCATAGGTTTCAGGCAAGACAAACTTTGGGGACTTATTACTGTACGAAATAAAGCTCTGACAGGCCAAAAATTTTACACCATTGATCCTATATCAAATAACTACTTTAAGGCATCAATCAAAGGGAAGTTCAGCAACCACCTGTTTCATGGGGTTCTGGATGATAAAGGTCGCACAGTCATTAGCTTCAATTATTTCACGATTGAGTCCTTTAGTGCTAATTGGCTCGTGAGTGTTTTTGATGGAAAGGAACAAAAATTCGGAGTTGTTTCATTCGAAAACAAAATCATCGTTCCACCCAATTATTTATCTGTTGAAGAAAAAAACAACCTTTTACTCTGTAGACAGAAGGGGAAAAAAATCGATTTATTCAATGCCCGTGGAGTTAATTTGGAATTAGGAATTGATTCCTTGACTTATAACCAGGGTTGGATAGTTTATCGGGATGGTTATGCTGGCTTTTTATCTAAAACAGGTGAAACTATGCATGACTTTGATTACAAGACTATTCATGTTATGAACGGAGAACCGGAAGCTATCCGTTTCCCGGAATGGACGGTATATCAAAGTGATTCTGTTTTTCTTAAGTGGGAGTGCGACTCACTGGAGCTAAGTCAGAATGGCCTTTTTGTAGCGTATCTGAATGGTGCCCACCATCTACTTTTGAAAAATTCTATGCTACTTAATAATCACGAGTTTTTACTTAAGGATGCCTCAGAAGCTCATTTGGTGGTACAAAATAGCAAAACACGGGAATGGAATCTTCTCAGCAATGCCGGGGAGGTTTTATTTGGCGGTTATGATTCAATCTATGCCAATGGCAACTACTTTGCAGCATTGAAGGGTAAGGACTGGAGCCTGGTGGATAGAATAGGGGTTAGCCAGAATCGTTTTGACCTTCAAAAGTTGATACAAGGCCTTGATGAACAATTTATTGGTCAGAGAAACGATTATTGGGGCATTATTGATCCAAAATCAGAAAGCACTACAGCTTATAAATATGACAGCATCATCGCTTTGGAAAATGTGTATCTGGTGTCATACCTTAATAGATGGGGTGTAATGAATAGGGAAAACTCATGGGAGATCAGGCCTGAGTTCAATGAAATTATTTCCATAGGAAAGTTCTTAATAGGCCGAAGAGGAAATGCTTACACCGTCTATAATCAAGGGGAACTACTGCTTAAAACAGCATGGAAACCAATAAAGGAGATGGAGGGCTTTTTGCTATTGAAAAACGAAGGTATGTATGGATTGATGAATGAATCTGGTGGGTTAGTAGTGTACCCAGAGTATGACAGCATAAGGGTTTGGAACAATCATTTTGAATTGAGAAATAATGGAGTCGTTTCATTAATTTCTGGTTCTGGCAAAAAGATTTTAAATCAGAATGAAAATTATCAACAAGTAAGAGGATTCAGTGAAGGGTATTTTTTAGTGGAAAAAGAAAACAGATGGGGTTTTGTAGACGAACAGGGAAGGTTGAGAATAAGCAACAGGTACGATAATGCCCGTGTATTTAATGAAGGCAGGGCGCCAATTAGTCTAAGAGGAAAGTGGGGATTTATTGACTATGAGGAGAACTTGATTATTCAGCCCTATTATGAAAACACCTCACAATTTATAAAAGGACTGGCAGTTGTTCATCGTAACGGAAAATCAGGTCTTATTGATAAAAATGGAACCGAAGTTTTAGAACTTATTTGGAAATCAGTTCACCGATTGAATACGGGTAATTATATTGTGCAGGATATAAATGGTCAATATGGCTTGGTGAATGAGGACGGAAGTTTCATTTTAAGACCAGCTTATGATCATCTATCGGATTTCGAAAACCAGGTAGTGGTTTCGAAGCGAGGCGCCTGGGGAGTCTTGGACTATTCCGGGCAGCAAATTTATAAGATTAACCATGAGGATGTTAAGGTAGTTGGTGAATTTACCATGATTAAAAATTGACTACCTAAATCTTCTAAAACTAAAACGGGGTAACACCAGCTAAGTAACCCATAACTATGGATTTCAATCAACTTCTGGAGTCAGTCAACCAGAATATTAGTGAGGCCGTATTTCGAAGCGATAAAAACGGTCTTATTTACGTTAACAAGGCTTTTGTTAAAATGTTTGGGTTCGCCTCCGAAGATGAGGTGAAAAATCTTCCCATTACTAAAATGTACAAAGATCCTCGTGATCGAAGTAGGCTTATTACCAAACTGAACGCAAATCACTCTTACGAAAATGAAGAAGTAACTTTTTTAAGGAGGGACAAAAGTGAATTTACGGGACTGGTAAGTACCATAATGCACGAAGATAAGGATGGTAACTTGTTTTGGGATGGGGCAATTCGAGACGTGACCAAGGAGCGGGAATTTTTAGATCGAATACGCACCCGTGAGCAATTACTCGAGAGTATAAACCGAAATATAAACGAGGCAATATACCGGAGCGAAAGCCAGAAGGGTATCATATATGTCAATGACGAATTCGTGAAAATGTTTGGCTATGATACGGCTCAGGAAATCATGGATATGGATCCGATGGAATTGTACCGAGATCCAAAAGAGCGTGCACAGATAGGTGAGGAGATTCTTTCATTGGGCTCTATTGAGAATAAGGAAGTAGAGTTTAAACGCAAGGATGGCAGCAACTTCTGGGGTTATCTTAATTCAATTAAAATAGAAGGTGCAGATGGGAAGGTATATTTTGATGGTGCTGTAAGAAACATAACGAAAGAGAAAGAAGCAGAAAAAGCATTGATGCGGTATGCAGAGATGCAGCGAATCCTCATCAACCTTTCTACTAAGTATATTGATTTGCCACTAGAGGAAGTGGAGCAGGCAATCAATGATTCTCTAAGGGAATTAGGGGAATTCGTGGGTGCAGATCGTTCGTATGTTTTTGACTTTAATAGAGATAAGGGCATCTGCAGTAATACGTTTGAGTGGTGTGCTGACGGTATTTCGCCGGAGATTCAAAACAATCAAAACCTTCCACTTGAAATCATGCCTGAGTTGGTCAATGCTCATCTTAAAGGCAATCCCATGATTGTGGATGACGTAAGAAAGTTAAAGAAGAAGGATTTCAAGAATTTGCTAGAGGCCCAGAAAATTAAAAGCCTGATGACAATGCCTATGATTCACACAAAGGATTGTGTGGGGTTTGTGGGGTTTGATTGGGTGAAAACACATCACGTTGCTAGTGAAAAAGAGGTCTTGCTTCTCGAATTATTTTCAGAGATGCTGGTCAATATTCGAATCCGTTCTCACAATGAACGCGAGCTTCACAAGCTTTTTAGTAAGACAATAGAGCAAAATCAGCGCTTGAAAGATTTTTCTTATATCACCTCACACAACTTCCGATCTTCCGTAGCAAACCTGGTTGGCTTACTGTCAATCATCGAGGATGATCCTACAAACAAAGAGTATTTTGAAATGCTTAAGGCAACAGCATTAAAGCTAAACCTGGCTATTGATGCGATCAATGATCTTTTAAACTTTGAGAAGGACATTTCAATGCTTGAAAAAGAGCAAATAAACCTTCTAGACGTTGTGAACGATGTAATTCTTTTAAATAGAAAATCAGCAACAGAAAAAAATATTGAACTAGATGTAGATATTCCTAAAGACTTAACGCTCAGAATTCTACCTGCCTATTTGCAAAGTATTTTGCACAACTTAATTACCAATGCGATGAAGTATGGTGTAACTAAGGACAGACGAAAAATAAAAATATATGCAAAAAAAGAAGCAAAAGAAGTACTTTTAACAGTTGCTGACCAGGGAAGGGGAATCGATTTGGATCGATTTGGAGGGAAGATGTTTCAGCTGGGGTCTAGGTTTCATCCTGATGAAGAGAGTGGTCACGGGATGGGGTTGTATATGACCAAACAGCAAATTGAAGCAATCAATGGTCGCATAGAAGTAGAAAGCAAAGTTAACCAAGGAACCAAGTTTAAGGTGTATTTTAATGGGTAATCCAAATAGAATATTGCTAGTAGACGATGATCCGATCTTTTTAACATTAGCGGAGCTAGCAATTAAAAAAGAACGAGCATCAATTGAAATTTTCAAAGCCATGAATGGTGAAGAAGCCATTGCATTTCTGAAGTCACATTCTGTAGATATTATTTTTCTGGATTTAAATATGCCTGTCATGAACGGCTGGGAATTTCTTGATGCTTTGCCACAGGTTGAGAACCGAGGAGATCAAATCTATGTGCTCACCTCTTCAATAGATCCATCAGATCAACGGAAAGCAGATGAAAACCCATACGTTACTTCCATGTTGGAAAAACCGCTTGATCGAGAAAAAATAGCCGCTACACTATCTTAATCAGGAAACAGCTCAAGCTGACTTGGTAATAACTGAAAACTCATCCGGTGGTGGGGTGTGCTTCCCATCTCTTTTAACCCATCACGATGGGCTCTTGTAGGGTACCCTACATTCGTTTCCCATCCATACCCCGGAAAGTCAATTGCCAGCTGTCTCATGAGATCATCCCTGTATGTTTTAGCTAAAATCGATGCTGCGGCAATAGAAAGAAACTTTCCATCACCTTTTATTATGCACTCATAAGGAATATCACTTGCTGGTTTATATCGGTTGCCATCAATCAGCAATAATTCAGGTGTCACCTTTAGTTTTTCAATAGCCCGGTGCATGGCGAGGTAGCTCGCATTCAAAATATTTATGTCATCAATTTCCCCTGGAGAAGCTACACCAACCCCCCAGGCGATAGCATCGGAAATTATATCTTTCTTTATTTCCAATCTTTGTTTTTCTGAAAGTTGCTTGGAATCATTAAGCATTTTATGCCTGTATTTTTTTGGGAGAATTACAGCTGCAGCCACTACAGGTCCGGCCAAACAACCACGTCCGGCCTCATCACATCCGGCCTCAATTTTTTCTTTCTGAAAGTAGGGTCTGAGCATCGGCTCAAATTTATAAAATGAGTTAAGCAAAATTGATGTTTACCTATTGTCTATTAAAAATTAGTTAATCGGTGAAGCTTTTTGAAAAATTTACCGTCTATACCGTAATACACACTACAAACACTGCTAATCACTTAAATGAAAAAACTTGCTTCGGGCATTTTGCTAGTCTTATCCACTATTGCCCATTCCCAATCTCTCACACAGACTATAAAAGGACAAATTACAGACGAACAATCAGGATCTCCCATAATCGGAGCTACTGTTCAGATTTTAGGCAGCAGTCCGCCAATGGGCGGCATTACAGACGTTGATGGATTTTTCAAAATTGAAAAAGTGCCTATTGGTAGACAGACATTAGGAATTTCATATTTAGGATACGAGTCGATTACCATCCCTGATATTTTGGTAGGAGCCGGGAAGGAAGTAGTTATGAATGCTAAGCTGATAGAATCTCTACAGCAGCTTGATGAGGTGGTCGTAACTTCTGAAAATCAGGAAAAAGGTCAGCCTAGAAATGAACTAGCGACTATTTCGGCCATCTCACTTGGGATGGACGAGATCAGCCGATTTCCTGCCACGTTTGACGATCCTGCCAGGGCAGCTTTAACTTATGCTGGTGTCCAGACTGGTGGAGATGATTTGCTGAATGAGATTGTAATCAGAGGAAACTCTCCTAAGGGAATTTTGTGGAGACTTGAAGGTGTTGAAATCCCCAATCCAAATCATTTCACAGCTATTGGTTCCTCCGCAGGCGGGATCAGTATGTTGAGTAATAACATGCTTGCCAATTCAGATTTCTTTACCGGGGCATTCCCTGCTCAGTATGGAAACGCTACCTCAGGCATTTTTGACTTACAGCTCAGACAGGGAAATTTTGACAACCACGAGCATGCTATTCAAGCGGGTTTATTGGGAGTTGCTGCTGCTTCCGAAGGGCCGCTATCAAAAAGTAAAAGAGCATCCTATCTTTTCAACTATCGTTACTCAACTTTAGCCCTCCTGACAGAATTGGGACTTGATATTTTAGGTGAAGAAGAGGATATCACTTTTCAGGATCTATCATATAAGGTAAGAATACCAACTAAAAAATTAGGTTCTTTTTCGTTTTGGGGCTTGGGTGGAAGAAACACCTATCAATTCATCCCCAACGAGTCGTCGGATAATTGGGAAAATGATGTGGAAAGCCAAAATACTGGAGCTGCAGGAGTTACTAATGTCTTTTATGTGAATGAGGATTCCTTTTTCGAAACCATAATATCCGGGTCTTATAATCAACTCATGAGCAATTATGATTCGCTTGATGTTTTAACCCTGGAATCCAGTGATTTTATCGAAACACAGATGCGATTTTCTACCTATTTTAATCATAAATTCTCAGCTCGACATACCATGAGAGTAGGCACAGTTTTGAGTCGGCTGGGTTATAACCTCAGCAATACATACTGGAACAGGCAAGAACGTCAGTTTGTAACTCCTCTTGATGAAGACGATCATGCAGGGTTTTATCAGGTGTTTGGCAACTGGCAATACCGAACGAGTGATCAATTCACTTTGAACTCAGGTCTTCATTTTTCACATTTTGCTATAAATGGAAAAACGTATGTAGAACCAAGATTAGGTTTTAAGTGGGATAGGGGATCACACATTATTTCAGGAGGAATAGGCATGCACAGCAGGATGGAAACCATTGCTTTATATACTGCAAGACAGTATCTGGAAGATGGATCTTATGTTCAAAACAATAAGGATCTTGGATTTACGCAGGCATTTCATTCTGCTCTTGGTTTCGAAAAAATGCTAAAACCGAAACTTAGGTTTAAAGCTGAGGTCTATTATCAGCACTTATTCAATGTTCCAATCTGGCCGAATGATACAACTTCCGATTACCGACTCCTTACATTTTCGACTCTAAATACGTTAGATGGCTACACCACAGATGAGCTAGCAAATGATGGAACAGGAAAGAATTACGGAGTAGAACTAACACTTGAAAAATTTCTAACCAACGGATTTTACATGCTCAGCACAGCCTCCTTATACAGGTCGAAGTATACAGGTTCTGATGGGGTGGAGCGAAGCACACAATTTGATGGTGGATATATCTATAATTTTTTGACAGGCAAGGAGTTTAAAGTTGGGAAAAGTGGAAACAACACGCTGAGTTTGAACGGGAAATTGATTTTTGCTGGAGGTAAAAGACAGGCACCTATCAACATTGTCGCCTCAATCAATGAAGGTCATACAATCTATCGATATGATGAAAATTATGACCTCAAATTAGACGGATATTTCAGGATGGATTTTGGAATCAGCTACCGAAAAAACAGAAAGCGAACAACATCGGTAATATCACTTGATATCCAAAACCTGACTCAGCGGGAAAATGAATTCTTTCGATACTATAATGTGGGTCAGCGAAGGATCGAATCTGATTCACAAGTCAGTTTTTTCCCTAATCTTAGCTATCGAATAGAATTTTAAAACTTCTCAATTGTAAGAGCGGCTACATTGTTACCTTTTGAGAAACCTATTGGAATGAGATTACCGTACATTCATTAAAATTGAATCATGAAGTATATCGCATTAATCGCCGGTCTTTTACTGTTTAGTTGTCAATCTCAAGGAAATGATAAGGAAGCAAAGACAGCAACTCAGGAAATAAACTATCAAGAATTGGATACCGCTACATTTGCAGGCGGTTGCTTTTGGTGTGTAGAAGCCTCTTTTGAGCAAATTCAAGGAGTTGTAGAGGCTGTTTCTGGATATGCCGGTGGAGATAAAGAATCAGCTGACTATGGATTAGTCAGCTCGGGCAGAACAGCACATGCAGAGGCTGTTCAGGTTTATTTTGACCCTTCTGTTATCGATTATGAAACGCTTCTTGAAATATTCTTCACGGCTCACGATCCCACTCAGCTAAACCGTCAAGGGCCGGATGTAGGATCACAATATCGGTCAGAAATTTTTTATCATAATGAAGAACAAAAGCAGTTGGCGGAGGCTAAGATGAAAGAGCTGGCTCCCGATTTTTCAAATCCAATTGTAACCAAAATGAGCAAGCTAGATGGTTTCTTCATGGCAGAAGAGTACCATCAGGATTATGAAGAAAAGCATCCGAACAATGGCTACATTGTAAATGTTTCCCGCCCTAAAATCGAAAAGGTTGCTAAGAAATTCAAAGACCGATTAAAGAAAAATTAGGGTATCATCCCGGACCTGTCTGTCCGTCAGGCAGGCTCGATCCGGCATCTTTCTTATTTGAGAAATAAGATTCAATCGCATCCACGGCACACTTCTTCCGTTCTCCTTCAATACCGGATACTTTCGCATAGGGCAATTTGTTATCCTCCAGATACTTTTTATACACTTCAAAAAAGTGCTTTCTCAACTTTGGGTGCTCTCGTTGTGGATCTGGTGTCCAGGGGATATCGATATTGTTAAGTAAATAAAAATCGTACTCGCGCTCATTTAACTGCTCCTCTATCCAGGCATCAGTTTCACCATACTTATGATCGCTCCATATTTTAATCACGATCAAATTGGTATCGCAGATTAGATACTTGTTGGCATATTCAGCTTTTTCGTCTTCCCATGAAAGTTGCCCTTCAGCAATTGCTTTCAGATCATGTTGCTGATACTCTCCATCTAGTCTGTCCAAATAAAACCGTGCATACTCCGGTACCCATTCGGTATCGTAGTGAAAGGCCAGATGCTGGCAGAGCTCACTTTTGCCTGTTGACTCTGGTCCGATGATTGCTATTCTTTTGATCATTTAATTCACTTAAGTGTCATTTCGAATGAAATGAGAAATATAAGTTGATTAGTTCTCACCCATCATCAATTTACGCTTCCAGGAAACCCAACCCATGACAGCCAGAGCTGTGAAAACCATGAATTGCAAACTGGTAAATGGTAGTCCTTTATAGATATAAAGTGGAATAGCGATCAGGTCACAAGCAATCCAGAATAGCCAATGCTCAATTTTTTTCAACGCCATCAGGTACATTCCGGTGATCGCAAGGCCGGTGGTGATAGAATCAAGGATGGGCACATTACTGTCAGTGAATTTGATCAGGAGGATATAAATGAAGACTGCTGCAAACACAAAAGTTGAAATGTTCACCACATGACCCCATCCGGTACTCTTTGTTATGGGGATTTGGCTCCTGCCAATTTCTTTGGTGTTTTTCCAATTCCACCAGCCATATATACTCATGAAGAAATAGTAAGTGTTGATACCTGTTTCTGCATACAAGCCATACTCGTAAGTGAGGTATACAAAAATCACCACACTAACGATCCCAAAGGGATAAACCAGTATTTTTTCCTGTTTACTAAACCAAACACTGAGGATACCGCAAATCACGGCAATAAACTCAAGCCAGGTAGTTTCTAATAGTTGATAGTAAAATGAACTCCAGATATCCATACGTTTGAAATTGAAATTAGGCTGTTTGGTACTTACTTTAACTACTATTTCTTCAATAGCTCGATAAACAGGTTGAGCCTGTCTGCCGACAGGCAGGTACTTGCTCATCCATATCGTAAAAATATGTCTTGTGATAGTACTTATTCTATACAACCGACATAATTTTGCACGGCAAATAATCATAACAGTTCAGTATTATTTGCCATGACGATAAACGACAAATTCCTCTTCGAAGCGCTCACCTATGATGATGTGCTTCTCCTCCCTGGTTATTCTGAAGTACTTCCACGTGATGCAGACACATCTGCGCAGATCACGAGAAATATCCGATTAAATATCCCATTGGTTTCCGCTGCGATGGATACCGTTACAGAGGCCAAGCTGGCCATTGCCATGGCATTGGAAGGTGGAATCGGCATTATCCACAAAAATATGTCGATTGATAAACAAGCCATACAGGTGAGAAAAGTGAAGCGATCTCAAAGTGGAATGATACTTGACCCCATCACCTTACATGTGGACGCAACAGTAGCCGATGCGGAGGCGATCATGAAGGAAAATAAAATTGGTGGAATTCCTGTCATAGATAAAAATGATAAGCTTATTGGCATTGTAACCAACCGGGATTTACGCTTTGAAAAGAAGCCTAAGAAGCCTGTGAAGGACATCATGACGAAGGACAACCTGATTACAGCAACTGCGGAGGTTGGACTGAATGAAGCAGAGGCAATCCTACAGGAGCACAAGATTGAAAAGCTTCCGATCGTCGATAAGAATGGCAAACTGACCGGGCTGATTACCTACAAAGACATTCTAAAAAATAAGGATAGGCCAAATGCATGTAAAGATGAGTACGGTCGATTAAGAGTCGGAGCAGCAGTGGGTGTCACACCAGATATTGAAGATCGTATTGCTGCTTTGGTGAAAGCGGGAGTGGATCTGGTATCAATAGATACAGCACATGGACACTCGAAAGGAGTGATTGACATGGCGAAACGAATCAAGAAGGCATTTCCTGATCTCGAGACAATAGTTGGAAATATTGCGACAGCAGATGCTGCTAAGGCTTTGGTAGAGGCTGGTGCGGATGCGGTGAAAGTAGGTGTTGGACCTGGTAGTATTTGCACCACCCGGGTAATAGCAGGGGTAGGTGTGCCTCAGCTTTCAGCCGTTTACGAATCCTCACAGGCAATCAAAGGTTCAGGGGTCCCTATCGTAGCTGATGGTGGCATCCGATTCTCAGGAGATGTAGTGAAAGCCATCGCCGGAGGAGGAAATACGGTGATGATTGGATCATTGCTGGCTGGTACCGAAGAAGCACCGGGAGAAGTGATCCTGTACGAAGGAAGAAAATTCAAATCGTATCGAGGCATGGGTTCAGTGGAAGCAATGGAAGAAGGCTCCAAAGATCGCTACTTCCAGGATGCAGAAGATGACATCAAAAAACTAGTACCGGAAGGGATCGTGGGACGTGTACCGTTCAAAGGTTCTGTTCAAGAAGTGCTTTACCAGATGGTAGGTGGCCTTAAGGCAGGAATGGGCTACTGCGGAGCAGGAAGCATAGAAGCCTTGCAAGAAGCCAAGTTTGTGAAGATCTCAGGTGCAGGTGTAGCAGAGAGCCATCCGCACGATATTCATATTACTAGAGAAGCGCCGAACTATAGTAGGAAATAATGGTTTGATTTATATTGCGATGTGTTTTCGATTTTTAAGAATAAAGAACAGGAAGCTTACTCATCGTCTAAATGGTTGTTGATACTATTATCAGTATTTGTAGCTATTCTATTTATTCCATTATTACTAACCTCTTTCTCAATTATTGATTTTACTGAAACAGGGGAGATTGGTGATACTATCGGAGGTATTACAGCACCTTTTATCGGATTTCTAAGTGCTTATTTGGTTTATAAAGCTTTTGAAGAACAAAGAAGGGCCAATAATTATCAACTAAGGTTGATTAAAGCCCAACTTCATGACAGAGAATTCACCATTTTCTTTAAGCTAATCGAAGATTTACAATCACTTTCAAAAAGTCAAATTAAAAGCAATAATCAGCCATATGAAATGGAACACTTTTGTTTTCAAGTAAATCAAGGTAATATTCTTCTTGAAAAAAATAATTTGCCACAGTGGCTCATAGTATTTGAACAGTTTATAGATCAATTTATTTTCACTCTTGATTTTATAAACCATTCTAATTGCGATTCGCTTGACAAACAATTTTTCAAGAATAAAATAAGAGTCGATTTTGATCGAATTATTCAAGCATTGTGCAACTTTTCATATCAGAAAGCTCTTATTAGAGATACAGATGAGTTCGTATTGGTTGAACCTATCTTTGATAAGCTTGATTGTTTAGTTAAATTTAGAGAGGAGATTATAAGAGATGAGGAAAGTAGTTACAAATATTAATAGACTCAAAAATGACGGTTATTTAGCCATGTTCAGAGTTCATACAGTAGCCAATGCTACAATTGATCAAGTTCGTAATGATCCTGAAATAAGATCTTTGTTTGGAAAAAATTTTGATTTAGCAACAACGAGTCTAGAAAATGTCTTTCTTCTAAAGACTGACCTAAGAGTTATAGCTTAGCCACCTCTGTCTCCCCACCTTTTGTCAAATCACCAATCTTCACTTTGATGTTGGCATCCAGTGGAAGGAATAAATCTACCCGGCTACCAAACCGAATGAAGCCAACGTGTGAGCCCTGGTCTACCGCGTCACCTACTTGAGGGTAGAAAGCGATTCGGCGCGCTACAGCGCCGGCGATCTGACGCATCAGAATAGTCACACCATTTTCTGCTTTGAAGCCCACAGATGTGCGCTCATTTTCTGTGCTGGATTTTGGGTGCCAGGCTACTAAAAATTTGCCCGGATGGTATTTGAAGAAATCTACTACACCTTTGATTGGGCTTCTGTTCACGTGAACATTCAGCGGTGACATGAAGATGGAAACCTGAATGCGATCTTCCTTATGATATTCACCCTCATATGTTTTTTCAATAACGACTACTTTTCCTTCAGCAGGCGCGTAAACTACTCCATCTTTTGGCGGAGTTACTACTTTTGGAAATCTAAAGAAACGGACCACCAGGATCATGAAAATGATAGCCGCTACTGCAAGGATCATTTGAATGATGAAGATCGGGATCAACCAATAGAGCAATGCATACAGACCTCCTGTAAGCACCGCCATTAAAGGGATCATCTTTAAGCCTTCCTTGTGTAGTCTCATTTATTATTTATCTAAAATAGAACGTCATTCCGAACTTGTTTCGGAATCTGATTGTGAAATCATGAATAACATCCCCCTAGCCCCCTTCAAAGGGGGAATCGCACGGCTAAAAACCGCCGCGATATTTATAAGTCTTAGCCACTTTATCAATCGCCACGATGTAAGCCGCAATACGCATGCTCACACCATACTCTTCAGAGGTAGCGTATACTTTATCGAATGCTGTCTTCATGATACGATCTGATCGTCGGCTTACACGCTCGCGTGTCCAGCCATATCCCAGTCTGTTCTGTACCCACTCGAAGTAAGATACGGTCACACCACCAGCGTTGGCTAATATATCCGGAACAGCCAAAATACCTTTTTCATTCAGGATCGCATCCGCTTTTGCAGAGGTAGGTCCATTGGCACCTTCGACGATCATTTTTGCTTTAATCTTATCCGCGTTTTGCTTGGTGATTACATCCTCAATTGCTGCCGGAACGAGCACATCTACCTCCAAAAGAAGTAGTTCTTCCGAATCGATTTTTTCGGCACCCGAAAAACCTTCAAGACTGCCGTTATTTCCATTTCGGTATTCAATGGCTTTCTTGATGTTGATTCCTTCCGCATTGTAATATGCTCCTGAAAGGTCACTGACAGCTACAATGTTCACGCCCCTTTCTTCAAGTAGTGTTGCAGCCCATGAGCCCACATTTCCAAACCCTTGTATCGCACAAGTAGCTTTGAATGGATTAATTTTTTGTTTTTCCATGGCAGCAAGAGCCGAGATCATCACACCTCGACCTGTTGCTTCTTCTCTGCCCAATGAACCTCCTAGCACGATTGGCTTACCGGTTACTACGGAGTTTACAGTCATGCCCTGATTTCTCGAATACTGGTCCATCATCCAGGCCATTTCTCTTGGTCCTGTTCCCATATCCGGAGCAGGGATATCCCTATCCTTTCCGAATACATCGTGCATGGCTTGTGTAAACGCTCTTGTAAGACGTTCTACCTCCCCGGCAGACATTGCACGTGGATTACACTTTATACCTCCTTTAGCACCACCGTACGGGATGTCCACCACGGCGCACTTCCATGTCATCCAAGCAGCCAATGCTTTTACCTCATCGATGTTCACATCCATGTCGTAACGAACACCACCTTTGGACGGGCCTAAAATGGTGGAGTGAATGACACGGTAACCTTCAAAAACTTTAATAGATCCATTGTCCATCGTGACAGGCAAAGACACAATTACCTGCTTGGCAGGGGTCTTCAACACGTCATACACTTCTTGATCCAAGCCAAGATGCTCAGCCGCAATCTGGAAGCGTGACATCATGGACTCAAATGGGTTATCTCTGTCCTTTATTGGCGCGGGTTCTATATATGCCATAGGAATAAAATAAAAGGGGTCTGTTGTTTAATTTGACCGCAAAGCTAAGTGGATTTCTGCTCTCTTTAGAATAATTTCAGGAAAACTACAACAAAAGGAACGGCAATTAATAAGCTGTCAAATCGATCTAAAAATCCGCCATGCCCGGGAATGATCGTTCCTGAATCTTTGATCTGAATAGATCGCTTGAAATGCGACTCAACCAGGTCACCATATGTTCCTGCAATTACCACGATTATTGCAACGCTAATCCATTCTATTTCATTGAGTCCTTTAAAGTAGAATCCGATGACTATGGCCACTAAAATAGCCGTAGCAGCTCCACCTATGCTTCCTTCCCAGGATTTTTTAGGAGATATTCTTTCAAAAAGTTTGGTACGACCAAAGAGAATGCCTGTGAAATAAGCCCCAATATCGTTGGCCCATGTTAAGAACAGCAAGCCCAGGAGAATTTCATAGGAATAGGTTCCGCTATGAAAAACAAGCAAATTAGTCAGTGCAAAAGGCAAGGCCACATACATGATACCCAGGTAAAACAGGGCAATATTTATGAAGGGGTGGACATCACTTTTCTTGTATAGCTTGATTAAGAAGACAAATGATGCCAATGGAAAAAGCATTACATAATGCTGATTGGATAAAATGTCAGTTTCAATTAAGAAGGTGATTGCAAACAAGAGCGCCCCGATTGTAACACCCAGAAATCGAATCGGTAGGTAGCTCTGTAACCTCATGAGTCGGTAAAACTCCCAAATGGTAAGGCAGGAAATGGACAGGAATACAGCAAAGAACCCCCATTCACTCCAAAGGAGGGATAGAACGATGATCATTCCGCCAATGATGGCAGAGAAAAAACGAGGGGCAAGATCCGGGTATCTACTCAAAATTTTATTTCTACTTTAATTATTCGAATGGCCCTGATTACATTATCAGGCGCCACAAAGATTTCGAAATTACCGAAACCATGTTGGGAAACTTGTTTGTTGATTTTTACTGGAGACATTCCCTTGTCCTCCAAGACTGCCTTCACAATATCAACTCTGTGTTCCTGATCGTCTGAGTAAACTGCCTGCCAATCACGCATGCTGAAATTTTTTGTAAAACACCCGAATAAGTAGGAATGAGACCACTGCAAAAATCAAAACCGCTGGCCAGGGAGCAGCTTGCTCCATTTGTTCCGGACTTACCTCCACAACATCTTTTTGTGCGAGATAAAGCGCAATTAGTGCTAGACCATTATTGGCCAAATGCCCAATCATGGCCACACTTAAGTTTCCACTCCAATGATAAAGGTAGCCAAACAGAACTCCTAAAAACATTCGAGGCATTACACCGAAAAATTGCATATGAATGGCAGCAAAAATGAACCCCGTTACCCAGATAGCAATGTGATGATTCGCGAATGCTTTAGCAAAAAAATTTTGTATTAGGCCTCTGAATAATAACTCCTCACCTATGGCCGGAATGATTGCTACTACAACTAAAGCCAAAGTAAAATGAGTAGGTGAGGTAAAATCAGTCAAGTGTTCTGTAAGCACTTTCAATTGTTCTTCAGACTGTTTGGCCCATTCCGCAAAATCTGAATTTCCAAAATCAAGATTCATGTTCCATTCACCAATGGCACTATTGACAACCATGAAACTGATGGAAATAAGTATGGTCAGCCCCGCTGTTCTGAGCGTAACCTTCGGAAAAAATTCGGCAAATGGAATTTTAAGTGCAATAGCGATGAATAGTGCTGAAACTCCAATGAACATGAAAGTAGCTACGACTCCCTGAGCAGCTAATAACTTAATAGGGTTCATTTTTAAAATCAAATCCGTATCCACATCAGACCCCCCACTCCCAAGCATCATGACGATTGAAATATAGGCTGTAAGACCAAGACCAAAGGCCCAAGCGCGTGCTTGATGTTTATCTTCCGGGTTATTTCTTAGAATCTCCTGCATATGGCTAACTTTGCGGGCAAATATAACCGTTCAAGATGGTTAAAATCAGTGATATAGAGATAGGAGAGTTTCCCTTATTACTTGCACCGATGGAGGATGTGAGTGATCCGCCATTTCGTGCAGTATGCAAGCAAAATGGTGCGGATTTGATGTATACCGAGTTCATTTCTTCGGAAGGGTTGATCCGGCATGCCGAGAAAAGTGTTCAGAAGTTGGATATCTATGATTATGAGCGCCCGATCGGCATTCAGATTTTCGGTGATAAAATTGAATCGATGCGGGAAGCTGCTTCCATTGCCGAAGAAGCTAATCCGGAAATCATAGACATTAATTACGGGTGCCCTGTCAAAAAGGTAGCATGCAAAGGAGCAGGAGCGGGGATTTTACTCGATTTGCCTAAGATGCAAAAGATGACGGAGGAGATTGTGAAACAAGTGAATAAGCCGGTGACGGTAAAAACTCGCTTGGGTTGGGATGACTCCACGATCAAGATTCAGGAAGTAGCACATCGTCTTCAGGATGTGGGCATTCAGGCGCTGAGTATACATGGACGTACCCGCAAGCAGATGTATAAGGGCGAAGCGGATTGGGGGCCAATAGCTAAAGTGAAAAATGATCCGGGTATTCATATTCCAATCTTTGGGAATGGTGACATTGACTCACCTGAGAAAGCTCTTGAGTACCGTAATACATACGGCGTGGATGGGATCATGATTGGTCGTGCTGCGATTGGCTATCCGTGGATTTTTAATGAGATCAAGCACTATATGAAGACTGGTGAGCACCTGACTGCCCCGGACCTGGATGAGCGAGTGAGGGTGGCTGTTCAGCATCTTGATTTTTCAATCGAGTGGAAAGGAGAGCGTCAGGGTCTTTTTGAAATGCGCAGACACTATACCAACTATTTCAGAGGTATTCCAAATTTCAAGCCAGTCAGAACGACACTTGTGGAGTCAGAATCATACCATGAAGTGAAGGAAACTTTGCTTCAGATTCCTGAATTATTCGGAGAGGTAGTTTTCAGCTAACCCACTATCTTAGTTATGTGAAAATTTATTATTCCAACAAAAGCTGGATTATTGGGATTTTTCTTTGGGGAATGATATTGAGTGTTGTTTTCATTGTCCCTCAAGAGAAATCGTTAGAAACTTCCTTTCTGATAACCTACTCAATAATTTTACTTTTTGTTTCTTTGATTTGGTTTGGCATTCGTTATCAGATTAAAGATCAATGTCTTCTTATTTTGATCGGGCCAATCAGGCTTTATTCTATTCCGATAGAGAAAATTGAATCCATTAATCGAAGCTATAACCCATTGAGCTCGCCCGCAGCATCTCTGAAAAGAATGAAAGTTAATTTTGATGGTGGCATGGTTTTGATATCTCCGAAGTATGAGAAACAATTTGTGAAGAATCTGAAGGAGATTAATCCGGACATTTATAATGGAATCAGTTGGGAAAATGAAAATGAATCAATCCTGACAAGATTCGTTTATTCTATTTTATAATTCTCTATTAAACTACTAGATGCAAAAATCACCACTCTATGCCTGGGTACTCTTGTTTATTCTGGCATTCATTTGGGGTAGTTCATTCATTCTAATCAAGAAAGGATTGATTGGGTTGACGCCTCAGGAAGTTGGATCACTTAGAATATTGGCTGCATCCTTGTTTTTGCTGCCATCCGGTTTGAAGCGGTTTAAGACCATTGACAAATCAAAGATTCTCTTTTTCGTATCTGTGGGTTTGCTTGGAAGCTTAGTGCCGGCTTTTCTATTTGCAATTGCTCAAACGCAATTGGAAAGTGCAATTACCGGGGTATTAAATGGATTGGTGCCAATCTTTACCATCTTGATTGCGCTGTTAGTTTTTAAGCAGAAACAGATTAAAGCGGTTTACATCGGAGTGATCATCGGATTTCTTGGGATGGCCATCTTGATTACTGCCGGGGAGGGGAACACCCTCAATGGAATTAATGCTTATGGACTTTTGGTTGTATTGGCGACTATTTGTTATGCATCCAACCTCAACTTAATAAAGCAGAAACTCAATCATGTACATGCGGTGACCGTCACTAGTGTTTCCCTGCTATTGGTAGGGCCATTGGCAGCTGTTTATCTCTTTGGGTTTACTGACTTTTGGCCAAAGCTTATGAATGTAGAAGGAACAGGAATAGCTACTTTTTACATCTGTTTGCTGGGTGTTTTAGGAACAGCAATAGCGCTTATCATTTTCAATAAAGTCTTGCAAATGAAAGATGCACTTTTTGCTTCATCTGTAACTTATATCATTCCAATTTTTGCAGTGATGTGGGGTGTGCTGGATGGTGAAAAGCTTTACCTGATGCACTATGTAGGTATGATCGCAGTAGGAATTGGTGTTTACATCGCCAATACCAATAGAGCGGCTCATAGGAAGGCCGGTAAAACGAAATAGACTAGCGCACTTATCAAGAGGCTTGAAATGACATTAAGCCACACACCTGATTTCACCATATCATTCATTTTTAATTCACCTGAACTAAACACAATCGCATTGGGTCCTGTCGCAATGGGCAACATGAATGCGCAGGAAGCTGCCATTGTTGCCGGCACCATCAGCAAAAACGGATGAATACCGATGGCCTCAGCTAAGGAGGCAAGAACAGGTAGCATAATAGAGGCAGTGGCGACATTGGATGTTACTTCTGTTAAAAAGTTTACCGTTAAAGCCACTATGAGAATGATAAGCAAAGGATGCAATTCGGCAACACCTGTAAGCTGAAGACCCAGCCATTCTGCAAGTCCGGAACTCTGAAATGCTGCCGCAATTGATAGACCACCACCAAACAGGATGATAACCCCCCAAGGTAGCTTTTCAGCTTCTTCCCAGGTAAGCAAAGGCTCTCCATTTTTAGATTTTGAAGGAATGATAAACATGGTCAAAGCTGCGGCAATGGCGATAACCGTGTCATTTATCCCTGTGATAAATTGATCTAGGACGAATGATCGGGAGATCCAGAGGATGGCGGTAATGATAAAAACAACCGCTACGGCTTTTTCCTCTTGTCCCATTTTTCCCAGGGTTTCCTTTTCCTTCTCTATCAGCTCTCTGCCAATAGGAATTTCTACCTTATGGAGGGGAAAGACCACTCGTGTTAGCACGACCCAGCAAATACCCAACATGACCAAAGAAAAGGGCAAAGCAAATGCCATCCACGTAGCAAAGCTTAACTCCTGATTGTAAAGTTTATTGGCGATTGAGACAAAAATGGGGTTGGTAGGCGTTCCCACCAGGGTCGCAACACCACCAATGGATGCAGAAAAAGCAATCCCAAGCAAAAGGGCTTTAAAGAACATTTTTCCTGTTTCTCCACTTAGTTCACGCATCTCAGCAATCAATGCCGTGCCAATGGTCACCATCATGAGTGTGGTAGCGGTATTGGAAATCCACATGGATAGGAGTCCGGTTGCCAACATAAAGCCAAGCACAATGAAGCGTGCATTGGTACCCACAGCAGATATAATCTCAATGGCTATGCGACGATGAAGATTCCACCTTTGCATTGCGATGGCTATGATGAAACCACCTACAAATAAGTAGAGCATCTTGTCACCGTATGCTGCTGTGGTTTGAGCAATGGGTGCTCCACCCGTTAATGGAAGCAAAACGATGGGTAAGAGCGCGGTTGCAGAAATGGGGAGGGCTTCCGATAACCACCAACTAGCAATCCAAAGCGTGGAGGCCAAAACAGCATTAGCTTCTGAAGAAAGCTCCGTAAAAGGGCTTCCAAAAAAAACAAGGCAAAACAAAATGGGCCCGATAGCGAGCCCAATTCTTTTTCTGATCATACGGGAAGATTAAACTGAGTCTTCCTGCAATTTCTCGAAATCAAATTCATTTAAGAAATTTTTGGCCTGATCCAGGTTCTGGAAGTCATATTCTTTGACTTCACCCCTACTGCCATGAATTTCAATTTTAACTACAGTGATTCTGCCATCATGTGAAAGTGGATCTTCTATCAACTTACCGCCATCCGATTGATCTTTGATCCGGTGAGAAAGGACAACCGTTTTTCTTTTGATTCGATTACAATAAGAGCACTTAAATTCTTTTAGCAGTTCACCATCTTCAGTTTCAGTAGCATCCTTGATGACTTCTTCTTTCTGCAGTCGCAGTGTCTGGAAGCCACATCTGTCACACTCATGAGCGCTCAGATGGCCTTTATACTTTTCAATTTTAGTATATCCGGTTGCTTCGTCTATCCACACATCATAGTCTACTGAGAAGACATTTTCTTCAGCTTGCATTCCTTCATCCAGGTACGCATCTTCTTCAGATTCACTCAAAAGCTTCATTTTATTCCCATTTTCAGGATTTATCCTTGGTGTATACCTGAGTTTTTTGAGCTTTTTCTCTAAAATGCCGGGATAATAAAACTTAAGAATAAGCTGGGCGATGTAGCCATAGAGCACACCAATACACATCGAAACAAATAGTCTGATGAAGAACCAGAGTCCATCCAGCTTCATTGTTTCATACTCCAGCGTATTACAAAACAGGAATAGGGCTATTGCAATAAGAATATGACCGGATAAGAGTTTTTTAGTCTCTTTTTCGCTGGCCAGATCAAATTTTTCCTTGTATGTCTTCTTAGACATAAGGGTAATCTTGTAAAAAACATAGTTTAAAATACCTATGCCTAATACCACAAAGACCAAAATAGATACGATTTGCTGCCATTTAGCCAGGAAATCGAGGTAAAAATCGTTATTCATACGGGTGACAAGTTTTAACAAAAATAAGACGATTTAAAAAACCGACAACTTTATTAAAAACAGTACGAAATTTTTCTCCCCTAATTGTTCTTAGAATTAACTTTTTTGGAAGCGTCCGGAAGGAGTACATACAGGATAGAAACTTGCTGTGCGTAGGGGTTGATAGAGTCTACATGTAAAGGTTCATTCACAGGAAGTAAAGACGCCCATTTAGAAAGTTCTTCATGTGCTATGTCGGATACTCTTTCCTGAGCTTCCATTAAGAAAGCAAAAGTGCTGAGTAGCAGTAGTAGCGTTATGAGTTTATTGAACTTGGGTTTCATGATTCATTAGTCTTAGTCCTTTTCCTAAATGAGCGTCAGTCACTTCTTGTTTGAAAACCTAACCTTGCTTAAAAGATGTGTACGACGATCAAAAAGTTGCATCACACCTTAAAATTTACGAATTCAGATGTTAATTGCTGTTAATTAATGTTATAAGGCATAATTAAACAACCGAATTGTAATGGGAGTACTTTGTTTAGTGGAAATGGTTACAAAGAAAAATGATCTATTTCCAACTCATCGGATAATGCTCATCCAGATATTGCATACCCGTCTCGGTAACGTATATAGGACCGAAGGTGTCCAGCATAACAGCTAGCTCACTGGTTTCTTTAGCTCCAATGCTAGCCTCAACGGTTCCGGGATGTGGACCATGTGGTAATCCTCCGGGATGTAATGTGAAAGAACCACGATCAATTCCTTTTCTACTCATGAAGTTTCCTTCTACGTAGTATAGTACCTCATCAGAATCAATATTGGAGTGATTGTATGGTGCTGGAATTGCTTTTGGATGGTAATCGAACAATCGAGGAACGAATGAGCAGATGACATATCCATATGCCTGGAAAGTCTGATGTACCGGAGGTGGCTGGTGGATACGTCCGGTTATTGGCTCAAAATCATGAATGGAAAGAGCGTATGGATATAAATACCCATCCCATCCAACCAAATCAAACGGCGAGTGCTTGTAGTGATAGTCATGTAGCATGTCATCATGCTTGATCCTTACCAGGTATTCACCTTCCTTATCTTCAGTCACTAATTCTGAAGGCGGCCGAATGTCACGCTCGCAATACGGTGAATGCTCTAGCAATTGACCTAATTCATTTCTATATCGTTTTACCGTTTCGACCGGATTAGTAGACTCTATGATGAGAAGTTTTAAGGGCCCCTTATCCCATTCTAAACGATAAATGGTAGTACGTGGAATCACCACATAATCACCCTGCTTAATTCTGAGTTTTCCAAACTGCGAATAGAGGTATCCATTTCCATCATGGATAAAAATTACTTCATCAGCTTGACCGTTTTTGTAGTAATAATCCATCTTCCTGGATGTAGGGTGGCAGATGGCCATGCTTACATTCTTGTTTTTCAAGAGAACCTTTCGAGCCTCGAGAAAATCATCTCCAGTCGTCTCAACTTTGGAGGTATTAAGGTGAGTTTGCTTTAAAGAATACTCTTTAGCTATTTCTTCTTTCCAGGGAGTGGATTTACCAACTTTTTCGACTCTGGTGGGCGGAGTAATATGATATAGGTTTGAATAAATTCCTGAAAAGCCCCGGGATGAAACCAGCTCTTCTGCGTAAAGACTTCCATCAGGTTGTCTAAACTGTGTGTGTCGTTTCGGTGGAATTTCCCCTAGTCTGTGATAGTATGTCATATTACCGCTGTGCTATTTTGTCCGCCTCATCCATTAACTGAATTGCGCGCTGAAAAATTTCATCTTGCTGGTTGAAAATAGGATAAAATCCATCATTATCCCAGATTCCTCTTGCAATATAAGCCTTAGTTAGTTGTTCTAACAACTGTTTTGATTTCCTGAATTCTTTTTCATTGAATTTCAACTTGTTCCCTTCACCTACGGATACTAAATCCTTCAGCATTTCATCGGTTACTTTGAAGGAAGCTCTGAATTTGTCGAATCCCATATCCGCTAATCGTGCTCTATTTTCCTGGGCATATTTTACGGTATACTCTTGAATGGAATTAGTGCTGAAAAGGCGATTGATGTAACGTGTATTTTGGGTAGTGTCAAGCGGTACAAAGAAGTCAGGAGTAATACCCCCACCTCCATAGACAATTCGGCCTTTGTCTGTTTTAAAGGCAAGCGAATCATTGAATTTGATGCTATCAGCTGAATAAACTTCGCCATTTTCAAAACGCTGATAAGCTTCTTCGTAATACTCATCCAGTTTTCCACCCTGATAAGTTTTTTGAATGCTTCTGCCGCTTGGTGTATAATATCTTGATATCGTAAGTCTTAGTTCAGAACCATCATTCAAATCGATAGGTAATTGAACCAGACCTTTACCAAATGACCTTCTCCCAACTATTAGTCCACGGTCATGATCCTGAACAGCACCTGCTACAATTTCTGATGCCGAAGCAGAACCTTCATCCACCATGATTACCAGTGAACCACTTTCAAAATCTCCCTTTTCACCTGAAAAATGCTTTTCAGCATATCTCTTCTCCTTGCCATCGGTGTACACGATCATTTGCTCTCCGGCTAGGACCTCATCTGCGATCTGAACGGCTCTATTTAGATATCCTCCCGGATTCCCCGTTAAATCAATAACCAGCTTTTCCATACCCTGATCCTTCAGTTTAAGCAAGGCTTCTTTGAACTCCAGATAGGTTGAATTGGCAAAACGAGCAATTTTTATATATCCAATTTTATCGTTGACCATATAGGAGACGTCCACTGAATATTGAGGAATCACATCCCTTTCAATGATGAAATCAATCAGGCCATCTTCACCTTCACGCATGATGCTTACGGTCACTTCTGACCCACCAGGCCCTCTCAGCATTTCCACAACCTTAAGATTGGTCATCCCTATGCCGGCAACATTTTTACCATCTACTTTTATAATCTTATCACCGGAGCGGATTCCTAATTTCTGTGACGGTCCGCCACTCAATGGAGTCACCACATGAATGGTGTCTTTGAAAATATTGAATTCTACCCCAATGCCTTCATAGTTACCTTCAAGTCGCGATGAAATGAGCTCTAAATCTTTTGCAGGAATGTACGATGTGTGTGGATCTAATTCCTCTAGCATTTGAGTTATCGCACTTTCCACCAGGTCATCACTATTCACTTCATCCACATAATCATTTTCTATGTGTGTGAGAACCTGACGAAATTTTGTCAGGCTTTTCATGAGGTTAGAAGTAGGCGCTGTGGAAGAACCGGCCATATTGGCCCCTATGAATACTCCTACACAAAGCGTAATGGCAATGTATAGTGGTAATCGGATGGCGCGTTTAGAATTATTATGTGTGCTCATAGTCGACGATAAAATTCAAAAATAAAGTTTATTTAAGGGGTTTGAAACGTATTGAGCATCAAACTGTTGACTTGCGTCGATTAAGGAGTTATTTTTGTATATGGTCTTCGAAAAAACCATCGGACAGGTTGTAGATGAAAACTACGTGTATGCAAGGGCTTTGCACTACCTGGGGATTGATTTTTTTGATTCTTCGGAAAAGAAATTAAAAGAAATTTGTCAGGAGAGGGGACTGAATCGGCAGAAGGTGATCAAAAGCTTTTATTTATTTGATTCATGCCATCGTTTCAGTTTTACCGAGCTTCAAAACTATCCGATAGAGTTACTCACAGAGTATTTAAAGCATGCACACCATGTTTTTATTAAAGACAAGCTTCCCTATATCGTGCATTTGGTTAAGCAGTGGGATCGAGACGAGGGGCTTAAACATCTACTTTCGGAGTTTGTCGAGGACTTCATCAAACACATCTACGAAGAGGAGGATACCACTTTTAAATACATTGAACTTTTGACTCAAGTGAGGAAAGGGTCAGCAAAAGCACCTTACTTTTTATTGAAGGACTTTCAAAAGTATTCATTAGAAAGTGAGTTTGAAGAGCACCGGGATGAGGATGAATTTGGAGCAATTCGAACTTTGATGTCATCCTTTGAGCCAGAAACCCTACATGATCGAGTCCTGATGCATGAAATACAAGCATTTGATCGGGAGATGATATACCATGCCGAAATCGAAAACAACATTTTCTTTCCTAGAGCGATAGCGCTGGAAGCCTCTGTTCAAAAGAGAATCAAAACTCTTTCTGAGCTCAACTAATGCCTAGAATTTTAGCCATAGATTATGGCGCCAAGCGAACGGGTTTGGCAGTCACAGACCCATTAGGAATGATCGCTTCACCTTTAGATGTACTTCCAAGTCACACCCTTGAAAATTTTTTAAAAACCTATTTTGGTAAAGAAGAGGTTAGTCGTGTCATCATTGGTATGCCTAAGAACACTGACGGAAAGCCCACCAATGCTACCCCTTTGGTACAGGCATTTATTAACCGATTCAAAAAAGTATTCCCTTCAATGGAATTAATTTTGCATGATGAGCGCTTTACATCCAAAATGGCGATGGATGCCATGATCGCAGGTGGGATGAAGAAGAAAGACCGAAGAAATAAGGGCAATGTGGACAAGGTAAGTGCTACCATTATTTTACAATCATATTTAGAAAGTATTCCATGATTTTTCCAATCGTACTGTACGGTGATCCGGTGTTAAAGAAAAAGGCCAGTGAAGTAGCCGAAGGAGATGAGTCTGTAAAAGATTTTGTTGAGAGCATGTATGAAACCATGTATGAAGCTCAGGGTGTGGGATTGGCTGCTCCGCAGGTTGGCGAGTCAATACGTGTTTTTGTGGTAGATACTACACCAATGGAGGATGAAGAAGAAGGTGGACTAAAGCAAGCCTTTATCAATCCGGTTATGATTGAAGAGATCGGTGAAGAATGGGCTTTTGAAGAGGGATGTTTGAGTATCCCGGGAGTAAGGGCTGATGTAAATAGAAAGCCTCAGATCAAAATCGAGTACTATGATGAGAACTGGGAACTTCACGAAGAAACATTTGATGGAATGAAAGCACGCGTGATCCAGCATGAATATGATCACATTGAAGGGAAACTATTCACGGATTATCTGACACCTTTTAAAAAGCGCCTCTTAAAAGGAAAGCTGGCTAACATAAGCAAGGGCAAGACCGACGCAGAGTATCGAGTGAAAGTACCGAGGTGATCAGTGGTCACATTGAGCTTGTCGATATGTGGTTTTTAATGTTATGAAGGTTTCGACAGGCTCAACCTGACACCAAATAATCTAATTCATTTTATGAAAGACCTCAAAATATCTCTTATCCAAGCCGACCTTCACTGGGAGCAGATTGATGCTAACCTGGCGATGTTTGAAGAAAAGATATGGTCAATTGAAGGCTCGGATTTGATTGTCTTGCCTGAAATGTTCACAACAGGGTTTTCAATGAACGCCCAACAGCTTGCCGAACCTCCTGGGGGCAAGACATTCAAATGGATGAGACAGATGGCCACTCAGCGTAAAGTGGCTCTAACGGGTAGTGTAATCACAAAAGATCAGGGCAAGTTTTACAACCGATTGTATTTTGTCTATCCTGATGGCTCCTCTCAACAATACGATAAAAAGCACTTATTTAATCTGGCCGCTGAGGGAGCGACCTATACACCAGGAGATGAACGAGTAATTTTAGAATATTTAGGTTGGAGGATTCACCCTATGATCTGTTATGATTTACGATTCCCTGTTTGGGCCAGATCGCAGAGATCAAAAGATCAGCTTTATGAGTATGACCTTTTGCTTTATGTAGCTAACTGGCCGGATACACGTGTAAATGCATGGGATACCTTGCTGAAGGCTCGCGCAATAGAGAATCTATCCTACTGTGTGGGTGTAAATAGAATTGGAACCGATGGTTTTCCAAAAGATTATAATGGCCACTCCGGCATCTATTCACCAAAAGGGGAAGAGTTGAAGTTTTCAGCCGATGATGAGCAAATACTTACTGCCACTCTTTCAGCTGAAGAACTTTTAAATTATCGGAGAGACTTCCCATTTCAGGAAGATGCGGATGATTTTGAGCTTTACTAAATTGCGTTGAGCAGGATTTCGACTAATTGAATTATTTAGAAGATCAAGAAAGTCATTTCTACAAAATCAACTCTAAATACCTCTGAAGGGGTATTGCAAGAGATTTTTTTTGTATCTACATTCACCCCATTTCAAGAAATAAAATGAAAAAGTTCATACTTTTTTCAGCAGTGTGGTTGACGCTTGTGTACGCTCATGCCACCATTATTACAGTAGATAATAACCTGAACAGCTCCGCCAATTACACAAACTTGCAGTCTGCTATTGATGACGCTTCTCCCGGTGATACCATTTACGTCTCTGGTTCGCTTCAGAGTTATGGAAATATTACCATCTCCAAAAAGCTTAGCCTGATAGGTGCCGGATATAATCCTAACAATCAATTTGGGTTAAAATCTATTGTTGGTTCTGTAACATTTATCATTACCGAACAAACGTTCCCTGTCTTCGTCTCAGATCCATCCGGCTCTTCAATAGAAGGATTTGAGATTTATAGTATAAGTGTATCCGATTTCGAGAGTGTAATAAAGGATTTACGATTTAAAAGAAACCACATTTATTCCATTGGTCTTAATAGTGCCAGTGATATTATTATTGAAAATAATATTATAACAGCTACTATTAATGGATCTGGTTTCAAAAATTCTCAACCTTACGTAATTAATGTGATTATACGAAATAATATTTTCACTAACCCATCTAACACTTTGTTATATTTTGTAAGCAGCAGCATATTAGTGAGTAACAATATCTTTTTGTCGAGTGTAGTCAATAGTACAATGCATTTTTATAATGAGCGAGTCATTTTTGCGAATAATATATTCTATGGGGCAGGTGTAGGGTCAACACAGGATCACTGTAAATATTGCACCTTTACCAACAACATTTCCTTTGGGCCTGGAGCTACCGATTTTGATTATGGCACCAACACCACGGGAGGAAATTTGGAAGCTACAGATCCTTCATTTAATGCTGCCGCAAATTTCAGCTTTGAGTTTACAGATGACTACCGTCTCAGGGATACATCTCCTGCCAAGAATGCGGGATCAGATGGAACTGATATAGGCATTACTGGAGGTATTACTCCATGGCCAGTTACTGAATCAGCGGCTCCTTACATCCACAGTTCTTTCCCTGCTGTTCCACAAATTACTAAGATGGATATTCAAAATGCATCTGTTGGTATTGGCGGAACGATCAACGTGAATGTAAAGGCTAAAGTCGTTAATTGATACTAAAATGAGGGCGCAAAAATGCGTTGGATTAATCAAAGCCCTGGTTGGGCTATGGTTGATCATCATGATAGTGTCACCCTTGAATGCTTCCTCTCAAATCATTAGGGCCGAATACTATTTTGATACCGACCCGGGGGTTGGCAATGGTATTGAATTAAGCATAACACCAGGGGCTTCTTTAATCTCTTCATTTGACATTTCTGTTGAAGGTTTAGGTGCAGGTTTTCACAATTTATATATACGCATGCAGGACGAAAACCAGGCATGGGGCTTGGTAGAAGGCCGGACATTTTACATTCTGGAAAATTCTGAAAGCAATCTAGTGACGGTCATTTCCAGTGCTGAGTACTTTGTGGATAGTGACCCAGGAATAGGTAATGGAATTTCATTACCTGTTAGTGAACTGTCTGCAATCGAGGAGAGTTGGATAATCTCGAGTGAAGGCATAAGTGAAGGCTTCCATCAGCTTTGCATTAGAACCCGTGACGATTTGGGTAACTGGGGTCTGCACGAAAGCCGTACCTTCTATATACAGAAAAATCAAGGAACGATTACTGCATCTTTCGTAGCAGCTGCTGAATATTTTTTTGGCCCAGACCCGGGGGTTGGAAATGCTAACATGATAGAGATCACCTCATTATCAGGTAGCGTTGAAGAAAACCTTTCAATTAATATGGAAGGGCTTTCAACTGGATTCCATCAATTGTCCGTTAGAGCAAAAGACGATTTAGGGCAGTGGAGCGTGATCGAAATGAGGACTTTTTACGTCCAGGCTGAAGAGACTGAGACAATTGCAACAGCGATTGTTGCTGCAGAGTATTTCATTGATACGGATCCCGGATATGGAGCGGCCACAGCCATTCCGATTGATGAACCTCTTTCATTGGTTGATATGACATTTACGCTCGATCCATCTTCACTTTCCTTTGATACCCACCAACTCAACGTGAGGGTAAAAGATGACAAAGGGATGTGGAGCATTGTTGCCAGGGGTGAGTTTGTCTATGAAAATAAGCAAGGACAAATAATAACATTCAATGAATTGGACATCTATTACTATCAGGATGTGTTTGAATTGAATGGATCATCTTCATCTGAGCTTGCCTTGGAATATTCAAGTTCAGATGAATCAATAGCGGTAATAAGTGGTAATACTGTAACTGCCATTGGGGTAGGAGATGTAATTATCACCGCTAGTCAAAGTGGTAATGATTCCTACATTGAGGCAACACCGGTATCGCAAGACCTTACCGTATCTAAGGCCATTTTAACTGCCACAGCAGATAATCTGTCCAAGACGTATGGTGATGACAATCCTGAGTTAACCATAAGCTATGAGGGATTTCGTAATCAGGAAACGGAAAGTGTGCTTGATGAACAACTTATTGCCACTGTAGAAGCGACCAATGAAAGTCCTGTTGGAGACTATGAAATTTCCCTTTCTAGTATTACCGACAATCATTATGAAGTTGTGAGTAATCCGGGAGCACTATCAATCGAAAAAGCATCACTGGCTGTTATCGCTGATTCTCAAATCAAGACCTACGGTACCGCGAATCCTACTTTAACCTTTTACTATTCAGGATTTGTGAATGGAGAGGATGAAGAAGTGCTCGATGAATTACCAACAATTAGTGTCAATGCTACAACATTCACGAATGTTGGTATTGTACCAATAGAAGTTACTGTTGGGATGGATGATAATTATTCACTAGAGGCCGTGGATGGAGAGCTGATTATTGAGAAGGCACTACTAATAGTGCAGCCTGATAATAAAACAAGCACTTATGGAGCCGCTCTTCCTGAACTCACCCGCACAATCTCCGGATTTATGAACAATGAAGATGAATCTGTGATTGATCAGCTTCCTGAACTCATTGTTCCTGTTCAGGATGCCGGCACTCAGGAAATTCTTGCGATGAATGGACAGGATAATAATTATGACTTTCAATATGAAAGTGGGATCATTGAAATTGCACAGGCACAACTCCATATCACAGCAGATGATAAACAAAGGACGTACGGTGATGCTAATCCTGATTTTTCATTGACTTATACAGGTTTTGTAAATAATGAAAACGAATCGGTGTTGGATGAATGGCCTGAAGCAACTACAACTGCTGATGAATTTAGCAATGTTGGTGATTATCAAATTTTGGTAGATAATGGAAGTGATGACAACTATTTTTTCAATTACCATTCAGGGACTTTGACCGTTACAAAAGCGTCACTCACAGTTACTGCGGATGATCACATCATCAAGGAGGGAGATGAAATTCCAGAGTTGACAATGTCTTATCTGGGATTTAAAAACGATGATACAGAAGCAAATATCACTTCTCCTACAGCGACTACAGCGGCCCAGTCCAATAGTGGTGTTGGTACCTATGAAATTGTGTTGGAGGGTGGAAATGCGCTTAACTATGAACTGACATTGGTAAATGGAACACTAACCATTGAAGAAGCATTAGGATTGATTGAATCTGGTGAATTGGAGATTTATCCAAACCCTATTACTCAAGGGTTTTCAGTGAAGTCAACTGAAAGGATTGATCGAGTTGATATCTATTCCAATGATGGTAAGCTTGTAAAATCATTTAAGGGTATGAGCGAAACCTATCACATTAGTGATCTTCCGAATCAAATCTATTTGGTTCATCTGATAAAAGACACCTCTGCATCTTTTATTCGAATCGTAAAACGATAAATTCCTTAGGCACGCTGACATGAATTTGGTTAGCCTTTTAACCGATCTCCATGAGATCGGTTTTTTTATGTTTAGTCAATTAACATAGCTCAAACAGATTCAGGAAGATGCGGATGATTTTGAGCTGAATTAGAAAGTCAACTTGCTGACTATTTGCGTGAGATTCAAAACAGTTTCAATACCGAGTAGGTTTATATTGATGTGAAAACATTAATATCAGTTTTATTGCTACTCTCAGCGCCTTATCTCTTTGGTCAAACATTAAATGACATACGGTCAGAATTTTCTGCGGTGGTTCAGAATCCCGAAGAATCCCGAAGATTTTATGACTATTTGAAAAAGATTGAAAACCCACCTTCAACAGTAAAAGCCTATCAGGCCGTTTCTGAAGCACTTTTAGCACAAGTGGTTTGGAACCCTTTCAATAAGCTAGCTCAGGTAATGAAATACGACAAGCAAATGGAGAATGCTGTAACTGAAGACCCAGATAATGTGGAAATACGATTCTTACGGCTAGCCATTGAATTCAACCTCCCATCATTTTTAGGGATGAGTACCCATATAGAAGAAGATACTCAGAGGATCATTCAGAATATGTCCAGCATCAACTCAATGCAACTGGATAAATCTTATGGCAGATATATTTTTCACTTTCTGTCTCAGTCAGAACTTTGCACGGATGAGGAAATATATCTTTTGCAGCGAAGTTTATCAATGAGTCAATAGAAGTTGATTTCGCAATCAGGAAATACTTCCTGAAAATCATCAATTGTATGCTGTCTTAGGCGAGTATTGTAGCAAACAAGTTTCTTTAGGTTTTGCATGTCATAGAGCCGTTGCAATTTCCATACACGTGTGTTGCTCACATCCAGACTTTCCAGGTTATACAAATCATCAATTCCTTTCAGATTTTTGATGCTTGTTCCTGCACAGTTTAGATGTTTCATTGATTGCATGTCTTCCAAATCTTTCAGGTCATCAATGGCTGTATTCTTGATATTTAAGTGACTTAGAGAAGTTAGCTTAGCAATTCCTTCCAGTGATTGAAGCGGACCGTTGGTGCATGTGATCGACTCAATGGATGTATGTTTATATAGTTCAGCAAGTGAATTAACTCTCACATTATCCAGTATCACTTCTTTGAGATTAATGAAGGCATTCAGCGGCTCAAGCGAAATAATTGGCTGATCTTTTATCGTGATGGATTCACTTTCGATCAATCGATGGAGCGCCTTGCTATCGGTTTCTTTTAAATCAAATGCCTTCTTCCAGATTGACGAGAGTTCTGACCACCAGGTTTTTAATTTCTCAGATTGAAAAACAACTATAATGTCATCGGATGAATTCAGTAGATCTGCTACTTCACTTTGTCCAATAGGTGTGTTGTCAACGTCTACAAACCGGAGGTCTTTAAGCACGCGAAGAGCATTGAGTTCTTTGATTGAGCTGCTTTTTAAAATCAACTGGTTCAAGTTGGAATTTTTCTCCAGACCTTTGCTTGACTCAACGGGTAAGTCTGTACCATCGAGGAATGTTAGTTCAGGCATTTCAGCTGTAAACCCGAATGAGGTAAAAAGATTTTGACTGACATCAAGGTGCTTTACCCTCTTGAATTTCATCAGAGGAGTGGGCTCATATAGCTTTTTATTGCTAAGGTTCAGAGAGTCACGATTAATGAGTTTGATAAGATCATCCTTATCCGGAGTGATCGCATCAATACCTCCGATCTCTCCAAGGACATGCTTCCAATTGGCCGACAATCCTTTCCACCATTCCAAAACCTTTTCACTATTTGTGACAACTAAAACAGCCGGTCTTTTACTCATAAAAGTAGCAGCTGTCTGTTCAGAGACACTGGTGTAATCAGCATATACCTTTTTGAGTTTTTTAGCTTCGAATAGTGGATTCAGGTCAGAAACATTAGTTCGATTAAATGATACTTTTTGTAACGAAGGATGCGACTCAAGTCCTTCAAGATTTGAAATCTGGGTTTCTGAAACATCCAATTCCGTAACATTATTTAAGTGTTTGACAGGAATTAAAGAAGTTATTTTCGATTGGGCAACAAGCAAGGTGCTTAGTTCTTTATTCCCGGAGAGTAATTGAAGGTCAGCAAATTCAGTATCAGTAAGATTGACATACGTAAGCTTGTTTAGTCTGCTTAAAGCGTCAAATGAGAAAACATAAGTCCCTGAAATGTTTAAATGGGCGAGTTGATTCAGCTTACCAATAGGTGTGATATCGTCAACCCGGGTCTTTGAAATATCGAGGTGGTTCAGCTTATCAAAATACTGAAGTGTTTCAATGTTTTCAATAGATGAATTACTTGCAAGAAGAGTTTCCAACCCCATCGAATACCGAAGTGGTTCAAGTTCTTTGATTTTTGTGTTCGAAATATTTAAGTAGCGCAATTCACGTAGAGCCACCAAGGGTTCAATGTCCTGACTGTATGGGTCGCCCTCTAGATTCAAACTATCGATATCTACTATTTGCTCCAATACTTTGAAGGTAATACTATCAAATGAGACATAAGATTTAAAGGTATTTTTCCAACCAAAGGACAAGTTGAACCACCAATTCTGCAACTCTTTCTCCCGACTCACCTTGGTGCTATAAACACTGACGATTTTTAAGTCAGCCTCATCTTCATCCTCATTGATTTCCAGAAATCGTTTTTGATTTTTCTTATAGGATTCGCCCTCCAGCGTCACACCATCGATACTGCTTTCAAACGACACCAGATAATAGCCAAGCCCATTCGGGCGCTCAAGTTTTTTTATTTCAGCTTCATCAAAATCAAACTGGATATCATTGAAAAAGAAATCAACATCTCGCAGATATGCTGTTACGTCTTTGTTGGTTATGACCTTACGATCATCCAGTAAGTCATCCTCAATTTGCACACGATTATCCGCAAAAACCTTTTTGTAGCTCTCGGTAATGATGACTTCCTTGTCCCTTGTCGAGGTTTTCGGGGAGCCAATTGAGTTGAGCATGTATTCATAGAAATTCAACAAGCTTCTGACCTCTTCGTAATTGGTAGAGTCAGATGGTGCCTGAGCATGGGTTCCAAGCCCAATAAAGAATGTCAACAGGAATGTGGCGTACTTGATCAATTTCAATTTTTGTTATAGATGTAGTTCTTCAGTTGCTGTTTTTGTGATTCGTTTTCCAGTGGCACCAGACCTGAAATAAGCCATCCGGAATTATAGCCGGGACGGTTGAAGTTGGCAAGGGAGAAATACCATCCGTCCACTGAAAAGAAATGGAATTTCACATTTTTAATCGTCTTGAACTTCATATTCCCCTGATTCATTTCATAAATGAAAATTGTCAGGAAGTCAGGCGCGTAGTTTCGAGCGGTAAACTGCTCTATGTGATTGTTGTCATTAAATGCTTTACGTATGGTCATAAAATCCAGCTCATGACTGAGTGGATGCATGAATTTTTTTGAAGCCGTGGTGTCTTTATCGAATAGGTTTTGAAATTGGTCAAAAGCGACATCCTCAATTATCCATTCATACCCCTGACCTTGTTGCTGCAGCCTCATGTACAATAGCCCGGATATATTTTTTCCTTTGTAAGTAAATTCAGTACTGACCTCTGCAAACCAATCATCCTGATGGAAATTTAGATATACAGGATCTTTTTTATCTGTTATAACCTTAAGAAAATCCCGGGCAGCATTAGGGTCTATCCGACTTGTTTCGATATCAAAAAGCGAGGGGATATATTTTTTGCGAAGCGATGCATCCCGATATTTTTTATCGGAAGCAAAGTATCGGTTACCGTCTTCATCTTCCTCACCATTGAATCGTCTGAAAAATTGATTGATCTGCTTGTTGGACGCAGATAGTTGTTCTTCAGTTTCTTTCATATCATCGGTAAGGCCGGATTGACCTACCGATGATTGAAAAAATATTGTTAAAAGGATGAGTCCTAAAATGACTCTCATGCGGATGTTTCGGTTACTCTGATGTCACCTAACAACACATCCCAGAACTCAATGATTCTACCGGCAATCTGAGTTTCTTTTTTCTTCACGTAAATTGTGATGTCTTTCTTGGTTGTGTCTTTGTAATTAAGGCCATCTTTTGACGATCCTTCAAAACGCTGATAAATAGTGATCACACCTACATAAGTACCATCCGGTTGTTGTTCCAGGTCGCTCACATAGTGAATGTCGTACCATTTGATAGTCACCTTGTCGTAATTCAACGCCATCAGTCGCTCAAAATACTCGCGCACTTTGTAGTAGCTAATTTCTTCTCTTTCCAGGGAAGAAACACCCATTTCACTTGCCGGGGCAAAAAGCTCTTCAGCCCGGTCCATCACACGCTTGGCTTCCGAAAACTGGGTGTCCTTATTTCCGATGATGCTGATGTATTTGCTGAGATCCTTCACTTTTTCCAGGGCAAGCGAATCGATTGCCTGTTTTCTGCTCGGGTCTACATTGCTTTGTGCATATCCACTCATTGCAAAAAGGATGGTGAGGGATAGTAGTATATATTTTATGTTCTTCATGTCTGTTTGTGTTTATTTTCTTAGAACCAGTTCTTTGATTTTGCCATTCGCATCGTAGATCACTTCTTCCACTCTGGCCTTATTGTTTTTGGTGTCTTTCAGATAGTTCAGATACTTCCCGATGGTAGTAGGCTCATCGTAGCTGGGCTTGCCGCCCTCTTTATAGATTACGATAAGCACAGGAGCCTCTGAGTTGCTAAACATAGTGAGCGCCTCCTGAATGCTTGAATTGGCCGAAGCGGTAGATGATGCCGAGGAGATCGCCGAAAAATAGTTGTTCAGCTTTAACTCTTTGGATGGTTCTTTCTTTACCACGCGCTCCTCAGGTTCTTCTTCCGGAATTTCCTCTTCCATTTCTTCCTGTGCCATTTGTTCTTTAATCTCCTGGGTATCACTCATGTCTGCGAGCTGCTTTTTGTTTTTGCATGCAGAAAACCCGAAAACCAACGCCAGCAGAATGACCAGCGAGAGCGGAGAGGGAGTGTTATACTTCTTTGTCATTTTCATAAAAAATTTAAATGATAGTCTATTTCAATTGGTTCTTGTTTGAGAACAATCCCTTTAACTCAAATAGTGTTCCAATTGATACAGTACCCTCAAGAAATAGTTTTAAGAATGGGGGAAATTCTCGATTTGAGAATTAGAGGGTAGGAATGGGAAAATGGGATGGATTAAATTAGAGCAGAATGAAGAAGTGGATCATTATCTCTTTTGGTGGCTTTTATTTGACATGGGCATTAAACTTATTGCTTGGTTTGCCCTATTTATTTTACTTCAATACAGCATTTATTGCTTGGTTAGTTTTAGAGGCTGTTAAAGAGAAAACATTATTGATAATTGCTCCATTGTTCATTCTGAGATTATCTCAGTTACTTAACATACAGGGCAAATATTTGATGTTGATTTCAATGTGCGTGATTTTTATTCTCATTTTAGGATATCTGCTCATATACAGGAAAAAGACTAACGTAATATATTTGATTCTTAGTGTAATTGCCTATACAATTGAAGTCTTTGGTTACTTAACCTAGAGTAGAATTAAGTGATTTTATACTAATATTATTAAATGAGATTTGATTTTGAATGGCTTTCAATTACAGTTGGTATAGGAGTTCTACTCCTAAGCATTTTATTTGAGGATTATATTTATCCTTTCGATATCCCTCTGATCATATTAGCATTAATTTTTATAGCTTTTGCTTCTTATCGCAAGAAAAATCAGAAGTAATGATCTATCGAGCAAGCTCGGAGGGATTACTCATACTCGCACCCATGCCGCACAGCCCCTCGTGAATTCCGCTTTGCTCCATTTCGAACCCCCTACGTGTTTTCGAACCCAACCATTATAAAATGAAAAAGGCTAGGGGATTACTTACGTGATCCCTTTTAGGGGTCTGATGCAAGCAATTACCCTCACTCCGTTCGGTTTCTTCATTTACATCGCTCATTTGAACAAGTTCAATTCGCTTGTAAACAAAAAAACCCAGCACACTGTGCTGGGTAATTGCTTGCAGAGGAGGAGGGATTCGAACCCCCGGTACCTCGCGGTACAACGGTTTTCAAGACCGCCGCATTCGACCACTCTGCCACTCCTCTGTATTTTCAGAACTCGCTTTCGACCACCCTTCCCTTCGTTACACTTCGGGAGGCAAGTCTGCCACTCCTCTGTGATCTAAACATTTTTTAAGTAGTTGTTTCTACTCCCATTCATTGCGAGTGCGCGAAAATGGGAACGCAAAAGTAGCCGTTTTTAGGAAAGAGACAAATTCAAATCACTCGAAAAAAGGAGAAATTGATTCTTTCATTCGTTCCGGCATTTTTACAGGCCTTCCGGTCTCCATATTCATAAAGGCCAGAACAGTTTCCCCCGTGTTTATCAGCTTGCCTTCTTCGTTTTTTATTTCATAAAGAAACTTCATTCTGGCACGTGGCATTTCAGGAATAATAACCTTGACAGAAAGCAAGTCGTCATACTTAGCAGGTCCGTGGTATTTGATGTTCATAGTTAGTACCGGCATCCCAACACCTGCACCTTCCATCTCTTTGTATGGAAACCCTAAAGCTCTGAATCCTTCCACCCGAGCGATTTCATAATATTTCGGATAATTGCCATAATAGGCAAAGCCCATTTTATCAGTATCGGCATATCGTACGCGTATGTGAGTTTCGTGGGTGTACATTTTTTAAAAGTAAGTATATTCAGTAACCGTATCCTGAATCCAATCACCATCAGCCATATATGACTTAATAGATTTGATCGGGTATCCATCTAGATCATATTCATATTCATATTTTGAATCCGCTACAAAAAAACTGGTGCCTGGTGCGGAATCGATTACAGTCTGATTTCTTAATGTAATATTATTCTGAGAAGTCGGGAAGCCCGGTGTGAGTTGGTAGATGTATGATTCAGGTGAATGGTTAGAATCGTATTCATATTCGATCTTTATCTTGACAAAAAGTTCGCCATTGTCATAATCTGTCTTTAGTTCTTCCTTGATATTTCCATTTTGGTCGTAAATGAATGATTTCTTTTCCTCTAAGATATCGTCTTGGTATCTGGACCATTCAACACACTTTCCATTTTCATATTTGAAAGTGTTTTTTTCATTAATCGATGAATATTCCACAACCATACCATTGCTGTAAGAAAATGTTATTGATCCTGTTGGAATGGGTCCTTCTGACGTGTTTCGGTAATACTCCTGGGATGCGATTAGGTTGTCACTGTTGTATTCCGATGTTGCAAACAATCCGGATGCAAAAAACTTTGAATAGAAATGAACGGTATCCAATAGACCATTTGGCTTGTAGGTATATCTGGTGGTTAGCTGCCCGTCTTCAAATACCTGTGATACTTGTTTCCCTTCAAGAGTTAATTTCGATTGAATGGAATCATCTTTGGAGCAACCAAATGCAAAAGCTATTAAAATAGCCAGGAGTAATTGATTTAATTTTCTCTTCATGCTATCTGTAGATTCGTTCCTGATTCAAAGCTCGCTGAAATTTACGGGCATTTGCGTTATGCTCCGTTAAAGTTCTGGCAAATGCATGATATCCT
The DNA here is from genome assembly GCF_040220215.1 of Ekhidna sp. Taxonomy (GTDB): domain Bacteria; phylum Bacteroidota; class Bacteroidia; order Cytophagales; family Cyclobacteriaceae; genus Ekhidna. The sequence continues at coordinate 148,828 of NZ_JAVJTR010000016.1, forward strand.
GAGAAATCAGCCTTGGCACAGAAGTATAGATAACTATGGTCCTCATAATTTAAAACAGCCTCTAAAGCAGGAATTCTCGGCATATTTATGGGGCCGGGAGGTAAGCCACGACTTTTGTAAGTGTTGTATGGTGAATCAAATTCTTTATCCTTGTTTAAAATCCTTCGGATACTAAAATCACCTATTGCAAAAACCAATGTTGGATCTGCCTGCAAAGGAATTCCTCGTTTTAGTCGATTGATATAAACACCTGCAATGGTGGGTGCTTCATCCATTTTATTGGTCTCTCCCTGAACAATGGAAGCCAGCGTTGAAACTTCATTTTGAGTCATGCCAAGTTGCTTGGCTTTTTGAATGCGCTCTTCCGTCCAGAACCGATCATATTCAGCTTTCATCCTGTTCAGTAATTCTTCAGGAGTCACTGTCCAGTACACCTCATAGGTATTAGGGATGAACATGCTGATAAACGTTTCTTTTGTAAACCCATAGTGAGCAGGTGTTGTATCAGCCAGAAGTACTGGAGCTAGATCAGCTGAATCTATCTCCAGGCTTTGAGTAAGTATTTTAGGGAGTTGTTTTAGTAGACGAGCATTTGAGAAAGTTAGAGATATTGGAGTTTGTGCTCCGGACCTCAACAGATTGATTAATTCCACATTGGTCATATCCCCTTTGATCAGATACATTCCATTTTTCACATTGGTATCCAGGTCCTTAAGCTTTGCCAGAAAGCTGAATGAAACCAGGTCATTCACGATTCGCTCTTCGGCCAGTTTGTTTTGAAGCTGTTTGAAAGTTGTGCCTTTTGGAATAGCAAAGTATCGATCATCCTGCTCTATAAGAACATTAGGTGTATAAAGGATCTGATAGGTGTAAAAGGAAAAGGATGAAAGCATCATGGTGAACACCACGAGAAAAACGCCGAGGATGTATTTTTTACGCATGCGTGCAAAAATAGTATGAGAGATTGGACTACAGCAGACTTTTCGGGAATGCTACTGCACCATAACGACCATGATGCGAAATGGATATTTCTTTTTTGGCAGGCTCAATAACCGGGAGGTTTAGTTCGTCTGACCCTATATGGTAATCCAGGTTTTTTTCACGGAAAAATTCAATGACTAAAAATCGAATTCCTTCGCTCCAATTTTGATTCGGTTTTTCAAAAGTTTCATAGGTTGAATTTTCTAAATCCCCGCAGATGGAGAGTATGAACTCATCAGTAATTTCCACCTTACCTTTTATACCCTCTGACTGAAAGGTGACATGACCATTCTCTTCTTTGATCAATACAGGAATCTTTTTAGGAGCAAAATTCAAAGGCTCTCTTTTGCATTTAAAAATGGCTTCTTTCGCAGACCAAAGAATCCAGAATAAACGAGGGTGCTCGATTATCGAATCATTTTCGTTTTTAATGAGGTCAAGACTCCTTTCACTTCGTTCTTTAAACGAAGGATCTTTTAGGTCGACTATGTCTATTCCTATCATTCTTTTATTTAGCGTTGAGTCTCCATTCTTCTATTATATACTCACTTTCAAAAGCTACACCAACGATGTTTTCTTGTTCTTGCTCATGTATGAAATCAACAACTTCCCCATCTAGAATGAGATCATACATTATTTCCCAGTAGGTGTCTACTTGTTCATCATATGGTTCTACCCCATTGTATAGAACAACTTTCAATTTCTCTGAATTATTTATGTAGCTGCTAATATCAACCTCATAGGCTACTTCGTTAGCCCCCCCAAGGGTATAATCTGATTTGTAAATCAACGAGTCATCAATGTATACATGAGCCCTATTATCCACTTTGGTGAATTTCACATAGAAATCTGATTTTTCTGTTTTAGACTCTTTTTTAGTCTCGATTTCGGCACTTTCTGATGGCGGTGATTTTTTTGTTTTAGAAACACAACCCAGACAAAATATCAAGATGATAATAAGATATGCTTTCATTTAGATGCTTTCAATTTTTTTGCTGTTGCAAAGTTAATAATAGTATTCAGCTAATTATCTTTTGGTTTAAGACTCAATTATCAGACGGGAGGTAGAAACGCATCAGGAATTTCATAAAAACATATCCAAAGCGATTTTTCAGAATGTCTTTTGAAACCCAATAATGAAAAACTTGTGCTGCTCGGCTTTTTGTTGCATACCAGTCGTCTCTTTGTTTTCTGGCCTCTTTGCTACTGTAGCCACTACCGCTTGGGTGATGTACCATTAAAAAGTCGTCCACCACAGTCCATCTCTTATATTTCATTCCTAAAAAACCAAGAAATATTTCTACTCCATGTCCAATCCTGTTAATACTCAGGTCGATAGGGCATAGTATGTCTAGGAAACCTTTTGGGATCACGTAGCAAAATCCATCTGTAAAAGTCACTTTGCGGATATCTTTCGTTCCCAGGTCTGCCATATGGTTGTGAGGTGAATAGTGAGCAGACGGGGCATAAACCCCTACTTCAGGGTGTCTCGCATAAACGTTCTTAATTCTTTCGATTAATTGCTCAAAATCATCTACTGTGATATCCGAGTTTATGATGAGTAAATGCGTATGATGATCTTTTAAATGCTCATAGGCTTGATTTATTTGCCCGTTGTAGTATGCTCCCTTTAAGGTGTAATCAAAAAAACCTTTTTCTTCATCGTTTGCAAAGGTGGAATCATTGTCAATCAAGATAGTGTCGACGTATTGCTCAAATGCTTTTTTCAGAGTAATTGCCTCTTTATTGTGCATATGGTTCGTGACAGCCACAAGCAAATTGATTTCATTATTATGACTCATTACAGTACTTTGTTTCTATGCTAAAAATCTTCTAATACCTTCCTCAAGTGTGATTTGAGGCTTCCATCCGGGTGGTGGGGTGAAGTTTTTCCATGGATTCATTACCTCTCTGTCCCGATACGGTCTCGCACCCCATTTAATATTTGTTTTTTCGCCGGCAACTTTTTCTACAAGGCTTACCAAATCTTTTAAGGAGCATCTCTGATTGTTGCTAAGACCAAATTCCAAATAGCTTTCTTTGTAATTTGGCATTTTGTCTAAAACCATTTGAAAAGCATTTACAACATCGTTAATATGTACAATATCAATGATTTGTTCGCCGGGAGATAGCAAAAGCTCTTTCTTCGTCTTCAAATTTTCTTTAAGAAGACTGAGTAGCTTTTTTCTTGGGTCGTTCTCTCCGTATGTATCAAATAGTTTTATGGTAACAGCTTTTATGTAGCCCGCATCACAGTAGTACTTGCATAGATTCCCAAATGCTTGTTTTGTTGCAGCATAGAGGTTAACTACCTCTCTTTCTTCTTTACCAAAGTGCTCAAAGGAGGTACCCGTATTTATGAAATACTTCACGCCTTTTAGCTTCATTGCCTCCAGAAGGTAAGTGCCGATTTTAAGATTACTTTCCAGCAGTATGTCAATCTCCTCTGGCTTGTGATCAAACACATAGTAAGAAGCCAGGTGGATGACAGCATCTGGTTTGAATGAGTCGAATGCATCTAAAATAGAATCAAGGTTGCCATCATAAACATACCCGGTGGCGGCATGATTGGTGGCATTGCTATTAACCTTGCTATTCGGCCGAATGAGTATGCCGACTTCATGTGATCCTAACAAAGTATTCAGAAGATTTGATCCAATGAATCCGGTTGCCCCTGTCATTAAGATTCTCACTAGAATGGACTTTTAAATTGTTGTAAACTTTGAAAACCCTGATCTCTTGGAGATAAGATTGGGTCTATTATTTCATAAGGCATGTCAACCGAAGACCACAGAATTCCACTATCGGCATCCGGATTATAAACTGTTTCCTGGAGGTAGGTAACAATTGTATCATCCTCCAACGAAAGGAAACCGTGTGCGCACCCTTTAGGTATGTATACCGCTTGTTTATTTTCTGCATTGATCTCTAGGGCAATACACTTTCCGTACGTTTCGGAAGTATTTCTTAAATCCAGGACAAAATCTATGATTGATCCTGTAAAGCAATTGACAATCTTGGTGTGATCAGCAGGAGGCATCTGAAAATGAAATCCTCTAAATACATTCTTTTTTGAGGATGAATAATAAATCTCCTTAATGTGAAAATCTAATTCACTTTTCGCGTAAGCATCTGCATTGTAGAATTTCACAAAACCACCTCGATCATCACTATGACTAAAAGGAGTAAGTAGGCAACAGCCAGATATGTCTGTTGGGTTAAACTCCATTATTTAGACTTCAGAAACTCCCTGATGGTAGCTGATATATACTCATAGTGATTTTCGTTTAGCCCCGGCCATACACCTAGCCAAAACGAATCATTCATCACCTTGTCTGTATTTTCAAATGAACCAACGGTTCTTTTTTGTATTTGAGTGTATGCAGGCTGACGCATCAAATTTCCTGCAAACAACAACCGTGTTCCAATTTTATTTGCTTCAAGGTGTTGAACCAATTCATGTCTGTCGATATTAGCTCCATCTCTTATGGTAAGCATAAATCCAAACCAGCTGGGATTTGATCCGGGTGTTGGCTCATGTAGTATGAAATACTCCTCAAACTCTTTCATTTTGCTATAAAGAAGAGCATAGTTTTCTCGTCTTCTTTGGACAAAGTGATCTGCTTTTTCTAGTTGGCTAAGTCCGATGGCTGCCTGCATATCAGTCACTTTCAGGTTGAAACCAATGTGACTGTAAGTGTACTTGTGATCATACCCTAGCGGGAGTTCTCCAAGTTGCCATTGAAATCTTTTGTTGCAAGTGTTGTCCTTTCCAGGGTCGCAATAGCAATCTCGTCCCCAATCTCGAAAGCTTGTTGCGAGCATTTTTAGCTTTATGTTATTGATGAGGACAGCCCCACCTTCACCCATGGTGATATGGTGAGCTGGATAAAAGCTTACGGTTGCGAGATCACCAAATGTGCCTGTTTTTTGATCATTATAAGTAGCTCCAAGCGAATCACAATCATCTTCGATCACCCAAAGGTTATACTTCTGCGCAATATCCATGACCACTTTAAGATCGAAGGGATTTCCCAACGTGTGTGCCATCATAATGGCTTTGGTTTTAGGTGAGATCGCCTGCTCTATTAACTCAACTTTTGCATTGTAAGTAGGTATATCTATGTCAATAAATACAGGAACGGCTCCAAACTGGATCATTGGATTGACTGTGGTTGGGAAGCCAGCAGCTACAGTGATGATCTCATCACCCGGTTTGATTGCCCGATCACCTAATTTGGGAGAGGTCAATGTATAAAAGGCCACCAGGTTTGCAGAGGATCCGCTATTAACCAAAATAGAAGATTTGCTACCAAAATATTTAGCGAATTGGAACTCAAACTTTTTCCCAAATCGCCCTGCAGTAAGCCAACCATCAAGCACAGAATCAACACCTAATAGTAAATCGTTTTCGTCGAGCACTTTTCCAGTTACTGGAATATAGTCCTCTCCTGGGATTATTTTCTGAGTAACTTTTTCTGAAGCAATCGCCCTCAAAGAATTTATCAGGTTTTCATCAACCAAATTCTTTAATTCCATCATTTTATATTTAGATAGTTATCAATGTCGTTTTTTATCAATTCGTTCGCACTAGCACCTTCTTTGAAATTCTTATACCAATTAATGGTCATTTCAATTGCTTGTTTAGATGAGTACCTGGGGTTCCAATTCAATTTTCTTTGTGACTTGCTTATATCAAGCATCAATAATCCGGCTTCATGTGGATCATCGTTTTTCTGTGGTGTTGTGTAATCTCCTTCGCCCCATATGCTAATGGCATGATCCACTAGTTCCCCAACAGTAAGTATATCGTTTGCATTAGGCCCAAAGTTCCATGCTCCACCCACGTGATCATTGTATGAGCGTGCGCCCAGCAAAAGATAAGCACCCAATGGCTCTATGACATGCTGCCAGGGCCTCACTGAATGAGGATTTCTTACTTCAATCGTTTGACCTTCCTTGAGTGCTCTTACTATATCCGGTACGATTCGGTCTGCCGCCCAGTCACCACCACCAATCACATTCCCTGCTCGCGCACTGCTTATTGAAATATTATGTTCCTTAAAATTGGCATTATTAAAGTAAGAATTGCTGAAAGAGTCAATAAGCAACTCACAGCATGCTTTACTAGAACTATATGGATCATAACCACCCAGACGATCATTTTCCCTGTAAGGATATTCCCATTCATTATTGTGATAAACCTTGTCCGTAGTTATGAAAATTGCTGCACATTTCTTCGTGAGCTTCCGCATGCTGTTTAGCAAATTAGCGGTACCAATTACGTTAGTCTCATAGGTTTCAACTGGATGTTGGTATGAGTATCTAACTAATGGCTGTGCTGCAAGATGAAAAATGAAGTCCGGATTAAAATTTAAAATGCTTTTCTCGAATTTTTTTTTATCCCGGATGTCTGCAAACAGTGACGTATGGCGATCAGAAAAATTAAGCTGATTGTAGAGGTCATAATCGTTTTCCGGTGCAAGACTGTACCCGAAAACCTCTGCACCTAACTTCTCTAACCAAATGGATAGCCAGGAGCCCTTAAATCCGGTGTGACCGGTGAGGAATACTTTTTTCCCTCTATAGGTACTTTGAATTAAATTTATTTCGGCCTTTTTCACATGAAATTCTTTACCAGATTTTCCAGGGTGCATTACCGGATTCCCAAAGATTTTCCAACTCCAGCTTATCTCTCATTGTGTCCATGGGCTTCCAAAAGTTCTTGTGCTTGAAGGCTGCCATTTGATTATCCTTCGCAATCGTCTCCATGGGTTTTCTTTCCCAGATACTTGCATCGTCATCAATATAATCCAAAACCTCTGGCTGGCAGACAAAGAAGCCTCCATTGATCCATGATCCATCTCCTTTTGGTTTTTCCATGAAGGACTCTACATTATTTTGATCGTCAAGATTCAGCGCACCAAAGCGACCAGCTGGCTGAACGGCAGTCACTGTCAATAACTTTCCCTGATCCTTATGAAATTGTACCAGATCATTGACCTGAATGTTCCCTACACCATCACCATAGGTCAAAAGAAATGGACTGCCATTGATGTAATCCTTTACACGCTTGATGCGACCACCGGTCATACTTTTATCTCCCGTGTCCACTAAACTCACCTTCCAGGCTTCAGCTTCTGATTTGTGATAAACAACTTCATTATTTGAAAGGTCAAAAGTCACATCTGACTGGTGTAAAAAGTAATTAGCAAAGTATTCTTTAACTATGTATCCTTTATATCCAAGACAAATAATGAATTCATTGAAGCCGAAGCTTGAATATATCTTCATGATGTGCCATAGTATGGGCTTACCACCAATTTCAACCATTGGTTTTGGTTTCAAGTGAGTTTCCTCACTCAGACGAGTTCCAAGGCCACCTGCTAGTATTACTACTTTCATAAAAAAATAATTCGCCGCAAAGTTAAGTGTTTGAACCACTTTATCCGGCTTTAATACTTTCTTTTAGCTGATAACAGTTACATATGTGCTAGTACTATAAGAATCCTAGCTGTAAAAGGAAATTTAAGAATCTGGCTAGGTCAAGCTTTCTTTATCCTTGCCCCATTTCTTTTCGAAAAAACGCAAGGCAATAGAATTATTTCTGTCCCGATTGTCAACACGGTTGTAATTATTGATTTTTGCCAGACTAGATGCTTTGTAAAAATCATTCTGAAAGAAAGGGACATAGCAAAACCTGGATATTGGAAATATGAACTTTTCTACTTTTGCCTGGGCACTAACCCACACATCATCTACAAAACGGACCTTTTGTGGAACTCCGTCATAATTATCAATAGCATCCAGATCAAAAAATTTTGGCCTTAGCAAGTAACCGGAATACCCTTGAATAATATCGGTTCGAAATAAATGGTTAATTCGGGTTCCTGGTAATGGAGTAGGAGGGATTCGTTTGATATTACTCAATAGGGTTGTTGATTTGTCAATAAGATCGTCAGGCACTCTCCATCCACTTGCTGCAAGTATAATATCGGGGTGTTCTTTTCCGGCCTCATCAAAATCCTTCACATAGTTTGGTGGATAAATATTATCGTCATCAACAACCAATATCGGTTGATCAGGTTCTAATTTTTTTAGTGAAGGAATGAACTTAGATGCTGGCCCAAAGTCCTCCTCTATTCGAACAATATTTACGGATTTAAGGGATTTTAGCCATTCCGGAATTACGTATTCTTTTTGATTTCTAAAGGAAACATATGGAATGTTTAAATGGATTCGAGCTGATTGTTTTTTCTGGTAAAGCAGGCTTTTAATAGTTAGTTCAATGCTGTCAATTCGCTCAGGAATGGTAGTTAATGAGATAATTATATCTGATTTAATCTTTGCTTTAACCCAATCTTCATCCAGATCTGCAACAGATTTTTTCTTTAGCGAATAAAAATGAATTACATCCTTTATTAAACTCTTGCCAGAAAGAAAGTTGTATGCACTAATTCCAATGAATGTAAGTGCAAGAATTGTTGCGATAGTTATTAAAATTATTTGCATCAATTCCCAGCTATTTTATTTACTAAAATGTCAATCTGTCTTTGTATCAAAAAATAAATATAAGTCAATGGGCCAATGGGAAGGATCATTTTTTCACTGACTTTTTTTCTTACGCTTATATACTTGGTTGGTCTGGAGCAGCTAATATCCACTTCGTCTTGGGTTAATTCAATCGCACCTTTCTCCTGAAATTGTAATAAAAGAATTGTTAAAATGGATTGATCACTTTTATGATTGTTTCTATTAGCGCCATGAGGATGAATACACTCCTCTATAGCCGCAAAATTCTTCCATTGTTTGACCAATTCCCTGACCTCTGGATGGTGATATGAAAACCCACAGGTATTACCGGCCCTGTTTCTTGATTTACGGAGCGCATCAGATACATTGAGGTATTCAAGGGTTTGATCAAGTGTCCACTCTTCTAGCAATCCGGTACCGCATAAGGGAACATAGGTTCCTTTACTTTCAATGGTTTCCCAAATTGGCTTGAGGTTTTTTAGGATAAGGTTGGCACTATCTAAATAGAATAAATTTCCCTTCTTTTCTTCTAAAACCTCATGAATCAACGTGGGCTTCCATGCATAATTTTGATTCTTAGGGTTGTAGTAGCTTGGGTATTTTGAAAAGTCGAACATCCGAATTTCTAACCAATCGTTTTCCTGAGCTTTATCTTCCAATTCAGCTTTTTGTTGATCATTCAATCCCAGGTCAAAAAATACGATTTTGCTGTTATCATATTCGTGATGTCTCTCATACGAATACATGAGTTGCTTAAAGCATAGGTAAAAATTTTCATCACCTGCGGAAATGATGTAATTATCTTGTTTCGACATTAATCTACCAATGAAGTGTTAATAAAGTAAATAGGAGTAGAATGGCGTAAAATTTCTTAAAATGCTTTTGAGAACTCACTGAGATTCAGTGTTGAATATTTCGCAAAGGTAAATAACCGAATGAAACCATATTAAAATTTCAGCATGTTAGATGTGGAATTCCTACTTTATGGATCGATCTGTACCTAATTGGTTTATTTTGCAATTTCAGTTTAAAAAAAAGTAGCTGAGCTGTAAACCAAAAAGACATAATTTGGGAAAAATAATTATCACTGGAGCCAATGGGTTTTTGGGCAAAAACCTTATAAATCATCTTTCAGATTTCGGAATAAGGTCTGCAGCTCTCCTTGATATTCATTCTACAGAAATTGAGTCAGATCAACATATTAACCTTATTCAACATAAAATTGATTTGGCTAGTGATTCAGGTGCACTTAATGATCTTGTTGAAGAAGGAGATAAAGTGATACACCTCGCATGGAAATCAAACCCTGCCGTAACTGGTGCAGACATAGAAGCTGAAAAGCAATTGAATTGGGAGGCATCCAAGAACGTTATTGATGTTTGCACAAACAAGAATGCCAAAATGATATTTATTTCATCAGGGGGCACAGTCTACGGGGAACCTGAATATTTGCCGATAGATGAGGAGCATCCAACGAATCCCATTTCAGCTTATGGCATAATAAAATTGAAAGTTGAGCAGGCAATCCGGGAAGCCAGTGTGCAAAATGGTCTTCAATTCGTAATTCTAAGACCTTCAAACTTATATGGTCAAGGATTTAGTTTAAAGAAAGGTTTAGGGGTTATTGGGCATTGGGTTGATATGATCAAAAATAATCAACCAATAAAAATGGTTGGCGAAGGCGTATTGACCAGAGACTTTATTCATGTTGATGATTTATGTAAAGGAATTCTTAATTGTATAAACTTGAATAATGAAACCCTGAACCTAGGAACCGGTAAGGGAATTTCTCTGAAAGAACTTAGCGTGATTTTTGAAAAGTTGATTGACCGACCTTTGGATATTATTCACCTGGAAGACCGCAATTTTGATGTTGATACGAATATTCTCTCAGTTAAGAAAGTACAGAAACTAACAGGATGGAAACCTCTTGTTTCAATTGAAGTGGGAATCGATCAATTATTGGGGAATTGAAGATTATTGTGCTCGGTAATCACTTATTTTCCCATCCCTCAGCTTAATTACCCTATCTGCAAGATCGAAGTACCTATCGTCATGTGTAATGACTATCTGGGTTTTACCCATTTTCTGAATAAATGGAAGAATCTGGGTATAGAAAATGTCTTTAAAAAGAGGATCCTGATTAGCCGCCCATTCATCAAAGAGATAGATGTCCTTGTTTTCCAAAATTGAGATTATAAGTGCCAATCTTTTCTTTTGGCCTTCGGATAGATTCTTGGTTGTGAACTTGTGATTTTTAATTTTCACCTTGTTCTCAAGATTGAACATTTTAATTAGATTCTCTCCGTGCTCTGCCAGGTATTCTTTGTCTACGTTCAAGAAGTCCTCAAACAAGTATGAGTCTACAAAAACTGCCGAAAACTTTGATCGATATGTCGATAAGTTATCTTCCGTAATCTCCTGCCCACGATAATATACCTTACCTGAAAGGGGGGAGTAAAGTCCTAATAACAATTTGGCAAGGGTTGTCTTTCCACTTCCATTTCCTCCTACGATGAAAAGCATTTCTCCTTTATTGATTGACAAATCAATAGGCCCCATCGCAAAATGCTGGTCTATGTCAGTATGATAATAGCTGTGTTTCATTTGCTCCAGCTTTATTACTTGCTTGTTGTTTTCAGGTTCATCAAGTGGCTGCATTCCTTCATTGAATTCACTGTCAGGCTTAAGCTCCAATCCTACTTTCGTAATTTGCTCAAGAGCAACATCCAGCCTTTTTAAGCCACTAAAGAATCCTGCTGCCGTCGACAGTGGGGCCAGAGTAAAAAGTACCAGCGTTAAGTAATGGCCGAAAAATTCAAGGGTAACAAATTGGAGTTTGAAAACGGCTATTATTAGCCCAGCAATACCCAATAGTAAGATCATATCAGTTGCCCTGTTCATTATGGCCGCCGCGACGCTTTCTTTTAGGTAAGCTTGATTTTGCTTGTGACTTGAGGGGATGATGAAATCCTTCAGAAATCTTTTCTGCGACTCTTTATTCAGTACCAACTCCTTAATTCCGAAAACCAATCCATGGAAGTAATCAAATATGTCATTAAGATGTGTTCTGGATTGCCCTTCGTATTTGCGTATGTAGGGTAGTAGCACTTTTGTGAATAGAAACACCATTACAAATATCAAGACTGTAGCTCCGGATAGAAGAGGTGAATACCAAACCATATAGGCAAGGATGCCTATTATAGATGCAAGACCGGTTGTTACATTTGGCAGTCTGTCTATCGAATAAGCAATTGTTTTAATATCCTCAGTCAATATTGGAAGCATTTTTTTCTGATTATGCTCCATCGTTTCAAAAGTTGCCTTCAAGAAACTATTAGAAAGTTTTATTCTCAGCTGATGAATGATTTTCTGAGTAAGCTTGGAAACGGCGTATGACGAAATCACAGATAGCGTTCCATACATAATCCAAAAGAAGGCAAACTTTTGTATGAACAGGTTTAGCTGAAACTCTTCACCCTGAATAGACTCATGGATGGTCTTGATGACCATTGTAGAAAAAAGGCCGGTCAATACACTGGTAAAAGCTGCGATTAGAAATAATTTCTTTGAGGATCCTAGTAGGAGACGTATTACTTGCATGAGGCCGCAAATCTAAAGTCTAAATAATTGAGCAGTTGGATTTTTTAATAAAATGATAGCTATTATTGAGCAATGAAGAGATACATTTTTGAAAAACTTATTACTCATGGGCTTCAATTGCCGGTAAGGCTGTTGGTTGTCTTTGAGAACCTATTCAAGTCATTCTCATATCTATCACAGGCTAATCAAGATAAGATAGTTCTTGAGTTGTTAAATGGAAAAGAAGGAGGTTGGTTTGTGGAACTAGGAGGTTCAAATGGAGTAACTAGTAGCAACACTTATGTTCTTGAGAAGAAGTATGGTTGGAATGGCATTTGTATTGAGGCTAATAAGAGATTCTACAAGCATTTGATTAAAAACAGGAATTGTAAGACAGTTAGGGCAGTAGTTTCAGACAATAAGGAAGAAGTGTTTTTTAACAACGATGGAGCTACCGGACACATTGATACTAAAGGTGAAAAGATGGTATCTGCACCCTTGGCTCAGATTCTGAAAGAAAATGATGCGCCTAAAGTGATAGACTATCTTTCTCTAGATGTGGAGGGTCATGAAGAGAAGGTATTGCATGATTTTCCGTTTGATAAATTTAGATTTAGGGTCATGAGCATTGAAAGGCCATCGAATAGGTTGCACAAGAAGCTAATTGAAGTCGGTTATGACCTTCATTCAGTGCTTAAACCGGGAGGGAATTGGCTTGATAATATTTATGTTGATTCTCAACTAATAAATAGCTAGCATTTCTAGAGCTCAAAACCTGACTTATCAGGATAATTTCGAGTTAGAAAATCCTGAATCAATTTCACCACTTTTGGGTTGGGGTTATCTCTCTGATCGTCATTCAAGCAGTAGAATTTTGGAGCCTTTTGTTCCAGCGCGCTAATGGCTTTTTCTTGTTTCTTTAAATTATTTGTGATTTTATGAAACGTATGAATTTTCATTAATTCGGTTACCTTAATTGGACGGGCGAGCTCCCGATAATTGCTAAGAACCCACTGCTTATACACTTTCTGCATCGTCACATTGTCATTGCGTCTAAACTTAGCCTCTCGTGTAGCATGAAAGAGCTTTTTATAATGTACTTGTAATTCATCTATATACGATTTCTTAAAGAAGACCGGGTTGTGCTCCACTAACCCAAGACTTACAATATCCAGTTTACGCTCATAAATTCTGAATTTTAGATTTTCACCGAACAAGGTTCCGAACACAGTTATTTTACCTTCATTATCTATGAAGTCAGAAATGTGAACGTCTGAGCCAAACAGAAAGTCGTCACAGCAATAGAGGAAGTATTCTGACAGATTGGGGATTTTATGAACATAACTTTCAATGGTGTTATAGTTGAATGTAGGTAGATACTCTTCATCAATAATTTGATCATGATGGATCACTTTCACCTTGTGGTGATTTGGCTGTAGCCAATCCGGAATCTGGGGTCTGGCTGTAACAATGTAAATAGTACGTATCCAGGGCAGATATTTTTCTACTGACCGGAGGCTGTATTTTAGCATGTCGTACGTATCCCTAACCCGTTCAGGGTTTATGTCCTTTGGCGTCTCAGCGTACTCATTATAAATCTTGAGATATTCAGGGTCATTGCCATCAACCCAGGTGTAAACCAGATCAATTGGTAGGTCTTTGTTTGAATCCTTCAACTACGAATCAGTTTTTATATGTTTTTTTGCAAAATGCTACGTATCAGCCAGTATATCCAGCGAGTTGCAAATTTAGTTTTATTCGCAATGCCCGGTCAATATCGAAAGCGAAAGCTTCAAATACTGGAGCAAATGTTTCGCCAATCCGTCTCTTCTCTCAAAGAGACCAACGAACCTTTTTGGTTGGATTTCGGGACCTTGCTTGGTCAATATCGTTCCAATAGTATTATTCCTCACGATATTGACATAGATGTAGCGATGATGAAGAGTTCCTATCCGAAAGTAGCGAATCTTAAAGGCAAGATGCCAAAAGGGTTAAAGTTTTATGATACTTCTAAGAACCATGCCGGCCCTAAGGTTTACTTTTCCTACAAAGGGTATGATTTTGACATTTTCTTTTACGATGATGAGGGAGAAACCTTACGTCAGTTTGTAGATGCGAAGTACCCCAACGAGCGTCAGCACATCCCCAAAAAACTCGTTTTCCCATTAAAGGACGTACAGTTTCTTGGCGAACAGGTCTCCGTTCCACATGACTCCAAAGGCTACCTGGAACTTATGTATGGTTACCTAGGTACAGGAGGTAGCAGGGATGAAACTACGGGGCTTTGGCACCCACCAAAAAATTAATTCACACGAGTTCCAAATTCATGGAAAAGACGATTGTCAAAAATGGCGATCTCTTCTTTTGTCAGGTGGGGATTCCATGCATCCACAATCAGAACGACACGGTCTTTCTCTCCTTCATGAAGCACTTCATGTTCGAATGAATCATCGAACCCAAAGGCTTTGCTGGTTTCCCAGTGTTGCCATGTCTGACCAACTCTGATTTTGACCTTATCCGGTTCAGGTACATCCAAACCTAAATGATATCTAAAGCGCAAATTACTTGATCCACAATGAGGTAATATCTTCACACCAGCTGAGAGCTTGGATATCAAAACAAAACCAAAATTCTTAGAGATAGGAAGTTGATCCACTAGCTCATATGTCTTTTTAAAATATTCCTGATATCGTTCATCCTTCTGTCCACCCACCCCATAGAGGAAAATACCAGACCAGGTACCATCTTTTGCTAAACTATTATTATCCGGGTGTGTAACAATTTTGTCAATGTTGTTTTTGTATTCATTAATAATATCTCCTGCATTTTCTTCCAACAATTTACATATATCATTATTCTGAATAATTGGTGGATTTTTAAGTTTTGTGTAGTTCCAAACGGTTGCACCAGAAGCAGAAAGACCGTCACTGATAGGATTCCCAAAATACAATCTGGAAACATTGTAATTACCTGCTATTTCATCTTTCTTTTTAGAGGTGATTGAAAACCTAATGAATTTTTTAATGCCCTTCCAACCGAGCACGTCTTTAAGTTTTTGATCGTACCAGTAAAGTAAAGATTCAATACTAGTTCCCTCAGTTAAAGACTTTATCTGCTTAGAAAGTTTGAGGTGATTGATGTAAGATTTCATTTGTGAATATCAGTACAGTTTTAGTCCAGTTTTGGTAATATTTTTTCCTTAGCTCGCTCCAAATGTTCCTGATTATCTATTTCACACCAGGTCAGATTCTCCATCTTCAATACACTTACAGGATGTTTCTGAGATAGATGAGCAATCGCAATCTCGTAATCCTTATTTCTCGCATCCTCAGCTTTTCCGTGATGTTTCTTCAGCTTGTCAAGGAGTTCAGTAGATAATTTCCAGATACCTACCAGCTCAGCATCCACAGACTCTAATTCTTCTTTTTTCTTCGAGAGGCTTTTCAATTTATCATCAACCACTTCTACATAAACCTCATCATTTGATTTTGTAAACCCACTACATAAGATCACATCTTTCTCTTCAGCATTAATCAGTCCCTTGATTGCGTCTGAATGATAGAGAAGGTCAGATTCTAGTAATAAAAAGTCGCCTTTGATTAAATCCGAGCCATAAATCAACGTATGGAAACTCCCGGTAGTAGCATAATCAGGGCTTAGAAAAGTGGTCAAGCCATTTTCTTCAGCAAACTTTTCATAATGCTCATGCAAATGGCCCGTTCCAATGATCACATTCTTGATACCACTTTCCTTTAATAGTCGGACTGATCGTTCAATTAACTTTTCCTCTCCCACTTGCATGAAACCTTTAGGGATGTCAAAGGTGTATGGCTGAAGACGGGTTCCACGTCCGGCGGCTAATATTACAGCAGTTTCAATCGTTTGCGTCATCTCTTATAAAATAAGGAGGAGATTCCCTCGGTTTCCAATTACTTTTGCGCGAAGATAGAATATTCTAAATCGCAATAGGAGGGCATAAATTCATAAATAAAAATATTCTGTTTAGGGGTAAATGAATTTATAAACACCTATTACAAAATTTTCAGACTTAGATGAAGAAAGTATATGTAGGAATGGGTACCGATCTCATTCACCATGGTCATGTTAATATTATAGAAGTAGCTCGTGAATTGGGAGAAGTAACCGTTGGGTTGCTATCCGATAAAGCAGTCAGCAAATACAGCAGAACACCATTTCTGTCCTTTGACGAACGAAAAAAGATTCTCGAAAATCTGAAAGGAGTGAAGGATGTCATCCCTCAAACCGAATTGGATTATGAGGAAAACCTTCGAGCTCTCAAGCCTGACTATGTGGTACATGGTAGCGATTGGAAGACTGGTCCTCAAAAACACATCAGAGATAAAGTTTTGAAGTTGCTTCAGGAGTGGGGAGGTGAGCTGGTGGAACCTGAATATACTTCCGGCATTTCATCAACCGGTTTACGTGCTGCAATGAAAGAAGTGGGAACCACTCCAGACATTCGAAGAAGAATGCTGAGAAGGCTTCTGGATTCAAAAGACATTGTTCGTGTAATGGAGGCTCACAATGGTATATCTGCACTAATTGTTGAGCAAACCAGCATCACAGATGAAAACGAAGTAAGAGAGTTTGATGCTATGTGGGTAAGTTCGTTAACGGATTCTACTGCAAAGGGTAAACCTGATACTGAGTACGTTGATAGAACCTCTCGTTTCAATACCATTAATGATATCCTTGACGTTACCACTAAACCGATTATCCTTGATGGAGATACAGGAGGGGTGACTGAACACTTTGCCATGTTGGTGAAAAACCTGGAAAGACTTGGTGTATCCGCCGTTATCATTGAAGATAAGGTTGGATTAAAAAGAAATTCGCTATTTGGCACTGAAGTAAAGCAGCAGCTGGATACAATAGAAGGTTTCTGTGAAAAAATCAATACAGGGAAAAAGGCCCAGGTTACCGAGGAGTTCATGATCATTGCTCGTTTAGAGAGCTTGATTGCGGAGCATGGAATGGAGGATGCATTGACTCGTGCAAAAGCATATATTGAAGCTGGCGCTGACGCGATCATGATCCATAGCAGACACAAGGACGGTAGTGAGATCATGGAGTTTATGAAACGCTATCAAGAATTTGACTTCAAAGTACCTGTTGTTTCTGTGCCTTCATCTTACAATCAGTTTACAGAGGAAGAGCTTCATGAAGCTGGATTTAGCATAGTGATCTATGCCAATCATCTTTTAAGAGCTGCGTTCCCGGCCATGAAAAAGACAGCAGAGTCAATTTTGACAAACAAAAGATCCAAAGAAGCAGATGAATTCTGTATGTCGATCAAAGAAATCTTAACTATTCTTCCAAACTAACAATGTTAGATCCTCAGCATTTTTTAAAGTCACTTCGAAATAAGGGCGTTGAATTTACGACAGGAGTACCCGATTCTTTGTTGAAAGATTTTTGCTCAGTGATCACAGATGAAGGCACTGACATTATTGCAGCGAATGAAGGTGGTGCGATAGCGCTTGCTATGGGCCATCATTTGGCAACAGGAAAAATTCCGTTGGTATACATGCAGAATTCCGGCTTTGGAAACTGCGTGAACCCACTGATGTCGTTGGCCGATCCGGATGTGTACTCTATTCCTATGCTGTTAATGATCGGATGGAGAGGTGAACCGGGAGTGAAAGATGAACCTCAACATGTAAAGCAGGGGAGGATTTCTGAAGAATTGCTTCAAACAATGGGAATCGATTATACGATACTTTCAGATGACGAAAAAGAAGCTGAGAATCAATTGGAGGAGGCTTTCAAAATGATGAAGTCTAAAAATGCTCCATTTGCTTTATTGGTAAAAAAGGGAGTTTTTGATAAGTATAAGCTTCAAACCAAGGTAGATAATCCATATACCATCAATCGTGAAGAGGTGATCGAATGGATGCTTCAGAAAATGGAAGATGAAGCAGTTGTAGTTTCGACTACTGGCAAGTCTTCACGAGAGGTATTTGAGATCCGCGCTAAACATAACATGGGTCACGGAAAAGATTTTCTAACTGTAGGAGGGATGGGACATGCTTCACAAATAGCACTAGGAATTGCCTTGAGCAAAAAGGACAGACCGGTTTATTGTCTGGATGGGGATGGTGCTACGATTATGCACATGGGAGCAGGAGCTATTATAGGAAACCAATCTGCTAAAAATTATAAGCATATCCTCATTAACAATGGCTGCCATGAATCTGTAGGCGGCCAGGCAACAGTGGGGTTTGCGATTGATTTTCAAAAGATCGCAGAAGCATCCGGCTACAAACAAACATGGTTGGTAACTGAAATGGATAATATGGCTGGTATTTGGGATCAGTTTCAAAAGGCCGAAGGACCGGTTATGCTGGAAGTGAGAACCACAGAATCTTCCCGAGCTGACCTGGGCAGACCAACAACCACTCCTGTTGAAAATAAGAAGGCATTCATGAAGAATTTAGGCCATTAAATGGTCTGTTAAATTTTCTACAGTATTCAGATTATATCAAACGACTATTTTTTGACTTAAAGAAACTTTCATGCTACACAAAAAAGAACTTGAGCGAAAGATATTATTAAACCCCGGCCCTGCCACTACATCTCAACGAGTAAAAGAGGCGCAGCTAGTCCCAGATATTTGCCCTAGGGAAAATGAGTTCGGGCAGGTGATGCACGACATCTGTGATGGGATTTTGAAAGTTGGAAATGGAATGGATACCCATCGGGTTTCTCTTTTCGGTGCTAGCGGCACAGGGGCAATGGAGGCATGTCTGGTGTCTGCTCTTGCAAAGGATGATCATGTGCTGATAATCACCAACGGAGCTTATGGTATTCGTATGAAAGCAATCTGCGATGGGTATGGACTAAAGAATTCCTCGCTTTTTGAATTTGGAGACTACCCGGAACCTGCGAAGATTAAAGAAGAGCTCTCCAGTGGAAAGTATACACATCTCGCGATGGTTCATCACGAAACCTCTACTGGCATGATGGATCCGTTGGAGGAGGTTGCCAGGATATGTCAGGAGGCAGGCGTGAAATACATTGTAGACGCGATGAGTTCTTTTGGAGCTTACCCGATTGATTTAGCTGGTCTTCACATTGATTACTTGTTTTCCAGCTCTAACAAATGCATCCATGGAATGGCAGGTCTTTCATTTGTTATATTCCACAAGGATAGAACCGATGATTTGAAAGCAAATGGAACGGGTTTCTATTTTGATGTTTATAAGCAATGGGATAATCTTCAGAAGAAAGATCAGCTTCGATTTACGCCCCCCGTGCAAACAAGCTATGCGTTTCTTGAAGCCATCAAGGAGCACGAAGAAGAAGGGCTGGAGAATCGCTGGAAAAGATATCAGGCTAACTGGCAGAAACTCTATGATGGGTTTACTGAACTTGGCTTTACTCCTTTCCTACCTTTAGAGCAGGAATCCAAAATATTACTTGCTTTAAACCTTGATAAACCTGGTCTGGACTTTAATCACTTCCATGATTATCTATATGATAATGGAATTACCATATATCCGGGAGTTATTCCTGAAAGTAAAACTTTCAGAGTAGCTGTAATCGGAGAACTATATGAGGAAGATATGGACTATGTGATGGAGAAAGTGAGGGCTTATTTTAAATAAAACTTAGTGTGTCATGCCGTGCTTGACACGGCATCTGCTTTATTAGAAGATTGCGGATCAAGTCCGCAATGACAAGGATGACGACTACTTCAAATAAACCTCATTCACTTCTTTCGAGACCTCAGCCCAGTCGTATTTCTTCACTTCTTCCAGCCCATGCTTCGCTAACTCAGTTCTTTTGGCAGAGGGAATAAGCTTTTCTATACAGGCAATGAATTGATCCAATTCACCTGGCTCTGCAAATCCTTCCATCATTTCTGAAGTAATTACATTTTTGTATCCTGAATTGGCATACCCGGCTATTGGTGTGCCTACGGCCATGGACTCCAGCAGTACAATACCAAAACTTTCACCATACAAGGCTGGAGCGAGATAAACATCGGACTCCTTAAGAAGTTTGTATTTCATTGCCTCATCTACAAACCCCAGCAATTCAATATCTTCCAGGTTGTGTATTGAAATATATCCCTCGACCTCAGCTCTCCCATCTCCATCTCCGGCTATTACCAGTTTCATTTTTGGGTAGCGCTGCTTCAGTTGATGAAAAGCTCTCAAAGCATGCATTACGCCTTTCCTTGGTTCTAGCCTACCCATAAAGAACATTTGAAACAACTCATCATTGCGGCTGCTCTTTTTAGGTGCAATAGATTCTATTTCCTCCAAATCAATTCCATTGGGGATGATGTGGATTTTTCTTTTAGAAAAACGAGAAATGTATCCGGATTGGCTTTTAGAAACAGAAATGATTTGATCTAAAAATGTAAAAATTCCTCGCGCTACGGTCGGCATGATCCAGTCACCTACGAATTGGCTTTTCGGGGTATCATGAAAGGTGGCTATCTGTTTAGACTTGGAGTGTTTCAATACCTGGAAGGGAAGCAGCGGGTTCCATATGGTGTGATAGTGAATGATGTCAAAAGCTTCTTTCTTCAAAAATGATTTAAGCTGTTGTTTCTCCTCTTTTAGGGCGATATTCACATCGATTTTTGTTCCTCCAATATTAACAGACCTGTTCCGTCCGAAAAAATGAACATTTTTTTCATTAACCATATTGGTATTAATATTGGGAGCAATGATCTTAACTTGATGTCCTATTATTGTAAGATGTTTGGACAAACTCACAATATGGGACTTAACACCTCCGGGGCGTGAAAAATCATATGGACAAACCAGGGCAACTTTCATTCAAATCGGTCTTTCAAGGTTGGGCTAGGCTGCTGTTTATGTTTTCGATTTTATCGATTGCATTCCTATCTGAAGCTCAAAATAAATCATATCCATTCAAACCAGGTGAGAAACTTACCTACAACATGAAGTTTGGTTGGTTCAATATAGGGGAAGCCGTGGTGTGGTTAGACCCGGAATTTCACTATCCGGACAAGAGTAAAAAGCCACATTATAAGGTTCAGTTTACCGTTACCACCGCCAGCTGGTTTAAGGTGTTCTCAAAATTAAGTGTTTGCATGGAATCTTTGATTGAGGCTCGTCAATTGCAACCGCTGAGGTCTGACAGGGATATGGAAGGTAAAGGCTCAATTGATATTAGGCACGATTACTTCTCATATTCAGATTCTGTTTCGGTGAAGGCATATATAGAAGATTTAGATGAATGGAGGCACCATAAATTTCCCAATGGGGATGTTCCTATCAGGGATGCTTTGAGTACTTATATGTGGCTTAGAAGCAGGGATAAGGCTCAGTTTGCCAATTCAGTGGAGGTGCGGACTTTTTTTTCAAATGATTTGTATGAGTTCAAGATGTTGCCGGGGGTTAGCACCACACACCGATATGATAATAGAAAAGTTCGTGCACTAGAGTTCGGATTAGATTTTCCGGAAGGCGAATACTTTGATGACGGAAAAACAGGGAGGGTTATTATGAGTGATGATCGAAATCGGTTTCCGTTAAGGCTTGAAATTGACATGACTGTTGGATCCTTTGTATTTGATCTGGCAAAGGTCGAGTATATGGATTGAGAGATAGTTACTTTTGTCCTACAAAAACTTCTCATTGGCAAAATCAAACATTTTACTGGGATCTAATGCTTTCATGGAAAGGTTAGAAGAGGTTGCTGGCAGAGCTAAAAATATTCTACTGGCACAAGCAATGACCTTTGAAGGAGATGATGCTGGTCGGTGGCTAATAAACATTATGAAGGCAAGTCCTGCCAAGGATAAGCGGTTACTCATCGATAGTTACTCGAAAGTTGTCATCAATGATCATTTTGTAAAATCCCTGAAGTATTTAAAGGAATCTTCTTTTCGACAGGAAGTAAAAAGTACACATTACCTAATTGAGGAGGCAAAAGCAGCCGGGATACAGGTGAAATTTGTAAATCCGATCGGCTTTTTTGGTCAAAAATATCCTCTTAGAAATCACAAAAAAATGGTTGTTGCAGACAGTTCTTCATTTTTAGGAGGAATTAATTTCAGCGATCACAACTTCGCCTGGCATGATATGATGGTGGAAATTGTTGATGAAAAGCTGGGGAAGGCTTTAAAAGAAGATTTTGACCAGACATGGAATGGCACAAATCAATCTCGAACCATAATGACAGATGAAGGACAACTATATCTGTTTAATGGCGCGAAGAGCAAGGTACTTTATGATGATTTTTTTGACCATGTGAGTCATGCGGAAAGATCTATTCAGGTTATTTCCCCATACATTTCTGAGCCATTATTGGGGGTATTGCGGTCTGCTGCTGCCAAGGGTGTAGAGATTGAGATTATATCCCCACAGGAGAATAATAAGTCAATCTTCAAGAACATCATTCTGGCAGAGCAGAAAAAAGGATATTTTAAATTGAAAGAGTACCCAGGCATGTCGCACATGAAGGCGGTCTTAATAGATGATGAAAAGTTGATATTCGGAAGCAGTAATTATGATTTGGTTAGTTATTACTTTGAGCAGGAAGTCGTCTTTGTATCTGAAGATTCAACTTTAATTAATGAGTTCAAATCCAAAGTTTTGAGCGAAGTAAAGGAAATAAATACAGCAAGCGGTTTTTCATCGTTTAAGACAAAGAAGGCCACTTTACTGATGAACATGCTGGATAAAGTAGGGGGAGTAATGTCTAGAACTATTTTACGTCCCCATTAGTTAAATTTGCAGTTGATATGAAGGAACAAGATTTTACCTGGAGCGAAGAAAAAGAACCACACTTTCAGCGCAGGAAAGTGATCATGGAGGAGCACCCGGAAGTGAAGAAGCTATTCGGGAATGATCCTTCACTCATTTTCAAAACACTTTTTGTTTCAGCACTACAGCTGGCCATTCCTATTTTTTTCTTACCAGAAAACCCATGGTTGTTTGCCCTTCTAGTGATTTTAGTGGGTACTACATTGACGCATATTATTGTACTGGCAGTCCATGAAATCACGCATGATCTTGCATTCAAAAAGAAAGTGTTAAATAACTGGCTGGCTATTTTGGTCAACTTGCCTTTGGTTGTACCATTCGCGATGGCGTTTAAAGCTTATCATGCGAAGCATCATTGGCATCAGGGGAAAGAAGGTGTAGATACCGATCTTGCTGTAAGGTGGGAAGCAAAGGTGTTCAGAGGACCAATAGGCAAGTTTATCTGGCTGATCATACAAATCCCCGTTTATGCTGTTAGACCTCTATTCGTCCATCCGCTTGTGCCGGACAAATGGCAAATTATTAATGCGATCACACAGGCCAGTGCAATGGTTGGATTTTATTATCTGGCGGGATGGCCGGGGCTATTGTATTTAGGACTTTCAACAGCTCTGGCTACCGGACTTCACCCAATTTCAGGACATTTTGTGGCGGAACATTTCATCTATAAAGAAGGACAGGAAACTTATTCGTACTACGGGTGGTGGAATAAGCTCATTTGGAATGTGGGGTATCACAATGAGCATCATGATTTCCCTACTATCCCTGGCTCAAAACTCCCTAAACTAAAAAAAATCGCTAGTGAGCATTACGACAATCTTTACGCGCACAAAAGCTACTCGAAAGTAATCTGGCAATTTTTATTCGATAACAAGATCTCCCTTTTCTCACGAGTAAAAAGAAATAAATAAGTATGCTCGGCTACCTTAAAAGGAGATACAGGAATCACCTGGATCAGGTACTTTCTACCATCAAATTGATTGATGTCGAAGAACGTTACGACATCTATTTCAGCAGATTTTACGGTTTGTATTTTGCCAAAGTAGGTAGATGGTTAGGACTCACCCCAACACATGTCTCGTTGATAAGCCTGATGATTGGGATAGTTGGTGGTGCAATGCTTTATTATCAAAATAGCACCTTAATTATAGCAATTGCAGGTTTTTTAATCGTTTGGGCTGGAGTCTTAGATAGTGCAGATGGGCAACTTGCTAGAATGACAGGCCAGTCATCCGAATTAGGACGTCAGATAGACGGTCTTATTGATAATCTGGTTTTCATATCATGCTACATTGGTGGTACGCTGTACCTTGTTCCTCAATATGGGTATTGGGCTTTGCTATTAATGGTAGCTGCAGGGGTGGCTCATAGCTACAAAGCAGGGCTATATGAATTTTATAAATCTGAATACCTATACCTGGTAGGGAAATCACCTGCTGGTTATATTCCTCTTACTAAAGATGAAATTAAGCCAACCGGGGATAAATGGTTTCATAAAATCATCCATTATATTAATCTGGATTATACAGGAAAGCAGATTGGGTCTACTACACGATCAGTGTATGAACGTAAGAAAATGCGTCAATTATCTAAGGATATCCCTGAGAAATTTGATCCGCTCTATTCTGAAATGAACTTGAAAATGTTGTTTTGGTGGGCCTGGTTGGGTGGGAGTAACACCCATAGAAACGCTATGATTGTATCTGCCCTGCTCGGTCGGTTTGACCTTTACCTTGCACTCAGTTTAATTTGGACGGTTGGATACTGGCCACTAAACCGAATGCAGAGGAGTTATGATCGAAAATTGCTAAACGAACTAGCCAATAATTAGGCAGTTTTTTGCAAAACTACATTGATTGAATCCTGAACTGTGTTCATTTCACCAATCACGTCATCATCAATCATGATGTCAAATTTATCTTCAATATCAAGTACGATATCTACAATGTGAGCTGAATTGATCATCAAATCGTTGATCAGATGCTTATCTTCAGACACCTCATTTGCGGTGATATCCTCAGGTAAATAAGGCTTAATGATATTAATAAGGTCGGTTTTTACAGTTTCTCTTGTCATTATTCTTTGTATTTCCGTAAAACGAGTGCGCAATTTAAGTCACCAAAGGCAAAATTAGCCTTAATAACAGTGTTTACTTCCTTGCTTTGGCAACTCGTCGGAATACAACCCCCAAAAATTTCTGATAAAATTTCAGGGTGAATATTTTCTACGTTCAGATTAGCATGAACAAAGTCTTTATATAGCTGCAAAACGCTGGCAACTAATTCTACAGAACCAGCTCCTGCAACAGCATGTCCAATCATAGACTTTGGAGTGTTGATCATCGGAAAATCCTTGCCTGATCTTCCCAATGCACTTACCCAATTTCTTATTTCTGCCGGATCACCCTTCGTGGATGTAAGATGACCGTTGATTAAGTCAATTTCATCAGGTGTGATACCAGCGTTTTTCATTGCTCGCGTGATGCAATCCTGAACTGCTTCCGGATTTGCAGCAGTCATTGTGCCACCATTTCTTTGACCACCGGAATTCACGTGTCCACCCAGGATTTCACCGTAAATTTTTGCTCCTCTTGCTTTTGCACTTTCTAATGTTTCAAGCACCAGTGCTCCAGATCCTCCGGAGGGTACGAATCCGGTGGATGAATCACTCATCGGCCGTGAGCCAAATGCCGGATTATCGTTTGAGTCAGAGCACAACACTCTCATGGCATCAAATGCGGCCCAGATGTATCTACCATCACCCTCTGTGCTCCCGCAAATCATTTTGTCAGCCTTTCCGTCTGCTAAATATTCATATCCCATAAGCACAGCTTCTGAGCCAGTGATACATGCAGAGGAGTTTGATTGGATGCGATTGCCTAGTCCTAAAATTGAGTTGAGGTAAGCAGCAGCTCCACTATTCATGCATTCGGAAAGGGTTCTGGACCCAAGCCTTCTGCTTTCACCATTATCAATTGGGTAAGAAGGAAACTCACGATTAATGAAGCTATCGAAGCTAAGGTCACCTGCTCCAAAAATCATCCCTGAATTAAAATCGCGCTCTTCAGTATTGGGTTCAAGACCTGCATCCTTCCATGCCTCAACGCCTGAAAGCATCGCATACAAAATGCCTTTATTGGTAATTTTTTCTGCAAGTAATCTAGGAAGATGATCCCCCAGGTTTACGGAGGCAAGATCCGGTGCACCACCGATTTGACATTTAAGGTTTATTTTGTCAAGCTCTTCCCAATGTTTGATTCCGGATTTCCCTTCACGCAATGCTTTCTCGAAATTATCAACACCAATCGCATTGGCGGATACTACTCCTAGTCCGGTAATTACAACTCTATGTTTTTTCAAAATTTACGCTTCTGATTTTACAACCATTCCGGCAAGTTCGCCTTTGGCCACAACCGTTCCGTCGGTTTTTTTGCATGTGACCGTGCATTTCAACTTACTGAAGCGAAAATAGACTTTTTTTGATTCAACAATAAGTTTGTCTCCTGGGATTACTTTGGAAAGAAAGTCAACATTGGCACTCGTGAAGGCAGGAAGTACTTTGGAATCTTCGCCCAAATTCATGAGATACATCGCCAAAGTGACCAGTCCTATTTGGCACATTATTTCGGTTAAAATCACCCCTGGAACTATGGGATTGCCAGGAAAATGACCTTCAACGAAGAACTCATCCTCACGGATGGTATAGGATCCGATTGCTCCTTCATCATCCAACGAAATGATTTCATCAACAAACAAAAAGGGTCTTTTGTATGGTAGCAGACGTATGATGTTTTCGTAAACTTTCATATCAAATGTTCACCTCCATCTACATGAATCAAAGAGCCGTTGATCCAACTAGCCTCCGGTTGGGCTAAAAGAAAAACAGTATTGGCTACATCTTCCGGAGTGGTTAATCGTCCATACGGATTTCGCTTTTTTGATTGTTCAATCAGTTCTGCAGAACCCGGAATTAATCGAAGTGATGGTGTGTCTGTGACACCAGCCTGGATGATGTTAACTGTTATTCCTTTAGGAGCTAATTCAATGGCCAAATATTTCGAAAGGGTTTCGAGTGTTGATTTAGCCAATGCGACCGCTCCATAGCCTTCCCAGAATTTGTCATTTCCTTCGGATGTAAGGGTGAGTATTTTGCCTCCCTTTGAAAGCATTCCGCTTGCGAGTAATTCATCTAACCAGAGTTTTAAGTTAGTGCCCATAGCCTCTATAGTTAGCGCCAAATCTTGGGATGTTAATTTCGGCCCATCGGCAATGAATGGCTTTAAGTTTCCTCTGGACACAGCATGTAAAACCACATCGAAATTCGGAGTGCCTTTATCCTTAATTGCTGTGATGCATTCTGAAATTTTTTCAGGATTAGTTGCGTCTATGTTGAAATTAGAAATTGAAACTCTAAACTCATCTCTTAATTGAGTGATCGTTTCTTCTAATTCCATTACTCCCTGCTTTCGATCCCTGTGAACAATGGAGATGCTGCATTGATGAGATGCCAATTTCTTCACAGTTGCTAAACCAATGCCGCTGGAACCTCCAATAATCAGTGCGTGTCTGCCTTTCATTTCCATTTTGTGAAACTACTAAACTCAATCTAAAAATGTTTGATGAAACAACTACGCTTTATTTTTCCGATATCTAGATCAAACTCACTCCACGTATTTAAAACATTACTATTGTTTTCCAGCATTGGTCCGGATGCCATGTATTTAATCCCTTTTTTCTCGTAGACTTTTTGCAGGTAGTCAAAAATGAGAGCATGTATTCCTAATTTTTGATATTCGGGTTTAACTCCTATTAAAAAAAGATCAGCAGTGTCATTAAAGTAGAATGACTTCAGCACATGGATAAAACCAAACGGATACAAAGAGCCTTTAGCTTTTTGGAAAGCTTTTGAGAGGGATGGTAATGTCAATGCAAACCCGACCACTTTATCCGCTTCATTCACAATGATGCAAACGAACTCTTTACGAATAAAACCGAAGTACTGCTCCACATAATAGTCGATTTGCTTTTGGGTCAATGGTATGTAGCCATAAAGGTCAGAATAGGCTTCATTCAATACTTCAAAAACACCCGGAGCATACTTTAAAATTTCTTTCGTGTTTTTAAACTCCTTTACTTTTACTTTGAACCGTTCCTCAATGATGCGAACGGCCCGACTTACTTTTTCGGGATTTTTTTCCGGAGCTTTTCCTCGTAACTCTACCCATGTTGCGGCAATCTCCATATTCCAGGCTCTGAAATGGTCTATGTAATAGGAATGATTGTAAATAGTTGCCTGAGTAGCGATTTGATTAAACCCCTGAATAAGTGCACCTTCAAAATCAAGATCGGTGAATCCCATGGGGCCGTGAATGGCTTTGGCTCCTTTTCCTTTTGCCCATTTTTTGGCGGTTTCTAGGAGGAGGTGAGAAACTTCTTTATCATTAATGAAATCTATCCAGCCAAAACGAGCCAGGGACTTCTTTTTCAATTCTTTTTCAAGGACTATTGCAGCAATACGACCGACAATTTTCCCATCTTTTTCTGCTACCCAGTATTGTGCTTCAGCATGATCGAAAGCCGGATTCTTTTCTTTTAACAGTGTGCTCATCTCGAATTCAATCAAGGGTGTCACGTAATATGGATTGTCTTTATAAAGTTCAAAAGGGAACTTGATGAAGCGTTTAAGTTCCTTTTTGGAGTTAACCTCCTTTATTTCTATCGTCATTTAGATTAGGTTGTTTTCCCTGTAATATTTCAAAGCATCCTTAAACCCCTCTTTCAACGATATCTCTGCTTTTACGGTTGAGTGTTTTAAATCTGTCGTGTGAAGATCCCAATGTTGGGATATTTCATCAAATTTTTCGAGTGTTATTCCCGGTCGCTTTTTAATGAGTTTATGCCAGACATCCGAAGATCCCATTGAAAACTTGGCTAGCCATTTAGGCAAAGGGAACTTTCGTACTTTTTTATTGAAAAGCTCCTGAAAAATCTCAATAAAGTCCTGATGAAGGTAGGTGCTTCCATCATTGTAATGAATGATTCCGGCATGGTTTTGCATATCCTGAACAACCATTTTAGCCAAATCTGCAGCATGAATCATGCTCATGCGCTGCTTGCTGTCTGTTACAGGATACACACCAAGTTTTGCACCTTTGAATAGTGGAAGAAATGCCTCATCACCAGCTCCGTAGATTGCCGTTGGCCTTACAAGCAGGTAATTAGCCATTTTTTCTTGAATGACTTTTTCTGCCTGTAACTTACTGCTTCCATAATGGGAAACAGGCTTGTTGATGCTGGCAGGTCCTTGCGCAGCATAAGAGGACGTATAGATGAATTTCCCTGATTCTTTTAAAAGTTTGGTTTCAACCAGAGCTTCTGTTATTGCTGTGGTGATACCAACATTGACCAGGTAATACTCCTCATTTTTGAGGCTGACCGTCATGCCTGCATTATGAATGAAGTAATCTAGCTCTCCGAGTTTGTTTTTGATTCCTTCAAATTGTTCTGCGAGGTTTTTTCGATAGTCGAGGTGATGGATGGTGAGGTTCTGATGATCGGGAAGAAAGGACGTATTAGCATTTGCTCTTATAAAAGCATGAACCTCCATCTGCTGATGAAGGCACTCTTTTACTAAATAAGACCCTAAAAAACCATTGGCTCCAGTGATTGCAACTTTCAACTTAAGCCACTTCGGTTTGACGTTTTACATCAAGTTCATTTGCCACCTTGACTATTTTGTCAATAGCAATGTCGATTTGTTCGATGGAGTGGGTAGCCATCAATGAGAATCTAATGAGTGTGTCTGTTGGGGCAACTGCCGGAGCTACCACAGGATTGACGAAAACACCTTCTTCAAAGAGACGCATGGTCATTTTGTAGGCCTTCTCATTGTCTCTGATATAGATAGGGATAATTGGAGTCTCAGCATACCCTGTGTCAAATCCAAGCTCTTTTAGTCGCTTAAGAGAGTAATGTGTGTTTTCCCACAATTTAAGTCTTCTGGAATCATCTGTTGACATAATGTCCAATGCAGCAATGGTTGCTGCGGTAGATGAAGGAGTCATACTTGCACTAAAAATCAGTGAACGTGCAACGTGACGAATGTATTGAATGGTCTCTCTATCACCGGCCACAAATCCTCCCAGAGAGGCAAGCGATTTACTAAATGTTCCACCGATCAACTCTACATCATCAGAAATCCCAAAGTGGTCAGGAGTACCTCTTCCATGGTCTCCCAATACACCTATTGCATGCGCACAATCACTCATGACAGAGGCTTTGTATTTTTTTGCAAGTGCTACAATTTCCGGAAGCTTGGCAATGTTTCCTTCCATACTAAAGATGCCATCAACCGCGATAATACGGTGATTTGCATCCTGAAGATTAGCTAATTTCTTTTCTAAAGCTTGCATGTCATTGTGACGGAAAACGACTGTAGAAGCATCACTTAATTTTGCTCCTTCGTATAATGAAGCATGGTTAAGCCTGTCTAGAAGAAGTGCATCTCCTTGCTTAGCTACTGTTGGAAGAACGCCGAGATTAACCTGAAAACCTGTACTGAAAACAAGTGCTTCTTCTTTATTGAGGAATTTAGCAAGGTTATATTCAAGAGTTTCATGCATATCAGTTGTCCCGTTCAAAAAACGTGAGCCTGAACAGCTTGAGCCATATTTTCGAACAGCAGCTTCTGCAGCTTCAATTACCTTGGGGTGTGTAGTAAGACCCAAATAACTATTGGATCCGAACATAAGCACGTCTTTCCCATTTACTTTTACCTGCGTCTCCTGCTTAGACTGGAACGTTCGGAAAAATGCATAGTATCCGTTCTTTTTTGCATCTTCCGCAAGCTTGAAACTTGAAAATCGTTCTCTCAAAAAATTCCCCATTCTGCAAATTTAGTTATATCACTTGGAAACATTTTCGTAACATTGACTTTTGAATCGAATCCTTTGTCAATTTTGACATATTTGTAAAAATCCACACAATTTGAATCTTGTAATATTAGCTGCTGGTAAAAATACCCGATTAGATACAGGCATACCAAAAAGTCTCGTCACTTTAAATGGTGAGACTTTAATGGCTCGTCACATTCGAATCTTTAAGCGCTTTGGCGTTAAAAAATTCTGCATTATTTCCGGCTATGGTGCCGAAAAGTTACAAAACGCTCTGCCCGGTCTTCAAAGCACTCACGATGCAGACATAACCATATTGCATAACGATAGGTTTGATTTAGAAAACGGATTCTCTGTTTTCAGGGCTAAAGAGTGGGTTGAGAAAAACAACATGGGAGATTTTTTCTTGACCATGGGCGATCACATCTTCGATCCTGCCTTTGTTGAGGAGTTTGTGAAGAAGTCGTCAGGTTTGGGAACGACCCTTCAATTAGCGGTGGATATGCCTGGAGAATCGAACAAACATATTGACATAGATGATGTAACCAAAGTACTGGTTGACGATGAAGGATTTATTGATTCAATAGGGAAGAAGATTCCTGATTATAATCGATACGATACCGGCTTATTTCGATTGAAATCAGAGGTGTTTGATGTTTTTCAGAAATCTTTTGATCAGAAAGAATACACCATTTCTGAGTCAGTGTCAAAGTTGATGGATAGCCATGAGGCTAAGTCGGTTTTGGTAGAAGGGTACACCTGGAATGATGTAGACAATCCAGATGACCTTCAAAGTACCATTAAACTGATGGACGAATCCAGACTTTAGATCAATCGTAATAATCTAAACCAAGATTAGTAATCAAATCTTCACCTGCCATATATCTCAACGTATTCTTTAGCTTCATCAACTGAACAAAAATGTCATGCTGAGGCTTCAATCCTTTTAGGGCTTGGGGTGACTTCAGATAGAATGATAACCACTCCTGAATGCCTTTCATGTTTGCTCGCTGAGCAAGATCAAGAAATAAAGCTAAGTCAAGAACGAGAGGTGCTGCGAGAATAGAATCCTTACATAGGAAATCGACTTTGATTTGCATTTTGTATCCAAGCCAGCCTTTGATGTCGATGTTGTCCCATCCCTCTTTATCATCACCTCTTGGTGGATAGTAGTTGATTCTTACTTTGTGGTACAAGTTGCCATAAAGTGAAGGATGTAATTCCGGTTCAAGAATCTGCTCCAACACTCCAAGTTTGGAAACTTCTTTTGTTTTAAAATTATCCGGATCATCTAATACCTCTCCGTCCCTGTTTCCAAGTATGTTTGTTGAGAACCATCCATCAATCCCCAACGACCTTGCTTTCAATCCTGGAGCAAGGATAGTTTTCATTAGAGTCTGACCTGTTTTAAAATCCTTTCCACAAATAGGAGCACCGGTTTGTTTTGCGAGCTCAACCAGGCAATCAACATCACAAGAAAGGTTCGGAGCACCATTGGCATACGGCACACCCATCTTGATCGCCGCGTAAGCATAGATCATACTTGGTGGAATATCCGGGTGGTTATTTCTAAGCCCTTCCTCAAATTTTTCGATGGTCGAGTGCACTTCGCCTTCCTCAATGTAGATTTCTGTTGATCCACACCATACCATCACAACTCGCTCACAGTTGTTTTCTTTTTTGAAGTTTTTAATGTCTTCCATTAGCATCTCTGCTAATTCCATTTTGTTAGCACCAGTTTTTACATATGTGCCGTTCAGTCTTTTGACGTAATTCTTGTCAAACACTGCCTTCATTGGCTTGATTTGCTCCAACTCACCCTTCAGATCGTTCAAAAGATCCTTGTCTAAAACTTTAGCATGCATGGCCGCTTCGTATGCATTGTCCTCGAAAACATCCCAACCACCTAGTGCTACATCTTTGAGTGATGCCAGAGGAACAAAGTCTTTAATGAGTGGATTTCTTTTTTCAGTTCTTTTGCCCAAACGGATCGTCCCCATTTGAGTAAGTGACCCAATTGGCTCTGAAAGGCCTTTTCTTACACTTAATACTCCGGCCATAAACGTAGTTGCTACGGCCCCCATTCCGGGTGTGAGAATTCCTAATTTACCGTTTGGTTTTTGGATAGTTGCTTTATCTGACATGTGTTCGTTCTATTAAAACTTGAAGCTTTGTTCCTCTGTCATAATAAAAAGCCTATAGCCCCAAAAGACAAAAGAAATTTTGCGCAAAATAAATTAAACCATACCGGATAAGCTCAATATTTTAATAATTTGATTGCAAAGTGGATACTTTTAATTGTTTTTATAACTTAATCATGTTTGAGAATTGGTTCATTAAATGACTGCAGAGTTTATTAAGCTATATCCGGAAAATCCTGAGCGAAGAAAAATCGTTGAGGTGGTTAAAATTTTAAGGAATGGAGGTATTATCATCTATCCCACTGATACGGTTTATGGTTTGGGGTGTGATATTTTCAATCAAAAAGCGATTGAGCGAATCAGGATTATTAAAGGAATAAAAGGGAAGCACCTTAATCTTTCTTTCATTTGTTACGACCTCAGCCATATTTCGGAGTATACTAAGCACCTGGATACACCGACCTTTAAATTGATGAAGAAGGCGCTCCCCGGCCCATTTACTTTTATTTTGGAGTCTTCTTCTAAGGTTCCTAAAATTTTGAATGTGAAAAAGAAAACGGTTGGGATCAGGGTGCCGGACAATAATATTCCGAGAGAGATTGTGAGAGAACTTGGTAACCCAATAATAACTACCTCCATTCACGATGATGAGATTCACGACCATGCTACAGACCCGGAGCTGATTTATGAGGATTTTAAAAATTTGGTAGATGTGGTAATTGATGGAGGGTTTGGACAGGTACATCCGAGTACCGTAGTTGATTGCACCGGAAGTGAGCCAATAATTGTGAGAGAGGGAATGGGGGACGTGAATATTATTGCATGAGTAGGATTGTTATCGAACCCCATTACCTCGGGAGCCTTGAATATTTCGTGCTTTTGGCTCAGAATTCAGATATCTGTTTTGAAATACATGACTCCTTCTCAAAGCAGACTTTTCGAAACCGGGCTTATTTTCTTTCGGCTAATAAAATTCAACCACTGATTGTTCCGGTGAGCTATTCTAGTGGAACGCTTACAAAGGATGTAGAAGTGGATTATTCTCATAGATGGATAAAGGATCATTGGGGTGCATTTTATTCTGCATATGGCAAATCTCCATTCTTCGAATATTTTGGAGAGGAGTTTAAAGCTTTATGGGATAGGAGACTTACAAGTCTTGTTGAATTAAATCTGGCCTTTATGAAAATGGTGTTAAAAATCCTGCAGCTCGATATTCAGATTTCATTCACATCAGAGTTTAGAAAAACTTACGACCAGGATCACAGGAATGTCGTCAATCCCAAGAAACCATTTTCTGATCGAAAAATATACAGCCCTACAGCTTATTCACAGCTTTTTGGTGATACCTTTGTGCCTAATCTGAGCATTGTAGATTTGATCATGAATGAAGGCCCGAATGCGGCACAAATTTTGAAAAGCTCACAACGAAAAAACTGATCAGACTTTAGCAGTACATCGATCCATCAAGTATTTCGACGAGAGAATGAACAAATCTGAAACTGCTCACGTTTTTTCATCTACATTAAAGGGATATTTCTTCGTATATCCTATATTTTTACTTTAAAGCGAAAGACAAAACGCATGTCAAAAGAGGCAAAATTTTCAAATAGAGTCAAAGAAGTCATCTCACTAAGTAGAGAGGAGGCACTACGTTTGGGTCACGACTACATTGGCACAGAACACCTCTTACTGGGGATGATCAGAGAGGGAGAAGGCGTAGCTGTTAGCGTAATGAAAAAACTTGGCTTGTCCATGAAAGAATTACGTTCTGCAATTGAGCAGGCTACCAAAGGAACGGCAACCAGCAATGTTAAAAACCTGGCGAACATCCCGCTTACCCGTCAATCAGAAAAAGTTTTAAAGATCACATATCTGGAGGCTAAAATCTTCAAAAGTGCTTTGATTGGAACTGAGCATTTATTGCTCTCCATTCTAAGAGATGAAGATAATCTGGCAACTCAGATTCTGGAGAAGTTTGAGGTAAACTACGATCTGGTAAAAGAGATGCTGGAGTATCAAACCGAAAACCCGATGGCTTCAGCAGATACAGATGATCCCAACGATGAAGGAGATGAGCTTTATTCATCTACACCACGTGGATCAGGGAGGTCTGCAGGAAAAGATAAAGGAAGTGAAAAGTCACGTACTCCTGTGCTTGACAACTTCGGAAGAGATTTAACAAAGCTTGCTGAAGAAGATAAGCTGGACCCGATCATTGGTCGGGAAAAAGAAATTGAGCGAGTGGCTCAGGTTTTGAGTCGAAGAAAGAAAAACAATCCAATTCTAATTGGAGAACCGGGAGTTGGTAAAACTGCAATTGCAGAAGGCCTGGCGCTTAGAATTGTTCAGAAAAAAGTTTCCAGAATTCTTTTTGGAAAAAGAGTTGTAACGCTTGATCTGGCTTCATTGGTCGCAGGGACAAAGTATCGTGGACAATTCGAAGAGCGAATGAAAGCGGTGATGAACGAGATTGAAAAATCCCCGGAGGTTATTCTTTTTATTGATGAGCTTCACACGATTGTAGGAGCAGGGGGAGCGTCCGGATCACTTGATGCCTCTAATATGTTCAAGCCTGCTCTTGCAAGGGGTGAGATTCAATGTATCGGAGCGACAACTCTTGATGAGTACAGACAATACATTGAGAAAGATGGTGCACTAGCGCGACGTTTTCAGATGGTGATGGTGGACGCAACTTCCCCGGAAGAGACTCATCAGATTCTGGATAACATAAAAGATAAGTATGAGAGTCATCACCATGTGAATTATACTCCTGAAGCGATTAAAGCGTGTGTAACTCTCTCAGATAGATATATTTCTGATCGATTCTTACCGGATAAGGCTATTGATGTAATGGATGAAGCCGGGGCGCGGGTTCATATCAATAATATCAATGTTCCAAAAATCATAACTGAATTGGAGGAGCAGATTGAGGATGTGAAGAAGGAGAAGAATAAGGTCGTAAAAAGTCAAAAGTATGAGGAGGCTGCTCAACTCAGAGATAAGGAGAAAAAGCTAATTGCTCAGTTGGAGAGTGAGAAAACCCGATGGGAAGAAGAGACCAGAACCAAGAGATATGAGGTAGGTGAGGATAATGTGGCGGATGTAATTGCCATGATGACCGGAATCCCAACCAAGCGAATTGCCGAGAATGAAAGCGCTAAGCTTTTGACCATGGGCAAAGAGCTGGAAGGAAGTGTGATTGGTCAGGCTGAGGCAATTAAAAAGCTATCAAAAGCCATTCAACGAACAAGAGTAGGGTTGAAGGATCCAAGAAAGCCAATTGGCTCATTTGTGTTCCTCGGTCCAACTGGAGTTGGTAAAACAGAAATGGCGAAAGTGCTCTCTACTTTCCTATTCGATAAGGAAGATTCCTTGATTCGAATTGACATGAGTGAGTACATGGAGAAGTTTTCCGTATCAAGACTGGTAGGAGCGCCTCCGGGATATGTAGGGTATGAAGAAGGCGGACAACTTACCGAAAAAGTAAGAAGAAAGCCATATAGTGTGGTACTCCTTGATGAAATTGAAAAAGCACATCCGGATGTTTTCAATATCCTGCTTCAGGTGTTGGATGATGGTGTGTTAACAGACGGTCTTGGGAGAAAAGTAGATTTCAGAAATACTTTAATCATCATGACCTCCAATATTGGGGTGCGGGATTTAAAAGATTTTGGTGCAGGAATTGGTTTTGCTACGCAAAGCAGAAAAAACAACATGGATGACATTATGAAGTCAACCATCCAGAATGCCCTAAAGAAAACGTTCAGTCCTGAGTTCATGAACAGATTAGATGACGTTATCATATTCAACTCTTTGGACAAAGAGGATATTTTCAAAATCATTGATATCACTTTAGGGAAGTTATTCTCCAGAATCACTGATCTTGGATATGCTATAGAGCTTACTAAAAAGGCGAAAGAATTTCTTGCTGATAAGGGTTATGACCCACAGTATGGAGCAAGGCCTTTAGCCAGAGCAATACAAAAGCATCTTGAAGATCCGATAGCTGAGGAAATCTTGAAAGGAGAAATTCAGGAAGGCGATACGCTGGTTGCAGATTGGGATGGAAAGAAAGAAGAGCTGGCAATCAAGCTTAAAAAGAAAAAGACTCCTAAGGCACAGGATAAGAAAGAGAAATAAATTATAAATAGGGGATCACGAATAGTGATCCTCTATTTTGAACATTTGGTTTATATTATAAACTATTTTATGTTTGTATCGTATTTATAGTAAAAACCTATAAAATCATGAGCAATAAAGAATTATCGAAAGACGAGAGCCTGGCATTGATCACAGACATGATCGGTCAGGCTAAGCGAAACGTTGCAAAAGGTGGAAGCTTCTACTTTTTGCTTTGGGGCTGGGTAGTGATGATTGCCAATCTGGGTCATTACCTGATAGCTAAGTTCGATTGGTATGAGCATCCTTACATTGTATGGGTACTAACGATCCCTGCCGGAATAATTTCGATGGTATACGGTGCTAAGAGAAGCAATGAAGCCAAAGTGAAAAGTCATCTGGACAGGCTGTATAGTCAAATATGGTTGGCTGTATTTATAGGCGTATTAATCATCTTGTTTTTTATGGATAGTGTGAACTATAATGTGAACGCTATTATTTTAACTTTTGCCGGAATTGGAACCTTCATTTCAGGTCAGGCATTACGATTTAGCCCTTTATCCATGGGAGGAATTGCCTTGTGGATTGCGAGCGTTGTTGCTTTTAACCTCAACCCTACGGATCAATATATAGTAGGAGCAGTGGGTATTTTAGCAGGCTATTTGATTCCTGGATATTTACTAAGAAGAGCAGAAAAATGAGCGACTTTGCACAATTGGATCCTCTGTTACATTCGCAGTTAAGATTGGCTGTTATGTCATTATTGATTGGAGTGGATTCAGCAGAGTTTGTATTCATCAAGGAAAAGACGGGTGCTACGGCCGGAAACTTGAGCGTGCAATTAGATAAGCTTTCTAATGCTGGTTACATAAGCGTTACGAAATCTTTCAAAGGGAAGAAACCACTTACGACGTGTAGCATTACGAAAGTAGGAATTAAGGCTTTTGAAGATTACGTAAATAACCTTAAACAATACATTGATTAATATTTTTTTGAACTTATGGTTTATAAAATAAACCACTTTAGAAATAATGTAATTATGAAAACTATACTAACAATTATGATGCTAATGATTGCAGGGCTTTCGTTGGCACAAACATCTAAACAAACACAATATGCAGCCTATCTGAAGGCCAGCAAAATAATGTGGGAGAGAAGCATTGATCAGGCTAAAAGTGAGAGTGGTGAAGAAAGTTTCCAGACGGCAATGGCAATGTATGGACTACTGAATAACACAATGGCAACCGAAGATGAAGACACATTTGATGAGTACAAAGATTTCACAGTTGAACTTTTGGAAAAGCTAATTGAAGAAAACCCGGAATGGGGTGAACCAAGAGCAGTACTGTCATCGACCTATGGTTTGGTGATGGCTTATAGTCCAATGAAGGGGATGTTCCTCGGGATGAAAAGCTCCTCATTAATGGAGGAAGCTATGAGACTACAACCTGAGTCTCCTCTGGTGCAAAAGCTGTTCGCGGGATCAAAACTCTATACCCCTGAGATGTTTGGAGGTGACCCTGAAGTTGCTGTTTCAACGTTTCAAAAGGCACTTGAGATATATGAACAGTCAGATACCACAGAAAACTGGCTTTATCTGGATACCATGATGGGGTTAGCATTAGCTTATCGCAAAACAGATCAGAATGAAAAAGCGAAGGCAACTCTGGAAAGAGCTGTGGCAATAGAGCCACAATACCACTGGGCTAAGTCTGTATTGGAAAAAATCAATAAATCATGAAGAGCAGAGTTGCCATATTATTCTTTGTACTTGCTACCAGCTTCCTTTCTGCTCAGCAAATAGTAAGCGGGGAGGTTGTTGACGGTGATACAAAGGAAGGGTTAATTGGGGCACATGTCTATCTGCTTAATAATTGGCGTAAAGGGGCGATTACCGATATGGAGGGTAGGTTTACTTTGGAACTGACATCAGAGGAAATGGAGGACTCATTGATTGTTTCGTACGTTGGTTTTCAGGAAGTGATAGTGCCAGTAACCGATGGTATTACTATTGTGATGGAACCAATTGAAAGAGAAGGGGAAACGGTGGTTGTCACTGCAAAGCCGCTTATCGCTGAGGAATTTAAGTACATGGAGATCAAAAAGATTGACATCTATACAAACCCTTCCGCAAAAGCAGATCCCATGCTTGCGGTGAACTCACTCCCATCATCTACCACCACCGATGAGTCAGCGAATATTAGTTTGCGTGGGAGT
Source organism: Ekhidna sp. (assembly GCF_040220215.1). Taxonomy (GTDB): domain Bacteria; phylum Bacteroidota; class Bacteroidia; order Cytophagales; family Cyclobacteriaceae; genus Ekhidna. The sequence goes on from NZ_JAVJTR010000016.1 coordinate 188,064, forward strand.
AGTCCCATTGAAACAGGCGTGTTTCTTAATAATGTGCCTATATACGATGGCATACGCTATTCACAACTCAATGGCATTGGCACTTTCAGCATATTCAACACCTCTATAATTCAAAATGTGACCGTATTTCCGGGAAACCCACCTCTTGAGTTTGGGAATGCTACTTCCGGTATTATTTCAATGGAAACCGACGATCGGGTACTAGAAGGGAATACCAATTCTTTGATTCTCAGCTTAGCAAATGTTGGCTTTTCCAGGGAGCAAAAAATCAATCAAAAGCAGAGCTTAAAGCTATTTTCTAACTGGCAGCCAAGCGGACCTATTAAGCTATTAAATGAAAAAGCACTGGAAGAAATTGAGTCATTTACTTCCAATGATCTCGGTTTATATTGGTATGGGTCTGATGAGAATCTTAGCTGGAAAGTGATGAGCTATTCTGTAACAGAGGGATATGAATTCAATTTTAAGCATCCCACATATCAAGGAATTTTTGACCAGGGAAAACGAAGAAGTTTTCTTATATCAAGCATTGAAAAGCCAATCGGTTCGGGGAACCTAAGCTTTAATAATGGATTGAGCTACAGTGATGGCGATTACTCATATTCCAATGTTTCTTTTCAAGTGAAAAAGAAGGATCTGTTTGCAGGGATAAATTATTTACTCACAAATCAGAGTTTCAGTCTGAAAACAGGAGTAAGCTACGATTTTAGGAATTCGCAAGTCAATGGGAATTTTCACGAATACTTTTATGCCCTTGGACAAAATCATCCAACCGTTTCATTAAACGAGGGTGTGCATGTGAAAGTGTTGGAGGGATTCGGGTACTTCAAATATTACTTCTCTGAAAAGATCGCATTCGGTACCGGGCTTAGAAAAAATATTCCTATCGAGAATGATAAAAATTATCTAAGCAACCAGGCCAACTTATCCTATACTGATGAAGAATGGACAGTAACAATTGGGGCAGGTGTTTACCATAAATTAGGTCTTTTTGAAAACACTGGTGAGCCATTTGAGGCTAAAAACCTACAGAAATCCATTGATATCAATCGAAAGAAAAATGATCTGGAACTAGCAGTCAGTTTCTTCGATAAGGAAGGTGAGGTGAACAATGCAAAATACACCGCCAGAGGGGTTGAATTTTTCTCAGATTATCGTTTTTCATCAAAACTGAGCATGTCAGCTTCGCTCACCCTGCTGGATGCAAAGGATGAATCCGAGACTGATTACAACTATGATCTTTCTTATTTTGCCCGGGGAAATGTGTCCTATTCACCCGGAAGACTATGGACCATCGAGTCTATTTTTGTTGCAAGGCAAGGCACTACCTTTTCTGAAATTTCGTCAGCCAATTTTGATAATAATCTGAATGCTTATGAACCCATTTATTCAAATGATGAACTAAGGCTTCCTGACTATTCCAATATTGGATTGTCAGTTAGTAAGGTTTTTGCTATTTCGGATGATTGGAACATCATTGCTTTTGCCAGCTTAAACAATATTTTTGATCGGGAAAACATCCGAGGATTCGCTTACAACTTTGATTATAGTGAAAGGGAGGAAAGCTTCTTTTCCAGAAGAACGGGATATTTGGGTGCGGTAATTAATTTTTAATATCCGCCCCAATACTTCCTTAAAAACCACTCGGATGAAAAAAGAAGAAATATGATTAAATACCACCACCAGGATCGGTAAAGCGGTATTAAATCCTCTTCACTCCTTATGATGGACTTGAAATCCCTATCTTTTATCTGGTCAATCAGTTGATCCAGTTGGTCTAAGTGAGCATAGGTACCTCCTGTTCTGCTACTCAGATTTTTCAGAAGCCGATGATCAGCGGTAAGGTTTAGAAATTCCGGATTCACATTTTGAACCGAAAACTCTCCACGGTCCGAAAGTGTTTTATCGCCCACCTCGGTTCTTGCATTGTATTGATAAATGCCAGGATTAAGGATAGGTGATCGAAAGGTGGCATTGTATTCTGAATCAGTGAAATTGAAATTCTGTTCTGCTCCTTCTTCACTGGTTAAAGTGATTTCCAGATCATTCCCATAAATTCTTTCATAAATATCATTGTAGACTTCAACATCAAAAAGCGCAGGTTCAGTGTCACTGAAGTTATTCTTTCTTGCCTCAAACCGAAATTGTTTTTTATCGTTTTTCACGGATAGAAACTGAATGGTTTTGTTGATTAGGTTTTCAAATTGAGCAGCATTATCGTTAATGGCGGCTTCCTGAAGCTTCCACTTCCAAATATTCTGACCTAGTAAAATGGCGCTCTTTTGAGCTCCATCATCGTAAACCGCCATGAGGGGTTTTTGTGTCTTCACACTTCCTAATTGCTGATACATTAAAACCTCTACAGGTCCGCTGAGTGTATAGTTGCCAAAAGGCACTTCGACGGGTGGGTACTCTTCAAAGGCAGAGACATCCTCAATTTTGAATTTGCTAAAATTTTGATTGAATGAACCCACTACTTTATCGGGTTGAGAACCTCTTCGCTCAATTTTGATATATGGGAGTATTTTGTTTACCGATGTTATAGAACTTTCATTACTGAGAATATACCACAGTCCAGGGCTCTCCTTCGGGATATAATTGATACCTGATGTAAAAGCACCATGAAAGACCACCACATCGAAGATTTCATTTGGTTTTTCATCATTAATCTGTGGTATATAAACCTGAGTTTCATAATTGCCGGTTGCTTCCAGGGTGCTGCGAATGGCTTTAATGTCCGGGTGAGGTGAGTTAGCAACTATCAGTATACGCTGACGTCCATCTATAACCTCCATGAAGATATTAGATCGGTTATTCTCTAAAGTGGACTCTTCTTCTAAAGACGAGATGCTAGCCACAAGATGGCGTAAGCCCTCTTCGGAGGATTGAACAGTGAACTCTACTTCCTGAATAGCGTTTCTTAATCGAATCTTTTTTTCCGCCATTAAATTTCCCTTTTCTCTTAGCTGAACAGATACTTGTTGGTTGTCATACCCTTCCTGACTGATCTCTAATCGAATAGGAGCCTCATTTTCCTTGAAGGAGACCTTATTATAAAGCGTTCTGGAGATACTTATATCTTTTGGTGGAATAGTATCCCCCAAACCGACAGTAAAAATTGGTGTTAGGTAATTTCGGTATAAGGGAGAGCTTCCTCGATTATATATGCCATCTGATGCCAGCACCATGCCAACAAAGTTCTTGTCTTCCATTTTTTCAATTGCCTTATCTAGGAGATTTGAAAGATTACTCGTTGAGGCATTGAAGGATGTTGAATCATTAAATGTTAAAATCGAAGCTTCTATTCCATCATTTTTAAGCTCTTGTTCCAGCACGGAAATCTGCTCCAGTACCTGGCTCTGATCTAAACCTCTTGCAACTACTGATTGAGAATTATCTAAAGCAATGGCTATAGACGGAGGATCAACTGTGTTTGTGACTGTTCGGATAGAGGGTGAAAGCAGGAGTAATAGAATAGCAGCAATGCCGAGAAAACGGAAAGAAGCCAGCGTCCAATTCTGCGTCTGATTCCAGGGAATGTTTTTTTTCGCGTATAAAAAATAAGATAGACCGGCAGCTATAATAATGATGAGCAAAACCCACCAGCCGGAATATTCTAATTGGAGAAAGCTTTTATCCATTAATTATCGTAATCATTTCACTCGTTGAATTACTGGCAAAACTGCCTGAAATTGAAATCTAATTCAAAAGAACAATACGAAGTAGGGTTTTGAGAGATACTATTTTTTGTTGAGTGGCTAATTGAGGAATGCTGAGATTTCATTTTCTGAAATCTTCTTCAAAGCAATTCGCTCAAATCGCTCCGCTACGAAGGTGGTTCCAAGCACAAGCAGTGAATTATCACTTCCGGTTTTAATGGATGCAAAAGTGAAAGGATTTATGTGTCCGATTCGATGAACGCCACTTATCGCTCCTGAATTATCATAGAAGTTCAATAGAATTTGCCTGCCCTTGGTTTCTGAAGCAAAGACAGAATATGACGAACCATTATTGTAATTGATTATTTGAGTTGGAGTATATGGCTTTATTTCTGCCATATTTCCTGTGAATAAGTCTACACTTGAAGTTGTACCCCCGGTGGATAGAGTAGCAGTGGCGAGTTGAAAATTCGCATCAAATTGAAAACCTGCAACTGCAAAATCACTACCACTAATTGGCATAACAGCTCGCAATCCGGCATTACTTGATTGGCCTTGAACTACTCCATTTGGTGCGTCACCGAAATCTGTGAAAACCAACGAAAAACTGTAATTGTAAAAGCCATTGAAATAATAGTTTCCGGAGGAAACCTCACCACAAAAGAATGGAAGCGGTCGTTCACTGGCATTTAGGTAATGGTTAATAATTTCTTCCTCTACATCATCACCAGGGCCTATAGAGTAGCTATTACCTCCAAGAAATGATCCGTCTAATGAAACTTCCGAAATCTCAGTTTCCTGTGTCAGTGGATCATAGCTCTGCAAAAGGAAATTTCCATTACTCAACACCGCCGACGATAGGGGATAGTTGAGTCCTCCAATAAGCGTTTCAGTTTGTACTTCCAATTGTGGATTAACACCAATTAACACAGCTTCCAGAGAAGTTGGGTTCATTACGAAGAAGTAGCTATTGCTGTCTGTTTCATTTAAATACATGTTACCAACAGGTACTACATAATCAGTGAGGTCGCTATCATATTCGAAATTTCCCTCCTTATCCATTTTCATAAGTTTCACACCCATGAAATCTGATTTAGAAAGCTCAGTGCCTGCAAGCACAATAAATCCATCCACGGTTTCTACAACATCAATAGGCCGATAAGTCACATCCAGGTCAGAATCATCATAGATTTTCAAAAATGACTCACTTAAAGAAGGCTCATCGTCTGCACATGAAAGCAATAGCGGGATCAGCATAAGAGAGCATAATTTCTTAATTGCGATTTTGAGCTTAGCAGTTTGGCAGTATTTATTTTTTATCCACATTTTATCTCAAATAAATTGGTTGTCCGCCAGCTGGCGGATCAATAGGCTTTAAATTGTTGGTCGATAAATCGGAACGGGAATACAAAGCTCAGCGAAATGTTAATGTCTCTAAGTAAAATCTCATCGTTTGTTTCACCCAATGATGACAACTCATTTTGTTGTGCATTAGGCTGAGTGACAGAGGTGAGTGAATGTTTATAGTTCACCTCAAATACGGTCCTGATATTCCAATAATCCAGGTTTACTCCAACGCCTCCAGCAACACCTGAAAAAGGTTTGAAAGCATCTTTAACCCCAAGTGAAGTTGACCCTCCATCAGATGTAAGTGGGTTCCCTGAAGAATAGTCAATTTGAGTAATCTCTACTTCTTTTTGCGCAGATAATATGCGGGTGTGAAATCCACCAACCATCACAAAAGGGCGAATCTTGCCTGACCGTATGACATCATATTTAATCATTAATGGAAGTTCAAGAACATCTAATCGTTGCTCTATATCATACCGTGTTTCAAACCGATTCCCGGAAGTCACTCCCCTCCAGGCTAGCATGCTATTGTATTTATATCGACTTCTCTTATATGCAGGCTGAAATGAAGCTGAAAAACCTTTATGGTAAAAATTCATCTCCAATCCTACATGAGCACCGGGTAGCGTAAAGTCGCCATAGCTTTTTTGAAGGCTGTCTGCATTGTAGTCTATAGGGCTAAATCCGGTATTTCTTGTTTCAGGAAAGGCCTGGGTGTAGTTCATGCCCATTTTAATCCCAAGCCAAAACTGGGTATCCAGGAAAGATTCCAATGGATTTTTATCGGGTTTCTTTTGAGCCATGAGCACGGATGCCATGAGCATAAGGATGACGAATCCCTTGAGCTTATTTACGGATGATGAGTCTTTTTGTATCATCTAACATTTCGGATTTTGCTTTGATAAAATAGAAACCCGGACTCATTGAATCCAGTGTGAATGAAAAGGTGTGCTCTCCGGGGGCAACACGTCTATTCGTTTGTGCAACCACATTCCCTCGTACATTGATCAACTGCACGTTTACATCCTGATAGTTGTTAACGAAGATTTTTGCTTGCGTATAGTTGGAGGCAGGATTCGGATAAACAGATTCCATTCTGTAGTTTTTCCTGAGTTGTTCCTTTTCCCCTAAGATAACTTCTTTTATGAGATCCATTGGCTCATAGTTGCCTCCTTCAGGATTGGCCCCTTCAATAAAGTCTCTGAAGAATATATCATTTGAGATTACTGATTGTTCTACGCCCATCCATTCATACAGCACGTTTGCATAAATCTGGCGATAGTCAAACTGCATGCCCACGTTGCTTTGAGAGACATCAGGAACAGTCCCATAGATTCCGGGCTTAACACCCAAACCAAACATCATTACCGGCCCGCCCGTACCGTGATCGCTTCCATAGCTTCCGTTAGAACCAACACGTCTACCAAACTCTGACATTGACATGGTAAGCACACGATCCTCAATCCCCCGCGAACGAAGGTCTTTTTGAAAGGCTGCCATTGCCGACGATATATGATATAATAAAGCGGAATGAACCCCCATGGTAGGATCATAACTTTCTACCTGTGAGGCATGTGTATCAAAGCCACCTATTTTCACCAGAAACACCTTGGTTTTCACCCCTCCTGCCAATAACCTGGCGACCAGTTGTAGTTGACTACTTAACGGATTTCTTCTTGAACCTTCAGGCGCATTGAAGGGGTAAGTTTCTGGATAGGTAACTGTCGTATCAGCAGCAGAATCATAAATCTCCGCCAGCCTCCTTATATAGACTTCTGATTTATCTTCAAGGCCAAGAATCCAGTTCATTTCCTGGCCATAGGGTGAGCTATTTAAAAATTCTGGAGGATTACCCCTTGGGTCTACTCCCTCATCCGCAAACCCTTCAAGTTGATCAATGAGATTGGCAAGATTGCCTGGACTGCTACCAAGTGAGATCGATGTTGGAATGTTCCCTTCCTGGTGGAACAGTAGCGAAACATCATTGCCCATTTCCAGCGCCAAAGGATCAGGCATTGCTTCAGTTGGGAAGTCGGCCGGGTAGGTGAGAGGGTCATACTCTGTGCCAAGATAACGACCGATCCACCCCGAACTGAAGTAATCATCTGCATCGCCCCCCATAAACCAGATGTCTCTTCCTCTGAAGTGCGAGCCATTATTTTTTTCATAAGATACGCCTTGAAAAACTGCAGCCTTACCTGTATCATAAAGCCTTTTGAAATCATTCATGTCTGGGTGAAGCCCAACCTGCTCCTCGCTTGCCACCGTGCTATCAAGTGGTATCAATGTTCTGTTTCCAACTTTATAAGGAATGGCAATGTTTGCTCTTCTACTGTAATATTCGTCGTAATTTGAAATGGGTATGATCGTATTCAATCCATCATTACCTCCATGTAGCTGCAAGATGACTAGCACCCTGTCATTGGTGCTTTGCTGTGCAATGCGTTGAACCTCCTCATGGCCCGCAAGTAATTTTAGCGGAACACCTTGAAATGCAATGGGGGCGCCTGCTGCAAAACCAATTTTCTTTAAAAAATTTCTTCTTTTCATGGCTGCTACATTAACTGGTATTCTGGTGATTGAAGCATTGCGTTGAAGAGTTCCTTAATCTGATTGGCTCGAGTGTTGGCATCCAGATTATTATCCCATCTTGTGGTCCAGGCAGCCTCAGGATCGGCATCTATAGCGAAGGCAAACATGGCAGTCTTGAAGTAGTTGAGTCGCTCGATGGTTAACTCGCCACCATCTGTATCAAATGATAGGTTATCTGAAGTAGGAAGAAAGTATTCTGCTACCGCGATAATGAAATCATCAGCTATCCGAACAACTGCCGGGTCAAAATTTGTTTCAACAAAATCAAAAACATTCACCTGGCCCATTTCCATGTTTGTGCCATCTGATAGTGCTAGCCGAACGAAATTGTATCTGTTGGTTAGATAATTCGTAGTGATCCAACTCCTGTTAAAGATTGGAAACTGGTGATAAGCAGCATATCCTGCAACTTCGAATGGTTCGTAGTAGTCCATACCCTGACGGCTGATTTCCCCAAGTAAATCTCCTGTAAATTCATAGTAGTCCTGTAGTTCAGTTTCATAATCCGGAAGTTGAATTTCAAAATTCCGCATGAAACCTAGTACAACATCCAATGGTGATTTGATGATGCTACCAAAATTGTTGTCATCTTCACCAGCATCTGCTTCATAAAAATGTGTACTAGTTAAAAGTGCTTCTAATACAGGCTGCAGTTTGAATTCATTGGCTGTAAAGATGTCAGCCATTTCTTGAATGATGTCATTCTGAAGCGTCAGGTCTACCTGATGATATACAAAGAATCTGTAGACTTCTCTACAGATACTTCTGGTGGTCTCTTCCTGGTCATAAACCAAATCAACAAACTGACTGATTTCATCTAGCACGCTTTCTTCTGTAGGATTGCCAGCCGTCAATAAATCAGCGTCTGGTGTGACCACACCATTACTCATTCTGGAGCTAAATGTTTTTGGTCCCTCCTCATGACTGGTCGCTATGGTAGTGCCGCGAACCACTCCTCTTGGCAACCCAGTCTCTTCATCAATATTGGAGAAAGTTGGATCGACATTGAATCCGGACAGAACCCGTGCACCTGCTTGTACATCTTCTTCTGTGAAATAGAAGTAGTCACCTTCAAATTCAGGCTCGGGCACATTCCCTTCTAACCCCCTCCCAACGGAATATAGCTCTAGCAGCTCACGTGCATAATTTTCATTGGGACTTCCTTTTACATTAAATCGGCCGTCAAGGAAAACAAGCATTGCATTGTCAACGCTGAGTTTCTTTGTGAGCTGTTTAAAATTTCGAGGTACGATAATATCAGGATCCATTGGATCATCTGCTGGGATACTTAGATCCTCTCCATCGAATGCAAATAATCTGAATAGTGCTTGTTGATAATAAAGTGCTCTTGAACTGCCAACTACTGACCTTTTTGTAGTGAAATGAGTGTGAAGGAAGAACACCAGACGCTCCCGAAAGATATAAGGCAGTTTGAGAGATTCATCAATACCATTTGCCAGCATCTGGCCCAAATGCCAGGATAGAAAATATCTTTCCAGTTCAAATCCCTCGCTTTGTGCATTACCGGTTGTTATCCATTCATTCCCAGTTAGTGGGTCAATAGGCAGAGCCGGATCGGGCAAAGCAGTATTAAAAAGCTGCCCAACTGCCTGAGCAGGAGTGAGTGAGGCAAATGCGTCTATCTCAGAAACAGAACCACCAAAACACGTCCGTCTAAGTAGGTGAGCAGCTCTCTTTTTTCCTAATGTGCTGGTAAGTGCAGTTAAGGGCATTGGAGCTGATTTGGTAATAGAACACTAAAATTAAATCAATTATTATAAATTAAGTGATAAAAAATCTCCAAATAGTTTAACTGATTGTTTTTAATGACTCCCCCTAAAAAAAGAGTGTCAAGCGATTAGACCTAGAATTACTATAGGATTAGGCATCAATCTGAACACTTCGTGGCTTTTCTTTTAACTCTACCCCAGTTTGAAATGCGCAGCATAAAGAGGGGTAGAGTGTAAAGGTAGTGTGAGTGTGTGATCCTCAGCGTCGCACATCAAACAGAAATCCATTACACGAAAGTGTGATGGATTTTTTGGTTTTGTACACAGGAACTTAGACCTATATTTAGCAATGGCTACAAGTAGCTGCAGGTAATCCCCAACTTCTCAGTGGTTTATGATTTTCGACAGTAAGAATTACATGGTTGTACCTAATCAAATCACCTAATTCAAAAGCGATTCTTTCACTGATATTTCATTGTCATGCAAACCTTCAATTTTGTAAGAAATTCAATCAAATAGTATTCAATGCGTTTATTCACTTTCATTAAAAATTCATTGGTATTCAGTCTAATATTGATCAGCCTTAGTTCCATGGCGCAAATGTCTTTGGAAAGATCAGCGACTAGTCAGACCAATGAGAAATCAATTTTAAAAGATAACACAGCGCCAAGAACAGATTTGCTTCGAACTGAGGCTGGCGATTTTGTTTTTGGCCCAGCCACAAGAATCAAGTTTAAATTTATTGAGGAAGAGTCCGGAATAGAGACTACCTATTTTAAAGTGGCTGATCTTCCATACTTGAAATCTGATGGTCGCCAAATGATGCCTCACGATTTGGCAGATGGACAATATCGAATGCTCTACTACAGCGTGGATAAGAATGGAAATCAGGAAGAAGTTCGGGCGGATATGATATTCATTGATAAAAGAGGTCCGGAAATATCTTCGGCTTTCAGCGACTCTCCGGTTGCTTTTGAAGAAGGTTTGCCGGTTTTTCCTAATAATGTCAATTTGATTGTCGGGGTAAAGGATCATCTAGTTGATGTGCAGAAAGTGAGCTATAGCATAAATGATGGTTCTTTAGTGCAAAGTTCATCGCTGAATATGATAGACCTGACAAATGAATTGTCTGTGATACAGGATGAAAAGATCAGTATAGAAATTACAGCGTATGACTTCTTTTACAACATCACCAAAGAGGTCATTGAGTTTAAGATACAGAGATAGGTTTAAGCATTGATTTATTTGTGTTATGACCCGGTGATCAATCATCGGGTTTTTTATTTAGGTTCTTTGAGTAAATGGATGGTGCATAATCTGATAGGTTAAATCAAATCCATATCCCTAGCCAAAGTGATTAACTCAGGAGAGTTGGCAACATCAAGTTTGCGAACCATGTTTCTTCGATGAGTATCTACAGTGTATTTAGATATTTTTAGCATTCGAGCTATGTCGCGGGAATAAAATCCCCGAGCAACAAGTCGGAGGATTTCCAATTCTCGCACACTAAGGATTTTTTCAAACCTTCTAATTTCAGGAAACTGAAAATCAAACCCCTCAGTATTCGGACCTATTAATTGCCATGATCCTGGTGTTGGTCGCATCCAAGTTACATCGTTTATAAATGAAAAATTACTCACTAATAGTCCGTTGGATTGTCCATTTGCAATTCCATGTCTTTGCAAATAGTAAAGCTTTCCACCTTTGCCTCTTGCACGATAAACAATTTTTGATTGATGCTTTAGAATCAACACCCCTTTTTGGTTCATAAACTTGATGCTTGAAATAGCAAATTGGGTAACCAACTCCAAATCTGATGGATGGATTAACTCATAAAGTTTGTCAATTGTATCTATTTCACTGATTCTAAAACCGGCAATTCTTTGATTGCCATTGGGGTATAGATTACCCTCATTTATTTCATACATGCATTGCAAACCAAACTCATTTGGGCTGACATATTGCTCAGGTTGTGATTTTCTGAACAGGGAACTTACTTCGCTAGCGGCACCCATTAGATACAATTTAAGAAAAAACAGATATAATTTCTTCATGGAATTCGTTTTCAAGAACTCCATTGTGGCTACAATAGAAATACTTTAAAAATGCAATTGCATGTTGAAAGGGTAAAATCTATCAAGATGGTTGAGAAGCCCTCAACTAACCAAATACTCCTTGGCTGTCTCCTCATCATCAAAAGGCCTCATGGCACCACCCAGTAATCGATTGTATCCGGATAGCAAAACCTTCTTCGCACCTGTGATACCAACCACAGCTCCCTTTACAGGTACATCTTTGGTTTCTTTTCCCATTTCGCGTATGTAGGCTGTGAATTTCCGAGTTGCAGGTGTCTCGGTAATATTAACCAAACGTAAATGCTCTCCTGGATTGGAAAGTAAGAAATCACGAAGGGAGGATGCGGTTTCAAGCATTTCCTCTTCATTCTGTCCACGATAGTCTACATAAACGATCTGCTTGCCCTTGTAAATGATTTTTTGAATCTCCGGCATTGGTAATAAGGTATGTGTGAAAAGCGAAAATAATCAGTTTATGAAAAAATCCTAATATTCCATTGGTATTGCAATAGACTGAGTCTAAAACCGGGTGATTCTGCAATGTTAAATTTTCTTCTCATTAGCAACATTCCCAATGTTTTGAAAGCATAATTTCTATCTTGGCAGCTTGGTTTAGAATGCAGTGAATGGCTGAGAGCAATCAGATAACTACTAAAAAGCTTTATAAAAAACTCGACAAGTTGTTCGAGGCTAGCCCTGTTTTAGAGCTTAACTCAAAAAAGCGCTGGGTCATTTTTTCTGATCTTCATATGGGGGATGGAGGTATGACAGATGACTTCAAGCAAAATGCGAAATTGTTCAAATCAGCACTTTCAGATTATTACCTCAAAAAAGATCATGCGCTGATTTTAAATGGCGATATTGAAGAACTACAGCGTTTTCAAGTGAAAAATATTGTGAATAGATGGCGTGAGGTTTACGACCTCTTCGATGCATTCAATTCAAAAGAAGCCCTCTATAAAACGATTGGAAATCATGATCTGGAACTTCAGTTAATGAAGAATTTGCCATTTGATTACAAGCACTATGACTCTTTAAGGTTAAAATTTCAAGACAACAGTCTTTTTGTGTTTCACGGACATCAGGCAAGCAAAAAGTATCAGGAGCACAACGAGCTAATCGGCTTTACGCTTAAATATTTTGCTAACCCATTAGGAATAAAGAGCTATTCAGTTTCACATAGTAGCAAGAAGCAGTACAAAATTGAAAAACGAGTTTATGGTTTTTCTGCTTTCAATAAAGTTGTTTCCATCATCGGTCATACACACCGTCCACTGTTCGAATCACTTCATAAGGTGGATCGGATCAAATATAAAATTGAGCAACTATGCCGAGATTATGCCGGAGCTACCTCAGGCCAGCAGGAAACCATCAAAGTAGATATAAAGTCTCACAAAAAGGAACTCAAACAATATTATCGGGAGAATAAGGATCATAGTTTTCAGAGCTACGTGTACAATACACTCTTCCATATTCCATGTGTCTTCAACTCAGGATGTGTGGTGGGCAAAAGAGGAATGACATGTCTGGAAATCGAAGGGGATAAAATTCGCCTGGTGCATTGGTTTGATAAGAAGATCAGTAAAAAGTACCTGAAGCAAAGCGGATATAAACCTCAACAATTAGGCGATACGGATTTTTATCGGTTGGTAATCAATGAAGAGTCTCTTGACTACATCTTTACACGAATAAAATTCCTGGCATGAAATGGTATGTTATTTTCATTGGCTGCTTTTTACTAGCATGCGAACACGGTCATAAGGAGAATATAGATATTCAGGGTCACAGAGGTGCCAGGGGTCTTGCTCCGGAGAATAGTTTGCCTGGATTTATTCTGGCCACTGAGTTGGGAGTTAATACGCTCGAACTTGATCTTGTTGTTTCTGCAGATAGCCAATTGATAGTAAGCCATGAGCCATTTTTCTCTCCGGAAATTTGTCTAGATGAATTTGGAAAGGCATTCCCACATGATTCCATTATCAATATTTACAAATTAGACTATTCGCAAATACAATTGTTTGACTGTGGGTCAAAAGGCAATATGAGATTTCCTGAACAAAATAGGGTCAGCATATATAAGCCATTGCTGAAAGATGTTATCGATAGTGTTGAGTCTTACATTAAATCCAATGGATTAGATATGATCAATTACAATATTGAACTTAAAACTACACTTGAGACCGATTCGGTTTTTCACCCGCATCCGGAAACATTCTCCGATTTGACCTATTCGCTTTTAAAAGAAATGGAAATTTTGGATCGGATCACAATTCAGTCGTTCGACTTTAGAACGCTTCAATACTTTCACATCCATTATTCTGACGTGGAGTTAGCTTTACTCATTGCCAATGAGTTAACCTGGAAGGCTAATATTGATTCCCTGGGCTTTACTCCGGAAATTTACTCACCTTATTATCTATTACTTTCACAGGAAAATGTGACAGAATTGCAGAATGCTGGTATGAGAGTGATACCCTGGACTGTAAATAAATCACGAGAGATTAAAAATGTTTTAGCCTTAGGTGTGGACGGAATTATCACCGATTACCCTAATCGGGCAATTGAAATAATTAATGAATGATGAGTAAAAAATATGACGTTTGTGCCATTGGTAATGCTTTGGTGGACTATGAAATTGAAGTTGAAGATCAGTTTTTTAAAGACAATCAGGTGGAGAAGGGATTGATGACCCTTGTTGATGAAGACAGACAAGGTGAGTTGCTGAAGGCAGTAGAAGGAAATGTGAGAAAAAAACAGGGTGGGGGTTCTGCCGCTAATACCATTTTTGGATTGGCTGAATTTGGGGGGAAAGGTTATTACACATGCAAAGTGGCAAATGATCCCGACGGGATGCTATATGTCAATGACCTGATAAAAGCCGGAATAGATACCAACCTAAATCCAAAAAATCTTTACAAAGGAACAACTGGTAAATGCCTGGTAATGATTACTCCTGATGCTGAGCGAACGATGAATACCTATCTGGGTATCACTACAGATTTCTCAGCGAATGAATTGAACGAGGAATCCATCAAAAGTTCGAATTACTTGTTCATGGAGGGCTTCCTGGTGTCATCACCAACAGGTCTGATAGCTATGAAAGAAGCTAAACGAATAGCACATGAAAACGGAGTAAAAGTTAGCCTTACATTTTCTGATCCATCCATGGTAAAATACTTCAATGATCAAATGAAGGAAATTGTTGGGAATGGTGTAGATCTTTTATTCTGCAACATTGAAGAGGCAGAATTATTTGGAGGTGTTGCAGGAATGGAAGCAGCAAAAGAAGCGATTCGAAAGGTGGCCATGGAATTTGTTATCACGAAAGGAAAAGATGGTGCCCTTGTATTTGATGGTAAGGATTACCATGAGATAGCACCATTTCCAACAAAAGCGGTTGATGCTACAGGTGCCGGAGACATGTTTGCCGGGGCATTCTTATATGCAATCAATCATGGATTATCACATGCAGAAGCCGGAAAGTTGGCAAGTGCCGCCAGCTCAGCTGTAGTTGGCAAATATGGACCTAGGCTCAATCAGTCCCACATAAAGGAAATATACACAAAGCTTGGTAAATAATATTTTGATATAATTATTATTGCCAATTCATTTTTATTGTAAAACCAAAACAACTATGCGAAACACCCTAATCTTAATCTGCATGTTCGCCGTGTTCGGAGCTATAGCTCAGGACAGACGGATAGACTTTGAGGAATACGACCTTGACAATGGATTACATGTAATTCTGCATCAGGATAATTCCACCCCAATCGTTAATGTATCTGTTCTTTACCACGTGGGCTCCAAGAACGAGCCGGAGGGAAGAACAGGATTTGCTCACTTCTTTGAGCACTTAATGTTTGAGGGATCTCCCAATATTCCAAGAGGAGAATTTTTCAAGATCATTGAAAGTGCCGGCGGACAACTGAATGCGAATACTTCAAATGACCGAACATTTTATTTCGAAACACTTCCCTCTCACCAGTTAGAGTTAGGACTTTACATGGAGTCTGAACGGATGCTTCACGCGAAGATTGATTCAACTGGTATTGCCACACAGAAAGAAGTGGTAAAAGAAGAGAAAAGGTTGAGAGTAGATAACCAGCCATACGGGTCTATTCTTCAAGAAACTTTTTCAAGGGTTTTTGAAGGAACGGCTTATGAATGGACACCAATTGGATCATTCGAAGACATTGATGCTGCCACAGACGAAGACTTCAAAGATTTCTTTGAGACATTTTATGTGCCTAATAATGCGACACTCTCCATCGCAGGAGATATTGAAATAGAACAAACCAAAAAGCTAGTAGAAAAGTATTTTGGTGAAATCCCAAAAGGTACGAAAGATATACCACGACCTACTGTGGAAATGAAGAAGCTTGGCAATGTACAAGCAGAAGTGTTTGACAATATTCAGTTACCTGCAGTCATTCAGGCATATCAGATGGCAGAGCAAGGATCGGAAGACTATTACGCAATGCAAATGTTAACAACCCTTCTATCAGGAGGTCAGAGCTCACGATTCCAAAAGGAGCTGGTAGATAATCAGGAGTTAGCGGTTGCAGCAGGATCATTTCCATTTGCTTTGGAAGATGCAGGTGTTTTCATCTCTTTTGGTATCATGAATATGGGCAAAACCCCAGAAGAATTGCAAAGTGCCATGGATGCAGAAATTGCACGAGTGAAGAATGAGCCTATTGATGATAAAGAGTTCCAGAAGCTGAGAAATCAAATTGAGAATTCATTTGTTTCATCTAACAGCACCATGCGAGGCATTGCAGAAAGCCTGGCCGATTACCATGTATACTTTGGAGATGCCAACCTTATCAACAATGAAATCGACAGATTCATGGCAGTCACTAAAGAAGATCTTCAAAGGGTGGCAAAAAAATACCTCGATCCTGAAAACAGGGTTCAATTGGTGTATTTGCCAAAATCTGCCCAGCAGAAACCTGAGGATGAAAAAATTGAAGATCAATAACCTAAAAAAGCTTTAAATCATGAACATTAAAAATATACTAACCCTTGTTCTGGCTATCGGAATGATAAGTGCTTTTGCACAGGTGGACCGGAGCAAATTGCCAGAACCGGCAACCCCAAGACCAATCAATATTGGTGAATATGAGTCCTTTGAGTTGAAAAACGGGCTCAAAGTATTTGTAATAGAAAATCACAAACTGCCACGAGTGAGCTACAACCTAATCCTGGATCGGAAGCCAATTATGGAGAATGACAAGGTAGGCTACCTATCAATGGTTGGGCAGATGATGAGAAGAGGGACAGATACGAGAACAAAAGAGCAGATCGATGAAGAAATTGATTTCATTGGAGCATCTATTGGTGCGGGATCAACCAGCGTCTTTGCCTCAGGTTTGTCAAAATACAATGAGAAAATTCTTGAATTGATGACAGACATTGTTTTCAACCCATCTTTTCCGGAAGAGGAGTTAGAGAAGATCCGTACACAAACCATCTCCAACCTGGCAGCAAATAAGGAAGATCCTGGAGCCATCGCTTCTAACCTCAATCAGGTTTTGCTTTATGGTAAGGATCATCCCTATGGAGAAATCCAGATAGAAGAAACCGTAAACAATATTACAGTTGATGATTTACGCACCTATCATCAGACTTATTTCAGGCCAAATATTGCATACCTGGCAGTGGTTGGTGATGTCAACCTGAAGGATGTGAAGAAAATGGTTAAAACCTATTTTGGTAGTTGGGAAGCTGGTGATGTACCCAGCCCTGAATACGCAATGCCAGCCGCTCCTGAAAAGAATAAGGTCGGAATTGTCAACAGATCCAGTGCCGTTCAGTCAAATATTGATATTACTTATCCGGTGAATCTTGCAATTGGATCGGAAGATCAAATTAAAGCACGTGTGATGAATCAGATTCTTGGAGGATCCGGTTCAGCAAAGCTTTTCATGAATCTCAGAGAAGACAAAGGGTACACTTATGGAAGCTATTCATCACTTTCTGCGGATGAATTGGTAGGGAGTTTTAACGCGGGTGCAGAAGTAAGAAATGAAGTGACCGATAGCTCCATTGTTCAGATATTTTATGAAATGGAGCAGGTCAAGCAGGGAAACATCTCTGATGAAGAAATAAATCTTGCAAAAAACTCGATTGCGGGCAGCTTTTCTCGTTCGCTTGAGCAGCCTCAGACAGTTGCCAACTTTGCTTTGAACATTGCCCGATATAATCTGCCGGAGGATTATTATGCGACTTACCTTCAAAAAATTCAGGCAGTTACCAAAGAAGACATTCAGGAAATGGCTGAAAAATACCTTAAGACTGAAAATGCTTATATCAATATCGTAGGTAAAGCCAGTGAAGTTGTTGAGCAGCTCAAGCAATTTGGTGATGTGACATATTACGATACGTACGGCAATGAAGTTGATCCATCGCTTTCTAAGCTTCCGGAAGGACTGACTGCTGAGAAAGTGCTTAACAATTATATCGAAGCAATAGGAGGTAGAAAGAAAATTGATGAACTGAAGACACTTAGCATGAAGATGGAGGCGTCAATCATGGGACAGGTTCTAAATATGGAAACTACCAGAATGGCACCTAATAAGCTATTCATGGAAGTAAAAATGGGTGGAAACCTGATGCAGAAACAAGTTTTTGATGGTGAAAAAGGAGCAAGTTCTGGAATGCAGGGGAATAAAAAGATTGAAGGTGAGGATGCGCTGGATATGGCCATTAGTTCAGCAATTGTAGAAGAAGTTGAATATTTGGACAAAGGGATAAAAGTATCACTTGTCTCAGTTGAAAACATAAATGGAAGTGATGCTTATGGGTTGGAAGTAACAATGCCTTCAGGTAAGAAATCGACCAGGTATTATGATGCTGAAACAAACCTTCTTATAAGAAGCACTAATACACTTGAAGGACCACAAGGCGCAATGACATTATCTACTGATTATGACAATTATGAAGAGTATGGAGGAGTCCTGTTTGCAACAGGAATTAAGCAGCCTATGAATGCTCAAATGAAGATGGATATAAAAGTCACTGAAGTCCTTGTTAATGAGGATATTGATGAATCAATATTCAATGTAGAGTAGTCTCTATATTTAATTTCACAAAATTTGCAAAGAGGGCAAGGATTTATCTATCTTTGCCCTCCGTTTTTAAGGACGAAAGTAAAAGACTATGAAAAGGACGTTTCAACCTTCAGTAAGAAAGAAGAAAAACAAGCACGGGTTCAGAAAAAGAATGGAGAGCGTGAATGGACAATCTGTCATTGCTAGAAGAAGAGCAAAGGGTCGTAAGCGACTGACTGTTTCTGACGAAATCCACAAGAAGTAAATAACTGGCCTATGGGCCTTTCCAAATACAGTTTTCCTAAAAAGGAAAAACTTACAGGCAAGAAAAAAATTGAGGGACTGTTTAAAAAGGGTTCCTCTTTTTATTTGGGGGACTTCCAGGTTCGCCACCTTAGATCCGACGATATTGGTTCTCATCAAATCCTCATTTCAGTTCCCAAACGAAACTTTAAACGAGCAGTTGATCGCAACTTGCTTAAGAGAAGAATTCGGGAGTCCTACAGACTCAACAAGCAATTAATCGATAATGGCACAGAATCATCCACTCTTTATATTGGTTTCATTTATCTTTCAAAAGAAATTTTGCCATTCCATGCCATCCAGACTCAACTAATCAAGTGTTTGGAACGTTTGGGTAATATCAATGCAGATCGACATGAGTAGAAAAGCAAAAATCATCTTTCCATTTATTTTGGTTTTGATTATCAGCGTGGCTGCCATTAAGCCACCGACCGACAGATATTTCGAGATTCTGAAAAACTTGGACATTTTCGCCACACTTTTCAAAGAAGTCAACACTCATTATGTGGACGAAATCAACCCTACAACACTGATGAAGTCGGGGATTGATGAAATGTTGGAGACATTGGATCCGTACACCAATTACATCGCTGCGGATGACATTGAAACCTACCGCATGATGACTACCGGTGAATATTCCGGGATAGGTGCTGTAGTCGAGCGAAAAGATGGTATCAGCACAGTAGTAATGCCTTATGAAGGATTTGCCGCTCATGATGCAGGATTGCGAGCGGGAGATGAAATACATGCCATCAACGGAATATCGCTCGACGGAAAATCCCAGGAGGAAGTTAGATTCCTGATGAAAGGCCAGTCAAACTCTGAAATAACCTTAACAATTAAGCGCTTTGGGCAGGATAAGATGTTTGACGTACAGGTAAAACGAGAAAAAATTGCTGTTGATAGTGTGCCTTATGCTGGAATGGTAACAGATGATATTGGTTACGTTCGTTTAACAAGCTTCACGCAGAATGTGGGAAGATCCATCGGTATCAAAACCCTTGATTTGATGGAGCAAGGGGCTACAAGCATCATTTTGGATTTGAGAGGGAACCCAGGAGGACTACTGCATGAAGCAGTGAATGTTTCAAACGTTTTTGTTGAAAAAGGAAGAAAAATAGTGACCCAAAAAGGAAAGGTCAGAGCTAATGACTGGGCCTATAATACCTTGAATGACCCTGTAGACCCCAACATTCCGGTTGTGGTATTGACGGACAATGGCAGTGCATCAGCATCTGAAATTGTATCCGGTGTAATTCAGGATTACGATCGTGGGGTGTTGGTTGGCAGAAAGACTTTTGGAAAGGGATTGGTTCAAATAGAGCGCCCACTTTCTTATGATGCAGTTGTTAAAATCACCACTGCAAAATATTATACTCCAACCGGACGATGCATTCAGGCGATTGATTACAGCAATAGAAATGAAGATGGAAGTGTTGGAAAAATTCCAGATTCACTGAAGAACGAATTTTACACATTGAACGGAAGAAAAGTATTTGATGGTGGAGGGATTGATCCGGATGTTGAAGTTGAAAAGTTGGAGTTTGCACCCATCACCAAGAGTCTGATGCGTAACGATCATATCTTTTATTATGCTACAGAATACTTCTACAAAAACGAAGATTTAGACCCAGCCTCACCGAATGACCTTCGATTGTCAGATGCCGAGTATGATGATTTTGTTAAGTGGCTGGCCAATCGAGATTTCGATTATGTGACTCGTGTTGAGCAGGAAACGAAAGATCTGATCAAAATAGCCAAAGAAGAGAAGAAGTATACCAAGCTGAAAAGCTATTTTGACAGCCTGGAAAAAGCCACAAAACACAATAAAGAAGAGGATCTCATCACTTTCAAAGAGGAAATAAAGATGCTTCTAGAACAAGAGATTGCTGGAAGATATTTCTATGAAAGAGGCATCATTGAATCCACTTTTGGAAAAGACCCTGATGTTCAAGCAGCTATCACTATTTTAGATGATACTGCAAAATATCAATCCATCCTAAAACCTAATTAATTGGCATTAATTCTGAGCATAGAGACATCTACGATGGTATGCTCCGTGGCGCTGCACAGGGATGGAGAGTTGCTGGCAAGTCAATCCCATCAAGTAGAAAAGTCTCATTCTTCATTGTTACCAGGAATCGGTATTGAAGTCTGCAAAGAGGTCAACCTTACTTTCAATGATTTAGACGCTGTAGCTGTGTCATCAGGGCCCGGATCATATACAGGTCTCCGCATTGGAGTCACAAGTGCAAAAGGGATATGCTACACGCTACAAAAGCATTTGATAGCCATACCTTCTCTTGAAATAATGGCGGAGGCAGTCAGAGGAAAATTCGAGGGAGATCATTTGCTGTGTCCCATGATGGATGCTCGTAGGATGGAAGTATATACACAGGTGGAAGATCAAAACGGAGAAAAATTATGGGACTTACAGCCTAAAATTCTCAATGAAAATTCGTTCGCAGAATTCAATCAGCCACTTTACCTATTTGGTGATGGAATGCCCAAGTTTAAAGAGATTTCAAGTCAGGAAAACTTGACTTTTATTGATGATATTTTTCCTGATGCTACCAATATGGGTCGACTTGCTTATGAGAAATTCAAAAATGAAGACTTTGAAGATGTGGCATATTTCGAGCCGAATTATTTGAAGGAATGGCGAACTACTACACCTAAAAAACAGTTGCTGTAGCTCATGGAAGAAATTGTAAACCGAGTAGCTAAAAGTCCATTAGTATCCGTCGATCTGGAGGACTACCTTCATAAGGGCGAGTACTCAATCTTCGACTTGAAGGATGTGCTTTATGAAGGAATCATATTGCGGGAGAAGGATTTTCGAGGTTTCATGAAGGATAATGATTGGGCTGTTTACAAGGACAAGAATGTAGGTCTGGTTTGTACAGCTGATGCTATCGTTCCGACCTGGGCTTATATGTTGTTGGTTACTAAAATCAAAGAATTCGCAAACGTTGTGACCTTTGGCGATGAATTAGCTATCGAAAAGGCGCTAATTGATCAGGCGATTGAAAGATGCCTGGCTGAAAATGAGCTGAAAGATAAAAAAGTGGTGATCAAAGGATGCGGCAATGTCAAGAGCATTGAATATGCCTATACAAAAACCACTGAAAAACTATTCCCTTTGGTTAGCAGTCTGATGTATGGCGAACCTTGCAGCACTGTACCTATCTTTAAACGCAAAAAATAACCTAGCTAGTGAATATAGATGTATTAAAATACCCTGTTGGACAGTATGATGCTCCAACAGAAATCACAGAAGATATTTTCAATCAATGGATAATTACGCTGGAAAGTTTGCCGGAAAGGGTAAAAAAGCTGGTGGGAAATTTATCCTATGATGAACTTGAATTGCAATATCGTCCCGGTAGCTGGAATATAAAGCAAGTGGTGCATCACCTGGCTGATAGCCATATGAACAGCTTCATTCGGTTTAAGCTTATTCTGACAGAAGACAACCCTACTATAAAGCCTTATGATGAAGCAGCATGGGCAAGGACAGCCGATGCGGATAATGAAGAGATAATGGAGTCTATAGAAATTCTGGAAGGCCTTCATAATCGTTGGGTGATGCTTCTAAAATCTTTGAAACCGGAACACAAAAAGCGAACCTATTTCCACCCGGAATACAATAAAGAATTTACGCTGGAGTGGATGCTTGGACTGTATGACTGGCATTGCAAGCACCACCTTGCACACATCAAACAAGCGATAGAACTGGAAGGTGAGTTTACACCGGAGAAGGTTGGGTAACTTATTCTTCCGATTCATTTTCTCCCCCTTGAAGGGGGTTAGGGGGAGGCTGAGACCAAGCCCTAATAAAGGTTAAAAGATAAAAAAGCCTCTCAGATTTCTCCAAGAGGCTTTCAGACTAGGTTAGTTAAGTAGTTAGTCTTTCTTTTTACCGGATCCTTTTTTGCTTCCGGAACCTGCAATCGAGCTTCGCATATCTGTATCAGCTTCAATATTCTGGAACTTATAGTAATCCATGATTCCAAGATTACCACTTCTGAATGCTTCTGCAATCGCTTTTGGTACTTCGGCTTCAGCAAGGATCACTTTAGCTCTAGCTTCCTGCGCTTTAGCAAGCATCTCCTGCTCTTCAGCAACAGCCATGGCTCTTCGCTCTTCCGCTTTAGCTTCTGCTACTTTCAAGTCGGCAGATGCCTGATCCGTTTGAAGTTTCGCACCAATGTTTGCTCCAACATCCACATCAGCAATATCAATGGAAAGAATTTCGAATGCAGTTCCTGCATCCAGCCCTCTTTGCAGAACCAGTTTAGATATCTTATCTGGATTTTCAAGCACCTCTTTGTGGGATGCTGCTGAACCAACGGAGGTCACAATACCTTCGCCTACTCTGGCAAGAATAGTTTCTTCACCAGCCCCTCCAACTAATTGTTGGATGTTAGCACGGATGGTAACTCTCGCTTTCGCTACCAGTTGAATACCGTCAGCTGCAACTGCAGCAACAGAAGGTGTATTAATAACTTTTGGATTTACTGAAATCTGAACTGCTTCGAATACATCCCTACCTGCTAAATCAATAGCAGTAGCTTGCTTGAACGTTAAGTTAATGTTTGCTTTCTCTGCAGAAATCAATGCCTTAATGACCTGCGGTACATTACCGCCAGCCAGGTAGTGAGTTTCCAGATCTTGTGTTCTTAAATCCCGTCTGGCGTCTCCTTCTTCTTCTGTAATCTTGAGGCCGGCTTTGGTAGCGGTGATCAAAGAATTTACAATTATTGATGGAGGAACCTTTCTTATCCTCATGAAAAAGAGCTCAAAAAGACCAACACGTACGTTAGTCACTTGAGCTGTGATCCACAATCCTACTGGTATGTAGTAGAGCAAAATAAATAAGGCAATTACTCCTAATACTACAAGAACCACTGTTAATACTCCAAATCCCATATGCTTATTTAACTGTTTTTACAAAAATTTTTGAAGAGTCTATTCTTTCGATTTCAATTTCGACATTTTCACTGATATAATTTCCTTTCGACCGCACCTCAATTACATTTTCCCCAAAAAGCGCTTTACCAATTGGCTTTAATGTGGATATGGTTTTACCTCTATCACCAATTTTCAGCTCAATTTTAAAATCCTCATTAACCTTAGCAATATGAGATTGCCTTAATGAAAATTTTTCCCATGTCTTCCCTCTTAAGGTCAAAGCTACAGCAGTGACATTCGAAATGATAGCAGCGAGCAAAATAAAAGTTCCTGTAGTCGCTCCATACGCCTCATAGCCAATGTAAATGCCCCAGATCGACAATAATACTCCAATTGTTCCCGCGATAAATATTCCAGGAATAAAGAGAATTTCAGCAACTACGAGAAAAGTGCCGATCAGAATTAGTCCAATAATTGTAATCCAATCCATTGTGTTTTAATAAGCCTTGGCAAAAAGCACACGTCCTTTTGAAGGTTTTCCTGTAAAGATACAAGTTCCTTCCTCTTCTTTTTGATCTAAAGGAATGCATCGAATGGTTGCTTTTGTCTCGTCTTTTATCTTCTCCTCCGTCTCAGCAGTTCCATCCCAGTGTGCATAGACAAACCCTTGTTCTACCAGCTTCTTAAACTCATCATAAGTGTTGGCTTCTTTCGAGTTTTCCTCTCGCAATTCTTTTGCTTTATTATAGATATTCACCTGAATATCTTCAAGCAGATGTATCACATGGCTCACCACTTCATCAATTGGATGGAATGATTTTTCTTTAGTATCTCTTCTGGCAATTTCAACGGTTCCTTTTTCTAAATCTTTTGGTCCAATAGCCAGACGGACAGGAACTCCTTTTAACTCGTACTCCGCAAATTTCCAACCTGGCTTATGGGTATCTCGGGCATCAAATTTTACTGAGACGCCCTTCTCTTTCAATTGAGCAACAAGAGGCGCTACTACCTCTTCTATTTGAGTAAGCTGCTCGTCTTTGAAATATATTGGTACGATTACTACCTGGATAGGAGCAAGTTTTGGAGGTAGAACCAATCCATCGTCATCTGAATGTGCCATAATTAATGCACCCATCAATCGAGTACTTACACCCCATGAGGTGCCCCAGACAAGCTCTTCTTTGCCTTCTTTTGTCGTGAATTTTACATCAAAGGCTTTGGCAAAATTCTGGCCAAGAAAGTGTGATGTTCCAGCTTGAAGGGCTTTTCCATCCTGCATCATAGCTTCAATGCAGTAAGTATCTACGGCACCCGCAAAACGTTCACTTTCAGTCTTCACCCCTTTGATTACAGGCATAGCCATAAATTCCTCAGCGAAGGTTGCATAAACATCAAGCATCTGTCGGGTTTCGTCAACAGCCTCCTGTTTGGTAGCATGAGCTGTGTGACCTTCCTGCCACAGAAATTCTGCTGTTCTAAGGAATAGTCTGGTTCGCATTTCCCAACGCATTACGTTAGCCCACTGGTTAATTAGTAAAGGCAAGTCCCGATAAGATTGAATCCAGTTTTTGTATGAATCCCATATCACTGTTTCAGAAGTTGGACGAATAATTAATTCTTCCTCTAGTTTAGCCTCTGGATCAACAACGATTCCTTTACCATTCTCGTCATTTTTCAAGCGGTAGTGCGTTACCACAGCACACTCTTTGGCGAATCCTTCCACATGGTCAGCCTCTTTACTAAGAAATGATTTAGGTATCAAAAGCGGGAAATATGCATTTTCATGACCAGTTTCTTTAAACATCTGATCAAGGGTCTGCTGCATTTTTTCCCAAATAGCAAAACCGTAGGGCTTTATCACCATACAGCCTCTAACAGGAGAATTTTCTGCTAATCCGGCTTTTTTGACCAGTTCATTGTACCATAGTGAGTAATCTTCCGAACGAGATGGAATTGCTTTAGCCATGTATAAATATTTCTTTTGGTATGGAGTTTGCTCTTTTAGTAAAAAAAGATTTCTACGGGACGCAAATATAGCGGAGGTGTTGAACAGAGAGCCCTAAGAGATCGTTAAATAAAAAAAAGGAGGAGTCATGAGACATTATCTAAAAAATTTTCTGATAGTAGTTTTCGCAATTTCAATGATCGGAGTTTCCGGTCAGGAGTACGATGATCTATACTTTACAAAGGAAGATCGGGTGAAACAGAAGAAAAAGAAATCTACTCAACAGACTCCTTATTACAATGAGGACAACTCGTCTACTGATGAGGAATTAAGTTTTCTAGGGCGTCAGTTTCAAGAAAACAATCCATCCGGCAATGTGAGTGATGAATCGCTCGAGTATTATGCGCCGGAAAAAACTCAAGAAGATTACTATTCTGAAAGTGATTATGCCTCAGGGCAAAACCCAAACTTTAGCAATCCTCAGGAAACATTCGATAACGTTTCTCAGCAACCTATTATCGTAAACAACTATTATAACGATAACTGGAACACTTGGAACCGCTGGAGCCGTCCTGGCTTGAACATTGGAATGGGATGGAATAGCTGGGGTGGAAATTACTGGTCTGTTTCTTTTGGCAATGCTTGGGGAAATCCTTGGTACGATCCTTTCTGGGATCCATGGTGGGGATGGAATTCATGGGGTCCCAGATGGGGATGGAATGCAGGCTGGGGATGGAACAGTTGGGCCTGGAATGGATGGGGCTGGGGTGCCGGTTCACTATGGTGTCCTCCGGGTTATTATGGATACAGAGGAAGGCCTGTTTATATAGTTGATGGTAATAGATATAGAGGACGTGATGTGGTACGAGGCGCAAGACCATCAAGAGGTTCGGTAGCTGCACGTGAAAGCCGATCTTCATCTGGAAGAAGGTCTGTAGCAAGCGAATCCAGCAGAAGTGAACAGGCGAATTTTAGTCGTCAGCAAGCTGACTATTTAAATAGATCAAGAAGCAGCCGATATAATTCGGGAACAACCCGAGGATCAAGTGATGTTAACTCCAGAACTTTCAATTCTTCTAATTCTTCAAGTCGAATTAATAATTCAGGGGCAAGAACGAATACGAACTACAATAGATCAAGCTACAACAATAGATCTAGCAATTCTGGCACACCTTCCAGATCGTATACACCACCTGCATCACGCAGCAGTAGAGGATCATCAGTAGGAACTTCATCCAGATCTTCAAGAAGTTCGGGCTCAGTGAGTCGGGGGTCTTCTTCGAGTAGGTCGTCCGGTTCAAGATCCTCCTCTGGTAGGTCCAGTTCGGGTAGAAGAGGTGGCAACTAATTAAATAAGATAACAATCCATGAAAAATAGATTAATCATACTCTTGTTTTCTTTTTTTGGCTATTCAGTTATATCCAATGGGCAGTACTTTGAAGATGCTTATCGGTTTAGCCAGAGTAATTATAGCCTGGGGAGCACCGCAAGGATGCAGGCGATTGGAGGGGCCCAGATAGCACTTGGAGGTGATATAAGTTCAGCAGTTTCAAACCCGGCCGGTTTAGGATTTTTCAACAAGAGTGTGTTTGTTTTCTCACCTTCACTTGATTTCATCAATAGTGATACTGAATATGGGATATTACGCGATGGAGGTTTGGAGACCCAAGGTTCCGAAGAGACCTTCAAGAACAACTTCAATTTCGCCAATATTGGAACAGTAATCAATTTTTCAAAGGGGAGGTTTACGGATGATAAATTCAAGGGTGGTTCCCTGGCCATTTCATTAAATAGAAGGAATACTTATCATTTGACTCGTACTTATGAAGGGGAAAACGGATTCAATTCGATTGTAGATAATATTCTGCAGGATGCCGGCAACCAAAGTTTGGATGAGTTAAGCGAACTTGGCTATGCTGCGTTCGACCAGTTCTTAATTACTCCTACTCAAAATGGATATGATGCGTTTGTCGGTGGATATCCTATTCAAAGGGAAACGATCAAAGAGCGTGGTTCACATTATCAAATGAATATTGCCTGGGGTGGAAACTATGATGATAAACTCTATTTCGGTGGAGGAATGGGAGTTCAATTTTTAAATTACAGACAAGAACGAGCTTATGAGGAATTTGATTTTCTGCAGGGAGGTTCAGATTTTGATTCTTTGAATGCCATTTTCATTGATGATCAGATAGCTGTTAGAGGTTCGGGTGTGAATTTTAATTTTGGTACCATTTTCCGACCAGTCGAATTTTTAACCATTGGTGCGAGCTACACCTCACCTACATTTATGTCGCTGGATGAAGAAAGCTTCCTTGATTTAGAAGCTGATTGGGATGCCGGGACTACCTACACTGAAACAGTTGATGGAGAAACTGAAACGTATGATTTGGGAAGAATTGATCCCTATCAAAGCAATCTTTTTGTCAACACTTATCGGTTAAGAGCTCCTTCTAAAATTGGTTTGGGTGCTGCCGTTTTTGTAGGAAAAAATGGGTTCTTATCCGGTGATTTAGAGTTTGTGAATTATGGAACTGCTAATCTGAATTCTGATGATTTTGCCACATCGGTAGATAATGACGTGATCGAGGATATTTATGAGTCAGTAATGAACGTTAGAGTAGGCGGAGAATATAGATTTGACAACTTCAGATTGAGAGCCGGCTATGCTTTTTTTCCAGATCCTGTAAAGGATTCCAGCCTTCAGGATAGAACCAATGTGACTTTTGGATTTGGCTATCGAACACTTGATTACTTTTTAGATTTTGCCGTGGTTTCAAGTGAAATGCAGCAACAAGCAGTGCCTTACTTTATTGGTAGTGACCAGCCGCTAGCAACATCAGATATCCAAAACACCACCGTATCAGTAACGTTTGGCTTGAATTTTTAAAAGAGCTTAATTAATTCTTTGTATTCCTGAATGGTATGGTCTGCTTGATTATACCATTCTTTTCTTTTCTCCAAAAGGCTTTCTAGCGATTGATTTTTCATCAGCGGACGGCTGGTGTCTTTTGCCAGACGCTGCTGAATTTTATCAATCGGAGTATTGATATAGCAGACTGTCCCAGCCTTTTGCATGATGTCCAGATTGTTGAAAAAACAAGGAGTGCCACCTCCTGCCGCCATCACAAAAGCATCCAATTCATTAATAACCTTTTCAAGGTGAAATTTTTCCAGCTGCCTGAAATGTGCTTCGCCCTTTTCTGCAAAAATTTCTTTAATAGAACACTTCTCTGCCTTTTCAATATCCTGATCCAGATCAACAAATTGAATTCCAAGATCAACTGCCAGGTCCAGGCCCATGGTGGTCTTACCAGCACCGGGTAATCCAATCAGAAAGATTTTTTGCTTCACTGACGATTCAGGATTTCGATCACATCATCGGCCAAAGGAGTATCGTTGTAATGCCACTTTGCCAAAACAGTCCCGTCCTTCAAAAGGAGTATTCCCGGATTAGATCGCACCATTGTTTTCAGCACAGTTGCATCTGCAAAGAAATAAGGAGCGGCAAGCTGATTTTCATGACGGAAGGCTTCAAATCTT
Source organism: Ekhidna sp. (assembly GCF_040220215.1). Classification (GTDB taxonomy): domain Bacteria; phylum Bacteroidota; class Bacteroidia; order Cytophagales; family Cyclobacteriaceae; genus Ekhidna. The sequence goes on from NZ_JAVJTR010000016.1 coordinate 217,228, forward strand.
TCATAACCGGAGGAAGTCAGAATCCAGGTGTCAAACCTTTGGTTGTCAAACGTCAGGTTTCTTAGCCGATCTATTTTATCCAACGAAGTTTTCTCAATCTGATGTATTATGATGATCAGCTTAGTTCCTGATAGTAACTCATTGGTGTAGTCATTATCGCCCTGCCATACATTCAAATCAGTAATTTTAGCAGCTGCCTCGGGATTAATGAGTTTAGCTTCTTTGTATTCATATCCACCTTCTGATGGGTAAGTTTCGAACTCAAAGGTCTCCCCATCTTTTTCCATGATGTACACGTATTTCAGTGGTTCTGAATTTTTCATCAGTGAAGGAAGGTGATTGCCAACCTTATATGCTCTGAAATCAATAAACGGCAAATGCATGATGGCATAAATGGCCAAGATCAACATGACTAAAGTTGTTCCAATAATTTTTACTTCTTGAAATACCGGTCCGAGCATTGGCTTATAGCTATCCTTTTTCCAGAAAATAACTCCGATGAGTACGAGCAGAATGATGTCTTTGTAAAACGACTCCCAAGGTGTGAGTTTAATCGCATCGCCGAAACATCCACAATCAGTCACTTTATTGAAATAAGCTGAGTAGAAAGTAAGAAAGGTGAAAAAGATGATCATGGCCAGTAAAACCCATGATGTAATCCTAATGCGGTAACCGACAATAAGAGCGACACCTAATACAACCTCAAGCACACTTAAAAAGACACTTAAGAAAAGTGCAGCCGGTACAAACCACTCGAAAAAAGGTGCGATATCGGAAGCAAAAACCTGGAAATACTCTTCTAGCTTGATAGCTGTCCCGACTGGGTCGTTCACTTTAATGATTCCAGAAAACACAAACAGTGCTCCTACCGCGTATCGTGCAAATTCTTTGATGATTTTCATAGATTAATGGCTTTAATCATTTCTTTTAGTTCTTTATCGGTAATAGTTTCTTTATCAGACTTGTCGAATATTGAGAGCAAGTAGATTGTACCCAGTTTATCTACAACGTAAGTAATTAATCTGCCTCCTCCGCTTTTTCCTGAAGATTTGCTTTGAATATTAACCCTAATTTTGTAGACATTATTCCCAAGTGAAATTCCCGTTTTTGGGTTATTGGAAAGTAAATGCTCGACTCTTGCCACATCTTCTTTTACACTCGGATACTTTTTGAAGAGTTTCTTTAGTTCTTTAATGAATCGAATAGTTGGGACTATCTTAAAGCTCATCCAATACTTCCTGTAGAGTTCTTTCAGGCAATTTTCCTTCTTGAATCAACTTCACTTCTTTAAACGCTTGGGTCAACGATTCTTTTAATTCGTTATACTCCTTATCGTGGCGAAGTTTTTTTTGTATGGCTTCCCATTCCTTAATTGGTATCTGAACGGCAGTTCTTTTACCCTTTTCATCCTGAAGATATTGCACTTTGAAATCCATATTCAAATATACGAATCAAAAGTTTTTATGATTCTTTCAATTTGATCAAACAAAAAACCGAGTAATTGATCATATCCTGATAGTTGGCATCTATTCCTTCAGAAATGAGTGTTTTGCCGGCATTATCTTCAATCTGCTTCACTCTCATTAGTTTCATCAGAATGATGTCTGTCATTGAGCTAACTCTCATGTCTCTCCAGGCTTCTCCATAATCATGATTTTTGACTGTCAAAAGATTTCTAGTATCATCTGCAACTTCATCATACATCGGTTCCAACTTGGCAAATGGAATTTCCATGCCTTCGGTTCCATTAAGTTTCATTTGGATAACGGCAATGATGCAGTAATTGATGATACCTATAAACTCATTGCTGATGTCTTCACCCACTTTATTCTCACCTTTTTCCTGGATAGACCGAATACGTTGAGCTTTGATAAAAATCTGATCGGTAATTGATGGCAACCTTAAGATTCTCCAGGCTGTGCCATAATCTTTGGTTTTCTTCTCGAAAATCTCTTTACACTCAGAAATGATTTCTTTGTATTGCTGTTCAGTTTCCTGTCTCATGTAATTTTACTGTCCAAGCAAAACTAATCCATTGAGCCCCAAACATACCATCAATATTGGAGGAGAAATTATTGATCTTTCATCACCTAAGCTGATGGGGATTATCAATGTAACTCCGGACTCTTTTTTTTCAGGAAGTAGAAAAACAGCACTTACTGACATTCTGAAATCAGCAGAGAACATGCTGAAAGATGGCGCTACATTTCTGGATATTGGAGGTTATTCATCACGGCCAGGAGCAGAGGATATTTCGATAGAAGAAGAACTAGAACGCGTAATCGAGCCGATTGAATCAATCTCTAAAGAATTTCCGGAGGCCATTATCTCAATAGATACATTTCGGTCCGAAGTTGCTAAGAAAGCAATTGACTTGGGAGCGGATTTAGTCAACGATATTTCAGCCGGGAATTTAGATAGTGGCATGTTATCTGCTGTATCTGAGATGGGTGTTCCGTATATCGCTATGCACATGCGTGGAACTCCACAAAACATGAAGGAGTTAAATAAATACGATGACCTTCTTCACGATGTATTGAAGTATTTTTCATCCGTTGTTCATGATTGCAACCAGTTGGGGATAAAGGATGTCATAATAGACCCGGGGTTTGGATTTGCAAAAACCGCCGATCAAAGTTTTGATCTACTGAATAAGCTGGATCATTTTCACCACCTTGATCGACCGCTAATGGTAGGTATTTCGCGCAAGTCCATGATCTACCGAACACTTTATTCGACCGCTGAGGAGGCATTGAATGGCACAACGGTACTAAATACCGTAGCTTTGTTGAAGGGTGCTGCAATACTGCGTGTGCATGATGTGAAGGAAGCTGTCGAAGCAATAAAACTTGTAAACGAATTGAATTGATTTTAGCGTTTCAAATAGGGTTTTTAGATATAAGCTGGAAGGATGTGTTAGATATCCTTCTGGTCACATTTCTATTGGCCCAGGTTTACAAACTCATGAAGGGAAGTGTGGCCATCAAGGTCTTCGTTGGCTTCCTCTCAATTTATTTAATATACTTAGTCGTGAACGCCCTTCAGATGGAGCTTTTGAGTACTATTTTGGGACAATTCATGGGCGTTGGAGTTCTGGCTGTAATTATTCTCTTCCAACAGGAAATCAGGAAATTTCTTTTGCTGGTAGGTCGAACAAATATTTTTGAAGATCGAAACCTCATGAAGAACCTCAGGTTTTGGTCTCAGAACGGGAACAGCAAACGGGCTAATATCACACCAATAGTTGAAGCAGTAAAGTCTTTAGCGGGATCAAATACCGGAGCATTAATTGTGCTTTCGGAAGATTCTCCTTTGAAATTTTATGCCGAGTCCGGTGATGCAATGGACTCATTGCTTTCTAAAAGACTATTGCTGGCTATCTTCAACAAATACAGTCCACTACATGATGGAGCGGTGATTGTACACAAGGATCGAATTGTTGCAGCACGTTGCATTCTTCCGGTTACCGAACGAGATGTTCCGGCACAGTTTGGGTTGAGGCATAGGGCTGGACTGGGGATGTCAGAGAATACAGAGACATTTATCATCGTAGTTTCGGAAGAAACAGGTCAAATTTCAGCCATGCAAAATGGGGAAACGATGCACAACATTTCCGCTCAGGAATTAAGACGTCAGATTAACAAATATCTCAACGAACCAAAAGAACTTAAGAAGGAAAAGGAAAAAGGGAACAAAGAAAAAGTAAAAGAGACTGAAGTTGAGGTTGAAGTGAAGGAAGAAGTGGCTTAACTACCCGACTGACTCCTTATTAAATTTCATTTCGCTACAAAAAAAACTATCTACTTTATTTAAATCGATAAATTTTTCAAATTCAGTATCTTAACTGAATGGCCAAAGTTAGTTTTCTTATTTTATTCATTCTTAGTGCACCAGTCAGGGCTCAAGATTTGAACGAGATTTCCTCTCTTCAATCACGACTAAAAGTTTCAAAATCTGATAGTCTTTGTTCATTTCTACACAGTGAAATCTGCTATCAATGGTGTGGGATCAATTTTGATTCTGCCATGTATCATGCACAAAAAAGCTATCATTATGCCAGACTTTCCGAGAGACCAAAATTAATTGGTCTGGGTCTGACAAGTATTGGATGGGCGTTTGATTACGACTATCAGTTTGATAGCGCAATTCATTATTATACGAAATCATACAATTATGCTTTACTACATGAGGATACAAAACGAGTTGCTACCTCTTTGTTCAATGTTGGGGTAGTCTTCTATTACCAAGGACAGCTTGATTCGGCATTATATTATTATTTAGCTTCAAAACCGAAATTCGAAGCTTTAAATGATGAACCAAATTTGTCACGGCTATATAATAATCTCGGAAGGATTTACGAGAAAACTAACCAATTAGAGCATGCGCTTGAAGTATCAAAAAATTCAATCTTGATTAAAGAACGATTAGGAGACACGAAAGGTCTCCTTAATACATATACCAATATGAGTTCCATTTTTCAACGTCTTGAGAACTACGATTCAGCATTGATTTACTCAGAGAAGTGTATAGATAAAGCAAAAGAGATTGGTGATTTGTCTGCATACAAATCTGAACTTGTAAACCTTGGCATTATTTACAAAAATTTAGAAGAGAGGAATAAAGCCGTTAGTTCTTTTCAGGAGGCAGAATCACTTGTTTTGGATAGGGAAGACCCATATGTATTATCACAAATTTTTCACAATCTTGGAGAGTTCTACTTCGAGCAAAATGATTTAGCTAAAGCCAGTACATACATAAAAAAAACTCGAGAAGTTTTACTGGAGGAGAAATATCTTGAAACAGCTTTGAAGCACTATCATTTAGATTACGCAATTAGTAAGGAACAAGGGAGCACTGCAAATGCCCTTCGGAGTTTGGAAAAATATCTTGATCTGAATGAAAAATTCATCTCGCAAGAATTAATTAATCGAACCAGTGAATTAGAACAGCTTTATCAAAAAGAAAAAAGAGAATTAGAGATTGAAAATTTAAATGCTGAAAATCAAGTTCAGAATTTAAAAATTGAAAAAAGCCAAAAAGATCGAAATGTTCTCATCCTTCTTTCTATTCTTGTTTTTGGTATTGCCTTATTATTATTTAGGCTATTTAGGATCAAACAAAAATCTTTGAATGAAAGGGACGTTTTGCTTAAGGAAATTCATCATCGTGTGAAAAACAACCTTCAGGTTATTTCAAGCCTTTTAAACCTTCAGGCAGATTCGCTTGAAAGTGATATTGCTAAGGATGCAGTGAAAGAAGGACAGCACCGAGTGAAATCCATGGCATTAATTCATCAAAAATTATACTCTACTGAGGATGTAAGAGGTGTTGATGTTCAAGATTATCTGGAAAATCTGACTGGAGAATTATTTAAAGCCTTTGGCGTTGATCAGGAAAAAGTTAATTGGGAAATCAATACGAACGCACTAAAGCTCGATATTGATACAATTATTCCTTTAGGGCTGATCATCAATGAGTTAATTACCAATTCTATTAAATATGCTTTCAAAGAAACAGATAAGGGATTGCTTAAGATTGAAATGAAAGAAGATGGTGAAAATTTAAAGGTAGTGATTGCTGACAATGGAAAAGGAATGGATGAAGATGGTATTCAAGAATCGAATGCATTTGGATGGAAGATGATCCAATCCCTAAGTAGAAAATTGAAAGCTAAAATACAGGTTAATTCTGATAAAGGAACATGCGTTAACCTAACCTTATCAAGATACAAATTGGTGGCATGACTAAAACTTCCGTTCTAATTGTAGAAGACGAGCCTTTGATTGCGGATGATATAGCCCTAATCATAGAAAGAGCTGGTTATGACATATTTGGCATTGAAGATAATGCGGATGACGCAATGCTTTCATTAATCGGGAACAAGCCTGATATAGCACTTCTGGACATTAATATTGAAGGTGAAAAAGATGGTATACACTTAGCTCACCTTATCAATCAAAAACATCACATTCCATTTGTTTATTTGACTTCTTACTATGATAAAAACACATTGACTCGGGCAAAAGCAACAAATCCGGGCGGTTACGTGGTGAAGCCATTTGATGAAGGAGATTTGATGGCAAATATCGAGTTAGCTCTTTCAAAAAAGTATGCAATCAATGAGGCTCCAAAGGAAAAATTTTTTGTAAGAAATCAAGGTCAGCTTCAAGCCATAGATCCATCTGAAATCTTATATGCAGAGAGTGAAGACAACTATGCAAATATTTACATTGAAGGAAAGAAGTTGGTCGTCAGCCATACGCTTAAAAGTGTGGAGGAGCAATTAACTCCTTTCGGATTTATACGCATACATAAGTCGTATCTTGTCAACTTTCAGAAAATCACCAGTATCCATGAAGGATATGTTTTTATTGATGAATTAAAAATTCCGATAGGCAGAGCTTACAAAGAAGAATTTCTTAGAAGGCTGGCTATACTCTAATGGTCGTTTGCTTAATTCACTCTGTCGTTCGCTAAAAGCAGGTTTTTGTTGAATTTATTGTATGGCAAATTCATGGCCTAATCAAACTCATTGCTGCCATGAAACGACTATTTGCACTCATTCTTACAGTACTATTATCACACATTTCCTTTTCTCAATTAACCATTACAGGTGTAGACCCATCTGCAAATAGTACATCACTTCCAGTCGATGGAAATATCACCATAACTTTTGATGCAGCGATTGATGGAACAACACTTTCCGGGAATATATTCTTGCGCAGTGAGCATAGTGGATTGCTCTCATTTACTACCAGTGGTAGTGGCACAGCGACGATTGCCATAAATCCGACAAATGATTTTCGATCTGGGGATAACATTTTCCTTACAATCACGGATGGAATTAAGAGCACACTTGGTGAATCCCTTATTAGCGGACAAACTTTTCGATTCAATTCAACGGTTGATCCTGCATATGAGAATCCTCCAGTTTTGGCTCGGAATGATATATCAACATCTAGCTCTCTTGGATCAGCGATTGCGGTTGACCTTGATAGTGATGGTAATATGGATGTGGTTAGTGCAACATCCTCATTAACCTGGTTTCAAAATGACGGAAGCGAAGGTTTCAATCAAATTTCTCTATTAACTGCTTCGAATATACTCCATGGATTACACCCTTCTGATCTGGATAGCGATGGAGATATGGATATTGTTGCTTTTTCTGTCACTGGCGATGAAATAATGTGGTTTGAAAATGATGGATCTGAAAACTTCACTGAACATTCAGTGATTACATCAGCGGACGGAGCGTATCATGTCCAGACAGTGGATATGGATGGTGATGGTGATGTGGATATAGTTGCAGCTGTTGAGAGAGAAGGAATATTTTGGTATGAAAATGATGGAGCAGAGAGCTTTACTGAAATCGAAGTAAATACTGCAGATGTATCCTGGCCACACGCTGTAAGTGGTATCGACCTGGATTCTGATGGTGATATGGACATTGTCTCAGGTTCATGGGCAAATGATAAAATTGCCTGGCACGAAAACGATGGATCTGGAAACTTCACATTCAATGAAATTTCAGCAAGTGCTGATGGTGTGTGGTCAATATATACAATAGATCTAGACGGTGATGATGATGTCGATGTTCTATCAGCTTCATGGTATGATGATGAAATTGCTTGGTATGAGAATGATGGAAATGGAAACTTTACTACGCATTCGATTTCAACTAACGCCGATAAAGCATACTGGGTACATGCAGCTGACTTAGATGGAGATTCGGATATCGATGTTCTTTCCGCTTCCGAATCTGACAATAAGCTTGCATGGTACGAAAATGATGGTAGTGGAAACTTTACGGAAGTTCTAATTACAGATCAACTTAAATCAGTTGGTTTTGTATCAGCAATCGATTTGAATGGTGATAATAGAATGGATGTTCTATCATTTTCCAGTGCTGATAAAGATATTGTTTGGTATGAAAACAAAACCAATTCAACCCCTCAACTAGATAATCCAATTCCCGACCAGTCAGCGACTGCTTTTCTTTCATTTTCCTACACGTTTAATGAAGATGTCTTTAGTGATCCAGACGGAAGTCATTTGATGTCATATTCAGCAACCCTAAGTGATGATTCAACACTCCCCTCTTGGTTGTCTTTTTCCGGACCCGAAAGGAGATTTTCGGGTGTCCCAGGCTCAGAAGATGGCGGTATAATCACAGTTAAAGTGACAGCAGAAGATCCTAATGGGGCTTCCGTGACTGATGAATTTGATATTACAGTTACAGTTCCTACACTCATGTCTATTTCATCAACAAGTCCGGCAGTTAACGAAAATGGGGTTTCGAGTACCTCCAACATTCAAATAGAGTTTAGTGAAACTATTGCATCCGGGACAATTAATGATTCCAATATTGTCATTAGGGGTAGTCTAACTGGAGTCATCGCTGGAAATTTTTCTGGTGGCGGAACGAATACATTCACATTTGTTCCTACAAATGATTTTAAAAAAGGTGAACTAGTAACTATCACAATTACTACAGGATTGGAAAGTGAGGCTGGAAGCATTTTACAAGGAGGTAAAAGTTTTAGTTTTATCGCATCATCAGGAGCATCTCCTACTACACCAGCTTTACTTGTTGACGAGACTACCTTAAGCGCTAATTCAAAAGCTGAAAAGATTGATGCTGTAGATTTAGATGGAGATGGTCATATTGACATTTTAGTTCCTATTACCAATTCTAACAGAATTGAGTTCCATAAAAATGATGGGAGTGGCAATTTTACTGCTTCAAACATATCTACTGGATCATTTAATGCGCGGACAATTTTTGTTGATGATCTTGATTTAGATGGTGATCTTGACATGCTTGTAGGTGCAACCAACAATACATTAGCCTGGTTTGAAAATGATGGTAGTGAAAATTTCACAAGTCATGTGATTGATACAGACTTTTCCTCCATTCGATCGTCAATATCTGGTGATATGGATGGGGATGGAGACATTGATATTCTCGTTGCGTCACAGCAAGACAATACAGTATCCTGGTATGAGAACGATGGAAATCAAATTTTTTCCAGGCATGAAATCACCACGAACTTGTCCTGGACATACAACGCTAAAATGGCTGACATGGATGGTGATTTGGATATGGATGTGGTGGCCGGATCAAGATTGGCTCAGGACGATATACTTTGGTATGAAAATGACGGTGGACAGAACTTCACAGAACACACGGTCAGTCTAAATGCCAATGATGTTGATGAAATTATTCCAATTGATCTTGATGGAGATGGCGACATGGATGTAGTTGCCGCTGAACGGACTGATGACGAGGTAATGTGGTATGAAAATGATGGAGATCAAAACTTTACTCCAAGAACCATTTTTAACAATACAAATGGGCCCATTTCATTAGAAATTGCTGATCTGGATGGCGATGGCGATTTGGATGTGATAAGTGGTTCAGATATTGATAATCAAGTTATTTGGTACGAAAACGATGGGAATGAGAATTTCACTTCGTTCATGATTTTTGAAATGGAAGGCCATGATATTGAAGCAGCTGATTTTGATGGTGATGGCGACCTTGATATTGCAAACATTTCCGATGCTGAAAATACACTGAAGTGGGCCAAGAATAAGTCAAATACAACTCCGACGGTTGAGAATTTTATAGATGATCAGAACGCTATTGGAGGTATTACTTTTTCTTTCACCTTACCGGGAAATATCTTCAATGATGTTGATGGTAATCATTTGTTAAGCTACCAGGCAACACTTTCAGATTCATCACCGCTTCCATCATGGTTGTCTTTTGATAATGAAACATTGCAGTTTTCCGGCACGCCAAGTACTGAAGATATTGGAACTATAACTGTTAAAGTGATCGCATCAGATCCTGCAGGTGCCAGTGCTGAAGATGAATTTGATATTGAGGTAGCACAACCGCCAATCCTGGCAATTCTATCTACATCTCCAGCTAGAAACGAGAATCACATCTCTACTACAGATAATATCGTAATCAATTTTGATGCTAATGTTGAAAGCTCAACGCTTAATACTTCCAACATAATAGTTCGGGGCGAAGCAAGCGGTTTGATTGATGGTGCTTTTTCTGGAGGAGGAACATCAACAATTACTTTTAATCCTGATAATTCATTTATTGTCGGGGAACGTGTGCATGTGCTTATAACAACCAATATAGAAGGTACCGTATCGGAGGTTGTTGCAGTTCCATATATGTTCAGTTTTTCGGTAGAATCAGGGTCTTCAACTGCTCTTTTTGTTGCTCAAGATCCTATTGAATCAAACGTATTTCTTCCTACTTCGGTACACATCATTGATTTAGATGGAGATGGGAATTCGGATGTTCTCTCGACATCTCGAGACGATAAGATTAATTGGTATGACAATAATGGAGCACAGTCATTTTCCACAATAACACTATCATCTGCAATCAATGGAGCCAGAGACCTTTTTCCTTTAGACTTGGATAATGATGGTGATTTGGATGTTGTTACAAGCGCAGAAGATGATGGTAAGCTATTATGGCTTGAAAACAATGGTAGTGAGTCATTCGCTGTTAATACGATTGCGCAATCACTTAGTGGTATTAAAGGTGTCTACTCGATAGACATGGATGGGGATGGTGATCTGGATATCGTATCTGCTTCGACATTCAGCCTTGATTGGCATGAAAACGATGGGAATCAAAATTTTACCACACATGATCTGGGATTGTCAGGAAATAGCCCTACAGCTTGTTATGCAGCAGATATTGATAATGATGGTGACATAGATATTATAGGGGGTTCACAAACCAAATTAAGTTGGTTTGAAAATGATGGAACACAATCATTTACACAGCATGACTTACCATTTTCTATTGGTGCTGCGGGGGATGTTTTTGCAATCGATTTAGATGATGATGGGGACATAGATCTCGTCTCAGCAGAACGAATTGATGATGAGGTGGTATGGTATGAGAATGATGGAAACCAGTCCTTTTCGGAGCATATTGTAAGTAATGATGCTGACGAAGTTTACGCAATAGTCGTTGCTGATTTGGATGGAGATGGGGATATTGATATCGCGTCGAGTTCGAATTCAGATGACAAAGTAGCATGGTATGAAAATGATGGCACAGAATCGTTTTCTACGCATATTATTTCACTCTCCTCTAATGGCCCAAGGTCTCTATTTTCTGGAGACATTGATGGGGATGGAGATTTGGATTTGGTATCAGGAAACTATGACGGCAATAACATTATTTGGTATGAGAACAGAGCAAATGTGTCGCCGGTTTTGGAAAATGCAATCGTAGATCAAGTGACTAATGAGGACGAGGAATTTTCATTTAGTATACCAACAAATACGTTCGATGATCCTGATGGAGATGAACTGACTTATGATGCAGAATTATCAGATGGTTCATCGTTACCCGACTGGTTAATATTTAACGGAATATCTGGCTCTTTTAGCGGAACACCAGAACAAAACGATGTTGGAATACTAACATTGAGCATAACTGCTTCCGACGGACTCGGTGGGGAAGCCACCGATGAGTTCAGCCTCGAAGTAATCAATGCCAATGATGCCCCCATACTTGAAAATACAATAGTTGATAGGAGTGCTGTTGCATTAGAAACTTTCGAGTTTGTGGTCCCTTCAAACACTTTTTCAGATGAAGATGGCGATGATTTAACATTGTCAGCAGAATTGACAGATGGGTCTCCATTACCGGGATGGCTATCTTTTACAAGTAGCACAAGCACTTTTAGTGGAACTCCAGGTAATGATGATGTTGGAGCAATAAGTATAAAAGTCATTGCTGATGATGGGAATGGTGGAAGCACGAATGCTGAATTTGACATTGAAGTTTTATTTACAAATCAAGATCCTGAAGTATCAAATGCAATAGCAGATCAAAATGCTTCTGAAGATCATGAGTTCACATTCATATTTGATATTACAACATTTTCTGACCCTGATGATCAGGAGTTGACCTATGAGGCCTTACAAGTGGATGGCTCTGACTTACCAAATTGGCTAACATTTACCGCCACGGAAAGAAAATTTGTAGGAACACCAGCGCAATCTGATGTTGGTGAGTTGCAAATCCGTGTGGTTGCAACTGACCCGGCTGGAGCGAGTGTTTTTGATGATTTTATAATTGTTGTTTCAGCCACCAATGATGCGCCTGTTCTTTTAAAAGGTATCGTAGATCAGACCGCCTTTGAGAATGAACTGTTTACATTCACGCTGGACGAAGAAACATTTGATGATGAAGATGGTGATGCACTGAGCTATTCTGCTCAACAAACTGATGAAACTGATTTACCGGCCTGGCTTTCATTTAATGATGTAGAGTTGACTTTTTCAGGAACGCCAAGTGTGACTGATGCTGGTACGATAACAATTGAGGTGACTGCTTCAGACCCATCTGGAGAAAGTGTAAGTGATATTTTTAATATTGTCGTCGAGTTAGTGAATGATGCACCAACAGTTTTAAATCCTATTGCAGACCAGGAGGCTACTCAAGGAAAGTTTTTTTTCTTGGAATTCGCAGAGAATACATTTGTTGACTTGGATGGAGATGAGCTTACCTACACCAGCACATTATTAGATGGTTCGCCATTACCAGAATGGCTAACATTTAGTGGAATCGATCGCACGTATAGTGGTACACCTTCTTCAGATGACGTAGGTTCAATATCTATTCTTTTGACTGCTGCTGACAGTAATGGAGGAACTGCACAAGACACGTTTGTTATTGAAATTATTGCCTCTAAAAAGGATCAAACCGTATCCTTCGAAGAAATTCCGGAAAAAACATATGGAGATGATTCATTTGAATTAAGCGCTTCAGCAAGCTCCGGATTGACGGTTATGTTCTCAAGCTCAAATGAAAGTGTAGCCACTGTTGAAGACAATTTAGTTACACTTCATAATGCTGGAACGACAACCATCTCGGCTTTTCAAGAGGGCAATGAAGAATTCAATGAAGCGATAAGTGACCAGATACTAATCGTAAGAAAGGCAGCTCAAACTATCCAGTTTGAGACAATATCTGAAAAAAGCATTGATGCCCCTGATTTCTCACTAGCGGCAACAGCTTCATCAGGTCTGGAAGTGTCCTTCACCAGTTCTGATCTGAATGTGGCCACCATTACAGGAAATGTCGTCTCAATAGTTGGTGAAGGAACAACAGTTATAACTGCGTCACAAGAAGGTAATTCCAATTATAATGCTGCGCCTGAAGTAGAACAAACACTGAGTGTAACAGCATCAAAGCAGTCACAAACCATAACATTTGAGTCAATAGATGATAAAATCTTTGGAGATGCTCCGTTTGAGCTTAATGCGTCAGCATCTTCAGGTCTAACTGTTTCTTATGAAAGTTCCGACGAATCGATTGCCACTATTTCGGGTAATGAAGTTACCATTGTAGGGACGGGAGTTACAACAATCACTGCATCGCAGGCAGGAAATGATGATTTCGTAGCTGCTGAGAATGTAAGTCAATCATTGCTTATCCATAAGGCAACTCAGACTATCACTTTTGATGCAATCGAAGATAAAGTGTTTGGAGACGCACCTTTTTCTTTATCAGCCACAACTTCATCAGGCTTGGCGATATCATTTGTAAGTTCTGATGAATCAGTTGCCACTATAACTGGAGATCAGGTCTCGATTTTGGCTGCAGGAAATGTTACGATTACTGCTACTCAAGAAGGAAATGCAAATTATGAGGCTGCATCAGATGTTGCACATGAATTTCTAATTGCTAAAGCAAACCAAACCATCACTTTTGAGACGATTGAAGATTTTTCCGTTGGTGGAACAATCAAACTTTCAGCTACTGCCTCCAGCGGATTGGATGTTTCGTTTGAGGTTGAAGGTCCTGCATCCCTGGATGGCAATAGTCTTACTATTCTAGATGAAGGGACAGTAACAATCACCGCCTCACAATCCGGAGATGAAAATTGGAATGCTGCCGAGTCAGTTAGTCAGATACTGGAAATTACAGAAACAACGCTTGGAATATCAAATGAGGTAATCTCAGTATACCCTAATCCTTTTATGAATGTCTTATATCTGGACTATCCGGAACCAGTAGACATTCGAATTTATTCTTTGAATGGATCTGAAGTAATATCCAAAAAAGCAGTTAAAGTTCAACTGGATTTGAGCTCGCTTGATGAAGGAATGTATGTTTTGGAGATAGAAAGCCCCAATGAAATTACACGAATGCGAATAAAGAAAGTAAACTAAGGCAGCTCCTACTTACTTGTTGAGTAGGACAAAAAAACGGCTCCAAGGGAGCCGTTTTGTTTTTTATATCACCCCTAGTTCTTTACCAACTTCAGTAAACGCTTTGATAGCTTTATCTAAATGTACTCGATCATGTACCGCTGAAATCTGTACTCGTATTCGTGCTTCACCTTTAGGTACTACAGGGAAGTAAAATCCAATCACATAAATCCCCTTTTCTAACAGCTTAGCAGCCATTTCTTGCGAAAGCTTAGCGTCATACAACATAATCGGAACGATTGGATGCTCACCTGGTTTGATGTCAAATCCAGCCTGAGTCATTTTTTCTCTGAAATACTTAGTGTTGTCCTCCAGCTTATCTCGAAGTTCTGTGGTCTCACTCAACATGTCAATTACCGCTATTGAAGCTCCTGTAATGGATGGTGCAAGTGTGTTGGAAAACAAATACGGCCTGGATCGCTGACGAAGAATATCTACGATTTCTTTTTTAGCCGCGGTAAATCCGCCGGATGCTCCCCCTAAAGCTTTACCCAACGTACCTGTGATAATGTCCACACGATCCATGCAATTCCTATATTCATGGACACCCCTTCCTGTTTTGCCAATGAAGCCAGTAGAATGACATTCATCTGTCATCACAAGTGCATCATATTTATCCGCCAGGTCACAAATTTTATCCAGCTGAGCAATGGTACCATCCATAGAGAATACACCGTCTGTAACAATGATTTTAACTTTTGCATCGGAAGCTGCCTTCAGCTGTTCTTCCAGATCAGCCATGTCATTGTTCTTGTATCGATAGCGAGCAGCCTTGCATAATCTCACACCATCGATAATGGATGCATGATTTAATGAGTCTGAAATGATTGCATCCTCCGGGCCTAAGAGTGGCTCGAAAACCCCGCCATTCGCATCAAATGCAGCAGCATATAGAATGGTATCTTCCATACCAAGAAACTCGGAAATCTTTTTTTCCAATTCCTTATGAATATCTTGAGTGCCACAGATAAATCGTACAGATGACATCCCGAACCCGTGTGAGTCTATGCTTGCCTTAGCTGCTTCAATCACCTTTGGATGAGACGAAAGTCCCAAATAATTATTTGCGCAGAAATTGATCACTTCAGAGCCATCTTGCAATTTTATATCCGCTCCTTGTGGTGAGGCAATGATTCGCTCTTGTTTATAAAGTCCTGCCTCTTTTATCTCTTCAATTTCATTTTCCAGTCTTGGCTTCAGTGATTTGTACATATTAGCTTGTTTTCGGTTTTAAAGGTTTCATTTTCGGTCGCATGGCTGGTTTAGAAGTGCTTTTTACAGCTTCTTCTGTATTCTCCAGTTTATAGATCCTGCGGATTTTATTAATCAAAAAAAGTTTTTGTTGGGTGAAGCTTTCCGGGTGGACCTGATCAAAGAGCTTCTTAAATTCAGCATATTGAGCACCTTCACCCTGCTTAAATTTTTCGGGATCAATCTTCTTTCCTTTCAGGTATTCATCAAACTTCATCGATGGCAAATTTAATAGAAGCAAGTTTTCTCATGACGTGTAAATTTGCAATCCCAAAAACAAAATAGACAACAAAATTACCCATGGATAAAATCCTGATTATTGGAGCTTGCGGACAGCTGGGAACGGAGCTGACATTAAAACTGAGAGAATTAAAGGGAACTGAAAATGTAATAGCATCGGATCTGAGGGATGAACCGATAGAATTGCTCACTGAAGGGCCCTATGAGAAGCTAAACATTATGAACAAAGAGGCTTTTCAAATCATTCTTGAAAAACACGAAATTAATCAGGTTTATCATCTAGCTGCTGTGTTATCGGCTAAAGGAGAGCAAAATCCACATTTCGCCTGGCAGCTCAACATGGAAAGCTTGCTTACGGTTCTGGAAGCGGGAAAAGACAAATTGAATAAGATTTACTGGCCTAGTTCTATTGCTGTTTTTGGACCGGACACGCCGAAAGAAAACACCCCTCAAAACACGGTGATGAGCCCAAACACAGTTTATGGGATTTCCAAGCTGGCTGGCGAGCGCTGGTGTGAGTATTATTTCGAAAAGTACGGAGTGGACGTGAGAAGCCTCAGGTATCCGGGACTCATAGGTTATAAAGCTATGCCGGGAGGAGGAACTACGGATTATGCAGTGGACATTTTTCACAAGGCAATAGCAGGAGAAAACTATGAGTGCTTTCTCTCAGAAAACTCCATGTTGCCGATGATGTATATGGATGATGCAGTGAAAGCGACCATTGATCTGATGGAAACCGATGCAGAAAATGTAAAAGTGCGGAGCTCTTACAATTTGGCTGCAATGAGCTTCACACCAAAAGAAATAGCTGCGGAAATTAGAAATCACTACCCGGATTTTAAGATCACTTACAATCCTGATTTCCGCCAAAAAATAGCCGATAGCTGGCCTGGAAGTATAGATGATAGTGCCGCAAGAAACAACTGGGGATGGCAGCATGCGTTTGGTTTGAAGGAGTTGGTGGACACGATGATCACTAATTTGAAAAACACAATTGTTTTTGATTAAGGCATTTTTCCCTTTTCTTTCCGTCTGAAATAATCAATCAACCAATGGAATCGTACGAAAATCTGGCCTTAGACTTAGTTGATGGTATTCTTACCATTACGATCAACCGGGAAAGTAAAATGAATGCATTGAACCGAGCCACCATGCTTGAATTGAGGGATGCATTTCAATACGTGCAGGATAATCCAAAGGACATCAGAGGAGTTATCTTGACAGGAGCCGGTGAAAAGGCTTTCGTGGCGGGTGCCGACATAACCGAATTTACAGGACTCAGTGAGATGCATGCGCGTAAGTTTGCCGAAGAAGGACAGGAAATATTCCAATCGATTGAAAATAGCCATACTCCGGTTATCGCCGTAGTTAATGGGTTTGCATTGGGAGGAGGCTGTGAACTGGCCATGGCAGCTCATATGAGAATTGCCGTATCAGCTGCCAAGTTTGGTCAGCCGGAAGTGAATTTGGGTTTGATTCCTGGGTATGGGGGTACGCAACGACTGACGCAGCTTATTGGTAAAGGGAAAGCCTATGAGTACCTGATGAGTGCGGATATGATTTCTGCTGAACAGGCGATGGCCATGGGGTTAGCCAATCATGTAGAAGCTGATAAAGAAGCTGCATTAACAAAGGCAAAAGAAATTCTTCAAAAGATAGCTACAAAAGCGCCAATAGCGATTGGGCTGGTGATTGATTCGGTCAATGCTCACTATGAAACAGGCGTAAATGGCTACCAAACTGAAGCGAATGCCTTTGCCGGGTGTTTCGGAACTGAAGATTTCAAAGAAGGCGTAGCTGCATTCCTGGAAAAACGAAAAGCCGATTTTAAAGGCGAATAATCCTTGTCGATACTTAAGAAGCTTGTAAGTCAGACGGCCGTCTATGGTCTGAGTAGTGTACTCGGACGGATGCTCAATTACTTGCTTGTTCCACTCTATACTTCCGTTTTCCTACCGGCCGAATATGGAATTGTCACAGAGCTTTACGCGTATGTAGCTT
Organism: Ekhidna sp.; assembly: GCF_040220215.1. GTDB lineage: Bacteria > Bacteroidota > Bacteroidia > Cytophagales > Cyclobacteriaceae > Ekhidna. The sequence continues at coordinate 234,991 of NZ_JAVJTR010000016.1, forward strand.
TTCTTAATATCCTATTCATATACGGACTTGAAACGGCCTACTTTCGATTTTCATCACAAGAAAAAGGGTACAATTACTTTAATCTCGCTTTTTCGAGTATCCTTATTTCATCTATTGTTTTTTCAGGTGTTATCTGGTTACTATCTGATTCAATTGCCCAGATGCTTGATTACCCAGATAAAGCACACTTTATTCAATGGTTGGCTGCTATTCTAGCTATTGATGCGATTGTAGCTATTCCTTTTGCTCGATTGCGGCAAGATGGAAAAGCGTATCATTTTGCGGTTTTCAAGCTTTCCAATATAGGGATCAATATCTTTTTAAACATCTTTTTTATTGTCCTGTGTCCACTCATTTTGGCAGATCATCCGGATAGCTTCATTCAACATATTTACAATCCTGATCTAGGTGTTGGCTATGTGTTTCTTTCTAACCTGATAGCAAACGGACTGTATCTACTCTTTTTCTATAAAGGTTGGCTGAAAGTAAAACTCACATTCAATACTGCCGAATGGAAGCGAATGATGAAATATGCCTGGCCGGTATTGATCATTGGGTTTGCCGGGGTTACAAACGAAATGCTGAGCAGGGCAATTTTAAAATATCGATTGCCTGAAGGATTCTATGAAGGGTATTCCAATCTGGAAATTTTAGGAATTTTTGGAGCATGTTATAAACTTTCAGTGTTTATGACCCTGGCGGTTCAGGCATTTCGATATGCTTTTGAGCCGTTCTTTTTTGCTCAGGCAAAGGAAAAAAATTCACCTCATTTGTTCAGCAGGGTTATGACCATGTTTGTTTTATTCACCTCTTTCAGCTGGTTGGTTCTGAGTGTTTTTATGCCGTATTACGCTCCTATATTTTTAAGACAAGAAAGCTATTTAATGGCATTAGACGCTGTGCCGTGGCTGTTGGGTGGAGGGCTTTTTCTGGGAGTATTTTACAATCTTTCTTTGTGGTACAAACTGACGGATAAAACACTTTATGGTGCATATATCAGTTTGATTGGGGCTTTTGCTACGTTCATCCTGAATTGGGCCTTGATCCCGGTGATGGGTTATATGGGCAGTGCATTTGCAACATTCGGCTCTTATTTCCTCATGGTGATCATTTCTTATTTGTGGGGCATCAAGCACTACCCTGTTCCTTATCAGGTTGGTAAAACATTATCCTATGTAGTTTTTGCGGGGGCAGGAATTTTGATAAATAGCCAATTCGAACAATCTGCTCTAAAGGCCACTTTGATCGTTTTAATCTTTCTAACTTTGCCGATCATTTTTGAACGACAATCTTTATTTAGAAAGAGAGCTAATTAGCTAGTAATCAATACGATTTCATTTTATGAACTTAATCATTCCGATGGCCGGAAAAGGGAAGAGACTCAGGCCACATACATTAACCACCCCCAAACCATTAATTCCTATTGCTGGAAAGCCTATAGTTCAACGCTTGGTTGAGGATATCGCAAATGTTACCCCGGAAAAAATTGAAAAGATCGGATTTGTGATTGGTGATTTTGAGGAAGAAATCAAAGATAAACTGAGAGAAATAGCAGCAGCAGTTGGAGCAAAAGCGTATTTTTTCATGCAAGAGACTGCTGAGGGTACAGCTCATGCCATTGCGTGTGCTAATGAAATTCTTGAAGGAAAAGTGACTGTGGCATTTTCTGATACACTTTTCAGAGCTGATTTTAAGCTCAATCCGGAAGATGACGGGATCATTTGGACCAAACAAATTGAAGATCCTAGCGCTTTCGGTGTTGTGAAAGCAAATGATGATGGAATCATTACGGATTTTATTGAGAAGCCAAAAAACTTTGTCTCGGATCAAGCCATAATCGGAATTTATTATTTTAAGAAAGGTGAAGACCTAAGGGATGAGATCAATTATTTGATTGAAAACAACATTCGTGCGGGTGGAGAATTTCAGCTAACCATGGCGTTGGAATCACTAAAAAACAAAGGCACCAACTTTACAATTGGAACTGTAAACGATTGGCTTGATTGTGGAAATAAAGAAATTACTGTTGAATCAAATTCGAGATATCTGGGGTTTTTAAAAGGACAAAACTTAATTTCTGATAAAGCGAAAATTCAAAACTGCGAGATCATCGAACCTGTTTTCATAGGTGACGGAAGTGAAATATCGAACGCAACCATTGGCCCGAATGTTTCTATAGGTAAAAATTGTAAAATCAGTAACGTTAAGCTCTCCGAAGCACTCATTCAAAATAACACCACGTTGGAAGACGTTGAATTAACCAACTCAATGATTGGAAACTTCGTTAATTTGAAAGGCAACCCAAAATCGGTGAGTTTGGGAGACTACAGTGAATGGTAAAATCGATGCGGTTACTTCTAATTTCCATCCTTATTTTAGGCACTTTTTCTTCTTTTTCTCAAAAAAGTAAGAAAGAAAAAGATGTGATCGTACCGCTGACTCAAGAGGATTCTTTGAAGTTAGAAGGCGTGCTTGTGGAAGCTGAGAAGCAATTGATTTTGGAGAATTACGCCAAGGCACTTGAAAACTTCCATGTTGCCATGGAAATGAATACGGAAAGTGCAGCTATCCACTTCAAAATAGCAGAAGTACTGGCAAAAAGTGATGAAGGACAAAAAGCACTTCCGTATGGTTTGGCGGCAATAGAGCTGGATCCTACCAATAAATACTATCGGTTAGGACTGGCACGCATTTATCAATCCATAGGATTTTACATAGATGCTGCAAAGACATACGAGGAGCTTTTAGAGCGATTTCCTTCTGAAGAAAATGCCTTGTACGAATTGGCGGAATTATACCAGTTGACAGGACGAAGAGAAGATATGTTTCGAATCTTTGACAAGATTGAAGCGCAGCTGGGAGTGAAAGAGGAGATCACGCGAGAGAAACAGCGCATTTACATGAAGGAAGGAAAGTTGGATCAGGTCATTTTAGAGTTCGAAAAACTCATTGATGCCTATCCAAATGAATCCTCATACAAGGCTGAACTGATAAATTTTTTGATTCAGAACAGGCGGCTTGAAAAGGCTGAAGAAGTGATAGCAGACTATGAGGAATCAGAAGCTGTTTCTTCCAGAATTACACTAATGAAGAGTGAACTGACCTGGATGAAAGGAGACAGAGCCAGATCCCTGGAATTATTGGACGAAGCGTTTGAAAATAGCTCCATTGATTTTCAATCTAAATTCCAGATTCTTTCTAATTATTTGGTCATGGATCCTTCCCCGGAGGAGCGAAGTAAACTGACTCAAATAGCAGTAAAGCTGGCCGATAAGCATCCGGATGAGTTTAAGGCTCAGGCATTTGTAGGAGATTTGCTTTATCAGGATGAACGAAGCAATGATGCCATTCGCTATTATCTCAAATCTGTCAAGCTAAGACCGGCCAATTATTCAGTGTGGCAAAACATCCTGAATATAGAAGCTGACTTGAATCAATACGACAGTTTGGTGGCTCACTCGGAAAGAGCATTAGAATATTTCCCTAATCAGGCTCTTTTATACTACTTCTCGGGTACGGGTCACCTAATCAAAAACAATTATAAGAAAGCGGTCAGGATGCTTGAGCAAGGAAAAAAGTACACTGTAGATCCTAATCTCTTAACCGTGTTTTACGGACAGATTGGTGATGCGTACAATGGCTTAAAGGAGCAGGAAAAATCTTTCAAGGCCTATGAAAAAGCTTTAGAAAATGGTCCCAACAACGACCATGTTCTCAATAATTACAGCTATTTCCTTTCCCTGGCAAACAAGGATTTAGACAAAGCCTTAGAAATGTCTACGAGACTTGTGGAGCAGCACCCAAACAACCCAACTTACTTAGATACCCATGGATGGGTCCTTTATTCCAACAGAAAATTTAAAGAATCCAGGAAGTTCCTCGAGAAAGCTGCAATGATGGATGAAGATGGCACAGTCATTGAACACTACGGGGATGTGCTGTACCAACTTGGCGAAGTGGAGGAAGCGATTAAGCAGTGGGAGAAAGCCAGGGACCTTGGGAATGCGTCTGAATTAATTGAAAAGAAAATTGCGGATCGAAAGCTGTATGAATAAGCTGATATTAGTGCTGGCTGGGGCAATAATGCTCACCTCCTGTAACAGGCAGGTAGGAGCTATTTTTGGTCGGAAAAGTGATAAGCTGGAGGTAGTAGATCCTGAGTTTGAATACTTTTCAGCAAAAGCAAAATTCAAATTCGATGACGGAGAGAAAGGCGTTTCCGCGACTGCTAATTTTCGCATAAAAAAAGACTCCATTATTTGGCTTAGTATAACGCCAGGGCTCGGCATTGAAGTAGCTCGTGTGCTCATCGACACTGAAAATGTATTTGTTTTGGACAAGTTGAATAAGCAATATTATGAATATACCTTCGAGGAGCTTTCCAAAGAATACGACTTTGATTTTAATTTCAAAATGATTCAGTCGGTCATTTTAGGAAACCTTGTAGAACCGTATAAAAAGGAGCGTGTTGAAAAAAGTGACAACTATTTCTCTTACACAGCTTCAAAAGGAGTGTATTTGTTCCATAATTTCATTGGTACCAAAAGTATGAAGCTTGAAAAAGTTAAAGTGTTTCATGGAGGTACAAGAAACACGATTTCAGTAAATTACGGTGATTTTATCTTGGTAGATGGTCAGATATTCCCGAATGAGATATCTGCAGTGATAGACTATGAAGCTGAAACAAAACCTAATACGGAGATCAGTATTTCCTACAACAAAATGGTCATTGAAGACAATCCTATTAGCTTTCCATATGCTGTTCCGAGCAAGTATGAAAAGAAATAGCCTCAGTTTCTTTCTGTATTTTTTTCTTGTTAGCCTTTCCTGCTTTAGTGTGGTTGGACAGACCAAAAACCAGCTAGAACAAGAAAAAAAGGAAAATCTAAGGAAAATTGCAGAAGCGGAGAGAATTCTCAATGAGACGGCCGATGAAAAGAAAGCTACACTTGGGCAGCTACAAGCACTTAATCAGCAGATAAATGCGAGGGAGGATTTGATCCGATCCATTGGTTCGGAAATTAGGATTCTGGATAGTGAAATAACTGATCTAAAAATTGTCGTTTCTTCACTTCAGAGTGACTTAATACATTTAAAAGAAGAGTATGCGATGCAAATCTACTCTTCCTATAAAGCCAATAGAGGCAACAGTAAATTGATGTTTTTATTTTCTGCCAGTGACTTTAATCAACTATTACAAAGGCTAAAGTATTTAGAGCAATATGCCAGTGCACGTAGACTTCAGGCAGAGCAAATTGAAGTTGTGGCTAAAGAATTGAATGATCAAAGAAGTAAAGTTGAGGCGAAAAGAGCCGAACAGCAACGATTGTTAAATCAGCAGGTGCGTGAAAGCAGAAAGTTGGCTAATTCAAAAAAGAAGCAGTCTGAATTGGTGGCCCAGCTAACAAAAAAAGAGCGACAACTAAGAAAAGAGCTGGAGGAGAGAAAAGAGGCAAACAGAAAGTTGAATACCCTGATTGCCAAAATTATTGAAGATGAAGCGAAAAAATCTTCTACAGTCTCTACAGCCGAAGCAGCCAGTGCGGCAGAGCTAACCCGCCTTTTTGAATCTAAGAAAAATAACCTCACCTGGCCCGTTGGTTCCGGTTTCATTGCTTCTAAATTTGGCCAGCAGCCTCACCCTGTCCTGAAGCGTATTATGGTTGTTAATGACGGTGTGGGCATACAAACGGAGAAAAACTCGCCCGTCCGAGCGGTTTTCGATGGAGAAGTGACCCTGATCGGGACCATTCAGGGAAAAAATAATATTGTTGTAATCCGTCATGGTGACTATCTAACAGTATATGCCCGATTGAAAACAATCAATGTAAAGAAAGGCCAGCGAGTGAGGGCCAATGATATTATCGGTGAAGTGTTTACCGATAGGGATGGGATTTCTGAACTTGAATTTCAGGTATATAAAGGCACAACTAAGCTAAATCCAGAAAACTGGTTGGCTATGAAATAGCATGTCCAACTATTTGTATACTGTTAGAATAAATTGTGTCATATAATTGAATGCTCCTTCGTTTAATTCTTATCTTTGTAATCTAAAAATTTAAAAGCAATGCATACATCATTATTATTTGCAATGCCAGGGTGGACGGAGATGTTGATCATCGCGCTGTTTATTATCATCTTTTTCGGAGCGAAAAAAATCCCTGAAATAGCACGAGGCATGGGAAAAGGCATCAGAGAGTTTAAAGATGCCACCAAGGAAATCAAGAACGAAATAAAGGAAAGTTCTAGCGAAGAGAAAAAGGCGTAAGACCTTGAAGACTTTTCAATCTCTCTCTGAAATTCAATCAGAGATCAGTTCAGGGAAGCTAACTGTTTCCTCACTGGTAGATTACCATTTGAAGCAGATTAAAGAAAAAAACGGAAGGCTCAATGCCTTCCTTTCTGTTTATGAAGATGAAGCCATCAATCAATCAAAAATTGTAGATAGCAAAATCCAGAACAAGTCTGCTGGAAAGTTGGCAGGGATGGTGATTGGCATTAAAGATGTTTTTGCCTATAAAGATCATCCACTTCAATGTGCTAGCACAATCCTTGAGGGCTTTGAATCTCAATACACAGCGACCTGCATTCAAAGATTAATTGATGAAGATGCCATCATCATTGGACGTCAAAACTGTGATGAATTTGCCATGGGCTCGTCCAATGAAAACTCGGCATTTGGTCCAACAAGAAATCCGATGGATGAAAGTCGCGTTCCGGGAGGTTCATCCGGGGGATCAGCAGCTGCTGTAGCTGCGGATATGTGCCAGGTTTCTATTGGTTCCGACACAGGAGGATCTGTACGACAACCAGCGGCTTTTTGTGGGCTGGTTGGTTTAAAGCCTACATATTCAAGAATTTCTCGTTATGGATTAGCCGCATATGCAAGCTCGTTTGATACCGTAGGGATCATATCAAAAAGTACTGAGGATGCTGCTTTGGTATTAGAAGTGATGGCTGGGAAAGATGATTTCGACAGCACTGTTTCACAGATGGAAGTTCCACAATTCTCCAGCTTCGAGTTAAACAAAAAATATAAAATCGGATTCATAGCGGAAACCTTACTTCACGATGGTCTCGATGAAGAAATTAAAAGCGCTGTTAGAGAAGTCATAGAGCATTTAAAAAGCAATAGTCACACTGTAGAAGAGGTACATTTCTCACATCTGGATTATGTACTTCCAACTTATTATGTGTTGACTGCTGCTGAAGCAAGCTCAAATTTGTCTCGATATGATGGAGTACGATACGGTATCAGGGCCAAAAGTGATGATTTGGAGGAAATGTATAAAGTGACAAGATCCGAAGGGTTTGGTGAAGAAGTGAAGCGAAGAATTATGACAGGAACTTTTGTGCTGAGTGCCAGCTACTATGATGCGTATTATACGAAAGCTCAAAAAGTGCGACGATTAATAAGGGACGAAACCGAAAAGCTATTTGAAGAATTTGATATTCTCATTTCACCCACAACACCTTCAACTGCTTTTAAAATTGGTGATATAAAAAATGATCCCATACAGATGTACTTAGAAGATTTATTCACCGTTCAGGCTAATGTGGTTGGAATTCCGGCGATTTCTATACCATGGGGAGTTGACAACCAAGGGCTGCCAATGGGCGTTCAATTGATGTCGAAAAGCTTTAATGAGTTAGAATTGCTGGATATTTCAAATCAAATCATTACTTTCAAAGATCAAAATAGATAGGATATGACACGAAAATGGTTCCTTTTAGGGATTATATTCATTTCATTAGCAGGGAAAGGACAGGAATTTCAACTCACAGAAGTTATCCCCGATAATACATATGATGAGATTGCAGATCGGATGACCTGCATAGAAAATGAAGTGCCACTGGTCTTCAATGAGCGCGTAATGGCCTTCATTGACTATTTCGCGATTAAAGACCGGGAGTACACCAAAGACATTATTCAAAAAAAAGAACTCTACTTTCCGCTTTTTTCAGAAACACTGGCTCGGCACAATATGCCTGATGAGCTTAAATACCTGGCTATCGTGGAGTCCGGTTTGCGTCCCAATGCCATTTCCCGAGCCAATGCAGTGGGTTTATGGCAGTTTATAAGCTCAACAGGTAAAATGTATGGGCTTACCAGTGATTGGTATGTAGATGACCGCATGGATCCGGAGGAAGCTACTGATGCAGCCGCCAGGCATTTAAAGGATTTATATCGCATGTTTGACAGTTGGGAGCTGGCACTGGCAGCCTATAACTGTGGACCGGGAAATGTTAGAAAAGCGATTAGAAGAAGCGGATACAAAAAAGAATTCTGGGAAATTTATAGATACCTCCCAAGGGAGACCAGATCTTACGTTCCACAATTTGTGGCCATTACCTATTTGTTCAATCATCTCGAAGAGCATGGATTCGATCCACAACCGGAATATTTTTATCCAGAAATGGATACAATTATGATTTCACAATATTTCCATATGGAGACATTTTGTAATCAATTAGGACTTTGTTTGGATGATATGCTTTTTTGGAATCCACAAATTAAAAGAGGTGCACTTCCAGAAGGCACTCAAAATTTCGCATTAAAGGTGCCAACAGAATGGAAGGAAGAGATTGTTGCTAATCGTGTTTCGCTTTATGACACAGCCTCTAAGGTAGGAAAAGAGCATCTGGATTATCTGGCAAGGAATACACCTGGTAGCACCTATGGTCGGGAAAGATTGTATTACAGAGTTAGAAGTGGGGATGTACTCGGAACTATAGCTCAGCAATACGGTGTGAGGGTTTCGGATATTCGCGAATGGAATGGGATAAGAGGAAATCTTATTCGTGTGGGTCAGCGATTAAGTATTTGGGTATTGCCAGCTTATAATTCCAGCAATAAAAACCTGTATACAGCATCGGCTTCATCAGCGCCATCGACCCCTAAACCCACGGTTCCACTTGCCGGAGGATCAGTTTACACTGTAAAATCGGGAGATTCTTTGTGGAGTATAAGCCGAAATAATAATACGAGCATTGAAAAGCTAAAACAGGCAAATCGACTTACTACGAATACGATTAAGCCCGGGCAATCGCTGGTGATCCCAAATTAATCTTACGTCTTTTCTCTTAAAGCCCTAAGTTTGGGATTCAAGGAACAGTTTTTGCTTTTTAATGAAGCAAAAGTGAAACGGGATTTTTATGCATAAATACATACTTCTTTTAATAGCTATATCATTTGGTTGCAGTGAAAGCGCAAGGGAAAGAAATAGAAAAGATATGCTTCCTACTGCGCGTGGTGAAGCAGATGAAATTATTCTGGTTGTGGACTCAACACAATGGGCCGATACGCTCGGCCTGGGAGCAGAACTGAGAAAAACATTCATGGCGCCTATGTTGGGGTTGCCGCAAGATGAATCACTTTTCAATGTAAGCAAGGTGAATCCAAGAAGGCTCAACTCAGTGCTTAAGTCAGCTAAGAATATGGTTTTTGTGATGACCCTCGATAGCAGAACATCAGATAGTCGGGTACTACAACAATTTTTCACTGATCAGTCTCTGAACCAAATAAAAAGGGACTCCTCAATCTTTATGCGGACACAACGAGATGTTTTCGCGAAAGGTCAAACGGTGATGTTTTTGTTCGGGGCAACTCAGGAACAACTTGCGAAAAAAATCAACTACAACAGATCTGAAATCCGAGAGTTTTTTGAAGCTTCTGCCCGGGAAACCATCAAAGGTCAAATCTTTAATAGCGCACAAAAACAATTGGCTGAAAGAATCAAAGAGAATCACAATGTCTCATTAACAATTCCCTTTGGATGGGAAAAAGCAAGAGACCTTAAAAACTTTGTTTGGTTAAGGAAGATGGATGCGGAGACTGAGCAAAGCGTTTTCATTTATTATGAACCTTATACTGATCAGGGCATTTTCAATGAGATTGGTGAATTCAGGGATAAGATCACTCAAAAAAACTTATTCGATGGTGAGAATCAGGATGTATATATCCAGCGACAAGAAATCATTCCGGTTTTTACCGAGCGGGTAAACTTCAATGGCCACTTTGCTGTAGAAGCACGCGGACTTTGGAAAATCAGTGACAATTCCCGTGGAGGACCCTTTGTGAGTTACTCCATTGTGGATGAAGAAGAGGGGTTGATCTATTATGTGGAAGGCTATGTGGATTCGCCCGGTACTCGTAAGAAAAATCTTGTTCGTGAGCTGGAGGCAATTCTTTCCACTTTCAAAACCAAAAGTGATCTTGAACCAAAAGATGCTTCTTAATCCAATCGAATAATTGCTTATTCCTTTTTAGTTGGTGACCTTTGAAGGTTGGACGTCTGTCCAGCCAACTTTAACCAACAAAGGATGAGTACAACGAAGATTAGGCCTAAGGAGGCATTAGATTACCATTCAAACAAACCTGCCGGAAAAATCGAGGTAAACTCGACCAAACCAGTCAGCTCCCAACATGATCTTGCACTCGCATATTCACCGGGTGTGGCAGAGCCCTGCAAAGAGATAGCTGCAAATCCTGAAGATGTTTATAAATACACAGCAAAGGGAAATCTTGTTGGTGTAATCTCAAATGGAACTGCAGTTTTAGGTCTCGGTAATATTGGACCTGCTGCATCGAAACCGGTTATGGAAGGCAAGGGGGTTCTCTTCAAAAAGTTTGCCGGGATAGACGTTTTTGATATTGAAATCAATGAAGAAGATCCGGACAAATTCATTGAAATCGTAAAATCGCTGGAGCCCACCTTCGGCGGAATCAACCTGGAGGATATAAAAGCGCCAGAGAGCTTCAAGATAGAACAGACGCTGAGGGAGCAGATGAATATCCCTATCATGCATGACGATCAGCACGGAACAGCGATCATTTCAAGTGCCGCGCTTCTCAATGCTTTGGAGGTTGTTGATAAAAAGATTGAAGATTTAAAAATCGTTGTGAGTGGGGCTGGAGCTGCGGCAATCGCTTGTACGAACCTATATGTTTCCCTTGGGGCCAAAAAGGAAAATATCCTCATGGCGGACAGTAAAGGGATTTTAAATGAGAGCAGAACTGGCTTGGACGAGATAAAGTCACAATATGTGACTAAGCGGAAGATTGAAACTTTAGAAGAGGCTATGAAAGGAGCGGATATGTTCCTTGGGTTATCTATTGCCGATGTAGTTACTCCTGAAATGCTGAAGGCAATGGCAGACAATCCGATTGTATTTGCATTAGCAAATCCTGATCCTGAGATTGCGTATGACCTGGCTATGAATACCCGCGAAGATGTGCTGATGGCAACCGGTCGATCTGATCATCCGAATCAGGTAAACAATGTTTTAGGCTTTCCATACATTTTTCGGGGTGCGTTAGATGTGCGATCCACTGCTATTAATGAAGAGATGAAGCTTGCTGCCGTTAAAGCAATTGCGGAGTTGGCCAAAGAGCAGGTTCCTGATATCGTTTTGAAAGCTTACGGAAAAGCGAGTATCAAATTCGGGAGCGAGTACCTGATCCCAAAACCAATGGATCCCCGATTAATCACGACTATTTCTCCGGCAGTGGCTAAAGCTGCTATGGATACCGGAGTAGCACGTATTCAAATAAAAGACTGGAAAAAATATGAGGACGAGTTGCTTGAGCGTGTTGGTTTAGATCAGCGTCTGATTTCTCGTTTTGTTTACAGAGCTCGTCAGAATCCGAAAAAAGTCGTTTTTGCGGAAGCTGATCATGTGAACATTTTGAAAGCTGCACAGATGACACTCGATTCAGGAATTGGAACGCCGATACTGATGGGTAAGCAAAAAATCATCAAGGGATTAATAGAAGAGCATGAACTCGAAGCAATAAAAGATTGCGATATCATTGATCCATATGAGCACATGGATAAGGTGGAAAAATTTGCCAAGGAATACACTGACATTCGCCAGCGAAAGGGAATGACATTTCACCTGGCCAAAAAAGCGATGCTCAGTAGGACCTATTTTGGAATGATGATGGTAGAAAAAGGAGAAGCTGATGTACTTATCTCCGGACTTTCCAATGATTATCCAAAAACTGTGCTTCCGGCTTTACAGATTGTGGGGATGGAAGAAGGAGTAAACCGTGTCGCAGGTATGTACATTATGAATACTCAACGCGGAAATTACTTTTTTGCCGACACGACGGTAAACATGAATCCTACCGCCGAAGAATTGGTAGAGATTATAGGCCTTACACATCGTGCTGTTCGGTTCTTTGATTATGAGCCTAAGATTGCCGGGCTATCATTCTCTAACTTCGGATCCGCTAAAGGGGATGTTCCTGAAAAAATGGCTAAAGCAGTTAAGCTTGCCAAGAAGCGTTGGCCGGAAATGATCATCGATGGTGAGATTCAAGCGAATGTAGCTTTGAATAAACATTTGATGGAAGAGCTATATCCTTTCAGTGACCTCAATGGTCATAACGTCAACACCTTGATTTTCCCTGATCTTCAATCCGGAAATATTGCATACAAGACTCTGATGGAAATTGGCGGTGCTGAAGTAATTGGCCCAATTCTGATGGGAATGAAAAAATCGGTGCAGGTATTACAACTGGGTAGCTCGGTTCGTGAAATTTACAATATGGTTGCGATAGCAGTTGTGGATGCAGGAGTTGAAAATCGGGAAGGTCTATGATTACATATTTGAAGGGGCGCCTGGCCTTTAAGGATCCAACCCATTTGGTTGTTGATGTTGGTGGTGTGGGTTATGAGGTAAAAATTAGCCTGATTACTTACTCACAGGTAAAGGACAAAGAGGATATTCTCATCCAAACATACCTTCATGTAAAAGAAGACTCTCATACGCTCTTCGGGTTTTTTGAACAATCTGAAAAGAAACGATTTCTGGATTTACTTTCCATAAATGGGGTTGGTCCAAGCACCGCACTGATGATTTTATCTTCATTGGATGCTAAAGAGTTGCAGGCCGCAATTGTTCAGGAAGATGTGAAAACCATTCAGTCTGTGAAAGGAATTGGAGGGAAAACAGCACAGCGAATTATCCTTGAGCTGAAGGATAAAATGAAAAAAGAGGGTTTACTGGACAAATCTGTAGAAATTCAGCCTCGATTTGATAATACACTGCGTTCTGAGGCGTTATCTGCCTTGACAACTTTGGGTATAAATAAGTCGACAGCCGAAAAAACTGTCGATAAGATTTTGAAAGAATACGGAGAGGAGATTAAACTTGAAGAATTGATCAAGCAAGCACTTAAGCGGTCATAACCTAATCTAATACTAAGCGCCTTTTTTTGAGAGTAAATCTGCATATACGATTCCTTTTTGCGTTTCTAATTTTGGGCAGCTGGTTGCAAACCAGTGCACATTTTTTTCAGGAACAGGACACGGTAAAAAATGATACGGTAGGTCCATATGAGCCTAGTAAAAAACCGACTTTTCAGCCAAGTTATCGGTTTGGAGATCCATTCTCCTTTAGAAGTTCGAGATCTCCACTGTTTTTAAGGGATCCTTCTCAGATAAATATGCAGGTGCAGTTTAATCCCGATACCACCTCTGAGGATGCTGGGGTTACTTATTCCGTATATGAAAACATTGGAGCACTGGATTTCCGGCCAGCCTCTTTCATGACTTTTAGTGAATTTAACCAATACAACAATTCACAGCTCAACAGGGAGTACTTCAAGGAACGTTCTGCAGGCCTGGATGGTGAAAGTGCGGTAAGTGGAAGAAGTTTGATTCCAAGATTATATATCAGTCCTGTCTTCGATAGAATCTTCGGTGGTAGCTATGTCGATATTCAGCCCAATGGATTTGTAAACCTTGATTTTGGCGCACGTTTCCAACGTATCGATAATCCAGCTATCCCTCTGCGACAGCAAAAGAACGGTTCATTCAACTTTAATCAGCAGATTAGTATGAATGTGGTGGGTAAAGTCGGGGAGAAGCTGGAGATCACCGCCAATTTTGATAACAACAACACTTTTGACTTTCAGAATAACTTGAAAGTCGTCTATACCGGTTATGAAGAAGACATCATCAAGAAGATTGAGATTGGTAATGTGAGCATGCCGGTTACCAACTCTTTGATGTCTGGTGCTCAATCGCTCTTTGGTATCAAAACAGAGTTGCAGTTTGGAAAACTCTATGTCACCACTATTCTGTCCCAGCAACGAGGACGAAATGAGACGCTGACAATCGAGAGTGGGTTTCAGGGCAGAGAGTTTGAGGTGCAAGCTTCCGATTACGAAGAAAATCGACACTTTTTCTTAGGACATTTCTTTAGAGACAATTATGAACAATGGTTATCTGCTCTTCCTCAGATTACCTCTGGAGTGAATGTGACCAGGGCTGAAGTATATGTGCTTAATCGAAACAACGATACGCAGACTACCAGGAATATTATGGGTTTTATGGACCTTGGTGAAGGTACTGTTATTCATCGACCCGAGGAGGTGGGAAATGGAAACGGAGGCCCAACCCGAAACAATGCCAATGATTTATTTCGAAACTTGACAGTTCAATCTGCAGATGCTGTAGATGCATTTATTCAATCCACATTCCCAACTTTTGAAAATTCAACAGACTATGTAAAAGTGACAACAGCTCGAAAGCTGGATGATTCTGAATATAGAATTAACAGAGAGTTGGGATACGTTACGCTAACCAGGAGTTTGGCCAGCGATGAAATCCTTGCTGTGGCGTATGAGTATACATTTAATGGAACAGCTTATAAAGTTGGTGAGCTCACAGAAGATTATCAAGGAAGATCGGATGACAAGATCATCTATTTGAAATTATTAAGACCCAATAAGATTAACACAGATGTACCTACCTGGGACTTGATGATGAAAAACATTTATAATCTGAATGCTGCTCAGGTAGGTCAGGAAGGATTTCAGCTGAGAATCATTTATCGGGATGATAATACGGGGCAGGATAATCCTTCGCTTCATGAAGGGCAGGCCTTGAAAGATCGACCATTAGTTGAGGTGTTTGATCTGGACAGGCTTAACCCAACAGGGGACCGCCAGCCGGACGGTAATTTCGATTTCATTGAAGGTATCACAATTGATCCACGAAATGGAAATATCATTTTTCCGGTGCTGGAACCATTCGGAAAAAATTTGGAGGAACAATTTCAGCCAAGCGAAGGCAGGCTGGTGGAAAAGTACGTGTATAACGAACTCTATGAAGAGCCTAAAGCAACCGCTGAGTTAGATGCAACCAAAAATAAGTTTGTGATAGCTGGTAGGTTGATGGCTGGTTCATCGAGTGAAATTACACTTCCGGGAATCAATATTGCAGAGGGATCAGTGATTGTAATGGCAGGAAATACCCCTTTAACGGAAGGTCTTGACTATACGGTGGACTACAATTTAGGCAGGGTTAGAATACTTAATGAAGGAATTCTGAGTTCAGGAAAAACCATTCAAGTGTCATACGAAAAAGCTGACCTATTCAATTTCCAAACAAGAACATTAACAGGAGCCCGTTTTGATTATCGCTTCGATGAAAATTTCAACATTGGAGCCACCGTGCTTCATTTGAATGAACGACCGGGTGGAATTTCAAGGTTTGCAGTAGGGAATGAGCCTACCAGTAACACGAAATATGGATTCGATATTAATTATCAAAATGAATCACGATTTCTTACCAAAATGGTTGATAAGCTACCATTGGTTAATACAAAAGCTCCGTCAACGATTACTTTCAATGCCGAATTTGCACAGCTGGTGCCTGGAACCAGTAACAAAGTAAATGGGGAGGGCACCTCATACATTGACGATTTTGAAAATGCAATCACACCAATTAACATCATGGGTTGGCAGGCTTGGAATCTTGCTGCAACACCCCGTGTGTTTCCTGAAGCTCAGAGTGGGAACCAAGAGCTAAACTATAATTACCGAAAAGCTAAGATTGCCTGGTATACAGTAGATAATAGTATTTTCTACCGTGCTGGAGGGAATAATCGACCGGGTAATATTTCTGATACCGACCTTGAAAATCATTACGAGAGAGCGGTGCTTCCTCAGGAAATTTTTAGACAGAGGGATCAAACGATTGTAAATTTCAATGAGCCGATTTTTGATGTGGCCTATTTTCCGCAGGAAAGAGGACAATATAACTACAACCCTGCCACAAGTCCGGACAACATTCTTCCAAACCCCGAACAAAACTGGGGCGGCATCACGCGCGCAATTACCAATGAAGTAAACTTCAATAAGACGAATATTGAATATCTCGAATTTTGGTTAATGGATCCATTTATAGAGGGTGAAAACGGAATTGTAAAAGATGGAAGAGTGAACGGAAATGCTCGTGAAGATCAGGATGGGGGCAAACTTTACTTTAACCTTGGAAGTGTCTCTGAGGACATTGCGCCCGATGATATGCATGCCTTTGAAAATGGGCTACCTGCCAACGGAGAAATCGAATCCATAAGCACCTGGGGACAAATAACTCAGGAACAATATTTGACGAACTTCTTTGAAAATTCACCGGGTGCCAGGGATAATCAAGATGTTGGGATTGATGGGTTGAAGGATGAAGATGAGGCTAGGATTCTTCAACAAAACAATATAAACCTTAACATTAATGATGATGACATTTCAGCAGACAATTTCCGGTATATTCTTGATCCAACTTATGATCAGGTGGATGCTAAAATTGTGCAGCGGTACAAGAATTGGAATGGGATGGAAAACAATTCACCCATTGCATCAGGAGGAGGATCATTTATCCCAGCATCTACAACCTTACCTGATAATGAAGATTTGAATCAAGATAATACGATTTCAGATTTAGAAGAATATTTTGAATATGAGGTTGATTTAAACCTTAGGGCTGGCGGATCAAACGAAGAAGGAAACCTCGAACTGAATGATTATATAGTCGATCAAATTGCAAGTGGGAATGATGAGTCTAACTGGTATCTATTTAGAATTCCCATTAAAAACGTAGGTAGACCAATTGGTAATCCAACTTTCGAAAACATCAAATATGTGAGGATGTATTTGACGGGTTGGAGTCAGCCTGTGGTTTTACGTTTTGCGCAAATGAGATTCGTTGGTAGCCAATGGAGGAAATTTGAAAAGGCACTCAATGAGCCAGGTTTAGATGCAATTCCGAACATTGAAACTTCTGATTTTTCAGTTTCTGTGGTAAACATTGAAGACAATAGTACTTCGACAACCGGTGGGACAAGGTATGTTCTGCCACCAGGCATTGATCGCGACATTGATAATACTACTGCGCAGAACAGGCGATTCAACGAGCAATCGCTGCAAATATGTGTAGAAGATCTGGACGATAAGGATGCAAGAGCGGTCTATAAAAATGTCTCGTATGATTTAATCAATTACGGCAGAATGAAGATGTTCTTTCATGCCGAGTCATATAATAATGACATGGTTATGGATGAAGATGTTTCAGCTTTTATTAGACTGGGAACAGATTTTGATCAGAACTATTATGAAATTGAAGTACCTCTTATCATAACTCCTGAGGATGTATCAGGTACTGAGGAACAAATAAGGAGGCTTGTTTGGCCTCTGGAAAATGAAATTGATGTTTCCATCAAAGAACTTCTTGGAATAAAATCAGAAAGAAACAGAGCTAACCTCGAGGAGAATATTCCTTATTCAGTACCATCCAATGATGAAAGATACATTTTCACCGTAAAAGGACGGCCGGACATAAGCGCTGTAAAAGTGATGATGATCGGTATAAAAAACCCCGGGGATGAATCCAACTCACAAAAGTCCATTTGTTTATGGGCAAATGAATTTCGGGTTACAGACTTTGACACCAATGCCGGATGGGCAGCCAATGCCAGGGTTAGTACCAAACTGGCAGATTTGGGAACTATATCTGCATCAACCCGATATACTTCCATTGGGTTTGGAAACATTCAACAGCGTATTTCCGAACGTTCAAGAGCAGAGACAACACAATATGACGTATCAGCCAACATGAATCTCGAAAAATTCCTTCGCCCGGATAAGACAGGATTGGTTGTGCCAATGTTCGTTTCATTTGAAAAGACCACTATCACTCCTCAGTTTGACCCACTGGATCCGGATGTTCCACTTGAAGCCTCACTTGAAGCGTTTGACAATATTGCAGAAAGAGAAAGGTATCGTCGGATTGTGGAGGATCGCACAACTCGACGGAGTATCAATTTCACAAATGTCAGGAAAGAAAAAGTGAATCCGGATGCCCGAAAAAGGATTTACGACATTGAAAACTTTTCTTTTAGCTATGCTTACAGTGATCGTGTTTCGAGCAATGTCAATACACAATCTTTGCTAAACAAAACAGTAAGCGGCGGCATTAACTACAATTACTCACCAGCTGCCTGGAGTTTGGAGCCTTTCAGTGAATCGGAGAAACTTTCATCTCCATATCTGGCCTTAATTAAAGATATCAACCTGTCACCTATCCCAACCAACTTTTCATTTTCTACTAACCTTAGGCGGGACTTTAGACTCACCCAATATTATAATGATGACCTTACTACTGAGGGTGTAAACCCACTCTACGAGCGGACATTCACATTTGCTCGTAATTATGGCCTCAGGTGGGACATTACTAAAAGTCTTGGACTGACCTACAGCGCTACTGCAAATGCTGTAATAGATGAACCGGAAGGAATTATTGAAGGTGATATAAACACAAAGCAGGAAAGGGAATACATCTGGGATCAGATATTTACACTGGGTCGAATGAAAAATTTCAATCAGAGCATCGCTTTGAACTATAAACTTCCTCTGGATAAAATTCCTTTTACCGATTGGCTTTCATCAGATGCCAGATACACAGTAGGATACGGATGGATTGCCGGTGCAATAAACAGGACAAGTAGCGATACATTGGATCGTGCCGATGACGACCTTTTCTTTGGAAACTTTATTAGTAACCAACGAACCATTGGATTAAATGCTCGTGTGGATATGAATAAACTTTATGATAAAGTGACTTTTCTGAAAAATGCAAATACACCAGTGGGTAGGGGAGAATCCATCAGTCCCGGGAATAAGGCTTTACGGTTTATGATGATGCTAAAATCTATAAATGGGTCGTACAACATCAATGAAAGCACCTCACTTCCGGGCTTTAAGCCCACCGCTTTTTTGTTTGGACTGGATAGCGGATTCAATGCCCCGGGGATTGAGTTCATTTTGGGTAGTCAGGATGCCGGAATAAAACAAAAAGCAGTCAGAAATGACTGGCTGGTTAAAAATGAGAACTTAAACTCTCCATTTCAGCAAACTTACGGAACCGACATAGACATAAAAGCTGATCTGGAGCCCTTAAAAGATTTGAGAGTTCAGCTCACCTGGAATCGAGGATTGAATAATCAATATCAGGAAATTTTCAGATTTGATACCGTGTCAAATGGTTTCGAAACACTGACCCCATCTCGAAGTGGAAGCTATTCTATTTCATTTCTATCCATCAAAACAGCCTTCCAAAAGGATGCAGCTGATGGTTCTTCAGATGCATTTTCACAATTTGAGGAGAACTTGGTTCAAGTCAGAGAAAGATTAAGTCGTTCAAATCCAAATGGAGACTATGATGCTATTTCGCAAGATGTTTTGATTCCTGCATTTTTGGCAGCTTATGCTGGTAAAGATGTGAATAGCATGGATTTAACACCTTTGCCGAAAACACCACTCCCGAATTGGCGAGTCGATTATGCCGGACTCACAAAAATTCCAGCAATATCTGAGTTGTTCTCTTCATTCACCATTTCGCATGGGTATAATTCTACCTATAGCGTGTCAAGCTTTACAAACTCCTTGAATTATGGAGTTGATGTAATCGGACTTCAAAATGATATTTTGGATTATCCACAAGCACAAGATGATAGCACTGGTAGGTTAGTCCCGGTCTACATCATTAACCAAGTGATGATTTCAGAGCAGTTTGTTCCTCTGATTGGTTTCAACGTCCGAACAAAAAATAATATTTCCACACGTCTGGAATTTAGAAAAAGCAGGAACCTTGCATTAAACATGTCCAATGCACAGGTGACAGAAACAGTCAATAATGATGTCACTTTGGATGTTGGTTATTCAAAAGTTGGTTTCAAACTCCCATGGAAATGGCAGGGAAGGACGCTTACACTAGAAAATGATTTGACCATGCGGGTGGCTGCTTCTGTACGCGATAGTAAGACTGTACAGCGAAAAATCAACGACAGAAGTCAAATCACCAATGGTAATCTTACCTGGCAGGTTCGCCCAACTATTACCTACAAAATCAATAACCAACTGGACTTTACATTCTACATGGAAAGAAACGTGACAGACCCGAAAGTTCTGAGCTCATATAAGCGTGCCACAACTGCTTTTGGAGTTCAGCTAAGATTTGGTCTTGCACAGTAGGGCAGTTCAAATCAAAACCTTATTTTTGACGCCCGTTATAAAACCAGAATTAAAATGAATATTCCTTCAGATTTACTTTATACCAAAGATCACGAATGGGTGAAAATAGACGGTGATATTGCAACCGTTGGTGTAACTGATTTCGCCCAGGGCGAATTAGGAGATATTGTTTATGTTGAAATTGAAACTGAAGGCGAATCATTGGATGCCGGTGAGGTGTTTGGTTCAGTAGAGGCAGTGAAAACTGTTTCGGATCTGTTCATGCCCTTATCAGGTGAGGTGATTGAAGTCAATGAAGGACTGGAATCAAATCCAGAGGCTGTAAACTCTGATCCGTATGGTGAAGGCTGGATGATTAAGATCAAAATTTCTGACAAAGGAGACCACCTGATTTCTGCCGAAGATTATAAGGCAGAAGTAGGGGGATAAGAAATTTTGGAATGTTTTTTGCAAGATATTACTAAATACCTTCGTCCTTTTGGTATATAAAAATTGAAGGACATATATTTGATGTTCAACTTCATAAAAGAAGGAATATGGAACCGAAAAAAAATCCAAAAATAGACCTTTCCAGACAATCAGGAATGTTCCTGAATATAGGAATGGCTGTAAGTTTATTACTTATTATAGTTGCCTTCGAGTGGAGGACCTATGATGACTCAGGTTTGATGGATCTGGGTAACGTGGATGATGATTTTGAAGATATCATCGACATTCCACCAACAGAGCAACCACCTCCCCCGCCTCCAAAAGTTCAGATTCCTGAAATCATAGAGGTTCCTGATGAGGAGGAAATCGAGGAAGAAATTGAGGTTGATCTGGATGTAGAGGTGACTGAGGAAACTGTGGTGGAAGACATCATATTCGAAGAAGCTCCTGAAGATGAGAATGTAGATGAGATTTTCACCATTGTGGAAGAGTCCGCAACATTCCCCGGAGGAATTCAGGCTTTCTATGAATATCTGGGAAGAGAGCTAAAGTATCCAAGACAAGCGCAGAGAATGGGTATTGAAGGTCGAGTATTCGTACAGTTCGTGGTGGAAAGAGACGGCAGACTCACTGATATCCATGTGGTAAAAGGAATTGGAGCAGGATGTGATGAGGAGGCAGTGAGAGTATTGAAAGAGTCTCCAAAGTGGAAGCCAGGTAAGCAACGAGGTAAGCCGGTACGCCAGAAAATGATTCAGAACATTCTATTCAAGTTCGCTAACTAGGAATAGAATGAATAGATATGAGAAGCCTCTTTGAGAAATCAAGAGGCTTTTTTTGTGTTCACAATTACCACTCCGTCTGTTCTAATTGCTCCTTCTTTTGCTTGTAGCTTTTTTCGAAATGCTCAAACTCCTCTTCTGAAATAAGAGCTTTCAGTTTCTCAAGTGTTTGGTCAGCGTAATCATTTAGGTTCCAATCTAGTGCAATGAGTGAATATTTCTTTAATAGTTTGACGCTGTACGGGTTTATTTCCGTGGCATCCACCAGAAGCTCATATCCACCAGAAGCTTCGCGTTGCTTCAATTCATCTACAACGGCAATCACCTGATCCTCATGGAAAGCATTACGTCTCCCAAGAGCTACCAATTCAGGATGTTTAAGCGTGTCTAAAAGCGGAACGGTTTTTTTTGGTATCGACGGAGCATCGTAGGAATCAAGATTTGAAAGAATAAGGTTTGCGCGTGTTGTCAATTCCGGATTCTTTTTTAAGCTCTTTAAAAGCTCCTCAGGTATTTGCTCCTTTTTTCCAAGCCTTGCCATGGCTTCCATCTTTCCAAAAATGGAGGAGGGATGTTTCATAACGATGGCTTGATCAAAGAAATCAATTGCCAGTTGATAAGCGTTTTGATCAATTGCCAATTTCCCCAGCGCGTCCAGATATTTTCCTTTATAATACTGATGAGCATTTGCTTGCAAATAATCTAGTGTTAAAAAAGCATCATTGATTCGACCCTTGTCATAAAGATGAAGGGCTAATGCCATTCTCAAACGTTTGTTAAAGGCAGCATCTGAGGATGCTTCTAACTCACGCCGGGCAAATGCTTCTAATGAATCATGGGCAAAAAGATACGATGCATTCATTAGATACGCTTGCCGATGTAAAGCACCCGCATTTAAAAGTTGATCATACGCAAACTGAAGCTGTGTTTCTTTTGTCTGGGTGGTAAGTATGTTGCTTTTGACCCCAAAGTTGCCATCAGCATAGTTTTTCAGAACAGATACTGAGTCCACTGCATCCATTTTCTTTAAAACATTCCATTTATTAATCAAAGGAGCATTGTTCCACTCACCTGAAGGGTCTGCCCCTTCAAAGTACTCAAGGGATTTTTCAACCTCACCTTTGTCTAAATGGATAATACCAAGGTTGTTTTCTATTTCAGAACTGGAAATATCCCTTAGAGCTTCTTCATAGATGGCTTGCACTTTATTGGGATTTATTTCAGCATCCAAATTTCCGTAATTAACGAGTGCGTAATCAGATGGATATCGTTGGGTAGCACTATAAAAGTAGGTTTTGGCTGGGTATTCTGCTCCTTTTTCTAACTCAAGTAACCCAAGTGAGTAGTTCGCATAGTGTGTATTATACCCTAAGTAGCTTGCCTGGAGTGTGTACTCCTTCGCTAATAAAGGATTTCCCTCAGTTTTGGCTTCCTCTGCCAGGTAATTGTAATAACCGGATTTTAAAAGATTGTAAGGCTCTTGCCCTGAAAGAAAATAGAAGGCTAGAACAGCAAATAAACCGCCTAAACGAGCACTCGCATAGGGAAAATTGCGCTCTTTGTAAGCAATTTTATGAACTTCAAAACCTTTAATCAGCGGATCAATGAAATTACCGATAATATACAGAAAGAAGAGTGCTCCAAATCCAATGTGGAAATAGAGAATAAAATAATGGAATGCCTGGTATACTGCATCATTCCCACGAATCATATGATACGATAGAAACGATAACGTTACAATGCCCAGGCTCACCATGATCAGATATAAGGTGTCAGCATGTAAGTACTTTGACAGAAATCCGGCCTTATGCCGGATACTCCAAAGGCTAATTATACAAGTAATAGCCAAAAGAATAAAAGGATCGAAGAAGAAAAAACTGTTTTCATAAAGCCCAGATTTATTTAGGTAGTATAAAACAAGATTCCCTAAATAAATTAACGAAAGGACAAGGAAATGAAGGTGATTGCTTTTTCCACCCTTACCGTTAGTCACCACATAAAGAATACTGAATACGACCTCTTCAGAAACGATGAAGAGAAAAATGAGTGAAAATATTGCAAATCCGAATAAAGAATGTGCAATCAGGTGATCCGTAAACAATGTCGGATTTTTGATTCCAAAAAGGAGTATCCCGCTAAGGATCATGAGAGTAATCAGCCGGATACTAAATGAAGTCGATTTTTTGTATTCATGAAAGATGACAAGCGGACTGATGAGTGCAACAAACGGAATCAGAATTATCATCTTTGAGTCCACCCCAAAAAGACCAACCTCAAATAAGTTGAGTCTGTTTAGGAACAGCGCAAATAGTGCAACAACGATGAAAAAGGCATATCGCTTAAGGTATGTGGATGCAACTAGCACCATGCATAACCCAACCCACATCAGTCCAAGAAATGCCTTGTCGATTGTCAGATTTCTATTTATCTCACTTCCGGAATAGTTTTCCTTCAGCAAATACTTCTCACCCATTATTTCATGGGTAATTAGATTCGTTTCTAACGTCCAGGCAGGAAATTCAATGATTTCGCCTGTTGTTGTTACTTCCCAGTTTATGGAACTATCGTACCCGGACTGATAAGACCATAGCATAGCTATCAGGCAGGCAATGAAAAATCCTGTTATGAATTTCAATATTGATTTACTCACAATTACTTGATCACTTTTGGGACTCTGAAATACTCAGAATCGTGTTTTGGTGCATTTTTGAATACTTCTTTGTAGGGTAGATGGGGTTTCGCTTCATCGGTACGAAAAGCATTAACTTGGAAAGACATGTTTGTAAGTGGCTCTACATGATCGGTACCTACCTCATTAAGTTTATCTACCCAGTCAACCATATTTTGCAAATCCTCAATCATTTGCTCTTCACGTGATTCTTCTATGTGAAGTCGAGCTAGATGAGCTGTCTTATGAACGATTTCTTTTGTGATTTTCATATTTGACTTAAAGATAAGTGATAGCTATTTGCACTTGATCAATTCCGTTTGGATCACACGAAAAACTTCATCTTTAAGTTGTCTGGCATGTGCATCTTCACTACCCTTTGGCCAGATCGGTTCGTGATAAATGATGCGACATTGCTTTCTACGGATGTTTAATAAATCATCATCCGGCAGAATCCGGTAGTTGTCTGGCATGGTCACGGGAATGATCGGAACGTTGTTTTCAACAGCCAGCTTGAAGGCACCATCTTTAAAGTCAACCATGTTTGGATAATTCTCAAGTCTAATGCCACCTTCCGGGAAGAAACCAAGATTATGTCCTTTTTTAATTTCTTCTCTGGCTTTCACCAAACTTTGGGCACGACTTCTGTAACTAGATCGATTTACGGTTATGTGAAGTGTGCGGTACATGTATCCAAATAAAGGAATCCTCGCCAGAGAGCTTTTACCAACAAATTTGAAAGCCACGGGAAACAAACCTAAGATTGGAATGTCCAGGTAAGAAAAATGATTAGCACATAGAATATACTGTTGTTTTTTATTGAGCTTAAACCGCCAGTCTTTTCGTACCGGGATGAATGACATCTTTAAAAAGCACCATGCCCACACGCAATTTATTTGCAGTGCTATTCTGTGCAATGGCTTAAACGGAACCATCATGATCATTGGAACAATGAGAATAAAGAAGAAGAAGGCCATGGAAAATACAGCCCAGAAGGAATAAAAACGTCTTAGAATCATTACGCCGGTTAGGTGTGCAATCGACCACTAAATTAGTCGCAAAATCCAGTCAGTAGAAAAAAATGTGTTGCTGTGGAATATTTTGATATTTTCGTGCACTAATGATCATAAAACCGAAATCACTGTGAGTCTATTAAAAGTAGAAAATGTAAGTAAATCTTATAGCGAACATCAGGCACTGACCAATGTGAGCATGGAAATCCCGGAACAAACTATTTTCGGCCTACTAGGCCCTAATGGTGCAGGAAAAACAACACTTATTAGAATTATTAATCAAATCATCGAAGCAGATCAGGGCGCGATTCTTTTTGATGAGAAACCACTCAACTTGAAGCACATTCGAAATATAGGATATCTCCCTGAAGAGCGTGGATTGTACAAGAAGATGAAGGTTGGTGAGCAACTGATCTACCTGGGACAACTGAGAGGGTTATCCTTGAAGGAGTCTTCGAAAAGAGGGAAAGCATGGTGCCAGAAACTGGACATTATGAATTGGTGGGGCAAAAAGATTGAAGATCTATCTAAGGGGATGGCGCAAAAAATTCAGTTTATTGCTACCGTTATGCACGAGCCTAAACTGATCATTTTGGATGAACCGTTTTCAGGTTTTGATCCGGTAAATGCAAATCTTATCAAAGATGAGATTTTAGAGCTTCGGAAAAAGGGAGCAACAATTATTTTTTCCACTCACCGAATGGAATCAGTAGAGCAGCTATGCGATCATGTAGCCATGATCAATAAGTCAGAAAAAATATTAGACGGCTCTAAGGTTGAGATCAAAGAGCAATTTCGAGATGGCACATATTTCGTTGAGTATAAAGAAGGTGAGGTAAAGTCCGGATCGGGCTTTGAACTTCTGCGTACAGAAGATATCGGCAGAGGATTAAAGCGATCACTTGTCCAGTATTCGCCGGATGGCAACCCAAATGAGTTGCTGAAGCAGTTAATTTCTCAGGTCGAAATTCATTCTTTCGTAGAACGTATTCCAAGTATGAATGACATTTTTATCAACCTGGTAAAAGGTGAAAATCCTGAATTAGTAGAAGCTTAATCACCAACCTAAAAAGACATCAAAATGAATAAAATATTACTAGTAATACAGCGAGAGTTCATGAGTAGAGTAAAGAAAAAATCTTTCCTGCTTGCAACAATACTGGTTCCTTTGCTCTTTCCGGCCATCATTGGTGGTATGGTTTATCTGGCTATTCAAAATGAGAAAAACAAGGAATTAGAAGTGGTCCATGTATTGGACGAGAGTGCACTTTTGAATTTTGAGGATACGGAGAGCTATGATTATCAGATGGTAGATGGTCCATTGGATTCTGCGAAGGCGAGGTTTAGTAAATCAGAGGATTTTGCTTTGATCTACATACCAAAATTTGAGATTGATAATCCAGAAGGCTTCAAATTTTATGCACACACTTCTCCGGGCGTCAATCTGGTTGATGGGTTTGAAAACAAAATTGAGGGTCAAATACGGGATGTGAAACTGACCAGGTCTGGTTTGACAGAAGAACAGCTTGATGAACTAAAAACTTCCGTTCGGATAGAGTCATTTAATCTAAGTGAAGCGGGAGATGAAAAGAAGAGCGATTCCGGAGTGACCTTCGGGATTGGTTATGTGATGGGCTTTTTGATCTACATTTTCCTGTTTGCTTATGGAGCGCAGGTGATGCAAGGTGTAATTGAGGAGAAGAACAGCAAAATTGTGGAAGTAATCGTTTCCACGGTGCGTCCATTCCATATGATGATAGGTAAAGTCGTAGGTGTAGCCTCAGTAGGTATTGTTCAGTTTGTCATCTGGATGGTATTGATGAGCGCCATTTCGTTTGCAGGAATGGCTGCTTTTGGTTTGAGCATGGATCCAACTGAAACAGCACAAATGATGCAACAAGCCGGAGACGAAGCTTCGTCGGTTCAGGCCAATGCCAAAGTACAGGAGCTCATGACCATCATCAATGACATTCCAATCACCAAGATTGTACTATTATTTGTATTCTATTTCCTGGGTGGCTACATGCTCTATGGAGCTCTTTTCGCGGCAGTTGGTTCAGCGGTGGATACACCAGCTGATGCTCAGCAATTTATGATGCCGATAATGATGCCAATCATTGTTGCTTTGATGGGCTTGATGATGTTTGTTTTCCCTGATCCACATGGCTCAATCAGTTTCTGGTTGTCAATCATACCATTTACCTCTCCTATTGTGATGATGGGAAGAATAGGGTTTGGAGTTCCGGCCTGGGAGATTGCACTAAGCATGGCCATGCTTATAGGAGGATTTATTTTCACCCTTTGGTTGGCTGGCAGAATCTATCGCATTGGAATTCTCATGCATGGTACAAAAGTGAACTATAAGGTACTGGCCAAATGGCTGATGCAGAAGAATTAAGCTGATCGTGCTTATTTTTAAACCTGACGAAAGCTTTCTTTTGTCAGGATTGACCAAACGATCACCTTTTGAAAAAAAAATTTAAAGAAGCAACAGGCAATACACTGGCCCCACTACG
Organism: Ekhidna sp.; assembly: GCF_040220215.1. Taxonomy (GTDB): domain Bacteria; phylum Bacteroidota; class Bacteroidia; order Cytophagales; family Cyclobacteriaceae; genus Ekhidna. The sequence continues at coordinate 262,719 of NZ_JAVJTR010000016.1, forward strand.
ACCCCACTTAAAGTGGCTCGTGGTGGGGTTTGCTGTTTTTATAAGCTTTGGATCGATTTTGTACACCAATAGCCTGGTGGAACAAATCCGTGAGCGTGAGCAACGTCAAATTGAGATATACGCCAGCTCGTTGGAGTTTCTGGCCAATGAGAGTGAAAATGTAAATTTCTTTCTGATTTTGGATCAAATCGTGGCTGCAAACCACTCAATTCCTGTAATTCTTACTGACGAGAACGAGCGTCCGGAAGATTATCGAAACCTCATCGGAGCTGACAAGATCAAAGAAGGAGCTGCCCGGATGCAGTTTTTAAAAGCTGAGGTCGAGGAAATGAAGGATGCTCATCCACCAATTGAGGTAACACTTAAAGATGATCAAGATAATATTTACGGGTACAAGTACATCTTCTATAAAAACTCTTTCCTGCTCAACCAGCTCCGATACTATCCTTATATTCAACTTTCAGTAATTGCCTTATTTGGGATTGTTACCTTCATGATCCTTAATTATATCAGAAGAGTGGAACAAGACAGGGTTTGGGTAGGTCTCGCCAAAGAAACTGCGCATCAACTAGGCACTCCGTTATCCTCACTGATGGCATGGTCAGAGTACTTTAAAGGATTGTATCCTGACCAGCAGGAGCCACTTTTGGAGTTTGATAAGGATGTGGATCGTCTAAAAGTTATAACTGACCGCTTTTCAAGTATAGGAAGTGAGCCACAATTGTCCATGCTGAACCTTGCGGATGCTATTGATGAAATAATAATGTACCTCCAAAAACGGCTCTCTACCAAAATAACGATGACAGTCACTGCATTTCCAAATCGCGATATTAATGCACGGATTAATCAATCGCTGTTTGCATGGGTAATAGAAAATATTTGCAAGAATGCCGCCGATGCAATGGAGGGCAAAGGATCTATTCACATAAGCATTTTACGAGCCAATGAGGGTCGAATTGCAGTGGATATCCAGGATACAGGAAAGGGAATCCCAAAATCAAAGATCAAGAATGTTTTCCGACCCGGTTATACTACTAAGAAAAGAGGATGGGGTTTAGGGCTAACCCTTGTAAAGCGTATTGTTGAGCAATATCATGGAGGTAAAATTTTTGTTAAACAATCAGAAATAAATAAAGGAACCACATTCCGGATTTACCTGAATGGGTGATTATCGATAATGCTTTACTCCGACAGAATTGTAAAGCTTTTCCGAATCGTATAAAATTCCATCCTTTATTGTCACATCAACCTTTCGGATATCCGTGATATTCTCAAGTGGATTCCCATTGACCAGAATGAGATCTGCGATTTTACCTTCTTCTATTGAGCCCAATTCATTTTCTACTCCTGCTACCTGTGCTGATATAATTGTCGCAATTCTCAACGCTTGCTCATTTGGGATTCCAGCTCTGGCATAATTCTCCAGCTCTCTATGTAATCCGAAACCTGCCATAGCATCAGTGCCCGGAACCAATGTTATTCCACTTTCATAAAGCACACCCACCATGTCAATCAATTTCTGATATGAATTTTTATATGTCTCTCTCAAGTTATCTGGGATGGCCAATCCTACTCCATAAAAACCTCTTGAAATATTAATTGGCAGACGATCCAGTATCATGCTGAATGATGGGTCAGGGTCACTTTGACTGGAAGTTAACATTCCTTCAAAAATGGAAACCGTTGGATCCACGACTATATCGTTTTCCTTAAGTAAGGAAACGAATGATGTAAATGCCGTACCATTTAAGTCGATGTTAGCAGCACGCTCACCAACCATGGAAAATCTCAGAGGTGTTCTGGTATCCAGGGTGTCACCCAAAAAATTAAGAGCTATCATATTGATATGCTGAATTTCATCATATCCATTTTTCACTGCTTCTTCAGCAAGCATATAAGCAGGGATATGTCCACTTACTCGCATGCCAAGTTCTTTTGCCCTCTTGCTCAAGGCAGGAACCCATTCAGGTTTAATAGAACTATAGAGTTTGATTTGATTATATCCTAAATCTTTGTAAAATTCCACTGCAGCAATCCCTTCTTCAACGGAGCTAATTATTTTACCTGTTGGGCCAGCATAGGGCCCTGCACCATCTATGAATCCGGCCATTCCCACTAGCCTTGGTCCAACTAAGCTATTCGAATTGAACTGTTGAGCGAGATCCGGGAGGTCAGTTGAATTTGCTAAATCTCGAATCGAAGTTATTCCTGCTGCAATATGTAAAATCCCATCTTCTTTGCTGACGTGCGTGTGCATGTCAAATAAACCGGGCAACAAAGTTTTCCCACTTCCATCAATCACTTTGAAACCAGAACCTTCTATTTCACTAGCTGATATTTTTGAAATCCTACCATTTTCAACTAACACATTCTGATCATTGATAAGATTGCCCTCCTTGGTATTAAAGAGATTCACATTCTGGATTAGAATGCCGTTCTCTGGTTTTTCAGCTAGTCTGTCCGCTATTTGTTTTAAGTAGTTTTCTTCGTGCTTCTTCTGGATTTCCAGTAATTCCTCCTGCAAAGAATCGTATCCAGCAACAATGCATTTAAACCAAGGGCTCGTTGACGCAAACATGCGATTATCTTTTCGCATCCATAGATAAGAAGGAGTAAATGAAGCCCCCGTCATTTCCATTAATTTTAGCTCAAGTGTGTCCCCGATGGTATAATCAAACACATTGGTAAGATTGCATAAACCGCTAGGCAGTGTTGAGATTGAATTATCTGAGTCGTCTTCCAGTTTTCGAAGGATGTGTTCAAAAGTCGCGAACGAGCCATTGATGTTGTAATAGAAACTATTTCCATCAAATTTTTTTGACCCTGCTTCAGAAGGGCTCTTCCATGATGCCACTCCATCTATAACTTCAAATGTCTCCGCTATGGAATCTTTAAGATAGTTATACCCTCTTACCTGGTAATAATCAGGAACACCATTTTCATTTAGTGTGAATCTTTCCTCAAAATACGGGCCTCTTCCCCTGTCATTAAACTCGAATTCATATTTATAAACACCATCGATATCTTTTGAGGCAAACTGATATCCGGCTAAATTATCACCCATATAGATGTTGTACTTTATGGATTCGAATGAGGTGTCTTCAGGTTTAGGTGAGCAGCTTGCAAGTGCAAAAACCGCTAAGATTAGTGTCAGGTTGTAAGTTTTCATGGTTGGGATAGTTTCTATCGAATTTAACTAAAATTAAAAGAGCCTCATGTGCTAATCTTATTCCTTTAGAATTCCTTTTTTGACATATAATTTTCCCTTAATTTCGCACCAAATTTCAAACAACCCCATTAATATAACCACAAGAAGTAATGGCAAATAAAGGTAAGGTAACCCAGGTTATTGGTCCGGTAGTAGATGTAAGCTTTAGCGCTGAAGGATCAAAACTTCCTAACATCATGGACGCATTGAAAGTAGTACGTCCGGACGGCACAGTTGTAATATTAGAAGTGCAGCAGCATTTGGGAGAAGAAGCAGTGAGATCCATCGCGATGGAAGGAACAGACGGCCTGAGCCGTGGCACTGAGGTAATCGATCTTGGTTCACCAATTAAAATGCCTACCGGCGAAGCAATCAGAGGTCGCCTTTTCAACGTGGTGGGTGAGGCTATCGATGGAATGGAGCAGGTGGACAATACCAATGGTCTTCCAATTCACAGAGATGCTCCTCCATTCGAGGATTTATCTACATCTACAGAGGTACTTTTTACAGGTATCAAAGTAATTGACCTAATTGAGCCTTACGCAAAAGGAGGTAAAATTGGATTGTTCGGTGGTGCGGGTGTTGGTAAAACCGTATTGATCCAGGAGTTAATTAACAACATTGCAAAAGGGCACGGTGGTTTGTCTGTATTTGCAGGAGTAGGAGAAAGAACAAGAGAGGGTAATGACCTTCTTCGTGAGATGATCGAAGCAGGAATCGTGGATTACGGTCCGGAATTCAAGAAATCAATGGAAGCAGGTGGATGGGACCTTTCCAAAGTAGATAAAGAAAAACTTAAAGACTCTAAAGCAACATTTGTCTTTGGGCAGATGAATGAGCCTCCTGGGGCACGTGCACGTGTGGCACTTTCAGGACTGACTGTCGCAGAGCATTACAGAGATGGTGACGGTGAAGGAAAAGGAAAAGATATTCTTTTCTTCGTTGACAACATTTTCCGATTTACTCAGGCAGGATCTGAGGTATCAGCACTTTTAGGTCGTATGCCATCTGCTGTGGGTTACCAGCCTACATTGGCCACAGAGATGGGTCTTATGCAGGAGCGAATTACATCTACTAAGCGAGGGTCAATTACTTCCGTTCAGGCCGTTTACGTACCTGCGGATGATTTGACTGATCCAGCTCCAGCTACAACATTCTCTCACTTAGATGCAACAACGGTGCTTTCAAGAAAGATTGCTGAGCTTGGAATTTATCCAGCGGTAGATCCTTTGGATTCGACTTCCCGGATCTTGAGTGCAGATATTCTTGGAGCTGAGCATTATGATTGTGCTCAGCGAGTAAAAGAAATTCTGCAGCGATACAAGGAACTTCAGGATATCATCGCCATTCTTGGTATGGATGAACTTTCTGACGAGGATAAGGAAGTGGTACACAGAGCCAGAAGGGTACAGAGATTCCTTTCTCAGCCTTTCCATGTTGCAGAGCAGTTCACAGGACTTCAGGGAGTACTTGTAGATATCAAGGATACCATCAAAGGATTTAACATGATCATGGATGGTGAGCTTGATCACTTGCCGGAAGCAGCTTTCAACCTTGTTGGTACGATTGAGCAAGCGATAGAGAAAGGTGAGAAATTAATGGCTGAAGCAAGCGCCTAATTTTAAAAACGTCATTCCCGCGAATGCGGGAATCTCATTATTAGATAGTATATGTTTTTAGAAATAGTAACACCAGACGAGAAAGTATTTGAAGGAGAGGTAGAGAGCGCATCTTTTCCGGGAAGTGATGGTTCTTTTCAATTGTTGAACAATCACGCAGCGATGGTTTCAACGCTGGGAAAGGGTGACATTCGATACAAGCAGAAGAAGGAAAAGGAGGTACACATCCTCGTAGAAGGTGGGGTAGTAGAAGTGATGAATAATAAAGTAAACGTGCTCGTTGAAAAGATTATCACTGAATAGGTACTTCATAAAAAAACTTTTAAAAAGCCATCCAGACAATTCTAGTCCGGGTGGCTTTTTTCGTTTAACAAGGTTTAACGATCCGCAGACTCGTTTTAACAAATGAACAATCTAATTTGTCAGTTGCTAGTAATGGAATTCAGAATTTCCTCAAAATAAGCTCAGAATTCTGTCACATTGATCGAGTACCATTGTTAAAATAAAATGCATCAACCATGAAATTCATTTTCATTCTTTCCCTTTCTATTGTATGTGTTACGTCCGTTGTTGCCCAAAATTCGGGTGTAATCACTTACGAACAGGTCGTTAAGATTAACACAGATCGATTCCCGGAAGAAGTACGTAAGATGATCCCTCCGGAACGGAAATCGTCCAACCAGCTGATATTTAATGAAAAAGAGGCGATTTATAAGTCAATAAAAAATCAGGAAGACATCAATCAGGAAGTAACCGCTGGAAATGATCGTATGCGATTCAGAATGCGTGGAGCAAATGACAATGAATATTATACCAATCTATCTGATAATTCCTCCATCAATAAAATGGAGTTTTTTGGACGAGATTTTTTGGTTGAAGGAGGGGAAAATCAGTTGGAATGGAAAGTGTCCAGTGAAATGAAAATGGTTGGAAAATACCAGGCAATCAAGGCGACTTCCATGCGTGATACGATTCCGGTTATCGCATGGTTTACACCTCAAATTCCTGTTTCATTGGGACCTGGCAATTATAGAGGTCTTCCCGGAATGATCCTTCATTTAGATGTAAATGATGGACAGGAAACGATTACTGCCACCAATCTTGATATTCGTGCATTGACCGATGAAGAGACAATTGTGGTGCCCGATAAAGGAAAAAGAGTAACCAGGGAAGAGTTCGAAAAAATACGTGAGGAGAAAATGGAAGAAATGCGTGAGATGGGCGGTGGTAGAGGAAATAGGGTCATCATTAGAAACTAACCAACGTTGACCAAATTGAAAAAACTAATTGTAATCACGCTTCTGGGGCTTGCCTATACAGGTGCTGCGCAGCAGGTAACAGGAAAAGTTACTGATGCCGAAGGGGAAGAATTATTTGCTGCAACAATCATGTTATTGCAAAAACAAGATTCTGTTTTAGCAGCATTTGCTATGACTAAGGAGGCTGGTGATTTTTCGATTAAGAACGTGAAAGCCGGAGAATACATACTGCGAATAAACTATGTAGGATATGAGGGGCTAGATAAAGCTATTGAAGTTGTTGGTAAGGATATCGACGTTGGTATACTGACCTTAAACCCAACCGAGTTACAAGAAGTGGTAGTGGAAGGAGAAGCAATTCCGATTACCATGAAGAAAGATACAATCGAGTACAATGCGGCTGCATTTGCCACAAAAACGAATGCGGTAGTAGAAGATCTTTTGAAGAAACTCCCGGGAATGGAAGTGGAGCGTGATGGTACCATAAAATCGCAAGGAGAAACGGTAAATCAGGTGTTGGTTGATGGAAAAGAGTTTTTCGGAAATGACCCGAAAATGGCCACCAAAAACTTACCAGCCAATGCGGTTGACAAAATACAGGTCTTTGATCGGAAATCAGAATTTTCACAATTCTCCGGAGTTGATGATGGAAATGATCAGAAGACCATCAATCTAACACTAAAAGAAGACCATAAAAAAGGAACTTTTGGAAATGTAAGTGCAGGATATGGTACCGATGAACGATACACTTTGTCAGCCAACATTAATCAGTTTCGGAAGGAAAACCAGTTTTCATTTATCGGAAAACATAACAACATTAACCAACAAGGCTTTTCCACGGGTGAATATATCTCATTTATGGGGGGGCTCGGCAATCTCACAGGAGGAGGTGGAGGAGGATTCCGTCTTGGGGGTGGAGGAGCAACCATCAACAATGGATTAAGTGATGGGTTTGTCAATAGCACTTCAGCAGGTTTAAACTTCAACAGGGATTTAAATGAAAAGACGGAGGTACGTGCAAGCTACCTTTTCTCACGAATTGAAAACATAACTGCGAAAGAAACGGACCGAACAAACTTTGTAAATGATGAAACTTTTGAAACGGACGAATCTTCAAATTCCAATAGTGATGGGAATACACATTCGATTAATCTTAACGTGAAGCATGAGTTTGATAAAAGTCAAGATATCCAGATCAGAAATACACTCGGGTTTCAGCAGGGAGATGTCTTCAATATTACGAATACCATCAACAGAAGTACGAGAGACACGACTTCAAGTGTCAGCGATTATAACTCATCAGGAACCGGGCACAACATTAATTCACGACTGATTTACCGTAAGAAGTTTCCCAGGATAGGTAGAACATTTGTGGCGGAACTGAATGTAAGCTCGCAAAACAATGACTCTGAATACTTTCTAAGTACCACCATAAACAACAGGGAAACAGCTATTGATCAGGAGCAGCAGTCCCTCAACAAATCCAATACATTGGGGATTGAGGTGGCGTACACAGAGCCAATGGGTAAAAATAAATACCTGGAATTCAGGGTTGAGAGAAACCTGACGAAAGGCACTAACGATAAAGATTTTTATGATGTATCGGGAGGCGGGAGAGAATTTGATTCGTCACTTAGCTCAATCTATGAACGTGATTATGAATACAATCGAACCGGACTGAGTTTTAATTATGCCGTGGATGATTTCAGGTTGACTACCGGAGTAAATTATCAATTCAGCACCCTCTTAGGAGATCTTCCGGAGCAGGGGCAGCAGTTTGAAAATGATTTTAATCGCACGCTTCCTTTTGCACGGATGAACTACGATTTTACACAAAGTTTAGGTGTAAGTCTTGATTACAATACCCGTTTAAATACACCATCAATTACACAACTACAGCCTGTGGTAGACAACTCCAATCCTTTGAATATTTATGCAGGAAACCCCAACCTGGATGCAGAATATATTCACTCTGGCCGATTAAGTTTCCGATATTTTGATCAGTTCACATCAACTTCACTTTTCAGTTTTTTCAATGCCAGCTATACCTTGGACAATATCGTGACCAGCCGGGAGGTAGACAACCAGAACAGAACGACTTCCCGACCGGTTAATGCAGAGAACTCGTTGATGCTAACTAACTATACTTCCTTTAGTCGGCCCGTAAAATTTGCTAAGACCAGATTTAGAATCAGTAATCGGCTAACGCGAAACAAAGGTTTTGCCATTGTGAATAGCATTACCGCAGAAACCATCACAACGAACAATACGGCAAGTTTTTCATTGGAGAATATGAAGAAGAAGACGATTGACTGGTCTATTGGAACAGATTATACCATCGGCAATACCAAGGGAGCCAGTGAAAGCTCAAATCAGGATTATACCAATTGGGTTTACTATCTGGATGCTACTGTTTTCTTACCCAAGAAATGGTCTGTAGGTAGCATTTACGATTACAATATATACAAAAGTGCCTCCTTTGCCGGTGATCAGGAAGTGCAGCTTTGGGAAGCTTCCATTCAGAAGGATTTCATGAAAAATGATCGTGGGCAGCTTAAAATATCGGTTTTTGATATCCTAAATCAAAATCGCGGCGTGAACCGAACCACTGACTTTAACTATATTCAGGAAGAGCGAATTGCGAGCATCGGCACCTATTACATGCTAACATTTACGTATCGACTTTCAGCATTTGAACAGAATAGTGGCTTTTTCCGAATGGATCGAAATAATAGAAGAAGATAAATTTGATAACGTGTGTAAATTAAGAGGAACCAAAAATTATGGTTCCTTTTTTGTTTCCAGACAACCAACCAACTACAATCTGCATTCTACTAACAAATGCTTCGCTTGAACACCAAAGACCTAATCGATAAAAGCAAATCAGGAAACCGAAAGGCTCAACAACAGCTTTTTAGCCAGTTGAGTACTCCGATGATGGGTGTATGTGTTCGATATATGAAAAGTACAGAAGATGCGGAAGATGTGTTGCTAGAGGGTTTTTACAAGGTGTTTAAAAACCTTAAAGCCTTCACGTATGAAAGCGAACAAGCCTTTTTCGGATGGGTAAAGCGGATCATGGTAAACGAATCCTTGATGAAACTAAGGAAAAACAAAGAAATTCAATTACTGGCAATAAACGAGGATTTGGATCAGGAAGTGGATGTTTCGCCACTGCAAGACCTGGAAGTGGCTGACCTTTTAAAAGTAATCAGATCTATTCCGGTTGGCTATCGAACTGTTTTTAATCTGTATGAAATAGAAGGCTATTCTCATCAGGAAATAAGTGAGCAATTGGGGGTTTCGATAGGCACTTCAAAATCACAATTATTTAAAGCGAAGAAGCTACTTCGTGAAATGTTGGAATCAAAAAATGAAGGTTATGGCTCTTAATCAATTATCAAAAAAACTGGATGCGCTTACTGAGCAAGACTTAGGTTATGAGTTTGACAATGGCGCGGTTTGGTCAAAGCTGGAAGGACGACTGGATAATAGAAGAGTCTATGCTTATTGGTGGGTAGCCGCCGCTTGTTTTATCGTGGGGTTGACCTTATTGCCAATTAGTTTAATGAAAACTGCTATCACCGAAAGCCCAGTTCTTTCGAACAAAATTGAGACTAGGCCAAAGGAACCTGTCAACATTAAAGCGGAAAATGGTCTGAAGGTAATAAATGAAGAATTGAAGATTCCCATACGGAAAGGAATCGAACCGGCACAAGTTGTAGAGCTATCCAAGATAAAATTGTCGTTGGTTCCAATAGCATTACCCAACAGTCAACAAGAAATAAAAAAAACAGCTTTTGCTGCAGAAGATATTTCAATCATTCAGGCAAGTCTCGGGCAGCCCTCGATTGAAAATGGAAGAACGATGACCATCAGAGCTCAATGGCAGAATTCTACCGAGGAATTAAATGTCAATTATCAAGCATTAAAAATTAAGCTCTATGAAAAAGATGAATAAGATAGTCCTAACAATCCTGGCAATAACTATGGCATTGGTCGGGAGAGCTCAGGAACGTATAGAAAACAACTATCCGGATACAATACGAATGACTGCCGATGAAGGTACGGAAATGGTTTTCGCATTCGACCGAATAAGCAAAAAAGAAGCGTATATCTCAAATGAGTTATGGAAATCAACAATTAGTGTAATGGAAACAGCGACCAAAAACTCATCAATCGATGGAGGAAAGCTGGTTTCCTACGAAAAAATAAATGTTAATGAAAAGGAAGTTGTGAGAATTAACATTGACCCATTGATGAAGGGGGAAACGTATATAATAGGAACCGATGGAACTGAGGAGTTTGAATATAATCGTATCGAATTCTTGATCAAACTAGAGTCTCTTAGCATATCATTCATACTCAATGATTTATCTAATGTAGCTTCCATAAAAGAAGTTGATATTGAGTCCCTTTGGAGTCAAATAGATCAAAAATTTATAGATGAGGGAAAGCGGAATTTGTACTTGGGAACCGGAAAATTTAATTATGGCAATGCAAAAATTGACCAGCTAAGTGCAAAAGATATCGGAATTGATAATATCGAGATAACCTTTATAGGAATTGGCTTAGGGTATTATAGAGATAGATTTGTGCCTGATTTAGGAAGTAAGGTTTCTTTTAACCTACAGGATAGACTGGGGAATGATTGGATGAAATTCGGCATCTTATATACCCAACAATTCTTTTTTTCTCGGGGTGAAACAAACGAATATCAATTAGATCGAAATGGTTGGTTGACCGGCTTTTGGAAAATAAATACCAAAGGAGGTGATGAGTTTGGTGTAGGTATTGGTGGGCTCGTACATCGAGATGGTGGATACTTCGAAGGAAGTACTTGGAAACTCTCATTATATAATAAAGGTGTAAATTCAAAGCTCACTTTTTCACCTGAGTTGATTTTTACGAACGGATTCAAAAGTGCATTTCCAGCATTGCGGTTCGGGTTGAGCTTCTAAGAATACCCAAACAGGGGATGTTGTCACAAAAATGAATCAGCTATTTTTAGTGCATGAAACGATTCATCCGCGACACCATCTTCTGTTCTCTTTTTATTTTCGGCATCATGGGGCTGTTCGCCTCTGTCACGTTATTCAAAGTCTTTGATCTGTTTGATCCCATTGGGGATATGTTTTCTGATTTTGAACTGACGGATATTGTGTTTTCACAACTTCAGGAAGATCCCATCGCTGACGAGCGAATTGTGATGGTAAATATTGGTAATCTTCCTCGCGAAGGAATAGCTCGTCAGATTGAAATTATTAACCGATATGAACCCGCCGTTATCGGCTTGGATGTGATGTTGGATGCAGTAAAGGAATGGCCTGAAGATAGTGCTTTGACGCGTGTGCTTTCAGAAACCCCAAATATTGTGATAGGAGAAAAGTTGGTTGGACTTAATGAAGAAACCGGAGAGTTTGCAATGACTGTCAAACCGGAGGATCACATTGTTCAGGAGGCGCGCCTTGGTTATGTAAATCTGATCACCAATGCGGAAGTGCAGGAAGACCTTAAAATGTGCAGGGAGTTTACTCCCTCAGAAATCGTTCAGGGGGAGACCAGATATGCTTTTCCAGTCAGGCTTGCTTATGCATATGATTCAGCAAAAACGGAGAAGTTCCTGGCCAGGGATAACGATATAGAAACGGTTAATTACAAGGGTAATATCATCAGTTTTTCTTCTGCCAATTATGGTATGAAATATTTTGCCCTGGATGTCTATGACATATTTGACCAAAATTTCACCGCTGATCTCTTTAAGGATAAAATTGTGATTATGTGCTTTATGGGGGAGTACATAGGTGACACGGAGACCACAGAGGATTTTTACTTCACCCCGATGAATGAAAATTATGTAGGGAAGGCTAAGAATGATATGTTCGGAGGGGTTATCCATGCCAATATTATTTCTCAAATATTAGATGAAGATCCAATCGATCAAATGTCAAAAAGTACTGAAATCGTATTAGCGATTCTCTTTTGCTTGTTCAATGTATTTCTTTTCAAAATCGTTTATGGCGCCATGCCCAAGTGGTATGATGGGATAACCAAAATATTTCAACTATTTGAGGTTTTGGTTCTGGCCTCTTTGATGATCTATTTATTGTTGATCTTTAACTATAAGGCGGATTTTACACTAGCGATGATTGTAATTGCATTGTCAGGAGATTCCCTGGAGGTTTATCATGGGGTGGTAAAAAATCTCTTTTCTAAAGAGCGTCGAAAAGAAGTGTTTAAAATCAACCGACGGTTTTGGGAGACTCAATAGCTGTGATTGGTAGTTCTAATTGTCCCAAATCCAACATTGCATTAATCAAGCTCACTTTTTCAAAGGCACCCAAATCGGAAATCCGAATGGGTACTTCTTTAATTTTTCCTTCTTGCAATAATTGAGTTCTTCGAACTCCTTTCAGTAGCGGCGTATCTGGGGTCAGCCATTCTGCGCCGTTCCAAAAAGCAAGGTTGAAATAGGATCCATCTGTTATATGATTTTCAACTGCAATGATGATATCATCCGCATTTGAAGATTTTACGAGCTTGTTGATTTTAGTTCTATCCTCAAACTTCATTGAATAATTAAATGGTTTGGATGATACCACCTCAAGTGATTTGATTTTACGTGGCTGATATTCAGCAAACTCTATATCATATTCAGCATCTTCTGTATCCATATCATAAACCAAACGCACTTTGTATGTGCCCTCCATTTCAAGCTTCGGTAATATGCGATTTAGGTTGTGAGAATCATCTCGGGAACCAAAATGTTGAAAAACACCATTCATTCGTTCCTGGTGAAGGGGCAGGTTTATATATGCCCCATTCTTATAAAGTATGCTTTCAATGAATCTCATTGTTTTTCATCTCCTTACAAAACTCTAACTTTATATTAAAATATTCCTAACCGATATGAACCGTTTTATCATTCTATTCACTTTCACGCTGTTATCATTTTCCTCTTATTCGCAAAGCTTTTTCAAAAAACTCAAAGAAGCAGTAGAAGAGCAAGTCGAAGATGTTGATGCCGAATCATTAGTTAAAAAGGATGATCGGATGGCAGATTTTCGTGAACAGCAGTTGGTCAAAGATACTTCCAACTACAACTACATATTCTCTCAAGGGAATAGAGCTTCATTTTTTGCAAATAGAGAGGGGAAGGAAAGCCTGCTGTTAACTATCGCTAAAAACTATGAGGATGATGACATTGAAGCAGTTGAGTTGGAAACCTACGAGCAGGCCTTTGATGCCAACCGGAACGGTGAAATGTCTATCTACATTAACCCATATTTGGCTAATGTCAACTTTATTGAAGCATTGAGCTTGCTTACCAATGGATTAAGTGCATCTGAAGCCTTGCTGGATTCTTCATTTGTTATTGCTGATTTGGTGAATATGGACACCTTAAATCTTCCCGAGAAATACGCACTTGGTAAAACCATAGCTAATATTTCAATTGTGATCCATGCTGAAGGAAAATACAATCTTTCCGAAGCATTCATCAATGAAACGACAAAGTACTTCCAGGAAGAAATAGGCAAGGGAAGCATTGCTTTGGCATCTCTTTATAACAATCATGCAGTAATCGCTCAATCTCAGGGCAGATACACAGAAGCTGAAAATTATTTTAATCAATCAGAGGAAATCATCAAAAAGAATGATCGAACAGGTACATTATCTCATGCAATTATCACAAGTAATCGCGCACTTCTGTATAATGAAATTGGTCAATACGATGAAGCAAAATCCGCCATACAAAAGGCGATTGATCTGGCTGCTGGTGAGATCAGAGAACGGGGCAGGGACAATGTAAGTTTTCAAATCAATCAGGGGCTGATTCATTACAGTGCGGGAGAGTTTGAAACTGCCGAGCGTATTTTTAGAGACATCATCGATTTGAAAGAGAAGCGTTTTGCTAAAAATCAAACAGATGTCGGCAATGTGAAAAACTACCTGGCAGCAACGTTGATGGAGTCCGGCAAGACCGTAGAGGTGGAACAGCTGCTAAAGGATGCATTGGAAATCTTTGAAAAAAAATACAATCGTGATCATCCTGCCTATATTAAAACAACCCATAATCTGGCCAGGTATCAGCTCTTCGTTGGTAACCTAACCGAAGCAGAAAGGCTATTACAGGAGGTCAATTCCAAGTACCTAAGCTTTTTTGGTGACAAGCACCCTGACTATCTGAGTTCGTTGGAAGATATGGCAGTAGTCTCTTGGAACCAGAAGAATATAAGTGAGGCGGCAAATCGCTTTGAAAAAGTTATAAACGCAAATCTCCAATTGGTGGAAGACTACTTTGGCGCGATGAGTGAATATGAAAAAGGACAGTATTGGGCGAAGGTAAGACCTTCCATTTTAAAGTTTTATGCCTTTGCGGTAGCGAATGCTCAAACCAATCCTGCGTTGCTCACGGAGATGTACAACATCCACTTAAAAACCAAGGGCATACTTTTGAGTGCATCCACTAAAGTCAGGGAACAAATATTAAACAGCAGTGATGAGCAATTAAAAGAAACTTATCAAAAGTGGGTAGAGGCCAAGGAAAATCTGATTCATTATTACTCATTCTCAAAGGCACAGCTCGATGAGCAAAAAATTGATCTTGCATCCCTGGAAGCGGAAGCCAATCAGCTCGAGAAAAAACTAAATCAGCTTTCTGCTTCTTTCGCACAATCAAACAAATTACCGGCAACCACATTGGCTAATGTAAAAGCAAAGCTAGGTTCTGCTGATGTTGCGGTTGAGATTATAGGCTACCCGGTTTTCGAGCGTAGTTTCACAGATAAGAAGAATTATGCTTTCCTTATTGCTAGCTTAGATAATGTTCATCCGGAACTAGTAGTCCTGGATAATGGTGAAGAGCTTGACACGAAATACGCTAAAGCTTACCTGAATATGGTGAGAGTAAAAGCACAGGACCGAATCACCTATGATAAATTCTGGAAGCCGGTTGATGAGAAATTAGCTGGCAAGAAAAACGTACACCTTTCGTTGGATGGCGTTTATTTCCAGGTTAATATCGGAGCATTACAGCGATCTGATGGAACTTATGTGTCAGATGAATTTGATCTTCATTTGTACACCAGCACCAGAGATTTGGTCAAGTCCAGGAAAGGTGGTTTTGCTTCGAAGAAGGCTAATTTCATTGGATATCCGAATTTTGGTTCGAAGGGATTACTTGCACCACTTCCGGGAACAAAAGCTGAAATCGAAGCAGCTAGTCAGATCACTAGGACTAAAGGATTCGCTACTGATGTTTACATGCAAAATCAAGCAACTGAAGAGCAGTTTAAGAAGATTTCTTCTCCTTCTCTTTTGCATGTTGCCACACATGGATTCTTCCTTCCCGAAAGCCAGGCTTCAGGAGACAAGGTGTTTGGCGTGGAGGTCAACCAGGCGAAGGATAATCCTTTACTGAGATCAGGGTTGATGCTTGCAAATGCAGAGCAAACTATGGGAAGTGCAACGCAAGGCACTGAAGTAAACACTTCGAATAATGGTATTTTGACAGCTTACGAGGTGATTACATTGGATTTGAAAAATACCGATTTAGTTGTATTGAGCGCCTGTGAAACAGGGTTGGGAGAAATTAAATCAGGAGAGGGAGTATATGGACTGCAGCGTTCATTCCAGGTGGCCGGAGCAGAATCTGTCATTATGAGTTTATGGAAAGTGAGCGATGAAGCGACCAAACAACTCATGACCAACTTCTACAAAGAATGGATGGAAGGAAAACCTAAGGAGGAGGCTTTTTTTGCAGCGCAAAAATCACTAAGAAGCAATTTTCCAGAACCTTACTATTGGGGTGCTTTTGTAATGTTGAATTAGAAAATCCCCTCCTTGGAGGGGTTGGGGTGGGTCGTGAATTTAATTTTTATTCAAAATGACTGATTTATTTACCCACCTCTTCCTCCTCCCAAGAGGAGACTGTTGGCGTCATTTTGAAACAAGTGTGGGTATCTAATTAATATATTAAGCCACCTGCACCTTCAGGTCTTTCGCACTTCCCATTTCTTTCATGTGCTTGAAATGGCTGGCAACTGCTGCTCCGAAGGACGGGAAAGCATAATAAGGCAGGTTGAATTCTTTAACCGTCTGCTGTACCAATTTGGAAACGGCCGGATAGTGGACATGACAAATGTCCGGAAACAAGTGATGCTCAATCTGGAAGTTAAGCCCGCCTAAAAACCAGGAAAGCACTTTATCGTCCATGCCATAATTGCAGGTCGTTTTTAGCTGATGTGCCACCCAGCTATGTTTGATGTGTTCTGATTCTTCTTCAAAGAACTCTGCAGGTTCTACCACATGAGCTGTCTGAAAAATCATGGCCAGCATGATCCCTGTAATGCAATGAGACGCAAATATCATTAATATCGTTATCCAGGCAGGAACCGGGATTAGAATCACAGGAAGTACCAGGAATACAACCCAATAGAATACTTTTCGAAGGATCGTCTTTGTTAGTTCCATTGGGAAATCTTCCTTCTTGATCAGACCCATTCGTCTGTAATCGAACACTTTAATGAAATCTTTTGTAGTAATCCATTCTAAAAGCGGCACACAGTAAAAAATGGGCGCATAGATGTGTTGAAAACGATGAAACCACTTATGGGGCTGATTTGTAGAGTATCTGAAAACAAATCTTGGCAGGATGTCTTCGTCCGTTTCCTCAATATTCGTATAGGTATGATGCAGCACATTGTGTTGGATATGCCAAATCAGTTTATCTACTCCAACGATCGTAGCTGAGAAGGTCATCAGCTCATTTATTGATTTCTTTTTGAAATAGGAGCCGTGGATGGAGTCGTGCATGATCGTCGTTCCGATAAAAGCTTTCCCTACACCCATAATCATCCACAGACCCATTAATAAAAACAGGTTCGTTGATCCTGATAAGATCAGTATAAAATATGGAACCAGATACATGGATAAAACAGAGATGGTTTTAATGATCATCTTGCTGTTTGCATCTCGCTGGATCTTATTGTCCTGAAAGTAGGCATTCACGCGTTTACGCAATACTGCAGCGAATTCTTTATCTAGCTTATTTTCGAATTTGTACCTAATCATCCTTCCTTAGATTCAATTTCAATCAATAACCCCCAAATAATGAGAGGTTTTCTTTGAAAACGCAAAGTTACCAAGAAATAACTGAGTCTTAATGGGATATATCGGAGGATCAAAGGATTATAACGATTTTTTGCACGACAAATAACTTCTACCGCCCTTACAAAGGAAGCACCATCCATATAGGAAAGCGTTTCTATGACCTCATTCTTTACTATTTTAGAAGAAACCTTAACCTTTTCTAATATGAAACGATTATCCTCACTTTTGCTCCTCACTTTCTTATTGGGAGCTGTATTTTCACTTGATGCACAACGAAGAAGCTCGACTAGTTCAAATACATCGCCGCTCGATTCAGAGCTTTTCAAAAACCTAAAATTTAGAAACATCGGACCGGCGTTCATGTCGGGCCGTATTGCTGATATCGCCATAGACCCAACCAATGAGAATGTGTGGTATGTAGCTGTGGGCTCAAGTGGTGTTTGGAAGACAACCAATGCAGGTACCACTTTCAAACCAATTTTTGATGATCAATCGGTTTACTCGACTGGCTGTGTCACCATTGATCCAAATAACCCCTATCATATATGGGTAGGAACCGGAGAAAATGTTGGTGGGCGACATGCTGGTTTTGGAGATGGTATTTATCGTAGTACCGATGGAGGCGCAAGTTGGACCAATATGGGATTGAAAGATTCCGAGCATATTTCTAAGATCATTGTCCATCCTGATAATTCAGATGTAATCATGGTCGCTTCTCAAGGTCCTCTTTGGAGTTCTGGTGGAGATCGAGGATTCTTTAAATCAATCGATGGAGGTAAGACATGGAAAAAAACATTAGGTGATGATCAATACACCGGAGTAACAGATATGGTGTTTGATCCAAGAAATCCGGATCGGGTGTATGCAGTGACCTGGGAGCATCACCGAACCATTGCCGCCTGGATGGGTGGTGGTGAGAAATCACGCTTATATGTTAGCGATGATGCTGGTGATACCTGGACACAATTGAAAACAGGTTTACCGGAAGGAAAATGGGGGAAGACAGGTCTTGCCATTTCACCAATCAACCCGGATGTGTTGTACGCGGCAATTGAGCTCAATAGAACTAAAGGAGGCGTGTGGAGATCTGATAATCGTGGAGGTAGCTGGACAAAAATGTCGGACGCAGTGGCTGGTGCAACTGGTCCGCACTACTATCAGGAAATTTATGCTTCACCACACAAGTTCGATCGCTTGTACATGATGAATAACACGTTGATGAAATCTGAGGATGGAGGCAAGACCTTTGAAAATATGGATGAAACTGCTAAGCATGGAGATAATCACGCGGTAGCTTTCAAAGCCTCAGACCCTAACTATATAATGGTTGGAACAGATGGTGGGGTGTATGAGAGTTTCGATTTGGGAGGTAGCTGGAGATACATGGAAAACCTTCCAATTACACAGTTTTATAAAGTAGCTGTTGATGATGCTGAGCCTTTCTACAATGTATATGGAGGAACACAGGATAACAGTACACAGGGCGGTCCATCACGAACTGACAATCATCATGGTATTCGGAATGCAGATTGGAAAGTAGTGTTGAACTGGGATGGACATCAACCGGCTACCGAGCCGGGCAATCCCGATATCATGTATGGCCAACGTCAGCAAGGAACGCTTTCGAGGATAGACTTAAAAACCGGCGAGGTAACCGATGTAATGCCTCAACCTGGTGAAGATGAAGATTTTGAACGGTATAATTGGGATGCACCTATTTTGGTTTCCCCTCATGATCCGGCGACCATCTATCATGGTTCGCAAAGACTGTGGAAATCAACAAATCGTGGAGATAGCTGGACAGCACTTTCAGGTGACCTAACCAGAGATCAGGAGCGGTTGACCTTACCGATCATGGGTCGTACCCAAAGCTGGGATTCGCCTTGGGATGTAGGAGCTATGTCTAATTTTAATACCATAACATCCATCGCCGTTTCTCCTCAAAATGAGAAAGTGATATTTATCGGTACAGATGATGGACTGATTCAGGTTACTGAAAATGAAGGACAAACTTGGCGAAAAATTGAAGTAAGTGCTATGGGCGTACCAGCTCGCAGCTATGTGAATGATGTCAAAGCAGACCTCTTCGATGAAAGCACCCTATATGCTGCATTAGATAATCATAAAGAAGGAGATTACCGGCCATATCTGGTGAAGAGTACAGATAAAGGAGCCACCTGGACACGGATCGAAAACGGATTAGGTGATAAAAACCTGGTATGGCGAATTGTTCAGGATCATGTGAATAAAGATTTGCTGTTTGCAGCAACTGAGTTTGGTGTGTATTTCACCGTTGATGGAGGAAGTAGCTGGACTGAGTTGACTGGGGGAATTCCTACCATTTCATTCAGAGATTTAGCCATCCAGCGAAGAGAAAATGATTTAGTAGCGGCATCATTTGGTAGAGGGTTTTACATTTTGGATGATTATTCTGCCTTGAGAAATGTGAGTAAAAATCAAATAGCTCAGGAAGCTACCTTATTCGAGCCTCGCAAGGCATGGTGGTATATTGAGCGATCAGTATTGGATTTTGATGATAAAAGAGGGTCGCAGGGATCTCAATTATTCGTTGCTCCAAATCCTGATTTCGGGGCGGTATTTACCTATTACTTAAAAGACGGCTACAAAAGTCTGGAAGAAGAAAGGCAAGCGAATGAAAAGGGAAAGTCTGGGAACATACCTTTTCCGGGATGGGATGCTTTGGATGATGAAACCAGAGAAATGGGTCCGTTTGTATACCTGGAGATTAAAGACCAATCAGGCAAGGTGGTAAATCGAGTGAAGGCATCCAACAAAAAGGGTTTTAACCGTGTAGCATGGAATCTGAAAGTCGGTGGAACCCATGCATTGACCTTGGATGGAAATGATCAGGAGTTAGAAGGCTTTTTATGTGCTCCGGGCACATACACCGCAACTCTGAACAAATACGAACAAGGTGAATTCACCCAACTAGCAGGTTCGGTAAATGTCGAAGTAGAACCTTTGATGGAAGGAACATTGGATGGAAACCCGATGAACGAAGTGGTCGCTTTTTGGCGAAGCTACGAGGATCTAAACAGGGACGTGAATGTCTTAGGTTGGGAACTCTCACGAGCACGAAAAATGGCAGATAAGCTATTTACTGCCGCAACCAAAGCGAATGTTGGAAACGAGATACTTTCTGAGATTGTAGAAATCAGAGAAGTGTTGAATGATCTGGATACAGAGCTCAATGGCAATGCGGCCAAGAATCAGATTGGAGAGAAAAATCGTCCGACACTAGGTGATAGGGTATTTGCGCTTTACAGGGGCATTTCAACCTCTACGTATGGTCCTACAGAGACGCACGAAGAGACGATGCGAATCATTAAAAAACAATGGGCTGAGATGAAGTCGACTTTGGAAGCGCAACAAGTGAAAGAAAAAAGTATCGCTGACCGGATAATTGAGGCCGGCGGTTCCTGGGTTGAGGGGAGATAAGTCCTAGGTTTGACTGCAAGTGGCAAGAGAGCGAAGCAATATCAATATAGAGTTGCTTCGCTTTTAAAGGAATTTAGGATAAAACGTATTGATTATTCGTTCAGATTATTGCTGTCTTTTACAGCTAGGGGTATATTACTGAAAATTATCCCAATGAAACCGCTTCTATATTTTATAACATTGCTTGTTAGCCTTACTTCCTTTTCACAATCCGATCAATGTGAATTCCCAAAACTTTGGAAAGTTGATCTCACCAAGGTAATTGCAACGCAGGTTGTAAAAAATGAGAACGGGGAACGAATTTCAGACACGCTTGATATAGATAGGTTTGTGGGAAAATACAAATTGCCTGATTCTGTAATATTCAATGAAGGGAAAGCATCCGTGTTTTTCTATAAAAATGAAGAAGTGCAAAAAGAGGAAGGTTCGTATAAATTATCTGATAAGAATTTTTCATTCAAAGCCAAAGGAACAAGCTTAACGACAGTAAAATATAAGTTTAAAAAAGATAATGCATCCTGTAAACTTGTTGAGGATGGGATAAACTTTACAACGATTATTAAAGGAGATGATCAAAACTTCGTGTGGATTAGATACTATTTAATTCCAAAGAGTTAAATAGCCAAACACACCTTATCCACCATCTCCTGATATTCTTTCTCAGCTTCACTAAAAGAAGTGATGCCTCCACTACTGCAAAAAATGGGTTGATCTTTTTCTTTCTTGATGAATCAGATCATCACTCCTGTGTCTAAGACTTTTTGTTAAACTTCACTTTAACATTCAAGAGATTGGTTCAATAGCTTCCAATTCTACAGATTTAATCCTTGATTCTTCCTCAATATCATAATCATCCTGAAGGCCCAACCAAAATTTGGGAGTAGTTCCAAAATATTTACTTAACCTAAGTGCTGTATCGGTGGATATGGCTCTTTTTTTCTTGAGAATTTGACTGATTCGTGTTTGAGGGACACCAATGCTCATTGAGAGTTTATAGGCTGATATACCCATCGGTTTAAGGAATTCTTCGAGTAAAATTTCTCCGGGATGTATGTTTTTTAATCTTTCCATTTCAGTGATAATCTAATATTTGTACTTCAAGAGAATTTCCATTTTGCCATTTAAATATGATTCGCCATTGGTTGTTTATTCTTATGCTGTAAAAATCTTTCAGATCACCTTTAAGTTTCTCAAGCCTGTTAGAGGGAGGTATTCTTAAATCTTCCAGGTTCTGTGAGTTGTTTAGCATCCTAAGTTTTCTTCGTCCCGTCTGCTGAGTATCCAAGGGCCATTTTTTTACTCTCTTACCATTCCAAACGCTTTCAGTTTCTTTTGAACCAAAGGATACAGTCATACTAACGTGTAAAATTACTAACGTTAAAGATAAGTAAATGTTTCACAATGCCAAATACACCTTATCCACCATCTCCTGGTATTCTTTCTCAGCTTCGCTAAAGGATGTAATGCCGCCACCGCTACAAAAAAGGAGTTGACCCTTTTCTTTCTTGATAAATCTAATCATCACTCCTGTGTCCAATGACTCACCATCAAAATGACCGCAGATTCCGGTGTAGAAATTGCGTTTGTAAGATTCCACTTGCCGGATAATTTTGATGGTTTCGGGTTTAGGTGCTCCGGAGATTGAGCCAGCCGGAAGAAGCTTTGAAAGAATACTGCCCAGGTTTTCTTTCCAGTTGATTGGTAGTGTGCCTTTCACCTCTGAGCTTACCTGCAAGAGCTTTTTGTCGTTTGTGATTAATTCATCGATGTAACGAAATTTGGTTACTTCCACTTTTTCAGACACCTGGCTAAGGTCATTTCGAATGAGATCGACAATGGTAACATGTTCAGCAGTCTCCTTTATATCATTAAGAATTACTTTTTCTGCATTGGGAACACTTGCATCAATCGTACCTTTCATAGGGTAAGAGTAGATGTGATTTTTGTTAATTCGGACAAAAGTCTCTGGCGAGAAAACCACAAACTGATTGGGAACATGAAGCTTGTACTTCGCTTGTGAATATTGGAAGATTTCTTCCAGACTCAGGTTGGTTTCAATCAGGGTTTCAAAAGTTAGATTAGTGAGAAAAGAATTTCCGATGTTGATTTGGTGGATTACTTGATCGAACGATTGTTTGAATCTCTCCAGGCTTATTGGTTTTTTCCTAAATGTCAACGGCTTTCCGTCGACAGTCAACTGTTGACCTTTAGAAAAATCCGAATCTATCTCCAGTTTAAAATTTTGCTGTCCAGAAGGCTCGATACACCATCTCTCCCCCCAAAAATCACAATAGAAAGAAAACGGCTGACCAACCGCTCCTAGCTCATTCAATCTCGATATTGCCTCATTCTTTGTCAGCATTCACCTTAATACCGAACCTTTTGAGCATTTTTTGTTCGTACTTCCAGAAGAAGTCAAATTGACGAAAAAGGAAGCCGTAAAAAAGCAGGATGACATTGTAGATAGGCAAGATCATCACCCAGTAGGAAATCTGGAACCAGAGGGGTTTAACACCATCTTCAAAAAGTAACTGGATCAACGGCTTTTTTATCAAAACAACAGTTGTACCCGTGCATGCAAAAACCAGCATGATAATTATAAATTGCCAATTGCTTTCCAGGCCCCACTTATTTTTTAATTTTTCAATCCAACTCATTGATAAACGCCTGAAAATCCGGCCATTTTGGTTTAGAAATAACTTTGATTGGTTCTTTTTTTATTGGATGTTCAAATTCCAATTTATATGCATACAGGTCAATACTCTTATCCTGATTTGCTTTTGAAAACCCATATTTCACATCCCCTCTGATAGAGGTATTATTCTCTCGCATTTGGATACGAATCTGGTGCGGCCTCCCTGTTTCAGGTGTGACCTCTAGCAAGGAGATTTTACTATGAGTGGCTAGCATGCGATAGGATAGGATGGCCTCTTTTGCATTACCTTTTGGTTTGCTGTAAGCGTGTGCTTTGTTTTTTTCGTGATCCTTGTCCAGCCAGTGTCTTAATGTATGTTCAGGGTTTTTTGGCACCCCATCTACAATAGCTAAATATGTTTTTGTAATTGTGCGTTCTCTGAACAGCTTATTCATGCGCTCCAATCCTTTGGATGTACGAGCAAATACCACCAATCCACCCACTGGACGATCCAGCCGATGACAGGGTTGACAAAACACGTTCCCCGGCTTATTGTATTTTTTACGAATGTATTCGGTGGCCCAACCGGTGAGTGTACCATCTCCGGTCTCGTCTCCTTGCACCAGCCATCCCGTTGGTTTTTCTACAATCAACAAGTGATTGTCTTCATATTTAATAATCGGCTTTGTCATGAGGCCGCAAAATTAGTGACCTTATGCTCACTATCCTATCGTACGAATGATTCCATTGTTTAGAAAAATAATTTCATGAAAGTTTGATTGATTTAATCATGCTCAGTCTAATTTTATTACTATTTAATTTATACGCTAATGAAAAGAAAACTTAGTTTATTGATTCTGCTCCTTGGTATGTCATTCATTACAGTTTTCACAAGCTGTGGTGATGATGATGGAGTTGACGGTTCGGGAGATCTCATTGATCTCAGCGACGCAAATGCGGTTTCGAACGCAATTAAAATTACCGGAGCAACCAAAATTGACGGTGATCCTCCGTCCCCCTCAAATGATCCTAATGCCCCGGATTTGTATGATGGAGATGATGTATACAGCTCTCCTGGTGGTAAAACTGTAGTTAAGTTAGATTTATCTACAGGGGATGCAGCAGGTATCTATATGCAAGTATCCGGAGCTGACAACTATTTCAAAATCCCAGCCTCTTCATTTACCGGTGGAAGGTTTCCGTTTTCCGGAGGACGTATATCTCAGTCAAGTGGGTCGCCAAGTTTCGAGTTAGAGCTTCCGGACAATATCTCTCCGGGTGAATTCTGCATTGATTTGTGCGTCTACGATGATGAAAATCGGGTTAGTAATATTGTCACCACCTGTGTAGTTATCACTGAAATAGGAGGAGAAGATGGACAGTTTCTGGTGGGGCAGTGGAATATAACGCGAATTGAAGATAGATATGAAGGTATTACTTATACAAGAATCATTGGAGAAGAAACTGAAGAAACTTATCGCTTTGATATGCTTTGTGCTGATGGAGAGACTTATCAGGAGGTAGAAATTACTGAAACTGAGCTTTTCGAGTACATCAATCTAATATTCTCTTCTAATGGTGCCCTAAGATTTAAATCATCCTACGAAAATTCATATTTAGACTATGAAAATTCTACATGTGAAAATGTAGAGTATTATACAGAAAGTGGAATGGAGGATTATGACGGTGTGTGGAGCTATACAGTTGATGATAAGCGCCTAATTTTGGTTATAAACTTTGAGGAAGATGGTCAAATAGATCAAGAGGTCCTTGACTTGAAAATAACTGTAAATGGTGATAATATGACAGCTATTCAGGATTATGGAGGTGGTGATAAATTCACAATAACGCTTGTAAAACAATAAATTCAAAGAGGCTGTCTCAAAGGAATTTGGAATTAATTGATTTGGAAATAGCTTTTAAAAGCTACGAATTAAACATTCACACCCCCTTCAAAGGGTAATTATTCCAGTGAAGTGATTCGACATTTCGAGATTATTTGGGTTTTAATGAATGAATCCCAGTATTAATTCAAATGTATTTTTTGATGTGGCATTTTAAGAAAACACCTTTGAGAGAGCCTCTTTTTATATTACAGCCTTAAGAAGATATAGCATCCTGTCATGTCTATACAGAGGGCTATTAGGATAGAAATTGATGTGATTGATGGAATTATATGATGCTTATCCGCTTCTGGAAATCGTCTTTGTATGATCGACCTATAGGCACTTTCTCATCATTCAGATAAACGTATCCACCCTTAATCATAGTGATCTGATCAATTCGTGTCGCAAAGGATTTATGGGTTCTTACAAATTGAGCTTCCGGAAGTTTGCTCAGGATGGCCTTCAATGTTTGGCTGGCGATGATCTCTTTGGAGGGTGTTACTATTTTGGTATAGTTACTTTGAGCTTCCAGATACACAATATCATTTATTTCCAGTTGAATAGTTCCGGATTTCTCTCTTAAAAAAATAGAGACATTTTCTTTAATGTGATCGGCTTTATAGAGTGCCATTTCCACATTAATCTGGATATCATGTTTGTTAAAGGGTTTCAGCAGATAAGCAAGTGGTTGAGTAACTTTTGCACGCGCTACAGTGGAACTATTATAGTATGAGGTAATAAAAATAAACGGAATATGAACTTCACTATTAATGAAGTGCGCTAAATCAACACCGTCTTTATCATCAGATAGGTTAATGTCAAGTAACGCCAGCTCAAAATTTTTCTCTTTTAAAATCTCACGAGCATCATCATAGCTCAATGCAAGTGAAACATCTTTAATCCCTATGTCCTCTAGAATATAACTAAGGTCTTTAGCGATCAGGGGCTCATCTTCTACGATCAGAATGCGTTTCTCCATCACACGAGTTTATACTTGTTGATGTTTAGAATTGTTGAAGTGCCCTTATCTGAGGTGATTTGTAGGGTTGCTTTTAGTTTCAAAGCGAGTGAATCTATCAAGACCATGCCAAATGATTTTTCAGAAGACTCGCCACTAGAACCCACCCCATTGTCAGTGACAGCAAGATGTAGCTGTTTGTTTTCTTCTTTTAATTTGATTGAGATTGTACCTTCCGATTCATTAGGGTAAGCATGTTTCAGTGAATTACAGATGAGCTCGTTTAGGATCAGGCCAATCGGAATTATGGTGTCAACATCAATGGTCAGGTCTTCCACGTCATACTTAAACTCAATGGTTGAATCAGTGCGGTAAGAATTTTTCAATATTTCAGCTAAATCCTCAATGTACTCCTTTGCATTTACACCGGAAAGATTGTTTTCCTGATAAAGTTTCTGATGGATTAATGCCATTGATTCTACTCGGGATTGGCCTTCGTTGACGGCTCCAAGGGCATTCTTGTCAGTGATAAACCGTGACTGCATGCTCAGAAGACTGGAAACAACTTGAAGATTGTTTTTCACGCGGTGATGGATCTCTTTTAACAGGGTTTCTTTTTCAGCTAATGACTTTGAAATGATGGCATTGGCTTTTGATTTTGATCTAAATAGGATATAAAGCATAATTGCACCCATTACCACCAAAGCTGAAATCAAAAGGAGTACATTTCGTTGGTTTTTTGATTGTTGTTGCTGAATTTGAAGCTGGGCTATCTCATTTTCCTTTTGTTCAGCTTGATATTTTTCCTCAAGCTCACTCGTTATCCGAATACGCTCATTGCTGGTAATGGAGTCATTGTCTGCTAGGTATTTGGTGAGATATGAATAGGCTTTTTGATAGTCCCCTTTTTTATCAAAAAGTTCAGCTGCAATTTCATTTCTCTTTTTTCTAAGGTATTGGTCATCATAGATAGTAGCTAAATCTTCGGCTTCAATTAAATAATTCTCTGCTTTCGTATAATTACCTAGCTCCCTCCAAACGATGATCATTCCATTTAAATTTGATAAAATACTATGATTATCACCAACTTGCTTGAAAGCCCGAATTGCTTTATTTAAATAAATCAGTGCACTATCGTATTTGTATTGGTATATGTAGTTGTTTGCCAGAGCTTCGTTTATTGCTCTGATTACTTCTCCATTCTCATCTTGAAAAACAGCTATTTTTTCACCTCGTTTTAAATAGCGAAATGCTTTTTCCCACTCACCATATGTATTAGCAATAGCGGCCAGATTAATAAGCGATCTCGCAACTCCAAGTGAATCTCCCAGTGCGGCATCAATGTCAATACTCTTTTTATAATACTCAAATGATTTTTCAGTATCTCCATTATAATAAAAGAGGACCCCAAGATTGTTATAGGTTTTAGAAAGCTCAGCCTGGTTGTTATTGGTTTCATAAAATTTTGCGACATCAAGATAAAGGAGGGCTGATTCTTCAACTTTTCCTTGAATATCATATACAATAGCAAGCATGCTCTTTGCTTTAGCTATTTCGTCTGGGAGGTTTCTTTCCTTCGCTAACTCCAAGCCTCTTAGACCATAGTATTCTCCAGAGTCAATGTCCGAATAAGCAAATTCCCACGATAGATCAAGAAGCAATTGCTGTTTTTCTGCTTGAGAAGATCCCTCTAAGCTATTTCTTAAACTATCAATTAATGTTTGATTTTGTGCAAAGACCAGGCATGCGCCTATTGTAAAAAAGAAGGTATGGATATATTTCACTTTTCTCAGATAGAAATCTGAGTCAAATTAGTGAATACTAGACAATTCAGTCTGTCTAAAACTCACTAATAAAGTGAAATTCAATATCAGGGAAGTTGTCCTGTACCATTTGCAACCATGCCTTAGATTCTGCCATAAAAACCAACTTTCCTTCCTTATCCCTGGCAATATGTCTTTGCTTGTCTTTTATAAAAGAATCAAGTTTTAATTTATCAGCAGAGCTTATCCAGCATGCTTTATAGATATTGACCGGCTCAAATTTGGCATTGGCGCTGTACTCATTTAGAAGACGGTGCTGAAGTACTTCGAACTGAAGTGCACCTACCGTGCCGACCACCTTTCTTGACCCAAGTTCAAAAGTGAATAGCTGAGCTAACCCTTCATCCATTAACTGATTCAATCCTTTGTCTAGCTGCTTGGATTTCATGGCATCCATGTTGATCACCTCACGGAACATTTCCGGAGAGAATGACGGAATTCCTTTATATAGGCCTTTTTCACCTTCACTTAATGTATCACCAATTTTCAGGTTTCCGGTATCATAAAGACCTACAATATCCCCAGGAAAAGCTTCTTCCACTGTTTCCTTTTGCTGAGCCATGAATGCAGTAGCATTTGAGAACCGAATTTGCTTATCCTGTCGCACATGGTAATAGTTGCTACCTCGCTCAAATTTGCCTGAACAAACCCGAACGAAAGCAATTCGGTTTCTGTGTTTCGGGTCCATGTTTGCATGAATCTTGAAGATGAATCCGGAGAATTTTTTCTCTTCCGGGCTGATCTCACGTTCTTCGGTCTCTCGAGGCTTAGGTGGCGGGGCAATTTGGGTGAAGCAGTCAAGCAACTCGCGAACACCAAAGTTATTAACTGCACTACCGAAGAAGACAGGAGCAACTTCACCTTTTAAGTATGTTTCCGAATTGAATTTATCGTATACGCCATTCACTAACTCAATCTCCTCGCGAAGTTCTTTTACCAAACTTTCCGGCAATCTTTTATCTAATTCGGGATCATCAACCCCTTTAATCTCAACCACATCGTTTACTCGTTTTTGCTTATTCGGCTCGTACAAGTTGAGGTTGTTTTCATAGATGTTATAAACACCTCGGAGCGATTTACCCATCCCAATGGGCCAACTCATCGGGCGTACTTTGATATCCAGCTTTTCTTCTATTTCATCCAAGAGAGTGAATGCATCCTGTCCTTCCCGGTCAAGCTTATTGATGAAGCATATTACTGGTGTATTCCGCATTCTACATACTTCCATTAGCTTCTCAGTCTGCTCCTCTACGCCTTTTACACAGTCAATCACCATGATTACACTATCAACTGCAGTTAGCGTTCGATAGGTATCTTCCGCAAAGTCTTTGTGGCCAGGAGTATCCAGGATATTGATTTTCAAATCTTTGTATTCGAACCCCATTACGGATGTGGCGACTGAGATACCTCTCTGCTTCTCAATGTCCATCCAGTCGGAACGAGTACCCATGTCAATTTTGTTAGACTTCACAGCTCCGGCTGTTTGGATAGCTCCACCAAAAAGAAGGAGTTTTTCCGTGAGGGTTGTTTTACCCGCATCGGGGTGAGCGATGATCCCAAAAGTTCTACGTCTGCCTATTTCCTGCTCCAGCGTCATATTGATCGAAATTGAAGCGCAAAATTAGGCAATAGGAGGGAGCATCTGATATTCCGTAAAAAGAATGATGGGCAGCCGAAAGATTAGAGATAAATTTCAGTTAGAAAACTTACCAATGGATTCAATAAAAAAGAGAAATGCCGAATACAGAAGTGAACTATTCAAACATCTGGATGGAATAGCCATTGCTCCTGTAGCATTCGAACTTTATTCAAAAGGGGTCTTTAATCCGATATTGAAAGGTGAATCAATAGACCTTCAGGAACTCAGCGATCTTTTTAAAGCCAATGATGGATATCTGAATGTTGCACTGAGGCTTATGGCCTGTCAGGGCTGGCTTGAATACAATGTTGACAATGACACCCAGAAAGTGACGATTGGCACCAATGCTAAAAGTGAGATCGCTTTTGCTAACCTAAGTCATTATCGGGATGTAATGGAGTTGATGAAATTCTCTGCCCAATTCCATCCCCGGAAGTTTGAAAAAGAGCCATTTGAGGTTTGGAACCGGATCGCTAAAAAGTTTATGAATGGATACTTCCCGCTTGCTGAAAATTCAAATGAACAGAAGATTCAGAAACAGATATTAAAGCACATAGAAGGTGTCCTTGTAGGCCCAAGTGCCGTACAATTGGGAATGGGAGGTATGTTTCATAAATACTTTATGGAGATGTCCTTTAGCCCAGCCGAATATCATCAGGACCCTGAAAGTTTCGAACAGATACTTGATTTTTTTACCTATCTCGGTTGGTTCGAAAAGAAAAACACAACTTATAAATTCACCGAGAAGGGCTTGTTCTTTGCTAAGCGATCTTCTGCTTATGGGGTGACGGTCTCTTACATGCCTACCTTCCGAAATCTGGATGAGCTGATTTTTGGGAATCCGGAGATTCTGAAAGTAGCTGCCGGTGAAAAAGAGAAGGGAGTAGATCGTGAGATGAATGTGTGGGGCAGTGGCGGAGCACACGTCGCATACTTTGAGAAAGTCGACAATATCATCATCGATTTATTCAATAAACCTATTGCTGACCAGCCGAAGGGAATTCTGGATATGGGTTGTGGAAACGGTGCTTTTCTGATCCATATCTTCGATGTGGTTTATCACAAAACCAAGCGAGGCAAGATGCTGGAGGAGTACCCTTTATTTTTGGTTGGTGCTGATTACAATGAAGCTGCACTTAATGTAACTCGCGAGAACCTTATCAATGCAGATGTGTGGGCAAAGGTGATTTGGGGAGATATTGGGAATCCGGATCGATTAGCTGCTGATTTAAATGAAAAGTATGAAATGGATCTGGGTGACTTGCTCAATGTCCGAACTTTTCTGGATCACAACCGAATGTGGGAAGATACAGACGAGAAAATCGATATCAACAGTATTTCTACAGGGGCTTTTGCATCAAGGGGACGATTGCTAAGCAATAATCAGGTGGAGGCAAATCTGAAAGCACACCTGAATAAGTGGCAGCCTTACATTGAAAAGTTTGGTTTAATTATGATTGAGCTACATGGCCTGGACCCGAAACTTACCTCGGCTAATATTGGCAAGACGGCAAGTACCGCATATGAAGCCACACATGGATTTTCCGATCAATACATCCTGGAATTGGATAGCTTCGATAAAGTGGTAAAAGATACTGGCCTTACTGTGGATTTGCAACATCGCACCAAATTTCCTAATTCAG
Organism: Ekhidna sp.; assembly: GCF_040220215.1. Taxonomy (GTDB): domain Bacteria; phylum Bacteroidota; class Bacteroidia; order Cytophagales; family Cyclobacteriaceae; genus Ekhidna. Next base: position 293,960 of record NZ_JAVJTR010000016.1, read on the forward strand.
AATTGGCCACCGTAAGTATTAATTATTTAAAATAATGAGAAAACCATTTCGATACGTCCTATACATCATGGTTGGTTTTCTGATCTATCAGGTCATAGATTCCGGAGAAGCCGGATTCACGCATAAAGAGGTGAAGAATACTTTGGTTATTGCCATGATTGCTGTTTTTGTATTGCTTTTGATAGTCAGAGTGATCAAGAGTAGGTATGATGATAGGGATGGGGAAGAGTGAGTTTGGCCGAAGCGTTCCCCCATTATGTCAGCATATCCCATGGGAGGAGGATCAGTAGAAGTCGAGACTTGGGATCTAAATAAATTGCCAGGATATCTAGACCTGATGGAAGCGGTACCTTGTAAAGCGAACAGCCTGCCTTTGTAGGCAGACAGGCAGAGATATCAGTTGATGTGAAAAACTGCCAGTTCTCTTCTAACATCCCCCTCCAATCCCTCAATCCAACCACACCCTCGAATCGTCGAACCGTCTTCAAAGGGGGAATTGATGCCATTAATTCACCATTTTGGCAAGAAATAATAAAAAGCCACTTTGTGGCTCTGCCAATGTGTCACAATTCTTCCTTTGGCACATCCATTGATAATTCAAAGGCGAAACTTGAATTAACGAACAAATAGATAAATCATAGTAATGGGAAAAATTATTGGTATCGACTTAGGAACTACCAACTCTTGCGTGTCCGTAATGGAAGGTAATGAGCCGGTAGTAATCCAAAACAGTGAAGGAAGAAGGACAACTCCATCAATCGTTGCATTTCTTGACGGTGGAAAAGGAGAAAGAAAAGTAGGTGATTCGGCTAAAAGACAAGCCATCACCAATCCTCAGAATACGGTAAGCTCTGTGAAGCGATTCATGGGTAAGAAGTATTCTGAAGTGAAGGAAGAAATGAAAAATGTCTCTTACGGACTGGAATCAGGAAGTAATGACACTGTGCGAGTGAAGATAGGTGATAGAAAATATACTCCACAGGAGATTTCTGCAATGATTCTGCAAAAAATGAAATCTACTGCGGAAGATTTCCTTGGACAAGAAGTGAAAGAGGCGGTTATTACTGTACCGGCATACTTCAATGACTCTGAACGACATGCGACTAAAGAAGCGGGACAGATTGCAGGACTTGATGTAAAAAGAATCATTAATGAGCCAACAGCTGCGGCATTGGCTTACGGTCTTGACAAGAAAGACAGAGATATGAAAATCGCGGTGTATGACCTTGGTGGTGGTACATTCGATATTTCAATTCTTGAGCTTGGTGAAGGCGTATTTGAAGTAAAGTCAACGAATGGTGATGTGCATCTTGGTGGTGACGACTTTGATGCAGTGATCATCAACTGGTTAGCAGAAGAGTTTAAAAACGATGAGGGTATCGATCTAAGAAAAGATCCAATGGCACTTCAGCGATTGAAAGAAGCTGCGGAGAAAGCGAAGATTGAACTTTCAGGATCTACTGAGACAGAGATTAACCTTCCATATATCATGCCGGTAGACGGTGTGCCTAAGCACTTAGTAAGAAAATTGACAAGAGCAAAATTCGAGCAACTGGCTGACGATTTGGTAAAAAGATCAATGAAGCCTGTAGAGTTGGCATTGAAAGATGCGGGCATGTCTACTTCAGATATTGATGAGGTGATTTTAGTAGGTGGTTCTACTCGAATCCCTAAGATTCAGGAAGAAGTTGAGAAATTTTTCGGCAAAAAGCCTTCTAAAGGTGTGAACCCGGATGAAGTAGTAGCGATTGGTGCTGCGATCCAGGGTGGTGTATTAACCGGTGAAGTGAAAGATGTATTGCTTCTTGACGTAACTCCACTTTCTCTAGGTATCGAAACCATGGGAGGTGTGTCTACGAAACTGATCGAGTCTAACACGACCATTCCTACGAAGAAGTCTGAGACATTCTCGACTGCTGCTGACAATCAGCCGTCTGTGGAGATCCACGTACTTCAGGGTGAGCGACCAATGGCAAAAGACAACAAGTCGATCGGTAAGTTCCACCTGGATGGCATTCCGCCGGCACCAAGAGGTGTACCTCAGATTGAGGTGACCTTCGATATCGATGCGAACGGGATCCTGAATGTAAGTGCGAAAGACAAAGGAACCGGTAAAGAGCAGAAAATCAGAATCGAGGCATCATCCGGATTGACTGATGAGGAAATCGAAAAGATGAAGCAGGAAGCTGAAGCAAACGCGGAGGCGGACAAAATAGCCAAAGAAAAGGTTGAGAAAATCAACCAGGCTGACTCGCTGATCTTCCAGACTGAGAAGCAGTTGAAAGAGTTTGGTGATAAACTTTCTGAAGGCAACAAAACAGCTATCGAAGGTGGCTTGACAAAACTGAAAGAAGCACACGGTAAGCAAGACCTTGCAGCGATTGATGCGGCAATGGAAGAGCTAAACACTGCATGGCAAAATGCATCTCAGGAGATGTATGCTGCTCAGGGTGGTGCTGAAGGTGGACCGGAAGCTGGCGCAGCAGGGGCTGATGCCGGAGATGCTAAAGCTGACGATGAAGTATCAGACGTTGAGTTTGAAGAGGTAGAGGAGGAGAAGAAGTGATAAGCCGCAAGGTTTAAGCTTCAAATTCCAAGTTTACCCTGGATATAGATAAAGCCCTTCTCGAGAAATCGTGGAGGGTTTTTTATTGGGTTTGTTTAATTAGTTAACTGGTAGATTAGTGAATTAGTAATCTTAGACTTGCTGATTGAAGCTTAAACATGTATCTAACGGGTAGGGTAAAAACCTGAGTCACCGTCATAATAGTGTAATCACTTAATGACAGCCCTATGCAAATCTATTTATGGTACAATGAAGAAAAAGGAAGGTATGTAATCAGCTGGTCCAGCGAGTTTCAGCTTTCGCACGATCAGGTTTTGTATTCGTTTGATCAGCAGCAATTATCCCTTTCGCAAAAGATTGCCAATAATCTTAATCAGTTAAGATAACCTAGTTTTAATTTTAGTAATAATAATTTTTTTTTTGATCGGGTGGATTATCGTTAAACCGTCATTCCGGTTTTCGAAGAATGAGAAATACCGGAATCTTCCGTAAAGAGATGAAGATTCCTGAATCCTTCCTCCGTCAGTCTCAGGAATGACGCTAATGTAGATGAGAGATGCTTCGTGCCTCAGCATGACAGCACGGTAATAAGTTCGGAGTTCTCCGTACCTACCTACTATCGACCCACCACACACCCAAAAAAGAAATTAGCACTGCATTAAAATCGGAGGTGTCATCCTGAACCTGCCTACCTGGAAAGGCATGCGAAGTGAAGGATCTTTGTTGATTTGGATATTGTAATCTGTCGTCATTCCGGTTTTGGAGGTACGACAATACCGGAATCTATTAGGGTAAAAGAAGATTCCTGAATTCCGCTTTGCTACATCAGGAATGACGTTCTAAAGAAAACACATAGGAGTTTGAAACATCCCACTTGTTCTATCTCAAACTCAAAACCTATGAAACCAACACTACTTTTAATCGCAACTATTCTTCCGTTTTTGGTGGAGCTTGTTTTGGTTTGGAAGCGGGTTTCTTCTCCTTCACTTCTTTAGCCATCTGTTTTATTTCTTCAGGGGATTTTCCTTTAAGATACTCCGGTAGCTGCATTCCTGCCATATCAAACATTTCTTGAAGTGGAGGCACGGATTTATATAGTCCCGAAATGAAATTGGCCGTTGAGGTACGCTCACCTTCACCATTGCCACTGTCCCATACCGTCACCTTATCAATCTTAATATTCTTAATTGCTTCGGTTTGTAGACGAACAAGCTCATCCATTTTGTCCGCTATAATGAGGAGTACGGCATCTTTCGAATTCTTACCGGCAGCCTCAACAATTTGTTTGAAACCTTCCGCCTGCTTCGTCAATACCTCATAGATACCTTTCGCTTCTGCCTGTTTCTTAAATAGAATAGCATCAGCTTCTCCTTTTGCAATTCTTCTAATATTCTCTGCTCTTGCCTCTGCATCAATCTCCACTTTCTCTTTATCAATTCTGGCAGGCACTACAATGTCAGCTGTCTGGCTTGCCTGATCACGCTCCGCTCTGGCTTTCTCTGCTTGCTGTTCTGCCGCATATGCCTCTTCCAATGCTTTAGCACTTTGCACTTTCTCAGCAGCAATAGCCTGTCTTTGAGCTTCAGCTTCTCGTTCCCTTCGTGTGGCATCCGATTGAGCAATGGTGATTTTCGCAAGGTTTTCTCCTTCTACTGCGGTAGCATCTGCTGAGGCCACTTTCACGCGCTGCTCTTGTACAGCATTCGCTTCTCCAATAGATCCATCTCTGTCTTTCTCTGCAACACTCTTTCTTGCATCATTGATTGCTTTTGCAGCTGCTTCCTTCCCCAGCGCCTCAATGTAACCTGACTCGTCCTTGATATCCGTAACGTTTACGTTAATCAGCTTCAGGCCTATTTTCTTCAACTCAGCTTCTACATTGTTAGCGACATTTGCTAAAAACTTATCCCTATTGTTGTTAATTTCTTCGATATCCATGGTAGCCACTACCAATCTGAGCTGTCCGAAAATGATATCTTTTGCCAGATCATGGATGCTAGGTTGGTCCAAACCAAGTAGGCGCTCAGCCGCATTGGTCATGATTCCTTCTTCCGTGGAGATACCTACTGTAAACCGGGATGGAACATCCACCCGAATATTTTGCCTGCTTAATGCATTCGTAAGCATCACTTCAATAGAGATAGGGGTCAAATCCAAAAACTCATAGTCCTGGATGATCGGCCAGATAAAAGCAGCACCCCCGTGAATACATTTTGCGGAAAGTCCTGCATTATCAGCTCCTTTGCCCACTTTTCCATACACAACAAGTATGCGATCCGAAGGACATCTTTTATAACGCTGAAACAGTCCAATGAGGATGACAAAAATGAAGACTACAACGACTCCAATAATGATGATAAATGAACCTGACATTTATTTTGATTTAGTGATTAGTAAAACATTGTCACCGATAATATCTGTGACTTCTATGACAGTTCCAACGGGAAGATCTTCCTTATCATCGGAAATAGCCTCCAGCTCGCGTAAGGATCCCTGAACTTTTATTGAAACTCGTCCAATATTTCCTCTTTTTGCGGAGACAGGAAGGTAAACTTCACCGACCTTACCTATGGCATTTTTAAATGACATGGTGCCACTGTCTGTGAGCCGGCTGAAATAATAAAAGATGCTTCCCATGATAACCATCATCAAAATTCCGGCTGAAACTGAAATAATGAGCGTAAGTCCCAACGTATAATCAGAATCTAAACATGCTACCCCTGTCCAGGAGAAAATAGTAAAGAATGCGACGAAATTTTTTAGTGTGAAGAACTGAAACCCAGCACCGTCATCCATTTCTACATCAAAGTCAGCACCACCGTCTGTGTCAAAGTCTCCTCCGATAAAAGTGAGAATTGTTTGTATTATGAAAATAAGTGTAGATGGAATAGCGAAAGCCCAGTAAATTTGCTGGATCAGCGACATTGATTCCCACCATTCTGAAAAACTAAAATCCATAAGAAAAAATTTAGGGTTGAAATTAACGCATTTTGGCAATCTAAAGAGCAGATATAAAAAAATAGTCAATGAAACTAACCATCAAGACACTTTTCGGATTTGAAGACATACTGGCAGAGGAGGTAAAGGCTCTCGGGGGAGAAAAGATCGAAAAAATCACAAGAGGTGTCCAATGTGAAGGGAACCCTGCCTTTTTGTATCGTGCGAATCTTTCGCTGCGAACGGCCATGAAGATTCTTGTTCCGATTTACAGTTTTCAGGCAAGGAATGAAAAGCAGCTATACGATAAAATGATGGAGTTTGACTGGTCCAACTTTCTGGATGTAGATCAGACGTTTGCGATTGATCCGGTGATCTTTTCAGAAGTTTTTACCCACTCTAAATATGTGGGATTGAAGGCGAAAGATGCCATGGTTGATCAGTATAGGAACAAATACAGAAGGCGTCCTTCAATAGATACCAGCAACCCTGATGTACTTCTCAACATCCACTGTGCAAATGATTTTTTCACCGTTTCCATGGATAGTTCGGGGGCTGCATTAAATCAGCGCGGTTATCGTGAGGAGGGGCATAGAGCACCCATGAATGAGGTGCTTGCAGCCGGTATGGTTATTTTATCAGGCTGGGATAAGAAATCACCTTTGGTCGATCCCATGTGTGGAAGTGGTACAATTCTGACAGAGGCAGCCATGATCGCAATGAACATGGGTCCGAACCTGAAACGCAAAGAATTTGGCTTTAGAACCTGGCCTGAATACAGCCCTATCCTTTTTAATAATGTGAAGAATGAGGAACTGAATAAAATGCGAAAGCCAAGCTTGGATTTGACGGGAATTGATATTGATGATAGTGCGGTAACACTTGCTAGAAAAGCGCTTGGAAAGATTGGATTACGCAGGGAAGTAAAGATCAAAACCATGGATTTTCGGAATTTTAAACCGATCAATGATAAAGGCATCATCATTACAAACCCTCCGTACGGTGAACGTATTGGAGATGACATACTCGAGTTTTATAAAGCAATGGGAGATGCTTTCAAACAGAATTTTGTGGGGTATGATGCCTGGCTCATTAGTTCTAATAAACAGGCCTTAAAACAAATTGGATTGAAGGATTCGGAGCGAATCAAGCTTTACAACGGGAAGTTGGAGTGTGATTTCTGTAAGTATGAGTTGTATTGAATATTAACCACGGAGAGCGCAAAGAAAATCACAGAGAACACTGAGATTTCTTAGCAAAGTTGCTCTGCTCCCTTGGCGATTAATCTCCGTTTTCTCTGCGGTTAAGCTAAAATTTCAACCTCACCAACTTTCCTTTCCCAACCTCACTAGTTACAATGATGATTAAATTGGAATAGTCGTTATCATCAAACTGCTGAAATCTTTCTTTTCCAAGTAGTGCATTAGCAAGTTCAGGAATTGTATTGGAGTGGCCGCAAATCACAATTGTACCTCCCGCGTGTTTTTTAAGTGCACCTGAAAGCCATTTTGCTCCTGCAAAAGGATCGTAATTTTTCACCTCCATTCCTTTATCCCTTCCAATGGGTGTTAGGGTAGTTTCTGTCCTAATAAAAGGGGTGCTGTAGAGTGCATCAATCTCTTGATTGGTTAATAAAGCAGCTAAATCATTTGCTCGTTGAAGTCCGGCTTCAGTTAGTGGTGGGTTGTCGGTTCCATCATTTGCTTTCTCCGCATGGCGTACCAGAATAAATGTAGTTTGGTCTTGTGCATATATCGTGATCGCACAAGTGAGGAGGAATGTGGTTAATAACTTTTTCTTCATCGATAGCATCAGTTTAGGTGCGTCATCGCGAGTGAAACGAAGCGATCTCATAGATGGAGATTGCTACACTTGGCTCGCAATGACTCATCTTTATAAATATTATTTAATTAAATCCTCTTCGCTCCAGCAGACCTTCAAATTTTGGCTCTCTACCTCGGAAGTTTACATACATTTCCATGGCGTCTCGTGTGCCTCCTTTAGAAAGGATATGTTCGCGATATGCATTGGCGGTCTCTTTGTCAAACAGACCATTCTCTTTGAAAGCACCGAATGCATCGGCATCCATTACCTCAGAGTTTAAGTAGCTATAGTACCCTGCGGAGTATCCTTCAGGATTTGAGAACGCATGTGAAAAATATCCGGTTCGATAGCGAGGAACGATTGCATCAATCATCCCGATTTTATTCATGGCTGCCTTTTCGAATTCAGCAGCATTCATGGTAATGGGCTCGGCTACTGTGTGATATGACATATCTAAGTATGAAGCCGCCATATACTCAACCGTTCCGAATCCCTGATTGAACTGACCGGCACTCTTAATTTTTTCCACGAGCTCTGTTGGCATTACCTCACCAGTTTCATAGTGAAATGCATATAGGGCTAACATTTCCGGCTCAAACACCCAGTTTTCAAGTACTTGAGAAGGGAATTCAACAAAATCTCGCGGGGTTGATGTTCCTGAAATGGATGGATATGTACATTCTGAAAGCAATCCATGTAGGGCATGACCGAACTCATGGAACAGTGTGGTTGCCTCATCCTGTGAAAGCAATGACGGAGTGTCGCCTGATGGTTTGGTAAAATTGCCAACGTTCGTAACGATCGGAATAATTCGATTGCCATCCATGTTGCTTTGGCTTCTGTAGGTGTTCATCCAGGCCCCACCTCGTTTACTTCCACGGTAAAACCAATCAGATAGATAGATGCCAATCAGCTCACCTTTCTCATTTTTCACCGTATACGTTCGAACATCAGGATGATATTTTGGAATGTTCGTTTGCTCCTCGAAGGTCATTCCAAATAGCTTGTTTGCAAGTGTAAATGTGCCATTGATGACATTGTCTACCTTGAGATATGGACGAATCTCATTCTCATCCAGATTGTATTGTTCTTTTTTGATCTTCTCGGCATAATACCACCAATCCCAAGGCATAATGTCTATATCCATACCCTCTCCAGCAGCCATTTCCTTCATTAAGTCCCGCTCTCTTTTGGCAGCTTCAATAGCCGCAGGCCAAACTTTATCTAAAAGATTATAAACCTTGTCTGGTGTATCCAGCATTCGTTGAGTGAGCACATAGTCAGCCCATGTCTTGTATCCTAGCAAGTTGGCTTTTTGTAATCTGATGTTGGCTAATTGACGAGCAAGTTCTTTATTGTCATTTTCATCATCGTTATCGCCACGATTGATATATCCTTTCTTCAGTTGCTCTCTTAGGTCTCTTCTTGTAGAATAAGTAATGAAAGGATACAGACTTGGACGATGGGTTGTGAATACATACTTGCCTTCATAACCTCTTTCTTTTGCAGCTTCGGCACCTGCTTTGATCACGCTTTCCGGAAGACCGTCAAGGTCATCTTCTTCAAGCACCATTTCAAATTTGTTGGTCTCGGCTAGCACATTTTCTCCAAAGGAAACGGAAAGGGAAGAAAGCTGTCCATTAAGTTCTCGCATCTTGACCTGATCTTCAACACTTAGTGCTGCACCGGCACGAATAAACCTCGTATTATAATTGTCTAATAGCTTGGCCTGTTCTATGCTAAGTTTCAGATCTTCTCTTTGATCAAACAATGCCTTAACTCTTGCATAAAAGTCTGCATTGAGAAAAATGTTATCATTATGAGCAGAAAGCTTTGGGCTGATCACACGGGATATTCCCTGCAGGGAATCGTTGGTATGAGCAGAAGTAAGATTGAAAAACACATTGCTTACTTTGGTTAGCAAGTCTCCTGATTTTTCGAAGGCAGTAATGGTATTGTCGAAAGTAGGAGCTTCTTCATTGCTGATGATTGCATCTACTTCTTCCAGCTGCTGATCCATGCCATCCTCAAAGGCTTGTATGTAATGTTCATCCTTAATTTGATCAAAAGGAGGTACACCATAGGGTGTATCCCATTCCTGATAGAATGGATTATCTGTTTGCATGTCTGATTTTTCTGATTGTGTTTGGCAACTGAATAAAGCTCCAGCCACAATCACGTAAAGGAATTTTTTCATGTTTTGGTTTCTTGGTTTTAAGGTAAATGTAGTGAAAAGGCTAAGGTCTCAAGAAATATCCGGCAGCTGCCACTTAAATCTAACCGCCAGTATTCGAAAGGAGGCAATGAAAAGTACGGTCGTTAGGATATTCCATCCCTGCTCAAGGCCTAGTCTTTGCAATACAACATACAAAATACCACCGCATAAGCAGGTAAGGGCATAAATTTCTTTTCTAAAAATCAATGGGATTTCATTACACACAATATCCCTAATTACTCCACCAAAAACTGCTGAGACCATTCCCATCATAATGGCGATTATTGGATGTACTCCTATAGTAAGTGCTTTTTGTAGGCCTAAAACAGTAAACACAGCGATACCTACTGTGTCAAACATGAAGAAAGTTCTTCTAAGTTTTAGCACTGCCTTTCCGAATAGTAAAGAAATCAAAATCCCTGACCCAACCATTGCGAGGTAGATTAAGTCTTTCATCCACCCAACCGGAGTGCTGCCTAGCAGAATGTCTCTCATGGTTCCACCACCAATAGCAGTAATTAGCCCTACAGCAGAAATGCCGAAAAAGTCCAGTTTTTTGTCACGTCCAGCTAGTGCTCCGGAGATGGCAAACACCATGGTCCCAATTATATCGATGAAGTATAGGATAGTCACAGAGCGAAAGTAATGACTATTCTCTACTCAAAATGGTTCTTTTTTAATGTTGATCTATCATGATCTGATTGCCATCGGGATCTGTTAGGATGATATGCTCCGGCCCATCCGTTTTTTCATCTGCCTCTTTGATCAGATTTATCCCCCTAGCTTTTAGTTCTTTTTGGATACTTCTGACATCTTTCGGATTAAATGTCAAGATGGATTCTTCAAACATGCCCTGAAACAGGCCGATCACTACGCTACTGGATTTCAGTATACGCCATGAAGTGTTTTCTCCATCGGGGAAGCCTTCATTCATATGACCACCATCGATGATTTCAAATCCAAGCTTTTGATAGAAACCAATACTTGATTCCATTTTCTTTACAGGGAGACTTATTGAAAATTGTCCTAATTCCATAATATTCAGTTTTAAGGTTCAATGATCGGTTATAGAAAATTAAGTGAGCTCATACTATTGGGTGATTTATTCTAAAACCCCTTAATAGCTATGTCAATAAGGTAATGCACTACTCCCAACCAAATAATATCTCTACTCCTGTACGCAGTGTAAAGAATGAAGGTGGATAAGCTTCCTGTAAGAAAAAAGAATGTGATGATGTGGCTAACTGGAGCTCCTTATGTCCGTGTAAGACTGAATAAGATAAAGGGAAGATTATTCAATCTTCAAGAAACTTAATATTCCTTTTCAACCCTTCAAACTTCGTTCGTTTCACCGCAGATTTCTTGAACACTTTTTGAAATACCTCTTTGGTCATTTCCTGCCACTCCTGTTTTGAAAACTCCTCCCACCCTTGTGGTTTGAATGCTGGTTCGTTGTGTGGTTTGGAAAATCGGTTCCAAGGGCAAACATCCTGGCAGATATCGCAACCGAAAGCCCAACCTTCCATCTTGTTTTTGAATTCGGTAGGAATCTCATTCTTCAGCTCAATGGTAAGGTAAGAAATGCATCTACTTCCATCTACTACATAGGGTTCCGGTATGGCATCAGTTGGGCAGGCATCCTGACAAGCTGTACAGGTGCCACAATAGTCTTTCATCGGGCCATCGGGTTCTAATTCCAAATCAATGATTAACTCAGCTAGAAAGAAAAAACTACCCATTTCACGATTGAGTAGTAGTGAATTTTTCCCGACCCATCCGATTCCACTTTTAGTCGCCCAAGCTCGTTCGTGTACAGGAGCTGAATCTACAAATACACGTCCATAAATATCACCTATCTCTTCTTGAATTTTATACATGAAAGTCTTCAGCTTATCCTTAATTACAAAGTGATAATCCTGACCGTAAGCGTACTTGGCAATCTTTGGTTTTTTATCCGATTGGTGGGTCTTTTCCGGGGAGTAGTTGTAAACCAGCGAAACAACCGATTTTGCACCAGGTACCAATTTGGTTGGATCCAGCCTTTTGTCGAAATGATTTTCGAGGTATCCCATTTTTCCTTGATACCCTCTATTTAACCACTTTTCCAGTTTGGGTGCTTCTTCTTTCAAAAATTCAGCTTTTGATATACCGCAAAAAGAAAACCCAAGATCAGAGGCGAGTTTTTTTATTAAGTTTTTACGGTTTAAAGCGCTCACAGGACAAATGTAGTATGCAAAAAATGGTTGTTTAAAGGGTCTCTAATCTTTAATGCAAGAATTGGAAGTATGTGTGCAGGATTTGAAAATGAAAGTGGATGAAGTTTGTATAGAATTTAAATAGAAAGAAAATGAATCAAGTGTATACAAAACTTAAAGAAGCAGAAATTAATGTAAGAGAAATGGACAATGCAATTGCCACCGCAAGTGTGCTTGCGTACTATGCAATAGTGACTTATGGCCTGCATAACTTGATTCAATCAATATAATTAGACTTAGGTAGTAGTTTGTTAAGGGGTTTCCACTCCTTTGGCGCTGGAAGCATTTCTGGCGTTGAAAACAATTGTGATAGGCAAGGCTAGCCTTGCGTGATGGTGTCCCGACAGTGGTGTGTCGGGACTTTTTTTATTCAGATAAGGTGGGTTCTTTTCCCACGAATCGTTCAAATTGTTTTTTGAAATTAGTAACATTAGTCATACCGATGGCCTTCGCGGCATCTGATAATGATCCTACTTTTCGCAGCTTGATTAACTGATCTGCATATTGAAATCTTATTTCTTTGATAAACTCCAGCGGCGTAATGTCCAACGAATCTTTTAAGACTTTAAATAGTTTACGTTGGCTCACAGCTATTTCATTGGCAAGGTTCTGAATGCCCAACATCGGGTTGTCAATATTTTTAACCACCAGAGACTCTAGTTGCCTGATCATCTCTTTTCGTGTAGCCTCGGGATCAAAATGTGAGAAAGTTGTGGAAATACTACTACCTCCATCTGATCTCTCGATCAGGATTTTTACTCTTGCTCGGAGCTCTTTAGCATCAAAAGGCTTGGGCAATACAAATTCGACTCCACGATCCAGTGCTTTATGAAGCTGGTCTTTGTCAGCCCGACTTGAAACTATGAGGCATGGAATGTCTTTGTACCGAGTGTCCTGAACCTGCTCGATAAATTCAAACCCATCCATTACCGGCATGGAAAGATCTGTGATAATGAGGTCAACATTCCGTTCCTCAAGCTTCTTTATAGCTTCTATTCCGTTTCTGGCCTCATAAATTCGATACTCTTTCCTAAGCAGCTCTGAAATTAGCAGCCTGATATCCGGATTATCGTCTACAATTAAGACGGACTTCATTTCTTCGCCTTGTGGGATGGTTTCAGCTGTTTCAGTGGTCGTTTGCGGAGTGATAACCGAATGACTAAGCCATCGTTCTACAGCTTCTCCTTCTTCAGGTAGTTCTTCAGCGTCCAATGGAATGCTTATGGTAAAAGCGGCCCCCTGCGTTTTGCGATTTTCTGCCGTAAGAGATCCTCCATGTAGTATAACAATTTCTTTTGCGATGGCAAGGCCTATTCCCAGCCCTTCTCTTTTGTTGTTTAGCGTGTCACTGGAATAGAACCGATTAAACATTTGCTCAAGTTTAGCTGGGTCTATTCCTGGTCCTTCATCCAGAATGATGATGTATAGATTTTCCTGATCTTTTTTGCACGCTATTTCAATAGTGGTGCCGGCCTTAGTAAAGTCCAGGGCATTTGAAACAAGATTGTACAGGACTTTTTCAAAATGCCAGGTATCGATCAAAGCCCAATCGGACTCACTAAGAGATGTCTTTAATTCAAGCGAAACATCCTTCGCTTCAGCTACAGGGGTGAATATGGTGATGAACTCACCTATGAATTCATTGAGCGTGCATTTCGTTCGATTAAGTTGTAGCAAACCCTCATCCAACCGTATCAATTCACGAATTTCTGTAGATAAATTATTGAGGGTTTTACTAAAGCGCTGGATGGCTCTGAGCTTATCTATCGTGTCCAGAGGAAGCACATCTTCATGTTCAACCAATAACATATCTGTCAACCCTAGAATGATTGCAATGGGATTTTTTAGATCGTGCGAGACATTAGCGAAAAACGTAGATTTTGCTTTGTCCAGTTCAGATAATTTCTCATAGCTCGCTCGTAAGTTTTTTTCTGTCTCTGACAAGCGAAGAACATTTTTTATGCGTGCCTGAAACTCCAGTTTATTAAAAGGTTTTGATAAAAAATCATGAACACCTGCTTTAAAAGATTCTGATAAATCCTCTGGTTTTTTCATCACAGCGGTTACCATAATGATAGGTATATGTGCAAGAGCTTCATCAGCCTTTACCGCCTCTACTAGTGCATACCCGTCCATCTCAGGCATTTCCCAGTCCGTGAGGATTAATTTGGGAACGTATTTTTTAGCTAATTCTAATCCGATTTTGCCATTGGGAGCTGTGAGTGCATGTTTATGCAGACCCAGTTCTTTAAGCTCATCAATGATAACTTTGATATTATCCGGCTTGTCATCAATGACCAGAATGCTTGTATTTGGCTCAGTTTGACTCATGCGCTGATGTGGTGGCTAGAAATTCCGCCAACTTTTGTTTAAACGCAGCTATCCCGTTTTGATCATATTCAGTTACCAGTTGCATTAGTTGATCACATATTGATTTAGTGTTACTGCTCTTCTCTAAAAGTGAGTCGACTAAATCTGACCACTTACCCGCCTCATAAACTTCCAATTCGTTTATTTTTTCTGCCATTCCTTCCCAAACAAGATAATCTTCATCTTTAAAATTAAAGAATGTTTGATCGTTTAATTCATCACTAGTCATACTCGCGCCCTTACTTACCACAGGTAGTGTGAAAGAAAAAACACTGCCCTGGCCTTTGGTAGAATCTACCTCCATTTTTTGTCCGTGTGCATGAATGGCAAGCTTGCAAAAAGAAAGTCCCAGTCCTGTAGAAGTGGCTCCTCCGAAGGATCGAGCTTCAGATTGTTCAAATTGCTCAAATATTTTTTTTAGATCATTCGTTGGAATACCGTCACCATAATCCTTTACAGATATCCTGATTCCATCGATGGATTCACTAGTCTGTATTTCAACCGGTGAATTGAAATGAGAGTATTTTATTGCATTTGAAACCAGGTTGTTTAGCACGCGATGGATGAGTTGCTGATCGGCCTGTACTCGGTATTCCCGATTCATTTTGTTCATGATTTGGATATGCCGTTCTTCCGCAACGGGTTTTAACTCATCTATAACTTCACTGATGGTTGCTGATATCGAAAAATCGGTGATATTTAACTTCATTTTCGATTTTTCAAAGCGAAGAACATCGAGCATGTTTTCAATCAGGTTGAGCATGTGCTTACCTGAACGATCAATTTGTTTGATGTTATCATTCTTGTCTCCATCTGCTCTTCTAATAATCGAGACAAGAGGATTTTTAAGATCGTGAGCGATCATACCTACCATTGATTCCTTGAAATGCTCCAATTCCTTTTGTTTATCGTAGGCTTTTTGAAGATCCATATTCTTCTGGGCGATTGTTTTTGTTCTGTCAGCTACTTTGTTCTCAAGAATCAGCTGATTCCTCTTTAGCGCGCTAACCCGGGCTCTGTAATAAAGAATACCAGCAAGGAGGATTAACAAAATGGAGGATATCCTGAATGTCCATGTTTCGTACCATGGTGGCGGAATATAAAAACTCAATGTTAATGATTCAGGATTCCAAATTTTGTCACTGTTGGTGCTACGGACTTCAAGGGTGTGTCTTCCATGATTCAGAGCAAAAAATTCCAAACTGTTTGAATTATTGAGCTCATGCCATTCCGTGTCTTCATCTAGTTTATAACCATAGGAGATATTGGCTTTTCTGGCAGGGTTAATTGCTGCAAATTGAAAGGTTAATCTGTTATTATACGGTAGGATTATGTCATCAGATGAACTTAAATCATATGCTTCATTTTCAATCATGATTTTTCTCAAAACCAGCTTGGGAAAAGTAGATTGAATCTCTACTTCAACAGGATTGAAATATGTGATGCCGTTTTTTCCACCAAAGTAGAAGTAGCCATTTTCATCTTCCATAAAGGCTTCAAGATTATAATCATCACTTCCAAGACCATCTTTAATGCGATAGTTTTTGAAAGTGTTATCCTGTGGGTTAAAATGACTTAATCCATTATTCGTTGAAACCCAGTAGGTGCCAACTTCGGTCTTTAGCATGCCCATAGTAGAATTATTACTGAGGCCATCCGCTTCAGTAAAATGTGTGAATGTCTTTTTGTGTGGATTGAAATAATTTAACCCTCCTCCAAGAGTAGTCAGCCAGTAATTGTCTCCATCCGGAAAGAGGTGAAGTATTTTATAGTTATTAAGGCTTGAATCCTTTTCCGAGTCAGGAATAAACCTTTCAAAAGAGTTAGTCTTATAATCGTACCTATTTAAACCTCCACCGTATGTACAAACCCATAGACCACTTTCGTCTTCTAAAAATGAGGTAATATGATCATCTGATAATGAGGTAGAGTCACCGGGAATGTTTTTTAATTGTCTGAAATTATCAGTCTCAGGTTGATAAATATTGATTCCTTCCCCATAAGTACCCACCCAGATGTCTCCTTTGCTATCTTCATAGATAGCTGTGATTATATTCATACTTAGTCCGTTACCTGATAGAAATGGCGATGCTGTATATCTTTTAAAAGTGCTTTTTTCTCTATCAAATAAGTTTAGTCCTCCACCCCATGTACCGATCCAAAATCGTCCTTGTGAGTCTTCATACATAATTCGAACCCAATCATGACTGATACTTTCCGGGTTGGTCGGATCGCGTGTGTACCTTTTAAATACAACTGGATTTTTTGATTGCAGTAAGTTAAGGCCTCCACCGAAAGTCCCCATCCAAAGATTGTCAGAGCGATCTCTGTACATACTATAGACATTATTGTGAGCCAGAGATTTTTCGTTTTGAGGATCATGTTTAATTAGGTGAAAAGGGCTTTCTATTAATTTTTGAAATCCTTTCATGTAATAGCCCACGTAAGTGACACCATTCGATCCATGATGTATAGAGCTTACATCATTATCTGACAAACTCTGAGGATTGGTTGGGTTGTGATTGTAATGATGAAAATTGTTTAATTCAGGATAAAAAATTGAGATGCCTGTTGTTGCACTACCAACCCAAATTCTTCCCTTATCATCTTCAGAGATAGCATTTATCCTTCTCCCTAATTGCGTAGAATTATTGGTCGTTAAACGTTCAAATGATTCAGTATTTACTTTTTGGACCCAGAGTCCATTTTCGTCTGTCCCAATCCAAATGTTTTTGTTCGAATCAATATGAATATCCCATGCAGATTTGTTATTGGTAAGTATTCTGTCCGTTGAGTTTGTAATTGGATTCCACTTAAATACCCCTTTATCTTCAGAAGCTATCCATACAGTACCTTCAGAATCAATTTCAATATCATTGATCTTGCAATTGGGAATGCTTTCTATCTTTCGAAAGTTCTTGTCCTTAATAGTAAATTCAAAAAGGCCTTCTCCCTCAGTTCCAACCAATAAACTTTCGTTGTTAATTTGATTTACAGCCTTAATAGCAAGGGTTGACGCTCCTGCATTTAAAATGAAATTTTGAAAGTTGTTCGTTTCCTTTTTATAAAGGCTCAAACTAGCTTTAGTCCCTACCCAAAGATTGGAATCATCATCTTCAAAAAATGTCCAAACAGAGTTGTCAGGAATAGTGGTTGAATCACCAAACTGATGAATAAAGGATTCAAATTGATAGCCATCAAACCGATTTATGCCGCCAAAATTGGCTATCCAAAGCATGTCTTGGCTATCCTGGAATATAGCATTGGTACTGCTTTGATTTAGGCCGTCAGTCTTAAAGTATGTTTCATAAATGAATGCGGGGGGAGGTGCATCCCTTTGCGCAGAAATCAAATGCGTCGATAACTGGATTGCCAAAATCAATATAGCTTTAACTCTAAGCATTTTTGAGTTTATCTGCTCTTTGGGTAAAGGTTCATCAAAAAATGCGGATATTGTAAGTATTTCGACAAGAATGATAATTCCAATTGTCTGTAGTTTGTAAAAACATTTAAACAATAACATTATGGAATATCAGGAAGAGTCAAGATTTGCAAGAATTGCGTTAGCTATATTATACTCTGCTGGTCTTGGCTTATTTGTTGCAATTAACCTACTGGTCATTGGCTAAGTTACCGAAGCACTTGAGCATCTAAAACTACTGTGCCGCCGGCAATTTTCGCATTGCTGTGTTCGTGATCATGGCTGTGATTTGGATCACACTCGTTTCCGAAATCCTCGTACTTCTCATGAATAAATATCACCGTACCAGAGATATCTGAATCATCGTCTGTGCCTAAACTCCATAAGTTCGTTTGAATGGAAAAAGTACCATTCCCGTTTTCATCTATTGTGATGTTACCAATATCTCCGGCAAATGGCTTTAGCCAAAAGTTTCCTAGGCTTTTTTTATCACAATGATTTACAAAACCACCCCGATTCCAATGCCTTCCCGGTTCTTCGAGTGCACCTTGATGCAGATGCATGGCATGTTGAGTGTCTGGAGCCATACCAGAAAGACTTACCTCCAATGTTGTTACTCCATCCTGATATACAAATGAGGCATTGCCCATGAGTTCTCCTTGCTCATATATCTTACCATCTTCCGAGCTTACCCAATAAATATCAGCTGCAGCAAAAGTCTTTGGTCCCGGATCTTTTTTGTCACAGCCACCAATAAAGACAGTAATTAAAAGAAAAGTAAGTGCTCTCATCTGTTATTTTTTTATTGAACAATCCACAAAAATCAAACCACTAAAACAACGATCCGGTTTGTGATGGTGGTATAGCACCTAAATGTTTGTACGCTAGCTCGGTTGCTTCTCGTCCACGCGAGGTTCGTTTAATGTATCCCTCCTGGATAAGGAAAGGTTCATACACTTCTTCAATTGTTTCGGACTCTTCTCCGCATGCTGTAGCAATGGTGCTAAGCCCGACAGGGCCGCCCTTGAATTTGTTGATAATCGTAGATAAGATTCGATTATCCATTTCGTCCAACCCGTGATCATCTACATCCAGAGCCTTTAAAGCCACTTTGGATATTTCTAGTGTGATAGCTCCATCTCCTTTGATTTGCGCAAAATCTCGTGTTCTTCTTAATAGGTTATTTGCAATACGAGGGGTTCCTCTGCTTCTTCTCGCTATCTCAAAGGCGGCTTCTTCATCTATTATGGAATTCAAAATATCAGCTGATCGACCAACGATTTTGGTGAGCAGCTTTGAATCATAGTATTCCAAACGGGCATTGATACCAAAGCGAGCTCGTAGGGGAGAGGTGAGAAGACCTGATCGGGTGGTTGCTCCAATTAAGGTGAAAGGGTTCAGTTCTATCTGGACAGACCTTGCATTAGGGCCGGAATCCAGCATAATATCAATTCGATAATCCTCCATTGCAGAATAGAGATATTCTTCAACTACCGGGTTTAACCGATGGATTTCATCAATGAATAGTACATCATGTGGTTCAAGATTGGTAAGCAGGCCAGCCAATTCACTTGCCTTATCCAGTACAGGACCGGAGGTTACTTTAATATTTGACTGAAGCTCATTTGCAATGATAAAGGACAAGGTAGTCTTGCCTAGCCCGGGAGGCCCATGAAGTAAAACATGATCCAAAGGTTCTGTTCTTTGCCTGGCTGCCTCAACAAAAATTTTCAGGTTTTCAACTACCTTATGCTGCCCGGTAAAATCAGAAAATGAAAGAGGTCTTAATGCTTTTTCAATTTCTTTTTCCGAGGATTCCATCCCGTCTCCATCCGCTTGTAGGTAGTCTTCTCTCATCGACCTCAAATATAAGGCACAAAGCGATTGAAGCCCGATTGAATTAGTTTTGCGAGCACATTTATATCCGAATGAATAAAAAGCGACTACTCATTTTTGGTATTGGCCTTGCCATAGCTTTTGGCTTTGTTTCCTACCTGAGGAAGGACACTCCAAAGCTTCATCACGTTACCGGGCAAACGATGGGCTCAATCTGGTATAATGTCAAATATGTAGGGGCTGAGGTAGATGGGCTTGACCAGGAAATTGCTGAAGAGCTTGTGGCATTTAATCAATCACTCTCTACCTACATTCCGTCTTCAGAAATTTCAAGGCTTAATAAAAGTGGGTCCCTGACTTTTGAGTCAGATTATTTTTTTCCTGTGCTTCAAAAAAGCAAAGAAATCTATCGCAATACAGATGGAACTTTTGATCCAAGTATTGGCCCACTGGTACAGGCATGGGGATTCGGACCGGACAAAAAGATCCCAACGCTGGATTCATTGAAAGTAGATTCACTTAAGTCAATCATTGGATTTGATCAGGTGATATTTGACGAAGATGGAGTTTCCGTGCCTGAAAACTTTCAGATTGATTTCAGTGCCATAGCTAAAGGGTACGCAGTGGATGTGATAGGAGAGCTGCTTGAATCAAAAAACATTGCTAGGTACTTAGTGGAAATAGGTGGTGAAGTAAGATGCAGGGGTGAAAATGATGAGGATAAACCCTGGTCACTGGGGATTGAAGACCCAACTACAACGCCAAACGAACAGCGACTGATGGCTATTGTTCGGTTGAAAGATCTATCACTGGCCACCTCAGGGAATTACCGAAATTACTATGAGCAGAATGGCGAAATCTACGCTCACATCATTGATCCTCGAACAGGTTATACCGCCAAACATAACTTGCTAAGTGCTTCTGTTTTTGCCCCTGATTGCATGACGGCCGATGCTTACGCAACTGCTTTTATGGTGTTGGGGCTGGATTATTCCAGAGAAATAATAAAAGTCAGAGATCTGGATGCGATTTTGATCTATCGTTCAAATAATGGCATTGAAAGTTTTGTTTCAGAGGGGATTCAACCATTTTTGGAAATGAACATGGCTTCAGGGAATTAAAAGTGAGATGGAATAGTTAGATACCAGAATTTGAAGTCCAACCTAACAACATGCTACTGACAATAATCATCCTTATTGCGTGCACCTTATTTGGCGGGTTCAGTTTAAACCTGATACCGTCAATGAAGCAGAACCTTCGATTACCGTTGATTTTTGCAGGTTCATACCTCTTTGCCATCACCATTATTCATATCATTCCGGAGCTGTTTTCCATAAGCCTAAATCCTTCAAGAGTTGGCTTGTATGTATTGATCGGATTCTTCATGCAGCAATTTTTGGAGTACTTTTCATCCGGTGTGGAGCACGGCCATGTCCATACACATAAGGCGGTTTCAACCAGCGGACGTTTTTCGATTATTGTCGCCTTGATGATTCACAGTATACTGGAAGGTACGCTGCTAACACATGATTCTCCCTTTCATGAAAAGCATGAGTCATATTCATTGCTTTTGGGTATCGTGCTTCATAAGATGCCGGCTGCTTTTGCTTTAATGGCAACCATGCAGGGATTAGGAAAGAGAGCCGTCTACATTCTAATTTTATTCAGTCTGGCCTCTCCACTTGGGATGGTGCTGGGTGATTTCATCTTACTATCGGAGGACGCTGTATTAATTGTTTTTGCTATTGTTTGTGGCAGTTTTTTGCACATTTCCACTACCATTTTTGTGGAAGCAAGCCCCGAACATCATTTCGGTTTGAATAAAATACTTATCAGTTTGCTGGGAGCGGTACTAGCCATTTTGGTTGAGTTTATGATTTAGAAATTTCTACAAGTCATTAAATTGAGGAATATATCATTTTTTATACCTTAACCTTCAAATGAGGGTAGTCTTATTATTCATTTCGATACTAGTTCCAATCCTCTCTCAAAGCTGGGGCTTTTTCGCGCATCGAAAGATCAACCGATTGGCGGTATTCACCTTACCACCGGAGATGATCATTTTTTACAAGCAAAACATTCAGTACATCACAGAAAAGGCTGTTAACCCCGATATGAGAAGATATGCAGTGAAAGCTGAAGCCGCTCGTCATTATATTGACGTGGATGTATATGGAGACTCGGCTGTCTACAAGATGCCAAGATATTGGGATGAGGCAGTTGAGAAATATTCAGAGGATACGCTACGGGCTTATGGGATAGTTCCATATCACATAAATCGCATGGCCTATTGGTTAATAACAGCATTCCAAAACAAAGATGCAGATCAGATTTTAAGACTGTCCTCGGATCTTGGACACTACATCGCCGATGCTAATGTACCCTTACACACTACTGAGAATTATAATGGTCAGTTGAGTGGGCAGTATGGTATTCACGGATTTTGGGAATCCAGGCTCCCTGAATTGTTCGCAGAAAACTATGATTTACTTTCCGGTAAGGCAGAGTATGTTGAAAATATACAATTGTACACTTGGGATGCTGTGGTGAAGGCTCATGAAGCACTTGATTCCGTATTGCTGTTTGAGAAACAGTTAACCAAACGATATCCTGAGTCCAAGAAATACGGGTACGAGGAGAGGGGCCAATCCACCATACGCACATATTCTTATGATTTCTCTTCGGACTATCACAGGCGACTTAATGGGATGGTAGAACGGAGGATGCGTTCATCAATAAAGATGGTTGGTGATATATGGTTCAGCTGCTGGGTGAAGGCTGGACAGCCTGATTTGAGCGATTTACTTACAGATGAGATACTTCCGGACTCGATTTTTGTGGAAAACCCAGATGCCAAACTTAGGAACCATGAAGCGGGGATAGAAGGTGATTAACCCCGTTTAAAGCATATATAGGCATGAAATAAAAAAGCCAAGGCATAGTTTTCCTTGGCTAGGTCAGGTCTTGCTGGTTGAAAAGACCCTTATATTGACATAGCTATAATAGCGAGGTATGCAAGCGCTAGCGATGCAATTCTCACCATAGT
This sequence comes from Ekhidna sp., assembly GCF_040220215.1. Taxonomy (GTDB): domain Bacteria; phylum Bacteroidota; class Bacteroidia; order Cytophagales; family Cyclobacteriaceae; genus Ekhidna. The sequence continues at coordinate 316,430 of NZ_JAVJTR010000016.1, forward strand.
CCCGGTCTTCACAAACTTGCGAGTTAGGATGGCGGGATCGATATAGTTTACATGTTCTTTCATAATCGTATGTAAAAATGATCATATTATGAAAAAAATAGATATGTGACTTACTCCTAGATAAGAGTAAGTATAATGCTTAGTAAAAAATGATATAAAAGAATCTAAATGGAGTAATTTCCTTATAATGACATAACTAAAATAGCAAGGTAAGCCATAGCTAAAGATGCGATTCGAACCAGGGTACCTGTTTTAATAAATCTACGAGTAAGGATTTTGTGGTCAATGTAATTAGAGTGATTCATAGCTTTTAGGGTTTAATTGAATTACCTGATTTAACCCCCTAAAAACTTACAAGTTGTATTTGATCGATGAACCAGCCAAACACTGGGTATCTGGAACGCTATTTTTTCGATGAGTTGTATGTGCTTTTTCGGTTCTTAATCCATCGAAATTGTCCAGGAAAAGCATAAAAAAAGCCACCTAATTGCTTGGGTGGCTCTTTTAAGATGTTGTTTCAGAATAAACTAATTATCCGATAGAAACTCTTTTGAATTCTGCTACTGTCAATCCCTTAGATACTGAATCCAGGTACTGAGCAATAGACTGAGAGCTGTCTTTAACGAAAGCCTGACTAAGCAAAGTATTCTCTTTGTAGAACTTGTTCAGCTTACCCATCGCGATTTTCTCGATGATATTTTCCGGCTTACCTTCTGCTCTGGCTTGCTCTTTTCCAATTTCGATTTCTTTTTCTACTACCGCAGGGTCAACACCATCTTTATCAACAGCTACCGGGTTCATTGCGGCAATTTGCATAGCCACGTCTTTTCCAGCTTCTTCTACACTTGCTCCATTCACGTTTGATAGAGAAACCATCACACCGAGCTTTCCATTCGAGTGGATGTAAGGAACAACTGCTTCACCAGTCACCACTTCAAAGGCTTTAACCTCAAGCTTCTCACCAATTTTACCAGTAAGCTCTACGATTTTCTCACCTACAGTAAGATCACCTAATTTCATTCCATTAAGTGCTTCAATGTTTGATGGCTTTTCAGCAAATGCAAGCTCAGCAATTTGATTCCCAAGCTTCATGAATTCATCATTTTTCGCAACGAAATCAGTCTCGCAAGTGAAAGCGATTAACGCACCTTCGGTTCCTGCGTCATTTGTTTTCGCAAAAACAACTCCCTCAGAAGTTTCTCTATCCGCTCTGGATGCAGACACTTTCTGTCCTTTCTTTCTCAAAAGTTCAACCGCTTTCTCAAAATCACCTTCAGCTTCTGTTAATGCCTTTTTGCAATCCATCATGCCGGCACCAGTCATTTGCCTTAATTTGTTTACGTCTTGTGCTGTAATAGCCATTTTATTTCTTGGTTTTAATATTCTACAAACAAAAATTGAACACCGTCCGCCGGCTGGCGGACAATGTTCAATCTTTGTGTTAAGATTTTATGGTCTTTAGATTTATTCTGCTACTTCTGATTTTTTATCAGCTGCTTTCTTAGCCTCTTGCTCTTCGGCTTGAGACTGCTCTTCTTTATCCTTCTTGCGCTCAGCCAATCCTTCTTCCAATACTTTACCGATGTAGCTAGTAATCAATTTGATTGATTTAAAAGCATCATCATTTCCCGGTATCGGATAATCAATTTTGCTAGGATCAGAATTTGTATCTACAATTCCGAAAACAGGAATGTTCAATTTCTGCGCTTCAGCAATCGCGATATGCTCACGCTTGATATCTACCACGAAAAGTGCAGCAGGAAGTCTATTTAAATCCGAGATACCACCTAGTACTCTTTCCAATTTGTCTTTGGCACGACTGATCATCAATCGTTCACGCTTTGCAAGGTTTTGATAAGCCTCTTCCTTCATTAGCTTCTCCATACCAGCCATTTTCTTCAATGACTTTCTTATAGTAGCAAAGTTGGTAAGCATACCACCTTGCCATCTTTCAGTCACGTACGGCATGTTTAGTCGCTGTGCTTCTTGCTCCACCACTTCTTTTGCTTGCTTTTTGGTAGCGACAAACATCACTTTTCTTCCTGATCTCACTACCGCTTTCATCGCTTCAGTAGCGTCCTCAAGACAAACCAATGTTTTGTGAAGGTCGATGATGTGGATTCCATTTTTCTCCATGAAAATGTATGGAGCCATAGCTGGATTCCACTTTCTGGTAAGGTGTCCAAAGTGTACACCTGCATCCAATAGATCTTTATGTTCTAGTTTTTGCATCTCAAATTATCGTTTACTGAACTGGAATCTTCTTCTTGCTTTTCTTCGACCTGGCTTCTTACGCTCCACCATTCTTGAGTCTCTGGTTAGGAAACCCTCTGATTTAAGTGGGCTTCTGAACTCCGCGTCTACTTCTGTAAGCGCACGAGCGATTGCCAGTCTTACTGCTTCAGCTTGTCCGGCAGGTCCGCCACCGGTCACATTCACACTAATGTCGAAATTTCCATCTTGCTCCACTTTTGCCAATGGCTGCTTCACGATGGTTTGAAGAATTTCGGTAGGGAAGTAAACGTTAAGGTCTTTATCGTTTACGGTTATTACACCTTTCCCACTCGTCATATAAATACGAGCTACTGAGGTCTTTCTCCTACCTATGGTATTAATTCTGTCCATTCAGGTTTATAGTTTTACTTCTTTTGGTTTTTGAGCTGCGTGAGGATGTTCTGTACCCTCATATACATATAAGTTTTTGAAAAGTTGTCTTCCAAGTCGGTTGATAGGAAGCATACCTTTCACTGCTTTTTCGATTAAAATCGTTGAAGACTTTGCCTTAATACTGTTAGGCGTTTCAATACGCTGACCACCAGGATATCCCGTGTGACGAACATATTGCTTGTCAGTCCACTTACTTCCTGTTAATCTGATTTTGTCAGCATTGATCACAATTACGTTATCACCACAATCTACGTGTGGTGTGTACGCCGGCTTATGCTTGCCTCGAATCATTTTAGCAACTTCACTTGCCATTCTTCCAAGTATCTGAGAATCAGCGTCTACGATCACCCAATTCTTTTCAACAGTTGCACTGTTTAATGATACAGTTTTAAAGCTGTTAGTATCCAATTTTATATTGATTTTATAATGTCAAAATCTATCCCCTTGAAAAAGGGACACAAAAATAGAAGTTTCATTTAAGAAAACAAACCAGTGGAGCTAATTAAATTTTCTTAAGAGTTTGAGTAACACGGAGAAATCTTTAGGATATTCAGCTTCCGACTCTACTACTTGACCGTCCAAATCTTTAAATGCCACCTGATAGGAGTGCAAAGCTACACGATTAATCATGGGTTTTTCCTCTTCCCACTTTTTTTGATTGTACTTTCTTTTAATCTCTGAAAGAAAGATTGCTTCCCCACCGTAGGCCGGATCATTAACAATTGGAGCTTCATGATGTGCCAGATGCGCCCGTATTTGATGCATACGTCCGGTCACAGGAAAGCATTTTACTAATGTGTGTTTCTTAAAATGTTCCAGTGAACTTATAAGTGTGAAAGCCGGTTTTCCCGCTCTGAAGTCTACCCTTGACTTGGTAGAGGTGGTGTGAAGCGGCTCATCTGCTTCAAAATCTTCAAACTGATGTAGGCCTTGAATTACTGCATGGTATACTTTTTTGACTTCCCTGTTTTCTAGCTGCATAGCGAAGTTTTTGTAAGCATCTGCATTCTTGGCAAAAACCACAATTCCGGATGTTTCTTTATCCAGGCGGTGGCAGATTTGATAATCTTCATTCAGTGCTTTCGCAAGTCCTAAAAGGTTGGTGCTTTCTACCCGATCATCCAGACTTGCTATAAAAGGAGGCTTATTTATAAGTGCATAATCCTTTGTCTCATGAATAATGAGATCTTCAAATGAAATGTTTTTTAGATTTTTATGCATAGTCTTCTTCCTCTTCCCATCCCTCGTCTACCTTATCAATGTAGTTTGCTTTTTTTAGATCAAAATAGAACTTCGAACCTACCTTAAATTCACTTTCTACAAATATCTCTGAATTGTGACTTTCGAGGATATGCTTAACAATAGATAATCCAAGTCCCGTACCCCCTTTCTCTCTGGATCTACTTTTGTCTACTCTATAAAATCGCTCGAAAATACGAGAAATATCGGATTCAGGGATTCCCCGGCCAGTATCGCTGATTGTAATGCGAATTTTATCCTCTTCTACTTCTTTGAAGCTGATTTTAGCCTGACCTCCCTTTTTGGTGTATTTGATTGCATTTGTAGTAAGATTGATCATCACCTGATATATGCGCCGATAATCTCCGCGAACAATAATAGGCTCCCGATATTTTTTTGACATTTTCAATTCAATGCCCTTTTTCTCAGCTTTTTCCTCCAGTTGTTCGAGGATTTCACTACACATTTCCCTCATGTCAAAATTTTCGAAATGCATTTTTATTTCTCCTGATTCAATTTGAGATATAGTAAGAATATCCTGAACCAAAAGATCTAAAGCGTCCAGACTCTTGGCTGCTTTTTTAAGAAACTTCTTTCTAACTTCTTTATCATGGATCGCTCCATCTAATAAAGTATGAACAAATCCCTGGGCTGCAAATAGGGGAGTTTTTAATTCATGCGATACATCTGCAATAAATTCTCTTCGGAAGTTTTCACGTTCCTTCAACTCTTCAATCTCCTTTTCCTTACTTTTTGCAAAACTCGAAATTTCGCGATTTATACGTTTCAGTGGGTTAATGGAGGATGCTCGTCCTTTGAGTGCTATCTCACTCTCCCTTATTTTCTTTAGCGATTCATAAATGGTATCAATCTGTCTGAAAAAGAGAAACTCTAATAACAAGCGAACCAATATGTATGAAGAAGAAAACGACAGGATGAAGGTAATGACAATGGCAGTTGTGGAAATGTCAGGAATCAGATATAAAAATGCAGTGGTGATTGTCCCTACGCACAGTGCCAACAATAGCGCTATCGCCCTTGAATTGAATTGCATTTAAGCTGTTTTATTAATTGGTATCAAACTTATAGCCGACACCCTTTACAGTAGTAATGTGATCGTTCCCAATCTTTTCCCTCACTTTTCTGATATGAACATCTACTGTTCTGGCTAAAACATAAACATCAGTTCCCCAAATGTTTTGTAAAAGCTCATCCCTGCTAAATACCTTGCCGGGATTTTGTGCAAGTAAATATAGTAGCTCAAATTCTTTTTTAGGAAGTGAAATTTTTTCGTCTCCATTCCTTACGGTGTAGCTGGTTCGATCAACAGTAAGGTCTCCAATTGTAATTGTATTAGATTCCTTTTTCTTTTTCGAGTCTCTTCTGAATAAAGCATTAATCCTACTGACTAATGCACGAGGCTTGATAGGCTTGGTGATGTAGTCATCTGCTCCCATATCGAAAGCTGCCACTTCTGAGTACTCTTCTGATCGGGCTGTCAGGAAAATAACGAATGTATTTGCAAGCTCAGGAATTTCACGAATCTGTCTGCAGGTTTCTACCCCATCTTGCTTAGGCATCATGATGTCCAACAATATAAGATCTGGAATGAAATTCTTGGCAACATCTACACCTTTGATACCATCACTTGCCGTTTTTACTTCATATCCTTCTTTGGAAAGATTGTACTTCAACAACTCCAGAATGTCAACTTCATCATCAACTACAAGGATTTTTTGATTGTGCTTTGTCATAGCTCTGGAGGTGGTTTAGATAACTTTTTCTTAACGTTTCTTTTACAATTCGATAAACCCACCGTGAGATATGGTTAAAATTATATCACCAACAGTGTGTTATCATTAACGTTATTCAAAATTACGCATAAATCAACCTTATGATAAAATGGTAACAATTTGGTAAAGACCTGGGATTAGTCGTGATATTCTTTCATTCCTTTAATAAATAGGTTCAAATCATTTTGATACTGAGATACGAATAAATCCTCCAATGAATCTTTTGCTGAATAATACCTGACATAAGACATGAAGTAAGCATTGTTTGGCCGACCGGACTGAAAAACCTGATAGTACCTGGAGTTGTGAAAATGAAGTGTATCAATGGAATTCATAATCTGATCAATTAGCAAATGCTTATGGAAAGATTTGAGTGAATCACTGTCTGTGTTTTTTAAAGATTCATATAGAGAATCCAGTTTGCGTGTAGCAAGTAACATTTGGTTTCTAAATGTTTTGCTGTCTTCTTCTGCCAGGATGTATTCGAAATAGGCTTCAGAATTTTTGCCATATTTATTATTGAGAAATTTCACAGTTCCTCTCTCTCCAATAAAAGATGCAAGATTTTCATTGAATTCAATATTGTCTTTGATAAAGAGTGTTGAATGAGTCAGTTCATGAATGATCAATTCAGCGAGTGACCCTTCAGGTCTTTCCAACATATTTGAAAGTATCGGATCGCTGGACCAACCCAATGTAGACCAACCACCAACCGGCCTAATCCTTACATCATAGTCTTGCTCTTTTAATTGTTCCATTTCTTGTTTTGCTCGCTCAAGGTCAAAAAACCCTTTATAAGGAAAGGAGCCTAGCAAAGGGAAAGACCAGGTATATGGTTCAAGTGCAAATGGTTTAGATGCTGATAGATTCCAAAGGGCAACCGTACCTTTTTGATCATAAAAAGTGGAGTAGTTATCTGATTTTTTTAATCCCAGGTCATTAAATGCAAATGACCTGGCCTCCTGAATAATTTTGATTTTTTGTTTGGTACTGTCAGCCACAAGTGAATCTTCCAAGACTTCATCTACATCACGAGTATTGAACGTAATAGAAAGCTGGCCTTTGGCTTGTTGAAAACCATAGGTCACCGTTTTCCAATTCAGTATCAGTAAAACAACAATGAGGATTAAAATTCCCCAGGACACTTTTTTAAACATGCTACAACTTTATTTATTGTTTATCGTAAGATACCTTGCAATACACAGTAATGAAAAATAACCTTATCACTCATGGATTTAAAAGATCACGACAACAACCTACGAATTATTGGTAAAATATTTATTGTCATTGGGCTTGTTTTAGTGCCCATATCCATTTCTACATTCTTTTTTGTAGACATGATCAGTCACAGTGACTTTTGGCTGGATGTAAAAGACTTTGATGTGTTGTTTTTAGAAGTCAGGCCTCCGGAAAATTTACTTTACATGTTTCCCATCATACAGACTGTTTCTTCACTTGTTTTCCTGATTTCAGGATATGGTTTAGCAAGTCAACAATCATGGGGAAAGAAATTTGCTATTGTTCCTGCAGTATTACTCCTGTTTAAATTCCCTATCGGTACCGCATTGGGTGGATATATGATTTATGCAATTCATTATGTGCCGAAGGAGGAGCAAATGGTTAATGGGGATGAGGTTGCTTAAGCTTCTTCCTTTGCTACGCGCATAGTGAGTATAAAAAAGCAGGAAGTTTCACTATCAGGCTCAAAGTAATACTCATACTTGGTTCCGGTCTTTTTTGCAATATCAATAAACCCCAGTCCCGCACCACCAGTCTCACCAATTTCTGAGTTCATCATTGCATCACGGTAAAGTTCTTTGATGCCATCTGCATCCAGTGAGTTTATGGTGTCAAGAGTATCTCGTAACGTGACTGCACTTTTAATATCAATATTATTACCTGTTGTAATGAAATACTCTGTCTCATTATGACCAATAAGAAAAATGCCCTTTTTCACAAGCCCTTGCTCTAATGAGTTAGATTCCTGATCAGATTGACTATCAGCATGCTTACAGATGTTCTGCAAGGATTCCATCATTACATGGTATACACGCTTAGTTACACGTCTGTTTTCATTACGAACACTCAAATCTTCTGAAATCATGTCTGTAATGCCATCGATTGTGGCCTGTGTTACATTACCCAGATACACCACATTAAGATTACTTTCCGTCATCATTTTTTTGAAATTGATGATGGTTTTGAGATGCTTTAACTGATTATAGACCTGTTCGTAACCGGAGTTGTCCATAGTTGATGATGGTATTGATCGAAGGACAAGATAGTGAAGAAGCTGTGGAGATGGAAGGACTGCATTTATTTTTGATATGGAACTGAAATTTAGCTGAAAGCTGACTGCTTTAATTGAGGTCAACTTTCAGATTCATCATTCGTCTTTAAGAACTTTAGCAGGATTAATAGCAGCCGTTCGATAAGTCTTTAATGTAACCGTAAGGATTGTTAACAATAAAGCACCAATCAAAGCAAACCCAATGAAATAGAATTTAAATTCTATATGATAGGAGAAGTTTTCGAGCCAGGAAATCATAAGGTAATATGCTACAGGGCTAGCCACTATAGTCGCAATAACAATCAATGAGACAAATTCCTTATTGATCATGGATACAATTTTAAAAGAAGAGGCGCCTAAAACCTTACGTATACCTACCTCCTTGATTCTCCTGTTGGTTGTGGCAGTAGTTAGTCCAAACAGACCCAAACAGCCTATGATTACAGAGATAATGGAGAAGCTGCTGAATATCGACTGAAAGTTGTGCTCGGAAACATACTGCTCCTTTAGATCGTCATTCATAAAACTTGCATCAAATGGAACAGTTGGTGTTAGACTATTCCAGATATCCTCCAGGTTAGCCAGTACGGTTCTTGGATCCTTCAGGTCTGCATCGATTAAAATTGCGCTATAAGCATTATTGCTTACCGGCAATATCCGTGCAGGTTCGATGCGTCTGTGTAGACCTTCGAAATGAAAGTTTTTCACTACGCCAATCACTTTTCTCATGTTAGGTTCTCGACCAAATTTTTTCCCGATTGCATCTTCCGCATTTTTCCATCCAAAATTTTCAATACATGCTTCATTCACCACAACTGATAATGAGGAATCTGTGGGATGCTGTTCTGAATAGAACCTGCCGGCTACCATTTCCAGTCCAAGTGTTTTGGCAAAAGCTTCATCAACCCTGAGTGTATAAATACTTGAGCGAACCATCGTTCCATCACCTGTTTCCACTTCCGCACCGCTGTTGCTAAGACCATCAACAGGGTACGAAAAACGCTCAAAAGAAATGTTCTTGACGGAAGGAAGTGCCTTCAGCCTATCTTTTAATACGTCAATATTTTGCCTGACTTCATCATATCCCCAGAAGTTGACCCGAATGATTCCATTAGTCTTCATACCAAGATCCTGATTTCGGATGAATGACATTTGGTCATTGATGATGAAAATAGAAATGAGCAATACCATCGTGGCACTAAACTGTAAAATAACCAGTCCTTTTCTGAGCATGTTAAATTGCATCCCACTTTTAAGATTGCCTTTTATTACTCGCAGGGGTGGGACTTTGGAGATTAGATATGCAGGCAGTGAACCGGCCATCAAGCTGAGCGCGATCACTATCCCAAAAAGAAATGATACATTCTTTAGCGTAACTAGTTGAAAGTGCTCATAGCCTGTAAGCTGCTTATAAAGTGGCAAAATTGCCCATACCATAAGCAATGCTAAACCCACAGAAAGCACAATGATCAGAAACGATTCTACGAGATACTGCGTAATGAGCTGCTTTTGCCGAACACCGATCACCTTCCGAATACCTACCTCTTTAGATCTGGAGATAGCATTGGCAGTAGCCAGGTTAATGTAGTTGATACATGCCAATAACAAAATAACCAGTGCAGCTGCTATAAACACTTGCACAGTCTGCAGGTTTCCATTGTTGAAATCATAACGGAGATCAGAGGTCAGATGGATGGAGGTGAGAGGCTGAAGAAAGTATTGATAATACATTCCATGCTCTGCCCAGTCTTTTAGCTTATCTCCGATAAAAGCGGTAATCGCCTGACCCAATTCATCGGGATTTGTTCCTTCTGTTATGAGGACATAAGTATAAAAGCTACCACCACCCCAGTTGGTGTCCATCGATTCCCATCCCCAATGCCGCTTAAAAGTTTGTGTTGGGACGAGTGCGGAAAACTGAAGCTGTGATGTTTCCGGGAGGTCTTCCAGGATTCCAGTCACCTGAAGTTCGATTTCCCCAAGTGTTATCGTTTTATTCAATGGATTCTGATTCCCGAAAAACTTGTTCGCTAGTGATTTTGTCAAAACAATCGACTGGGGGTCGTTCAATAGTTCTTTTCTGTTGCCAGATATTAGTTCAAAATCAAAGATTTCAAGAAAATTGTTGTCTACTACGCCAAGTCCGCTCTCAAAAAAATATTGATTATTGATCTGTAACCGTTCTGAAGTTCGATAAAAGCGAGTGGAGGCTTCAATTTCTGAAAAATGATCGTCTAGTTGAAGACCCAAAGCAGATCCGGAAATAGCCTGACTGAAGGTTTCGCTTTCGCTTTTAAAAGTATTGGGCACCCGGTAGATCCGATCTTTCTTTTCATGAAACGTGTCATAATTGAGCTCTTTGTTTATCCATAAAAAGATCAAAATAAAGCAGGCAAGTCCTGATGCCAGACCTACAGTATTTAGCATTGTTGATAGCTTGTGCTTGCGAATGTTCCTTACGGAAACTTTTACGTGGTTTGATAGCATAAGTCCAGAGGTTTGAGTGTTGATTTTGACTGTGTGAGGGCGAACATGCATGAGCACGTCCAGCCAGAACATCCATCGGGCTTTGCGATGGTTTCCAGCATTTACCCTTTCATGATAATATTCCAATAGAGCCCCTTCCAGATCTTCCAGAAGTTCCGGACGGCAATACCAGGATAAGAATCGGCTGGCATATTTTGGGGGCTCGGATACCTTCTTCATTGAATGGACAATATCGATTGCTGCCTAATGATTCCCCATAATTCATCGCGATGCGATTTGGCTAGTTCTAAAGCCCTCATTCCTGCAGCTGAGACTGTATACATTCTTTTGCGTCTACCACCACGCTCCGAGGTAGCTTCTCCCATTTTCGAATCAACCAGTCCTTTTTTCAGGAGTCGGGAAAGTGCAGCATGCACTACACTATGCACTACCTTTCGATTGGTCAGCTCTTCCATCTCTTTAGATATGCCTACACTATAGGCCAGATCAGGTTTTGCTACTACAAGGAGCAGCACCAGTTCTTCAAATTCTCCGAGATTTGTTCCTTTCATGGTTAAGTTGCTTATGTGCCACTGGAATTAAGCCTTTAAACTTCAGGACTCCTTTCATGGCATTAGTATCGTTTTTGTATACCTAATATACTGATAAAGGAATAATTAGTTACGTATTTGTATACATAATCTTTAGATTCTTATAAGAATCCTTAATTAAAGAGGGAGTAATAAGAGCTTATTAACTGGAATTTAACAGTTATATGGAGTTGGAAAACCTGCTAAGCTAGGCACTAATCTGAGCTGGGCTGAATTCCAGTGTTTCCAGATTTTTGGAACTTGCCCAGGATTTTAATTGATCAAGTTGATCTTCGTATATCATGACTTTATGATCAAAAGATGATCGGGTGTGTTGAATATCGGTCTCAACGAAATCAATCAGAGAAGTTCGGGAAGGAAAGGATACTGAATACATCAATCCTTCATTTTTAATTAGTAAGGCGTTTATCATACGGCAGTCCTTTGGTGGTTATGACAACTAAAATAACATCAAACCCCAAGGAAAGTTGTGCTGCTTCGATGGACGGCTCAATTCCTTAGATGATTAGGTAATAGGGCGTAGTTTCAGCTAGGCATTATGCTTATAAATTATTTTTAAGCGAGGTAGTAATTGGAGATGAATTGCAGCGGAATGAAACAAATGTGCCTTCCAATAGCAGACTATTATTGCATTCCTAATATTTTTAGCAAAACAGTCTTTTTCTTCGATGCGAAAAGACTATTTTTGTCTGATTTCAAAATAAAGACGAAAGAATAATATGGCCGACTCTCAAGAAAAAATGAAAGCACTCCAAATCACCATTGATAAGCTGGAAAAGACTTATGGTAAAGGTGCAGTGATGAAACTGAGTGATGAAAAGGTAATGGATGTGCCAACGATTTCAACAGGGTCTTTAAGCCTTGACATGGCTTTGGGTGTCGGTGGTATTCCACGGGGAAGGATAATTGAAGTTTATGGGCCGGAATCTTCTGGTAAAACCACACTTGCAATGCATTGCATTGCGGAGGCCCAAAAGGCAGGAGGAATGGCAGCTATTATAGATGCTGAGCACGCTTTTGATAAAGGGTATGCAGAGAAATTAGGTATTGATACAGAGAACCTATTGATTTCCCAGCCGGACAATGGTGAGCAGGCATTGGAGATTGCTGAACATCTTATTCGCTCAGGCGCTTTGGATATTATCGTCATTGACTCTGTGGCTGCATTGGTACCAAGAGGAGAACTGGAGGGGGAGATGGGCGATAGCAAAATGGGCCTTCAGGCCAGGTTGATGTCCCAGGCTCTGAGAAAATTGACAGGGACGATTAGCAAAACCGGATGCTCGTGTATTTTCATTAACCAGCTTCGTGAAAAGATCGGGGTAATGTTTGGAAATCCGGAGACGACTACCGGGGGTAACGCTCTGAAATTTTACGCTTCCATCCGTCTGGATATCCGAAGAATTGGCCAGATAAAAGAGTCTGCTGACAATGTGATGGGTAACCGAACCCGGGTGAAGGTGGTGAAGAATAAAGTAGCTCCTCCATTCAAAGTAGTGGAATTCGACATCATGTATGGCAAAGGGATCAGCAAGAGCGGGGAGATCATCGATATAGGCGTTGAGCTGGATGTAGTGCAGAAATCAGGCTCCTGGTTCTCCTATGATGGTAACAAGCTGGGTCAGGGACGTGACGCTGTAAAAGCACTGATCGAAGACAACCCTGAATTGATGGAGGATATCGAGAAGAAAATCAAAGAGAAATTGAAGGGGTAAAGAACAAACCCTTAATCGTAAATTGAAGGTGAGTTAGAAGACTCACCTTTTTTGTTTTTAGCCTGTCGTCCTAATCGCGATTACAGGATCAAGTCTAGCCGCCATCAATGCTGGAACAATTCCTGAAATAACTCCAATAATTCCTGCCACACCAAGTCCAAGGATCACATTTCCAAATGTGAGCACCAAGTCAAGATTCCCAAGGCTTACAAGGGATAATAGCCAAACCAGAAAGAGGCCTACCCCACCACCGATAAGGCTTAGAAAAATAGCCTCAAAGAGGAATTGGAAGAGAATAAAGAAATTCTTGGCCCCAAGAGATTTTTGAATACCGATGATATTGGTTCGTTCCCTTACAGAGACAAACATAATGTTGGCAATGCCGAATCCTCCAACAAGAATAGAGAAACCGCCGATGGCCCAACCTGCAATCCCAATTACGTCGAAAGTGGAGCCGATTATATTCATAATTGCATCTTGACGATTGACAGAGAAATTATTCTTTTCTTTTGGTTTTAGGCCTCTTTTTGTTCTTAAGAGACCGGTAATTTCCGCTTCCAGTTCCACAAGACCTACATCATCTGGTTTGCCTTTTACACTTACTAATGTTTCAACTCCTCTGTTTCGTCCGGAATAGAATATCTTTTTGAAAGACTGATACGGAAGCATAATGCTTTCATCATTACCTGTATCGCCAAAAAGGCCTTCTCCTTCTTCCTCGAAAATGGCAATCACTACATATTTTAGACCTTTTATCTTAATCTCATTTCCAATCGCGTTTCCGCGAGGAAATAGCTTTTCAGCGATCAAATGGCCAATCATCGCTACATTCTTGCCTGTATAAGATTCGGAAGCTGTGAAATACCTTCCTTTTGCTACATCACTTGCAATGTCGTATACATCTTGATGAGTATGAGCTACTCCAAAGAGTGAGACATCAGAATAGCTGCTACTTTCATATTTTACCGTCTCACCTCCAGTTACAGCAAAAATAGTGATGCCTGCAGAGTTCTTAAGATTCTTTTTTAAGAACTCATATTCTTCATAGTTGGTGTATGGTCGCTTGATATATTCCCACCAGGGAATGTCAGGGCCGAACTCATAGGGAAATCGTCTGATATCAAGGTTATTCGCATCCAAAAAACTCAAACTATCCTTGATGCTTCGCTCCAGTGAATCGACCAGGGTGAATACTGCGATAATCGCAAAAATACCAATGGTAACTCCGAGTAGGGAAAGTGTTGTCCTCAGGATATTCTGTTTCAGTGCCCCCCAGGCAAACCGAAAACTCTCGATGATTAATTTGAATATTTTCACGTGCGTAGTTTATCGTCAAAACAAAAGTAGTGAATCGAATTTCAGGATTTTAAATTAAATAGTGATCGGTAAATGCCGATTTCTAACGGTAAATTCCCTAAGTTGACGAGTTTCAGTTCATTAACGTTACAAACGTGAAACATATTTGCTAATTTTGCGCTCCTTTGATCATTAAAAATAGATCCTTTTTCCTATGGGAATGAAATTATCCGAATTCAAATTCGACTTACCATCAAGCCTTATTGCCTTACATCCTACTGAAAATCGTGATGATTCACGCCTTATGGTTGTCCATAAGGACACTGGAGAAATTGAACACAAAGTATTCAAAGATGTTGTTGATTATTTCGGAGAGAACGATGTATTCGTTACCAACGACACGAAAGTTTTCCCTGCAAGATTGTACGGAAATAAAGAAAAAACCGGTGCAAAAATCGAAGTGTTTTTGTTGAGAGAGTTGAATACAGAAATGAAACTGTGGGATGTTTTAGTGGATCCGGCAAGAAAAATTCGTGTAGGAAATAAATTATATTTCGGAGATGGAGAGCTTGTAGCAGAGGTTATTGACAACACAACCAGTAGGGGGAGAACTATCCGATTTCTATTTGATGGAGATCAGGAACAATTCTATAAGATGATTGATGCCTTGGGTGAGACCCCATTGCCTAAAGAAATAAAGAGATCAGCAGAACCTGAAGATAGGGAGCGATTTCAGACAATCTATGCAAAAAACATAGGAGCTGTTGCTGCGCCTACTGCAGGGATGCATTTTACACCCCAATTATTGAAGAGACTGGAGCTGATAGGTATTGACATTGCGCCAATTACACTTCATGTTGGGCTTGGCACTTTCCGTCCGGTGGATGTAGAGGATCTGACTAAGCACAAAATGGATTCGGAAAACTATTGGGTGGAAAAAACTACTGCTGATAGGGTAAATCGTGCATTAAGCGAGAAGTCGAAGATTTGTGCAGTAGGAACAACTGCTATGAAGACGCTTGAATCGTCTGTTTCTGCAAACGGACTCCTAAAAGACAACTCTGGCTGGACCGATAAATTCATTTTCCCTCCGTACGAGTTTAAGATTTGCGATGCGCTTATCACAAACTTCCATTTGCCGGAATCAACGCTATTGATGATGGCATCCGCTTTTGGAGGATATGAGCTGATCCAGGAAGCCTACCAAACTGCAATCAAAGAGAAGTATCGTTTCTTTAGCTACGGTGATGCGATGCTAATCATCTAGAAATTTTGAAAAAATATGCCATCATAGTGGCCGGGGGTATTGGCACACGCATGAAAAGCAAAGTGCCAAAGCAATTTCTTCGGATTGATGGAGAGCCCATCATCGTTAAGTCCATCAAGAAATTCTTAGCATTCGATCAAAAGCTAAGTGTTATTGTAGTTCTTCCTGAGTCACATCTAAAAGAATGGGAGGCCATCAAATTTCAATATTTTCCTGACACAGATATAAAATCAACTTCAGGGGGCATTACCAGAAGCGCATCAGTTCTCTCAGGGCTTGCCTTAATTGAAGGAGATGGACTGGTGGCTATACATGATGCAGTTCGTCCATTTGTCACGATTGCTACTATCAAAGATTCATTTGAATCAGCTGGCAATAAAGGGTCTGGCGTTAGCGTAGTTCCTTTGAAAGATTCAATCAGGGAGTTGGAAAATAGTTCATCTATTGCCAGAGATAGATCTAACTATGTGCTTGTTCAGACCCCACAAACCTTTAAAGTCAAAGAGATAAAGGATGCTTATGAAAAAGCAGGTGCTGGTTTATTTACAGATGACGCCAGTGTGTATGAAGCTGCAGGGTATATTGTCAGCTTAGTTAACGGCACTTACGATAACATCAAGATTACCACGCAAGGAGATTTAAAGTAGCTTTAACAATTTTGTGAGAGCTACTGTATTACTTTTTGATCACCTTATAAAGAACGGCATTTCGATCATTTTCATCAAAAATTCTGATTAGATACTGACCAGCACCAAGCTCTGATAAATCAATACTCAATTGCTTCTCTGCCTGTTTTATAGCTTGTGTCATTAACACTTTGCCATGAAGGTCAAGAACTTGTACGGAAAGTTGTTCAGTTCTCGACTGATCGTAATTGATGTTGATGTGATCTAAAGTTGGATTCGGGTAGATGTGAAAGACGTTAAAATAAGGAGAAGATGCTCCCAAAATCACTTCAATGGATATCCCATCTTCAGAAGCAAAAACGGCTAGTTTGAAGTCATTGTCACCCACTCCAGCAGGACCAACCTCAAATTCTACAAATGCAGATTCATCTAAAGGAATACCCGGGTATTCAACGAAGAACCTGTAAGTGCCTTGAGGTAAGAATCCATATTCAAATTCCCCATCTGCATTCGTTTCACCATAAGCGATTAGCTCAAACTGATCGTCATCCTGACCAATACGTCCGCCTCCGGTTTTTCTTCTGAGTCCGCATTTTCTTTTTGCAGCTCTTCTCCTCGCATCAAAACGCGCTTCGTCTTCATCAAAATCTTCTTCAATTGTTCCACTAACTACTCCATCTCCAGTGGACGAGTTTCTTTCCGGTGGTACTTCTGTTATTATTATTTGAATGGTTGTATCTCCAACTAACTTAAGTGTATCTGCTTCATCCCAAAGGAATGCATTTGAATAGTAAGTTGGCACATACAGTTCAGGATCGGAACCAACGCTAATGAGAAAATCACCAAGGATGATAGATGGAAACACAATCTCACTTGAAACCGCAATCTGATTTGCGAAATCAAGCGTATCGAACAATGCCTGTCCTTCTTTTATTTCAAGAATGTAACCATCAACGTCTTCCATGAGTGAAACACCACTGGCATCTGTCACATTTGCTGTAATAATTGCCGTTGCAAACACTTCAATTGGTGTAGAGGAAATAGTGGTTTCAGTAGCAATGGTATTTCTAATGTTTACACCATAAGCGCCCATATTATCCCGGCCAATATCTGTTATAGTATATGTGTCTTCTGTAGCTCCAGCTATATCATTCCCTTCATAGACCCATTGATAGGTATTGGCCGTTCCATTAACATTAGTAGTTAATACCTGCTGATTGCCCTGAGGCACTTCTATTGGCCCGGATTCTACTATTGCATTTATATCCTGCTGATTGTTGTAACTTAATGGTCCAACTCCAGCGACTGCTTCCAGATCGCCAAAATCCAGCCGATTCCCATCCAGATTTATTGTAGTAGCACTTGTTAACCCACTGAAATCGGTCGCTAAACCGTCAATATCATTATCGGACAAATCCAATTCTTCTAATGCGTCAAGTTGATTAATGGAAGCTGGTAAAGTTCCAACTAAACCATTATTCGGTAGTTCCAGATTAAGGACCCTATCTCCATCGTTATTTAAGATTACCCCAAACCAGCTATCAACAGGTCCGGTACCCCAGTTGGTAGCAGTTGTCCAATCTTCGCCACCCATCGTATCATAAATATCATTTAATACGAGTGAGTCGGCCTCTAGTGCATTTGATATTCCCGAATTGAAAAAGAGTTTGATGCCACCATAATAGTCACCAACAACCATATCCGGATTACCATCAGCATCCAGATCCCCAAAAAGGACCTTTCCATATTCAGTCACTATTGTTGGAATTTCATGGTCGAAAGTGAAGTTTCCTGCACCATCATTCACCCAAAGTTGAGGATAGGAGATGTACCCACCTATCACAAGGTCATGATCACCATCACTATCTATATCGCCAAGGAAGCTATTGTAAGTGGATCCACTTTGAACATTTTGACCACTGTCAGTGAACACTCCGGACCCATTGTTTAAGAATACATAGCTATTCGTTGTAGGGGATTCATAAGCATTACTAGCAAAAACATCTAAATCACCATCACCATCTAAATCCGCTAAATCAACATCGGTAATATGAAAATTTGAGCCAGCTGGAGTAATGGAAGTTCCAGCGTTTATCAAGCCAGAATTATTGATAAGTGTCGACATTCCATTTACTTCAGTAGCTATAATAATGTCTTCGTCTGAATCACCATCAATATCACCCAAAGCCATTCTAGCACTATAATTATCCAAATAAGAGGAAGTTTCACTGAACGTAAGTGTACCTGTATTGTCAAAGATTCTTATATAATTATTACTAATGCCATCAAGTCTGGCGACAATATCTAAATCCCCATCTTGATCCATATCAGCCAGTTCTACTTGATCGACCTCATAACCTGAAGCCAAATTAGAGTGATAGCTTAAAATGCCCCCTGCATTTGTATAGATGATCATACCAGGATATTCGCCACCATCACCTTCCAATGCCACTACCATATCCGGATCACCATCCCCGTCTAAGTCTCCAAAAGCCAATTGATAAACATTGCCTGGGAATTCTTGAGAGATGGAAAAGCTACCGTTACCATCATTTAGCCAACTTCTTGAAACTTGTCCTCCACCTTCAGCCAAATCTAAATCCCCATCTCCATCAATATCGACGAGGCGAATGTCATAAGAGGCAGTAACCGTGATTAGATCAACACCTTGAACAAAATTTCCCGATCCTTGATTGTCTTGAGTAGAGACATTACCATCAAAATGGAAGAGATCATCATCTCCATCTCCATCTAAGTCTGCAGGCTTGGATTGACCGGTTAGTTTTGCCAGAAGATCAAATGAACCAGTATTTTCCTGAAACAGGAAAACTGAATCTGCGGCACCATCTTCTGTGTTGACCATAAATTCATTATTGCCATCTCCATTGAAGTTGGCTGTGAACACATCTTCAAATGATTGCCCGGGCACAAAGTTAATCTGGGTGCCTTCAGAGAAGTTGCTTGTTCCATCATTTAGAATAGTTCCATCGTTGATGAATAATCTGATATTAGGGTTGCTATAAGACATTCCTGCTACCATATCAGTGTCTCCGTCGTTATCTACATCAAGCGTGTCAGGAAGGGTCTCGAAAGAATAGGATAGCAGCATTGAATAGCCTGTATCAACAAAACTGCCCAGTCCATCACTGTTTTCTAAAATATGCAATGCACTATTGTAATTACCATCAGCGGCTAGGTATACAATGTCCAAATCCCCATCCTCATCAACATCAAAAACAGCTAGAGGTCTTGCACTTGGGGATCCAGCATTTGGTCCTGATAGTTCTGAATCTATCGAAAAATTAAAGGCATTATTTGTTAAAACTGCAATTGTTGTGTGAGTTGTATATCCTTCAGAAATAATATCGAGATCCCCATCTCCATCAATATCTGCTACATGTGTATTGTCATCATTAGAGTTAGACAAAGGGAAAGAAACGGCCTGTGATGTGAAGTTTCCACCACCGTCATTTACCCATATCTGGTTTGTAAATGCGCCATATACTCCATTAATCATGAAAAGATCTAAATCCCCATCACCATCAAAATCTGCCAGAATGGTTCTGTCAACCACCAGTAAAGGTTCAGGAGTAAGATTTGTTTGAGTAAAAGTGAATGAACCCTGATTTGTAAGAATAATAGGACTGTCCAAATAGCTCACATAAATTCCATCGATATCTCCATCTCCATCCAAATCTCCTGAGTGAAAATTGGATAGATAGGCAGATCCTAAAGCCACTTTAGGATCAAAGAATATAGATTGTGCCAGGAGTTGGTTTTTGGTTGAGGTATTTTTAGAATAGTTGTTAATTTTTGTTTTGAAGTCCTTCGGCTTTTGTTGTGCAGTTGCAGATATAACAACACCCATCGCAAGAGCTACTGCCCAATGTCTAAAAGAAATTCCTGGCTTAACTCCAACTTCATCCCCAATTACAGATATTCGTTTTTCCAGGCTTTTTAGCCTTTCAATTGCATCTCTTCTTTTTTTAAACTTTTGTCTTTGAAATTCTCCTTCTTTCACACTTTTATGAAATCTAGAGGCGAGCTTATTATGCTTGTTTTTTAGCCTGCTTAAAAGAGATTGGTACAATGAATTTTTCATATAGCAGTGGCTTTTTCTGGTTGTACTTCAGGATTGTGCCAGAATACTTCTTGCTCTGTAACCACAGAGGTTTGATGCATTCCTTTTTCCAGATTTAATATGTTTGGCCTGAGGTTTCCCTCAAGGATGACGAGATCATAAAGTTCTTCTACGCTTGTCTGATAGGTGATGTGACCGCAAGGCTGACCGGTTGGCATGTACACTACGGTTATGCCGCAGTTTACGGATCGCCTGGCAACAGGTGCCTCTTTGAACAAGGAACTGTTTGGCCTGAGTTTGGATGTTGCAATAAAAAGGTAATCTCCAATCCGATCCATCCCTCTGGCAAAACCATTTAATTTCGTAATGATATCATAGGTTCCATTATTGACATTCACTTTTATCAACTCTCCTGTGGCGGACAATAACATTAAAAGTTCATTGCCATATATGCGAGGTGTGTGTGGAACTGGTAACTCAGAGAGAACCAATTCATTGGTTTCAATATCTATCAACACTCCACCATTAAGCATTCCATTTTTCCATTCTCGATGAGAATTTCCACTTCCCAAGGCTGAAATATATTTTGGATTACCAGTCTGAGGCTCTACTGCCAGCCCGTTTAGGTGACATCTGTCTTCTGGCTTTAATTCTGAAATGAAATTTGGTTTCCAAATTGTTTTGAAACTGAATTCTTCATCAATCTCGCATAGTGATGAAAACATTGTATTTACACCTAGCAATCTTCCATTGGAAAATTGGATGTCGTGCATATCCAATGGTCCGGTATAGTAGCTGGCTCGTGGGATATAAAGGCTATCATATACGCCTGGATTTGGTGCATAATTTACTGCCAGTCCGGGAGCGTTACCAGTTATTACAACACTGTCGTTTGTAGCAATAGCCCATTTGTTTCCTTTCTTCGCCATACCCATGGGTTTTGCAAAACTTCGAGGTAGCTGAATTAATTGGTTTTCATCCTTAGCAGAGAAAATGACCACTTTTCCAGTTTGGTATGTGCTAATTGCAACAGAGCATTTTAATCCAAGAAGGAGTTCAGGAATATTTGGAGTAAAAGAATAGCTAAATGGTGGTGGTGGAGTCATACTGTTCGCATTCCTTATCAATTTAAGAAATCTTCAATATATCTTTATATTATTCAGAATACAATTAAGCATAAAAAAGCCTACTCCAATTTGAAGCAGGCTTTTACAAAGCGGTAGTATGAAGGATTATTGTTTGATTATACGGAAGGTTAAAGCTGTTTTACCTTTTGTGGAATCAATGAATTTTAAAATGTATTGCCCTCTAGGGTAGTTTTCAATATTTACCTCAACCTGACCATTTTTACCTTTTTTCAGCTCTCTTGTTAAGAGTATTTTTCCATTCATATCGAAGAGTTGCATACTCATCTCATCTGAAAGAATTTTGTCATATTTAATATTTACAATCCTGGCTGTAGGATTTGGATAGATACTGAAGTCAGTAAAGAATTCACTCGTAATTCCTAAAATCAGCTCTACGGTAATCCCTGTTTCGGTTACAACCGCTGCTAAAACAAATTCATTGTCGCCAACTCCGGCTTCACCAACATCAAACTGAACAAATGATGATTCATCTAACGGGATACCCGGATATTCAACAAAGAATCTATAAGTGCCTTGAGGAAGGAAGCCATACTCGAACTCGCCATTCGCATTTGTTTCACCATAAGCAATTAATTCGAATTGATCATTATCCTGACCTGTTCGTCCCCCACCTGTTTTTCTTCTCAGGCCACATTTTCTTTTCGCTGCACGTCTTCGAGCCAGAATACGACCTTCTTCGTCGGCAAAATTCTCCTCAATTGTACCGCTGACTTTACCATCCCCGGTTGTTTCATTCCTTTCAGGTGGGACAGCTGTCATTCTTACTCGAGCAGTGGTATCCATGTTCAAGACAAGAACGTCCGCTTCATCCCATAAGAATGCATCACTATAATATGTGGGAACATACTTTTCCGGGTCTGAATCAACAACGACCAGGTAATCGCCATGAAATACAGGCGAAAAAGTAAACGATCCACTTTCATTGCCTGGAGCAATATCAAGGGTGTCGTAATTTCCGGATTGTTTCGTCTTTAACAAATAACCGTCCGTATTATCAGATAGCACATTTCCATTTGATACGGCTCTTACGTCAAT
The DNA here is from genome assembly GCF_040220215.1 of Ekhidna sp. Classification (GTDB taxonomy): domain Bacteria; phylum Bacteroidota; class Bacteroidia; order Cytophagales; family Cyclobacteriaceae; genus Ekhidna. Next base: position 338,664 of record NZ_JAVJTR010000016.1, read on the forward strand.
CACTGCAGACTTAAGGTTTATTGCAGGAAGACCTAAATAAAATCCGTAGTTTTCACCTTTAGGTTTTCCCCCAACCTCACCTGTGGATACCTCGGTAGAATAATTTGTACTGCTAGATACCCCGCCGGCGATTCCGGTGGAGTATCCTTGCAATGAAAGTTGGGCATTCGCTGTTGCTGCAAGACCATGCATTGCGGCAAACAGAATTAATATTTTAATATGATGTTGTATCATTTGCTTGCAGCTTTGCTACTCCCCAACATTTTCATCAGTTGATCCATCTCTTTTCGAAGTGTCTCAACTTCAGATAAAGAAGCTTTTAAGGAAGAATTTTCGCTTTCTAGTTTCTCAACTTTGGCGTTCAATTCCTTGATTGCTTCAATCAACACTGCTGTCATCTGAGCGTAGTTTACAGCTTTCATTCCTTCGTCATTGGTATGGACGAATTCAGGGTAAACTTCCTCCACTTCTTGGGCAATTACTCCAATTTGATTTTGGATGGTAATTGTTTCGTCTTTCCACTGATATGAAACTCCTCTAAGCTTTGTTGTTTTCTCAAGCGAATTCTCAAGTGAGCTAATATTCTTCTTTAGTCTCGCGTCAGAGGTTTGAACACCACCGGATGTCGACTGCAAAATATCCGCAGCTACAGTGCCACTTGCCGTTACGTCTCCATTTTGTCCGTCCATACTTATTGAAGTAATGGCAAGACTATCTCTGAGCTCTAAAAGTGAGCCGCCACTTGGGCCATTAAATGATGTCATAAAAATGGTTTCATTTACAACCCCGCCATTTGCTGTGTTATAGACAGAAATCCGACCGGATGATTCTCCAGCCTGGTCATCGGCTACTATTTCCACATTGCTACTGAAGTCTCCTGAACCGTTATCATTCTGACCGAAAACCTGAACGATACCCAGCTCGCTATTTGCCCACCATTGACCAGAAACATAGACATTTCTGGTCGTTGGGCCATTGACCATTACAAGTCCACTTTTTCCTGATGGATCCCCACCGGTTTCATCACGATTGGATCCTATGGCTGCCAAAAAGGTGCCTTCATTATCATAGTAATCTGTACCACCTCTTCGGTACCCTCCTGAGAATGGGGTTCCAAAAACAGAATTAATGGTGTTATAATTGTTGATTAACAGCGTATTTCCGTCTGCTGTAGGATTCATTCCGTATAGATTAGCGAAAGAATTTTCGCCGTTGGAAGTTGTCCCGGCAAAAAAGGTGGCTCTATTAAATGAGTTTGTGGCATCCGGGCTGCTAAGTTGGATTGTACCTCCTTCTGTGCCTCCTTGAAGATAAATAGCTTCATTCCCTGCTCCATTAAGGGCTCTTATAGAACTAGTAGTAATTGTATCAGGGGAAATATTACCACTAGCAGAAGAGATTGGAACTCCCTGTACAAGTATTTGCTGAGCATCAATGGTTCCGGAATTACCATCTATGGTTACTTGATCCACTCCAGAAGCATCCCTTACCCTTAAAACCCCTTCGTTTCCTCCGAAAAATAAAGTACCCTGATCAGCACTATTTTGGATTGATATTCCTCCACCATCTCCACCATCATGAAAAAGATTTGCAGCAGATGATCCATCGCTACGTCTAATAGATATATTATTACTGGCCCCTATAAAACCGTTTACAGCTTCCGCTACCACACTTATTGTTCCTAGGGAATCTAACAATTCCAGCCCACCGCCTCCGTTCTCAGCGTAGTTGCCAGATAAATATGCGGTAAGATTACTTGAGCCAGCTTCGTTATTATGAAGGGATAAATTACCATACTCTTGAGTTCCATCTCCAGTTCTTCTTGTGCCAAAATGAGCGGAGTTGTACCACCAACCGCCACCATCGTCGATCGATCCATAGAGGTTCATAGAAGCCAAGTCGTGATCTTCATAACCTTCCGATCCTATTTGGAAATTGATACTATTATCGCCCCATAGTTCTACAACTCCATTAGAGCCCGTAGGATCAGACCCTCCATCATCCTGAACAACAGTCATAACTGCTTGTCCACCAGCATTACTACGATTTATTTCAAGTCTTGCAGTTTCCTCAGTAGAGTTACCAAGAGGTGTTACCCGAAATCGACCTAAACCAAAATTTTCTTGCGCTGAGCCTTCCAAGTAGTATTCCGGTAAGTTACCGTCTGCGAATGACCCGATAAGAGCCGCACCTGTAAAGGTTTCTGTGTCATCATGCGAAATTAGTTGGACAAATCCATCATTGTTTAATCCGCCAAACCAGCCGACATTGGCGTGAGTTTCGTTATAAGTATATAGGTTACCTCTTCCTTTGTTTGTTACCCTAAGCTGAGCACCAATATTTCTTGTAGAGTCATATAAACCCAAGAAGCCTCCATATCCTCCTCCAGCACTGCCTAAAATAACTTTAGTAGAATCATTGGCACCATTTAATACTAAACTACCTGAGTTGTTAGTATCAAAGAAGTTTAAATCTGCCTTTACTTCGCCAGCATTACCTAATACATGAACACTTTTGGTTTTCACAGAATCCGGCTGGATGGTTCCTCCTCCTGACCCTTCAATCGGCACACCACCGATTAAAATCTGTTGCGCGTCAATAGTTCCTGAAGTTCCATCTAAAGAAATGGTCCCATTTCCAGTAGCGTCTGTTATATTTATTGATCCTCCAGAACTCACGCCATCACCACTACTTAAGGTAAGAGAGTACGTTTGCTCCCCTGTATCCTGTGAGGCAACTAAATTCATGTTACTAGTCACACTAGATCCATTTTGCTCTGAGTAAATGTTGTGGGTGAAGTTTCCATGATAGTTTTTAATATCAATACCACCTCTTCGATACCCATCCGGTATTGGGCCATCTAAATCTATATCAGCTGCATATACGTCAACGAGCAATGTAATCCCATCGTCAGTTGAGTTACCTCCATATAAGTCCATGAAACTATTAGCCCTACCTTGAACACCTCCACCAGTGGCTACTGCACTTCTCAATTCGCCTGCTGAATTTCTACCATTTAATTGAAGGTATCCGCGCATATATCCGGTTGATTCAAACCCATCTGTCTGCATAAAAGCTCCTGTGTTATTCAAAGAATCCCTTAATACAAGAACCCCTTCATACCCATTATTGGTTGTTCCAAAAGCAGCTTTGTTATCTCCATTATTTCCTATGATACTTATTTCCCTAGTTTCCAATGAGTCAATACTCACAGGATTACCTCCTGTGAATGGTAGCAGGGGTGAATGCAATATCACAGCAGATAACGCTTCTCCATTAACGGTAATGTTAAGTGGAATTTCCCTGCTCTCACTGAAAAGTGTATCAGGCAATGGAGTGCTTTCTCCTAATACCACGGAGTAGTATCCATCCGTTACTGCAACGTTATTTTTAGTTTCTGACCATGCCGGATCTGATATATTAAATTCTATAGTGGCTGTTCCGTTGAAAGGTTTCCCATTATCAAGAAGTCTCCCTTGAAACGGTATTTTTTGTGCAAAAAGTACACTGGATGCAAATAGGCATACCACCAAAATGTAAAATTTATTCATGTCTAAAAGTTTTGATTAAGTAGTCATAAAAATCAACTCCTAATCTAAACCCCGAAGAGAAATCCTACAATACCTCATTCGGGGTATTTATCAATTGATAATTATATTGCTTGTCAAACCAGTTTAATATGAGTGAGAGGATTTTTGATGCATACACAGATATATTTTCAACTTTCAAAGAGTTTAAAGGGGCCACATTAGAAAAACATGTTGAAAAGCTAAAACAGCTTGATCATCTCATTCCTCATAGTGCTACATTTTTTTGTGTTACAAATACGAGCAATCAGTCATTTGAATATGTGAGTAAAAATTTTGAGCCTACAATGATGATTTCAATTGATCAAATGATTGATGGAGGGATGAAATTTTGGTGGAGCCGGATGCATCAGGAAGAGATGAGTACATGGCTTCAATCGCTTCAAGATTTAATGACTTTTACAATGGAGAATATTGCTTTGGAAGATCGTAGGCGCATGACCTATACCTGGAATTACCGGGTTAGAGCAGGAAAGGATACATACAAGAATATAATACAGCATACTACACCCATGTTTTTTGATGATCAGGGTAAACCAATTATTGGTCTTGCTCACTATTCTGTTTTGGAGGCCAATGAAATTCTACCCATTCAGGCAACAGCTAAAATTTTAAATGCCAATGATGAATACGAGACTCTTTTCTATCAAACATATGGAGGACAAAAACTATTGGTTGAAGACATTACTCACAGGGAAAGGGACGTCTTGCGACTTTTATCCTTCGGGTATAACAACGATGATATTTCAGATAAACTCAACATAAGTGCCCATACAGTAAAAACCCATCGGAAAAATGTGATGACAAAGACGGGTTGTAAGAATACCACTCAAATAGTGGCCATGTGCATCAGGCAGGGAATTATTTAAATATAAAAGGCCCCAACCTTTCAATTGGAGCCTTTAGAATACCTTAATTTTATTCCTTAATTAATATTCATCCTCATTGAAGAAGAAATCCTCTTTTGTAGGATAATCAGGCCAAATCTCCTCGATGTTTTCAAATGGCTGCCCATCGTCCTCCAACTCTTGAAGATTCTCTACTACTTCCAAAGGAGCTCCGGATCTAATAGAATAATCGATTAGCTCATCTTTGGTGGCGGGCCAAGGGGCGTCTTCTAAATAAGATGCAAGTTCTAGTGTCCAATACATATTCTAGCCTCAGTTTTTAAGTCCTGTTTTTATAATGCGCGCAAATATATATTATTATATTTTATGCGGGCATTGTTAAAATAATCCTTTATCGAAAGGTAATTTTCTTACACCAAAACGCAAGAGAAAGTTGCTAAAAATTTTAAAATTCTCCGGAATCAACCCATTCTAGCAATTTAACCTTGGTTTCTATCTTACGCTTTTGACTCTTAATCTTATTTTCGACCATTTTGTTCATTTTTCCATCATTCGATGAAAAATTAGCTGAGTTGTCTTCAAAAATTTTAAGGTCATCACGATCTCGAGCGATTAAGTCATTAATGATACCCTTTCGGATATTCTTCTTTTTTTCCGGATCAATCTTTGCGAAATCGGGAAAACGCTTTAGGGTTAACTTCTTTATAAAGTCTCGCTCATTCAGGAGCTGGATCAACTCGATACACTGAAACTTGTCAGGACTCTTTCCTTTGTCTCTGAAAAGCTCTTTTTTTATTTTATCGAGGGAATCTTTATTGAAATCTTCTTTTCCGGCTTTTATCGCTCGAAGTTTGGCTAGCGTTTCCGAGTAGTCCACTGGAGGGATGAATTTTTTTCCTTTGAGCTGTTGATTGAATTCATTGTTCAACGGCTTGTAAAATTCAGCAGGAATACCACCGATCTCCTGCCATTGTTCTTTAAGAGCTTTTACTTTATTAAACCGCTCCTGGCCATGTAGATCGACAAGTTTCTTAGCTTCCTCTACCAGTTCTTCATATTGCCTTTTCCTGTGTTCAGTAAGTTTTTGTTTATCCTCAAAAAACTGCTTTTTACGATCAAAGAACTCTTTAATAATTGCCCAAAAACCTTCTTCCAGGCTTTCATTTTTATCATCTTCCGCACTACCCGTTTTTATCCACCTGCTTTTGAGATCATTAACCTTCTCTGTTGCCTCCTTCCAATTGATAATATCGGTTATTTGCTTTGCTTCTTCTATCAGAGCAGATTTAATCTCCGTGTTTCTAACTCGATTTTTTTGAATGATATCTCGTACAAGTGCTTCATATTTGAGGATATGGTCTTCTAAAACCTGATAATCTCCAAGTCCGTCATGTTGAGGTAAGTGCTGGCGCAGGTGAACAAGCTTCATGAGGAATGAACCCTTGTTTTCAGTATTGTCAATTTTTTCCGTCACCTCATTGATTTTCTTTTCTAAATCAGCAAAACGTTCCTGAAAAAACTGAACAGACTTGTCCCGGTCATCATCTCTTACTTCGCCTATTTCCCGATCGGGATTTTGTCCCCAGCCGATCTGATAGACTTTTCCGTCTTTTATAAATCCAAATGGTACCTGTAAGATGTCCAAGGGTGAGAGTAATTCTTAAATTGCGTAGTATATTCGATTTTTAATCAAACTTAAGCATGTCAGACGAAAAAATCATCTTCTCAATGTCGGGGGTGAACAAGATTTATCCACCGCAAAAACAAGTACTTAAGAATATCTATTTATCTTTTTTCTACGGTGCTAAAATAGGAGTCTTGGGATTAAATGGAGCAGGAAAGTCCTCATTGTTACGAATTATTGCCGGGAAAGACACGGAATATCAGGGAGATGTGGCCTTTTCTGAAGGGTATACGGTGGGAATGCTGGAGCAGGAGCCCGAATTAGATCCTGAAAAGACGGTCATAGAAGTGGTGCGAGAAGGAGCGAAGGAGATAAATGATCTGCTCAAAGAATATGAGGAAGTAAATGCGAGATTCACTGAGCCGGAAATTCTAGAAAATCCGGACAAGATGAACAAGCTGATTGAAAAACAGGGAAAAATACAGGAAAAGCTGGATGCAACGGGAGCTTGGGAAATAGATCATAAGCTGGAAAGAGCCATGGATGCGCTCCGCACACCACCTGAGAATGCTGTGATTAAAACCCTTTCTGGAGGTGAAAAAAGAAGGGTGGCTCTTTGTCGTTTGCTTTTAGAACAACCTGATGTACTGCTGCTGGATGAGCCTACCAACCACCTGGATGCAGAGTCGGTGCTTTGGCTGGAGCAGCACTTACAACAATATGAGGGCACGGTAATTGCCGTGACTCACGATAGATACTTTCTTGATAATGTGGCCGGATGGATACTGGAACTGGACAGGGGAGAGGGAATCCCGTGGAAAGGAAATTATAGTAGCTGGCTAGAGCAAAAACAAAAAAGACTGGCTCAAGAAGACAAACAAGAATCGAAGCGACAAAAGACACTTCAGCGTGAATTGGAGTGGGTACGTATGAGCCCTAAAGGCCGCCAGGCTAGAGCTAAAGCAAGGTTGAGCGCATATGATAAGCTGCTGGGAGAGGATGCAAAAGCAAAAGAAAGTCAACTTGAATTATACATTCCGCCAGGTCCGCGACTTGGCTCTAAAGTGATAGAGGCGAAGGGAGTAGCAAAAGGATACGGGGATAAATTGCTTTATGAAGACTTATCATTTAGCCTTCCGCAGGGTGGAATAGTTGGTGTGATCGGTCCAAATGGTGCCGGTAAGTCCACTCTTTTTAAAATGATTACCGGAAATGAAACGCCCGATAAAGGAAGCTTTGAGGTGGGTGAGACGGTGGTGATGAGCTATGTGGATCAGGAACATGATCAGCTGGATCCTAATAAGTCAGTATATGAGGTGATCTCTGAAGGAAATGAAATCATTGACCTGGGAGGGAAGGAAATGAATGCAAGAGCATATGTTAGCAAGTTCAATTTTGGAGGGCAAGATCAAGGAAAAAAGGTGAGTAAGCTATCAGGTGGAGAACGAAATAGAGTCCACTTGGCCCTTACCCTTAAAAGAAGTGCAAACCTGATTTTGTTGGATGAGCCAACAAATGATCTTGATATAAATACGCTCCGTTCATTGGAGGAAGCTTTGGAAAACTTTGGTGGATGTGCGGTAGTCATTAGTCACGATCGTTGGTTTTTAGATCGAATTGCCACACATATTCTGGCCTTTGAAGGAGATTCCCAAGCCTATTGGTTTGAAGGAAATTTCTCAGATTATGAAGAAAACAGGAAGAAAAGATTGGGCGATGAAGAGCCGAAACGTATTAAGTACAAGAAGTTGATGGGGTAATGATTGAAATGGAGAATTAAGAATTGAAAATTGGCCGGAGTGATCCGGCTTTTTTGTTGCTAATTACGCTAGAACGTTATGCCGGACTTGATCCGGCATCTTCCTTTATGCCCTTAGACCGGGCAGGCCCTTACTTTTTCCATTGGATGAAAAAAAAGCAAAAAATCTAGTCAAAATCAATCCAGCCATCCCGCAGGCTTCCACGTGATTTTGACCTAGTTATTCTTGAAAAAGAATCGAAATGCTGAAATAATTTGAAAAAGCATAAATCCAATTACGACTCTGCCTATATAATCCAGACTTAGAATAATTGGCTCAAATTTTTCTTTAGTTATTTGAGGAAAAACACTTTCCAATGAGTGAGTTGGGTTCAGTGAGAAAATGAAAAAACGTCCTGATAACATTTGCTCTAGTAGTGGTATAGAGTAGAAAGAAGATGCTGCAATAAAAAAAATCAATGAAGCCATCACCCATGAAATTAAAGAACGCTTAATACTAGAGCCGTTTTTATTTGTCAAATACCCAGCCCAAAGTGGAAACCAACTAAAATAATTTTGCTCTTTCCAAAGTTCTTTTCTATAACAAATCAGCTCCTGAATACCTTGTAGTTTGCCATTGATTAGATCGTTGTTCTGGATTGCGATTCTTTTCAATAAACGATGCGTGTTTCTGTTGATTAATTGGTCGGGATAAATGAGGTCGTTTATCTTAATTCCGTCATAATCTGATGTTAGAATATCAAACTGTTTAATTGTACTGAAATCTGAATTCACTATAACTACATCCTTCAAATCACATTCGGTGATTGAAATGGATTCGATATTTTTCAATTCAAGATTTCCTTTAAGCGGGATGGATTCAAATATCTCTAGAGATTTTATATTTTGTGATGATAGATGTAGTTCTTTAATAGCTGAAAGAGATATGATGAGATCATTGAAATTTTGATTTTTGATTCTTAAGAACTCAATATTTCTACATATTATTTCTTTTGTTATATTCTCATTGATCAGTACCTCTTTTGTATGAAGTAGAAACAATTTTTCTATTTCGCAATTAGATATTATACATTTTGAAATATTGAACCTCTCGACCCCTAGGCCTGTCGAGACTTCATTAATTATACAGCTTTCAAGCTCAATGGCCGCATTTGTGTCATAAGTAATCAGCTCTTGAATTTCACAGTTAGTAAACTTCAAAATACGAACTGCCCCTTTTTGAAGAGAAAATCTTTTAAATCTACAATTATGAAATCGAAGAATATTTACTGAGTCGTAATAATCGACATTGTTTTTCACAAAAAAATTCTCATGATTTTCTGACTTAAATTCAATGTGTTCAGGGTTGGAATCAACAAGAATATCCTCGTTTAGGATGCCAGCTTTTTGATATTCATTGTCCATTAAGAGTAAGTTTTTGAATGAAGTTAAATTATACAATAAAAAAAACCCGGTCTCCCGGGCTTTCAATTTAATATCTAACTTCTAAAGTCTAATAGCGCAAAAATCACATCTTCCTCACTTTACCACTTCCCGAAGAATTGCTAATAACTCTTTTTGGATCTCCAGAATAGTATACGCTACCACTACCGGAAATCCTTGCATTCACTTCCTCTGTAGCTGTGATATAGCAACTGCCGGATCCACTAATGGATGCTTCGAACACCTGCACTTTTAAATCCTCAGCTTTTACCCTTCCTGATCCGCTGATTTTAGCCTCTGCCTCTTCCGCATTACCATTTAGGCTAATACTTCCAGAGCCTGAGATTCGTATGTCCAGTTCATCACTCTCCATTTCCAGATCAATATCACCAGAGCCGCTTACAGATAAGCGGACATCTTCGGTTTGTAATTTGCCTTTGCTTTCGATGTTACCACTTCCACTAACTGATAATCCTTCAATTTCTTTCATGGTCACGTAGATGGTCACCTCAGATCTTCTCCATCCATTTCCCCAACTCCAGCTTCCTTCTTTCTTAATGACCAAGCGATCTCCTTTCATATCGAATTCGATATCTTCAAAAATATCATCATCGCACTCTATTTCTACATTGGTTTCAGAACCTTGCTTTAGATAAAGATTGGCTGCAATTCCGAGGGATAATTCAGAGAAATCATCCACATCTATTTTTCGTTTTTGACCAAGCGAAGGAAGAATTAATGCAGTGGTTAATAGCAGGGTTATAAAAGTCTTCATTTTGGTTTTTTCTTTAAAAGACACTGTTATTTGCACAAGGTTGCACTTGACACTCTATAAAGCAAAAAGCCCGAGGTTAATCGGGCTTAACAATTTATTCAGCGGTCGATAATATTATGAGAAGAATTAATAATTAGCTGCGCTGAAAGATTATTTTAAAACTACTCATGGGAGCTTGGAATCCATGATTTTTAGCTGAAAATACCTAATATTCGACTGAATTAGGTATATGGAAATAGTGACTAGTAAGGCTTTTCTCCCACCCAATTTCCGGGAGGGTCATAATTGCATACCCATATATCCATACCATCGCACTCGATTTTGGCACAACCTACCGTGGTGGTAGTATTCCATACAATCTGTGTATAATGGCCACACATCTTGCCTGGTTTACAATTATTTTTACTGTAATTGTAATCTGCTTTTTCACCAGCCCAGGCATCCACTACATAGGCGGCATCAAATGCACCGGCGGTTCCTTTGAAAAGATTTTCTCCGAATTTATTATCTGGGCGATGCTCCCAACCACATCCTTTCTGTTTGAGCTTTTTCGCCCAGTCTGCAGCCAGCTCTGCCATCTCCTCAGACCATTCCAGTTTTACCGTTACCCCTACGTCAGCTCGCCAATAGTTATGTCTATCCAAAATCATCTGAATTTCTTCCTGAGTCAGTGCGGTTTGATCTTCAACACTAGTAGGAACCAGCCACACTAGACTTAGAATAAAAAGGAAAGTTTTCATGTTTCTTTTTTTTGAAGTTCATCCATTCGGATTTTATAAAGATATTTTGCCAGATAAAACGCACCAACTCCACTAAAGATATGCCATAGAAAATGTGAACCCATGGGGATCAGCTCCGCTACTGAATAGTCTATCCTCCGAAGAATCAGGCTGGTAGATAAAAATATGATAGAAATCAGGATGGTTCGTGAGTGTCTGTAATTTTGTTTCGAAAGGTAGAAAATGATCGGGAAGAAGATTAGAAAACCAGTCACGAAATAATTCAGATTTAGTGCAAACTGACCACTATAGAAATCAAAAATCGCATATCGGATAAATGTAAATGGTACCACTATTGAAGCTACCAGCCATTTTTTCGGTAAAACTTTGTCCCAAAAATATACGCTTACAGAAAGTGTAACGATTGCGGTGGGAAACACATCCATCCAAAGTAGAAAGCGTGAAGATCGAAATGCATGGAATAGTATGCTTCCGGTACCGCCCAAGGCAAGAAGAGGGATGAGGAAATACAGAAAATTAAATTGTTTGAAACTCCATTTTAATTTGAAGGCCCAGTAAATAGCGGGAAGAACAATCGCTAATGATGAAAGCGCATTCCATGGTTCAGAGATAAAAGCGGTAAGGTCGGTTTCGGCGTAAATGGGCCCACCATCTGTGGGCAGAATGGTTTGCATAATGAATTTTTTTAAGTCGTTTAACTACGAATAACTAACTGGCAGGGATTTTGATTCCCTTACTGATAATAGCATAGAACATAAATTGTTCTAGTCTTTTTGGTTAGTTGAGGGCCCTGTCGGCTAGTTTGCTGACAGGGTTTCTTTTTTTCAATTATCGTCCAATTTTTATCGATTGTATCGTTCAAGATTTATAAATTGAAAAAAATCCCTTTTTCGTCTTGCAAACAATCGTTTCATCAAAATCGGAACTTTTAGAATCCTATCAAAAGGTCAGATCGCATACTCAATACCTGTGCGAGCCTTTGGAAATAGAGGACTTTGTGGTTCAGCCAGTTATGGATGTCAGTCCACTAAAGTGGCACCTTGGGCATACTACCTGGTTCTTTGAAACTTTTATTTTAAAGCCACACATGAAGGGTTATCAGGAGTTTCATCCCAAATACCCTATCCTTTTCAACAGCTATTATATCTCAGCAGGAGATCGCTGGAGCAGGGAAAATCGGGGACAGCTGACCCGGCCTACTGTTAATGAAGTCTTTGAGTATCGGAAATATGTAGATGAGCATGTTGAGCGATTTCTGAGTGGAGGTGATATAAATGACAGAATCGAAGAAGTGCTTATTCTGGGGTGCAATCATGAGCAGCAACACCAGGAGTTATTTCTATATGACATAAAAAGGATATTGGGGGACAACCCATTACATCCGGCATATAGAAAAGATGAAAAGAAAGTAAAAAAAGTAGAGTCCAAAGCGGAGTGGCTCAATGTAGATGAAGGGATTTATGAAATCGGATTTGAAGGAGATGGTTTTCATTTTGATAATGAGGAGGGGAGGCACAAAGTGTTTCTACATGAGTATCAGATATCCTCAGGTTTGGTGACGAATGGAGAGTATATGGAATTCATTAAAGATGGTGGATATAGAAACCATATGCTTTGGTTGTCAGAGGCCTGGGATTGGGTGAATGAAAATCAAATAAAAGCACCGAGATACTGGCATCAGGAAGGCGAAGAATGGTGGAACTACACGCTTGGTGGATATGAACAAGTCCTTGAAGATGATCCACTTTGTCACGTATCTTATTATGAGGCCGACGCATTTGCCAGATGGAGAGGTTGTCGACTTCCGACAGAGCACGAATGGGAAGTAGCTTGTAATATGTATTCACCAAATATTTTATCAGAAACAAACTTTGTAGAGAATAACCAGTTTAGGCCTGCACAAACTTCGGATTTTGATTTTTTCGGAAATGTGTGGGAATGGACCGTAAGTCCATACGTTGCATACCCATATTATAATCCTCCGGAAGGCGCTCTTGGGGAGTACAATGGAAAATTCATGGTGAACCAAATGGTGCTGAGAGGCGGTTCTTTTGGAACATCTAAAAATCATATCAGATCAACTTATCGTAATTTTTTTCATCCGCACCTGCGATGGATGTTTTCGGGCATTCGTTTAGCAAAGCACATTTAAGAACCAGATGACCAAAGAACTCACGACGCTCACACCTTTGGCCGAGGATGTTTTCAAAGGCTTGCAAGCCGAAAGCAAACATTTGCCTTCAAAGTATTTTTATGATGCACGGGGTGATGAGCTCTTCCAGCAAATCATGCATTTGGATGAGTATTACCTCACTAGGAAAGAATTGGAAATTTTCCAAACCCACAAAGAAGGAATTTTGAAAGCAATCAATAGTGATGAACCTTTCAGAATCATCGAGTTGGGTGCCGGTGATGGACTCAAAACAAAAGTGCTCCTAAAACATTTCATGGAAGCACAGGTGGACTTTACTTATACTCCGGTAGATATTTCCGGTAATGTGCTTGAAATTCTTGAAGGGAATTTAAAAGCTGAAATACCCGGATTGAAGATTGAGTCTTACGAGGGAGATTATTTCGATGCACTAGCAGAGATCGCCGAAAGTCCGGAAACGGATATTGTGTTTTTTTTGGGTTCGAATGTGGGAAATTTTAGCGAAGCTGAAGCGGTTGATTTTCTGACAAAACTTCAACATTTTCTAAAGCCCTCCGACTTATTATTTATGGGAGTAGACCTTAAGAAAGACCCCTCTATCATCCTAAATGCATACAATGATAATCAGGGAGTGACTAGAGAGTTTAACCTCAACCTTCTGGATCGAATCAACACCGAACTGGATGCAAACTTCGATCGGAATCAGTTTTTACATTATCCATATTACAATCCGCACACAGGCGAGTGTAGGAGTTATTTGATTAGTAAAATCGAACAGGTGGTCTCCATCATGGAGCAGGAGGTACATTTCAGTGCCTGGGAAGCCATTTTCATGGAGATTTCTAAAAAATATGATCGTCGGCAATTAGATAAGCTTGCAGCTGCATCTGGTTTTACTTCAAAACAAACTTTTTTAGATTCAGATGGTTGGTTTGCCGACGTAGTTTGGCAAAAAGAAAAATAATAATGCCCTCAGTGGAGGGTTTTTACAGTCTTTGCCGTCAAGTAAGCAAACAAAGATTGTAATAATGAAAAAATTGAACTTGAACCTGATTGGTTTGGCCTTCTTCTCACTTATGCTGTTCGCGTGTGGCACAGACGATGCAGATGAAATAGATGATGGAATGGATGATGATGAGACTGAAGTTGATCAAGTGGATATCAGCACCCTGGCTGCTAAATTTTATCACACGGATGCTGTGAGTGTCACTTTTGATGAGACATGGGTAACTATCACTTCATCCAACCTGCCGGATCATAAAAGCATGTATTATCCAATGAATAACCCACTTTATGAACCTTATGATGAACCGAATAATCCTGATTTTAAGAAAAACCCAGGTGAAATCGGAGCTCAAAACTATGTGTTTAAGATTCCTAGATATCCATCTGAGGCTGCTAATAAAGAATCTACCCCAATGGGGCCGATGGGTGTTTCAATTAATAGTATAGTTTTCTTTAATCAGGAGGCAGCACCAGGTGATGACATCCTAGAGGAGCTAAATACATTTGATCAATACGAAGGTCACCCGGCCGGCGATGCATACCATTATCATATTGAGCCTATCTGGTTAACAGAAAATAAGGGATCGGATGCCTTTTTAGGATTTCTTCTGGATGGGTTTCCTGTGTATGGACCAATGGAAAATGGGAAAATCATCACCAATGATGATTTGGATGATTATCATGGTCATACATCAGCAACGGCAGACTTTCCAGATGGTATTTACCACTATCACATAACCGAAGACCTTCCATGGATTAATGGAGATGGGTTTTACGGTGAAGCCGGAACAATTACTCAGTAATGAAATAATAAAGGGGGTTGACCTAACTGGTTAACCCTTGTTTTTGTCTATGAAGCGAATAGGAGTTATTGGATTTCTGATTTTGATCACTGGGTGTATGGATTCAAAAGATGTGATGACAACCCCAGTTGAAGAGACTGATATAGCTGTTCCTGAAGTAAATATTCTGGTTTCTGATGCGGATGTCACTAAGAAACAGAACGGAGATGTGTTCTATAATGATCTTCCATTTTCTGGTTATCTGATTGAAAGGTATTCCAATGGTATTCTCTCATTAAAAATCGGATATTATGACGGGAGACAAAACGGGATGATGACTTCCTATTACGAAAACGGTGACGTTCGATACATAAGACCATATCGGGACGGAGAAAAGCATGGTAAGCACATTGGATTTCATAGAAACGGAACCACATCTTTTGAATACTACTTTGTGAACGGATTTAGCGAGGGAAATCATAAGGAATGGTTTGATGATGGTCAGCCGGCTACCGATATGAATTATGTAAATGGGAAAGAATTTGGAAGACAGCAAGCCTGGAGACCAGACGGTAAGGTGAGATCTAATTATACAGTACGTGAGAATGGAAGGAGATATGGCTTGATGGGTATAAAAAGATGTACAAAACTAGATGGGGCCACCCAATCCGTAGATCCATATAAAGGAGAAGAATAATGAAAAATCTAATACATACACTATTAATCGTACTTGTGATCAGTTGTGCACCCAATAAGAATGATGGGGAGATTGATCTTCCCTTTTACAATGAAGAAACATTTACAGCTGAATGGATTGAAGAAGACGATCCACGATATGATAAAATCCACACCATCTCTGACTTTGAATTTGTAAATCAGAACGGAGAGATTGTTTCAAATAAGACATTTGATGGAAAAGTCTATGTCGCTAATTTTTTCTTTACCATGTGCCCGACTGTCTGCCCGAAAATGGAAACAAACTTATCGATGGTGCAAGATGAGTTTAAGGATAACAATCAAGTGAGAATATTGTCCCATACGGTGATGCCGTGGGCAGATAGTGTAGGGCGATTAAAAGAGTATGCCCTACAAAATGAAATTGACTCTGAGCAATGGCATTTGGTTACAGGTGAGCAAGAAGAGATTTATAAAATGGGTCGCTTGGCATATTTTGCCGACGAAGGATTTGGTAAAGGGATCACCGATCTGGATGACTTTCTACATACGGAGAATATCGTATTGATCGATCAAAAAAGAAGAATCAGAGGGATCTACAATGGTACGCTTAGGTTGGAAATGAGGAGAATGATGGAAGATATCAGGTATCTTCTAAGACAATAAAAAGTGCGCCCGCCTGACCAAGGGCGGGCAGGCACGAGAAGATTCCCCGCCTGACCGAAGTTCATTCAGGCATGGGAACTTCCACGGGATTGTAAGGGGCTAGATTTAAGGATTTCATAAACCTTCTTCCAGAGGCAGTTTTAAAATACTTTTCCCTGTTTATAGCTTCAATTCTTTTTGAGAATTTTTCATAGTAGCCCAACCTCCAAGGTATTCCATGTTTTATGCTTTTCTTTTTCCCTGAATAATGCTGATCGATTCTTTTTCTTAAGTCATTTGAATGTCCCTTACTAAAACTTTTTGGTTGACGGGCTGTACAGGATGTATGTAAAATACATTGTTATGATTAAGTGCGCACGAGAAGATTCGAACTTCCACGGGATTGCTCCCACCAGCCCCTCAAGCTGGCGCGTCTACCGGTTTCGCCACGTGCGCAGGGGAGGGCAAAAATAACTTTTTGATCATAATTACCTCCCTCTTAAAACAAAAAAGCCGGAAGAAATTCTCCGGCTCAGTGTCTTTGTTTAGGATCAATGTTCGTGATCTTCATCATCATGACCACTTTTTACATTTGGTGCATGAGCTGCATGATAACTATGTGTGATTTTCTCAGTCTGCGAAAGAAGAAGAGCAGATACAATAAAGACCATATGAATAACAATCTCAATCACAATACCTTCCGGAGAAGTTTTTTGCACCTCATTTCTGTAATCTATAAAGGTTTTCAGTAAGTAAACCCCGGAGATTGAAGCAAGGGATGTTGCCAGCTTAATTTTCAACTGACCAGCATCAAGACCCTCAAGCCATAGCGGTTTATCATCGTGCATATCCACGTCAATACGGCTGGTGAAGATGGAATATCCCCCTATGGTTACCATTACTACGAGGTTCATCACCATGGAAATATCTACAAGCCCCAGAATGCTAAGCATCATCTTGGTTTCATTCCACATGGTAGTGTATTTCACCATATACAGAAGCTCCTCAAAAAACTTATACAGATAGAAGAAAGATGCAATAATTAGTCCTGTATACAAAGGAGCCTGTACCCATCTACTCCAAAAAATGAAGCCTTCAAAGAAACTTTCAAACCGCTTGATAGTGGAATTATCGTTAGCCATGTTGTCCTAGCAATTAAAATTGAACTGAAATATAAATGATTATTTAAAGGTAATCCTTTCTGAAAACGAAATTAAGTCAATCTTCCTCAAATAATACCAATGTACCCCCAATATAGTCATGTAATCCTCTGCCTCTTTTATCCCAAATTATGACAATGAAGCCTCCAAAAAAGAGGATTAAAGACAAAATTTTCGACAAGTTTCTGACCATAGATTGACCCACACCCGGTGGCCCTTGATTTTTATTTGTCACTTTAATTTTTGTCCATCTTTTGCCGGGAGTTGCTTGCATTGAGCTAGACTCAAAAACGATATGATAGCCGAAATAAATGGAAGAAATAAGCAGGTAATCGAATCGTGTGTCTGAAATAAAGTATGATACACCATAGAACAAAAAGAGAATGGGCATCAGATCAATATTGTGAGCCAGTAGTCTTCGCCAAAAGCCAGCATACTTATTATTCCCTTCCAAATGATTTACCTTTATACTCTCACAAAAATCAACAATCTAATTATGAAAATTCTTAAAATTATTGGGATCATCGTTTTGGTGGTGATTGTCATAGGGGTTGGCGTAATCATATTTGGTCCATCAGAAGCTCACATGGAGCGTAGTATCACAATCGATGCTCCGGTAGAGGTTGTATTTAATGAAGTGAATGGATTTCAAACCTTTGATCAATTTTCAGCATGGTCTGAAGTTGATACGACAGCCAAAATTATAATCGAAGGACCAACTTCTGGAGTAGGAGCCAGCTATAGTTGGGAAAGTGAAAACTCCGATCTGGGGAGTGGGAATATAGAGATTATTGAATCAGATCAGAACATGATGGTTAAATCTAAAATGACTTTTGAAGGCTACCCGGGCGAACCTACAGCTTCATGGATTTTGACTGAAGAAAACGGAGGCACAAATGTTACTTATACCTATGATGAAACGGATATCTCAGGTATTTGGAAATTACTTTCTTTAGGAACTGAAGGTATGATTAGTCCAATGTATGAACGTACATTGGCTAAACTGAAAGAGCGAGTAGAATCAAGACCAGACTTTACTTATGATATCGAACAGGTTGAAACTTCCGCCTCACCATATATTGGAGCTCAGGCATCTTCTTCAATAGATCCTGAAATGATAGGCCAAGTGATGGGCGAAACTTATGGGAAGGTAATGTCCTATATGTCTGCCAATAATATCGAAGCAGCAGGAGCACCTATTTCTATCGTACTAAGCTACGGTGAAGAGGGCACAGAGATGATCTGTGGATTGCCGACGGTGCGTAAGTTCGAGGTTGATGGAGAAGGAATTGTGAGTGGAATGACCTACGAGGGATTGGCATTAAAAACGATACATAAAGGAGACTATGATCTGATGGAAAGTGCCTATTATGATCTACTGGATTATATGAGCTATTACAATTTTGATGAAAATGGAAATCCGTGGGAGGTCTACGTCACTGATCCGGGAGTAGTGACAGACACTGCTGAATGGGTAACCGAAATCTATTTTCCAGTCAAATAACATTTCTGTTGTGATATAGCCTCCTTTTTAGGGGGCTTTTTTTTATGTTCAATCTTTAAAAGGATTATTTAAAATACCCCTGATTAGGTAGTGGAAAATGCTGCTTGTTTTTTTACCTTTCGGTGAGAAACCTAATGCTAACCATGTCACTAACTTTTTCACCACTGAGATTGTGCGCTCTTACTTTACTAGTTTGTACGTGTGTTTTGCGCGGATATACTCAAGAGCTAAAAAACATTAATACCGGAGCTGTGGTAAAAAATGCCAAAGTGAGTTATGATGGCTCTAAGATGGTATTTATGGCCAATTATTACGGTAGCTTCAAGCCCTATATTTCTGAATTCAACACTGATTCCTCTCAATGGGCTAAACCAACTCAAATTTTTGAAGGAGATGCTATCAGTGGCTTTGAATTAAGGAATCTTCAGCTCAATTTCGACAATACAAAACTCTATTTTGCTGCGAAAACCTCTGCCAAACCTGATTACGATATTTATTATTCCGAACTAAAGAACGGAAAGTGGTCCTCGCCCATTGCTCTTGATATTGGATTAAACTCTTCGGCAGACGAACTTGGTCCTGCAATTTCTGCTGATGAAAAGAAGGTTTTATTCACACGCCCTTTACCTCCTGATGCAAAAGCGGATGAATACTGCGGCCAGCTATTCTTCACTGAACTAACTGAAGCCGGAACTTGGTCTGAACCTGAATTATTACCGCCAGCCTACAATACAGGTTGCATCTGCTCTCCTTACTATGCACGGGATAATAAGACCTTTTATTATTCCTCCTACGAGGATGTATTAGATGATGAAGGAAAACGAGTAGCGAGGAAACAGTTTTCAGTTTTTTGGGCAAAAATTGATGGTTTGTTCAGGTATAATCCCAAACCTATTCTTTCGGTGATTGGTGATCAGGATTTGGTATCTCCTTCTTTAAATCGGGATAGCACCCTCTATTACAATGCAGGTGAATATTCCAAAGGACAGGACAAGATTCAGTCCTCTCTGTTATCGAAAGCACTTGAGCGAGCTTATCATCCTTCAGAAATGGCCCTTGTTTCAGGCACGGTAAATGATGAGCTAGGAAACCCCTTATCAGCCACCATTCAGGTGATAAACCCCTATACCACCAAGGTTTTTCAGGAAGCCATAAGTGATGCTAAAGGATATTATCAGCTATTCGTTCCGATGAATGAACAGTATTCATTGCTAGCCTATAAAGATCAGTATTCTGCTCAATCAAAATTGATTGAAACAACTAACCTTTCACTAACCAATGATTTCGAGCTATTCCCAAGTGTAGATGTAACGTTCAATGTATTTGATGAGGAGTTCTATTTTCCTATTGAAGCAAGCATTTCACTTTATGATTCAGATTACACTCTTATTGAAGATATTGATGTAGGTAGAGGCGAACAGACAGCCATTTCGTTAGGACAGGAACTGAATATCATTTTTAATTCTGAAAATTACTTTGCTGATACGTTGAATTTGCCTTTTGATGAAGAGGTAATATTTGACTTTTTTGATTTTGACATTGAGCTAAAAAGAAAGCTGAAAGATGTGTCTCTTTCATTCGCTGATGAATCCGGAAATAATCTTGGCCTTGAGATCACGGTTTATAATGTTACGAGAAATGAAAAAACCAAACGGATCGTAAAGGACGGGAAGATCACACTTCAGCTACGGGATGGTGAGGTTTATGAAATCAGCACTTCTGCTGAAGGATACAGTTATTACTCAGCAGAACTGGATCTCTCGGAAGAGCAGGAAATAAAAGAAATGAGCGCTACACTTCAATCAGTGGAGAATATATCGCTTGTTTTGGATAATATCACTTTCGAATACAACTCATACGAACTCACAGCAGGCTCTTATGAAGAACTAGGAAAGCTGGTGAGTTATTTAAAAGAGAATGATCAATATAAGGTTGAAATATCTGCTCATACAGATAATGCCGGAGCTGAAAAATATAACCTTCAACTTTCAAACTTAAGAGCCAACTCAGTGCTCCAATTCCTTCAAGATAATGCGATAAATAAAGATCGATTAGTAGCTGTAGGTTATGGGGAATCCCAGCCAAGGTTCCCTAATGATACAGAAGCAAACATGGCCAAAAACCGACGAGTAGAATTTAAAATATTAGCTGATAATTAAGATGAAAAAGCAAGTTTCATTATTTATTCTAATGCTCTCCTGTGCATCGGCCTTTGCCCAGACAGGTGCTTTCAAAAAGATATTGAGTGAAAAATCTACCGTTAACAAAGAGGTGTTTTATAATCAGCTGATAGAATTCCAAAAGGAAAATGTGGAGTTTGCAAATGTGTATTATCAGCTTGCAAAGATGGAATTGGATAACTTCTCTACCCTGGATCCAATTGTTGAAAGAGTCGCCTCTCGTCAGAGAGTTTACAATGCAAAAACCAATTTCGGACTTGCTAAGAATTACCTGGATGAGAAAGAGGTTTCACGTTTTCCGGATTGGTACGATGTTCCGGATTTGAAAGACAAGGATTCGGTGACCCGAATGGGAGTAAATAAAATAGAAAGCAGTTATGAGGATGTTGAAAATTATGCTGTGAGATATGAAGAGTTAATTGAAAATTATGATCGAGCGGTTTATCACTACCTAAAAGCCAGAGAAGGGTTCATTGACATTAACACAAGTGCCGATAACCTAAGGCAGCTGTTTTTAAAAGCAGATGATTCTCTCAAAATTGCCGTAAAGTCTGTAGGTGTAAGTTTTGATTCTTCGATGTACCACATAGAACTTTATCGGGATCTCTATCAGCAGCTGCCGTATAAGAAAAAGCGAAAAGTAAATATTAATAAGCGGAAGATTGATCATTTCCGGATGAATGGAATAACTCCGGCCAACTTCTTAGCGGATAACATTGATGTCTGGGACTATAAACAATGGTCAGATCGATTTCTAAATCTTTTGAAGGTGGAGGTTGATGGATTGCAGGAAGAGATCAAAACGGCATACAAATTTTTCATGGCTACCAATGATCGAATGATCAATGGCGATGAGTGTATTCAGGCAGAGCTTGATAATCTTAAATTTCAAAGAATAATCAACCTAATTACCAAATATGATAATGAATCGGTGTTGATTGATATTTTTCAATACCTCATATCAAAATTGGAATATGGGAATAAGCTTACTTATGAACGAAACTGTAATGATCTGGATGTGCCTCCAACAGACGATTTCCTTTCCCGTAAAGGACGTATTTATCAAAACCTTTACACTTCTTTCCAGAAAGCGGACAGCCTCAATGGTTCAATTATATCTTCCGAACATGGTCAGGAAACGTTTCAGTGGTTTTTTGATGAAATGATGCCTGGAGAAAATGGAAGCGCTGTATTTGCAGGAAATCAAAAGGACGAGAACTACAAATCTTTTAAGACAGAGCTTCAGGGTTTGATAGCTAACATGAAAATTCAAACGTTTAGTACTGACTCCATTTCAGAATGCTATGAGGCAGATAGTGTGTTTTTGCTTCCCGGCGCATTTCAGGAAGGAAGTTTTTGTACATCAAAAAAACTTAACCTGAATGATAGTCTACATGTATTTATGGGACAGAGAGGCAGTGAAAATTTGCTTGTCGGAGCTATTCCTTTGGGTGAAGATTATCAGAAAGAATGGGAGATTAAACCATATAAGAATAGCACGGCATCTTATTTTAAAATAGTAGGCGATAGCTCGCTTATGATTGGAGGAACGGAAGGAAGAAGCTGGATTTCTCAATTCACTTCGAATGGCAGTGAATACTTTACCGCGGTTCTAAGATCCGGTGATCCGATACAAAATGTGCTGGTAAATCAACTGCAGGGGAGTGCGACTGTTTTGCAACAAGGAAGCACAAATTTCACCTTGTCTCAGGTAAATTTCAATGGCAAAGTTGAAGCAGTCAGCACCATAAACTTAACAGGCGAATATGCCGGAATGATCAGGCAAGAACAATCGCTTTGGATTTTCACCTATAATCGTATGGATGAAGGATCTACCATCACCGCTTCTGTCTATGACGAAAAACAGGCTAAAGTTTTAGAAGAAATAACCTATAGCTTTGATGCTGAACTGAAGGAGCCTGCCATTATTAAAAACGATAACGAGTACATGACTTTAGTGTCGCTTAACTCCTTCTCAGATGATGAAATTGTATATGCATTATTGAATTATGAAGGGGAAATCATACATGAAACAATTTTTTAGTACACTACTACTGTGGCTTTTTGTTGGAGGGCTTTTTGCCCAGCAGCAGGTTGACTTTAATTCAGAAGTAAACAGAATAGAATCCTTAATTAGCGATGGAGAATTTGAAGAAGCCAATGGTACGCTGATTGAGCTACAGGAATCATTGGCAAATACATCTCTAATTTCACAGGATACTGTCAAGCTTTTCTTTTCTTCAAAACTCGCATTTATAGCTTATCAACTGGGCGATTGTGAAAATACCATTCAGCGAAGTAAGGAAGATATAGCATTGCGGGAGGAGATTTACGGGCCAGGTGATCCAATTACACTTTCGGCTAATCGAAACCTTGGAATCTATTATTTGAATTGTGATTCTGCCGAGCAAGCCAGAAATGTACTCGAGGAAACAGTGAAAACTCATCGTGAAATTATAGGGCAGCCGGATGAACTATATGCAAGATCCCTTGACGACTTGGCTTATGTGCAGGGTAAGCTTGGAAATGTGGAAGCTGCTGAAAAAAGCTATGATGAATTGCTGGGCTTATTGGGAGAAAATAAGACCTCATTTTATTTACATGTTGCAGAAAATTACAGCGCACTTTTGATGTCTTCAGAGAAATATGAAAAAGCCGCTATTTTCTATGAAGATTTAAAACCGTACATGTCCCAAAAGGAAGAATACCCGTTTTTCCTTAAGGATTTTTATAATGTTTTTGTTCATCAAAAAAATTATGTGAAAGCACTTGAGTCAGCTTCTGAGCTGCTCTCATGGTGCGATCAAAATGTTGCGAAATGTGAAGCAACTAAACTGGACACCAAAGAATTTGTAATCAATAGTGCTCGTTTGGCTGTGCTACTTTTTAGGTATGATGTAGCAGAAAAGTATTATACCAAGGCAGAGGAAATTTATAAAGAAACCCCAACCTATATTTCGGTTTTGCTGGAGCAATCGGAGCTGTATGGAGCGACGGGAGAAAAATACAAGCAACTTAATATCCTGAGTAAATCTGTCATCACACATCGCTCTCAAAATATTACAGATAGTGCCAGTTACACAAAAACGGTATTACAGCTCGGTAAAATTCACACTGAAATGGGAAGGTTTGAAAGAGCAGATGAAGTCTTCTCAGACTACATTTCTGATCTTGAATCCAACCCAAATTCGAATCCTGAAAAATTAGCTGTTGCTTATCAGTCGCTCGGAAATCAAAGGTATTTGCTTCAAAACTTTAAAGACGCAGATAAGTATTTGTCCAAGGCCAGAGATATTTTAGTTCGAGAGGGGATGACTAGCTCCTCAGAGTATTCATCGGTGCTAAACAGTTTAGGGGCTTTATATGAAGCGCTGGCTAACTATTCGAAAGCAGAGTCCGACTACCGCGAAGCTTTGCGTATTTCTAAGGATGAGGAATCGGGGCTGAGAGTCGCATTAGCTACGAACCTGGCAAATATTCTGACTCGAACTGATTCAGAAAATGATTCTATTTTGGTTTTACTAAACCAGGCCATTAAATGGCAAAGTGAATCCTCTGGAAAAGACCATCCCGGTTATGCTAATTTGTTAAGTAACCGGGCGGTTTATTATCAGAAGAATGAAGAGTTTACCCGGGCGCTCAAGGATTATGAAGAGGCGATCAAAATCTTCAAATATACCGTTCCGGAGGACCACCCACAGTATCTCTCAGCACTGTCAAATCAAGGACTACTTTATGATCTCATGGAAAGGAATGAGGAAGCTTTGGAAGCAATGCAAAAGGCAAAGGAACTGTACGCTAAATACTACTCAGAAACGCATCCCGGATATATAAGAACAGTCAATAACCTGGCTAATTTCTATACAACCACCAATCAGTATGATCTGGCTGAGCCACTGCTAGTATCGCTTGCAGAATCCCAGGTAAAAGAGATTAATGAATCATTTACGTACTTATCTGAATCCGAGAAAAAGACATTTGTAGAGGAGAAGCAGAAGTTGCTCAACAATTTCAAGGTTTATGTGGTGGCTCGTTCTACCAATGAAGAAGGTAGCATCAAACCAGAAGTAGTAGAAGATTGGTATAACCTTGAATTGAGTACGAAAGGCATGCTTTTAAACTCGACAAAGAAAGTACGGGAGCAAATCTTTAATAGCGGCGATGAAGAACTGATAAAGCTATTTTCTGAGTGGACGGTTGCAAGGAAGCAGATAGCAGATCTTCAATCATTAAAAAGTGATTTGAAGCAAAAAAGTCAGTCAAGGCTGGATAGTCTTTTGCGGAAAACCAATGACCTTGAAAGAGAACTTTCACGACGTTCCGCAGAGTTTGATGGATCGTTTGGAGGCGAAGCACCCGCCTTTGCTCAAATCAAACAAAAATTAGTTCCGGGTGAAGCAACCGTAGAGATTATAAGAACCGAGCTAAACGGAGAAGGTATTTATACCGCTTTGATTGGAACGGCAGCTAATCAATATCCAAAGGTGATTGTGATTGGGAAAGGAACAGAATTCGAAAGTAAGGGATTCGCGACCTATAAGAATGCGATCAAATTCAAAGTAGATGATCCAAAATCCTTTGATCTCTATTGGAAGAAAATACATACTTATTTGCTCGCAAATGGGATCGAGAAGATTTACTATGCGCCGGATGGGATATATCATAAGATCAGTGTGAATACTTTGTATGATCCTTCCTCAAAAAATTACTTGATTGATGAGCTTGCCATTGTTCAGCTGAGTTCTACGAAAGACTTTTTGTCATTGAATCTGGCAGAAGATCAAAGTGATGAGATTAAGAAAGTGCTGTTAGTGGGAAGGCCGTCTTATAAAATTGGGGGTTCTACTGCGATAGCAGGAACAACCAGAAGTTTTGCCATGATTTCTAATGTTTCTGATTTACCGGGGACGGAGGAAGAGATTAAGGAAATTCAGGGATTGATTGAAAAATCTGGTGCAGAATGTCAGACGCTGCTAAAGGATGAAGCAAAAGAAGGGGCCGTAAAATCACAGCTCAATAGAGAGTTGGTGCATATTGCTACCCATGGATTTTTCATGGAAGATGAAAAAGCACCTAGCGAAGATCCGATGCTGAGTTCCGGTTTATTATTAGCCGGGGTTAGCAATGCCCAGGAAACAGCAGATGAAGAAGACGGTATCCTAACTGCATATGAAATCATGAATCTTGGATTAAACAATCTGGAAATGGTTGTGCTTTCTGCGTGTGAAACCGGTCTTGGAGAAATAGCTTCAGGAGAAGGAATTTATGGTTTACAGCGTGCATTTTTCGTGGGTGGTGCAAAATCCGTGGTGATGTCCTTGTGGAAAGTAGACGATGAGGCAACCAAAGATTTGATGACCACTTTTTATAAAGATTATCTGAAGAATGGAAATAAGCGCGAGGCATTTCTGAATGCTCAACGCAAAATCAAAAAGAAATACAAAAACCCAATCTACTGGGGTGCTTTTGTGATGCTGGGAGGTTGAGTTTTGACCTTATCAGGGTAGATATATCCCTTCCTTTGGAAGGGTCATGGGTGGGTTCCCGAAATAGACTTCTATTTGGCGATATTAAAAACATTAAGGCTTGACTCTTTATTGCAATCTTATGTTTGTTTAGATACTTTTGCCCACCGTTTACGGAAGATGCCTGAGTGGCGCCCGCCCGGATGAACCATTCGGACGGGGAACTGGTAAACTTCAGTATTTTAAGGTTTACAGTTCAAAAAGTAAATAAGCCAGTACTTAATGCCTGAGTGGCGGAACTGGTAGACGCGCACGACTCAAACTCGTGTTCCGCAAGGAGTGCCGGTTCGATTCCGGCCTCAGGTACAAATCCTTCTCAGTTTTCTGGGAAGGATTTTTTTTTGTAGTTCCCCAATGTGTACCGGTTCGCCCGTATCGACGGACCGTCCGGCCTTAGATATAAATCCTTTTCAGTTTTCTGGGAAGGATTTTTTGGTTTTGATAGTTCCTCGAGTACCGGTTCACCGTATAAACTGAACTTCTGGGCCTCAGGTACTCAAACCCTGCGCTGAAAAGAGAAGGGGTTTTGTATGATTGACTGTGCAGAGTGCTGGTTTGGCAGGCTACATTGATCAGATGGACTTCATTCATTAAAAATGCTTTTCGCTATCTTTATTCGTATGCCTAAGACTATCATTGTTTCGAATCGCCTGCCAGTAAAAATTCAACGAGTCCAGAAGAAATTTGAATTAAAACCTAGTGAGGGTGGGTTAGCTACAGGACTCGGATCTGTATATAAAGACGGGGATAACATCTGGTTGGGCTGGCCAGGACTTGCAGTAAATAAGGGTGAAGAGAGAGAAGCTATTACAGATAGCTTGATTTCTATGAATATGCGACCGGTTTTTTTGACTAAAAATGAAATTGAAGAGTATTATGAAGGATTTAGCAACGAGACACTCTGGCCCAACTTTCATTATTTCAATCAATACATTATTTATGATGATGCATTTTGGGCGGCCTACCAAAAGGTGAATAAAAAATTTGAAAAAGCGCTTGAGCAGGTCATTGAGGAAGGAGATACAGTCTGGATACATGACTATCAGCTTTTACTTCTTCCAACTTTGCTTCGCAATAAGTATCCTGATATAAGCATTGGTTTTTTTCTTCATATACCATTTCCATCCTATGAATCTTTTCGGTTATTGCCATGGAGAAGAGAGTTACTGGAGGGGATGTTGGGCTCAGATTTTATCGGATTTCATACCTATGATGATATGCGACATTTTCTTTCTTCAGTAAATCGTTTGGCTGGGATTGGCAATACAAATGGACGTATGAAAGTTGGTAATCGGCTGGTAATGGCAGATGCTTTGCCAATGGGGATCGACTATGACAAATACGCTGATGCGGCTGCTCATCCGGATACTTTATCGAGAGAAGTTAGATATCGAACGTCGTTAGGAGAAGTGCAATTGATACTTAGTATTGATCGGTTGGACTACTCAAAGGGTATTGCGCAACGCTTGGGAGCCTTTGAGAAATTCTTGGCTGAGAATCAGGAATTTGTAGGAAAAGTATCCCTATTGATGGTGGTAGTTCCTTCAAGGGATTCTGTACCAATGTATGCCAATTTAAAATCAGAGATTGAATTATTAGTAGGGCGGATCAATGGTCGGTTTGGTAGAATCAACTGGGCCCCAATCCATTATTTCTATCGAAGCTTCCCGCTACATGCTTTAAGCTCTTTTTATCGAATGGCTGATGTGGCACTGGTAACGCCACTTCGCGACGGTATGAACCTGGTTTGTAAAGAATATATTGCAAGTAAGCTCGACCAAAATGGAGTGTTGATCCTAAGTGAAATGGCTGGATCATCCAAGGAGTTATCTGATGCGATCCTAATTAACCCCAATGACGAAGGACAGATGGTCAAAGCTATGAAGGAGGCTCTGACCATGCCGCTTGCCGAAAGGAAGTCTAGAATGCAAATTATGCAGGCTTCATTACGCAGGTACAACATACACGCCTGGGTTAAGCTCTTTATGCAGCGATTGAACTATGTGAAGGAAGAGCAGGAAAATTTACAAACAAAACCACTCACTGATTTGATAAAGAATGAAATGCTTAAAGCCTATAAAAAAAGCAAAAAACGCATCATCTTTTTAGATTATGACGGGACGCTAGTTGGTTTTAAGGCCAATCCTTTGGATGCCGGACCGGACAAGGAATTGAAAGGGCTGATATATGATTTATGTCAAGATAAAAAGAATAGAGTGGTCATAATTAGCGGTAGGGACAGGCAGGTTCTTCATGGCTGGCTTTCCGATTTTCCGGTCGACTTCATCGCTGAACATGGGGTATGGAACAAAAAGCAAGGGGGCAAGTGGCGTAAGTTTGTTGAAGTAGATAATAGCTGGCAGGAAGAGTTTTATGCAATTCTTGAAAACTATGTAAACCGGACTCCAGGCTCGTTCATAGAAAGGAAAGATTACTCGCTCGTTTGGCACTATCGGAAAGTTGAAACGGGACTTGGTGAATTAAGATCACGAGAGCTCACGAGCCATCTGAAATACGTGTCCTCTGAAAGGGATATTCAGGTCCAGGAAGGCGACATGGTAATAGAAGTAAAAAATTCAAATGTGAATAAGGGTCTAGCTTCCGCTTCTTGGCTAAAGCAAGATAATTTTGACTTTTTTATGGCATGTGGTGATGATTGGACGGATGAAGATACCTTCATGGCCATGCCCGATTCAGCCCATACGGTCAAGGTGGGCGCAGCTTCTAGTTCTGCCAAGTATCGTGTAAAAGATTACAAAGAAATACGGGCCCTGCTGGAGCTCCTGGTCAATCGATAAAATCAGGTTTATCTAGCTTTCTTGAAATTCTACTCGCAGCATTTAATAACCCAACATGACTGTAAGCCTGAGGGAAATTGCCCCACATGCTACCATCTTTCGCATTTACATCTTCACTTAACAGACCCAGGTGATTCGAATAGCTGTTAAGTTGCTCAAAATAAGATAGTGCTTCATCGATTCGGCCAACACACGCCAGCGCTTCCACATACCAAAATGCGCATATCAAAAAGGTACTTTCGGGCATTCCAAAATCATCTTTGTGTTGGTATCTGTAAAATAGTCCATCTCCGGCGTGAAGTTCTTTTTCCATTGCTTTGAGATGGTTTTTTGCTTCTTCGGTATGACCGGGTAAGTAATTCATTAGAATCAATTGCAGGTTACTGGCATCCATGCGATCAACACCCACTGCCTGAGCATACGCTTTTTTCTTTTTCACATAGCACTTCTCAATCATGTTTGATGCTCTGGACTTGAGTTTTGTTGCCAATTGGCCTATTTTATCGTCTTTCAGCGTTCGAGCAATCTTTATTGCGGCGCTACTTCCGGCCCAATGAAAAAGATAAGTATAGCAATGCTGTTGAGCTAAGTTTCGAAACTCCCATAGACCTGCGTCCTTTTCATCAAAAGTTTTTTCAATCATTTTCAATGTCTTGTAGATGAGCTCCGGTGTATTGTACCGCTCATCGAAAATAATTCGCATGTCGTTAAATAATGGGAGAAGTGAGACAAGCACCTGACCATAAACATCATTTTGAATGTGAGTATAGGCATCATTCCCGACCCTTACAGGCTTATTATCGAGATAGCCGTTTAGTGGTAATTCCTGCTCGGTCAATACTTTTCTTCCATCAATACCATACAATGGCTGATACCGATCTACTTCTTCTGAAGTAGTATTTAAAATGTAGTGAAAGTACTTTTCGGACTCTTCGAAGTGGCCAATATTATTGAAAGCGTTCAAAGTGTAATAGCTGTCCCGCATCCAGCAAAATCTATAGTCCCAATTTCTGGTGCTGCCTGGACTTTCCGGAAGGCTTGTGGTCGTTGCTGCCACAATAGCACCGGTATCTTCATACTGATGGATTTTGAGAATCAGTGCTGACCGGATGGCTTTTCGCTGGTAGAAATTTACAATGTTGGCTGATTTGATCCAATTCTGCCAATATCTTGTTGTTTTGGTTAAAAAGGATTCACTGGTTTCTTCGAGGGCCGCTTCCAGTGACGGACCCCATGTTAGAACCAGATATTTGGTCTCATTTAGGACAAAACTTTGTTCGTCCATGATATGGGTCAGAGAGATATTGGTAGTCAGTCGCACAGAGGCCTCCAGCCCCAGGAACCGAATATGATTACTTCCAAAACTATGTTCTGGGGTCACATCCCCATAATTTCCCTGGGGTTTGCATGATACCACGATATTGGGAGATCCACTTAGCTTTTCTATTTTCCGAATCAGCATTAGTGGTTTGAAATATCGGTCTTGCTGAAAAAATCGCGGTGCGAAATCCGTGACTCTATATCTTCCAGTAGCACTTGTTATTTCCGTACAAAGGACATTCGTATTTTCTAAATAGTATTGGTTAGATTTTTTTACCCCTTCCGAGGGAGTGATAGAAAAGCTTCCTCCTTTTTGCGCATCCAGCATGCCACCAAAAATGAAACTACTATCAAACCTTGGCCAACACATCCATGCAATATTTGTGTCAGTCTGGATGTGTGCGGTGTATGCACAATTGCCTATTACTCCGGAGTTATAGATGTGTCTCGCCATTATTCTATTCTGATATGAGCGTTCAAATTATGGAGGATTGATGAAGAATTTTAAGATAATGGTGTAATTCTATGGGAATCTTCTTAAACCAAAGATGTAATAAATCAAACTTCGGGAATTGTTTACCAGTCCAACTAACTGATGGGTGAATCATTAAACTACGAAAACCACAAT
Source organism: Ekhidna sp. (assembly GCF_040220215.1). Taxonomy (GTDB): domain Bacteria; phylum Bacteroidota; class Bacteroidia; order Cytophagales; family Cyclobacteriaceae; genus Ekhidna. Next base: position 369,793 of record NZ_JAVJTR010000016.1, read on the forward strand.
AGAATCGTTTTTAACTCCTGTTTATTAAAAATCTGATAAAAAACCAATGGATTTTTTGGAATTTTAATTGGTACACCATAAATTGGTCGACCAATTAATCAATTTATAGATGGAAATACTCAACAATTTCTCTCAAATAGAAGTCGAGTCACCGGTTGATAAAATTATCAAACAGATTAGAGATTTGATCACTTCTGGTCAATTAAATGCAGGTGATCGGTTACCTTCTGAGCGGAAGTTGAGTGAAAAACTAGGAGTTGGTCGTACACATCTCAGAGAGGCACTTCAGAAGCTTGAGTTCTATGGTATTCTAAAAACGAGACCTCAAAGTGGTACAGTAGTAGCCGGAATGGGCATACCTGCACTTGAAGGTCTCATTACTGACATGCTCGGGCTTCAAGGTCGAGATTTTAAGTCTTTAGTCGAAACAAGGGTGATACTTGAAACCAATATTGCTCAATTGGCTGCAGAAAATAGATCCGACGCAGATATTATTGAAATTGAAAATGCATTGAATGCTCATCGAGTGAAGATTGAGCACAATCAAGACGCAGTTGAAGAAGATTTGCTATTTCATCTCAAGATTGCTGAAGCAGGCAAGAATTCTGTACTCAATTCATTGATGCTCATCATCACTCCGGATATCATGCAATATTTTAAAAAGCATAATGTATGCGGAGAAGGTAGAGCTGAATTGGCGGTGAAACAACATGAGCGACTTTTACAACATATTGTAGATAGAAATCCTGACAAGGCTGGAGAAGCCTTGAAGGAGCATTTAAGAGAAATAAGTGAATATGTCAAAACGCTTAAAGACGGCATTAAGCTTAATGGAAATGGATCATTAACCTAATTAATAATAAAAGCATGAGAGTATCTAGTAAACTATAATAAAAAAAGGACCAACCAAGGGCTGATCCTTAAACTTTGAGTGGAGCAAAAAATAAGATATCAATTTGGCGATCGGTATTTATCTCAGGCTCCTTAGTTTGTTGCAAAAATACGAAAAGCACCTGCTTTAACCAATATTACTGTAACTCTCGCAAGGCCTTCATTTCCACTCGCAACCGATTAGTAATTATCAATTAATTAATTAAAAACCTTAATAATGAAAAGTATTTTACAATCTGCAGAACTTAAATTAAAGGTGAGAGTTGCTCTCATTTTGGTTTTGGTTCTTTGCACTTCGACACTATCCACGGCACAGAGTACCGTGTCTGGAACAGTTGTCGATGAAAATGGAGACGGAATACCGGGAGTGACTGTTCTTGAAAAAGGAACAGCCAATGGAACTATTACGAATGTAAATGGATCCTATACTGTATCTGTAGGGTCAAACGCTGTTTTAGTTTACACCTATGTTGGATTCGAGACTCAGGAAATTACGGTAGGAGAGCGAAGTACAATAGATGTTACTCTCTCAGAGAATCTTGAAGAACTGGAAGAAGTCGTAGTGGTGGGCTATGGTACCCAGAAGAAATCTCACCTCACAGGAGCCATTTCAAAAGTGGAGAATAAAAAGCTTGATCAGCTACCTGTTTCAAGGGTTGATGATGCCCTAATTGGGCAGGTGTCGGGGGTTAATATTCAAGCAACAAATGCGGAAGCGGGAGGTGCACCTACCATTACGATTAGAGGCGTGGGCTCAGTGACTGCTGACTCTGGTCCTGCTGTTATTGTAGATGGTATCGTTGTAAACTCTGATTTTCTTGCGAACCTGGATATGAATGATATTGCATCTTTTGAAGTGTTGAAAGATGCTGCATCGGCTGCTATATATGGTAGTGAAGGTTCCAATGGCGTAATAATGATTACCACAAAAAGTGGTAAAGCCGGTAAAACGAAGTTTAGCTACCAAACCTATCTGGGTAGAAAAGAAGCCCATGGTAGTGATGATTATAGAAAGAGTGTTTCTGACTGGCTTGCTTTCGAAAGAGCTCAAACCGGTGAGCTAAGTGAAGAATCTCTATATATGCAGCAAATTGTTGCACTTACTGGGGTTGATAGAGACTGGCAAGACGTTTTCTTCGATGGTGGATATATCCAAAGTCATTCATTATCTGCCAGAGGTGGAAACGAAAGAACAACCTTTAGTGGGTCTTTGAGATACCTCCATGATGAAGGAGTGATCATCACTGATGACTATAAGTTTTATAGCGGGAGAATTAAAATAGATTCAAAGGTTAATGACAGAGTCACTTTTGGGATTAACATGAACCCTTCATACTCAGCTCAAAGAAGTTTACCTACATCCATACACAATCCTACTCGTCAATCACCATGGTTGCCTATTTATCATACAGAAGCAACCCTACAATTAATAGATAGGGGATCATATCCGAATGTGGGAGTAGGTGATTACTTCTGGGAAAACCACTTGATTGAATTGGACTTTGACGGTGATGGAAGTGATACACGTCCTCGTACTTCAGGTGACTCAAACCCATACCAACAGTATGTAGAGAGAGAGCACTGGGAGTATGAAACAACTCTATTTGGCTCTACATATCTAAGTGTAGATATCATTAAAGGGCTTACAGCAAAAACGTCACTAGCGACAACAGTAGAGCAAAGAAAGCGTGAAAGATGGGATGGTACCAACTACCATGCAGCTGGTGCGAGTAGATCACAATACTATTTGCAAAACAGGTTCCGAACAAGAATTATATCTGATAACACCCTGAATTATAATAAGGATATTGGTGATCATGAATTCGGTGCGCTTGCTGGTGTTACCATCCAACAAAGAAGAAGCAATATTAGTGAGGGTACAGGAGTGGGTTATACAAATGATTTGCTCAAAAACTTAGAAGGAGCAACGCTGATTACTGAACCAGCCGAGATTAATAGCCTGTATAATAAGATTGGTTATTTCGCTCGAATAAACTACGTATTTGCAGGAAAATATTTATTCAATGCCTCATTCAGGCGAGATGGTAGTTCCGTGTTTGGTCCAAACTCAAAATACGGAAATTTCCCGGCTGTATCAGTGGGTTGGAATGTTGCTGATGAGGACTTTCTGGCAGGAAATAATATTGTTAGCAATTTGAAGCTTCGTGTAAGCTATGGAGAAACTGGATCTGAGAGATTTAGTGTAGGTAATGATGTCGTGAATAGATGGCCTTATCTGGCTTTATTAGATAATACCAATGCTATTATTGATGGTCAAGTCGTTAATGGAGTTGCACCACTAAACATTGCAAATTCTGTTTTGCAATGGGAAGCTTCAAGAGAATTTAATCCCGGAATAGATTTTGGATTTTTAGAAAATAGATTCTCCGGATCCTTGGATTTTTACTCAAGAACAAGTGAGAGCTTGCTTTTAGAGAATCCGGTTTCTTATGTCACAGGATTTACATCAGGAATTGTTAATCTCGGCGAGGTTCGAAATCAGGGTTGGGAATTAGAGGTGCGTACCATTAATATGAATCAAAATGGGTTTAAATGGAGCACCACTTTGATCAGCTCAACAAATCAAAATGAGTTGCTGGCATTTGGTGATTCAGATGGCGCATTGATTCAGGATACGTATGGTAGAAATTCCCAATGGATTAACAAAATCGGCAATCCTATATCTGCTTTTTATGGCTATGTAGTTGATACCGAAAAATATAATGATGCTGAATTTAGGGTAGCCTATGTTGACAAGCCATGGAACAGAATTAATGGTCAGGCAGAGGATGTAATAGTACGAGACCTAAATGGTGATGGAAGAATTACCGAGGACGATAAGACTATTCTCGGAGATCCTTATCCGGATTTATTGGCCAGCATAACCAATGAATTTACTTACAAAGATTTTGATCTATCCTTTATGGTTCAAGGGAGTTTTGGAGCTCAAGTGAATAATATAGGAGATCAATATTTCTTTAATTGGTTTGGTAACAGCACACGATCGGGGGGTGCTGAACAAGCAGTAGCTGATGGCTTGGTGCCTCATGAGTCTTTCATTCAGGAAAAAGTACTAACCAGTGAGGTTATTGCAAGCGCAGATTATGTTTCATTAAGAAATGTAACAGCTGGTTATAATATGCCGGCCAGACTGACTACAAAAATAGGAGTGCAGGGACTAAGAGTGTATGTGTCTGGACAGAATTTGATTTACAAAACAGCGTCTGACTACCATGGTTTCAACCCGGAACATATCGATGATAATAATCCAAGAGCTTATGGAGCTCAGAGAGCAGGAACGCCACTGTTTAGGACATTCACATTAGGTCTAAACGTTGACTTTTAATTAATAAAAGAATTTGATCATGAAAAAGTTAAAATATTTAGTAATTGCCGTTGCAGCTACAGCTTTCACCTCTTGTGGAGATGATTTTTTAAATCCACTGCCTGATACAGCAGTATCTGTGGAGTCATTCTTTGCATCAGATGATGACATCTTAGCTGGTATATATGGCATTTATGATGCCCTGCAAGGGACCAACGAGAGTACAGAAACGAATATTGGCAATGCTAATAGAGGCGTTCAATTTGAGCACCTTTTGACTGAGCATCGAACGGATAATACCAGAAATGCTACGTTGGAAGGTTCTAAGTCTGATTTTCACAGATATGTAGTAGAAGCGGTAAATGTAGAATCTGAAGATTATTATCAGTCTATGTATGAAGTTATTTTCAGAGCAAATAACATGCTTACTTATGTTGATGTTGCTGATGAAAGCAATCAAGCACGATACACAGCTGAAGCGAAATTTTTGAGAGCATATGCATATTTCAAATTAGTACGATTGTACGGAGATGTACCTTTAGTTACAGAACCAATCGATCCTACAAATGAGACTGCTTTATTTACCAGGATTCCAGAAGCTGAAGTTTACGCTCAAATCATTGAAGACTTACAGGAAGCTGTCAATGTCTTGGACAATTCGCATAAATCTAGAGCCTCTAAGGCAGCAGCGCAGGGAATATTAGCAAAAGTTTATTTATCTCAGGCAACACCTAATTATGCTGATGCGGAAGCTTTATGTGAAGACATTATTGCAGCTGGAGGATATAGTTTAATGTCGGATTATAATGATGTGTTTTATTCAGAATTGAATGATGAAATCATCTTTGCAATACAATATCAATCGAGCAATGCTGAGGAAAGTCAAGGTTTTTCAGCTGAGTTTACATCTTTCGTTCGGGCCGGTAGAGATGATGGCCAAAACATCGTCAATGAAAATTTGTATAATGATTTTGCTGCGATTGGGGGCAATAGAACTGCTGTTTCAATTACAGATATTAATGGGGAGCTTGATAACACCGAGAATGAGGTAGCCAAGTTTTTACCAGAAGGTACAGTCATAGAGCCAGGTAACATCGATTACGGTGTTGGACGAAATGCCGGTAACGATTACATAGCGCTTCGATATGCAGATGTATTGCTATTACATGTGGAAGCGACGATGGCCGGAGCTCCGGCTACCGTTGATCCGGATGCATTGGCGTCTTTTCAAGCAGTTAGAGATCGAGCGGGATTGACAGCTACAGTTACTTCAGTTACCAAACAAGATTTGATGACTGAAAGAAGGGTAGAGTTGGCCTTTGAAAATCAACGCTACTTTGATCTAAAGAGGTTCGGTGAATTTGAAAATGTACTTTCAGCCCATGCTGATGAAATGGGATACGTGTGGGATATAAATAACGCCAGGTTCTTACCAATTCCGCAAAGGGAAATCAACCTAAGTGGAGGCCTTCTCACTCAGAATCTTGGTTATTAAAATTTAAATAAGTGAGTTATGAAAAATATGATTATAAATATCAGTAAAACATTAAGGTTAACCTTGACGATTGCTGCCGCGGCTTTTGTGAGCTGTGAGTTTAGACCTGAGTTACCAGAGCCAGGTTCTATCCCTGACGAAACTCCTCCGTCAGCTAGTTTTGAGAGTATCCCAACTGCTGAGGATTTTAGGGTAATTAGGTTTACTAACACGTCTTCTGAGGCAACCCATTACTTATGGGACTTTGGACCCGATGGTGTGGTATGTGTTGAAGATGAAGATGGAACTATCGTTTGTGGTACAGAGACAACCACTACAGCTGAAAATACATATGCGAAATTTGAAGCTGGAGAGGGTACCTATGCAGTAAGTTTGACCGCTCTTGATGCGAATAACGCATCAAATACCATCGAGGTTGAGATCGAAATAATTGATGAATTTGTACCGCTCCCGGTAACGGTTTTGAATGGAGATTTTGAAGATGGTAGTGATAATTGGAAAATTTCATTTTCTAATGGGTGGGACAATAACGGTTTCGAGTCAAGCTCTGATGGATCTAATACACTATACGATGGATCTGACAATGGCTCCAAAACAAGAGGTGCTAAATGGAATGCAACGAGATCAGTGGGAAGCTTAGCTTCTTCTAACACAAGAGTTGCATATCAACCAGTTGTTGTGTCCCCTTCCTCAGATGAGCGTACTGTTGAATACATCCTTGAATTCGAATATGCAATTAAAGATGATGTTGCAACCGATCCGGCTGAAGGAAGAGTAGTTATCGCCGATATTGTTTCAGGTCATTATACCGATGGCTGGGAAGCTTATCAGCAAACTGATCGAGGTGGAGGAACTAGTCTCCTACACATGGAAGTGTCGGAGAGAAAAGGAAAGGGAAACTTTACGGTAGTTACCGGAGAGTTTACTGCTCCAGAAAGCGGTTTGGTATCCATTATGCTGTCGGCCATTACACCAGTTGATGTCTACGTAGATAACGTTAAAGTTTATCCGGTTAACTAACCTGTAACGTCACAATTAAACGTACAATTAAGATTTTAATATTATGAATTATATAAAAAAAGGAATCGGGGCTTTGCTTATTGCAGGACTTATAGCGGCATGTAGCGATGATGATAAGGCGAATCCATCTGGTCTTTCTAAGATCACATTTTCGAGCTTTTCTACCGAAGCATCCGGAGACGGTACAATTATTACGGTTGATCCTGTATCCATAGGCGCTTCATCTTTCGTAGTGGATTTTGGAGATCCAAGTAGCGAGGATGATGTACTCACAATTGAAGAGCAAGAAGGTACGGTCTCGTATGATTACCCAAATGTTGAAGAAGAGGTTACCTATACAATTACTGTAACCGCACAGTCTGATGAAGGGTTACCATCTGTTACGAAGACACAAGATGTAGTTGTTATGCATACAGTCATTCAGTCAATCAGTACAGTGCCGCAATCATCTACATTAAGGGATGCAAATGTTTTTGCTTTGTTTAGTGATGGGTTCGAATTCAACGGTGATTTATATAGCTGGGAGCATGGTGAAGCTGCTTCAGGAGGAATACCCATTGATGTTGATGGAAATCAAGTTGCGCAATTTTCAAGGCTAGGCATTTCTCCAGGTTCTATGGAAGTATCAACTGTCGATCCTGCAAATGCCATTATCGGTGTGGTAGCTGTTACAGATATTCATTTCGATGTATATTCTGAGTTTGCGCAAGGGATAGATCTGTTAAAAGTAACCATTGTAAATGAAGGAGGATCTTCTACCTATGTTGTAGATGGTTTAGCGCTGACAGATGGAGAGTGGATGGGTTTTGATTTGAATTTAGCAACAGGTTTCTCTGGAGCGGTTGAAGCGATAGACGAAATACGATTTGAATTGGGATCTGGTGGTACAGCAAATGATCATGCAACCATTTTCGTAGACAATGTATATCTGTATAAGACGACAGGATCAGAAGTTTTAAATGGTGATTTTGAGGCGGATAACAATATTTGGAGATTCCCTCTCTTCTCTGATGAATCTACTACGAACCCATATGGTTCTAGTTCAGATGGCTCAGATTTTGATATAAATGGAAATGATACCGGAGATAAAACAAGTGGTGCTAAATGGAGTTCGAGTCAATCTGGAGGAATAGGAGACTTTAGGACTCCAGATTCCAGATATGCCTATCAGGAGCTTGCTTTAACACCAAATACAGATTATGTTCTGGAATATCAATATGCTATTAGAGAAGGTGATGTAGCCGCTTTAGACGGAAACAAAGTAGTCGGATTGGTTATGAATGGGTTATATGTTGATGGTGTAGAAGCCGTTAATGAAATAGCTTCCAATAACCTCGGATTTCATGAAGGATTTATTGCAGAAGGTAAATTCAATGAAACAGTTAATGATTATGGCACATTTGTTCAAATACCTTTTACTTCAAATGCAACTGGAGATGTCTCTATAATGTTTTATGCTAATACTGCTGTAGATGCCTACGTTGATAATGTAAAGGTGAAAGAAGCAGCGAGCGTTACTGCACCCAATGCAGCGTTTTCTTCGGAAGCGACTGCAGGAAATCATTTAGAATATACGTTTATGAACGAATCAATAAATGCGAGTTCATTTGAATGGGATTTTGGTGATGGAAATAAGTCTACTGATAAGTCTCCAACATATACATACGCTAGTACTGGTGTCTATAATGTAGTGCTTACTGCTACGAATGCATCAGGCAGTGTAACGTCTAGTGAAACGATTACGGTCTTTGACCCTGCGGGTGGAGCTACATTTGCTGCAGTTTTACAAAATGCGGATTTTGAGACGTATCCAACTGCTGAGAATAATAGCAATGATTTGGTTGATGCCTGGACAATTGATCCGGACAACACCTTCAATGATGGATCCGATACTCCTTTTAATTTTTGGAGAAATGACGCATTAGAAGATTGGGTTTCTGATCCAGCTAATATTGCCGGAGCTTCAACAGATAAAGCAAGCTCGTCAAGTACAAATGCTCAGTCCGCAGGAGGCACATCTGGCAGGTCACTTAAGTTTGATAGCCCTGGTGAAAGAGCCTATCAGCCATTTGAAGTTGAGGAAGGTGTAGAATATTCCATTTCTGTTTTTGTAAAATCGGAAACAACACCCGTGACTGATGTAGAAGGAACATTCTACATACTACACAGTGAGCCTGCTGATGAAACGGATTTAGCTTCATTTGCAATCACCACAGTTCCTGTGACAGCAACAGCAGTTGATACCTGGCAGAATGTTTCATTTGATTTTACTGTCAATTCGACGTTTAGCTATCCTCAAAGCAGAGTAGATGAAAGTACCGCAGATATTTTGACTTCAACAGATCAAAAATTTGTCATCTTCTATTTTGTTCCTACTAATACAGTAACAACTGACAATGAGGTATGGATCACGGATGTTGTGATTGACACACCAGGGTTTTAGTAAGATTTCGAGAATAACATAGTAGGTTAATTTTCTCATATAGCAATTGTACCAGGAGTGGTGTCTAAGTGACACCACTCCAGGTCAATTTATTGAATAAACGATTGTATAAATGGACAGAAATAGCGAAAAATACATTTTGACAGAGGAGGTGGATTGGGAAGAGTTCGGAGGAGGCGTTTCCAGAAAGTTCCTTGGGTATGACAATCAAATCATGATGGTCTTAGTGAAGTTTGAGAAAGGAGCTTTGGGTTCACCTCACAGCCACTTCCACACCCAAGCGACTTATTGTGTATCTGGGAAGTTTGAATTTGAAATTGATGGAGTTAAGCAAATTGTAAAAGGAGGAGATGGTGTTTACATCGAACCCAATCTTTTGCACAGTGCAGTTTGTCTGGAAGAGGGAATGTTGATCGATACATTCAGCCCAGTAAGAGAGGATTTCCTAAGTGGGGTCGGTCCTTCATATTTCAGTGATAAAGATTAACAACAGTAACAACCTAATTAATGAAAGTACGAGGACTTAGATGGTGGATTATCGGACTGGTTTGTCTGGCTACCATTATTAACTACATCGATCGTTCAGCACTGGCCATTATGTGGCCGGATATCTCGAGTGATCTGGACATGGACAAGAACGATTATGCACTTATCCTCAACATCTTTTTGGTGGCTTATGCTGTAGGACAATCTGTGTCAGGCAAAATGTTTGACAAGATTGGAACAAAGGCTGGTTTCGTGGTTTCGATTACTGTATGGGGATTAGCTACAGCGCTACATGCATTTGCAAGAGGCGTACTTTCATTTAGTTTTTTTAGAGTTTTATTGGGACTTGGAGAGGCTGGAAACTGGCCGGGTGCTGTGAAAAGTAATGCAGAATGGTTTCCATCAAAAGAGCGAGCTCTAGCTCAAGGAATCTTCAATTCTGGTGCCGCAATGGGATCGATAGTGGCGCCACCTTTGATTGCAATTGTATGGGTAGCAATAGGATGGGAGATGACTTTCGTACTACTAGGTATGTTAGGCTTATTATGGGTAATTCCCTGGGTGATATTCAATAAAGCACTTCCATCTCAGCATAGCTGGATTACGGAAGAGGAGAGGAATTTCATAATGTCGGGAATTGAGCAAAAGAATGAACAGGCAGATAAGCCGGGGTTGAGCATGTTGAAAATTTTATCTCATCGTGAATCATGGGCAGTTTTGGCATCAAGGTTCTTTGTAGAGCCCATATGGTGGCTATTTGTAGGTTGGATGCCCATTTACCTTGCTGACGTTTACGGATTCAATGTGAAAGAGATTGGATTCTTTGCTTGGGTACCCTATGTAGGTGCGGCTATTGGAAGTCTATCAGGAGGATATTACTCTGGAAGACTCATGATTAAAGGAGCGTCTGTTGATCAGGCAAGAAAGAAGACGATTCTTGTAGGTTGCATCATCATGTTTGTCGGGATGGCAGCTACTATTTTGTATGGTAATACACCTGAAAAATTCGTAGGAATAGTCGCTCTGGTGCTTTTTGGATTTCAATTTGTAATCTCGAATATTCAAACCATTCCTAGTGACTTGTTTAGTGGTAAATCGGTTGGCTCTCTGGCCGGATTGGGAGGTACGGTTGGAATCTTTTCCGTGATCATAATGAACTTCCTGGTTCCGGTAATTACAGACAATTATTCATACACTCCAATCTTCATCATGATTGCTGTATTTGTGCCTCTGGGGTACCTATCAATCAACTTTTTTGCAAAAGAAATTAAGCCAATTGGCTAGATATAAAAATTTTAAACGAATAGAAAATGACAAATAAATCAGATAATAAAATAGCTATAGTAACAGGTGCAACCGGAGGAATTGGTTTCGAAGTAGCCAAAAGACTAGGTCATGATGGATACACTGTTATTTTAAATGGTATTGAAGACGAAGTAGGTGCTAAAAGAGTGGACGAACTTTCCAAAGAAGGTATCAATGCTGAGTACTATGGTTTTGATGTTACAAACGAAGAGGAAGTAAACCAAAACATCAAAGCCATTGGTGATAAGTATGGCAAAATTGACGTGTTGGTAAATAATGCCGGAGGTCTTGGAGGTAGATCCAGATTCGAAGAAATGACTACTGAGTTTTATAGAAAGGTCATGGCGCTTAATCTTGATTCGGTATTTTTTACCTCTAGAGCGGCTATACCATACCTCAAAAAAGGAGATGATGCAACGATCATCAATTACACTTCCAATGCAGGGTGGAATGCAGGTGGCCCGGGTGCAGGCATTTACGGAACGTCTAAAGCGGGGGTTCATGCAATCACAAGAGCACTGGCGAAAGATTTGGCAGAATATGGTATCAGAGTCAATGCGGTTTCACCCGGAACGATTGATACACCTTTCCATGCACAGATCAAACAGACCAAACCAGAAGTCTTTGCATCGTGGAAGAATAACATCTTGCTCGGAAGGTTAGGACAACCTGAGGAGGTGGCAAGTGTAGTTTCTTTCCTGGCTAGCAAGGATGCGTCCTTCATGACAGCTGAAACCGTACAGATAGGTGGAGGACAGGCGTTAGGAATATAAATGAAAAAGAGCTGAAGAATAATTACAGGGAGGCTATGAATCTAAAGTATTCAATGACCTCCCTTTTTTGATCCTTTTATAACTACTTATGAAAATATACAGCAGATTTATATCTACACTAATTCCCTTCAGTGTATTATTTTGTTTGATTAACTGCACTGCACCATCAAAAAAAGAAGAAGAAAAAGCAGCTGAGCAGAAGGTGTATGCCAGTGATTTTATCCCATTTTTCAACCATTGGAACCTGATTTTAGGAGATGGCTCAAATGCCGGTCCAGCCATCGACTTTGAGCATGAAGATTTCTTTTTCACAGCAAGTGATGAAGCGGGAGATTGGGTGGTCTTTAAAGCACCGAACGCCGGAAATACGCATGGAACTTCGAACAACACCAGAACGGAGTTGGCTCAGTTGAAGAAATGGTATCCAATGTCCAACGCAAAATTGACAGCCACACTCAAAGTCATGAACGTTTCAGCAACGGGTGATGCACGAGTGGCAGCTACTCATGCGGTAGTGGTGGGACAGATTCATAGCGCTGATGGACATGAGAATGAACCCCTTAAAATATTTTACAAGAAATTCCCCGGTCATACCAAAGGCTCTGTTTTCTGGCACTACGAAATCAACACCGAAGGTGACGACAATTCAGGAAGATGGGATTACTCACAAGCAGTTTGGGGACATGACTTTTCTGTAGTAGGAACTGAGGAAAACGTTTATCCTGAGGAACCTGAAGAAGGAATAGAGCTAGGTGAAGAATTTAGTTATGTGATCGAAGTACGGGATGGGTTGATGTACCTGACTTTTTCGAGTGAAGGACATGAAACCAAAACGTTCACTAAAAATTTGACCCAATCCGAATACACAACACCGGATGATATTCCACTGCAAACTCAAAACCTGTTTGTACCAATTGGTCAAGGAGGAGTGGAACGAGAAAATGCCTATGCTGAAGAAGGCCTATTCTTCAAACTTGGATCATATAATCAGACCAATGGAAAGTCACCGGAAGTCAACCCAATCTGGTGTTCCGGTGCGGAGACGTTTGATGGAGACATTCAAAAACAGTATGAAACCGGTAATTATGCCGAGGTTTGGTTCAAAGTAGCCACCATTCAAGTCGGTGAGGACGCTGTGTCTAATGAAGGATATTTTATAAAAAATGATTGAAAAAGAAAATGATGGATAAGCTACTAAGACTACCTTTTTTAATACTGCTTGCTTGCTGTGTAAGCTGTAATTCAAACAAAAAAACAGAGGAATCTGAGAATACAAATCAAAAATTCCCAAGCGATGTAATTGCTAACCTTGATGAATGGAAGATTCTTTTGGGAAATGGAGAATCAGTTGATAGTCTGCAGAACTTTGAACATGAAGACTACTTCTATGATGTGAATGACGGCAAGGATTGGGTCGTTTACAAAGCCCCGAATGGTGGGATTACCTCTCCTAATTCTCACAATACAAGAACGGAACTTGGGCAAAAGCACAGGTGGACACCAAAAGAGGGTGGAAGACTTACCGGCACGCTAAAAGTCATGCATGTTTCAACGTCAGGTGATGCAAGAGTCGCTGCATCCCATTCGGTAGTGGTAGGACAGATACATAGTGCAGATGGACATAAAAACGAGCCATTGAAAATCTTCTATAAGAAGTTTCCGGGTCATACCAAAGGTTCTGTTTTTTGGAACTACGAAATCAATACCGATGGCGATGATAATTCCGGAAGATGGGATTTTTCAACAGCGATATGGGGATATGAAATGTCAGTGGTTGGTTCAGATTCAGCTTCTTATCCAGCTGAGCCGGAAGAAGGGATCGAACTAGGAGAGGAGTTTAGCTATGAGATAAATGTCTTTTATGGAATGATGTACCTCACATTCATGAGCGAAGGGCATGAAACAAAAACATTCACCAAAAACCTGTTGGTATCAGATTTTCAAAGCAAAGAAGATATACCTGAGCAGACAATGAATCTATTTGTACCTATCGGTCAAGATGGTGTAGAAAGAGCGAATGCATATGCAGGTGAAACACAGTTTTTTAAGCAGGGCGCATACAATCAAACCAATGGGAGAGATCCTGAGACGAATATGGTTTGGAGCACCGGAGCAAACACGTATAATGGAGATGTGGAAGCACAGTACGCAAATGGAAGCTATACCGAAGTTTGGTTCCGCGAATCTTCCATTGGACCGGGAACACCTCCTAATCAGTAAAAATAAACATCATGAAAAAACTAATCTTATCAATCGTTATTCTGAGCTTTTTAATTAGCTGTGAAACGAAAAACAGCGTTTTTGTTTCCAATGCTGCTGAGTTAGAAGCAGCTATTTCAAATGCTCAACCCGGAACTGAAATTGTTATGGTGAATGGCGAGTGGAATGATATCAGGATCAAGTTTTTCGGAATAGGAACAGAAGCCCAGCCGATAACCCTTCGAGCTGAATCATCAGGAGAAGTGATCATTCAGGGTAAATCTGATCTGAGACTAGGAGGAAAGCACCTGGTGGTCGATGGGCTGTATTTCATGAATGGAGCTTCACCGTCTCAGGCTGTTATCCAGTTTGCAATAAATGACGACACGCTTGCTTTTAATGCGCGTGTAACCAACTGCGTGATTGAAGACTTCAATAAATCTCAGCGAAATAATCAGGATTTATGGGTGCGATTTAAAGGTCGAAACAATCAAATGGATCATTGCTACCTCGCAGGAAAATCAAATAGAGGACCGACCATACGGGTTGATTTGGAAGGAAATGAGAGCATTAAAAACTATCATAAAATCAATAACAATCATTTTGGCCCAAGGCCACCGAAAGGGGGACCTAGTGCAGAAACGATCCAGATTGGGAACAGTAGCACATCCATGACACCAAGTTACACGCAAGTGTATGACAACCTGTTTGACAGATGCAATGGTGAGGTTGAGGTGATTTCAAGCAAATCCAACTTCAACGAGTTCAGAAATAATGTTTTTTACAAAAGCGAAGGCTCTTTGGTTACACGCCATGGCAACTATTGCACGGTGGATGGTAACTATTTCATCGGAGATGAAAATTCACCGCATGTGGGTGGGATCCGTTTGATCGGAACCGGCCATTGGGTGACCAATAATTATTTCTATAACCTGAGAGGGGAGATTTTTAGATCCCCTTTAGCTGTGATGAATGGCATTCCAAAATCACCACTAAACAGATACATACAAGTAACGGATGTGGTGGTAGCCTACAATACCTGGGTCAATTGCAATTCACCCTGGCAATTTGGGGTGGGTTCAAATGTGGATCAAAAAGATGTGCTACCACCTTCAGAAATCAGATCCGAAACTCCGGAGCGTACATTGGTCGCTAATAATGTGATTTACAATACAGAAGGAGATGAACAACCGATCGTTCGACATGACAAGATTGATGGAATTGATTTCAAAAGCAATGTAATAAACAATCAAGGTGTTGAGTTTGGAGGGGTAGATGGACTTATCGAAAAAGATTTTTCCATGACGGAAATAGAAGAAAATGTGTGGGTACCATCTTCAGATTTAAGTGATGTGGATGCCTATGAGGGTTTCGAATTTGATCAAATCAAAAAGGATTTATTCGGTAATACTCGGAATCCGAATAATTCAATTGGTGCTACGACTGGTACAGGCGCACCCAATATCATGGATTTATCGAAATATGGCCCTGATTGGTTTGAAGCAAAACAAGTATTCAAAGAGCCAAAAACACATTCCGTCGGCACTTCTGATGAGCTTATTCAGGCAGTTGCCAATGCTTCCAGCGGAGACATTATAGAGCTTACTGCTGACAACTACGATATTGGCTCATCATTGAAAATTGACAAGAAACTTACTATTCAATCGGCTGATTCTGCAGCCCAAGCGACCATTTCATATTTAGGCACGGCTCAGACTCCAGCCTTTGAAATGAACCCAAAAGGTGAGCTTATTTTGAAATCAGTAATCCTAACTGGAAGCGGAGAAAATTATGCTTTTGCAAGTCTGAAGGAAAACATGTCCAGTCTGTATAATCTCAAGGTGGTTGATTCTGAAATATCAAATTTTGATTACGTCCTGAAGGCGTACAAATACTCCTTTTCGGAATACCTCAAGATTAAGAACTCAGTGATTAAAAACTGCAACAATGGACTGGAGCTTTCAGGAGAGGACGATGATCGGGGGGATTACAATGCTGAGAACGTCTTTATTCTGGATAGCCAATTCGATGGTGTAAAGAAGAATGTGCTCGACTATTACCGCGGAGGCTATGATGAATCTACGGTTGGTGGAAATCTGGTTGTTCAGGGATGTACGTTTACCAATAGCGGAGCAGCAGAAGAAAACGGCATATTGCTGAACACGTACGGCATTATCAATGTGGATATTTCGGAAAACACATTCAGTAGCAATGATGTGAAACTGGTAGCTCGACTTTGGGGAGCGAAGAATAATTCCCATGCTGACAATGTCATTAAAAACTCTGGTGAATTGATTGTTGAGCAAAACCTTCCACTGAAATTGATGTATTGATGCTAGCATAGAGTCCAAATGAAATTCTACTATTTCCTTGTTTTTCTGTCATTTTTTTTCTCCGCAAAGAGTCAAAATCAATACGATTTTGTCGTGTATGACACAGGAAGACTTTCGGCAGTAAAGAAGGGTCTAAATGCAGGGTCTATTTCCGGATGTGCTCAAAAGGCATATTACATGCTGCAGGGCAGGGCCAATGAATTGTTGGAAATGGAGAATCCAACGGTCATGGACAAAACAATTGATCCACCTTCTGGAGACAAACACGATTATTTAAGCATTAGTAGATACTGGTGGCCGGACCCACAAAAGGAGGATGGCCTTCCCTGGATTAGAAAGGATGGAGTAACCAATCCGGAAACCCAAACAGATGCAGTAGATCGAAATCGCTTAGGCCTGATGACAGAAGGCGTGAAATACCTGAGTCTTGCTTATTATTTCACGGAAGATGAGCAATATGCCAGGAAAGCTATTAGCATGCTCAACACCTGGTTTTTAGCTGAGAATACCAAAATGAATCCTCATTTGGAATATGCGCAAAGTGTTCCAGGAAACCCCAAGGGCCGACGATCCGGCATATTAGATGGCCGACTGATTGCACTGGTAATACCTGACGCCATTGTTATTTTAAGAGATTCTCCATATTGGACCGATTCCTTTGAGAATGGCATGCAGGAGTGGCTTACTGAATATCTGAACTGGCTTACAGAAAGTGACCTGGGGCGAGAAGGTGCACAACAGGTTAATAATCATGGTTCATGGTATCGCCTGCATGTGGCATCAATCGCACGTTTTGTTGGTAGGAACTCTGTGGCAGAAAACATGATCTATCAGGTAAGGGAAAGTTTGGAAGAACAAATAGATGAAAAAGGGAGGCAAATTCATGAATTAGAAAGGACACGATCATTTTTCTATAGCTGCTTCAACCTGAAGCCATTACTCATGCTTGCGAAAATTGGTGATCAATTGGGAGTGGATCTTTGGCAATACGAAACGCCAAATGGAAAGAGCCTGAAGCTCGCATTGGCGTATCTTACTCCGGTTATTGATGGGAAAGAATGGCCACATCCTTCCATATCTGAAAATAAGCTTGTTCACCTGATACCCGTTCTTCATCGTTTTAACTTGAATTCGGGCGACTTTACTCAGACACTTGATAAAGCGTTGAACCAGTTGGTGGAATTAAATCTTCCAGCATCAGAAATGTATGACTTATACGAACAGTGTCTTCTTTCAGGACTTCCGATGAAAGAGTAAAATGATTTCAATCTCATGAAAGACTTAAAAACCTGCATTCCTTTTATTTTGATACTGCTAGTAGCAATAGCCTGCAATCAGACCAGTTCTCCTTGGATCAAAATCGATGATTTTGAGTCGTCTGACCCTTTGGAAAACTGGATACTTGCCGATACGAGAAATGATACGGATCCACGAATCGAAAACCCACAGGTAACAGAAGCTCGAAGTGAAGCGGGCGAATCAAACCATTATCTAATTAAAAAGCCAGCTGCTGAAGGAGTGGTTGGAAACAGGAAAGCGCTTAGCTACTGCAAGCTTCCTGTTCCGGTTAAGGTTGGAGAAACGTACACCTTTTATTTGAAATTCAAGGTTGAGTATTTTCCGAATAATCATGTATTTGGGCTGAGTAATTTAGATCCGGAAGGGATCAATAAGCAGGATTACAGTGCCCTGGAGCCGAGCTTACGCGTAACCGACAAATTCGAATCCGATGGATTTAAGAACGATGGCACATTGATGGTTCGTAAATCGAATGGTTATGAGAAAATTACTAATCCCATTGAAAACCGAATAGCTAAGCCTTTGGAAGAAGATGAGTGGTATGAAGCTTGGATGGTGGTCAAAAATTCAAAGATCAATGATGGTGGTCAAAAGTATGATGTTTATCTGCGAGGTGGTGATGAGTTTCCACTACAGCAGAAAGTTTATACGGGTGCTGATTTTCGAATGAAGCGCGAGCTTCCGCTCATCTACTTCCTGACCAATTGCAATACAGGGCCAGCTGAGCAACCTTACGGTAATGGAGGGCTTATGTATGATGATTTGTATATGGCTGAAGGTGTACAGTTGAGTTCACCTGCTGATTAACGATCCAGGATGATTTTTAAGGATTTCGTTTCATTTCCAATGATCATCTTAGCGAAATACAGACCGTTTGGCAGATCATTTTTAGGTGTCCAATTAACCGAATAATCTCCCTGACTCTGGAATTTATTGACGAGTACTTCAATTTGCTTTCCTATCATATCATAAATACTTATATCCACATATTTTTCGGTGGACAATACGTATTCGAAAGTTGTTTTTGATTTGAGCGGATTTGGATATGCAACCAGTTCATTATTAGTTTCCTCTAAATCACCATCAACTGAAAGTGCAACACCGAAAGTCGCGGTTACAGATTTATCTGAATTCATAGTTACAGTTATTGGATTTTCTGTTCCGGATGCATCTCCCCCCCAGCTCTCCAGCTGATTGCCAGAATCAGGAATTGCAGTCAATGTTACTACTGTTCCTTCTTCATAAGTTCCACCAGAGGGACTTAATGTAATTGATCCATCTCCGACTACTGAAGTAGTAAGGGTATATATGGGAATAAAGCTTGCCTCCACGCTTTTGTCGGCATCCATCGTAATACTTACAGGATTTTGCCTTCCTGATAAATCTCCGCTCCAGCCATCAAACTGGTATCCGGATGATGGTGTAGCTGTCAAACTAACGACCGTATTTTCTGCATACGATCCACCTGAAGGATTAAGTGAGATGTTGCCCTCGCCGGTCGTTGATGTACTAAGTGTGAATTGAACACCTAAGGAAATATCAATGCCTAAAGATTTTGTGGAGGCTCCTTCATTATCTGTGGCGGTTGCAGTAAGTGTATAATCACCAACAGGAACATCATTCCAAACAATTTCATATGGCGCAGTGACATCCTCACCCAATTTTTCATTTCCCTGAAAAAACTCAACCAAACTGACAGAACCATCCGTGTCAAAAGCATCTGCGATGATTGTGATGTCACTTCCTGAATTAAAACTTTCTTCATTGGCGGGAGAGGTAATACTAACAGAGGGAGAGTGATTTACTTCAGACCCATCGCTTTCATATAGCTCATCAAAATATGCCGTAGCTTCTCCTTCATCCTGAAGGTAAACCCCAGCTTTCCAGTAGCTCGGAAAAGTCCAGTATGAAACATCCATATTCGCTTTCTCATCCCCATCAATGTCAATGATCATATTTCCGCCAACCAATCGAACATCGAACCCAAAATATCCGGTAGGAGCTTCGCCTAAATCTACATGTGTGGTATTGTCACCAGTGACATCTGTTTTTATTGCAGCCCATAGATGGTTCACCGGCGTTTTGGTCAGGTGTTTGTAAATTCTTAAAAGAGGTTTGTTTGGACCAGCTCCCGCATTGGCGTCATCATGAATTTGTACCACAGTTACCTGATCACAGGTTTGCTCCTCAATTTTTAAACGACCATGGAGTGAACGGTCTCCATCAGAAATGGACCAGTTAGTTTCATGTCTTAGCTCCGTTCGCATACTGGTGCCAGTTTGGTTAAACGCTACTTTATCACCATTTACCACATAAAAATTATCAGATGAATAGCCGTTGATTAAATCAGATGGTGTAGCTGCAGTAGAACTGGTAGGAGCCTGTAACTTACTCCCACCGATGAAAGCCTGAAATCTGGGAATATCGTATGGAGCATCGTATCCGGTAGGTTGAGAATTAACAGTGATGTTGACCTCAGATGAGGTTGTGGTCGATCCTTTATCGTCTGTTGCGATAGCTGTAAGCGAGTAGTTGCCTTCTGCTACATTCTCCCAGTCAAATGAATAGGGGGATGTGTCGTCTTCACCTAGTTTGTTACTTCCTTCAAAGAATTCCACTTTAGAAATGGTGCCATCACTATCTGATGCATTCGCGGCAATAGTAATGTTTTCACTCTCGATAAAGGAGTCATTGTTGGATGGTGTGGTAATGCTCACCGATGGAGGATTGTTAGGGGAAGAGTGAGACACATCCAGAGCAAAAAATGAAACCTGAGCGTAATCTCCCGCGTCACCTGAGTTGTTTTGATTGTAGTTGCCGGCCTTGAAATACATCCAGTCATCTTCAAACCCACTATCACTCATGTCAACTACCTGCACAACATCATCTTTGCCATCTCGCATGATGGTTACCGTCAGCGTATTTCCGACTACATCGATTTCATAGCTGAATTGTTCACCAAGTGCGATACCATCAGCGGGATCAGAGGCACTGCTACTCCTGCTGCCAATCATTTCATACCATTGCTCGGAAGAGGTGGTTGGCTCATGTGCGAAATAGATTGAGCCCTTCGTGTTGTTTGGGAGTTTTCGATAATAGATTCGACACGGTTCATCACTTGAGGCATGTATTTGTCCGATGATTACACGTCCTATTTTATTCGATTCTCCTGTAGTAGAGACATGATCTACTGCCACAGTGGCTGTCATTGTTCCATCCACTCCTCCTGAAGCTTCCTGGTTGGCAATACTCGAAGAAGAGAAAACCCAGTTATTTAAGCCAATACCTTGCGTACTGATACTTGTATTTCCAGCTCTAAGCATTTCCCGGAGCTCACTTCGAGGGTAAGAACTGCCTCCTGTTTGACCATCGTTGCGACATCTAAAAACCATGGCTCCTGTTGTTGGATCTGTGTAGAATTCATTTTCGCTTTCAAAACCATTTGAGAGCTCATTTTCAAGTACCTCAGACTGATCGGGAAGAGTCACTTTCCATTTTGATAGATCAAAATTTCCACTTGGTGGTAAATTAGGATCCTGACCGAAACAACCCGTTGTAAGGGTAAAGGCTACCAGGCCTAATAACATGAATCGAATGGAGGTCAATTTCCTTGCTGATAAAAAATAATGCATACTATCCATTCGAATCTTCATTAATTCTGTATTTTAGTAAACTGTGTACTTAGTACACAAAATAATAAATATGCATTGAATAAAACGAGACTAAAAGCATATATTTTTTTAATCGTGACAATTTTAAACAGCATGGGACCTAAAATCTTATTAATCACTCTATTCTATTTATTACTCCTCTATGGCGGAAATGCCCAATCCATTCCTTCCACCGAGGTATTACCCATAGAAGATTTAACGAAGTATTTGAATAAAGAGGTACAGGAAGAGTTGAAAGAGGCTGACCGGTCAGAATTAGCGAAATATTTCCGAGAACAATTCTCAGAACGTTTTTTCTATGACTATAAAACCTTTGATGATCGTCTTCCTCACTATAATAGCGTATTCGCGAATCAAGAGAATCATAAAAAGGGAGCACTGGATCACATGAGTAAATACAATGATTCAACCCAGTGGGTGATGCCTTTTAATTACCTAAATGGTGAGCCTGTAAATGCCTATGCGATGCGGCATTTGGCTCGTCAGCATAAGATGGTAGACATAGCGTTGCATTATTTCAACTCGGGCAAAGACCCAAAGTATATCAGGTATTTTGAGAATCAAATGCGATCTCTAAATGCTGCACTTCATGCTGGTAAATATGAAACCATCGAAGATGGTAATGGGGTCTATGAGGCATTTCGCTCCGGATATCGCATCCTCAACTGGTTATGGATTCATAACATGTTTCTAAATGAGGGAGAATATTCAGATCAAGACCAGTTGATGACCATTGCAACGCTGTTACAACATGGACAACACCTCTATGAACGGAACGGACAATTTAGTCCTGGGAATCATCAGACCAGAGGAGTTTCAGCGCTGGCTATGTTGGCGATTTTGTTGAGAGATTTTGAAGGTACGAATCTGTGGCTCGAGCGAGCCATGCAAAGGTTGGGAGAGCATCTGGATCGGGAAATTAATGACGATGGGTTCCAGTTTGAGCGATCTGTTCACTATCACATGAGTGATATCAACAACTATTTTTATGTGTATCAGCTCGCCAAAATCAATTCCATTGAAGTAGATCCGGCCTGGGAAGAAAAGCTCAGAGGGCTGTTTGCAACTCTAGTTAAAATTGCCTACCCTGATCGATCAGCACCGGTGCTTCAGGACGATACCGAAATTCCCTGGGGGGAAAAAAATGATATTTCTGAGTCTATGACTTTGGGCTATTTATTGTTTGAAGATCCGGAATTCGGCTATTTCGCTACTAATAAAGTAGATAATCGAGTGTATTGGTTTCTCAGTAATGACCAGGTCAAAATGTTGGAAGATATCAAAGAGAAGAAACCTTCTTATGGTTCGCTGGCTTTTGAAGAAACCGGCTATTATATCATGCGTGAAGGATGGGGAGCAGATGACAAGATGATGATCATCACTGCTGGTCTGGATGACGAAAAACCCGATCATCAACATGGTGATATGTTGGGTGTCCAGGCAATAGCAAATGGACATGCCATCTTACCCAATTATCAGGTTCGTTATTCACTCAGTGACTTTGAGTTTTTTAAAAACTCCATGGTCAAGAATGTTGCATTGGTGGATGACGAGCTGCAAGGCAAGCAATACACCTCCAATAAAGGAGGTAGCGGATTTGGGAAGTTTTTGGAGCTACCCAACCCAACAACGATTGCATGGGAAACCACGAGCGATTTTGACTTTTTTGCCGGAAGTCATGATGGATTTGAAAATGTAGGAGTGGGTTACACACGCCAGGTCATTTATGTGAAAGATGACTTTTGGATTGTTAAGGACAACTTCACCTCAGATGGATCACACGATTACAAACAGGTTTGGCAGGGCCATTATACACATGAAGAAGGACCTAACCTCCTAAGAGCTACTATGCCTGACGCATGTGGTCACGACATATTTCAGCTTTATGAAGCTGATGTGGTAGAAAGCGACGGAACGAGAGGTAAGCACTGGAGCATCGTTACGAAAAAGGCCCAAAAGGACTTCAGCTTTATCACGATCATTTATCCATACTGCGGATACAGCAACCGACTGGATGAGAATGCAGATGAGATGATGATTGGCAATTGGAAAGTAAACCAGTCTCAATGGATGTTAGATGGATCAAATCCAATAAGTATGAGCTCAGATGATGGTGTGTATCTTTTTAATGTGAGCGAGGTAAAAAGTGAAAAAATAATACTGAAATCATCAGGGGACACAGATCTTTTTATAAAATCAATGGATGATCAACTGATCATTCACTCAATGGGCAATCAAGATCAAGTCATTGAAGTTCAGAGGAAGAATAGCAAAAGAATGACTAAGGATTTAAAGCCTGGTGAAGTGATGATCTTGGATGTGAAATAATTGAAAGGTCTAATGCTGATCGATCGTTTTCCAATTTTTGAATTTAATTCGCAATAAAACCTTTGAAGAATGACCAAGCCTGGCCCGATGGATACTGCCGTTTCACCAGACTCTTATGAGTGTACGATAGCTGTGGAATGCTGCGTATTTGGTTTTCAGGATAATGTGTTAAAAATTCTATTGGTTAAAAGATCCATAGAACCATTTAAAGATCACTGGGTCGTTCCGGGAGGAGTGATGAGAGAGGGTACAACCTTATCGAAATCTGTAAATGACGTACTTGAAAGCCTAACCGGGATCAAAAAGATGTCACTAGAACAGGTAGCTTGTTACAGTGCGGTAAATAGACACCCGGTTAAAAGGGTTGTTTCTGTTTCCTTTTATGCTTTGGTGAAACCAGAAAATTATCCAGTGATCCCCAAAAACTATATTTCTGATATCAAATGGTATGAATTGGAAGATTTACCTAAGCTTGGATTTGATCACGACCTGCTTGTTGCAGATGCATTAAATAAGCTCCAGGACAATTTAAGAGAGCACCTGGTTTTCGGTGAATTATTGCCTGATCGATTTACGCTTACTGAACTGCAAGATTTGTACGAGAGCATCCTGGGAGAAAATTTGGATCGAAGAAATTTCAGAAAAAAAATACTTCAAATGAACCTTCTAGTAGATACCAGGGAAAAGAAGGCTGGTGTTAAGGGCGGTCCAACGCTTTACAGACTTAAGAATTGATGAAATGTAAGTGATGATATTTGCATTTTCATTTTTCTGTGTATAAATTACACAGAAACAATATACCCTACCCCCAATGAATACCCAAGTTGTAACATTTGGTGAAATACTTTTGAGACTCTCTACTAAGAATTCAGAATTATTTCAACAATCAAACGAACTGCAAACCCATTATGGAGGTTCGGAAGCCAATGTTGCAGTTAGTCTTTCCCGTATGGGTTTGTCAACAACCATCGTTTCTGCCGTACCAGATAACGAGCTATCTGAAGGTGCATTATCAACCTTTCGAAAACATGGGGTCAATACCAATGCAGTCATTAGAACTGATAAGGGTCGGTTGGGGCTTTATTTTTTAGAGCAAGGTGCAGCAATCAGAGGTAGTAAAGTGATTTACGACAGAGGAGGGTCAAGTTTTGCCTTGCTAAAAAAAGATTCAATTAATTGGAAGGAAATATTAAAAGACAGCTCCTGGTTTCATATTTCAGGGATTTCTCCAGCGGTAAGTCAAAGTGCAGCGGATGTCAGCATTGAGGCGACCAGAATTGCTAAGGAGATGGGATTAAAGGTTTCTGTTGATCTTAATTTTAGAAATCAGCTTTGGAAATACGGTAAAGCCCCAAAAGAAGTGATGCCCGAGATTGTCAAACATTCCGATGTTTTATTGGGGGATCCTGCATCCATTAATACGATGCTGGGTACATCTATTCCAACAATGGATTATTATGCATCTGCCAATGACCTGTTGCCTTCTTATGAAATACTGCAAGAGGTATTTCCTAATCTGGAACACATAGCGATGACCTTGAGAACGGTAAAGTCTACCAATCACAATGTGGTAGGTGGTGCACTCTTTCATCAAGGGAAAATGTATAATGCTAAGGCGGTAAATGTAACTGCAATTGTGGAGCGAATTGGTGGAGGTGATGCATTTATGGCTGGATTGATTTATGGACTAATTACCAATAAAAATCTAGATTATACAATCAACTATGCGACAATAGCTTCGGTGTTAAAAATGACCATTGCTGGTGATGCTAATTTCTTTTCAAACAAAGAAATAGAATCGTATATGGAAGGAGATATTCAGGGAAAAATTAAAAGATAGCCATGCAACTCAACAAAGAAGAGCTTTTAAAAAAAGTAATGGAGTCACCTATGATCCCGGTGTTTAATCATACGGACAAAGATGTAGCGGTTGAAGTTGTTAAAGCATGCTATCAGGGTGGTGCTCGTTTATTTGAGTTTACCAATCGGAGTGAGGAGGCAATAGATGTTTTCAAACACATTTTAAATAAGCAGTCTGAATACCCAGATATGATCATTGGTATTGGATCAATCTTAAATGTAGATCAATGTAAAGTTTATATTGATGCAGGAGCTGCATTCATTGTTTCTCCTATTGTGGATAAAGAGGTAGCTGACCTATGTAAGCAACATCAAATAGCATGGGTTCCAGGATGCGGGACGCTTACAGAGTTAATCACTGCAGAACGATATGGTGCAGGGCTGTTAAAAGTATTTCCAGCAGATGTTTTGGGGCCAAAGTTTATCAAAGGAGCACTTGGTCCTTGTGGTCATTTGAAATTGATGCCTACAGGTGGAGTGACTCCTGAAAGAGAAAATTTAAAAAGCTGGTTTGATGCTGGAGTTGTTTGTGTGGGGATGGGTTCGCAACTCGTATCTAAAGAGATTATAAAGAATAGGGATTTTGATGGTCTTGCGCATCGTGTAAAAAATACGTTTGAAATCATTAAAGAGTTAAACTAATAATGGAAATAGCAATCATAGCTCACGACGGTAAAAAAGCTGAAATGGTTCAGTTTTTACTTGATCATAACTCCTTATTAGCGAAAGCTAACTTAACCTCAACAGGAACTACCGGATTACACGTTGAGAAAGCTGGTCTAAAGGTAAACCGTTTGTTATCAGGTCCGATGGGAGGGGATGCCCAGATTGCCGCACTCGCAGCTGAAAAAAAGATAGATGCCGTTGTGTTTTTCCGAGACCCTTTGGATAAGCATCCTCATGAACCAGATGTTCAAATGTTGATGAGAATCTGCGACGTACATGATATTCCATTAGCCACCAATCCCGCTACAGCCAGCTTGATTTTTAAGGCGTTTGAATCAATGGATTAGTTTCCTCAATAGTTTTTATTTTATTTCAGTTAATTTTTTGCTTAAATCGATTCCTGACTTTTTCTTAAACCCCTGGGTCAGAGAGTAACTTTAGCATTTGAGACTGAATATTATGAATATCTCCTTTAGCAAGCTTTTTTATGTTGTTGCCTCCATCATCGGCATAGTAGCCATCATGTACTTTGGGAAAGTACTACTTATACCCATCTTTTTTGCCATGTTGTTTGCATTCATATTGTATCCCTTGGTAAAGTGGCTGAATAAAAAGGGGATGAAAAAAGTTTTCGGAATCATTTTCACCTTGGGAGGTGTATTCATTTTGGTCTCCGGGGTGTTGGTTCTGTTTTCGGCTCAGATCATTGATATGGCCGGACAGTATTCAAAATTCCTGGCAAAACTCAATGAGACGCTGGATAAGTCCATCACTTTTCTTAACAATAAGGTTCAGATCATCCCGGATATTGAGTCACAAGAAATTTTAGAAAAGCTCTCGAATGTCTTCTCAGATAGCAGTTTTTTGATCATTTCAGATACCGTGAGTGTAACCGGTTCATTTCTTTCTTTCGTAGTGCTAGCCACCATCTACACATTTTTAATTCTCTTTTACAGTGAACACCTCACAGAGGCTCTATCTCGATTTAACCCTAAGAATAAGCGGAAATCTTTTATTGAAATGCTTAGAGAAGTACAGCAGGTAGGCCAAAAGTATTTTACCGGAATGCTCCTCCTGATTCTTGTTTTGGGGGTTTTGAATACCGTTGGTCTTTTGATCCTTGGGATGGACTATGCTTTCTTTTTCGGATTTCTGGCTGCTTTGATGGCCATCATTCCTTATGTTGGCACCACACTTGGAGGATTAATTCCAACCATCTATGCTTTCGTCACTTTTGATAGTTATTGGTATCCGGTGGGGGTTATTGGTATATTTTGGTTTATCCAGTTTTTGGAAGGCAACTACCTCAATCCTAGAATTGTAGGTGGCAACATGCAGATCAATGCCCTTTTTTCTATTCTCTCACTAATTGCCGGTAGCGTACTTTGGGGAATAGCGGGCATGATACTATTTCTCCCTATGGTGGCCATGCTGAAAGTGGTTTGCAGCCATTTCGAGGAGCTAAAACCGGTAGCCGCACTTATTGGTGAACGGATTAAAGAAGTTCACCGAGAGCCTGAAAAAGGAGTACTGGAAAAAGTACTTGATAAAATAAAAGGCTAATTATTACACAAAGCGGTTATATGCACACTCGTACTGGCATTGCAGGTACAAAGTGGTGATCTGCCTTTCTAAATCATCCGGCAAATCCATGAAAATAATCTGCATTTGCTGCATTGCTTTTAGCGCATTTGATTCGGTGTAGAATGGTTGGGATTCCTGATGAAGGTCAACCATTATTTGAGCAAGTTTTCGTTGATACTTGCTATTTCCTTTAAACTGCCGTACCAACCTTCGTATGACGTATGATGACTCGTCTATATAAACAATCTTTCCTTCTTCTATAAAGCAATAAATTCCTTTGAAGTCAGTCAGTCTTCCAGTTCTTTTCAGAATGGTTTTCACGCCCATCCCTTTTTCAAAAAATAGATTACAGGGAATGGGATTCCCCTTAAGAACTGCTATCATTTCACTTCTTTTGGGAAGGTTTTCTTTTACAATTCTATCAAAGCGTAATGCAAGGGACTGCTTCATGAGGGTTAAAATATTCTTTTAAGATAAAAAGAATTTGTTTTTAAGTACTTTGATACCCTCTTTTGATTAGCATTGCCATCAGTTTTTTCATCAGTGAAAAAGCCCTATTTTTATCGTACCTTATAAACCTTAAACCTTACCCTTGAGTAATTCGAATTATACCTGCTTAATCATTGAAGATGATCCCGCCTTTGTAGAGATATTGAAGGTTGTTGTTAAAAAGGTTTCTGATGTTGAATTGTTGGGCTATTGTGATAATACATTAGATGCAGCGAAGCGTATTGATATGGATAAGCCTGACATTTTATTGCTCGATATAAACATCTCGGGTTTAGAAGGGCCGGAGGTACTCGAGTTAAGTGATCATAAACCTCAAACCATTGTAATCTCCAGCCACCCAGAGGAGGTAATGGAGAATTATGAGGTTGATTATGTCGCATTCATTCAAAAGCCACTTAAAAACTCTGAGCAACTGGTAAATGCCATCCATAAATGCATTAAATTAATGGATCATTAAGGGCTGGCAGGGTCACCTGCAGCATGAAGAGCATATTAAAAGAGATTAACCAAGCCGGGCTGGAGGGTCTGGTCGATCCACTAGATTACCGAAGAGTATTATTTGTAAATAATCTCTCTTTGATAAGCTGTGCGGTTTCTCTAATTGTCACAGTTATAGTTTTCGCAGAAGGTTTATTCCCACAATTTGTTGTAACACTAGCAGGAGGTATTTTATTTCTGTTAGTCGTTTATTTCAATCATCTCCGAAAATTCATACTGGCCCGCACCTATTTTCTCGGCCTATCAGTTGTAATCTTATTCTCAGCTTCATGGGTTGCTTATGGTCAAAATAGGTTCAATGAAACAGAGAATATCCTCATTGGCTTCATGGCTGTAAATTATCTGCTCTATGATGGGAAATTCCGATATGTGGGGTTTTTACTAATCTACGGGGTTCTGATCTGGCTGAAATTCATCAAACAATCATTTTTAGGGGATTCGTATGATTTGAATTTTTTCCTGGGTATTCAGAATGTCAGTATCCTTTGCCTCCTGATATTTCTCTTTGCAGATGCCTTTAGAAAGTCATTACTCAAATCATTTGTTCGGTTAAAGGAAAAAGATGAGCTGCTTTACGCCATGATTGATACTGTCCCGCTTTTTATCGCGCTGGTGGACAAAGAACTTAAATATCGGATGGTCAACATAAACTACGAGAAGGCTTTTGGAATGGATCGGGAGAAAATCATAGGTTCCTATGTGAGGGATGTGCTACCTGAAAATATTTTGGATGTTCATATACCACTTATTCAGAAAGCGCTTGGAGGTGAAAGTCCGGAGTTTTTAGAACTCACGGAGATGCCGGATGGAGGCACATTTTATGCTGGGGGCAAATACATGCCAGTGCATTCTGATGATGGAGAAGTTATTGGAGTATCGGTTTTTGTAAACGATGTAACCAAGCTGGAGGTCGCCAAGAATAAGCTTAAGGCAGCAAACTCAACAAAAGACAAACTCTTTTCCATTATTGCTCACGACATTCGTGGACCGCTTGATTTATTTGAAGGATTATTAAACTACTCTTCTGAAGGATCTTTGCCCAAAGCGGAATTTCTCAAGCATCAAGAAAATGTGAAGGAAAAACTCGGGAGTTTAAAGCAGACCGTTAATACTCTTTTGGAATGGGCAAGAACTCAGCTGGATGGTGTAAATACAGTTCCAAGATCTACCGATGTAAAGGACATTGTGAGGTCAAATCTTAATCTCTACAGTGAAATAATTGATCAGAAAAATATTAATGTGGATGTGAATATTGAGCCAAATACCCTCGCCTGGATTGATTCAAATCATTTGAAAGTTGGAATGCGGAATATGATCCACAATTCGCTAAAATTCACTGAAGATGGAGGACACTTAGCTATTAATAGTTTCCGGGTAGGTGATAAAATAATAGCGGAATTAAAGGACACAGGTGTTGGAATGAGCAAGGACAAAATTGAATCGATCCTAAAGAAGGAATTGCAAAACTCCACGGGAGGAACAGCGGGGGAATTGGGTACAGGGCTTGGGCTGAGTCTTAGTCTCGAACTACTTGAAAAGAATAATTGTAAAGTGCAAATTGAAAGCGTGCCGGGTGAAGGAACCCAGATCACTATTGAGATGCAAGCCAATGTAAACGGACATTAAAAAAATGCTACAGTTTCCTTAAAATAATTATAATAAGGGGTTACTTTTTTGGATTAACTCTTATTTAAGGGTTGGGACGTCTTTTTTTCAACCACTACTCACCCAATGAACCCCTATTCGTTCAAGAAAATTTTAAGAACAGGTATGAGTCATGCTCAAAGCCCGCTGGATAAGCGACGGGTGGCATTATTCAATTACCTTATCCTTTTCTGTATTGGGACAAGCTTGATCCTTGGGATCATAACATACATCCTGGGATTAAATTTACATGCTGCACTATGCTTAATTACAGCCATTTCCCTCTCTTTTTCTTTTTTTCTAAATAGTAAAGGAAAGCTAGGCTTTTCAAAAGGTTATTTCATATTCATGGGAGTATTGATGATAGCAGTAGCAGTTTTCTACTATGCCCAGGATGATAGGTATGTAGATGCTGAGAACATGTTATATGCAGCCATGGCTATTTCCATGTTTTTAATCGATGGAACAAGGAAACATTTTGCTTACTGGCTCATTTTCTTGTGCTTTATAGGCCTAAAAGTCTATATGTTAAACTTGCAGGGAGTGGCTTATGGGAGTGACTACAGTATGATACTGGTAAACAACCTTGTTGTTGCTGCTATTCTCTATTTATTCTTGTATGTATTCCGTTCAATTCTGGTAAAAGCATTTGATCGTTCAGATCAACAGGAACAAACACTTCGGTCATTGCTGGATAATGCACCGCTGCTAATGGCCCTGGTAGACAAAGAAGGAAACTTTATTTTGGTGAATCATAATTATGCTAGTCGTTTCGGGTATAAAAGAAGGGATTTGATTGGGAGAAATAGAAAAGAAGTCCTTCCTAAAAGCATTTTAGATAAACATGAACCGATGTTCCAGGATGTGCTTTCCAGTAAAACACAGGTATCATTTTTAGAAGAGACCAGTTTGCCCGATGGTTCCGTGATTTCAGCAAATGGTAAATATGAACCTATTCTGAATTCAGACGGAGAAATTGAGTCCGTTGCAATTTGTGTGGATGATGTAACTGAGCTTGTAAAAGCTCACCAGGCATTAAAAGTGGCCAATGAAACGAAGGATAAGCTATTCTCCATCATTGCCCATGACATAAAAAGTCCGCTAAATCT
Organism: Ekhidna sp.; assembly: GCF_040220215.1. GTDB lineage: Bacteria > Bacteroidota > Bacteroidia > Cytophagales > Cyclobacteriaceae > Ekhidna. The sequence goes on from NZ_JAVJTR010000016.1 coordinate 401,232, forward strand.
GTTTCACAGCATCTTGAATCTAAATCATGATGATGTCATCTCAAAGGAACAATTTATTGATTATCAAAATAGCCTAAAGCAAAGGCTTGAATCACTCACCGGAACTGTAGATGAACTATTGGAATGGGCACGGATGCAGTTGGGGGGCATTAGTGCGTATCCGGCTAAAGTTAATGTTAGCGCGGTGGTGAAAGAAAATGCTGATCTTTTTCACACGCTCATTCAGCGTAAGCAAATTGATTTTAAAATAGACACACCTTCAGAGCTTGAAGCCTGGATTGATGAAAATCACTTCAAGGTGGCCATTCGAAATTTGATACATAATGCTATCAAGTATACCAATGGAGGTGGACATGTACAGATAGTAAGTAATCAGAATGATCATGAAACAATCGTGAGTATAGAGGATTCCGGGGTTGGAATGACATCCGATCAAATTCGATCAATCATCAGGAAGGAAATCCAAAAGTCAAAAGCGGGAACAGATAAAGAGATGGGTGCAGGCCTGGGTCTGAGCTTAAGTCTGGGCTTACTCGAAAAAAATAATTGCAATGTTTCGGTAACCAGTGAGCCGAATAAAGGCACCAAAGTTGAAATCACGATTCCAAAGTCTTCTAAAGGATAAAACTTTATTTTCCCTTATTCCAATTACATATAGCTTGAAATATAAAAGCCCCAACTTTCGTTGAGGCTTCAGTGACTGGCCTGGGGCTCCCTTCGCTTCACTCAGGATAAACTTCTCGCCCTATATTGGTTAAATAAAAAAGCCCCAACTACAGTTGAGGCTTTGAAAAGTGACTGGCCTGGGGCTCGAACCCAGGACCCACGCCTTAAAAGGGCGTTGCTCTACCAGCTGAGCTAGCCAGTCAAGAAAATTCTCCTTTCGTATAAAAAGAAGTGCAATTCAAGACCCTTGTCTTAAATTGCGGATGCAAAAATAGAAATCTTAATCAATTTTTCCACATGATTGACAGAATAAAGGTGAGATTATTTGTAGGAATTTTATTCTCTTGCTTTTTGAGTGAATTAAGCGCACAAAATAGGTTAATAAATAATGCCGATTCACTTTTTAATCAGCAGAAATACACCGAAGCATTAAGTCTTTACAATCAAGTATATGCTGAAGGACAGGCTTCTTCAGCCATGCTGCTTAAAATGGCATTTATTGAGGATGGACTAGGTGATTATGCTGAGGCCTTGTATCACCTGGATAAGTATTATCAGCTTTCGGCAGATCGAAATGTAGTTGGGAAAATCGAAGAGTTGGCAGAATCCAATGAATTGGAAGGGTATCAATACAATGACACGCACTACTTTCTCGCTTTGTTGGGTAAGTATCGAACGCAATTATTACTGTTATTGCTTGTGATTATCGGGAGCCTGCTGGTTTATATCATGAGGAAGTCTAAAAGTGGGGACAAACCTTTTGCCGCCGGGATTATCCAAATCATGCTGACAGTATGTTTACTGGGATTAAATAATGTCAACCCGCCAATGAAAGGAATTATCGTTGCGACAGAAACGCTTCTTCGATCCGGTCCATCAGCAGGTGCCGAACCAATTGAGATAATTGCGAAAGGGCATAAAGTGAAAGTGCTGGAACGCAATGATGTCTGGACCAAAATTGAATGGGATGGTCAGGAAGTCTTTGTGCGGAACGGAAAGCTGAGGGTTATTTAAGCGGATTGTCCGGCTCTTTTTTCATCATGTTGTATATCATCTTATCCAATCGCGAAGGGATGATTTTATTTAGTAGCACTGCCATTTTTCCTTCGAAGGTTAATATCAAATCCCGCTTCTTCTTTTTCGCTGCTTTAAATGTTCGTTCAGCTACTTCGTCAGAAGTCATCATCTTTTTCTCATTTCTTGGCGATTCGCCCTGAGCTTTTCCATCGGCGGTCAACGCTGCATTTCTAATATTGGAGCTGGTAAATCCGGGACAAACAACCAGCACATTCACTCCCCGTGTCATCACTTCGGTTCGTAGTGCCTCAAAGAAGCCCTGCATGGCAAACTTGGATGAGGAGTAAGCTGTACGAGCGGGAGTAGATCGCCATCCATTGATAGAAGAAATGGCGATAATAGTTCCCCTGGATTCTAATAAATACGGGAGCGCAAATTTGGTCGCATAGATGGCGCCATAAAAATTAATATCCATGAGCTTTTTAAAAACCTCAAGATCAACATCCTCAAAAAGGGCACGCATGGATATTCCGGCATTGCAGACAAGTACATCGAGGCGGCCAAATTTCTTAATCGTTTCCTCTATCAATTTTTTATTATCGGCCATTCCGGCAGCATCCAATTCCAATCCCAGGTGAGGCCGATCACCCAATTCTGCAGCCACTTGTGCCATTCGTTCTCCATTCCTTCCGGTAAAGACCACTGCATATCCTTCATTCGCGTATTTTAGCACTAAAGACTTTCCAATTCCTGAAGAACCACCTGTTATGACTGCTACTTTTTGCATGCTTGTTTCACTCCTCTGGTATAACTTTTGCCAAGATAACGCACAATGAAAAACTTTTGCCAAAAATGAAACTCATGTGCAACCTATTGAGGCATTCGCGCATTATCACTATAATCTTTTTATAAGCCCTAATGAAAATAATCACCTACACCTTAATCACATTTCTTTCATTTTCACTTATTGGACAAACGGGTATCAAGGGGTCAACTGTAAGCACCTCTGGTGAGATACTACCATTTTCGACAGTCTATATCAAAGGAACTACCAACGGCACCACATCGAATAGTGAAGGAAAATTTTTCTTAAAAACATCCGGTGGAACTCATACCATTGTTGCACAGCATGTTGGCTATAAGGTTTTCGAAAAACAAATCACCATTAACGAGGGGCAAACGATCCGCTTTGACTTTAAAATGGAAGAACAGGCCTTGCAGCTTAGAGAGGTAGTGGTGACCGCCGGTGATGATGATCCTGCAGATCGTGTAATTCGAGAGGCGATAAAAATGCGCAAGTTTTACGAAAAAGAAGTGAGTGCTTTTAAAACAGACGCATACTTAAAAGGACTTTTTCAACTCGACAAAAGACCTGAGAAAATCTTTGGCCAAAAAGTGACCATTGATACCGGCATCCTTTACCTATCCGAATCGGTTTCAAAATTCTCATTTGAGCTACCTGATAAGGTATCGGAGCGTATGATCAGCTCTAAGATAAGTGGGAACGAGCAAGGGTTTAGTTATAACAAGGCTTCTGATTTTAATATCAATGCTTATGAAAAATTTATAGACTTAAATCAGGAGAGGGAATATGTATCTCCTATCGCGCCAAATGCATTTCTTTTTTATGATTTTGAATGGCTGGGATTTTTCGAGGAGAATGGAAAATTCATTAATAAAATAAAAGTTAAACCAAAGCGATCAACTGATCCGGTTTTTGAAGGGATCGTTTACATAGTGGAAGATGAGTGGCGGTTTCACACCATAGACTTATTTGTGACCAAAGCCAGGGGACTGGAGTTCATCGATTCGTTGAAAATCAATCAGGTGTTTGCACCTACAGAATACGATATCTGGATGCCGATCTCGCAGAAATTCTCCTTCCGGTTTGGTGCATTTGGGTTTAAAGGGAGTGGATATTATATCGGGGTATATTCCAACTATGAAGTAGAACCCAACTATGAGGCCTATAGGCAGGCTAACCTCTATGAACAAAAGTTTGGCGCAAAAGAGGAGAAGGACCTTTTTCAGGAGAAGGACTTCTCTCCTGAAGTATTGGTGGTGGAGGAAGGTTCCAACGAAAGGGATTCTACCTACTGGAAGAATATCAGACCAGTCCCTCTCACGGAATTAGAGGTTGAAGATTATCAGGTCAAGGATAGTATTCGATTGGTTAAGGAGAGTGTGCCTTACAAAGATTCAGTGGATAACGAAACCAATAAGTTGACATTGGGGAATATTTTTCTGGGTGGCTACACACACTCAAACAGCGTAAAGGAAATGTACTGGTCTTTGCCAGCGGTCATAAGCATTTTTCAATTTAATACGGTGGAGGGCTTTGTGCCTGAGATTCAACCGACGATCTGGAAGCAGATAGATGGGAGAACCAAATATTTCATCAGGCCAGCGATCAGATACGGCTTTTCCAATGAGAAGTTCAATGCTAAATTGGAAGGTGGTTACCGAAAGCTCGATAATAAATTTACCCGCTTTTATGCAGGTGGTGGAAGGTACATTTCGCAGTTTGATGAATCGGAATCTATTACACCGTTTATCAACAGCTATGTGACGCTGGTAGGAGGAGAAAACTTCATGAAAATTTTCCAAAAATCTTTTGGGTATGTTCGCTTTCAGCAGGAAGTGAAAAATGGAATTTTACTCAACGCCAAGCTTGAGTATGCTCAACGCGATACACTAACCAACACTTCAAACTTTACCTGGGCATCTGATGAAAAGACAAATTTTACCAGCAATCAACCTTCGAATATGGAGCTGGATCAAACCGGATTTAACAGACATCAGGCCATGATTCTGGAAGCCACTTTTCGTTTCCGTTTCAAGCAAACGTATGCTACCCGGCCGGACGTGAAATTTGTTTACAGTTCGAAATACCCGGAAATATTCTTCACCTATAAGAAAGGAATTAAGGCACTGGGCAGTGATGTGAATTTTGATTTCGTGCAAGTACGAGTGACGGATGATATGAAGCTAGGATTGGTGGGCACCAGCAGCTACGCGGTTGGTGTAGGTGCATTTTTAAATGATGATGCGCTGACTTTTGTGGATTTCCAACATTTTGCCGGTAACCAGACTTCACTAAGTCAGGTGGGAAAATCCATGAAGTTTGAGTTGTTGCCATTTTATCAGTTTAGTACGACCAAGCCGTACCTGGAAGCACATTATGAGCATCATTTTAATGAGTTTATCTTCAATAAGATTCCATTGGTTAAAAAACTCAATCTGCAAGCTGTAGCCTCTGCGAACTACCTGACCAACGAAACGATAGGTCAGTATGTAGAGCTAGGTGCCGGTATAGAGCACATCTTCAAATTCATGCGTGTTGATTACTACTGGGCATTCCGTAATAGCGATTTCTTCGGCAGTGGCTTTAGAGTCGGGGTTGGTTTTTAGTCACCCCAAATGAACATAGCTTAAACTATGTATTGGGAATTGGTTTCTTGAAGCGATTCTTATTGAATCAAGTTGATGGGCTATGGTAATAAATTCTATTTCGCTACTTAAGATGTGAAATGCATAGGATTTTCCTACCAAAAGGATGGAGCATCCAGCGATTACCAAGAGGATGGATAGTAATTTTGTGGCAATGAAATGAGCATTAGTATAAAATCTAAATTTTAATTAGAGAATCATCCTGATGCGAATTCCATGTGGCAATTAAAGGTTAAATAACTCACATGAAGAAAGGTGCGATAATAGATTCCCTAGAGATAACCGGTATTTCGTCAGAAGGCAAAGGAGTGGGCCGTGTCAATGGACAGGTGGTCTTTGTAAAAGAGACGGCTCCCGGGGATGTAGCAAGGGTGAAAGTTGTTGGGAAAAAGAAAAAATTCCTTGAAGGGTACGTAGAAGAATTTCATCAAAAATCGAGTGAGAGGGCAGAGCCTTTTTGTGAGCATTTTGGTTTGTGCGGAGGATGTAAATGGCAACACATGCAGTACGATGCTCAGTTGAAGTATAAGCAGGGGCATGTAGAAGAAAATTTAAGAAAACTTAGCGGGCTTGAATTGCCTGAGATTCAACCAATTCTTGGATCTGAAAAAACTGCTTTTTACAGAAATAAGCTTGAGTTTACATTTTCCAACTTCCGTTGGTTGACTAAGGACGAGATCAATTCAGATGAGGAACATGTTCGGACTGGTCTTGGTTTCCATATTCCTAAGCAGTTCAATAAAATTATCAATGTAAATAAGTGCCACCTTCAGTCTGATCCTTCAAATGAGATAAGACTAGGAGTGAAGGACTTTGCCGATAAGCATGATATCTCGTTTTTTGATGTAAAGAAGCAGGAGGGGTTCCTAAGGAATTTGGTGATTCGTACTTCAACCACAGGCGACCTGATGGTTATACTTCAGGTGTATTACCGTGATCAGGAATTGCTTGATCTGATGCTCAATTTTCTGAAAAGGGAATTTCCACAAATAACCTCGCTCATGTTCGTGGTGAATGAAAAAGGAAATGACTCATATAGTGACCTTGAGGTAGAGTTGTTTGCAGGAAAGGATCACATCATGGAGCAAATGGGTGATTTGAAGTTTAAGATTGGCCCAAAGTCATTCTATCAAACCAATTCCGAGCAAGCGCATGAATTGTACAAAGTGGCTACCGGTTTTGCTGACCTGAAAGGGGATGAACTGGTGTATGATTTGTACACAGGAACGGGCACCATCGCGAATTTTGTCGCTCGATCTGCCAAAAAAGTGGTGGGCATTGAATATGTGGAGGATGCTATAGCCGATGCGAAAATCAATAGTGAGATCAACGGAATCACCAACACAGATTTCTATGCCGGTGATATGAAAGATTTGCTTGGCAATGAATTCATCAATCAGCATGGTAAGCCGGATGTGATTATCACTGATCCGCCAAGGGCAGGAATGCATCCAAGGGTGACGCAGTTACTTGCGGATTTGAAAGTGGATCGAATCGTATATGTCAGCTGTAATCCGGCCACTCAGGCAAGAGATCTGGAAGTCTTAGGACAAGTATACGATGTAGTGAAAATTCAACCAGTAGATATGTTTCCACAAACGCAGCATGTGGAGAATGTGGTGTTACTTAAATTAAGAGATTGATTCGATTTTCGATTAATTGATTAGTAATGAATGCAGAAATACTAAAGAACAGAACTAAGAAATTAGCGATTGATATTGCTCTGTTTTGTCGAATTATTTATCCTGATCCACTTTTAAAGGCTTATGCAAATCAATTGATTAGATGCTCGAGTGATTCAGAAAAGTCTGTAAAGCCTATTTGGAACGAGGCAAACGAGATTTTATCAATAGTTGTGGCTTCACTTTCGACCGCTCGCAGAAATCAACAATCAAAAAAATCGTAAATCTTTAAATCGAAGAAATCTATTTATGCAAAACGACCCGGAATTAAGCCCTAAACAACTCGGAAGAATCTCCTCAGATTTCGTGAAGGTGTCTGAACCGTTAAAGGAAGCGGCTTATGCTATCAAAAAGCAAGGATTTTCCGAATATCCAATTTTCCCCATGTGCCAGGTTTCGCAACCAATTGGCCAGGTGTTAGTGGAGGCTTTTCAGGCAGAAAATGATTGGCATTATTATGCGTCATTTCTGGAGGAATTTACCCAGAGAGGATTGATAGCGGACGAGAAAATATTTAAAGAGAACTACAAAGATCCGGATGAATTTTGTTGCCTGTTTGTGATCGATCAGGAGTTCACCAATTTCGTTTTTGTGCCTTATCCGATTGATTAACCTAGAGGTTTTTTTTGAGGAAACTATTGATTAGGTAAATCTGACACCCTAGTGTTCCTCTATTTATTGACAATCAATGATTTTTTTAGGAAATTGAAAGACCCTAATTACCTAAATCACTAAATCATGGTTCGATTTGCCTCCCTACTCTTAATCCTTTTCATCGGAATGAATGAACTCCTGGCTCAGGCCAGCGAGCTGGAGTCTCAGCTTACGAAAGATGAAAATATCGAGAACATAGACATTCTTCATCAGCTGGTTGAAGCCCATTCAGCGAAGGATAGTATGCTTGCTTTTTCTTATGGAGAAAGAGCAATAGCAATGAGCCAATCGTTGAATGACAAAGAACGATTAGCAAGATCCTACCTTGATTATGGATATATCTATCAGGATCATTTCTTATATGATAAAGCAGAAATTTGGTACGTGAAGGCTGAAAAGATTTATGAGTCCGTTAAGTCAATCAATGGGCTTGCGCTGATAGCTGAAGCGAGAGGACTGGCCCAGGTGAAGCAGGGATATCATGATGAAAGTCTATTGTCATTTAAGAAGGCACTCAAACTCTTTAGTGAAGTTGACAATCAGGAAAGCATACTCAAAACCTATTACCATTTGGGGTACGCACATTATCGTAAACGTGAATATGATTCTACGACCTACTATTATTTCAAAGTTCTCCCCAATTGTGAAAATGAAGTCACAAAAAACTGCATTGATGTGTATAATCAATTGGGCGCCACCTACACTGAAATTAAAGAATACGGGAAGGCTAATACATATTTGAAAATGGCTTTATCAGGCAGCTTATCAAGAGGTGACTCAGTTTCAGCAGCCAATGCTACAATGAACATTGCAGGTAATTACTTTTTTCAACAAAATCTGGACTCATGTGCATTTTTTCTGAGCCAGGCGATTGATATTTATGATGCTACGGGGAACAAACAAGGGCAGCTCATAGGCCTCAATAATTTATCCATCATCTATGAGGAGAATGGTGAATTAAGAAAAGCACTAGCAACAGCAATTGAGACGGTGAGTGCTGCCAAAAAATTGAATGACCGGAATATTTTAGCAGGCAGCTATTTGCAGGCAATGGACCTAACCAGAAAGCTGGGAAACTTTAATAAATCTTTCGTTTATGGAGATTCTGCCATAGCTATCATTCGGGAATTAAAATCTAAATATCATTTTCAGCAGTATTACTTATCCCTTTCAGAAGCGTACACAGATTTGAATGATTATAAATCTGCGATGAGCCATAAAGAACTGTACTATGCTTATACGGACTCTATGGTGAACGAGCAAAAAAACAAACAGATCGCTGAGCTAGAGACCAAATATGACACAGAAAAGAAAGAGCGGGAAATCGCACTGTTGAATACTGAAAAAGAGCTTCAGGCCGCCATCATTGATAAAAACAGGGCCAGTATAACCATTCTCATTGTTGCGATAGTCGGTGTGGTGATAGCGGCGTTTTGGCTATTCAAGCGAAAAGAATACAAACAGCGAGTGGCCTTAGAGCAAGAAAAGACCCGACTAAAGGAGGAGCAAATACGAGCGGTGATTTCCTCTCAGGAAAAAGAAAGAAAGCGATTTGCAATGGATCTTCACGATGATTTCGGACAGTTGATTTCAGCCTTGAAACTGAATGTTTCTAAGACAGACGATAAGTCAGATAAAATCCTGAATTCTATGTACAACTCGTTGAAAAACATTGCTTTTGATTTGATGCCACACACGCTTTTCGAAAAAGGAATAGAGGAGGCCTTAGAAGAATTAAGAGATCAAATCAATGGAAGTAGTAAAATTCAAGTTGCTTTCCAGTCATTCGAAATAAAGAATAAGATAGATGATGAACAGAAAGTTGCCTTATATCGAATTGTTCAGGAGTTGGTGAGTAATATTATCAAATACTCCAATGCAAGTAAGTTGAATATTAGTCTGACAGATGTGGGGAATGGATTATCACTCTTAATAGAAGATGATGGCGATGGTTTTGACCTAACCAAGTTCAAAAATGGAAATGGTAATGGCTGGAAAAATATTCATTCCCGATTGGACCTACTCCACGGGTCTATGGATTTTGATACCATGCCCGGAAGAAAAAATACAACGGTTACCATAGAAGTTCCTTATCCTAAACAAGTAGCTGCAGTAGCATAATGAAAGGCCCGGTTAAAATATTCATTATAGATGATCATCAGCTGATGATAGATGGCATGATGGAGTTGCTTCAAAATCATGGCAATCACCAGATAATAGGCACCTCCACTTCTGCACGCCAGGCTTTGGATGCTTTATCAAACACCAGGGTTGACCTGATCATTTCTGATGTAAATATGCCTGAAATGAAAGGCACTGAGTTTATTGCTCAGGTAAAAAAATTATATCCGGAGGTAAGGATAATTGCAGTGAGTATGCATCAGGAAAAGCACATCATCAAGGATGTTTTGAAAGCGGGTGCAGACAGTTATGTATTGAAACACGCCACTCAAAATGAGCTGCTGGAGGCTGTAGATAAAACCTCAATTGGCGAAACATTTGTGAGTGCTGCAATAACCAAGATGTTGGTTGAGGATGTGAAGTACCCCTCCATAGAGGAACTCCTTAGTGAGCGTGAACGTGAAATCATTACATTGGTAGCCAAAGAATATACCGGCAGGCAAATCGCAGAGGAACTATTTATCAGTGAAAAAACGGTGGAGACTCACAAAAGGAACATTTTTCGCAAAACAAATACCTCCACGCTTGTTGGACTTACCAAATTCGCCATAGAGCACCAGTTGCTATAGTTTCTATTTCACTTAGTGGAATCCTTCTAAGGGAATACCCTTACAGGAAAATGCACAAACCCCCTGATGATTCCGGTTATTTCTGAATTCAACTTTGATAAAATTCAGAACAGATGTCTATTCCACTTACACCACGTGAAAAACAAGTTCTTCAATTAATACTTGACGAGAAGTCAGGCTCAGTGATCGCTCAAGAATTGAATATCAGCGAACGCACAGTAGAGACACATCGAAAGAGTATTTACTCAAAGACTGGAGTAAAGACCGTGGTGGGACTGGTCAAGCATTTCTATAACACAAACATTAAAATCAAAACATCATGAAAACATCAATTAACGGAATAAGAAAATTAATGCTCTTTTGTGCAGGGGTTATAATCTTAAACCTATCCTATTCACAAGAGATAGAGCTTAAATCCAATGGGTACGGCGAAAAGAACCTGAAAAAGTTTCCTAAGAAGGTTTATGTCAAAGAATTCAATGTGAATTTTCAGATGACTGCAGATGCCAAAGCAGTTTCAAAGACAACCACAAATTCAAGCAAAGGATCTTCCAGCGCCAGTATGAATGTTGCTGTGACAGGTATTGATGCAGCAGATCTTCAAAACATCACGAATGCGGTTTATAATGACTTTGTCAATGCATTTAAAAGTCAAGGTTTTGAAGTGCTAACTGTCAACGACATTGGAGACTTAAAATATTTTGAAGAATATGAATTAATGGGAGCAAATATCAACGAGGATCAAAACCCAGGTTATTTAAAAGTTACCCCAGAGGGATTTCAATACTATGTAAAAGGAATATCCAATTCGGGAAAAGAGAAACAGGTGGTTGGTGCTCCAATGAGGTTGCTAAAAGAAATGGACGATGTAATGGTAGTAACAGCAGATTATACGTTTTCTGCCATTGATCTGAATGCCAGTCAAAGTTCTGTTTTAGGCACTTCCAGTGTGAAGGGAAATATTGGGTTGAAAATGCCATCATGTGTATTGAATGCCTGGGCGGGCAAAATGATAGCAATTAATTACACCCCAAAGAAAATACCTGAATTTGAAGGTGTTTTTGAAAACGAAGGTGAAAAACTAAAAGCATTTTCAATGGCTACTAAGCCTACCTATAGCGGTTTCCTGACACACTCATCCAACGACTTTACTCATGAGGCGAAATGTGATAAAGACAAATATGTTGCAACCACAACCGGAACAATGAAGGAGTTCAACAATCAGGCGCTCGGTGAGATATTTGGGTACTTTAATAAATGAGGGTCATGTAAAGCATCATATTCGTAAGAATTAAATATGAATCGCGGTGATTCTATTTTAACTGAAAGGCTGCCTGAAAAGGCAGTCTTTTTATTTTAGCTTGTAGACGATATATGTTTATGCTCAATTCATTCAATAGTATGACATTTAAGCTTTTTAGATATTGTCATGAAAAGTCAAGCTGAAGTCTTCAGATCAAATACGTTGATGATCTTCATCCCGGGGCTATTTTTTGGTACTGCTTTGATTCTAAGAAATCAGAATGATTTGTACGTGTTGATGTGGATCTTAATTGGTCTTGGATTGGTGACAACCATCGCAGTAGGTTCAAGCTTCACCACTTTGACCATAATCGAACAAGAAATCAGCATAAAAAACCTGAGAAAAAGTCATCACATCTGTGTAGATGACATTGCTAAGCATCACAAAACTGTGTCTACCTCCAAAGGAATAGAATCGGTTGTTTGGAAACTACACTTAAAAAGTGGAGCGGTTGTGAAAATCTCCAGTGATCTTTTTAAAGAAAAGGAAGAATTGAAGAAGGCTCTCGATGAATTTTTGAGACAAATTCCTAAAAAATAGGTTGACTTATTTTCCACACGCCACCTGGCCAATACACGGTTTCAATATGTAGTCCGTATGAGAGGTGCCACATGCGGATTAATTATTTTGAAGGCGAGATAATGGAATATAAAAGGCCAACATTAACTGTCGACCTTTTCAATATTTCTATTTCACAGAATTTTTATTCAAATTTCAATTCTCCAGCGTCGGCAACTTCTCCCACTACCACTTCAATACCGTCGACTGAAGTAGTATCAGTTGCGTTGATCGCGACCACATTGTAGGTATTAGCTTCAAGTGCACTGATCAAGAAAAGTCCATCTGCATCACTGTAAGTTGATACACTGTCGTCATTGACAATGGCATAAACAACTACCCCGTCTTCAGCAGGTGAAATACTTCCTGAGATAGCTCCGGTTTGTGCTTCCATATTTGCTCTGATAACCGGCTTTAATTTGAATTCACCATTTCCTGTTTCTACGATCGACTTTGCTGCATCAAAATCCAGGATAAGCTTGTAAGTGACACCTGCCAGCAAATCCTGATTGATTTTAATTTTTAAACCTGATTCTGATCCTGAGGGAATGGTTAAATCTACGGATTCACCACTGATAACCAAGGAGTTGTTATCACCAAGAACCAGTCTAACCTCGCCCAATCTCCCAGCTGGGATGTCTGTATCGGCTAATACTGCCTCAGTACCATTAACCAAATCCAAAAGGTTCATCACCTGCGGGTCGAAATCGCTCACATCTGTCCAGCCAGTATCAAGTTTTACGTTGACTTCTTGAACATCTATATTCACCTGATCGTACTCGGCAGGAGCATCAACCAGCACTACCTGAAGTCGTGCGTTTTCAGGATCATCGCTACCGCATGAAGCAAGTAAAATGATCGATAATACAGTTAAAAGATAATTTTTCATGTTTTTAATAATAGCTGTTGAATAATTTTTCATAGTTCAAAATTACAATTTTTTCTATAAATAATTCAATTTAAGAATTAACGTTCGATTAAAATAAAGCATCGATCGATCAGCGATTTTTCAAATGCCGCTCCATCAATTTAGCTTCAATATCCTCCAGCTTTAGTCCCTGATCCGCTAGTAATACTAGAAAGTGATATAGTAAATCCGAAGACTCCTCGATCAGCAAATCTTTATTTCCATCCATTGCTTCAAGAATAACCTCTGTAGCTTCTTCCCCTACTTTTTGAGCGATTTTCTTCGTCCCCTTTTGGAAAAGCTCTGTGGTGTAAGACTTTTCAGATGGGTTGTCTTTTCTTGACTGGATTACCCCTTGCAACTCATGTAAGAAACCGGCCGGTTCTTTTTCTCCGAAGCAGGTATAGGAGCCTTTGTGACAGGTGTCTCCTTCCGGAATCACTTTGATCAGATAGGTATCGTTATCACAGTCTTCCTGGATGCTCGTGATATTCAGAAAATTACCTGAAGTCTCGCCCTTTGTCCAGAGTCGTTGTTTGGATCGGCTATAGAAAGTCACTTTGCCTTCTTTTTTGGTTTTCGCAAGCGATTCATCGTTCATGTAGCCAAGCATAAGTACCTGGTTGGTTTCCGCATGTTGGATGATCGCGGGGATTAGTTTTTTACTTTCCATGTTTACTTTCTTGTTTTTTAATGCACTTATTGATGAAGTCGTTAACACCTTGTTCTTTCAATAAGGCATAAATATTTTTATCCTGATATGCCTTTTCGGCTAATTCATATTTGATTTTGGCATACCTGCTTCGAGCATTCGGGTTATTTCTCAGGTAATCTCTAAAGAGCAGGTGTTTTTTTAGTTCTCGGGATTGATGATGACACACGTATAAATGATGTCTTATAGTATCAATAACCTGATGGTCATTGTTGGCTCTTCTTTTAAATACCTCTCTACCTTCAATTCCCTGATCGCCATTGTGGTAATAGCCCAGTGTTTCAAGTCTGGATTTGATTTTTTCAAAATCTGATACTTCGTAGAAAATGACATCCATGTCTATGATTGGCTTTGCTGGTAATTCCGGAACAGAAGTACTGCCAACATGCTCAATGGCAATCTTGATTCCTTGATTTGCATCGATCAAGATCTTTTTGATTTCAGTGAAATCTTTAGGCCAGTTTACTTGATATTCCTGAAGCAGCATTGTAAATAGATCTAAAGTCTAATATCTAAATTCTTCTGTCTTAGAAACGTTTTGAGTTTAGGTATCGGTATCTCGCCAAAGTGAAACACACTAGCAGCCAATGCTCCGGTGGCTTTTGTCTGTTCGAATACTTCTGCAAAATGTTCTTTGTTGCCTGCTCCACCTGATGCAATGACAGGGATATTTAAATCAGCTGCTAACTTTCCGGTCAGCTCCAAAGCAAACCCATTCTTAGTACCATCATTGGCCATGGAGGTCAATAATATTTCCCCCGCTCCTAAGGCTTCCACCTGCTTGGCCCAATCATAAACATCTAACTCTGTGGCCTCACGCCCACCTTTTACAAATACTTTCCACTCACCATCTACCAGTCCGGCATCTATGGCGACTACCACAAACTGACTCCCAAATTCATCGGCGATTTCTTTCACCAGTTCTGGTCGTTTTACAGCCGCTGAATTAATGCTCACTTTATCCGCTCCTGCTTTCACCAATACTCCTGCATCCTCTACAGATGAGATGCCACCACCTACGGTGAATGGAATGTTGATCTCATGTGCAATCTCTTCCACCAATGCTGCAAACGTCTTTCGTCCATCAACAGTCGCTGTGATGTCGAGAAACACCAATTCATCAGCACCTTCTTTCACATAGCGTTTCGCCAGCCCTATCGGGTCACCCGCACTGCGTATATCGACGAAGTTGACCCCCTTTACGGTTTGTCCGTCTTTGATGTCGAGGCAGGGAATTATTCGTTTTTTTAATGTCATTTTGATTTAATTCCTGATCTGTCAATTACTTCATTAGCGCTTATCTTAGGAAAATAAACTTGAGCCAATGCATCTGATGTAGTTCTCTCATAAAGTGATTTTTCAATTTCAGTTAACCCAAATTCATTTATTTCAAAAAATTGAGTTGACTTAACATTGAATTCAGTTGAGTATTCAACCTTAACTAATATTTTGAAATTGAAGCCGCAATGAATTTCACGCATTTCATTTTCTAAAGAATCTCTTATTTGAGCATTAAACGGGTAGCCTTGATACTTTTCAAGTGTATTTATTGAATTGTTAGTAACCCTTTGATCAATGTAATAGTCTATTACTCTTACATTGATATATTGCGTACTTCCTCCACCTACCTGCCCTCCATATTCTTCATCACAATCGTCATACGGACAATTTTCATTGCAATCTTTTGGGAGGGAATAGAACGAGAATAAATCAGATGAATAATCTTTCAGGTGGAATCCTTTGTTTGAGATGATTATACTTTCTGTATTGCCATTTTTTTCTAGCTCAATATTAATTTTTGGCAGATAATTGAGTTCATTCAATTGCAATTCCATTGAAGCAATTTTCCATTGCTGATATGAAATGAAAATAGCTGCTAAGCCTAGAAAGAGAAATGAAAATACCTCAAAGAATACTTTGTTTTTATTAAGCCACTTTCTAACAGATTTAATTTTTTTCATCTTCAAATCAAGTAAATATTTTAATTAAATCCGTTACTTGAATTCTTCCCTCGTAGAGGGCTTTCCCCACAATCGCTCCTTCCAAACCTTGCTCTTTTAACTTGACTAAATCGTCAATAGAACTAACTCCTCCACTGGCAATCAGCTTCAATCCTGGGAGTTTTTCAAGAATGGATTGATACAACTCAAACGAAGGACCCTCTAACATGCCATCTTTCGAGATATCCGTGGAAATCACATATTCAATTCCTTTGGACACATAATCTTGAATAAATGCTTCAATCTCAAGATCTGACTCTTCCTGCCAGCCGGACACGGCAATTTTGCCATCCATCGCATCTGCACCTAGGATGATTTTTCCGGCACCATACGCTGTGATCCAGGAAGTGAATTTCACCGGTTCTTTTACTGCGATGCTTCCACCAGTGATCTGTTTCGCGCCACTTTCAAAGGCAACTCTTAGGTCTTCATCGGACTTGATCCCTCCACCAAAATCAATTTTCAGCTTTGTTTTTGTTGCCAGTTTCTCCAACACCTTCCAGTTGACAATGTGCTTGGCTTTTGCTCCATCCAGGTCAACTAAATGAAGGTACTGCAAACCTGCATCTTCAAATTGCTGCGCAACTTCAAGCGGATCTTCATTGTAGATTTTTTTCGTTGCATAATCTCCCTTAGAAAGTCGTACACATTTTCCTTCGATGATGTCTATGGCTGGTATTATTCGCATGATTTTATTTTTTACCGTCATTGCGAATCAGTTGTAAGCTGATGAAGCAATCTTAATCTTGAGATCGCTTCGCAAGCTCGCGATGACGTATCTACATTTCATATTTTTAAAAAATTCTCAATCAATTTTCTCCCCACATCCGCGGACTTCTCCGGGTGGAACTGCACTCCATAAAAGTTACCCTTTTGAAGAGCTGATGTGAATGGAACCAGATAGTCCGTTTCTCCCACCGTATCTTCCCCCACTTCAGCGTAATAGCTGTGAACAAAGTACATATTATCTGTTGTTGCTATTTCTTCAAAAAGAGGCCCTTCAGCCTTGGTGAAGTCATTCCATCCCATGTGTGGCACAATTCCTTTCGGTGGGAACTTACGGACGTTCTCTTTGAAGATACCCAGACAAGTAGTGTCCTTTTCCTCCGAGTGTGAGCACATTAGCTGCATCCCTAAGCAGATTCCCAGAAAGGGTTGCTTAAGAGAAACGATGACTTCATCCAGACCTCTTTCCTTCAGATAATTCATAGCAGTTCCTGCTTCACCAACACCAGGGAAGATCACTTTCTCAGCACTATTCAGTGTCTCAGGATCATCCGTTATCACAGATTCCACTCCGATCCGATCCAGTGCATTTTTCACCGAGCGGATATTACCTGCGTTGTATTTTACGATTGCTATCAATTGTCAATTATTAATTGTTCATTATCAATTCTAAAGCACCCCCTTCGTACTAGGCATCACTCCACTATCATCCTTCCTCACTGCCATCTTAATGGCACGCGCGAATGCCTTGAATATCGACTCGATCTTATGGTGATCGTTCTCGCCCTCTGCTTTCACATTCAAATTACATCTGGCAGTATCTGAGAAAGACTTAAAGAAGTGAGAAGCCATCTCAGTTGGCATTTCGCCTACATGCGTTGCATCAAAAGAAGCATCCCATTCCAGCCATGGTCGTCCACCAAAATCTATTGCTACCTGTGCCAGGCAATCATCCATTGGAAGTAAGAACCCATATCGTTCGATTCCTTTTCGATCCTTCAATGCATCATTGAATGCTGTGCCTAATGCCAACGCTGTATCCTCAATGGTGTGGTGCGTATCGATGTGAATGTCACCTTCAGCCTCCACATGCAGGCCAATTGCTCCATGTCTTGCTATTTGATCGAGCATGTGATCAAAGAATGCTACACCTGTCGAAATGGATGTTTTGGTAGGATCGTCCAAATTGACCTCAATCTTAATTTTAGTCTCTGAGGTCGCACGAACGCATCGCCCAACACGACCTTTTTCTTCATAATTTTCTTTTTTTAGTGCAGCAATCAATTTCTGATTGTCTGTTGGTGTTCCGATTGTAATACGAAGTGTATTTGGCACCTGACCGGAACGATCACGAACCACAATCCCTTTTGCCATCAGATCCCTATAGGTTTTCTGTGCATCCTCAAAAGCAACTAATAGAAAGTTGGCATCCGAAGGATAAATCTTTTTCACTGAGGGAATGCCCTTCAGCGCTTGCTCCATCTTTTCTCGCTCTTCAATTAATATACTGACTTGTTTCTTTATTAACTCAGGTCTATTCAAAACATCAATTGCTTTTTCCTGCGTCAATGTATTGACGTTGTATGGCGGTTTGATTTTGTTCAACACATTGATCACCTCAGATGATCCAAAACCAATACCCAGTCTAGCCCCGGCCAGTCCCAGCGCTTTTGAAAATGTCTGTAGGATAAACAGGTTAGAAATATCTTCCTGCACCAAGCTTTCCCCTCCAAAATCAATATAAGCTTCATCAACAACGACTAACCCGGAAAAAGCGGCTGTGATTGATAGAATTGTTTCTTTTCTGATGCAATTGCCCGTTGGGTTGTTTGGCGAACAGATGAAAATAATCTTTAGGTCTTCGTCAGTAAGTTTGGGCTGCAGGTTTTCAAAATCAATTTGAAAATCATCAGTCAGGGGTTCGTTGATCACCTCTACATTATTTACTGCTGCTGCTACACCATACATACTGAAGGTGGGAGGGAATGTCATGATCTTATCTTTCCCAGGCTCACAAAAAGCACGGATTAGCAGATCAATCAACTCGTCACTGCCATTGCCAAAAATCAATTGATTCATTTCAACGCCACGATAATTAGCCATCTCAGTTTTTAACTCCTTCAGAGAAGCGTCCGGGTAGCGATTGAGACCAAATCCAAAAGGATTCTCGTTTGCATCTAGCGATACCTCTGCGACTCCATCAAATTCATCTCTCGCACTGGAATAGGGCTTGAGTTTCTTGACGTTTTCTCGTGTGATTTTATTTATGTCAAACATTAGATTCTATATTTGATTAGTGATAGAATTTAGACACCAACTAAACAATCTTATCTTCATTGGTTCATTTTTAATAGTTGGATACTTGATATATTTTTTAATTAAAAAATTCATAAGGCCGAAGATTCATGATAATGTTTTATTTGGAGTAATTGGTCTTATTCTAGGCCTTGTTTTTCTAATTTTCTTTTAATTTCTCCAACCTCAAACTCACCGCATGCATGTGTGCCTGCAACTGCTCCGCCTCTGCCATCTTTTCAATGGCAGGACCGAGGTTTTGAATGCCTTTCTCAGATAGCCTCTGGAACGTAATTTTCTTTACAAAACTATCCAGAGATACGCCGCTGTAGTTTCGTGCGTATCCATTGGTGGGAAGTGTGTGATTCGTTCCACTGGCATAGTCACCTGCACTTTCACAGCTCCAGTTGCCAAGAAATACGCTTCCAGCAATCGTAATCTGTTCGCCTAACTCCTCTGCATTTTCGGTTGCGATAATTAAGTGCTCAGGCGCATATTCATTACTAAATGAAACGGCCTCATCCAGATTTTTGACCAGGACAGATTGACTGTTTTTAAGTGCTTTCAAAGCAATGTTTTTTCGAGGTAGTTCATTTACCTGTTTTGTTATTTCTTCATTTACCTCTGAAATGAATTTTTCAGAATCACTCACCAAAACTACCTGACTGTCCGGGCCGTGCTCAGCTTGTGAGAGCAGATCAGCGGCAACAAACTCGGGGTAGGCCGAATTATCCGCAATTACCAGCACCTCGCTTGGTCCGGCAGGCATATCGATGGCCACTCCAAAGTTCTGTGCCAGTTGCTTTGCAGCGGTTACATACTGATTACCAGGCCCGAAAATTTTGTCCACTTTTGGAATAGACTCTGTCCCGAAGGTCATAGCAGCAACTGCTTGTGCACCTCCCGTCAAATAGATTTTTTCTATCCCAAGTAGCTGGCACGTCCAACCGATTACCTCATTGAGTTTACCTTCTTTGGTTGGGGGAGTACACACTACAATATTTTTACATCCTGCAATTTTTGCCGGTATCGCCAGCATTAATAAAGTGGAGAATAGGGGTGCTGATCCGCCTGGGATATATAATCCCACGCTTTGAATCGCTACACTTTTTCTCCAGCAATTCACTCCTGGCATGGTTTCGATAACCTTTATTTCTTCCTTTTGTGAAAAGTGAAACTTCTCAATATTGGATTTAGCCATTTTTATGGCATCTGCTAATGCAGGATCAATCTTGAATTCCTGTTTAGGAACATCAATGGTCATACTATCCAATTTCACAGCATCAAATTGTTTGCTGTAACGGAAGAGGGCCTTGTCACCATTAGACCGAACATCTGTCATGATTGCACCAATGCGTTCCTCCAATTCCGAGAAATTGAAAGTTGGTCTCTTGCAGAGTGTAGGCCAATCGGATGGTTCTGGGTATTTTATTGTCTTCATTTCAATAGTTCAACTGTCCACAGCAATTAGTCCACAGTTGACTGTCGACTAAAAGTCTGTTGACTAATTCACACAATCATTTTTTCAATTGGACACACAAGAATTCCTTCGGCACCTTTTTCTTTCAACTGGTCAATTACTTCCCAAAAGTCATCCTCATTAATCACACTGTGTACACTGCTCCAACCTTCATCAGCGAGCGGGAGCACGGTAGGACTCCTCATTCCAGGCAGCAATTGAATAATGGAATCTAGTTTTTCATTAGGGGCATTGAGAAGAATGTATTTGTTCTGTTTCGCTGACTTAGCCGCTTCGATTCTGAAAAGAAGTTTGTCCAGTATCTCTTTCTTTTCCATGCTGAGCATTGTATTGGAAATGAGCAATGCTTCACTTCGAAGAGCGACTTCAACTTCCTTAAGACCATTGGCCAAAAGTGTACTTCCTGTGCTCACGATATCAAAGACAGCATCCGCAAGGCCTATTCCCGGAGCTATTTCCACACTTCCACTAATCACCTCTACAGTAGCATCTATATTATTTTTCTGGAGGAAATTCTTTAGAATTACCGGATAGCTTGTCGCAATCCTTTTTCCTGAAAACCACTCAAGCCCCGGGTAAGCTTCTTCTCTTTTGATTGCCAGCGACAGTCGGCACTTTGAAAAGCCTGTTCTGTTGATTATTTCGACAGGCTGTTGCTTTTCCAGGTATTCGTTTTCACCCACGATCCCAATGTCAGCTACACCCTCGGCAACATACTGAGGAATGTCGTCATCGCGTAGATAGAAGATTTCTAGTGGAAAGTTGGAAGCAGTGGACATAAGCTTACCTCCATTATTTATTTTGATTCCGCACTCTTTGAGCAAGCCCATGCTTTTCTCATTGAGTCGGCCGCTTTTCTGAACTGCTATTTTTAAAATGTCTTCCATGTCGTTGAAACTGATATTTCGAATAAGTGTTAAAGTTTAGGCATAAAAAAAGCCCTGACGGTTCGTCAGGGCTTTGAGTTATTTTTAGTCAACTACAATACACCTACTACACCGTCTCTTTCGAGTGGAGCATATGATGTACATGATGATGTAGTTGTTGTGTTCTCATTTCAGGTCGCAAATATAGACGACTTTTTTAAATGGAATTTATCCAGCAAATTTTTTGCTCACAGCATCCCAGTTTACCACATTGAAAAATGCGCTGATGTAATCTGGTCTTCTATTTTGGTAATTCAGGTAATACGCATGCTCCCAAACATCTAATCCAAGGATCGGGGTACCTGAACATCCTGCTTCGGGCATCAACGGATTGTCCTGATTTGGCGTAGAGCAAACAGCAACTGTGCCATCACTGTTCTTGCAAAGCCAGGCCCAACCAGAACCAAATCTTGTTGCTGCGGCGTTGCTAAACTCTTCTTTGAATTTATCGAAAGATCCAAATGCCTTGTTGATAGCATCCGCTAAAGCGCCGGAAGGCTCACCCCCACCATTTGGAGACATTACTTCCCAGAACAGTGAGTGATTCCAGTGACCTCCACCATTGTTTCTTACCGCTCCGTTATCAGAATGATTTTTCACCAAATCTTCCAAAGATTTTCCGGCCATGTCTGTTCCATCAATGGCAGCATTCAATTTTGAAACATATCCTGCATGGTGCTTACCATGATGTATTTCCATGGTTTTCGCATCTATATGTGGTTCTAATGCATCGTGTGCATAAGGTAGGTTTGGTAATTCAAAAGCCATAATTATGTGATTTAATAGGTTCAAAAAAAATGATTTGTGAAGATAACAAGGTTGAGGGATGTTTAGTTGCCTTGTTGGGTTAATTAGTGATTAGTTAATTAGTGACTGATTAATTAGTCCTACTTTGTCAAGTTTAGATTCTGAAATAAATTCAGAATGACGATTTAGAATTATTATTTACTTTTTGGCCAAGTAAGTCATCGCTGAACTAGTTTCAGTATCTATCAAAAAGAAACTTGACAAAGCCAAGTTTGTAATTAATAATAAAGGCCCGTGAATTTTCATAGGAAAGTGCTCAACATCTATTTCTTTCTAATATTCTTAAAGAAGTCTTTTATCAAAACTTCAGATTCATTTGCCATCACGCCCAGCTTCAGATCTGTCTTCGGATGAACAATATCTTTACTGTATTTGGAGAATCCCCGCTCTTTGTCAAGCGCCCCTATGACCACTCTGCCAATCTGCGTCCAGAATAGCCCTCCTGCACACATACTACACGGCTCTAGTGTGACAAACAGTGTACACTCATTCAAATACTTGGAGCTTAGGTGGTTTTGCGCAGCGGTAATCGCCAGCATTTCTGCGTGTGCGGTGGCATCATTGAGTCGTTCTACACGGTTGTGATCCTTTGCAATGATTTTATTCTCACAAACCACCACTGCACCGATCGGAATTTCTCCCTCATCAAAAGCCTGTTGTGCCTCATTGAGTGCTTGCTTCATAAAATGCTCATCACTATAAATGCTTAGACTCATTATTTCATCTTCACTTTTACACTATTCATAATTTCATTGGCAACCGGCTGCCACTGTGTCATTAACCTCGCTTTGCAACCGAAGTTGAAAAGCAGAACCTGATCGTTATAAGAAGTGTATTGAATGTATGTATAGTTTCTGGATGATTTGCTGGAAAAGGCATTTTCACTCTTTAGAGATGAGATAAATTCAAAGACGACAAATTTCTTTCCATTGATTTCTTTTATGTCATCCTGGATGAACTCTACTTCATCAAACATGCTTTGGATACTTGCTTTATAAAAGCCGTATATCATTTTTTCATCTCCAACGATCCATTGCATAGGGTTCCAGTTCACACCAAAATCTATTTCTCTGTCCATGGATGAATGCATCGCTAACGGCTCTCTGGCAGAAACGAACTTTTGGATTCGATCTCCGCTGCTCATAAGAACGAATGATGCCGGTACCAGATAGGATATGTCGTCATTTATCTGGTGCTTCACCATCTTTTCCTGAGCAAAAAGGAAAGTTGTATTTAAAAGGATACCAAGGCAGATGATTTTTTTCATATGGCGAATTTAAGAAATACACCCCTCTAGTCCTCTCAAGGGAACATTTCTTTCTAACTCTGCTTTCAATTTCTGAGAAATCCCCCTTTGAAGGGGGTTAGGGGGTTGTTTTTAGTGATAAATAATGAGCTAATTCCTACTTTTGCGCCTCGTTTGATTTAAAACAAAAGGATTTTATGCTACGCACACATACTTGTGGAGAATTACGATCAGAACATATTGGGAGCACTGTGACCCTCACTGGCTGGGCACAAAAGCAGCGAGATAAAGGAGGCGTAGTATGGATAGATTTGAGAGATAGATATGGAATTACACAGCTGATCTTTGAAGAGGGTGTAACTGAGCAATCCATCATTAACCAGGCAAAAAAAATTGGTCGGGAATTTGTGATAAAAGCGACCGGAGAGGTAGTAGAACGTTATTCCAAGAATGACAAGATGTTTACTGGGGATGTGGAGGTTCGAGTAAGCTCATTGGAAATTCTAAACGGATCAAAAGTGCCCCCATTTACCATAGAGGACGAGACGGATGGTGGGGAAGACCTTAGAATGAAATATCGATACCTGGATATTAGAAGAAATCCGGTGCGGGAAAAACTACAACTGCGTCACACCATGATGCAGAAGGTGCGAGAGTACCTTAATAAAGAGGCGTTCGTTGAAGTAGAAACTCCTTATTTAATCAAATCTACACCTGAAGGCGCACGTGATTTTGTGGTGCCTTCCCGGATGAATGAAAACGAGTTTTATGCGCTTCCACAGTCTCCGCAAACATTCAAACAACTTTTGATGGTGGCAGGAATGGATCGCTACTTCCAAATTGTAAAATGCTTCAGAGATGAAGACTTGAGAGCTGATCGACAGCCGGAATTCACACAGATTGATTGTGAAATGGCTTTTGTGGAGCAGGAAGATGTACTTCAGACTTTTGAAGGCATGACGAAGTTCCTTTATAAAGAAATGAAAGGTATTGAGCTGGATGATTTCCAGAGGATCAGTTATGATGAAGCGATGGCGAAATATGGTTCAGACAAACCGGACCTTCGATTTGGGATGGAATTTTGTGAATTGAATGATCTTGCGCAAGGCAAAGATTTTGTGGTATTTGATAGCGCAGAATTGGTGGTTGGCATCAATGCGGAAGGCTGTGCAGATTACTCAAGAAAGCAATTGGACGCTTTGACCGATTTTGTAAAGAAACCACAAATAGGTGCCAAAGGGTTGGTGTATGTGAAGTGCCTGCCTGCCGGAGAGGCAGGCAATGAAGACGGTAGTTTCAAGTCTTCGGTAGATAAGTTCTTTGATCAAGAGGCTCTGAAAGGATGGGCTGAGAGGTTTGATGCTAAGCCCGGAGATCTACTTCTAATTTTAGCTGGAGAGAAAAATCAGACAAGAAAGGCGCTTAATGAACTTCGTCTGGAAATGGGTGAAACCTTAGGTTTAAGAGATAAAAACAAAGTTGCTGCTGCCTGGGTGCTTGATTTCCCGCTACTGGAATGGGATGAAGAGACTGAGCGATTTCATGCAATGCATCACCCGTTTACTGCACCAAAACCCGAGGATGTGGAAAAACTAAATTCCGACCCGGGAGCGGTTCGAGCAAATGCTTATGACATGGTCATAAACGGTGTTGAAGCAGGAGGAGGCTCTATTCGTATTCATGATCGAGCGATGCAAGCCAGAATGTTTGAAGTGCTTGGTTTCACCAAAGAGGAAGCTGAAGAGCAGTTTGGCTTCTTGATGGGTGCTTTTGAATACGGAGCGCCACCCCACGGAGGAATTGCTTTTGGATTTGATCGATTATGCGCGATTATGGCAGGTGAGCAGAGTATAAGGGATTTTATTGCCTTCCCTAAAAACAATGCCGGAAGAGATGTAATGATTGATTCTCCATCATCAATTTCAGACGAGCAGTTGCATGAGTTAGGCATTAAGCTGGTAAAACCAGCAGAATAGTAGTAATTGGTTCTTTTTTACTAACTTTTCCGGTTAAATAATCACACCTGATGACTAAGAAATTTCTTCTTTACTCTGCGCCATTTTTTATATTGTTTGGAGCTCTTTCATTGTTTGAGCCGTGGTTTTATAGAAATTTTTTCGCCAGCACTTCGATTGATCGTTTGGCTGGTGAGGAGTTTCAAATAATTGCACATAAGGGTGCTTCAGGACTAGCTCCGGAAAATACTATGGCAGCTTTCAAGAAAGCCCTTGAATTGGGAGTTGATCAAATCGAGCTGGATGTTCGGCATACAAAGGACGAGGAGATTGTTGTTTTTCATGATCAGCGGCTTGATCGGATTGCCCGCGACACTTTAGGAAATCCCGTTTACGGAGATGTGCATGACTACACACTGGAAGAATTAAAACAATTTGATGTAGGGTCTTGGTATGATTCACATTATAGTGATGAGCGAATTCCTACTTTGAAAGAAGTGTTGGATTTAATCAATGGTCAGGTAACAGTTTTGATTGAAATCAAGCACATGGATCATCCGCATTACCATGATTTTGCTGAAAAAATGGTTGAGGTGGTTTTAAGTGAAAAAAATGGTGAAGATTGGATCATCCTCCAGTCTTATGAGCCGGAATACCTGGATGAAGTGCATGAGCTGGATCCATATATTCAAACCAAAGCATTAATTGTGGGTGAAGATTCAGCCCCATTGATTGCCTTCTATTTAGAAACCAGGATTCACATGGGGCGGGCCAAGGAAAGCAACCGGATGAAGGCCATTAATCCCCATTGGGAGACTCTTTCACCACGACGTGTGTTTCAGATGCATGCCAAAGGGTATGAAGTGCATGCTTATCCGATAAATTCACGAGAAGACATGCTCAAAATGCTTAATGCCGGAGTGGATGGCATTATCACGGACTACCCTAACGTTGCGATTCAGCTGAGAAACGAAATCAGGAGACTGGGACAGGAAAAGCAGCAGTAAGCTCTGCCTCAGCGGCGATATAACCAAATGGAGCCCAGTTGGGGCTGTCCAAAATTTTCAGGAAAACTTCATTTGCTTTATCTGTATCACCTTGCTGCTGATACCAATTGCCAATGCCATAACCTAGAGTTGCATTGATACTCCCATCTGGTGGGAAAGCTTTACTCATAAGTTTATTTACATCTTTTTCGCCTTTAAATAGTAAAAGCAAATGCAAATAAGCATCGTTTTCAACCATATTCATTTTTCCGGATATATCCGTTAAAAGCTGATCAGCAAGCTCTATGTTTCCGATTTTTTTATAGGTCATGTAAAGCCAATAAGTTGTAGCTACCAACAAGTCATTATTATCGCTGAACTCCATACATTTCTTGTATGCAGAAATGGCTTTATCATATCTTCCATTTAAATAATGAGCCAACCCATAATGATACCAGATATTGAATTTATCGTTGCTTAGCGGTTGGTTTAGCTTATTTGGTATGCCATCAGGTTCTATTTTGTTTTCGGTATTTACACTATAAAATGCGGCCATCTCAAAGTCATCGATTGCTTTATCGAATTTGCGTGTGGTGATATATCTGTGGCCCCTATGTCTCCTCAACCGATATGATGTTGGGAATTTTTCCAATCCTTCTGTGAATGCATAGATGGCTTCCTGGTATCTACCTAAATAGGCAAGTCTTCGTCCATACCAAATGATAAGTTCCAGGCTGTCCGGATTGGCTTGAAAGCTCGTTTTTGCTTCTTCCAGGTTCTTTTCAAGCTTAATCCGATCCTCTTGCTGAATTTCAGGAGGAGTCAGCTCTTCCCCCATCAGGTTGTGAATTTTGGAAGGGTCTCTTATTACTCGCTGGGTAGCTTTGTCATTATCCGATGAGCCGGATTTTTGCTCGCATGCAATTATTAAAATGGGTAAAATGATTAATATTTTAATCTTGTTTGTCATAGTTTTTACTCTTTCCAATTTGGATATCCCGGTTGTTTTAGTTCTTCTCCATTTTTTGCTTCTTTCACCATCTCGCGAACATCTTTAAGAAGCTCTTTAGCATCATATACGACACCATCCTTAATAGTGTATTTCACACCCCCCACTCGGGTCACCTCATTATCTTCTGTCAGTTTGATCGCTCCGGTTCCATAAAGCACTTTCAGGTTGGCCAGCGGATTTTCTTCCACAATGACTAAATCAGCCATTTTCCCAACTTCAATAGTGCCAATTTCTTTTTCCATTCCTAACGCCTCAGCCCCGAGCAAAGTTGCTGACCGGATCACCTCAAGTGGGTGGAAGCCTGCTTCTCTTAACAGCTCAAGTTCCCGAATGTATGCAAACCCATAAAGCTGGAAGATGAACCCTGAATCGGATCCGGTGGTCACTCGGCCACCGCGGTTTTTGTACTCATTCACAAACGTCATCCACAGCTTATAATTCTCTTTCCAGGCTACTTCTTCTTCGGTACCCCAGAAGTGCCAGTAAGAACCATGAGAAACTTTACTTGGCTGATAGAACTTCCATAGCGAAGGAAGTGTGTAGTCATTGTGCCAGTCTGCATTTCGAGAGCGCATGAGATCACGACTGGCTTCATAAATATTAAAAGTTGGATCCAGGGTGAAATCCAATTCCAACAAACGATTCATAACAGCATTCCATTTCTCTGAATAAGGTTTTGCTGCCTGCTTCCACAATTTCCCTGCTTCACCAAAGCGATGTTGTTCATTTTGATAATTGTAATCCACCGGATAATCCTGTACTACTCGATCATCAAAAAGCGCCTCAGGTAAACCATACCAGTGCTCCATGGTGGTCAGTCCGGCCTCAGCTGAATTCAACACATTCCACCATCCAACATTTAGCTGAGCATGGTGGCAGGCAGATCCAAGTCCTAGCCGCTTATTTTCTTTTAAGGCTGCTTCCATGACTTCCGGAGATGCACCAAAGAACTTGATACCGTCTGCACCTCTGCGGTAATTGGCACGAACCCATGAGACTGCTTCCTCAGCGTTTGTTATAGGGCCTTTTAACACTTCACTATCCGGAGATCGTTCACCGGGAATGTTTCTGACAACAGCTATATCTTCCAGGTTTTGCCCGAATGAAGTGTAAGCTAAAATTCTTGGCGCAGTGATTTCATTGTTAATACTGCGATTTTTGTGCCTCAGCACCCAATCTAGTCCATTTCCTGCTGATGGATCCCGAATGGTAGTAATGCCATGAGCAAGCCAAAGCTTGAATACATACTCGGCTGGCGTTCCCTGACTGCTGCCACCAATGTGTCCATGCATGTCTATAAAACCGGGAAGGACATACATGCCTTCTGCATCTATTTCCATTCCATTACCTTCTAGTTTAGGCCTTCTTTCAGGATTAATTTCTACCCCGGGGTAGCCAACCACCTGGACATTCGTAATCTTATTCTTCTCAATGACAATATCTACCGGGCCAATTGGTGGAGCACCATTGCCATTGATAACTGTGGCACCACGGATGATGGTCATGTCGTAAGGGCCGTCACCATCTGTTCTTGAGGGTGCAGGAGTTATTTGTGCCACGGATTTAAGCAGGACTGAAATCGTGAAAATGGTTAAAAGGAATTTTTTCATGTGTTGTCTTGTATTAACTTTTAGCTCAGATTTAAAAATAATCAATTCGCAAGTATGGCCGCAGTAGAATCGAATATGATGCCGCTTGGCACAGTAGCACCGGATTTTGATCTTCCTGATGTGATTTCGGGTAAAAATAAGACGCTGGAGGATGTGAGGCTCGAGTATGGACTAGTGGTAATGTTTATTTGCGCGCACTGTCCCTTTGTAAAAAACATAGAAGAAGAGATTGCAGTTATCGCCAGGCAATATACTGACTTGAAGGTCGGATTTGTAGCTATTTCATCTAATGATGCAACAAAGTATCCGGATGATGCACCGGAAGGATTGAAAGCGCAGGCAGAAGAATTCGATTTCAATTTCCCATACTTATATGATGAGTCTCAGGAAGTAGCAAAAGCCTATCAAGCGGCATGTACACCTGATTTTTTCCTATTTGATGAAGATTTGAAGTGTATTTATAGAGGAAGGTTTGATGCAAGCACACCAGGAAATCCTGAACCTGTGACAGGTGATGATTTGGTCAATGCACTGGAAGCTCATCTGGAAGATGAACCACCGCTTAAAGATCAGAAACCAAGTATTGGGTGTAGCATTAAATGGAAGGAATAATTTTTAAACTTAGAGTTTATTCACACTCCCCTAACTGGTCATAATATTTTCTTAATTCTCCAATGAAGGATTTTACTTCTTCCGGTTCATGCCGGAATTCATAAGTTATTTTTTTTGAACCCTGTGCGGTGGTAATTTCAATCCATTCCGAACCTCCATCTGCACAATCAGGACAACCAATTATTTCTTCAAGAGAAAGAAATGCCTGGACGTTTATTGTTGAAAAAAGCTCATCTGTATTATAGAAATCACCACATGTTCTTTTCAATTGATCTTCATTTCTTGAGGTCAATTCTTTTGTGACACTTCCATTTTCAAAAGTCACCACTTTGGTACAGTACCCCAAACACATTCCGAAGCTGGTACCAAATTCAATTTTTTGTATTTCTGAACTTTGTACACCTTCCTGACAGTTAGAAACCACAGCTGCCAGCAGCACAAATGCAAGAGAAAATAAATTCATAATTTGAAAATTAGGTTTGATCAATTTACATCAAATAAAATGCCATACCTTCAAACAGGCATTTTATAGTCCATCTTCGATTATGTAAATTGCGCATCCATTTTATGTCATGAGTATACACGGAAAAGTAAAAATCGTAACGACCCATCAGCTTCAGGAAATGAAGTCGAAAGGGGAAAAAATATCCATGCTCACTGCCTATGATTTCTCCATGGCAAAGATCATAGATCAGGCAGGCGTGGATGTGATTCTGGTAGGGGATAGTGCTTCCAACGTCATGGCAGGAAATGAAACGACACTTCCCATCACTTTAGATCATATGATATGGCATGCTACTTCCGTGGTAAAGGCTGTAAATCGTGCCCTTGTGGTGGTAGATGTGCCATTTGGTAGCTATCAGGGGAGTTCATCTGAGGCCTTAAGATCATGTATCAGAATCATGAAAGAGTCAGGGGGGCATGCAGTGAAGATGGAAGGTGGCGTAGAAATAAAGGAGAGCATAACCCGAGTGCTTTCAGCAGGCATCCCGGTCATGGGGCATTTAGGGCTAACTCCTCAATCTATTTACAAATTCGGAACCTATACAGTAAGAGCTAAAGAAGAGGCAGAAGCACAGAAGCTGATTGAAGACGCCAAACTCCTGGAGTCGCTCGGTTGCTTTGCAATTGTTCTGGAGAAAATTCCATCCAAACTAGCTAAGAAAGTTTCAGAGGCTATTTCTATACCAACTATAGGCATTGGTGCCGGGCCGGATACGGACGGTCAGGTGCTCGTAGTTCATGACATGTTGGGTATTACCCAAGACTTTAAACCACGCTTTCTACGCCAATATGCAGATCTAAATAAGATTATGATGGAGGCCTTTGAAAACTACGTTTCCGACATTAAATCCCAAAAATTCCCCAACGAAAAAGAATCCTATTAATCACTAAAAAAGAGTCACAAGAATCAATGGCAAAGATCATTTACACACACACCGACGAAGCGCCAGCTTTAGCAACTAAATCTTTATTACCAATCATTCAGGCCTATGCCGGGAAATCAGGAGTGGAAGTAGAGACCAGGGATATCTCACTTGCAGGAAGAATCATTGCCTTGTTTCCTGAATTCCTCTCGGAGGATCAGCGAATTGAAGATGCGCTTTCAGAGTTAGGAAAAATTGCTAAAACACCGGAAGCGAATATTATTAAGCTACCGAACATTAGTGCCTCTATTCCACAGCTAATGGCTGCCATAAAGGAATTGCAAAAGCAAGGTTATGCGCTTCCGGATTATCCTGTGGAGCCGGCAAATGACCAGGAAAAAGATATTAAAGCTCGGTACGATAGGGTAAAAGGGAGT
The DNA here is from genome assembly GCF_040220215.1 of Ekhidna sp. GTDB lineage: Bacteria > Bacteroidota > Bacteroidia > Cytophagales > Cyclobacteriaceae > Ekhidna. The sequence continues at coordinate 432,390 of NZ_JAVJTR010000016.1, forward strand.
GCGGTAAATCCGGTGCTTCGGGAAGGAAATTCAGATAGGAGAGCTCCAAAGGCGGTTAAAAACTTTGCTAAAAAATTCCCACACTCCATGGGCAAATGGAGTGCAGATTCAAAATCCCATGTAGCTAGCATGAGTGAGGGTGATTTTTACGGAAGTGAAAAATCTGTAACTATCGCTAATGAAACGCATGTGAAAATCAAGTTTCACGGGCAGGATGGTGAGACGGTTGATTTGAAAGAAAGCTTCGCCATTCAGGCAGGAGAGGTGATTGATGCTTCAGTGATGAATATGTTCAAATTGAAGTCTTTCATTGAGCAGGAGATTGAAGACGCAAAAGCCAAGAATATCTTGTTTTCATTACACATGAAAGCAACCATGATGAAGGTCTCTGATCCGATCATCTTCGGTGCAGCAGTTGAGGTTTATTATAAGGATGTATTTGAAAAATACGCTGACCTTTTCAACGAATTAGGAGTGGATTCGACCAGCGGAATAGGGGATGTATACAGCAAAATCAAATCACTGGATGACGCAAAAAGGAAAGAAATTGAGGCTACCATTGAAAAGGTGTATGAGACACGTCCTGCATTGGCCATGGTAAATTCAGACAAAGGAATTACCAACCTCCATGTGCCTAGTGATGTAATCATTGACGCATCCATGCCGGCCATGATCAGAACATCCGGTCAGATGTGGAACAGGGACAATAAAACACAAGATACCAAAGCAGTAATCCCCGATAGATGTTATTCAGGAGTCTATCAGGCTGTGATTGATGATTGTAAAGAAAATGGAGCTTATGATCCAACTACGATGGGCAGTGTTCCAAACGTAGGTTTGATGGCACAAAAAGCTGAAGAGTATGGGTCTCATGATAAAACGTTCCAGTTTGACAAACCGGGTAAGGTACATGTGATTGATGCCGATGGCAATGTGCTATTAGAGCAGGAAGTGCAAACCGGTGACATTTTCAGAATGTGCCAGGTAAAAGATGCCCCAATTCAGGATTGGGTAAAGCTTGCTGTAAATCGGGCCAAAGCAACAGGATCACCTGCTGTATTTTGGTTAGACAAAAACAGAGCTCACGATGCTGAATTGATTAAGAAAGTTGAAAAATACCTAAAAGATCATAACACATCTGGGCTGGAAATTCACATCATGTCGCCGATAGAAGCAACGAAGTTTTCAGTTGATAGAATCCGAAAAGGACAAGATACCATCTCCGTAACAGGGAATGTCCTGAGAGATTATCTGACAGACTTATTCCCGATCCTCGAGGTTGGAACCAGCGCGAAAATGTTGTCTATTGTTCCACTAATGAATGGTGGGGGATTGTTTGAAACCGGTGCGGGTGGATCAGCTCCAAAGCATGTGCAGCAGTTTGTAGAAGAGGGTCACCTTCGATGGGACTCATTGGGTGAATTCATGGCGCTTGCCGTATCACTGGAACACCTAAGCGAAAAGTATGGCAATAAGCAAGCGAAGATTCTGGCAGATGCATTAGATAACGCCACCTCTAAATTGCTTGAAGAAAATAAGTCTCCATCGAGAAAGGTAAACGAAATCGATAATAGAGGGAGCCATTTCTACCTGGCCATGTACTGGGCTGAGATGCTGGCAAATCAAGATGAAGATGCAGGGCTGAAATCAGTATTCGAGAAAGTTGCCAGGGAGTTGTCAGCCAATGAATCTAAAATCAATGATGAGTTGATTGCTGCCCAGGGAACTCCTGTTAACATCGGCGGTTATTATAAGCCTAATGAAAAAATGGTTACTGCAGCCATGAGAGCTAGTGCGACTTTAAATCAGATTATCGATTCAATTTAGAAAGTAAAATTAAACTCAATTAACCCGGCCATGGTCGGGTTCTTTTTTTGTCTCTAATTCAGATGCGCATCTACTTTTCCACCCAGAGATCGCAAGAAAGCGTCATCCTGAAGATCTGACTTTTTAAATTTTACAGATTTCATTCCCCAATCATTCAACAGCGTCTCCAGTTCTTTCTTGGTATTGATTAAATGTAATATGTTGTTATGTTGTAAGTATGTGTCTTTGGTTTCGTAGAATATGATTGAGTTTTTTTCTTCAAAAGGTGGCTTTGCCTTAATGTCTTTTCTATCAATTGATACTTTAGTATAGATGGAGATTGATTCACCGTCATAGATATACTTCAAAAAGCCTTGCAGGGCGTTTTCGAATTGCTGAGTATTTATAAAAGTATCATCCCCCAGACCAAAGGATGCTATACGGTCAATCAGCAAAGTTTTAATCTCATTTTCCGACACCCTCCATTCTATGATATTGTGATAGATATTATACCTTAAATTAAGATCTTGCGTGGTGTCAGTGCTGTTTTTTAGCAATATCCACCCTGGTTTGAAATCTTCTGAATAGTACCAACTGCCTTTAACGATGGTTTCAGAATTATCTTTTTCCATGACATAGACGCTGGTGTTAGCCAATATTTGAGATAGTGGATGCTGATCTCGTGTAGGTTGAGCCACAATCACCAGACAGCCAAAAAGCAGACTAATCGAAATATTCAGACGTAACATAGATTTATTTATTATTGATTTAATTTAAAAGTTACGGAACTGGAATATTTAAAGCTTAGAATTGGTGTTTTTTATCTGATTCACTTGTAAAGAATTACACTAAACCTTAGAATATTCATTCATCAACTCACATCTTTTCAGAGCACCCATTGAAAATATTTATTAATGCTGTTTCTTTCACGCTTTAATAGTAAATTAAGTGAGTAATCACTTATTCTTCTAAAATTTTAATTTCAGCTTGAGCTTGTTTAAAGCTTGTATTTCTGTTTTAAAAATTCAATGGTCTCCTCCATTTCAAACTGCTCTTGAAGGATAAACCGTGTTGCCAGTCCATCCATTAAAGTAAGTAATAGGTTCGCTTCTTGTTCAGGATGATTATATCTAAGCCTGGAAAATGCCTGAATGAGCGCTTCTTCTATAGCTTCCATCTTGTGCTCGCCATAAATTTCGAGCTCCCATTTGATCTTGAATTGAAGCTTCCAAAAATCGATTGCATCCTTGTCTTTGCTTACTAAAACAAATAATTCAATATACTTTCTCAATAATTCTTTTGGATCCGGTTCCAATACAATATCTGCGAAAAGCTCTTTGGCTCTTTCTTCTCCTAATTTAATTATCGCTTCTAATAAACCTTCCTTATTCCCGAAATGACGAAAGATTAATCCTTCTGAAACCCCTGCACTTTTAGCCACCTTGCTGGTTGAGGTACTACGATAGCCTTCCTCTGCGAAGAGGGTAAGAGCAGCATTCAGGATCTTTTCTTGCTTTTCTGTCATTTAAAAAGTGAGTGATCACTTACAAAGTTAACTGAATCTGGTTACCTTGCAAATCCAATGAAAATATTTAAGAGAATTATGTTGATATTCATCTCTGTTATTCTGCTAATAGTAATAGCAGTCATGGTATTTTTTCGATTAGCACCGCAGATCGGTGGTAAGCCGGAAGGCGAGCGTTTAAATCGGATGCAAGCTACTTCTAACTATCAAGACGGAAAGTTCAGTAATACTGTAGAGACCAAAATGGATATGTCTTTTTCGGATGTGCGAAAGACGCTGGCGCATTACCTGTTTGCAGACAAGTCAACTAAATCACCAAGAAAGCAGATCGATGTGCAGCTATTCAATTCGCCTGCTTTTGAGCAAGCTCCTGATACCGGTGTTGTGATGTCTTGGTTTGGTCATTCGTCTATTCTTCTAAAAGTAGATGGAACAACTATTCTCTTTGATCCTGTTCTGGAAGGAAAAAGAGCTTCGATGTTTACTTTTATGGGACCGAAAAGGTTCCCTTATAGTGAATACCCGGAGGTAACAGATCTCCCTAAAATTGACGCAGTGATTATATCACATGATCACTATGACCATCTGGATTACCCGACCATCAAGTTGCTAAAAGAAAAAGTCAGTCGATTTTATATGCCCCTTGGTGTTGGAGCGCACTTTGAAAGTTGGGGTGTTCCGAAAGAAAACATTGTTGAGCTGGAATGGTGGCAAGAGGCAAGTCTTGCCGATCTAACTGTGGCACTTACTCCAACCCGACATTTTTCTGGCCGTGGGTTCGGTGATCGTTTTCATACACTTTGGGGATCTTGGGTCATCCTTGGGAAGAATGAACGAATTTACTTCAGTGGGGACAGTGGATACTTTCCCGGTTTTAAAGAAATCGGCGAGAAATATGGGCCGTTTGACCTGACTTTCATGGAATGTGGTGCTTACAATGAAGCCTGGAGTGAAATTCACATGTTCCCGGAACAAACCGCTCAGGCACATCTTGATCTGAAAGGCAAACTTCTAATGCCCATACATTGGGGAAAATTTGATTTAGCCTTACACCCCTGGAAAGAGTCTGTCAACAGACTAGCCAAAAAAGCGAACGAAGAAAATATCCAGCTATTCACCCCGGAAGTGGGCAAATTGGTTTCCATACAAAGCTCAGATAACACCGAAAGGTGGTGGAAAAAATATGAATAAAAATTCTTGGGTTAACTTTAGATAAACCTAAGTTCTCTAATCATGAGCAATCGCCGTGACTTTCTAAGAAAAAGTGCATTTAGTGCTCTTTCCTTACCACTTTTATCATTTTCCGGTACGTCATTCACACTTGAAGATTTGAATTCTTCTATATTGGATAATCAGGAGTACTGGAAGCTCATTCGAAAGCAGTTCGCACTAAAAGAAGGGCAAACCTACTTCAATAATGGAACCATGGGCCCCACATCCAATTATGCCCTGCAAAAGATGATGGATCACATGACCTATTATGCTAAACACGCAGCTGAGATCGACTATAAAGATGGATCTGGACCCGAATTATTGAGCGGTTATTTTCCGTGTGAGGAGCTTCGAAAAAAGCTCGGTGAAATAATCAATGCAGACTTCAAAGAAGTATCCCTTACACAGAATGCCACTTTCGGAATGAATTATGTTGCAAATGGGCTGGATTTAAAAGAAGGCGATGAATTACTAAACACCAATCAGGAGCATGGCGGTGGATTTGCTGCCTGGCAGCTACTGGCTAAAAGGAAAGGATGTGTTTATAAGCAGGCTATTATGCCGGTTCCTGCAAATGACCCGCAGGAAGTGATAGATGCCATCTTTCGTGAGGTCACAGATAAAACAAAGGTTATTGCTGTTCCGCATATTATCTCAGTCTATGGTGTAGTGATGCCGGTAAAAGAAATTTGTGCTGAAGCTCGAAAGCGTGGAATCTTTACCATCCTTGATGGCGCGCAGTGTGTTGGGCATGTTAAAGTGGATGTAAAGGAAATTGGTTGCGATGCATATTACTCAAGTTTGCACAAGTGGTTATTGGCTCCTCCGGGGAGCGGATTACTTTACGTCAATAAAGAGGTAGTAAGTGACATCTGGAGTACCATTGCCAGCTACAACTGGGAGAACGAAGAGGATCATGGTTTTCGATTGATGCAAAATGGAACCGGAAATCCGGGGCTGATCGCCGGGTATGATGCGGCGGTAGATTTTTACAATACCATTGGAGAGGACCGATGGGTTAGACGAATTAAAGAATTAGGCGATCACTTGAGGGCAGGTTTAAAGGAAATGGAACATGTGACCATTCATTCCTCTATACATCCTGATATGTGTGCAGGAATTACCACTTATTCAGTTGAAGGTCTTACCGGTCCTGAATTACAGAAAACACTTTGGGAAAAGGAAAAACTACAACCTAGGTCTGTCGGAAAAGAATTACTCAGACATTCTGTCCATATTTATAACTCGAAAGAAGAAATTGATAAAGCACTTAAAGTAGTCTCTGATTTAGCATGATTAAGATTTATAAAATAAGCCAATTAGCATTTTTACTGTTTGTCCTTTCAGCATGTACCACTGCGGTTGATGTTTCAGAAGATGCTGTTTCACAAAAAGAAGAAGCATCTTATGATGACCTGATCAGCCTGTTTGTGGAATGGCGTGATTTTGAGAATCCACCACTATATAATGGGGCTCCTGACTATAGAAAGGAAACCTTTGATGCTCGTCATTCAGAATTCCAAGAATTACAAAACAAGCTGCTCTCGATGGACACCACTGGATGGGAAGTCGCTGAAAAGATCGACTGGAAGATTGTTAGGGCGGAAATGAATGGATACGATTTTAATTATCGGATTCTAAAACCCTGGGAAAGAGATCCCGCTTTTTACAAATCCCTTTGGATGTATCGCAGCGATGTGCCTGCTCATGAAGGACCTACACATCACGGAACGGCCGAAATATGGCAGTACGAATTCCCATTGGATATCCCTGCCCGAGATCAATTGCTGTCCGATCTCAAAATTATTCCTGCGCTCAATGCCCAGGCAAAAACAAACCTAACGGGTAATGCACGAGACCTTTGGATAGCGGGGATACGCACCATAGAGTTTCAGAAAGAGAACCTAAACAACATTAAAACCTGGGAAGACATCAATAAAGATGATGCTTTGGTTTCTGCAATTGATGAAGCAATCAACTCCACAGACCAGTTTATAAGCTGGCTAAAAGATCAGGTCGCTTACAAAACCGGTCCATCAGGTATTGGAAAGGAGAATTATACCTGGTATTTGCAAAATGTGCATTTAGTACCGCTGACATGGGACGATGAAGTAATGATTTTGAAACGAGAGCTGGCACGTGCATGGTCGGCACTAAAATTAGAGGAGCATCGAAATAGAGCTTTGCCGAAATTAGAGCCAGTTGATTCGGAAGAGGCATATGAAGCCTTGGCAGATCGATCGGCTAAGAGTCTGATTAATTTTCTGGATCAGGATTCCATCGTTACGGTAAAAGATTATTTCGCTCCCGCTCTTAGGGAGCACCTGGGACAGTTTGTGCCGGAAGAAACCCGAAACTTCTTTTGGATCACTGCTCACCATGATCCAAGACCACTTTATTCTCATTTTTATCACTGGTTTGAGCTGGCTCGAATGGATACGGAACCAAATGAGAGCCCCATCCGAAAGAGCCCTTTGTTGTACAACATCTTTGATAGCAGAAATGAAGGTACCGCGACAGCTGTTGAAGAAATGTTCATGGATGCCGGGTTGTATGATGATGATCCCCGGGTACGCGAAATCGTTTATATCATGATTGCTCAGCGTGCGGCTCGTGGCTTGGGTTCATTATATGCACATGCCAATGAAATGACCATGGAAGAAGCGGGGAAAATTCATTCAGAGTATACACCGAGAGGCTGGATGAAGACCGAGAAAGAACTTCTGATTTTTGAACAGCACTTGTACTTACGTCAGCCGGGGTATGGTACCAGCTACATTACCGGAAAGTATCTGCTGGAAGACGCTATGATGGCATATGCCCATAAAAAAGAAAAGCAGAACAAACCATTTGTTCTGCGTGAATTCTTTGATGACTTAAACTCAATTGGAAATATTCCAATATCACTTACTAAGGAAGAAATGTTGAAAGCTTATTAAGCTTTTTCTTTCACTTCCTCTTTTTTGCTTGCTTCTGAAGCTACGGGTTCTTCTTGTGATTCCTCTGTCTCTTCGGTTGCTGATTCAACCTCGTGACGTGTCACTGTTAATTTGAAATGCTTGTCCATTTTAAACTCATACATGGCTTCTTCCAAAAGTTCATAAGCCGTGTTTGACTTTAGAAGTATTTCTAAAAGATCCTGAGCCACCACAGACATCTTGATGTTGTTTTGTGGTCTTCTTTTATAAGCTTCTAGCGTAAAAGCATGTCCACCACGTTCTTTTGGGTTCAAATCACGAAACTCATGAGATATGAATTGGTACTCTTGTGGAGCTTCAGCAGCATCACGCATAAGTTTTAAAAGTACCGGCTTGTACTTATTCCAAAGAAGTACATAAAGACTATGATTTACGGGATAAGAAGGCATGGTTTTTCAATTTTTTTGGTTTTAGGAAAAATATCCTTTGATCGCACGTGGAAGAAATCATTAGTTAAATGAAATGGAATTTTATCCGTACGATCAGCCCTCGCCTCTGAACATACCTCCCTTCGTAACACCTACAAAGGTAGTAGAATATATTGTGAATGCCTTATTGTCCAAATTTTCCCTTTAACATAGCCAGCTTAGCCTGCAAGTCTCCATCTGGAATTTGCTCCTCTCTGGGTTTGCTTTTCGATGGTGCAGGGCGTCTCTGTTGTGTTTTTGGGGCTTTTTTTACACTTTTCTTTACCTGAGGTGCATCACTTTTCATCGATAATGAAATACGTTTTCTGGGTACATCTACCTCCAAAACTTTTACGGTTACTTTCTGTCCAAGCTTCACTACCTGTGTCGGATCAGACACAAAGGAGTTAGATAGGTGACTGATATGTACCAATCCGTCCTGATGAACGCCTACATCTACAAATGCACCGAATTTGGTGATGTTGGTGACTACTCCCGGAAGGCTCATGCCTTCCTTCAGGTCCTTCACCTCATTTACACCTTCCTGAAACTGAATAGCCTCAAACTGATCCCTTGGATCGCGACCGGGACGGTCAAGCTCTGCAATGATGTCCTTTAAAGTTGGTAGTCCAACATCTTCATTAACATACTGATTCAGGTTGATTTGTTTTCGGAGCTCTGCCTTTGTCATCAGGTCACGAACAGTAGCTTGAGCATCCTTAGCCATTTGCTCCACTGTTTTATATCGCTCAGGGTGTACGGCACTTTTATCCAGTGGATTGTCGGCATTGAGGATCCTTAAAAATCCGGCAGCCTGCTCAAAGGCTTTATCTCCCAAACGTGGTACTTTTTTCAAAGCTTCCCTGGACTTGAACGGACCGTTCTCGTTTCGATACTTTACAATATTATCAGCGATTTGAGGGCCTAGACCAGATACATAGGTGAGCAACTGTTTGCTTGCTGTGTTCAATTCCACTCCCACACTATTCACGCAGCTCATCACCACATCATCGAGTGATTTTTTTAAAGCCGTTTGATCTACGTCATGTTGGTACTGCCCCACACCGATAGACTTAGCATCCAGTTTTACCAATTCTGCCAACGGATCCATCATTCGTCTTCCGATAGAAACAGAACCTCTCACCGTCACGTCTTCATTAGGGAATTCATCACGAGCTGCTTCAGAAGCAGAGTAGATAGATGCACCACTTTCATTCACCATCGCTACAATGACACTTGAAGGAAGGCCTAATTTTTTTACAAACGATTCGGTTTCCCTGCTTGCGGTTCCATTGCCAATGGCAATCGCTTCAATGTTATGTTTTTCGACCAGATGCTTCACCGTTTCACCAGCGCGAGTTATATCCTTTTGTGGTTCGTTAGGATAAATGGCGGTGAACTCTAATAATTTTCCCTGCTTATCGAGACACACCACCTTGCAACCTGTTCGGAAGCCCGGATCAATCGCCATTACAGCTTTTTGCCCCAAAGGTGCCGCCATCAGCAGTTGCTTCAGGTTTTCAGCAAACACGACGATTGCTTCTTCATCCGCCTTTTTCTTGGTTTCCATGCGCACCTCTGTTTCGATGCTCACACTCATCAGCCGTTTGTAGCAGTCTTTGATAGCTGTTTCTACCTGCGAGCTTGCCTCCGTATTTCCTTTTACAAATTGTCTTACTATAATATCCAGAGCTTCCTCTTCCTCAGGAGCAATATTCATGGAAAGAAAACCCTCTTTTTCACCTCTTCGAATAGCCAGTAGTCGGTGAGAAGGAATTTTAGCGATTGGCTCATCCCACTCAAAGTAGTCTTTGTATTTCTGGGCATCCGCATCCTTCTCTTTGCTCTTCAATACTTTGGAAGTGATGATCGCTTTTTTCATAAAAAGCTCCCTGATCTTCTGGCGAATCTCTGCATTTTCATTGATGGTCTCCGCAATGATGTCTCGCGCTCCTTGAAGCGCTTCTTCTATTGATTCAACACCTTTCTCTGAATCAATATAGTTGGAAGCTTCTGATGACACATCAAAGTTGGACTGCTCTAAAACCTTTATGGCTAGAGGTTCCAGACCTTTCTCTTTAGCCACACTCGCTTTCGTTTTTCTTTTAGGCTTGTAGGGTAGGTACAAATCTTCGAGAGCGGTCATGGTTTGCGCTTCATTGATCTTTTTCTCTAACTCCGGAGTGAGCTTTTCCTGCTCTTTGATTGATTTAAGAATAGCTTCTCTTCGAGCATCCAGATCACGAAGTTGCTGAATACGATCACGCACACCAGCTACTTGCAGATCATCCAAACTTCCGGTCACTTCTTTCCTATATCGGGAAATAAAGGGAACCGTGGCTCCTTCGTCCAAAAGTCCTATAGTAGCAATAACCTGTCGGGGTGCAATGTTTAATTCACTCGCTATTCGTTCTTCGTGTTTCATCTAAAATAAGTTTCTGAATGTTCTCCAAAATTAGCTTGCTGAATCATCTGGAGATAGTAAAATCGAAAAGAGTTATCCACTTTTTTGAGAAGGTCGAAAGCCAGTCCTTTTTTAAACTCTTATTTTTTGTGCAAAGGCAATGTCAACCCAAGAATTGGAATCCCTGCAACGTTAAATTCACTTGATGTTAAAAGACCATATTCCAGACTTGCACGACCTAACATGGATCTCCCTCCAATGAAAGCAAAAAGTGTATTTTCAACTACATAGGCATCAAGTAGAAGATAAAAGTTTCGACTTGCACGTAAGTTGCCGGCGAATGTCATAAATAAATCTGAGAAGTCGCCATTCACAAACCCGCTACCTGCACCGATGGTGAGGTTTGCATCTCTTGAACCAATCGTAGACATTCCATAGAGGAAGCCAAATGTCTCTCCGGCAAGTGTACCATAAACACCTCCGGCACCAACATTTAATTTGTCTTCTACAACTGGAGTAGTCAGCCGGGCAGTGAACCAGACAGGGGCTTCAGCAGCAAAGAAAAAGGTAGCTAGCACTCCGGCTCCAATAGAAAAGTTATCGGTAACTCCATACGAAAAGTTGTTGAAAAATATCCAGGTATTTTGATAGAATCCTTCTCCCTTTTTTAAACCATATGCGCTTGCAGATGCAAAATAATTGGCGGTTTGAAAGTTATATGGCCAATTACGACTATCAGTAATCGATCCGATAATTTTATTGATTTCTTTAATTTGATCAGCAGGAATCGTAATTGTTCCAATGCTTTTTGTCGCCAGAACAATGTATTCTTCATTGCGCTCCACTATAGTTCCAATATACGAGTTGCCATCTTTAGTGAAAACTTGATAAAGGGTAGTATCAGATTCGCTCGTTACATTTTGTGCTAAACAACTGTATGATTGTAAGCTTAAAAGGATAATTAAACAGTGTAGGAATGATTTCATAATTGTGAGATTAGGTGTTTGTTTTAGTAAACCGAATCGTTAAATGCCCCCAAAATCAAAGAGAACTTTTAATTGCGGTTCTATATTTCGAACAATACATCGCCAGCCAGAACTGGAATTATCAGAAAGTTCCCTCCCTTCATCTACTGCCTCATTCTCATCAGTATTGAATAAACCAAGTAGGACTGAACCTAGTCAATTTTAACCACTTAGTGCCCTATACCATTTGCTAGTATAGATGGGTGTTTTTTTAATTCTTTTTTATGCTTTAGTGAATAGACTGAACGATAGGTGGTTGGATCTTGAAAAAACTGATCCAATTGTCCTCTTGTTTCGGTATCAATCAGGGGCATCAATGGTTGATTTACCTCAAACAAATGGGCGATGGATTTTCTGATTTTTTCATCCCATACCTGATAATGTGAATCAAAATCGGTCGGACCTACTTTCTTTCGGCAATGGGATTCACTGCATATCAGCGGGATTTCTGTTTCCAAATTGAAAATGCCATACTCATCAGTGATTTGTTCGCCGGGGTGGATGTCCCTGATAGCCATTTCAAATCCATAGCCGGTACTGATCGTGTTGCAGTTACAACAGTGATTAACATACTTCGCAAAATCCCAGCTAATTATTCGGTTGCCATTTTCATCGATATAGGAATATTTCTCGATGACGTCCTGCATCTCACCGGTATACAAAAGATAGTCGGTGGGACTTACCACGATCTCCAGGCTGTCCTTTACATAGACAATCGTACCCTCAGGGATTAGTTCCGTGGCAAACACACCGTAACCAACCTCGTCACTGATGTGTTTAATTTCCGTTTTCGGATGAATCATTTGTGCAAAGTTTAATCAGGAAATCTGATATTTTATGCATCCGAAAAAAAGTAGAAGAATATTTTTTTGAAGAGAACATTCAGCTTTCCACATCTCCTGATATTCGGCCTGCCTGCCGGCAGGCAGGGTCGTCCGCTTTACTTTATGCTCGCTCCCATTCCCTGTCTGCCGGAGGTTCACTGGAGGCAGGCCGTCTAGTTTGCTGAGGGATTTGCTTCGAATAATTCCCCTTTGAAGGCGGTCCGACGTTTCGGGAGTGTGATGGAAATAAGAGAGGGAGGGGGATGTAATTATGTTTAAATACATTTCCTGACACAGTATCTTCCAATTAAATTTTCTCAGCACTTACCTGAAGATACCGCATCAAGTGCGGCATGACAGGGCTGCCGGCTTATAGTATCTTGTCATACTGGCCTATAAGACGGCATCTTGCACTATCAAAATGGAAATTAATACTACTGAAGTATCGCAACCATTGAGACAGGGATTAAGTACTTCTTTTTGTCATGCCGTGCTCCGACACGGCATCTTCAAGTCAACCTAATCACACCACTTAGAAGACAAATCTTCCCATTCGGGATTTTCCGTCTCAATTAATTCCACTTTCCATTTTCGCTTCCATTTTTTGATAAGCTTCTCTCTGCCGATAGCTTCATTTACATCATTATGAGTTTCGTACCACATCAATAGACTCGCCTGATACTTGCGTGTAAATGAATTAGGATCCAGTTTTTGTTTGTGCTCAAATACTCTACGCTCCAGATCATTCGTCATTCCAGTATAGAGGACAGTTCGGGAATAGTTAGTAAGTATGTAAACGTAGTATTCTTTGTAAGGCATGTTTTTTATAGCAATGTCATGCCGTCCTTTGAGACGGCATCCTGCACTATCAAAAAAGAAAATTAATTATTACTATAGACATCACATGATTGAAACGGAGCGTTATACCTATCAATGTTAAGCCGGCCTTGCGCTGAAGTCGCACCATCTATAAAATTATATTTTTCTAATGCTTATCTGAAGATACCGCATCAAGTGCGGTATGACATGGTCATGCCTACAATAACATGTCATGCCGTCCACTGAGACGGCATCCTCCTCGCAGTTTGGAAGATGGTGAAATAACAGAAATAGACTCACTAACTTCGCACTCTCATGCCATTCGACCCCAAAACCATAGACCTGCCAATCGTTGAAATCCTAGATGAAGTCAAGGATAAACTGGTTAATGACTCCACCCTGATTGTGCACGCACCACCCGGTGCAGGGAAGAGTACCTTGCTGCCTTTAGCTATATTCAATGAAGCCTGGCTCAAAGGACAAAAGATTATTATGCTCGAACCGAGAAGGCTGGCAGCACGATCTGTTGCGATGCGCATGTCAGAGCTGTTAGGTGAGAAAGTAGGTGAGACGGTCGGTTACCGCATCCGTTTTGAATCCAAAGTAAGTGATCAGACACAAATCGAAGTGGTCACCGAAGGAATTCTTACCCGTATGCTCCACGGCGATAACTCGCTGGAAGGAGTGGGGCTTGTCATCTTTGATGAATTCCACGAACGAAGCATTCATGCGGATGTAGCATTGGCGCTGTGCAGGGAATCTCAGCAGGTGTTGCGGCAAGACCTGAAGATACTGGTGATGTCCGCAACGCTTAACACCCCACAACTGTCAAGCCTTCTAGGCGCAAAGGTGGTAGAAAGTAAAGGGCGGCAATATCCTGTGGAGGTTTTCCATGAAGGCGATCAGGATCAGTTTATGATCCCGGAGATGACCGCCAACACCATTGTAAAGGCATCTAAAAAACACGAAGGAGACATTTTGGTCTTTTTACCTGGACAGGGAGAAATCAAGAAATGTGAAAGTATCATTCGATCAAAGTTGAGAGGGTGGTCTATACATCCACTGTACGGACAGCTTGCCTACAACAAACAAAAGGCTGCTATTCTGCCGGATCGAGAAGGACGAAGGAAAGTAGTGTTGGCCACCAACATTGCGGAGACTAGTTTAACCATTGAAGGGATCAAAGTGGTCGTGGATACAGGCTTTGGACGTACCATGAAATGGGATCCTAAATCAGGATTATCCCGACTGGAAACTGTTCAGATTTCCAAAGACTCAGCCGATCAAAGAGCCGGACGTGCCGGACGATTAAGTCCGGGTGTATGCTACCGTATGTGGTCCAAGGTGACGGACGGACGGCTGCAGGAGCATCGCACACCTGAAATCTTAGAAGTCGATCTGGCCTCCCTGGCATTGGACCTGGCAAGCTGGGGAATCACCGATCCCAACAGCCTTACCTGGCTGACACCACCACCAAGAGGTTCCTGGCTCTCAGCGATAAACACGTTGCATGAACTGGAGGCACTGGAGAATGGTCGGATTACCGCACATGGGAAAAACATGCATCGACTGCCATGCCATCCCCGCATTGCGCACATGATGCTGATGGCGGAAGACGATGATTTGGTTCCGCTGGCTGCAGATATTGCTGCTTTGCTGGAGGAACGCGATCCGCTTGGAAAAGAAGCTGGCATTGATGTCAATGTTCGAATTGAAGCCCTGCGAACGCATCGAAGAGAGCAACGAAAAGGAGGCCGACTGGATCGAATTGAAAAGGTCGCTTCATCGTATCGACAACTGTTTGATGTAGAAGAGGACAATGATCACTTCGACCCGTATGAAACAGGTCTGCTACTGACGTATGCGTTTCCTGAACGTATTGCCCACAACCGTCCCGGAAACAATGCTCAGTTTAAGCTCGCCAACGGTCGCATAGCCATGGCCGGACATAAAGACGATCTGGCACACGAATCCTGGCTGGCAGTGGCCAACCTGGATGCTCGTGATGGGATGGGAAAGATATTTCTGGCTTCTCCGCTCAACCCAAAAGACCTGGCACCTCGGGTGAAGGAAGTGGAAGTGATCGAATGGGACACGGAAGATGGTGGACTGAATGCCAGCAAAGACTTACGAATTGGGAGTATTGTGCTGAAGTCCGTTCCGCTACCCGATCCCGATCCTTCCCATTTGGTGGAGGCCATTTCTGACGCAATCAAAAAGGAAGGTCGCACCTTGCTGGATTGGAATGAACAGGTTGAGCAGCTTCAGAATAGAGTTAGGTGCCTTGGCAAATGGAGGCCTGCTGAAAACTGGCCTGACTTTAGTACGGACAATCTGATACTCACCAATAACGAATGGCTGACTCCTTATCTGGAAGGCGTTCGCAAGCCTCACGAACTGAAAAAGATCAATCTATACGAGGTGTTGTATCACTCGCTGGACTATGACAAACAGCAGCAATTGGAAAAACTGGCTCCAGCTAAAATGGAGGTACCAAGTGGCTCGGAGATCAAAATCATGTACCGTGACAATGGTGAAGCACCAGTTTTGGCTGCACGTATTCAGGAATTGTTTGGAATGGCAGAAACACCAACTGTGAATGATGGCAAGCAGCCACTATTGATTCATTTACTTTCCCCGGGATTCAAACCTGTGCAGGTGACTTCCGACCTCAAAAACTTCTGGAACGAAACCTATTTCGAGGTTCGCAAAGACCTGAAAGGCCGCTACCCCAAGCACCATTGGCCCGACGATCCCTGGACAGCCGAGGCGGTGAGGGGTGTGAAGCGGAAATAATCCCCCTTTTGAAGGCGGTTCGACGTTTCGAGGGTGCGAAGGGGTTGAGGGTAAGCAGGGGGATGTTTTTGTTCACTAAAGATCCCCGAATAAATCCGGGATAGGGATTTTAAAAACATCACCGTCACTGCGAGGAAGGAACGGACGAAGCAGTCTCATCATAGGACATGTCATGGAAGAGTGAGATCGCTTCACCTCCTTCGTCGTATCGCGATGACGGTAGCGCACAAAAAAAGCCTGAATGAAAATACATTCAGGCTAATAATGGTATTGTTAGTTACCTACTGCTATTTTCTCCCCAGCATCACACCGATCACACCACCGGTGATACCCATCATGATCATAGAAACGACTGGGTCTACAAGTGCCGATGTAAGGTTCATCATGTTGGAAGTACCATACATGGTTAGGTTCATGGCAAGCCCCAAGATAAGTCCTAGAATAGCGCCTGCTTTGAACCCGCCGCTAAACGTGGTGATGTTCGCCCATTTGCCGAAAATATAGACCAGAAAATAAGCCTGGAAAAGATTTCCCACAATTAGCGCCCACCAGATCATATCCTCTTCTGCGCGCATCACGTTAGTCGCAGAGCCGGCATTGTCTGCGTAGAAATCCATCAATAAGAATCCGTAAAAGAGCCATCCCAATAGGAAAAATACGACAAACCCAACCAGGGTTGCCAATACTCGATTTTTAGCTGTCATAATTATTTAGGTTAGTGTTACTCTATAAAGCTACTGATTTTGCAAGAAATAAGCTACACTATTATTAGCCAACCTCACGTCTAGTGAGTAGCTCTGTGGGGAGCTAGTAATTCTTATGTGTCATGGCGTGCTTGACACTGGATCTTCCATTCTTATAACCGGAAGATACCGAATCGGAATCCGGTGACAGAACCATTAGATGTCACCCTGGATCTGACTGCTGCAAGCAGGCACAGTGAAGGGTCTAACATCCCCCTCCAGCCCAGGGGAGGGAGAGATAGTGGGGAGGAGGGGGATTATAAAACCTCTCCCAATGCCTCGATGCAATGCTCGTTTTCTTCGGGGCGGCCGACGGAGATGCGGATGCAGTGTGCGATGGGGTCGTAGAGCGGACGTACGAGCACGCCACGTTTCATCAGTGCATCAAAGACGTGCATTACCTGGTCTCTGTCTTTCCAAACCGTCATGACGAAGTTGCCATAGGAGGGCACATATTTTACGCCCAGCCGGTCAAATTCCTTATAGAAGTACTTCAGTCCGCTGGTGTTGTTGTCGATGGTTTCTTTCAGGAAGTCATCGTCGTTGAGTGCGCCCATGCCTGCCGCCTGTGCCAGCGCCGTAGGCTCAAAGGTGAGCTTGGCTTTTCCCATCGCCTCGATGATCTTTTCATGGCCCACACCAAAACCGAGTCGGATGCCGGCAATGCCATAGGCTTTGCTGAAGGTTCGCAGGGTCAGAATATTGGGGTAATCCATCTCGAGCGAGTTTGGAAAGTCCGGATCGAGTGCAGTGGAGTATTCGAAGTAGGCTTCATCCACGATCACCAGGATATGGTCGGGGACGTGCTGCATGAAGTTGTCAAGCTCTGCTTTGGGGATACCTGTGCCTGTTGGGTTGTTGCAGTTGGCCAGGTAGATGACCTTGGTGTTTCGGTTGATGCGGCTTTTGATGGCCTCCAGATCAAATCCATACCCTTGCGTCATGGGCATGGCGACACAGCGCACATTGTTGATACGCGCCCAGTTGTAGATGATCACAAATCCTCCTTCGGAGGTCAGGAACTCATCTTCTCCGGTGCACAGTGCACGGATCGCAAGCATCAGCACAGACTCTGAGCCATTTCCCAGTACAATCTGGTTTTCGGGTTTGCCCAGTCTTTTGGAGAGTGCTTTTTTCAGGTCTACGCTCGCTGGATCTGGATAGTAGTTGATTGCATCGTACGCATCGATCACTGCCTGCTTGGATTTTGACGAGTAGCCAAGTGTATTCTCATTGTTCCAAAGGATAGCGACTCTGTCCCAGCCGTATTCTTCCCTTAGCTGTGGGATGGTTTTCCCGGGCTGGTAGCTTTTGATTGCGGCAATGTGATCAGGTATTTGGATGTTCATGTGGTAGTTAACTAGTGAATTGGTGAATTAGTTGACTGGTTGATTGGTGAATTGGTTATGTAGTGAGTAGTTGATTGGTTGATTCGTGTGTTCATATTTACTAATTAACTAAAATACTAATTAACCAACCTCCCAAGTTTCCTGTTTACGGAAAACCACTCCTTTAAACAAGCCGACCAATTCATCCCCTCGGGTAACTCGCACAATATACTGCCCCAGGCTTTTAGAGATGCTTTCTTTTTCAGCGGTGGCGATCAGCTCATCACCCTCGAAAATGGGTTTGATGTGATTGATCGATGTTTCAATGGAAACGGCTTTTTGCCCGTGGGAGTTCGAGGCAAATGCAAAAGCAGAATCAGCCAATGAAAATGAAATTCCTCCATGCGCTACCCTGTGGCCGTTGAGCATTTCTTCACGCACGGTCATTTGGATTTGGGCATAGCCTTCCTGTACCTCAAGCACCTCTACTCCCAGCCACTGACTGAAGGAGTCGTTGGCCATCATTTGGGATACTATTTTTTCTGCGGTTGTCATTGTTTGTCTATACTTCGACAGGCTCAGTATGACAAACGTTTTTACTTGTCACCCTGAGTTTATCGAAGGGTCAATAAAACGTTTTTCCTTCCTTTTTCATTTTCCTCAATAACGGGCTGCAACGATACCGATCTTCACGATACTCATCGTACAGCGCATCCATTTTTTCCACGCACCAGTCTATGCCTTTTTCATCGGCCCACTTGAGCAAGCCTTTCGGGTAGTTCACACCCTTAGTCATGGCCGTATCAATGTCTTCCCTGCTGGCGATATTCAGGAACAAAGCGTCTGCTGCTTCATTGATGAGCATGGCAAGCGTTCGATCCAGGATGATTTGTCCTAGTTTTTCATCTTTCTTCGGTTCCGGTTTCTCCGCACCCTCGTCATAATCGTAATAGCCTCTGCCTGACTTGCGTCCAAGAAAGCCCGCTTCAGACATGCGCTTTTGTGTGAACGATGGTTTGTATCGCGGATCATAGAAGAACGATGCAAAAACCGTTTCCGTCACCGTGTAGTTGATGTCGTTTCCAATGAAATCCATCAGCTCGAACGGTCCCATACGGAAGCCGCCCAGTTCTTTCATCGCCCAGTCAATGGTTGCGAATCCTGCTATTCCCTCTTCGTACATGCGTAGCGATTCGCCATAGAATGGTCGTGCTACACGGTTCACGATGAAGCCTGGCGTATCCTTTGCCAGCACGGTTAATTTCTTCCAGCTATCGACCCAGTCTTTGGCTTGCTTGGTGGTTTCTTCTGCTGTTTGCACTGCAGGAATGATCTCTACCAATGGCATTAAGGGGGCAGGGTTGAAGAAGTGTATGCCCACAAATCGGGAAGGATCTTTCAATGACGCTCCAATGGAAGCCAATGAAAGGGAAGAGGTGTTAGAAGCAATGATGGTGTCTTCCCGTACGATCTCTTCGACCGCCTTAAACACCTTTTGCTTGATCTCCAGATTTTCGATGATCGCCTCGATGACCAAATCGGAGTTTTCGAAGTACTGCTGGTCTTCGGTGAAGTCGATCCGTCCAAGGATCTTGTCAGCCGTTTCCTGATTGATCTTTTCTTTTTCCACCAGTCGGTTCATCACCTTCACAAGGCTGGCAGATGATTTCTCGAGGATGTCACTGTTGGTGTCATTGATCACCACATCCCATCCGGCCGTGGCGGCTACCTGCGCTATTCCGGTTCCCATGGTTCCGGCTCCTATCACACTTAATTTTGGCATTACTCTCCTTTAAAATTCGGTTTTCGTTTCTCAATAAAGGCCTGAACGCCTTCTTTGTAGTCGTTGGTTTCGGTGGCTTTGAACTGCCACTCTTTTTCCAACTCTAATTGCTGGTTTAGATCATTAGTAAATGACTGATTCAGCAAATGCTTGGTGTATGCCAGTCCTTTGGTTGGCATATTCGCCAGCTTCAATGCTATTATCTCAGCTTCCTCAGCAAAGGAATCGTCACTGAATACTTTGTAGATCATGCCCATCTGCTCCGCCTCTATTGCGGACACTTTGTCTCCCAGCATCATCAAAGCAGAGGCTTTTCCAAATCCAATGATTCTTGGAAGCGTGAATGTCCCACCACTGTCCGGTACCAATCCTATTTTGCTGAATGCCTGAATAAAGGCAGATGATTCAGTTGCCACACACACATCACAAGCCAGAGCGATATTGGCTCCTGCTCCTGCAGCTACTCCATTCACTGCAGCGATGATTGGTTTTTCAATGCTTCTTATCTGTCGGATGATCGGGTTGTAGTGCTCATCCACGATCTGCTCAATCTCCAGTCCATTGTCGGCGATGGCTTCCTGCAGGTCTTGCCCTGCACAAAAGGCTTTACCATTCCCGGTGAGCATGATAGCTCGCACGGAATTGTCTTTGGCGAATTCATCCAGCGCTTTTTGTACTGCTAATGCAAGCTCTTTATTGAAGCTATTGAAGACATCCGGCCGGTTGAAGGTCAGGATGCCGAGGGTATCTTTTTTAGTTATTTGAAGGGTGTCTGACATGTGGTTAATGTTTGGGATGCGAAGTTAAATATTATACGCTTTCTATTCCCCTCCTTGGAGGGGCGAGGGGTGGGTTTTGAAGTGATTTATTCAAAATGAGATTTTAATAGACCCACCTCATGCTCCTCCCAAGAGGAGATTTGTTTTCATTTTGAATAAATCAGTGACACTTAAAATAGTCAAATGGCTCCAGGCAGTCATTGCACTTAAAGAGGGATTTACAAGCGGTGGAGCCAAATTCACTTAGGAGTTGTGTGTTTTTGGAATCGCATTGTGGACACTCGATATCTTCCGGATTAGTGGGGTTAGGTGGGGCGATCCCGTATGCTTTGAGTTTTTGCTTGCCTTCTTCCGTCATCCATTCGGTGGTCCAGGCAGGGGAGAGGACGGTGGTGATTTTGAAATGATCGATACCTTCTTTTTTCAAGGCATTGTGTATGTCTTTTTCAATTTCCAGCATGGCCGGACAGCCGGAATAGGTAGGGGTGATGATCACTTCCACAAAATCATCGGTGATGAGTACATCACGCACAATACCCAAATCGGTAACGGAGATAACCGGTATTTCCGGATCGGTTACGTTTTCTAGAATGTCTACAATATGTTCTTTTGAAATTGTCATTTTCAATCAATAATCAGAACTCCATTTTCTTTATCCTCAATGAATGAGACCATTTTGTCGCTGTTTTCAGCTATTATGGAAGCAATTTCATCTGTGGAACAGTTCCCTCGTTTTATCCATATAACCTTTGGTGGGAATCCTTTTAACGACACCAGGTCAAAAAAATCAGTATCCTTTGTGATTATTGTGAAGTCATTTTTTAAAGCGTAATCCCAAATTGTGACATCTTCAGCTTCACTTAGATCAACCTGATAGACATGTTTGCTTTTTTCGAATCGACTGGAGATTTTATCAATCAATCTGAAAGATAAATTATGGTCGAAAAGTAACTTCATCTTAGGCGTGTAGAGCTATCCGTTCTCTGTGCGCCGCATATGCTAAAGAAGCATAAATATCGTCTTTAGTCAGGTATGGAAAATCATCCAGAATTTCATCGATACTCATGCCGGACGCAAGGTATTCCAGAATATCAGCTACAGTGATTCTCATCCCTCTGATACAGGGTTTTCCACCTCTCTTCCCCGGTTCGATTGTAATATGAGTACTGTAGTCCGATTTCATCCAAATAAAGTTAATTACTTTTTCCTAGAACAAATTACCACTCCTGACCCGGATACGCTCGTTGCAGAAACTGCAAATCTGAAAGGATATAGCCCAGGTGTTCAGTGTGTCGACCATCTTTTCCACCTTCGTGTGTGTAGGTGCTTTCAGGCGTGTCAAGCGTGGCTTCAGTAAGAACTTCTCGAATTTTCGCATCACGCTTTTCTTTCAAAGCAGCCAGGTCAACACCATACCCTTCTTCAAAAGCCTTGGTCTCAATTTCATTCGGTTTCGTTAGTTCTCCGGAATACGACCAAAGCTCATCTATCGCAGCTTTCATCCGGTTGTGGCTTTCTTCGGTTCCATCTCCCAGACGGATTACCCAGTCACCACTCCATTTCACATGATAAAGCGCTTCTTTGTGTGATTTTCCTGCAATGGCAGCTAAACGCTCATCCTTACTATTCATTAGCATTTCATAGAAATGCACGCTATAGGTATCGAATAAAAATTGTCGAAATATTGTTTGAGCAAAATCGCCGTTGGGTTGCTCCACCAATTGTACATTACGATAGTCCCATGCATCACGGAATGCCACGATTTCATCCTCACTTTTTCCTTCACCTTGTATCTCAGCGGCATACTGATACCACATTCTGCATTGCCCGATCAAATCAAGGCTGATGTTTGACATTGCGATATCCTGCTCCAGAATCGGCCCATGCCCACACCATTCTGCAAGTCGCTGACCCAGGATCAGACTACTGTCTGCGTGTTGTAAGACGTAGTTATATAGGTTTTGATCTTTCATATTTTAAGTACACAGTCTCAAGTCAACAGTCCACAGAATTTTAGCCAAAATAGCTGTTGACCAAAAATTACATATGTTTCAATTCATCAGGCAAATCGTAAAAGGTAGGATGACGGTACACCTTATCTTTTGCCGGCTCATACAATGGATCAGAATCGTCCGGGTCGGAAGCTGTGATAAATTCTGATTTAACTACCCAGATACTTACACCTTCATTTCTTCGTGTGTATACATCTCTGGCATTCTGAATTGCCATCTCCTCATCCGCCGCGTGGAGACTACCCACATGTTTGTGGTTTAGTCCTGCCTTGCTTCTGATAAATATTTCCCAAAGGGGCCAGTTTTTCATATTTCTTTTGTTTGTCATCCTGAACTTGGTTCAGGATCTTTCATAATTTCATAGTAGATGCTGAAATAAGTTCAGCATGACACTGAGTTAAGCAGCCGCCTGACGCTTTGCTTTCTTCTCGGCATGTGCCGCTGCTGCTTCTCTCACCCAGGCACCATTATCATATGCATTTCTTCGAGCGTCCACTCTTTGCTTATTGCAAGGGCCATTTCCTTTGATCACATTGAAAAACTCTTCCCAATTGATCTCACCGAAATCGTAGTGTCCACGCTCTTCATTCCACTTCAAATCTTTATCCGGAATGGTAATGCCTAATAAGTCAGCTTGTGGCTTAGAAACATCCACAAATTTTTGACGAAGCTCATCATTGGTAAATCGTTTGATTCCCCATCGCATGGATTGCTCTGTGTGAGTAGAATCCTTGTCTTGCGGACCAAACATCATGAGTGAAGGCCACCACCATCTATTCAGTGCATCCTGGGCCATTTTCTTTTGCTCCTCTGAACCACGACAAAGCGTAAGCATGATCTCAAAACCCTGGCGCTGGTGGAAAGACTCTTCTTTGCATACTCTCACCATTGCTCTGGCATAAGGTCCGTAAGAAGCTCTGCAAAGAGGTACTTGATTCATAATTGCCGCACCATCAACTAACCAGCCGATGGCACCCATATCCGCCCAGGTAAGTGTAGGATAGTTGAAAATGGATGAATATTTTGCTTTGCCGGAATGTAAATCCTGAAGGAGCTGATCTCTTTCTATTCCGAGCGTTTCGCAGGCACTGTAGAGATATAGTCCATGACCCGCTTCGTCCTGTACTTTCGCTAATGCAGCTGCTTTTCTTCTCAATGAAGGCGCTCTGGTGATCCAGTTGGCTTCAGGCAACATCCCTACAATTTCGGAATGCGCGTGCTGAGAGATTTGACGGATTAATGTCTTTCTGTAATTCTCCGGCATCCAGTCTTTTGGCTCAATCCGAATGTCCTTGTCAATCTTCTCGTTGAACCGATCTTCTAAACTCTTTATATCCATCTTCTAATCCTTTGTTTCAAAGTTACTTAACACCATTCAAAAGCGCATTGTTCGATCGCATCAAACATCAAAATTCAACTTTACCTTATCCGTCTTCGGATATGACTGGCAGCTAAGCCTTAGCCCTCTTTCCAACTCGTCAGGCTCCAGCGCATAATTTACGTCCATTTCCACCTCGCCTTCCTCTATTCGGCAAACGCATGTGCTACAAACGCCACCCTTGCATGCGTAAGGAAGATCCGCTCCATTGTCGAATGCCACATCCAATATAGACTTATCAGAATCGTATGGGAACGTCATACTGTTTCCATCCAACACGATGGTAATCTGAGCATGTGCTTTTTCATGCTTTACTTCTTTTTCTTTTCCACCCAATTTTCCGACAGGAGAAGTAAACAGTTCTAAGTGAATTCTTTCTTCCGGCACACCCAGATTTTTCAACTCACTCTGAACGGCCAGCATCATTTCTTCCGGGCCGCAGGTAAAGTAATGATCCACAGATTCAGGATCGAAGAATCGACCGGCGTACCCCTGAATTTTCTTTTCATCAATTCGTCCGTTAAACAGATCAGACTCTTGTCGCTCTTTGCTCAGCACATGGTATAAACTAAATCGACCCATGTATCTATTTTTCAATGCCTCGAGCCTTTCCTGAAAAATGATTGTGCTGGTTCGCCTGTTTCCATAAAAAAGGGTGAATTCGCTTTCCGGCTCAGTTCGTAACGTCGTTTCTATGATAGAGATGATCGGCGTAATTCCACTACCACTAGCGAATGCTACATATGAGTTGGCATTCTCAGGATCAAGAGGCACATAAAAGTGGCCGTGTGGAGGGTTTACTTCGACTTCATCACCAACTTTGAGTTCTTCATTGGCATACGTTGAAAAGGCCCCACCATCTAATTTTTTAATTGCTACCGTTAATTGTTCATCAATCGGGCAAGAGCAGATGGAGTAGGAACGACGAATATCTTCCCCGTTTATGTCTTTCTTGAGTGTTAGGTGCTGACCCTGAGTAAATGTGAATGCGTCTCTTAAGTCGTCCGGAACATCAAAAGTCACGGCAACAGATTCGTCTGTTGGTCTTGATATTGCTGCGACTTTGAGTAAATGAAATTTTGCCATGTCTATTTTTTGGGTGAGGCAAAGCTAACCATCGAAAGGAATTTTGAGGTCAATTGAGGGCAAGCTTCTCTCTGATTTTTGTCACCTTCTCTTCAGCACGCTCTTTCAGCGGATGACTAAATAAAAAATATTTATCTCCATTATCCAATTTTAGATAGGCACGATATTCGTGATTGGCGACCACATTGGCTTGATTTGAAAGTGAATACATGGTTTGCTTTGTTTTCACTTTATTGATGAAGATTTTTTCAATTGAATGATATTTTAAGGGTTTCCCTAACTTTTTCCCCATCGTCCACACACCATCAAAAATGGTTTTATGCTCTTCGTCTACTATGATAACTTTAGTAGCAAACCACAACGCAGGCAGAAATGACGAGATGGCGATGGCAATGAGAATAGACCAGGGTTCCGGCAGCATGTCCATTAATCTAATGGTGATGACAACCATAATTATGACGCTTACAAACCTGATTGGAAGATTAACAGCCTTACCTTTGTTTATTCGAATGATCCTCATGAATGATCGAAACTAGTAAACTATTTTCATTCAGTAGAGTTTTTGAAGTATGAGTGAGTTAGCACTTTTTCCTTTAAACATTGTCGCTTTCCCGGGCGAGCCTCTTAACCTGCATATTTTCGAGCCTCGGTATAAGCAGTTGGTGGCCGATTGCCTGCGAGACGGCTCCACTTTTGGTATACCATCCTATGTGTTGAATAAAATTGAATTGGGCACAGAAGTGAAAATCATGGATGTGACCAAAAAGTATAAGGATGGTAGGATGGATATCAAAACGATAGGACTGGAGACCATCAAGGTACTGGATTTTCAGAACCCATGGAAAGACAAAGAATATGCTGGTGGTGAGGTAGAATATGTTATTTCTAAAGATGTCCGGGACATTTCGCTTTTAGTTCAGTTTAAAGAAAAAGTAGCCGAGCTTTTTACCTGGCTTGGAGAGACTGATTTACCTGACGTTTCGGAGGTTCAATCTGTTTTTGATATCGGACATAAAATCGGACTAAAGCCGGAGGAAGAATACCAACTATTGGAAATGACCAGTGAAAATGAGCGGCTGAAATTTGGAATCTCTCACCTCGAGCAATTAATCCCTGCCCTGGAACGTGCCCAGCATGCACAGGATCGGATTAAGCAAAATGGTCATTTCAAGCACCTTGATCCATTGAAATTTTGACTTAAAATCAACTAGGTGCTAGTTTTTTAGCTATCTCACCGATTCCGTATTAATTTCCCATCATGATCCAAATCAGCGGTTTTGGTACGGTTCTGCTTTTCATCGTAGGAGGGATTGGGTTTCTGATGATAACCCTTTTGGTAGGTAAACTTTTACGTCCGAATAATCCAACTACTGAAAAGCAAACCACTTATGAGTCGGGAGAGGAGCCGTCTGGTACTGCCTGGGGTCAGTTCAATGTGCGGTTTTACATAGTCGCATTAATTTTCCTTCTATTCGAGGCGGAACTAATCTTCCTTTTTCCCTGGGCCACTGTTTTTGGAGACGAACAACTGATTGCAGCGTCAGATGGGCTTTGGGCCAAATTCTCCATGATCGAAACCTTCATATTTATTGGAATTCTTTTGGTGGGATTGGCGTATGTATGGGCAAAGGGAATGCTGGAATGGGTACGTCCAAAACCCAAAGCATCTGATTTCAAATCCAGGATTCCTGAAAGTGCTTATAAAGATTTTAGATGAAGCAGGAAGAAAATATATCATTAGGTGGTCTGAAAACAGGAGAAGGAGGAATCATCATCTCTAAGCTGGATGATCTGTTAAACTGGTCCAGACTGAGTAGCCTTTGGCCGGTAGGATTTGGCTTGGCATGCTGTGCCATTGAGTTTATGTCCACCGCATCTTCAGCTTACGATCTGGATCGGTTTGGAGTAATTCCCAGAAATTCTCCAAGACAAGCAGATGTGATGATTGTTTCCGGGACGGTCACCTTCAAAATGGCGGATCGGGTGAAGCGATTATATGAACAAATGGCTGATCCGAAGTATGTGATATCGATGGGATCATGCGCCAATTGCGGAGGTCCTTATTGGGAGCATGGGTACCATGTGTTGAAGGGAGTGGATCGTGTGATCCCCGTGGATGTTTATGTCCCGGGTTGTCCTCCAAGACCGGAAGCGCTAATTGGAGGGTTTCTTAAGCTTCAGGAAAAAATCAGAACAGAGTCCATAATGAGGCCAAAAGCATTGGAGAAATTAATGAAGAAAGATGCAGTTTGAAGAAATTAAATCGCTGATCGAAAAGGAACTACCAGGATCTGTTATGGGAGAGGATTTAGCATCAACTCCAAAAGCTTTGTTAGTTGACCCTACACAGATCAGAAACGTTTGTGAATTCCTTCACACTTATGAAAAAACCTACTTTGATTCGCTTTCCTGTTTGACAGGCCTGGACAATGGAGAAGAGGCAAATACAATGGAGGTGATTTATCATCTGTACAGTATTCCATTCGATCTTCATTTAACACTTCGTGTAGCACTTGACCGATCAACGCCAACAATTGATTCGGTGACTGACATTTGGAAAACTGCTGACTGGCATGAGCGGGAGGCTTATGATTTATTGGGCATTCAATTTAAAGGTCACCCGGATTTAAGGAGAATTTTATTGCCCGATGATTGGGAAGGATATCCACTAAGAAAGGATTATGTAGAGCAGGAAAAGTACCATGAAGTAAAAGTGAAATATTGAATCATGGTTGAATCATTTCTTACCAAATCTGAGCCATTAAAGTACAAGGAAGAGAATCTCAAAACAGAAGAGATGATCATCAACCTTGGTCCGCAGCATCCGTCAACTCACGGAGTACTAAGACTAGAGGTGGTGACAGATGGTGAGATTGTAGTGGATGTCATTCCTCACCTGGGATACCTGCACCGCTGCTTTGAAAAGCATGCCGAGTCATTACCATACAATCAGACAATTCCATACACAGATCGGATGGACTATGTGGCCGCCATGAATAATGAATGGGCGTTTGTGATGGGAGCTGAGCGAATGCTTGGAATCGATAAAGAGATACCGAAACGGATTGAATATATCCGAGTGTTAGTTTCTGAGCTCAACAGAATTGCAGCTCACTTCATCGCCATTGGCACCTACGGGATGGATATCGGTGCATTTACACCATTCCTCTGGATGATGCGTGATCGGGAGCATATTCTCAGGATGCTGGAATGGGCCAGTGGGGCTCGAATGTTATACAACTACATCTGGGTAGGTGGACTATTTTATGATCTTCCGGTTGGTTTTGAAGAGCGAGCAAAAGAATTTGTAGACTACCTAAAGCCAAAACTCAAAGATTCCGAAACACTCCTAATCAACAACAAGATTTTCATCGAAAGAACTGCTAATGTAGGAGTGTTGCCACGAGATTTAGCCATCAACTATGGGGTAACAGGACCGATGTTAAGAGGGTCAGGTTTACGCTTTGATCTTAGAAAAGTAGATGGATACAGCGTGTATCCGGAACTGGATTTTGAAGTCCCGGTCGGGACAGGAAAAATGGGAACGGTTGGAGATTGCTGGGATCGAAATTGGGTGAGGTATGAGGAGTGCTGGCAATCGATAAAGATTATTGAACAATGTGTGGAGAAACTCTTGGGTGAACACAAGCGCACCAAAGAATTTGATCCCCGGGCGATGGTACCTAAAAAAATCAGACCGAAAGCACAGGATTTTTATGTTCGGGCAGAAAACCCTAAAGGAGAATTGGGTTATTTCTTCCGAGCAGATGGTCGATCTGACCAACCGCTTAGATGTAAAGCACGGGCACCCAGCTTTAGTAATTTGTCAGTCATTTCCGAGATAAGTAAGGGATGTATGCTAGCTGATTTATTTGCAATTCTGGGATCGATGGATTTAAATATGGGCGAAGTTGATCGCTAATCATCATGAAAGTCCTTACTTCTGAACAAATACGAGAAGCCGATCAGTACACGATCAAGCATGAGCCGATTTCATCACTCGATCTGATGGAGCGCGCGAGCGAGGCTTTTGTCACAAAGTTTTTAGGATTACATCCCCAGAAAATCCCAACCTACATTTTTGGTGGAACAGGTAATAATGGAGGCGATGGATTAGTCATTTCCCGTTTACTTATCGGTCGAGGATGGGATGTTAAAACATTCGTCATAGGCAACCTTGAAAAAGGGAGTCCTGATTTCACTGCTAATCTGAAAAGACTCGACTCCTTTGCGACAATATCTAAGAAAAATGAATTCCCAAAGACCCCAGACGATGCTGTCATTATCGATGGACTTTTTGGTTCTGGGCTGTCCAGGCCGGTTGAGGGGCTTTATGCTGAGTTAATTCAATACCTAAATGAGCAAAACGCTCAGCGAATAGCCATTGATATCGCATCTGGTCTTTATGCGGATCAGTCTCTGGCGAAAGATGCAGTCGCATTTAAAGCAGATTACACAATCTCTTTTCAGGTGCCAAAATTGTCTTTTTTTCTTCCCGAGTGTTCAAAATATGTAGGTGAGTGGAGGGTAATGGATATTGGTCTGGATAAGGAGTTTATTGAGAAACAAGAAACAGTATTTAGTGTTACAGAGAAAAATGATGTCATAAATCTAGTACCAGAGCGTTCAAAGTTTGCTCATAAAAATTCGGTTGGTCGGCTTTTGGTTGTAGCGGGGAGTAAAGGAAAAATGGGAGCGGCTGTTTTATGCACACGAGCCGCATTCAGGGCTGGTGTTGGATTAGTGAATGTATGCGTTCCGAAATGTGGAATTGATATTATGCAAATCACTATCCCTGAAGCCATGGTTTTGGATGGAAAGGGAACGAGTGAGATTCAATCTATTCCTAATACAGATGACACGGTAATCTTAGGTCCGGGCTTGGGCACGGGTTCGAAGACCTTGGATGCATTTGAGAATTTCATCAGATCAGCTAAACACCCACTTGTTATTGATGCTGATGGCTTGAATTTATTGGCTAAAAAGAAAAGTTTATTGAAGGAAGTTCCGGTCGACTCGATACTCACTCCGCATCCGGGTGAGTTCAAAAGATTGGTTGGCGATTGGAAAAATGATTTTGATAAGTTGGATAAGTTGAGGGCCTTTTGCCAAAAGTATAAAGTGAATGTGGTTTTGAAAGGCGCAAACTCAGCAGTTTGTAATTCAGGAGGTGCAGTCCATTTTAATCCGACAGGAAATCCCGGTATGGCAACTGCCGGAAGTGGAGATGTGCTAACAGGAATAGTAGGAGCGCTACTTGCTCAGGGCCTGATTCCATTTGATGCATTGAAGCTTGGGGTATACCTCCATGGAGCTGCCGGAGATGAGGCAGTTCGGGAATTAGAAATGCCCTGGATCCAAGCCTCAGATATTATTCGCTTTATACCTAATGCGGTAAGCGCATTACTCAATCAATAACTAGGTTTTCTTTTTTAATGAAATCCTTTTCTTATCAGCCCGTACTACTTGTTTATGAAAGTCAGCGAATTCATCATATGTATCTGGATCGAATTCGCCTTTTTGCTGGATGAATTCTCTCCGGTATAAAACCTTATCACCATCAAGTCTTGAAATCTCAGCTTTGTAGGACCCAAATTGAGATTCTATTTGTATTGGGTCAAAAAAGGCTTCAACCATATGGTTTTCTGGAAGTTTATAGATGATGGAATCTCGTTCGCTTATTGGATAATCAATACTTATAACTCGTTTTCTATCGCTATTCTTATTAGGTATGAAAGTATTCTTGTTCATTAAGTTGGGTTGAAGAAAATACCTTGTGCCAGACCTGCTTGTCAAATTTCGAGCCACAAGAGATACATTTAACTGTGCAGTTGGAAGGATTAATTTGTTATTCGTAAATTCAAAATCCTCCATAATGAAGGAAGATATTTTAATGTTTTTTTCAAGCCATTTTTTTTGATTTTCCTTTCCAGATAGTATCACACCCATTACATTGTCATACTTAAGGCCCGAATAGAATATATTACTTTTTATCCTCGCGTTACCATCTTCAAATAATTCAACCTCAGACTTAATCAACTGGACATTATCATTGGGTCCATAGGAAGGTGTTCTAACGATTTCACCTCCATTTTCTTTAATCACGAATACTTCTCTGTCACTTGTAAAGTCACCTAAAAATCCGAAAGGCACTTCCTGATTTGTGCATTCAAGCCAGATGGTATCACCATTGTTAGGAACACAAAGGATTATGTGGTTAAAGGTATCATTTGGAAAGTCCAAATCGATTTTCGGAGGGTTACTGCCTGCGTGAACCCAGGTATAATAAGATGTTATTCCCGCGGCTTTTAACAATGATTGAGTGTAAAAACTTAGCGCTTTACAGTCACCATACCCTTCTTCATCTACAAATTGGGCCGTAAACGGCTGAAACCCGCCGATTCCTAATTGAAGGCTCACATATCTTGTGTTCGACTGCATGTACTCATATATCGTTTTGATTTTATAGTAATCGGACATTCCAGCCGTCATTTCAAGAACTTTATTGACGGTTTCCTTTGGCAGCTTATCCCTACCTGCGTTTAGACTATTTTGCCATTTAGCTACGCCATCCCATGTTGACATATCACCCTGATATCCCTCGAACTCAAATTTGGACGGGGATAGCAGTACTTTTGGGGTGATATCACTGAGAGGAGAGCTGTAAGGTTCATATGAAATTGCCTGAATATTCTTTTCGGACCAAGTGGCAGAGAAACTCTTATCATCCTCTAGTATTTCAGGATCATTCACATTAAAAGTTCTGAAGCGAGGCTTAAGATCAATGGGACTC
Organism: Ekhidna sp.; assembly: GCF_040220215.1. Taxonomy (GTDB): domain Bacteria; phylum Bacteroidota; class Bacteroidia; order Cytophagales; family Cyclobacteriaceae; genus Ekhidna. The sequence goes on from NZ_JAVJTR010000016.1 coordinate 464,088, forward strand.
TTTACTGTATAGGAAGATGACTCTACGCTTTCATCATACGCATCAATAAAATGCCAATCTGGAATTGAGTATAAGTACTTGTAAGTTACTTCGTATTCGATCTCAATGGTATATGGAAATTGATCCTGCCGTAAATCATACCACATGATTCTACTGTCATCAAAGAAACTGCCTGATACTGCACTTTCATCATTAAAATCTGATTTTTTGATTTTCTCAATCCGTTCTCCATTGAGATCATATTTATAGGCTTCAAGGCTATTCACATTGCGTAAGTCATCATAAAAAACTCTCAACAAAGCATTGTGATTGCCCTTTTTATTAATTATGGTAATTACTCTTTTCATATGAAACCTTGCCTTGTCAATGGAAAGAATTTCAAATTCGCCAGTATAGCTCCTGGTCACTGCATCCATTCCCTCTTTCAGTTCATCCGGAATAGATGCCGCAGAATAATCCTGTGCCTTTAGTTGGCTAAAGGCTAACAATGACAGGATAAAGATGAAACAATTACAACCTGGTTTTTTCATTTTCTTTTCAATACAATTTGTTCTCCTTGTTTTTCAATCATCTGAGCATAAAATTCCCGCAGATATGGATACAGCTCGGCCGGAAACTCTGCTTCATTTATTTGAATTCGACAGGTCACGGTTAGTAAGTTTCCATTTTGCTGAACATTGTATAGAAGTCTGCCACCATTATTGGGTAATGCAAGCATAATAGGCTCAGGAACTTCATCTACTACAAATTGATCTCCTATATCGATTTGGTAATAATGAGTTTCATTTATAGGATAACCATAGTTTATCGGAAAGCTACGTGTTGGTGCCTTAAACGGATTATTTACTGTTTGCCCATAAATAATAGGATTGAGATATAAGATGTCGCCAAGGTCATCGACTTTACCTTCAATCTCAACCTCAAGCGTTTCATCAAGTTTGTACTCCTCTTCAAGTTCTCCTATTTCATGTGATTCTATCATCCACGTTTCCATGTTTTCATTAAATGATTTTTTGTAGGCTTCCTCATCTTCATTGTCGTCAAGGAAATCCCATGCGTAGTAGCCTGATCTACGTTTGGTAAACTCGCCTGTTAAGTAGCCTTCCTCTAGATTGAAAGTACCTCCATAGGTAATTGAATTGTTATCAAATGGCTTAAGTGGAACCCAGGCTGGATTGTTACTTATAAGAAGTCCTTCCCCATTCAGGCAGTATTTTGGAAGTACTCTGAAAGGAATGTTTTTCTCAGTAGCATCCATTAGAATCTTTTCATCACCGATTGTTACCTGAACCAATGTGAAGTTGAATTGACGATCGATGGGAATGTGTTTAAGGACTCTTCCATGACTTCTTGTACTGATTCGGACCAGGTTAGTCTCAAATCCAGCCTCATTCATAATTGCAGCCAGCACACGGTTGATCTGGCTTGAGGTTCCTTTTTGTTCTTCAAAGACTTTTTTCTGGTTTGATAGATCAATTTCATAGTCTTCTTTAAAGTTGTCTCTCACATAATGATAAATGCTTTCAACAAGTTGGAGGCTATCGGAGCTAGTGCTCTTAAGCACTTCGACTACATCCCTTGTGAATTTGGAATCGGTAACACTTCCGTGCCAATAGTCACTTTCATAGTATTGTTTAGCTATTTCAGAGAAACTCTCCGGTATAAAAACCTTCGGAGGCTGATTGGGCAAATCATACCTTTTTAACTCAAAGTTGATTTTGCTCATATAGTCATCCCTCGTGGTAATGTACGGTTCATTTTCAAAGGCCGGAACATTTTCAGCAACATAATTATGAATTTGATGGTTGGCTGTTAGGCCTGAGGTGATTGGTAAAACCTTATATTCAACATCTGCTTTTTTCAAAGGAAAGTAGCCCTGATAAACTCGCTCATAATTAAAGTAAGTTGGTATGATTAATTCGTATTGACTCTTTATTACTGGGAGTGATGTTTGAAAATACCAGGTGTTTAGACTTTTGATGGAACCGTAATTAACCCTGTAGGTGTATTCTATTATGGAGCCTTCTTTTACATTGGGGAAAGTGAAATTAAAGCTTCGTGTGTTGTTGTTTACATCTTCAATGATGACATCCTTCCTTTTGATTTTGCTTTCCATAACCTTTCCATCAACCATATTATATGTTGCGGCTTCAAATCCACTCACACGGTCCCCTTTGGAAAAAGGAATTTTTATATCTGCCCGATCATATTCTTCGGGAGATAAAATTTTGAGAATGACATGGTGAGTAAACTCAATTTCAAAATTGTTATCAAACCTTGATTTCCCATAGTCGCTGAGATAAAAAGCCCCCGCTGAGGAATCGTACGGGCAGTGGGACATTGTAAAGTAGCTCTCGTCGAAATTATTTAGTTTGATTTTTTTCTGACTTTGACCCGAAAGTTGGAGCAACAAGAATAAACTTGTTACAATTGCAAATCTCATTGTATTAAATAGTTAGGTTAAGCATACAATTATAGAAATCATTTATTTCAACACAACTTTGATTTCTATCCGTGCTTAATCCTTTAGACAAAAGGTTGATATTTTTCGACGTAACGCAAAATCTCACCCCAATCGATTTAAATCAATTATTTCATCGGAAAGTACAATGGAAAACGCCCTGATTAACGTTAATTAACGACTATTATTTTCTGGTCATTAGGAACAATTTGAAAAAAATTGCGTAATTTGTATATCACTACCATGCGCAATAAACTGATCATATTATCGTTCGCACTCGCCCTAAGCGGTGTATCTCTTGCCCAAGGGAGATCAGATATATCTCAGGAAGCGCAAATCAGTATATATCCAAATCCGGCGGTCGAGTCTATCATTGTTCAAATTGATGGAGACTTTAACAATGCGGAGTTTGAACTCAATTCTATGATTGGCAATAAAGTTCAAATCAAACCGGAAGAAGTAGGAATTGGAAAGTATAAGATCAATGTAAAAGATTTAGCCACTGGCTATTACTTCCTCATCATTAAAGATGAAGAAAAACGTTTCAAAAAGGCTTATAAGTTTTTAAAGCATTAATTGAGCTATTTCAAAATAAAGCATAAAAAAAGCTTCAACTCAGTTGAAGCTTTTTTTATTCATAACCTTATCTCCCACTTTGTAATTGTGAGTAATAGGTGTTGAATAGCTCTTCGTACGCCGCAGCTTTTTCCCTGTCACCATTTGCTCTATATGCTCTTGCTACTTCGTTAAGTGAAAGTAGTTGCTTTTGAAGTTCATTAGTTTCGGTACTTCCGGTAGCAAAATAATAATCCAACCACTGAGAAGCATAAGTGGATGTTCGTTCAGCAACAAAATCTGCAAGTTCCTGTTCACCTACTTCTAATAACATGCCTACTTGCTGCACACTAAAGAAATCAAATGGAACCGCTTCGTCAGGCATTACCTCAATGCATTTTTTCAGAACCTCAGCTGCTCTTTCATAATCACCTTCTGCTATTAAATCTTCGGCAAGGGTGTTGAACGTAGATCGTGAATTCAAAACAAATCCAACATAATCCTGAGTGTAATAAACACTTGGATCATCCAGGTTGGTCCATGTAAACTTGTTCATCACATTATCATACATCACTTCCGTATTTACCGGATATCCTGACTGAGCATTGCTGTTTATTGGAAGCACCCGGTATGCCATGCCTTCCTGCACCACATTACCTCTCAAGTCAAAGTTTAATTGAGCAATTGAAGTGTTATTTAAATAAATAGGTCGCTCCCAGTTGGAATTGATAAGTAGATCTAAAAAGGCAAGATCCTTTTTTTCCAAAGCTCTTCCCTTCACTTTGAGGATCATACGGTTTACAATTTTATCATGCATATCCTCCGGCACAATTTGCTTCGCTTTGGCAGTATCAATATCCAGAAACAATGTTCTGGCAGGTACTGAATTATACGCACTGATAGAGGTAGGGATTTGAAGTCCCGGATTTTCATCTTTTATGAATTTAAGAAGCAAGCGAGCATTGATGGCATTTCCTTTCAGCTCTTCCCGCTCATAGACTGGCAGGTAATCATTCAATCCTCCTTGCTGATAATGTCCGATGGGTAAACCATAGGGCAATGGATCCGATTCATATGCTTGTCTGGCAGATTGCTGAATGTACCAATCTGTGTTATAGTAACTCAGCACCAGCACTCTGGCATCTGTTCGGAATCCTTCTACCTCCTGCGCGTACCATAATGGGAAGGTGTCATTATCTCCACCAGTAAAAATGATGCCATTTGGCCCTACAGATGAAAGGTAATTTTTCGCCGCATCGACCGAAAAATACCTACCGGATCGATCATGATCATCCCAGTTTTCACTGGCCATCAAAACAGGAATAGATAACCCAAGAACAGTGGCAATGACTGCAGCAACTTTCTTTTGCTTTGAAATATTTTTAAGTACATCATAAAGTGCCATCACTCCAAACCCAATCCAAATCGTGAAAATGTAGAATGAGCCTGCATAGATGTAGTCCCGTTCACGCGGTTCTATCGGTGGGGTATTCAGGTAAAGTACAATGGCAATACCGGTCATAAAGAAGAGTAAAGCTGTTGCTGAAAAGAGTTTTACATCTTTTTTGTATTGCACGAACATTCCGAATAACCCCAATAGAAGCGGCAGTCCGTAGTAAATATTACGGCCTTTATTATTTGCCAATACATCAGGTAAATCATCAAATGCGGCTGCAATACCGACCCAGCCAGCTCCCTGAATATCATGCTCCCGACCGGAGAAATTCCACATGAAATATCGGAAATACTGGTGGCCCAGTTGATGGACAATCAGATAATAGAGATTATCACCCCAGCTTGGTTTCTCGCCATCTCGCAATCCGGTTACCTGCCGATATTTTCGAATATGGTTGGGATCCGAACTGTACATTCTTGGAAGGATAGTGGTGTGCTTCGGGTCATAGACCTGCGTTACTTTGTAGTCTTTAATCACATACTCATCCTTTCCTCTCATGTAAACAGGATTGCCTTTTTTATTTTCCTGAAGCTCTGCAGTATAGTAGGGCCCTTTGAAAAGAGGACGGCTTCCATATTGTTCTCGTTTCAGATAAGAAACGAAGGATATGATTTCTTCCGGATTGTTTTCATCAATCGGTGGGTTATAGTTACTTCTGATTACTGCAATTGAGTAAGAAGAGTATCCGATTAAGATGAAAGCCAGTGCAAGTAGTGAAGTGTTTAGTACATATTTATTGTGTTTGATGGAGTAGTGAATTCCATACACCAATCCTCCAATAACCGCCAGGCCAAAGAAAATCACGCCTGATCCAAAAGGAAGGCCTAAGCTATTGACGAAGAAAATCTCGATTTTTCCAGCCATGGAAGGAAGCCCTGGGATCACACCTTCAAGGACAATCAGTACAATTGCCGCTGAAATGGCCATGGTATAAATAATGCCTTTTCTTGTGACTTTCTCGTAATATTTGAAATAGACGATAAGTCCCAATACCGGAATTGCCACAAGGTTTAACAAGTGAACTCCGATGGAAAGCCCCATCATATAAGCAATTAAGATCAGCCATCTGGCTCGATCTTGTTCTTGCGTCATATTCTCCCACTTCAGGATAGCCCAAAATACAAATGAGGTAAAGAAGGCTGACATTCCATAAACCTCAGCTTCAACCGCTGAAAACCAAAAAGAATCTGAAAATGTACAAGCAAGAGCACCGACAAGACCTGTCCCCATAATGGCTATTGTGTCAGCGGTTGTTTCTTCGCCTTTTTTGATTTTCATCACACGTTTTGCCAGGTGTGTGATTGACCAAAAGATGAATAGTACGAAAAAGGCACTACTTACTACGCTGAGCATATTTACCCAAAAGGCTACTTGAGTAACATCACCCCCTGCAAGCATGGAAAACATTCTTCCTGTTAATAGGAAGAACGGAGCTCCCGGTGGGTGGGGAACTTCCAGCTTATAAGAACAGGCAATAAACTCTCCTGCGTCCCAGAAACTTGCGGTTGGCTCCACGGTAAGACAATAAGTAACTAAAGCAATTAAGAAGGCTATCCAGCCAGTGATGATGTTAATCTTTTGGTATCCCATAGTCGAATTTATGTGAAGGGCGAAAATAGCAATTTACCTGAAGATATCAGGAGATAATTATGTTGGTTTTAGAATAACTAATTGATTCGCAAGGTATTGAAAAAAAATGTTCGGTATCGGATGATATACGAACATCTGTGCCGATGGATGAGGTTTTTAACATCTTTTAATTTAATAGACCGCCACATAAAAGAGCAACCAAATCAAAAAGAAGAGGGCATAGGTACTCAAAACGATGTAGGATGAGATTTTCAAGTTTTTCCCACTCAAAAAATAAATGCCTAATACCAAAACCGGCCAATATAAAACCTCGAATATATTAACTGACTTTAATGGGTAATGCCATTTTGGATCGATTTGTGTGTAATCCACCAGGTTGATAAGAGAAAATGGATAGAATGCCATGTAATCGTTATAGTCAGGATCAGTATAAAAAAGAGTAAACCATAATACTTTGACTATCTCCGGTAAAAAGAAAACAATTTCTGCCAGCATCACCATTTTCCAGAGTTGATTGAAATGAAGACGATAGCCAAACATGAAACAACCGATCCATAATGTCAAAGTAGTCCATGTCCATTTCCATGTAAGAAAAATGGGTACACTTAAATATTGAATGCCGTATAAAATGTCAAAAACCCAGATATCTCCTCGCTCATTCAGCACTTCGAAAGCTGCAATGGAGTCAATGATGAAAATTCGTTTGACAAAGAGTAGCGCAATGTATGTGAGGCAGATAATGAAGAACATGCCTACACCGTTGAAATCAAACCAATCTTCTAGAAATTGTTTTCTGTATTTAGTTAATCGCTCTGTCATTTAGATTTGCGTCAAATGCAATTGAACGTCAAAAATATCACCCTGTCAGTGCTAATCCTATTCTCGGTCAACTGCTTTGCTCAACGGGCGGAGGAGACGGTCGATGGTGATAGTTTACGCTACAGTTTATTAATCAATCCATTCATTGAGATAGAGTCAACTGAGGCGATCAATTCGATGTACAATTTTGAGTTTAAGAAAGCGCATAACCATTTTAACTATTTGCAAAAGCAGTATCCATGGCATCCACTTCCTTATTTATTGAAAGGGTTGAATTATTGGTGGCGTATCGTTCCTAATTATAATAATCATGAGTGGGATGAGGAGTTTTTGGCATATATGGATACCACGAAGATGTTGGCAGAGAATGTCCGAGATAATTACAATGAAATTGAAGGGTCGTTCTTTCTTGCTGCAGCATATGCATTTGAGGGCAGGCTCTATTCGGAAAGGAGGGAGTATCGAAAGGCGGCACTGGCCGGAAGTAGATCATTAAAGTATTTAGGTGAATGTAGAGGACATGAAGAATATAGTCCCGAGCTCTTATTTGGGGATGCACTTTTTAACTATTATGCAGAATGGATTCGTGAAGAATATCCTTTATTGAGACCGCTCATGGTATTTTTTCCTCCCGGAGATAAAAAGGAGGGTATCGGGCAGTTGAAGATTGTCGCTAGAAATGCTTTCTATTCACGGACAGAAGCTCAATATTACCTGATGAGAATCCTGGCAACTGAAGAAAATGATATAGGTGGCGCGCTTCAAGTTAGTGAGTACCTGAACCAGCAGTTTCCCGACAATGCCTATTTTCATCGGTATTATGCTCGTCTTTTATATCAAGCCGGCCGATACAGTTCCACAGAAGAAGTCTCGCATGAAATTTTGGAAAGGGTAGAAAGTGGGCAAACAGGCTATGAGGCTAATAGTGGTCGGTATGCTTGCTTTTTTATCGGTCACGTAAATGAAATTCGAAAGAATTATGAGAAAGCCAAAATATACTATCTGCGAGGACTTGATTATGCAGAGGAGGCGGACGCTACCGAGATGGGATATTACTTTTTTTCGCTCATGCATTTGGGAAGAATAGCCGAGGAAGAGGGGAATGCTAAGCTTGCGAAGGAATATTATAAGCGTGTAAAAAAATCTGCTAAGAGAAGTCACTCTGCTCATGAACAGGCCAGGGAAAGATTAAAGGATTTGTGATGCCTTTTCCGTAAATTCGTTTAATGGAGGTGTTGAATGCTGATAAAGTACGGGTGAAGGAAGAAATACTTTCTTTCTTTAAGAAGGGAGTTACGAAAATTGATCCAGATGCAGAATTATACCTGTTTGGATCCAGAACCGACATGGAGAAAAGAGGAGGTGATATAGACTTTCTAATTCTGTCTGGTAAAAAATTGTCTTCCGAAACTTTGAGAGAACTTAAATATAGTTTTTGGCGGCAGTTTGGAGAACAGAAAGTAGATCTGGTCAACTTTACATTTGAGGAGGATGCTACCTTTAAAAAACTTATTATGTTGGATGCCATTAAGCTATGACAGAAAGGAAACAGCTACAAAAAAAACTATTGTTTGAGTATGAGGATATTTTGAATAAATCAATCGAAGCATTGGATTACTCATTTAATAAGTGTGTTGCTATTGGCCTCAAAAAAGACTATACACTTGATGAGTCAGAAACATTTGAGGCTCTAACCTCCAGGTTTGCAAGAACATCTGATATTTTCACTCAAAAGTATCTGAGATGCTTCTTCGAATTAATTGAGGAGTATCCCAATACAATGATTGATATGTTAAATAATGCAGAGAAAAAGGGATTGATAAATCAAACGGATGCTTTGCTTGATGCTAGAAAACTTAGAAATGACATTGCTCATGAGTATTGGATTGAAAATTTGAAACAAAAGTTTGCCGAATGTCTAAAACTCTCGCCCATTATGATTGGAGAGGTAAAAAATAGTTTTTTAAGGGTTAGGGAAATTGTTCAGTCAATTTGAAACGCCTTCAGCCACTTATCCTTATTGGCTTCCACACTGAAATCCTTTTCAACCGTTTTTCTGCCGGCCTTACCCATCTTTTTTCTTAAGTCTGCATCTTCAATAAGTATCGAAAGTTTTTCTACCCACTCATCGGTAGATGATGCATGAAAACCATTTTCACCATCCTGGATAATATCTGAATTCACTCCAACTGGTGACATAATTGTTGGAATTTCGAGTGCCATGTATTGGAGGCCTTTCATGGCGCATTTACCCCTGGTCCATTCGTTATCGGGGAGTGGCATTATGCCGATATCAAGTTCTGAAAGGTCTTCGGCTTCTGTTTCACTATTCCATTTTAAACCTTTAATTCCGAGCGGCCGAAACTCATATGTCGGGTCGCCTATTATTTTGAAATTAACTTTCTCACCAAAAGTCATCTTGATTTTTTTCAAAGCAGGTAATACAGTTTCAAAATGCTTGATGGTAGAAAAACTTCCGGTCCAGCCAATGCAAATACTATTATTTGATTTTTTTTCAACTTCATACTCTTTCAAATCAATTGTACTTGGTATGATAATTACATCGTCATTGAATTGTGAGGCATACTTTTTAAGATATTCATTGCCAACAATTACACGATCAGCAAGGGAGCAAATAGTTGCTGTTTTATCAGGATTCTTTAACCTATTAAAGATGCCCTGATTAGGATTTTCATCTCTTAGCCAGATGGCATCATCAAAGTCATAAATTATTTTAACATTCTTTCTTTTGAGCCATTTTTCAAAAAAGGCCCCAAAGAAAAAAGCATCACGGTAGATATATACAACATCGTAATTACTAGCTCTAAGAACACTGAAGAATCTTCGAAATAAAGCTTTTATGCCGACCCAAATTTTTAAGAACGTCTGATTTCCATAAAATGTTTTATCCTCCTTTTCAGTCTTTAAAAGTGGTCTAGCTGTACATTTAATACCTTTTTCAGAAAGATGCCGTAGGTATTGCTCGTGCCGGTAGCGCTGGCCAGGAGATCGATCTTTTCTATGTAAACCCAGAAACAAGGCTCTCATAACATCCACTTTTTATACCATATCTGAAAAACATAAATCGTCCACAGCGTGGAATGAACATCTCCGGGGTTTTGAGAAAATAATTTTTCCTTCAGCCCCATCACTAGTAATGGATTAAAGACTCCTTGATCTTTAAGAAACGGCTCATCAAAAACAACTTCATTGATAGAGGTATTTAACTCATTCTTCATCCAGCTAAGCATCGGCACTTCAAATCCTTTTTTCGAACGATGGTGAAGCTCTTTGGGCAGAATGTGTTCGAACGCATCCTGAAGAACGGTCTTTCTTCGATTTTTATCTACCTTATAATGAGGAGGAAGCGAACGAGCAAAAGCGACCAGATCCTTATCCAGGAAAGGCACACGAACTTCCAGGCTGTTGGCCATGGACATTAGATCAACTTTTGTAAGCATATCCCCTGGTAATACAATCTTAAGATCAAGGTCTAGAAAATCATTCAGATTGATCTCACCATTCTTGATTTGGGACTTCTCTATGAATGAGTTAATTAGATTGTAAGCTGGAGGATTAATCATCAATTCATCTGCCAACGCATTAAATGAAGCAAGATGCCAATACTTGTCATATGACTTCATTTGCAAGAGCTGTGCATACTTTCCAGCTCTTCGGGCTAAATTTCCAGATTTTGATGAACGTGATGATGGTAATGCTTTCAATAATGGAGCCAGCCATTTAATAATGCTGTTCGGCAAGGTATTTTCTCCTGATCTTTGGAATGCCAAATGCTTATAGTAACCGCCAAATAATTCATCAGCACCATCTCCTGAAAGAGCTACCTTGATGTGTTTACTTACATGTTGAGATAAAATGAATGTCGGGATAGCTGATGAATCTGCGAACGGCTCATCAATATAGTCCAGAACGCTATCCAGGCTATTAAGGAGATCGTCATTAGTAAGTGAAAAGGTGATGTGGTTTGTATTGAACTTCTTAGCAACCAATTCTGCAAAGCTGGTTTCATCGAAAAAATCATGATCCCTATAGCCAATGGAAAAAGTATGCAGGTCCTTGTCAAATTTGGAGGCCATGGCAACTACAGCAGAAGAATCTGTACCTCCACTTAAAAATGACCCCAATGGGACATCAGCAATCATCCGGCGCTGTACCGACTGCTCCAGTAGCTTAACTGTCTGATCTTTGGCATCTGTGTAATTACCATTGAATGAAGATTGCTCCTCCAAACTCCAATAGGATTCCACCTTCACACAGGAATTGGATATACGAATGAAATGACCAGGTTGTAATTTTTTTATCCCCGCAATCATACTCATGTCTGCTGGTAGATAAGTCAGGCGGAGATACCAGTATAGCGATTGCTGGTCAATTTTTCTCGCAATCGGATAACTTAACAAAGCCTTCATCTCTGATCCGAAAGCAAAGAAGTCTCCATTCTGATAATAATGAAGTGGCTTTATGCCCATCCGATCACGAGCGATAAGTAACGATTCTTCTTTTGAGTCATAAAAGGCGAAAGCAAAAAAACCATTAAGTTTCGTTAGGCATTCTTCGCCTTCCTCAATCAGGAGGTAAAGTAGAACCTCCGTATCTGATGTTGAATTAAAGTCTACCTCAAGCGCATTTGCAAGTTCCCGATAGTTGTATATCTCGCCATTGAATATGAGTGTATATCTGCCTGAATGGTCAGTCATCGGCTGATTAGCCTTATTTGAAGTATCAATAATTGAGAGCCGGGTGTGTCCCAGGCCGATTGATTTATCTAAAAAGGTAGCTTGATTGTCAGGACCTCTGGATAGCAACGATTGAGTTGCAGCTTCCAAACTTTTTTTCAGTTCGGGAGCATTATTTGAAAGAAGTATGTATCCGGTTATACCACACATTCGGTCTTAGGTCGAAATTCTGACTGCTATGTTAGCATCAATTTGTTTATTTGCTACGAAGAATAACGCAAATGTCAGTTTACGCAGGGAAAAACATAGCCATTTTAGGGGGGTCGGGTACGTTAGGTCGTGCTTTGGTACGGGAGCTTTCTGAGACAGAAGTGAGTAGAATACTCGTTTTTTCCCGGGATGAAATCAAGCAATTGGAGATGATGGAGACATTCCCTTCTGAGAAATATCCGATGCTTGATTACAAGCTGGGAGATGTTCGTGACCTTCCACGACTTAAGGAAGTTCTGGAAGGAATGGATTTTGTTATTCATGCTGCAGCCATTAAACATGTGGTTATGGCTGAAAAGAATCCTGAGGAGTGCCACAAGACAAATGTGATTGGGACTCAAAATGTAATAGAGGCTTGTAGAGTGAATAATATCACTAGAGCGATTTTGATCTCTACAGATAAGGCAGTAAATCCGATAGGCGTATACGGTAAATCCAAGAAGGAAGCTGAAAGAGGCTGGTTGACTGCTAATGAACCAAATTTTGACATGTTTAAAGTCGTTCGCCTTGGAAATATCATAGGAGCACGTGGATCCGTTTTTGAAGCTTTTGAAAAACAGCGAAAAAGTGGAGTAATTAAAGTTACTCATCCGGATGCTACTCGATTTTGTATTTCACAGGAGGAGGCTGCTCAGTTTGTTCTTCAAGCTTTTGAGTCTGAAAAGCAAGAGGTTTTAGTTCCTCAAATGAATTCATTCCATGTACTTAAGCTTGCCAAAAAGATTGGACCTGAGTGTAAAATAGATATTATTGGTTTAAGACCTGGAGATAAATTGCATGAGGAAATTAATGGGGTTAGTTCATCTTCAGCGCTTTTAGAACTAAAGAAGATTTAAAATTGGGAAGCCAGGATTTAATAGTTACACCAATCTATCTTATTCTGCTAAGTACATTGGCAATTATTGTACGACCATTTGTAACAAATAAATTTACAAGAAAGTACTTTTTAATTGCACTTTGGGCTCGATTTATTGGAGCGATTGGATTGGGCTTAGTTTATCAATTTTATTATCAAGGCGGTGATACTTTCAATTATTGGACTCATGGAAGTCGATGGATATGGGAGGCTTTTTTAGATAGTCCTCTCACCGGAATCCAATTGCTTATTGATTCGGGAGGAGGGGATCGGTCCGATGAAACATATGAGTATAGTCAGCATATATGGTATTACCGTGATATCAAGTCATTTGCCATCGTACGAATTGCAGCGCTTTTTGATTTGTTTACTTTTCATACCTATTCAGCTACAGCCTTATTATTTGCTAGCTTTAGTTTTTCGGGTCAGTGGGCTATGTATTCATCAATAGTCAAAATTTATCCTCATAATAGATATCTTCACATATCACTTTTATTTATACCGTCTGTAATTTTTTGGGGCTCAGGAATTTTAAAAGATACTATCACGCTTGGAGCCTTGGGTTGGCTGATGTGGTCCGTCATCAATTTTCTTATCTTAAAAGAGAAGAGAGGTATATCTGTTTTGGTGGCACTCTTAGCAGCAGCACTTATATTTCAGATCAAGTCCTATATTTTATTAAGCTTCATACCGGTTGTGTTTCTACTTATTTATCTGCTCAATATTGGAAAAGTAAGAAATCGGATATTGAAGATAATGATGATACCTTTTTTGTTACTTGTTTTCAGTGGCCTAGGTTTTCTCTCTACTATTTACGCTTCTACTGATGAATACAATATTAATAATATAGCCCAACGAGCAGCAATAACCTCTTATGATATCCGATACGGATGGGGAGCTCGAAATCAAGGAGATGGAGGATATGATATTGGTAGGCTTGACGGTACATGGCAAAGTATGATCAGCCATGCACCAAAGGCAATCATTGTAAGCTTATTTAGGCCTTTTATATGGGAGGTCAAAAATCCTTTAATGCTTTTAGCAGCTTTAGAATCATTCGTTGTGCTGATTTTTAGCTTAAGAATGTTTATGAAAGGGCGAATAGGACAAATATTAAAAGATCCTTTTCTCACTTTTTGCTTTACTTTTTCCATTTTATTTGCTTTTGCCGTAGGGGTTAGTACTGGAAATTTCGGAACGTTAATGAGATACAAAATACCAATGTTACCTTTCTTTTTTTCTGCTTTAATATTAGCTACAGATAAGCCATTAAAGAATTCGAGATATGCAAGTAAATAACTATTATATAAAGAAAGGATATATAGAAAATCTCAATGATGAGGGTGAAGTGGTCAAACAATATACGAGTCCTCCAATGGATAAAATATGGCAAATAGAGGTTTATAAATTTGCTGCTGCTGTTCTAAAATTACATGGACTTGAAAAGGTAATTGAATTTGGATCTGGGTCGGGATATAAATTGATTAAATATATTTCCCCTATAACTAAAAATATTACCGGAATTGATTTTGAGCATTCGATCAGATATTGCAAAAACACCTATAGAGTTGGTAATTGGATTTCGCTTGACTTAGATAAATCGAACCAGGACTTTGATGGACCATATGACCTAATTATGGCAATTGATGTTATCGAGCATTTAGTTAGTCCGGGAAAAATGCTCGAGCAAATGAAATCATGTGCTAAAGAAAATTCTCTTCTGTTGATCTCTACTCCGGAAAGGGATTTGGTTAGAGGTTATGACACGTACGGTCCACCTGACAACAAAAAACATGTTCGCGAGTGGAATTTTGAGGAATTCAACAAATATATTTCAAGTCAGGGCTTAAATATCGTTGACCATAGGCTGGTTAGAGCAAAAAAGTATACTGCAAGGGAATGGTTCTACCATATAAGGAAGCGAAAACCATTGAACACATGTCAGGTAGTGTTATGCAAACTAGCTTAACAAACCCGCTAATTAGTGTAGTCATTCCGGTTTACAATGCCTCGGATTATCTTTTATCATCCATCCAAAGCATTCTAAATCAATCATATAATAATCTTGAAATCCTGATTGCTGATGATGCATCTACCGATGAATCATGGACTAAAATTCAATCATTAAAAGATGATAGACTGAAGGTTTTTAGGAATAGCATCAATAAAGGCTATTTAGAAACTTGTAATTTTCTTTTTGAACAGTGCACCGGAGATTTAATTACATTTCAGGATGCTGATGATATTTCAGATTTACAAAGAATCGAAATTCAGGTAAATGAATTCATTAGAAATCAAAAATTAGGAATCTGTGGAACCTCTGTATACCGGATCGATACAGAAGGACGCATTATATATGAGGAAAAAAAAACGGAAAAGGATAATGAAATAAAAGCTAGAATAGCTCAATCCCCTCAATTTTGTGGTGCTACTATCATGATAACTAAATCAGTGTTAAAGGAGGTAGGCGGATACAGGACTTATTTTAATAGAATTGGTTCAGAGGATTATGACTGGTCATATCGGATAGTTGAGAATAATTATTCTCATAACATTGATCAACCATTATATTACTACCGTCAGCACTCCAGTGCTTTGTCGAAGGAAATCGACGTAAGAAAAATGATAAGTGCGAAAATGGTTCAATATTTTGGTAGGCAAAGAAGGGAATTTGGAATGGATGATCTTGATAATGGAGCATTTGAGATGATCAAACAAAAAGAGAGTGAGTTGACCGCCCCATACATTGCAGATCGATCTCTTATTTATGTAGAGTATGCTTCATGGTTTATGTATAACAGAATGTATCGTTCAGCAATAGATGCAGCTACAAAGGCGGTCAGATCAAATATTTTCTCGTTTCGGAATATCAGAACATTGGCTTATTGCTTAAGAATTACTTTATTGAATTATGTGCGGACTGGCAGGAAGGATAGGATATAATAGTCCGCTAACAGTAGATCGGAATTTTCTGTCGGGAATGGGAGCATTCTTAAAAGAGAGAGGTCCTGATTTTGAGGGTTATTACATCCATAATAATATCGGCCTGGCACACACCAGATTAAGCATCATAGATTTGTCTGAAGCAGGAAATCAACCGATGACGCACTTTGGGATCACAATTGTGTTTAATGGAGAAGTCTATAACTACAAGACCCTTAGACATGAGTTAGAAGAAGAAGGGGCCTCATTTAAATCTCATTCAGATACAGAGGTGATCATCGTGGGTTATACACATTGGGGGTTGAGTGGCTTGCTTGAAAGAATAGATGGCATGTTTGCTTTTGCATTGTTTGATAAGCGAATTGATCAGGTATTTCTTGTAAGAGATCCCTTTGGAAAAAAGCCTTTGTATTATTTCAGTGATGATACCGAGTTTCTTTTTTCTTCTGATATTCGATCAATTTGGAGTGTGGCGAGAAACAAGCTGACAATCAATTCAGATGCAATGGATTATTATTTTGCGGAATTGACCTCCCCTCAACCATCTACAATTTGGAGGGAAATTTTTCAGGTAAAACCAGGTCACTTTATTTCGATAAACACACGTCACCCATCTAAAACAGAGACTCGCTATTTTTTTCTGGAGGAACAGGATTATACAGGAATTACAGAAAAAGAGGCTCTTGAATTGACCGAAAAGCTTTTGACCCGATCAATTGTTAAGCGAACCGTGGCTGATGTTGAGGTGGGCTGCTTTTTAAGTGGTGGAATAGATTCAGGACTGGTGACCTCAATTTTAGCGGCCAATTCTTCTGAGCCTGTAAAGTCATTTACGGTAGGGTTTGAGATTGATGAATTTAATGAAATTCCTCAGGCACATCAAGTGGTAGACAGATACCAAACAGATCATGAGGATATTGTTTTAAAACCAATAGAGATATCTGAGATTGTAGATTTAATGGAGTATTATGGTGAACCTTTTGCTGATTCGTCTGCTATTCCTACGTTCATGATCAGCAAAGCAATCGGAAAGCATGTGAAGGTAGCCCTTTCAGGAGATGGTGGGGATGAAAGTTTTGGAGGATACCCACAATATCTACTCGCATATAAGGCAGAGAACTTTCAACAGAGATATCCTTCTGACTTGATTCAAAAAATAGTGACCCCCATCGATAAAGGGTTATCAAGAGTTATCCCAAAGTCCGATAACTATGGTTCTTTAAAGGAATATAATGATTGGCCTGGCTCCAAACGCTTACTTCGAGATATCGGATTCAACACGGAAGAAAGACGGTTGATCCTAAAGTCATTTAGCAACTATAGTCAGTCATATCTTGAGGAAGTTTGGTCTGCTCAAAGCCGATATAATCCGGTGAAGCAACTTTTGAGAGCTTCTTTTGAAACACGTTTACTGAACGATTACCTGGTAAAAGTGGATAGGGCCTCTATGAAGAACTCATTGGAAGTGCGATCTCCATTCCTTGATAAAGAATTGGTAAGCATGGCTATTAACCTTCCAGAGAATCTTTTATTCAAGCATAATCAAAGTAAGTATTTGCTTAAGAGACTCGCACAAAAGTATATTTCCATGGACGTGATGAAACGTCCAAAAATGGGTTTTGGAATTCCACTCGCACATTGGTTGAGAAATGAATACCGAGAGCTAATAGATGAATATCTTAGAGATGAAAAATTTCGAAATAGATCATTTTTTAATATTGATGTGGTAAATCGCATTCTTGATGAACATCAGTCTTTAAAAGCTAATCATGGGAATAAGATATGGTCACTCATCTGTTTTGAGATATGGTGTAGAAAGTTTTTAGACTAGCATAGAAAAGCCGAAAGTTTGAATATTATCTATTTTGCAAACCCGAACTCCATCCATGATATTAAGTGGATATCGTATTTTTCTGCAAAACCAGAAAACTCCTGCTACATTATACCGCAAAAACATCAATTAGAATCTGCTTCTAAAGAAATTCATCATAGGCTTGGCGAGGCAAATATTCACTACGTTCCTCCATTAGGGGTTTTTTCCATTCCTAGATTTTTCTACACACTAAGAGCATTTCGCCAATTAAAAAAGATAATCAAGGATAAAAACATTGACATTATACACGTACTTTATGGAGAACCCAATGCACTTTGGGCGCTGGGGAAAAACTACTTGGGAGTTAAATTTTTTCTAACGACAAGAGGAACTGATGTATTAGTGACCATTCCCGACCACTTTAGAAATTTCTCTATCCAAAACCTTTACGTTAGGTGCCTGTACAAAAAAGCATTTTCTTATTACGATCGTATCATTTCAACTTCCCTAAAGCAAATTGATTCAATCAAAAAACATTTTAAGATTAAATGCGAACCTGTCATCATAAGAACAGGTATTGATATTCCAAATGCGGATGAATACAGTGACTCACTTCTACCGGATGATTTGAAAAAACGCAATTTCATATTAATGCCAAGAAAAATGAGCGCGATTTATAATCATGAATTTACGATTTCAGCTTTCCAATTTTTACCGTTAGAAATTAAAGAAGACTATGTTTTTGTTTTTCTGGATGCGGATTCTGAGAAAAGGGATTATGTTCAATTAATCCAAGAATTAATAGCTGAACAAACAGATACCGAGATTCTGTTTTTACCTTCTCAAAACCAGAATGAGCTTTATACCTTATATGCTTACGCAAAAGCTGTGATAATGAATCCTAAATCAGATGGTGCCCCTGTGAGTGCAATGGAGGCAATGGCTTTCAAAAAGCCATTGATCCTGGGGCCACTTGAATATGATGAGGACCTATTCGGAAAAGGAGTGATGAGACTTTCTTCTTGGGATGAAAAGGAATTGGCGAATAAGATTCGAATGGCTGTTACAGAAGAGGTAGAAGGAATGGTAAATGCAGCTTATGAACGAGTGCTCAATTTGGGAAATAGATCAAATGAAATGAGCAAGCTTGAAAAACTATATCAGGAAGAACTGAAATAATGGAATCAAAGCAAAACATTCTCCTAATATCTCCTGAGTCCTGGGATCATCTTGCAGTTTCCAAACATCATTACGCCAGAACTCTTGCAAGAAAGGGCCACCGTGTTTACTTCTTAAATCCACCGGCAGAAGACAAAGAATATTCTGTTACTAAAACTTCGATTGAAAACTTATATATTGTTAATTATAATGGATTTGTCAAAGGGCTTCATTATTTACCCGGCTTGGTCAGAAAAATCAATCAACGAAAAATTTATAAGAGGCTGGAGGAATTGGTGCAGACCTCATTTGATATTGTATGGTCGTTTGATAATTCGGTATTCTTCGACCTGGATGCATTATCGGCATCAATTAAGATTTCTCATATCGTTGATTTAAATCAGGATTTTCAGACAAAAAGAGCTGCTAGTTCGGCAGATTTTTGTTTTGGGGTCACAGACGAGATAATAAACCGTCTCTTAAAGTTTAATCCGCGAACCTTTAAAATAAGCCATGCGCTGAATATTGGTGAGGCAGACGTAATTGCGAAACTTCCGGGCAAGAACAAGGTCAAAGCTCTTTATGCTGGAAATTTGGCAATGAAACACCTGGATTGGCAAATTCTTTATCAAGCCTCAAAACAAAATATTGATCTTGATTTCGTATTCATTGGCAGTGGAGGCAGCATTCTAGCCGCCTATAATTCTACACACGTTTGGAAAGAGAAAATAATGAATTTAGATAATGTTTTCTTCCTGCCTCCGGTTTCCAGCGATGAAATTCACAGCTATCTTAATGCTGCGGACATATTGATGGTTGCCTATCAGCAAAAGCATCATAAAGATCAAACAGATTCTCATAAAATACTAGAGTATCTTAACACGGGAAATCCGATAGTGGCAACCTTCACAGCTGAATATGAAGGAAGAAATTTGCTGAATATGGTATATCAAAACGAGGAGTGGCCGGGCCTTGTCACTAATGTTGCCAAAAACCTAACGGCATTAAATACTTCCGAACTGGTAGAAAAAAGAAAGTCATTTGCTCGCAGCAATACATATGAAAAAAGGGTTGAGCAAATAGAAAACATATTGTTTCCAAAGTGAGTGAATTAGTTTCCATAATAACTCCTGTTTTTAATGCAGAAAAGTTTTTAAGAAAAACGATTGATTCCGTTTTGAATCAAGTGTATGAAACCTGGGAACTATTAATTATAGATGATGGAAGCACAGATTTATCTTTAGCTATAGCAAAATCATTTTCGGATGAAAGGATAAGGGTTTTTCATCAAGAAAACTTCGGGGTAGGTGCTGCTCGAAACCTGGGCTTGCAGAAAATGAAAGGAGCTTTTTTCTGCTTCCTGGATGCTGATGATATTTTACCACCAAATGCAATCAATAGTAGGATATTGAAATTTAGATCAGATCGCGATTTAAATTTTGTTGATGGAGTTGTTATCTATGTAAATGATCATCTTGAGCCTATGAATGAGTGTTATAGGCCTGCTTACACAGGTAGACCCCTTGACCGGCTGATTGCTTTAGACCGTTCCTGTTTGTTTGGAAATACATGGATGATTAAAAAGCTTCCTAATGTACTTTATTGGTTCGATGAAGATATGACACATGCTGAAGACCTTTATTTCTATATAACTATATGTAGTCAGCATAATGGTAGGTATGACTTTGTGAATGACGAGGTGCTTTGGTATCGACAGACAGACTCGAATACAATGAAGAACCTTAAAGGGTTGGAGGATGGATACTATAAGCTAATAAACAGGATAGTTTCTCAACAAATAGGATCATTTTCACAAAGAGTCTACCTGAAGGCGAGGGTCACCAGAATAATGGCGCTATCTCACTTATTAGACGGGAAAGACATCTTTTCAGCATTCCGATGTTTATTGAAATACTGGATTTAAATGAAAGGTAATACGCTGGTATTTATTTACAATAGTTTCAAAGATCCGCTTTTTCAGAATTTGATGCTAAGCTATCTGAAAACCCTTGCTCCAAACAGGGTAGGCAAGTTCTATTTAATCACCTTTGAGCAGGTACGCTACCGTATGTCAAAAGAAGAAAAGCTAATAGCTAAAAAAGAATTAGCAAAGATTGATATATTCTGGTTGCCTCTAAAATTTCATACTGGTAAGTTCTTGTTACTCAAAAAAGCATGGGATTTGTTGTGCGGATTCCTTTTGGTTTCATGGATTCGCATCCGTTATCGAACTCAAATTATTTTTTGCTTTGCTAATGTCTCAGCAAGCTTTGGCTATGTTTTTAGTAGGTTTTTGAATATGAAGCTTATGGTATATTCTTATGAGCCGCATAGTGAGTTTATGGTAGATTTAGGGTATTGGTCTTCATCAGATTTTAAGTATCGGATTTTAAATAAACTGGAATGGAAAGCCGGGATGCATGCAGATGTTATTATGACCGGCACAAAGTGGATGGTAGAAGAACTGCAAAGGAGGGGATCAAATGCGAAGCTATTTAGGGCACCAACTGCAGTGGACCCTAATATTTTTAAACCTAGTCCTGAGCTGAGAAAATCAATCAGAAAAAAAATTATGATTGAGAATCATGAGAGGGTATTTATTTATGTCGGTAAGTTCGGAGGATTGTATTATGAAGAAGGTATTCCTAGATTATGTAAGCATATCTTTGAAAATATAGACTCATGTAAATTCCTTATTGTAACCTCAAATGATCACAAGGAGATATCTGCTCTTTTTTCTAAATATCTACCAACGGATTCTTTTATCATCACTGGAAATCTGTCTCAGGAAGACTTGCTTGGTTGTTTGAATGCTGCTGATTTTGGGATTAGTGGAGTACCACCAAGTCCGAATCAGAAATATCGATCACCTACCAAAGTTGCGGAATACATGCTAATAGGATTACCCTACATTACTACATCAGGCGTTGCTGAAGATGACATCTACGCAATAAAACATCAGATTGGCGTAGTAACTCCAGACTTTAACATGGCACCTGACCCTCCATTTTATAAAACGATTGAAGGCTTATTGCTTGAAGAAAAAACGGATCAAGTAGATCGAATCCGAAGGGTAGGAATTGAGTATCGTTCTAAAGAACGCATAGATGAATTACTTAGAAAAATCTATGGTATCTAGTTTTTGTGGATCAAAGATTAAATCAATTTCCTGATATCCCTTTTTACTTTGATCAGGATGTATTTTATAATCGAATACAACAAATTGATATTTTAAGTGGAGTTGATTGGCAAGCCGGTAAAAATCCGTATAGAAGGCCGGAGGCTTTCCAAATAATTCAACAATCCGTGTCCCAGGATTGCACATGAAAATATTTGTAAGACCCGCACCGTGTGCTCCGATGATGATTTTAGATTCTTGAAATACTTTCAATTGTTCTAAAACGGTTAATTCTTCCAGATAAATTTCTTCAAAGCCATTAGACTTGATCCAAGATTTATAATCTGATTCATTTAGAAACCTCCTACCTCTACTCTTTTGACGAGATACAAAAATTTTCCTGTATGCTGAAGAGGTCTTAACTTGAATGCAAGACTTTAACCATTTGAATGGTCCTGGATGTAAAAGATCCATGGGTTTCATTTTGGTTCTATTAGTGGAGTAGAGAATCAGATTATCGATCTTCATTCGCTTACCTTCCCAGCTTATTAACTTATTATCCGGAACCCCGATTTTGCTCAAAAATTGTAATTGTTGCCGTGGTATGTTGTTTGGTATAATAACATAGGGTTCCATGCCAGCTGATTTTTTAAAATGCTGCCAAGCTTCCATGAGTAGAACACTATCATTGACCCAGTGGAAATAATTAAAATTTCCACCAATATTGTAAAGATTAACGATGCTTATAGCGTTCTCGATTCTTTTTACTTTGCGCTTTAAAAATGGAATACTGAGGAAAAGCGTTCCTGAATTTTTGAGTGAATAAATGTCTAAAAGACAGCTTTGTAGATATACTCTACCAAAAGTA
This sequence comes from Ekhidna sp., assembly GCF_040220215.1. GTDB lineage: Bacteria > Bacteroidota > Bacteroidia > Cytophagales > Cyclobacteriaceae > Ekhidna. The sequence goes on from NZ_JAVJTR010000016.1 coordinate 486,692, forward strand.
TTTACAGCAATGGCAGCTGCACCAATCAAATTAATATTTTTTAATACTTTATAACCTACCTGAGATAATTGAAAGGTCTTGCCCATGTAAGCGGCCATTTGATTCGAAGGATCTTCTTTTAATTGTTTTTCATCGAGATCGAATGAGACTTCATTATGAGGGTGCAATTCAATGAAGGACCTGGTTGCAAAACGCTTATGATCTTCAATTCCAACTTTCAAAGATGATCTCAACCTCCAATACAGATCATATAATATTCCAGGATATATCTTCATAAGATTGGTTGTCGATTTGAATAAGGTTGCATTTGGTCTGCCAATTTTACGATTTGTTCGGAAAATGGGATGAACTCAGTGATCAAAACTTCATTTTCGCTCATTATTGTATTAACCTAGTTATTTTGCTGAAGACAGCACTTGATTAATGAAAAAAGTACTTGTACTTTCAATATTCACCTTACCTTCAGATGTCACTGCATCCTATCGGACAATGGCATATCTAAAACATTTTAGTAAAAATGGTATAGATCCAACAATATTAACCCAATTCGTCACTCCGAAAGATTCTCCGACAGAGGTGTTTAAGACAGGAAGGATCATACGGGTACCTCGTAAAAAGACCCTGACAAGTGCATGGCTAAATCTGATGGAATCACTGCCATTAGTAAATAAGGTGAGCATATTCATTAGATGGATGCTGGGATATCTTGATAGCTACATCCACGATATGGAAACCTATCAGGGCATGATTGATTATTGCCAAAACCAATTAGACTTGAAAGAATTTGATTTAATCATCGGAATTTTTTCTCCGCACCATCATCTTAAGCTTTGTTATAAACTTTCCAAAAAGTATAATATACCATACGTGCTTGATTTCAGAGACTTATGGCACAACAGAATAATTCATAAAAATTATGCACCATCCTTTGTTGAGAGGCTGCAGGATGCGATTACAAAATATTATTGGAGTAAGTGGCTAGATAGCGCACTTTTTTTTACGATTACCAGCACGGAGTGGATGGAGAAACTTAAGTCCCTGACTGCTATAAATGGATATGTTATTACTAATGGATTTGATAGGGAGGAATTCAAAAGATCTGTAAATACAAATACTGTAAATACAAATAAAGTGTTTACCATAATTCACTCTGGCTCCCTTTACGAACATCAGGATTTGGATACATTTTTAAAAGGAGCCAAACTATTTCTTGATAAAGAAAAACCAAAGCACTTTATGATCAAGTTTGTTGGAGGTGATCGTGCAGGAGGTATAAAGGAAAAAGTAAGTGGGTTTATGTATGAACCGGTGAAGAGAATAAGGCAATATTTATCTGAAGAATATTGTTTGGTGACTCATCGAATTCCAAAAAATGAAATGATAAATGAATTGACCAAGTCGGATCTTTTATTATTTCCTTCTTTTCCTGACGCTCCTGGAACCTACGCAAGTAAAATATTTGATTATCTGGGAGCTATGCGCCCCATTTTGATGGTGCCGGATGATAATGGTGTTGTTTCTAAGCTAATTAAGGAAACAAAAAGTGGGTTCATCGCTAACTCTAAAGAAGAAGTATACAAGATTTTAAAAATTCAATATCAGACCTGGTTATCTGAGCATAAACCCCCATATCGTGGTGGGGATATAAATCAGATCAATTTTTACTCCAGGGAAAATCAGGTGAAGATCATGTCAAGTCTGATTCAATCTCATCTATCTGATTCTGGAATTAATTAAATAAGCATAAAGAAGATTCTTAAATGAGTAAAGAAATACTATCTGATTTATGGAATAGCATTAAAACGATCAAAACCAAAGGATCATTTACTCAAAACGTTTCCATAGTTTTCTCAGGAAACGTTCTCAATTTTATTCTCCAGCTAGTATTCTCTCCTATAATCAGTAGGATATTTACTCCGGAGGCGTATGGCGAATATGCTTATTACAACTTGATCATTACCAATATTATATTCTTCTCATCTCTCTCTCTTTCCTCTGTCTATGTGCTCCCAAAATTTAAGCTGGATTTTTACGCACTTTTAAAGTTGGTATTTATTCAAGCAGTTGTAGCATCTATTATAGCACTCGCTATATTTCTTATCGCAGATGGCTGGCTTTTCAATTTTGAAGGATCCGTCCTGGCCATTCCACTGATACTGACCATGATCATGCTCGAAGTACTTAATGGGGGCTTTTCCTCATTCAATATTCGCGAAAAAAGATTCAAAAGGAATACGACTTCTTCACTGATTACAAATTTCATTTCCAGGGTGAGCACCATTCTTATTGGACTTTTTGCTTTTGCAAATGGTATTGGCTTGCTCTTAGGTGATTTCGTTCGATCCATCTCCTTGTTGTTCACCCAGACCTCATCAAAGACAAAACTTATATTCCTTAAATATTTTTTTAAACCAAATATTAGGCACCTTAAGCAGGTGTTTTTCGAGAATATAAATGTGCCAAAATTTATATTCCCTGTTCAACTACTTAACAAATGGGCAGCAGACCTCCCACTAATAGCTATTGGAGCATTCTATAGTATTGAGACAGTAGGTGCATATACATTCGCAGTTGCCTTGCTCAATATTCCGGGGCGTTTGTTTGAAAGCTCTCTGCGTCCTGTTTTCTTTCAGAAAGCAAATGAGGTATATCTGGAAAACCCATCTAATCTTCCATCTCTTTTCTTAAAAACATTTAGGATATCATTTTTTGGCAGCTTAATTCCCACCACTGGCCTCTCATTATTAGCACCGATCATTTTTCCATTTGTCTTTGGAGACGAGTGGCAAGTGGCAGGGTATATTGCCATGCTATTAGGTATTAAGTATGTAATTATTGCTGTTTTGTCTCCATATACAGGATTTTGGAGGATAATGAAAAGAGAAAAACAGCTTTTTAAGCTGAATACATTATCACTCGTTTTTCGGCTTGCACCACTTTTACTGCCCCTATTCGATGTTGGGGTTTATAATTTTATGATTTTATACGCTATTTTAAGCTCTTTTGGTACTCTTGTGAATTTAACTGATTTGATATGGGTACTGTTGAAAAAAAACACAGCAATCAAACTATTAATTGGTATTGTTTTCACATTTGCAGTCTGCTTCTCTGTGATTGTTTTAATTGCTTACAGCTACCATCTACTTTAACCTTGCACCATTATGAATCAATTCGAAGAGAAAATTAAGTTCTTAGAAACCCAGACTCATTTAATTGATAAGAAAATAAGGGAATGGTGGAGTAATTACTTAAAGAACAATATTGGTAGATATGAATTTTCATTGGGTTTTATAAACGCCGATAAACGGGACTCTGTGCTAGAGATAGGTAGTATCCCATGCCACCTAACCTATCTTTTGTCAAGTGAATGCAATGTTACCGGTGTAGATCTGGAACCTAATAGAAATAAGGAATTTATCAATTCGAACGGCTTGCACATTGAGAAATGTGACATTGAAACGGAAAAACTTCCCTTTGATGATCAGTCTTTCGATAAAATAGTTTTTCTCGAAGTGTTGGAGCATTTAAGGATCAATCCAATTTTTACCCTAAAGGAAATATCTCGGGTATTGAAACCCTCGGGAAGATTAATTTTAAGTACACCGAACGTTTCTGTGCTTACCAGATATGAATACTTGAAGGGGTTAGGTTATCAGGGCGATCCAGTGGAAGAATTCAGCAAATTGGAAACAATCGGCCATATGGGACATTTTAGAGTATTTGACTTTGGAGACATAAAAAGCATGCTTAATCATGTCAATCTTAATATCTGCAAAACCGACTACTATGGAGCAATCCCACAAGGGTTTGTGTCATCAATTTTGAAACCTTTTTATGGTAAAAAACTAAAACAAATCATTTTTATTGATGCGGAAAAAAATGATTCTTGATCTAATTGAGTTCATTGTAACCCTCCTTCCGCTTTTTATAAAAAAGAAGGTTTTTAAACTAATTAATATCTACCTACTTAGGAGAAATTTCAATATTTATAGATTTAATGATGTTGCTTTTATGGGAATTCTTAGGGCAACACATCCTAAAAATATAATCTTGAAAAAGGGATGCGTTATAGAACGGAATGTTAAGCTCGAAAATGAACGTCTTGTTATCGTAGAAGAAGATCAGGTTTTGGCAAAAGGATCAATAATTAGAAATGACTTGAATGACAAAGGCCCCCTAATCATAGGCTCTAGAAGCAGAAAAATCGAAAGTAAATCATCCCAAATTGTTTTTGTATTAGGTACAGGAAGGTCAGGGACTAACAGTATAATCAGAACACTCAATCAAAATACTAAAATTCATGGGATACATGAGCCTTCAGATGAACTGGTTCCTTTAGCATACGAATTTCTCAATAATGGGCCATCCAAACAAAAGATAACTTATTGCTTGCATACCATTTTAGATTCCATTGATCAAAAAGGAAAATTGGTCATTTCAGACCAAAAACTAGTTCCATTCATCGATTTTTTAGCGAACCACTATCCTGACTCAAAGTTTATATGGCTGATTAGAAACCCTGCAGATGTTGTTAATTCAACATATCACAGGGGATGGTTTGCTAATACTGAATTTGGATATGATGTGGTGGCTTCTGAACCAGATGTCTATTCATCGAAAATATTTAGCAAATTTCGGATTAATGGATATCTATGTAATGAATTTAGTGAAAAAGAATGGAGGGAAATGGACTCATTTGAAAGAAACTGCTGGTATTGGAAGTATTGGAATCAATTGATTGAAAATCAGCTATCAGCTGTAAAAAGGGAACGGTGGATGGTGCTAGGTTTGGAAAGCTTAAATAAAAAATTAGATGATCTTATCTCATTTATTGGTGAGTCTGACTTTAACTATTCCGTTACTAAATCAAACCAGGCCAAATACGCGTTAAAGGATATAAATGAATGGCCAGAACAGTGGACCGATCATCTGAGAACGTATTGTGTGGATTACTATAATCATTTAAAGCAGGATTACGCTATCTAGCAATGAGACTGGTTTTACATTTGATTTTGGCGGTGATTCTTGCTCCGACTGTTCTGACAGCTCAGGTTATAAATGTATCCTATCCCGAAGACTTATGCATAAATGAAAGATTTGAAGTAGATAATCAATCTACCGGATTCTCCGAATATCAATGGGATTTTTGCCCTGGTGATCTAAATAAAACTCCAACCGCAGGTTTTCTGACTAATTCTAGTCTCCTCAATGGTGCATTTAGTGTTGAATTACTTTACGATAATGGATGGTTAGGTTTTTTTCCAAGCCGAAATGGAGATGCTTTATACAAAGCTGATTTTGGATCAGACTTAAAAAGCACACCTTCATTAAGTGAAGTCAGTGTAGAAGATGGTTTTATAGACGGTCCCGTTTCTATCTCTTTTCTGGATAGTGCTGATCATTATTTCTGTTTTTTGATGAATAGAGATGATGGGAAAGTGATCCGATTAGACTTTGGCGATGATCTGTCTTCAGATCCTACTGCAAATGACTTGGGTAATTTCAGCCAAATACCAGCTGCTGTCGCAGATGGACTTAAGGTTGTTGCTGATTCTATTGGCTCATATGTGATTTTGGTTACTTATGGTTCTACTATTGGGATAATTAACCTTGGAGATTCTCCTACTTCAAGCGGAACATTCAGCTCGTTCTCAATTGGTAGCAGTAGCAGACTTTTTGGGATTGATGTGATAAATCATGAAGGTAATTGGTATGGATTAGCAACTTCATTCGGAAATGGAAAAGTCTACCATCTTGATTTTGGAGAACGTATCACAAATTCTGCTACAGTAACCGAACTCTCGAACGGGGGGCATTCCCTTGGGTCACCGGCTGATATAAGATATGTAAAAGATGGAACGGACTTCTATGCTCTTATGCAAACCAGGGCTGGTAGTTTATTTCTATATGACTTTGACCAAGATCCATCTTCTACATCTCCTGATATAACCAATCTGGGAGCCTTTAGCCTATTTGACAATAATAGCTCTGGATTAGATGTAGTAAAAGACAGTTCAGAGTGGATTGCAATTAATACAAACTTCTCTTCGAATGAAGTGCATTATATAAGCTTTAAAAAAACATGTGATGTTTCCGATGAATTTATAAATAGTTCTAGTCCTAATGTGTCTTATAGTTCGGCCGGAGATTTCCCCTTTGAAATTTCTTTCGTAGGAGATTCCACCATTCAGTATTTAATTGATACAATCACCATTAATAGCAATGTTGCACCCGCAATTGAATTCACATTTAACGAGAGCCGATGCATTACATCTGCCAACACCTTCACTCCTTCGATTCTGGGTCTCACATCGTATTCCTGGGACTTTGATGGTGATGGGATGGAGGATAGCAATGCGGAGAGTCCTCAGGTGTTGTTTGATACCTTGGGGGGCGCAGGTACATACATGGTTAGGCTGGAGGTAACCGATGGTACCTGTAGTAACAATTATGAGGAAGAGATTATTATTTATGCAGAGCCGCCGGTTCCATCGTTTACAGTAACCAGCAGTGGTTCATTGTGTACAAACAATGAGCTGACACTAACGAACACGACAGATGAGACTGGCTATGATGATGTACTTACGTATCAATGGGTCATAGATGGTGAAGTAGCGAGTCAGAAGGACACGGTTTATACGTTTACAGAATCGGGTGAAAAGACGATCACACTTCAGAGTTTTTTGCCAGGTTGTTCCTCAGCCATTACAGAGCAGAACATCACCATAGTAGATGGTCCATTAGTTAGCTTCACTTATTCAAACAATTGTTTTGAAGAAGCGATAGTATTTACGAGTGAGGTAGAGGGAACGGGGATTACCGGATACAGTTGGGACTTTGGAGATGGAACGGGGAGTTCTACAGATGCCAACCCTACCTACACTTATTTAGCTACCGGAGATTATACCGTAAGCCTCACGGTGACCAATGATGCTGGTTGCGAGACAGAATATTCGGAGTTGCTTACTGTGAGTGATACTCCCGCCGCGGATTTTTCTGTGGATGTCACTACAGAGAATCTTCCGACCCGTTTTTATGGGGAGGATTTAACCCACAGTGGGGATTCGGTGGAGACATGGTTATGGAATGTGGAAGGTGCGGAGTTTGGTGAAGATACTATTGAGTATACATTCACTGCACCCGGAGATTACCTGGTATCCTTGGATGTCACCACCTATCAGGGGTGTGCATTTACTGTTTCAAAGACTGTTACGATTAATGCTGCTAGCGAACCTACTTCATTATTTTCATCGGTGGACGAAGCTTGTATAGATGAGCAGGTAACCTTTGTCAACGAATCTGCTAATGCAGCATCATATGAATGGGATTTTTGTTCGGAAGATATTTTGGTGACACCACTGACATCAGAGCTGGAGTCACTGGCATTGACAAATCAGCCATTCGAGATAGAAGTGGTCGAGGATAATGGCAGTTGGTATGGGTTCATAACAAACCGTAATTCAAATACATTATTGCGTTTGGACTTTGGTGCTGATTTGCTGTCAGACCCTACTGAAGTCGATCTTGGTGATTTCGGAGAGCTACTGGATGGCCCGTCAGGTATTGGCTTACTACAAGTAGGCACAGTTTGGTACGGTATTACGGGCAATCTGGATGACGGGCTCATTCACCTTTTGACTTTTGGAGATGGTATAGACCAGTCGCCAACGATAGCGAATATATCGGTCACGGGAATCACCACCACCGATGGAGTGGAATTGATCAACGATAATGGTAGCTACAAAGCAATTATACTCTCGGGAGCAAACCTCCATATACTGGATTTTGGAAGCGATATTACATCTGCACCTACACAATCAACTGTCAGTATAAGTGGGGCCACCCGGCTGTGGGATATAAGTTTGATTCGTGAGGGTGGAAGTTGGTATGCGATTTTGGATGCTTTTACATCAGGGAAGCTATTTCATTTAGATTTCGGAGCGACGATTACAAGCACTTTCACAGTCACACAAATCGATATGAGCGGGATTACGTTTAACTCTCCGACTGACTTGAATTTGGTAAGGTCCGGCTCTGACGTATACGGTCTGGTGAACCTTCGGTCGGGTAATTTGGTAAGGTTGAATTTTGGCCCGGACGTAGAAGACCTGACACCATCAATAGAGGTATTATCAGGGTTAAACCTTGGTAATGACCTGGCTGGTCAATCTTTGGTCAGTAAGGATGGCAGCCTGATTGTATTTACAACGGATTTTATCGCCAATTCGGTGAGCAGACTGGTGTTTGAAGATAGCTGTTCGGTTAGCGGGCTGTTTTCAACGCAGGAGATGCCAGATCCGATAAGTTTTACTGAGGCAGGGAGCTATGAGGTATCCCTGACAGCCATCCATGAAAACGGAACAAAAGACATCTCAACAAAACTTATAGTTGTCAATGATCAGATGGCTCCAGATGCCAGTTTTTCCATCGATGACTCGCGCTGCATCACCAATGCCAACACCTTCACTCCTTCGATTCTGGGTCTCACATCCTATTCGTGGGATTTCAATGGTGATGGGATAGAGGACAGTGATGCGGAGAGTCCTCAGGTGTTGTTTGATACCTTGGGGGGCGCAGGTACATACATGGTTAGGCTGGAGGTAACCGATGGTACCTGTAGTAACAATTATGAGGAAGAGATTATTATTTATGCAGAGCCGCCGGTTCCGGGTTTCAATGTTTCGGCATCAAGATATTGCATTGGGGCAGACATTGATTTTAGCAATATAACAGATGATGCTTCGTATACGGGTCCTTTGACTTATGCTTGGGAGTTTGTTGATGATGCTACCTCCACCATTGTAGGAACTTCAAATGAAGAAAACCCATCATTTGCGTTTACAACATCGGGATCAAAAACAATTATTCTCACCTCTAGCATCCCAGGCTGTGAAGATCAAACTCAGCAAACGATCACTATTAATCCAAGCCCAACAGCAAACTTCTCTGCTAACTCCGTATGCCAAAATGAATCCATGCAATTCACGAATACCAGCACAGATGCAATTTCCTATCTATGGGATTTTGGCGATGGATTTACTTCAACAGATGAAAACCCAAGTCATATATTTACTGAAGCAGGAAATTATTTAGTGGACTTGACTGCTGCAAATGAAGATGGATGCGATCAAACAACAACTATTGAAGTGGCTGTCTCAGATAATCCTCAAGTCAATTTTGATTTCGAAATACCATGCGACTCGGATAATGGGGTAACATTTACTGATCTAAGCACCGTTTCCAATGCTGACCTGGTTAGTTGGATATGGTTTGTGGATGGAATGGAAGTATCTACTCAGCAAAACCCAGTTTTAAATTTCACTGAAGCAGGTATTAAGAATATTTCTCTGGCTGTCACCAGTTCCAATGGTTGCGAATCTACTTACAATGAAGACATAGATATTATGACTGCTCCTGTCCCTGATTTCACCATTACTGTAGGTTGCAAGGGTGAAGAATCACTTTTTGAAGATGCTTCAACAGGTGGTTCCCTAAATTCCTGGCTATGGACGGTGGATGGTATAAACTATAGCTCTGAAGATATCAGTCATATTTTTGTAGATGCTGGAACTTACGAAGTATCATTGGAGGTAACCGGTCAAAATTTTTGTTCTGAAAGTATTACGAAATCCATTGAAATAATTGAGCTACCCACCGTTGATTTTTCGCTAAGCGGAGATTGCGATAATGAATTGATAAGCGCTATAGATATGTCTACTAGTATGGTTGATCCAATCATTTCAAGAAGATGGATGTTGGACGGAGCTAATGTTGGGAATGGGTCGCAATTATTTCTCGAGCTTACTGATGATTCTTACGAACTTCAGCTTGAGGTGGAAACAGCCGGAGGTTGCATGACAAGCTACACTCAAACAATTCAGATTAATGATTCCCCGGTTTCATCTTTCACCAGCTCTAAAACGTATGGGACACCAAAAGAGGAATTAACATTTACCAACACCTCGAGTGGTGGCGTATCCTTTCAGTGGCTGCTAAATGGTGAGTTTATAAGTGAAAATCCCGAAGATGAGCGTATAGTTTTTACAGAATCAGGAATACACGAAGTTAGTCTGGTGGCTCAAAATAGTTTGGGTTGCGTCGATACCACCACTCAGGAAATTGAAATTGCCATCCCTGTAGTTGACCTTTCCATCGGAAGTTTCGAATTAGTAAATGAGAACAATACTGGAAAAATATTCCTTGAGATTCAAAACAATAGTAATCTGCCCGTTGAGCTAACGGATGTGGAAGTGACGCTGGAAGGCCAATTTACTATCATAGAGCAGATCTTGGAATTCATTGATGTGGGTGAATCCAGTTTGGTTAGTCTAAATCTAGGGATTCCAATTTCCACCAATTCTCAGACCAGCTATTTGTGTGCAAAACTAAACTCTCAATATGTTGGATATGATGATGTTGATCCCCTTAACAATGAAAAATGTCTAACTATTGAACCAGAAGTAAAAGTTGAAGACCCATTCCCTAATCCTGTAATTACAGATCGATTTAGGATGAAAGTCATCACACCAAGAGACGGGCAAGCCCATTTGGTTCTGACCAATTCTGCCGGTAAGATTGAAATGGATCGAATGTTTGAATCAAAAGCCGGACTCAATAACTTTTTTGTTGATATGAGTTCGCTCGATCCGGGTATTTACTTCATTTCTATTGAAGTGTTAGGAACCCTTCATAAGCGAAAAGTTGTCAAACTTTAATCGCATCATCCCGTTAGGGTCTTTCATCAATTAATTGTTAAAGGTTTGTAGTTTATTTAAATGGCAGCCAAAACTTTTGATAATCCTATTAAATTTGCAGCGAATAAAATTCTGTTATTCCGAATCGGACTAATGAAACCGAAAGAAAATCAACAATTCACATGAAAATACAATCATCGCGTATTAAGCTGGACAAAATCGATCGCAAGATTTTGGATATTTTACAGTCAAACGCAAAAATCACCAACGCACAACTTTCTAAAGACATTGGACTATCGCCTGCTCCAACATTGGAGCGTGTGAAAAAGCTGGAAACTTCAGGTATCATCAAAAGCTATCATGCTAAGCTAGATACTGACAAGGTAGGGCTCGGTGTTCACACATTTGTTCAGGTTTCCTTAAAAGGTCACAATAAGCGTAACATTGATGCTTTTATCAATGCCATCAATGCCATTTCTGAAGTTATTGAATGTCATCATATTACAGGTTCCGGAGATTTCATTTTGAAAATTATCTCAAGTGACATCCAATCTTATCAAAAGCTGATGCTGGAAAAAGTATCGGAAATTGAGGTAGTAGATGGCTTGCAATCCATGATAATACTCTCTACTTTCAAGGACAGCAAAGTAATGCCTGTGCCTGAAAATGAGTAGCAATCAGATTTTAACTCAGCCCAAAGTAGATCAGATCATTCGAAGGATCGCCTACCAGATTTATGAAAATAACATGAATGATGAAGTGGTGCTGGTAGGTGTTGATTCTGGTGGAAGAAAATTAGCTGATCAAATCAACGAAACACTTGCTGAGATTGCGGGGAAAAAGTCCATATGCCACACAATTTCATTGGACAAAGAAAATCCGCTAAACAAAGACATCCTCATTGATGGGGATGTCTCTGATTTGAAGAACAAAACGGTTATTCTATGTGACGATGTGCTTAATAGCGGACGAACACTCGCATATAGCCTTACTAAGCTTTTAACCCTCCATGTCAAAAAGGTAGAGACTGCTGTTCTGGTTTTGAGGACTCATGGTAGATTCCCTATTTACGCCAACTATAAAGGGTATGAACTTTCAACGACCATTAAAGAGCATGTGGAAGTAAAGCCTGGTGATGGGGTGTTTTTAAATTGAGATAAATTCTTCTCTCTAAGTCCTAATGTACATTTTAGTTGGTTAGAATTTAGCGACAGGAGTAATAGAATTATTAATGCCTACGCACACCCTTTCATCCCTGAAAGGATCCTGCCCTCCAGCGTTGGTTGTGCTTGAATGGCACCCCTTTAGGGGCTGGGGGTTATTTATTAGTAATCCTTATAAAGATTTGGTTTTCTCGTGAGCATTTCCAGGCTCATTTCTACCAAATCACCCATACATTCACATTTCAAGAACTCTTTCTCTTCGTAAAAATCAGCAAGCTCTTTCTTTAGCCTCTCAATATTTTCAGGTTTCGAGAGTTTGTCTTTTTTCATAGCCATTAGTAGGTCCTTCACACGTTTGTGCTCAACCTTTAGTCGGTTGGCGATATTAGACCTTTCTTCCCGTTGATATTGTTTCACTGTTTCAGGGGTCATGTGTTTCAGTCCGATTTTAATGATGGGATTGTTCTGTGTATAATATTGAGGTAGGTAAATAGCCCTTCTACCTTCATAGGATTGCTGGTCAAAATCTATCGCCCTTAATCGATACTCAACATCTTCAAAATCAGGGGTGATGTCAATGACAAAGTTGCTGCTATGCATATCTCCAAGTAATCGAACAAAGCACCGCTCATTGAATTTCACAAATTCTTTTGCGAGGCGGATTTCATTCAAATTGGCACTTCCAAGGTATTTTTTAATAAAGAGTTCAGCAGGGATGCCTATTATATGCTCCTCAATCAGTGTTTCTCTATTGACCACATAGCTGATTTTATTTGGGGACAATAGGTGTTCCAGCTCCAGCCCATAAATTCGTGATGCATCTGCATTCTTAATGTAGAAATAGTCGAAGTTGTCATTGATCTGATTGACAACCCGCACTCGAAAAGGCTGTGTGTTCCCATATGCGCACAAGTCCACACGATCGATGATGAGGTGATCCATCACGGAAAGATCCCCATCTGATTTCATTATGGCATAGACTTTCTTTAATGAGGCATTAATGTGCTGCATATCTCCCTGCGGGAAAAACACCGTTTCCCAAAGTGTATCGTTACCCACCTTATCATAAAGTGGAATCGAATTATCATAGCGAAGAAGGTCGCCATAGTAGATGGGCAAATCCATCTCTCGATCATATTTTTTTATGTAGGATCGGAGGGCTTTCGTTATTGGAAAAATTTCTTTCTTCTTACTGATTATTGCCATGTAGCAATTTGTTTAATCCATATACTTTACTCCAAACCGACCAATTTTAGGCTCGATCGGGGCAGGTACTGTTTCGCTTCTGATCATTTCCAATAAATCAATTTCGATATTACGAGTGATCGAATTGATTGGAGTATCAGCAGCTCGTCCTTCAAAAGGATCTTCCGTAACTGCACCTGATTTTTCCAAAATAGTAAAAACAAAAGAGATGGCTATAGACATGGGTATAGCTCCCCATTGCATTTGTGAAGCAAGTGCAAAAGGTAAACATATCACAAAAAGCCATAGAAAAACTCCGGTAAAGTAATTATAGTAATAAGGAAATATTGTGCCTTTAATTCGTTCAGCTTTTCCTTGTAAATCGTAAAACTCTTTTATGACATTCATCAATTCCATATGTCGGAAATCTTCGATTATTTGATCTTCATAAGCGTTTTGAAGTCTTTCGCTTTGTTTATGAAGAATTTGAGTAGGTTTATTATGCAGTTTTTTTATTGCCTCTATTTCTTTTTCAGATATATATCGTTCCAGATCACTCCAATGATTGTGCTTTCTAAGATGCATGATCAAGGCATATAGCCACCCGATATGACGGTGGATTAATTCCTTCCTCCAGGCCTGTACTTTATCGTCATTGACCTTGCCTTTTGAAAAATGGGTGGAAGAGAAGGTACATATCATCACCCCAAATGTTCTACTGGCATTTACAATCCCACCCCAGATTTTTCGGGCTTCCCACCACCGATCATAAGCGCTATTATTTCTAAATCCTAGAAATATGGCTAATGCTCCCCCAAGTATGGTTACTGGCACCATGGGCAGTATAATAGGATCCCACATGAAAATCTCACCAAATTCATTTTGCAAAACGGCAAAGATGGAAATAATAGTAAATAGCAAAATGTTCCTTCGGTTGTAGAAAGTAATCCCCAGGATTTGTTTGAAGGGATTATCAGAGTATTTAATGATCATCTGTCAGCATTTTTAGGTACGTTTTTGAAGAGGTATGACACCACTTTCTGAATTCATCCCCAACATCTTTGTGATTTGGAAGATACTCTAACAAAATATCTAAGTCAAAAATTTCACTCGATACCCCGGCACCAGCCTTCCTGGCATCTAAGGCATTGCATGCTTGTTCATAATGTCCCTCTACCGGAACCATTAAAACTGGTTTGCCCAGATACATTGCCTCACATACTGATTCAAAACCTGCGGTGGTCAGGTACCCTTTACATGAGGTCATGTAGTGAATAAATTTCTTATCATCAAGCTGGTGAAATGTAAGTGTCTCATCAATTTTTAAAACTGAAGGCTCATCCTTTTTGTCCCAGAAACAATGGATTGGAACCTCAGGATGTTTTTTGTGAAAGGCCTCAACTTCTGCAGAATACCCATGATTAACCATATATATCAGAAAATGATCACCTACCAAGGGTGATTGTTTTTTTATTTCTTCCCTAAGTAATGGCGGTACAACAAAGAGTCTTTTCTCTGATTCATCCTTCATAAATTGAAAGGATAAGCCTAATTTTTTGTCTGCCTTATATCCTGCTAGCTTATTACCGGCAAGTAATGACGATTTATCATAAAATCTTCCTTTGGGAAACTCAAACTCAGAGTGACTTAGCAAAAATTGATGTGCCAAAGCAATATGTCGAAACTTGGGTCGCTTCAAGAGAAAATAAAGTCCTCCTAGAAAATCGTAAAAATTTATAATGGCAACCGGCTGTTCTTTTTTAGCAATCCGTTCTATTTCATTGATGCTGTTTAGAAACGTTTGATACTTTCTGAGATTTGCTGTTAATGTTTTAAATACATTAACAGATCTGTTGTTTTTGTCAGTGACAAAATTCGGACTTTCTAGCTGAGTAATGGGAGCTTTGATTTGCTCTAGGAAAAATTTCGGCAATTCCCTCCGTTTACTTTTCCCAACGATCACATGAGGTACTTCATGTCCATTTTCTGTAAGAATCCGGAACAAAGAAATGGCTTGGGTCATGTGTCCACGCCCTTCTCCCTGCACGATAAAGATATACTTCAATAGAGCTGATATTTAGCTCGCAAACTTAAGGAGAAACTCAGTGCCTTCACCGATCTGGGACTTTGCGGTTATGTTACCGCCATGCTTCCTCATTATTTGTTTAGAAAGGCTTAATCCAATGCCGGAACCATTTTTCTTGGTGGTGAAGAAAGGAATGAAGATTTTCTTGAGAGCTTCTTCTTCAATACCGGTCCCATTATCGGCTACAGAGATATAAGCCCCACCACCCTCTATTGGCATAGCCGTAATCGTCATAGATTTATTTTGTTTATCATCTGACGCCAAAGCCTGAATTGCATTTTTTACCACATTAATGATTACCTGCTCGATCTGCTCCCGATCGATATTTATCTTGAGGTTAGGTTTTACAGAACAGTTTACGGAGATATTGGAAGCTTCAATGTCCGGTTTTAAAAGCACTAAGATGTGCTTAATCATATCTTCAACTCCTGTTGGCTCAAGGTTTGGGAGTTTGATTCGGGTCATGTTTCTGAAATCAGAAACAAACTTGATCAGGCTCTCGCTTCTGTTATGAATGGTTTTTACCGATAGATAAAAGTCTTCAATCGTGTCATCTTTTATCTGGTTGATATTCATTCCATTTTCCAGAAATTCTGCTAACTCGGTTTCAACAGTTGCAGCTAATGATGAAATTGGCGTTACTGAATTCATGATTTCATGGGTTAATACCCGAATCAGGTTTTGCCACGCCTCCATCTCTTTTTCTTCCAGCTCAGACTGGATGTTTTGAATGGAAATGAGTTTGAATGGTTTGCCTCTAAGAGATAATTCAATGGCATAAACTGCAAGCTGAACCTCGTCATCATTTTTGGAGATTTTCACCAAATCTCGCCCGCCAGTCCTAAGATCAGTTATGGATTCCTGGAGAGCGGGATGATCCCTGCCGATTTGCTTGATGTTTTTTATCAGTTTAATGCCTAGCAACTTTTTGGCAGCATTATTCATGATCTGAACCTCCCCATCCGAATCAAATGTGATGATTCCAATGCCAATGTGTTGAACAATGGTTCGCAAATACTGATGCTGAGCTTCTTTGTCTGCTCGTATCTCTCTGAATTTTTTTAAAATTTCATTGAATTCGTGGTAAAGCAAATCCCTGCTGGATCCGGTTTTTTTCTCCGGATAAGTATTTGTGAAATCATCATAATGGATGCTTTCCAAAAAATGAACGATCTCCCTATTTGACTTTTCTAAAAAGTGATACAAATACCAGATTTGAAAAAGCCCAAGACAGAAGACAAGAAACTTTGTGAAAAAATACGATTCCGAATAGTACAAATCCGTAAATAGAAACATGATCAGAATGAGCAAGCCCAGTCTGATGGTTAGTTGAAATCTGAATGATTTATAAACCATGTTTTTCTAGTCTTCTGTATAATGAGGCACGGGTTAACCCCAATTCTTTAGCTGCTTTTGATATGTTTCCCTCATACTTATTCACTACTTTTTGGATTGCAATCCTCTCCATATCTTCCAGGTTATAAGAGTCTGGCTCAAGAGAAAGGTTGCTATCCGGCTTTTGAGCCAGGAAGAAAAAATCTTCTGGCATTAGTTGTGAATTATCACTCATGATAATAGCTCGCTCTATTGCATGCTGCAATTCACGAATATTCCCTGGCCATGGGTACTTCTGGAGTTTGCTTACTGTGACAGGAGCGACACCATCTATGTTTTTCCTGTATTTACCGGCATACATTTTCACGAAATGGTTGGCCAGCATTTCCATATCCTCCATTCGTTCTCGAAGTGGTGGAAGCTGGATTTCTACCGTATTGATTCGATAGAGCAAATCCTGCCTGAATGTATTTTCATTTACCATCTCATACACAGGCATATTGGTTGCGCTCACCAAGCGTATATCAATTGGAATTTCTTGATTGCTGCCTATTCGGGTTACTTTCCTGTTTTGGATAGCCGTCAAAAGTTTTGACTGGAGAGGCTGGCTTAAATTTGCAATTTCATCCAGAAAAAGGGTACCTCCGGAAGCAACCTCGAACCTTCCGGCTCGATCCTCCTTTGCATCTGTGAATGATCCTTTCTTGTGACCAAAAAGCTCACTTTCAAAAAGGGACTCAGTGATTGCTCCCATATCCACACCGATGAAAGGCATATCTTTTCTGAGTGATTTCTGATGAATAGCTCGAGCAATTAACTCTTTTCCTGTTCCATTTTCACCAAGAATTAAAACGTTAGCATCTGTGGAAGCTACTTTATCTATTAGCTTAAAAACTTTTTTGATAGCATCACTTTCTCCAATGATGTCTTTAAATGCTTTGCTACTGTCAGCTTGAAGGGTCTTGCTGGTTTGCTTGAGTTTTGAAACTTCCTTACGGCTCTTCGTCAATTTAGAAGCACTTGAAAGTGTGGCCAGCAGTTTTTCATTTTGCCATGGCTTCAGTACGAAATCAGTAGCTCCAGCTTTAAGTGCCCGAACAGCCATTTCAACATCGCCGAATGCAGTAATCAATATAACCACAGCCTCAGGATCCTTTTCCAGTATTTGCTCTAGCCAATAGAACCCTTCTTTACCACTGGTGGTATCCTGACTGAAATTCATATCCAAAAGAATGACATCAAAACTGTCATTATTTAAAAGGAAAGGAATTTTACGAGGATCCTTTTCGATCACTACTTCTTTGATATGTTTTTTAAGCAACATTTTGGCTGCCAAAAGCACATCCTCGTCATCGTCTATTATGAGTATTTTATTAATTTCTTCTTCCACCTTTTTTCTGATTTTGTAATTGAGAGTTTGCTACAACTGTGCCAAGAGCAAAAAACGGCTCTGGTATGGTTCAAATGCTAAAAGTAGTTTAATTATTGTTCGAAAATGAACACGGAACAATTAATTTGTTGCGAAATCGAACATTTGTGAAAGCCCAAGCATAGGAAAACCTACAACATGATAGAATTCTGCTTTGCTTTTCTCCCATTTAATAAAAGCATCATAGTAGTCTGTTTGCGCTTCTATGTATTTGTCCTGCTGGATATTCAATTTAAAAAGATCGGTTTCTCCATTTTGCAGGTTAACTATTTCCGCTTGCAGAAGCCTTCTGTAATTTTCAGACATGCCCAGGTATTGGCTCAAAAGATCCTGAAATGCTATGCTTTGGGCATAGGCTCCCAAAACTTCATTTTTTAACTCGACCTGGCTTTGTGCCAGTTGATACTCGTTACTTTGCAGTTTCAGTCTGGTCTGCTGTAGTTTTCCACGTTCTTTTCTGAGTAGGATAGGGAATGAAAAATCGACTCCCATCTTATAATTATCGCCAAACTCCGGTGAATTTGCCTCCAAGTTAGGATTGAAAGGGGCATCTATAAAAGAATACGAAAGATCAATCTGAGGTTTTATACTTTCTCTAGCCCATTTCATGTCAGCATCAAGCTGTTCTCTCTTCCCCTCCAGCTTGCTAATCTCCGGGTGATTTGTCATCGCAAATTCGATAGCATTCCTGATGCTGCTGTCTTTAGGAGTCTCAAAAAGGGTAAGTGAATCAGGAAATACATTGGAAAGAATTTCAAGGGGGATAAGGTTTTCAGACCAAAGGTGTTTGCCAAGGCTTAGCTTAGCGAGTTCATACTCAAGTGTTGCCTTTCGATAATCCACGGTTCGCTTCTGAAAGTTGATTTTAGCTTGCAAAGTATCTACCACTGCTGCTTCTCCGAATTCATAGTCAATAAGCGTTCGATCAAACAGGTTTTGAGCCAAAACAATGGCTTGCTGCATTAATTCTCTTTTTTGGCTGGCTAAATACCAATTCCAATAATCCTTGATAATGGTGAAAAGAATCTTGTTTACTTCTTTGATTTGCTCCGCCTCTGCTATTTGCGAAAAAGCTTCTGCTTTTCTAATGGCATTTCTTCGTTCATCATAAAACAAACCCTTTCCGATCGGCACGGAAAGCCCAACTGCTATTTGTTCATTATCTGTTTCAGGAGAAATAAAGTTTTCAGGATTTAAATACTCACCACTGTTTTTGTAAAACTCAACTTTAGGATCAATCCCGATCCAGGTCGGTATTTTAAAGGAAGTGTTCAGCAGATTGTAGTACTCCTTTTCTTTGAATTCTTTCAGGTTGTAATCCGCCTCTAATTTCGGATCCATGTTTCCTCGAGCTTCTCGAATTACCGCATCAGCATTTTGATTCAATAAGTTGGCTTGTTTAACAACTGGATGATATGATAGGGTCATTTTTATCACATCTTCAATGGGTAGGTAGGTAGTGTCAGCTAGAGAAACAGAATCCTGTGCAAATAGCGTTTGAGTAGTGAATAAAAGAAGGATCAAGTACCTTTTCATTTCATTTTACCATTTTCAGGAGTTTCACCATCTTCATAGATCATAGGAGGGAAGCCATTCATCTGACGCCAGATTTCATACCAGATCGACACATTGTTCAGCATCACCCATCCTTTAATTCCGGATCCTAGTCGTAATTGTTCCGGCCACTGCTCATCGTCAGGATCAGGCTTAACCAAAATTCTGAACATACCATTGTTGCTTTGAACGCGATCCACATTGGCGACTATTCCTCCGAAAGTTCCTACGGACACATTAGGCCATCCTGAAAACTGCAAGGCTGGCCAGCCATCAAATTGAACCCGTACTTTTTTCCCACTTTCAATAAGCGGGATATCCATTGCCTTGACATACATTTCTACTGCCTTATCGTCTGATTCGGGTAGAATCGTAGCTACAGCATCCCCTTCTTTGATGGTCTCACCAATCCCGACTTTAATCGCTTTTACAACATATCCGCTTTGTGGAGCAATGATTTGATAATTTTCTCTTCTGATACGCACATTGGAAAGCTCATTTTCCATTTTAGCTATCTGAGCCTTGGTTTCATTCAGGCTTGAGATAGTTTCATTCAAATTTGATTGTGCTTTGCTGATTTTATCCGCGTAATCCGCTGCTATAGAAGTAAGCTCCAGTTCGGCGTTTGCAAGATCAGCTTTTCGCTGAAGCCACTCATTTTCAGCCTTTAGCACCTTAGCCGCACTCATTTGAAATTTCGACTCTATTTCCTGAAACTTGGTTAGCGTAATGTTCCCCGCTTCATATAGATTTTTGTTTCGATCAAAAATGCTCGCCGCATTTTGATAGTTTACTTGCTCTGCAACAAATTCAAGGCTGTCAGCCTCAAGTTTCAATGATGCTTGATTGAGTTTGTTTTTTGCCTGACTGTTTTTGGCTACCAAAGCTTTTCTCAATGCTGTGATCTGGTTGCGCAAAGCAACAGTTTTATTTGCTTTTGCATCTTGTGAATTCTTCTTTGCCTCAAGTTGCTCTTCTATCCTGGAAATAAGATTTGGATCGAAATATTTATCCTTAATCTCAGAAATACTCAGAAGCGTATCGCCTTTATTTACATAGTCACCCTCAGCGATATGCCATTGGGTGATTCTTCCTGCTATGGCTGACTGGATCATCTGTGGTCGATTTTTTGGACTAAGAGCTGTTAATTTCCCTTTACCTCTGATATTTTGTTGCCATGGGAGAAACAGGAAGAGGATAAAAAGTAATGTGAGAACCATTAGAACCTTGGCTACCATTCTTCCTATTCCGGGAGTTTTTAGCGTCCTAAGGGAATAAAGATGTGTTTCAGAAAGTTTATCTAAATGGTCCATTAGTAGATCTCTTTAATTATTTCTTCTCTTTTTATAAGCTCATCAAATGGCTCTAATGCTTTAGCTTCACCATTTTCCAAATACAGCACTCGGTCGCAGGCTGCCATTACCAGTGGGTCGTTAGAAACGACGATCAACGTCCAATTTTTACCTTCTCTGGTTAACATTTCAATGAGTTTCAGCCGCTCGGCTTTAGTGAAATTGTTGAAAAAGTCATTGAGAATAAGCATTGCCGGCCTTTTTGCTAAGCACCTGGCAAGTATCAGTTTGTTTACAAATGAGGAAGAAAAGCCCTTTCCGGCACTGAGAATTTGTGTGTTCAATCCGTTTTCCAACGCATTGATTTCCCTGGAAAGCCCAACCTCTTTGATCGCAGCAATAGCATGGTCTATATCTGATGTTGGTTTCCCTACCAGAATATTTTCCAACACAGATCCTTCGAAAATATCTTCCTGAGAAACATTTTTTCCAATCCTGTCTCTGATGTAAGTGGAATCCAAATCGCGTAAGGAAAGGTCATTGTAGGTTAGAATACCCTCGTAATTTTGATGGATTCCGGCAATGATATTGGTCAATGTGGTTTTTCCGGCACCACTACCGCCACTTATGCATAGCGTTCCACCTTTTGGTATTTCAATGTTTAGGTGTCCGAGGGAAGGTCGTTTTGATCCGGGATATGTATATGAAACATCCTCCAATTTTACTTCCAATCCATCAGCCATTTGAGAATGAGGAATATCAATACCACCAGGCTCTTCCAGTGGTAAATCTGTAACATGTGATATTTTATCTACGGCGGTAAGCATGTCATATACTACATCCATGTACATGATGATTTTTTCAACTGAATTCAGAACCAGTATTATGATAACTTCTGAAGCCACAAACTGGCCAAGTGTAATTTCCCTTTGAACAACCAAAATGGTACCTAGGATAAGTAGACCTCCTGTTACAATCGCTTTGAATAGAAGTATAAATGAATACTGCGAAATCAAAACTTTGAAGTGAGCACTTCTATGTTTTAGGTAATTGTTGACAAAGTAGTCAGTTTTCTTCAGTGGCAGGATAGTATTTCCTGCAAGCTTAAAGGAATAAAGTGTTCGGGCCATTTCCTCCAGCCAATAGACCACTTTGTATTTATATTTTGACTCCTGAATAGAGCTTTTTAGTCCTTTCGGACCTGTCAAGTAAAAGATGAGGAATAACAATCCTAAAAGCCCTAATCCGAAAATGATGAAAAATGGATGATAAAAAGAGAGTAATAACAATCCAAAAAGAATTTGAATCAGTCCCGTTGATAAGTCAATCAGAAGTTTAGGCAATCCCTTTTGCAATGTTAGAACATCAAAAAACCGGTTCATGAGTTCCGGCATGTGAAGATTGAGTACCGACTCCATCTTTATTCGTGGGACTCTGAATGCAAACTCAAAGGCAGCTTTAGTAAATACTCTTCGTTGCAAATACTCTACAATAGTGATTTGCAAAACCTGGAGTACTCCAGTTCCCAATACACCCAAAATGATAAGTGTTATTAGTAAGTAGACTGAACTAAAGACTACTCCTCCGGAAATAAGCTCCACGGCTGCCTGGATTCCCAGAGGTAGTGTTAAGCTGACCAACCCAATAAGAGCGGCATACACATACACATAGAAGATATCCTTCTTGTCAGCTTTAAGTAAATTAAAAAGTCTTTTCACAGGTGTCATCAAAGAGGATTCACCTTCTACTGTGAAGCTTTGGTATGCAAAGCATGTCAGTGTGAATACTTCCCCAGCATCATTTGTGGAGAACTTAATTTTATTAAAATCTGGTGTTCTTAATTCCCTAAGCTGACCTCCAGGTGTGATGAATTCGAGAACAATTTCTTTTTTACGCTTGCTTATAAAAGCAGGGTGAAAGCCATCCTGTTCTATAAAAACGATAGTTGGAGAGGCACTATCAGAAATAAACTGATACAGGACATCATGATCCATGTATTTTTCAAAAAGGACAATTCCGCCTTCGTTACCAGCCTCTATTAAATCCCTCTGAAACTCCGACAGCTCAGTATCTTCATAGAATCTGGATATAATATCTACTCTTTCCAGTTTTGATATGTTTAAATCAATATCAAGCTTAGTAGCACATTCCTGCAGGCACCTTATAATTTGCTGATTGTTCATTTTTTCAATGAGTTGAAAATGATGGATAATAAATACTGATAGTTCTGCTCATGCGCATCTTCCTCTTTTCGTATATCAGAAAGTCTCGGAAGATGTTCTGCAAAAAATAATTGCTGATGAGCAGCTTCCAAACATGTACTGGACAATGATGTCGGGAACTTAAACTTCGGATTGATTTCTTTCATATAAGATGCGATAGTTTCACAAAGGGATTTATAACCCCTAAAAACGCCCTCTTTATTTATTTGATCTACATTTTTGGTCAGATAGGTTTTGTCAGACTCGCTTATTACTATCTGCTGAAGTACCGATTCGCTGATACCGGGAAAATGATCATCATCTTCGAGTTTGCCTGTTACTAGCCGAATAGCAATTTTAAGTTTGTCTTCAGGGTCTGAAATATTATTGGTCGCAAATGCAATCCGGTACTCTAAGTAGCTCCAATACCAGGAAATAAGGTATACGAGTAGCCGATGTTTATTTTCAAAATAGCGATAAATAGATGCTTCCGTAGAGTTAATTATTGCAGATAATTTTTTAAAAGTAAAAGCTTCAAATCCAATGTCATTGATCAAAAAAATGCTTTCACGCACTATTTTTTGGCCTAAATCACTTGATTGAGGATCCCTTAAATAGAGGACTGAATTTAATTGAATTTGAAGCTTTGCTATCATTAAATATTATTTCACTATCAAATATAATAGTAAAACTATCACAACAATTATTTTTCTTATTGGTTTCATTTTTTTTTCATTTGATATTTTACTAATATTGAAGTCATTAGTCCTTTTTATTTTGAGTTTTTGACCTTTGGGTTCAGGTGTTAGTCCTCCTGAACCTTTTTTTTGCCTTTCACCCAAAACAACCCCTTCACATTTTTTAGAATTCTTGATCTGCTAAGGTTTTGTGATCGATAGCGAACAGTTTTATGTATCAAACTGTACAGGGGAAACATTGTGCTTTTTTACAAATTCAATGTAACTAATTGAAATATAGCCTCTTACAATTAATGGCATTTTTATTGGCATAGTGGACGATCGAAAACCTAAACAACCAAATTGTCAATGGACAGAAAGATTAAAAAGAAAAAGTGGACCGTAAAGAAAATTGCGATATACGCAGGAGCTGCTTTACTTGTCATTTTCATCGGTTACAACTTTTTCCTCTCTGGTGGTGGAACCAGACTCAATGTAGAAAGGAATAAAATCAATATTGCGACGGTGCACGAAGGGGACTTTCAGGAATTCATTCCGGTAGATGGTAATGTGCTACCAATCAAAACCATTCGACTGGATGCAATTGAAGGTGGGGTTGTTTCAAGAAAGCATTATGATGGAGGGATCCTTGTAGATAAAGGGGATACCATTCTTGAACTTGCGAACAATGATCTCCTACAAAGTTTTGTGAGAGAGGAAACCCAGGCCTTTATTCTTGTCAATAATCTTGAAAACACAAAACTGGGGCTACAGCGAAACCAATTTGAGCTTAGAAGGAGCTTGTTACAATTGGATTATCAAATTGATGCAGCAAAAGATGCATTTGAAAGAGGAAAAAAACTTTATGATGATAGCATTATTTCAGAACAAGAATTCTTAAACCTTAAGCGAGAGTTTAACAGATTAAAGGATAACCGGAAGATTCAAATTGAGACAAATAAGTTCGATTCATTGAATGCGAGGCTTCAGATCAGGCAAACAGAAGTAACGTTGGACCGAACAAGGGAGAACCTTGAGATGATCAAGCGTAATCTTGATAACCTTTACATCAAGGCACCAATAGACGGAAGATTGTCTACCGTAGATGTTGAAGTAGGGGAGTCAATAGCTCCAGGACAGAACATCGGACAGATAGATGACCTAGATGGATTTAAGGTTCGTGCAACTATTGACGAACATTATATATCTAGAATATATGCGGGCTTGAATGGCACGTTCACTTTTGCCGGAAATGATTTCGGTTTGGCGATTACAAAAGTGTATCCTGAAGTGAACAATGGCTTGTTTGAAGTGGACATGGCGTTTGACACTATTCCAAATGGAATACGTAGAGGTCAGACACTCCAGATTAGACTTCAGCTAAGTGAAAACATAACTGCAGTTCAAATCCCAAGAGGAAGCTTTTATCAGACTACAGGCGGGAACTGGATTTTCGTAGTGAATGAAGATGAAACAGAGGCGGTAAGACGAGACATCAGGCTGGGTAGACAAAACCAACGATACTATGAAGTTGTCGAAGGATTGCAACCTGGAGAAAAAGTTGTTGTCTCTTCATACAGAGGATATGAAGATAAGGACATACTTGTCATCAAGTAACCAAATAGAAAACAAAAAGTATATAAATAGAACCCAAAGACTAAACTCAATAAAATCATGGAAAACGCTAAAGCACTTATTCGAACAAAAGATTTAAAGAAATTTTACTACACGGATGAAATCGAAACCACCGCATTGGCTGGTGTGAACCTGACCATCAAAGAAGGCGAATTTGTAGCCATCATGGGTCCATCTGGATGTGGTAAATCGACATTACTCAACATAATTGGACTATTGGATAACCCCTCTGAAGGAGAATTTCATTTTACTGACAAGGAAATCTCAGGATACAAGGAGCGTCAACGAGCTGACCTGAGAAAGGCGAATATTGGGTTCGTATTCCAGAGCTTCAACTTGATTGATGAGCTTACTGTATTTGAAAACATTGAGCTACCATTGATCTACTTGAAGTACTCTGCTGCAGAAAGAAAGAAAAGAGTGGAAGAGGTGATGGAGCATATGAAAATTATGCACAGAAGAAATCATTTCCCACAACAACTTTCAGGTGGTCAGCAGCAGCGTGTGGCTATTTCAAGAGCAGTTGTTGCTAAGCCTAAGTTAATCCTTGCGGATGAGCCTACTGGTAACCTTGACTCTGCTAACGGACAAGAAGTGATGAATTTGCTTACTGAGCTGAATGAAGCTGGGACTACAGTAATCATGGTAACTCACTCTCCGGTAGATGCGGAATACTCGCACCGAGTAGTTCACCTGTTTGATGGTCAGATTGTATCTGAAAACATCAATGCAAAAGAAGCTTTAGTGTAACTCTCTTCATATTTACACTTATCAGTTACCCGGTCTATCCATTGAAAGATAGATCGGGAAAACTGTAATCTTGAAAACCTTGAAAGACCTTTATAACATGCGGAAATTTATTTTCGGAATCTTATTAACAACTGGCTTTATTGTCACCTCTCAAGAAGTGAGAGAACTTACTCTTGAGGAATGTATTTCAGTAGCGCTAGAAAAAAATATTGATCTGAGGAGGTCAAGAAACAATGAAATAATAGCCAGAGCTAATCGATTTCAATCGATAATGAATTTTTTTCCAACTCTTACCGCAGGTATTAATTATGATTATTTCTTCGGAAACTTTTTTGATCAAAATGCTGCACGTCAGGTATCAGAGACCACTAATAGCTCAAATCCTAACTTATCATCGTCACTAACCATCTTCAATGGCTTCTCTAATCAGTACAACCTTAAGCAAAGAATAAATGAACAGAAAGCAGCTGAAGCCGGAGTGGATAATGCTCAGCTAAATGTTAGAGCTAATATTATGACTTTTTACCTCAACGCAGTTTTGAGTAGGGAAAATTTAAAGATAGCCGAAGACCGTGTACAGCTTTTAGAAAAACAGCTGGACCGAGAGGAAAAACGGGTCTCTGTTGGTGTTGGAAGCTTAGATGCCGTTTACAATTTGCGGTCACAATTAGCGAATGAAAAACTAAACTTAATCACTGCGAAAAATACTGTTGCAACAAACCGGCTGGCTTTAATTCAAGCTATGCAACTCGACCCTAAAGATAATTATGACATTCAACCGCTGAATATTTCAGAAGAACAACTACTAGTAGAATTGGATCCATTCGATCAGGTTTTGTCTGAGTCGTTAGGATATAGTCCTTCAATCATGCAAGCGGAATCAAATAGAGACGCTGCAAAATATTCCATGAAAGGAACTTCAGCCGATAGGTTCCCGACTATTGCAGCTTTTGGCCGAGTTGGGTCAAACTATTCTTCAAATGGTGCCAGAAACCCTGAAACTGGCGCTTTCGAACCGGATGCAGAGTTTTTTGATCAACTGGAGTTCAATCAATTTGAGTATGTGAATTTCTCTTTGAACATTCCGATTTTCAATCGATTTCAAACGAGTAGAGATGTCCAGATGGCAAAAGTTGGGGTGTTAAATGCCGACTTGGACTATCAGCAAGCAAGAAATACAGTTACAAATATTGTTCAACAAGCATATTTGGATATGCTCAACGCTCAAACAACTTACCAGTCAGCAAAAGAGAATTTGGAAGCTCAAAATTCAACATTCGAGTTTATTAAAAAACGATTTGAAACGGGCAATACGGATTTTTACTCATATCAGGAAAGCCTTAACAATAAGAACAGGGCAGAGGCGCAGTTAATCAATGCAAAGTACACAATCGTTCTTCGTAAGCGAATCCTGGATCTTTATCGAGGAAAGTAATATTGAAAATCTTTCTAATTTTCATTAAGCTGATAAAAGGTCAGTTTTTTATTCCTTATGAAAAGGGAGTTGTCTTTCAGCTTTAGAATAGCATCAGGCTTTAATTCAGGAAGTTTTACAGAGTTTAAAACCTCACTTTTAGATAAACTGTATTCCCTCAGTTCTTCATTGGTATAAACGAAAAGGATTCCGTCCCTAACTTGAAAGTTTAATAGCCCTTGAATAAGATGCGACCTTAAAAAGCCACCGAACTGATCAAAAAAATGGATACCCATTTCATCTGCTATGAAAAGCAGATTCTGATAGGCCTGTATTTTCTTAATAGAATCACCAATTGAGATCTGAACTTCCAGAACGATAGCTTTTCTAAGCGGATTGATTTTCTTCAACCGCTGTGGATTGTTTTCCACCATCCAGAAATCTCCATCAGGGGATGGACACGCCATCATCCCAAACTGAACTCCTAAATCAGAAATGTCATAGTTTTTAGGCACTGAAGAAAATCGATCTAAAACTGTTATCTGCTGATTATCGAAATAAAACAGAAAGGGCTTTAGGTTATTTTGAACATCGATAAGGCTAATCGCGGATACATTTGATAAAGAGTAGTTCTCTTGCAAAATTCCTCTGGAATTGTACTTAGCAAGACTGCCATCAGCGAATCCCAAGTAGAAATTACCCTGAATATCAGCAGCATAGGAAGTGGGGGCGTTCTTTATATTGAATTCGTTTATTTTTTCCCAATTCTGAGCCGAAATCAGAGAGGGTAAAAAAAGGATACTAATCTTTAAAAGTTTTAAGAATTGCTTGTTTGCCATCAAATTCCAGATAGTTGCATTGAGTTACCCATTCGCCTAAATTAAAGTATGTGGAATTATCAGCAACAGGTAATTCAAGTGCAAGGTGTCGATGACCAAACACATAATAGTCATGATGTGCCTGTTGATTCACTATTTCGCAGTATTTCCATAATCGCTCATCTTCCCCTTCAAATTTTTCATCTGCACTATCAATGCGACTTTTCTTACTCCAGTACTTGGCCAGTCTCACTCCTATGTCCGGATGCAACCACCTGAAAAACCATTGACAGATTGGATTGGTGAAAATAGCTTTAACTACCTTGTAGAAGGTGTCACCTGATCCCAGGCCATCTCCATGCCCAATGAATAGCTTCTTTTCATTTACCTGGATTGTAATAGGATTTTTGATGATAGGAATATCTAACTCTTGGGGAAAGTAATCTTTCATCCATAAGTCATGATTCCCTGTAAAAAGAATAATTGGAATGCCTCTTTCGCGTAGTTCTGCAAGTTTTCCTTGAAAACGAATAAAACCCTTGGGAACCGTGGTTTTATACTCAAACCAGAAATCAAAAATGTCCCCCAATAAAAAAATGGCTGCAGCATCGTTAGATATATGCTCCAGCCATCTTACTATTTTTTTTTCGCGTGTCAGGCTTTCATCGCCATTGGGCACGCCTAGATGAAAGTCACTGGCGAAATACACTTTCTTGCCTGAAGGTAGCTCCTTTAAAGAGCGTAAAAGCTCAGGATTTACCCCCATGGCTAAATATCCTTCTCAGCCGGGGTGGACTCTTCTTTTTCTACGGCCTCTTTCACATCACTCTTTACCTTGTCCAGATCTTTTGACTTTTTCTTCTTCTTTTTATCATCAGCATCGTCATCAGATCCATTTGTGAAAGCATCATACGTGGTAGGGGTTTTAAACGGACGCTTACCAATCAATCCTTCGAGATCAGATTGGAAGATAATCTCACGTTTCAGCAACTCCTTCGCTAATATTTCAAGCTCGTTCTTTTTTGAAAGAAGTAGCTCTTTGGTTCTGGCGTAAGCTTTATCTATAAGTGCTTTTACCTCTTTATCGATGAGCTCTGCTGTAGCATCAGAATACGGCTTAGTAAAGTTATAATCAGACTGTTTTGAATCATAGAATGAAACATTTCCGATCTTATCATTCATGCCATATATAGAGACGATGCTATAGGCTAGTTTTGTAATTCTTTCTAAATCACTTAGTGCTCCGGTAGATATTTTTCCGAAGATGATATCCTCTGCAACTCTGCCTCCCAGCGCCATACACATCTCATCAAATAGCTGCTCTGTTTGATATAGAAACTGCTCTTTTGGTAAATACTGCGCATAACCTAGAGCAGCAACGCCTCTTGGGACGATGCTAACCTTTACCAATGGATCTGCGTGCTCAAGGAACCAGCCTGCTACCGCGTGCCCGGCCTCATGATAAGCTACAATTTTCTTCTCTTCTGGCGAGATGATTTTATTCTTTTTCTCTAGTCCTCCAATCACGCGATCAATCGCATCATGGAAGTCGTCCATATCAACTTTTGCTTTGTCTTTTCGCGCAGCAATCAATGCAGCTTCATTACATACATTGGCAATTTCCGCTCCGGCAAACCCTGGTGTTTGTGCAGCCAACTTTCTGGTGTCAACTTCTTTTGAGAGTTGGATTGGTTTTATATGAACCTTAAATATTGCTTCTCTTCCAACTATGTCAGGTTTGTCAATGCTTATTTGTCTATCAAATCGACCAGGTCTTAAAAGAGCAGAATCCAGAACATCCGGTCTATTTGTTGCTGCCAAAATGATTACTCCAGCATCGGTAGAGAACCCATCCATCTCAACCAATAGGGAGTTAAGTGTATTCTCACGTTCATCATTCGAGCCAGGCATCTGACCTCTACCACGAGATCGGCCAATCGCATCAATCTCATCAATAAAGACAATACATGGAGCTTTTTCTTTGGCTTGCTTAAACAGGTCTCTTACTCTGGCAGCACCCACACCTACAAACATTTCCACGAAATCAGATCCTGAAAGTGTGAAAAATGGTACGCCAGCTTCTCCTGCAACAGCCTTTGCTAATAATGTCTTACCTGTTCCCGGAGGGCCTACTAGTAAAGCACCCTTTGGAATTTTACCACCAAGCTTGGTGAACTTGCCCGGGTTTCTAAGGAATTCTACAATTTCTTTGATTTCCTCTTTCGCTTCCTCTAGACCAGCAGCATCAGAAAATGTAATTTTTACCTTATTTTCAGCATCGAATAGAGAAGCTCTTGATTTTCCAATATTGAAAATTTGTCCACCGGGACCACCGCCACCAGTCATTCTTCTCATCAGGAACCAGAAGCCAAATATGAGGAGGATCAGGAAACCCCAATTAAAGAAGATATTGGTGTAATCACCTCTTTCAACGACTTCATAGTCGAATCGCTGGTCTTCAGGCAGGTCTGCCATTAATTCTTCATAGTCTCGAACAAACTTCTCTAAGCTGACAATATCCACTTTGTAATGAGGACCGCCACCAGCATCCAGAATACTGCGGTTTTGCTCAAGTTCGATTTTGTATTTAGTGTTACTTAATGCCTCAGGTTTTAGGGTGATCTCAATAAAATCTTGATTCTTAACGAGCACTACTTTTTGCACATCATTGGATCGAACCATTTTCTCAAACGACCTGAAAGTCGTGGAAACAGCACCACTGTCATTGGAAAATATAGTCAATCCTATAACAAGTGCTAGTAATCCTCCGATGAGCCAACCCTGGAATCCGGGTCTTGGTTTCGGTGCATCTTTTCTTTTTTTATCGGGCATTCTCTTTTTATTCTTCTTCTAGTAAAATTTCTGTTTAGCTAACGAGGTGACTAGTTATTAGTTCTCTTGAATATGGGTAACCTTCGCATCACCCCATAACTCCTCTAATCCGTAAAACGTTCTCTTTTCTTTATTAAATACGTGGGCAACCACATCTACATAATCCAATAATATCCACTCTTTGTTTTGCTGCCCCTCACGTTTCCAGGGGTTCTGTTTTGAGTTTTTATGGATTTGAGCCTCAATTGAGTCAGATATGGCGTCAATTTGGGTATCAGAATTTCCGCTGCAAATCACAAAATAATCGGCTATTGCGTGCTTCACTTTCCTTAAATCCATCACCACAACGTCAATGGCTTTTTTATCCAACATCCCCTCAACAACCCATTCACTCAATATTTCCGAACTGACGTCTTTACTTACTTTCTGATTCACTAATAGTTTACAATTAATTTTGCCGCAAATTTACATTAATTCTATTGCATAAAATCTTTGCCAAACCCATATTCTTAGGTAAAAAAGTGGTTTTCCTGCCACAATGTCACTCAACCAATGATGAGTTGGTGATGCTAACCAAAAAATCGCAGCTTCCTGAAGGGACTGTGGTCTACACTGACCATCAAGAGAAAGGGAAAGGTCAGCGAGGAAATGTATGGGTCGCAGAACCAGGAAAAAATGTTCTCATGTCTATACTGCTACTTCCAAAGTTTTTGAATCCTCAGGATCAATTCTTTTTAAATCTAATAGCAGGGCTAGCGATAGTTGATACCTTAGGGCAGTACTTTTCAGGTCAAATCCAGTTGAAGTGGCCAAATGACATTTATGTGAATCAAAAGAAGATTTCTGGAGTACTTGTAGAAAGCAACACACGGGGAAGTGTACTAGAGTCATGTGTAGTTGGTATTGGATTAAACCTGAATCAGAATGGTTTTCATGTACCGAATGCAACTTCACTTTTGATTGAAACTGAAATAGAGCATGATAAGTTTGATGTGATGGATTTCTTATTGAGAGATATTGAAAAATGGTATCTGAAGCTTAAGAGCAATCGGAAGAATGAAGTACTAGCAGCATATCATGCTTTACTGATGTGGCGTGGAGAGAAGAGGTTATTTAAATCATCAGAGCAAGAATTTATCGGAGAAATTATTGGAATAGATAGTTATGGAAGACTAGTAATCAATGTGCAAGACAAGTTAAAATCATTCGGAATTAAAGAGGTTGAGTTTGTCAGATGACAATTTATGATTGATGATAGGAACCTTAAAGATGAATGATGGTTATATCTTTGCACTCCGAAAAAAGAAATCAGACAAGAAATATTTAAATAATGAGCGTAACTACGGAAAAATTTAAGGTTAAAGACATTGCCCTGGCAGATTGGGGTAGAAAGGAAATTGGGCTGGCTGAAGCTGAAATGCCTGGCTTGATGGCACTGCGAGAGGAATATGGGAAAAGTAAGCCATTGGCTGGAGCTCGGATTGCGGGATGTCTTCACATGACTATTCAGACAGCAGTCCTAATTGAAACATTGGTTGAATTAGGCGCAGATGTGACATGGTCTTCATGCAATATCTTCTCAACTCAGGATCATGCCGCAGCAGCTATTGCTAAAGCCGGAGTTCCTGTTTTTGCCTGGAAGGGAATGAACGATGAAGAGTTCGATTGGTGTATTGAGCAAACGCTATTTGCATTTAAAGATGGTAAGCCTTTGAACATGATCCTTGATGATGGTGGTGACCTTACTAATATGGTGCTTGACAGATATCCAGAATTAGTAAATGATATCAGAGGCTTGTCCGAAGAAACAACAACAGGTGTTCACAGACTTTATGAGCGCATGAAGAAAGGAACACTTCCAATGCCTGCAATCAACGTGAATGATTCTGTAACCAAGTCAAAGTTTGACAATAAATATGGATGTAAGGAATCGCTCGTTGATGCAATCAGAAGAGCAACCGATATTATGCTAGCTGGAAAAGTTGCTGTGGTAGCTGGATATGGTGATGTTGGAAAAGGTTCAGCTGCTTCTTTAAGAGGAGCGGGTGTTCGTGTGATTGTAACAGAGATCGATCCAATATGTGCGCTACAGGCTGCTATGGATGGATATGAAGTGAAGAAAATGTCTGATGCTGTTTCAAGAGCAGATATTATTGTTACCGCGACAGGTAACAAAGACATCATTAGAGGAGAGCACTTCGAAAAGATGAAAGACAAAGCGATTGTCTGCAACATCGGTCACTTCGATAATGAAATCGATATGGCATGGTTAAAGAAAACCTACGGATCTACTCATGTGGAGATTAAGCCACAAGTCGATCTGTATAATGTCAATGGAAATGATGTGATCGTTCTTGCTGAGGGAAGACTAGTAAATCTTGGATGTGCTACAGGACATCCATCATTCGTAATGTCCAATTCATTTACTAATCAGACATTGGCTCAGCTAGAACTGTGGCAAAATCATAAAAACTATGAAAATGCGGTTTATATGCTTCCTAAGCATTTGGATGAGAAAGTAGCTGCATTGCATTTGGCTAAGATTGGCGTTGAGTTGGATTCATTAACGAAAGATCAAGCAGACTATATTGGAGTGGAAGTTGAAGGACCATTCAAGCCTGAATATTACAGATATTAATAGAACAGATTTATAAATATGAGAGGATTCTTCTTAAATGGGGAATCCTCTTTTTTGTTATAGGGGTATTCCTGACTCATTGGCAGCCTTTTGCTTTTGGCAGGTTTTTGGTGTATTTTATATAGTAGCTGATTTGAATGTCAGTTGTTGAACAATTGATGGATAAATAGGTTCTATAGTATGAAGTTTTGAGAAGAAGGAACTTATTTAGAACAAATCTAAATCAGGCACGTATATTGATGTACATACACGTAAAAATGTGAAGAGAATGACCAATCAAGTAGATACTCCAGTAAAAAGATCATATTCAGAAGCCAAAAAAATACAGGTTTTCGATGGGGAATTCATGCCTCATATCGACTCGATGTATAATTTTGCTTATCGTCTCACTTTCGATGAAGATGAGGCAAAAGATTTGGTGCAGGATACATACATGAAGGCTTTCCGCTTTATCAATTCCTTTCAAGAAGGAACGAATGCAAAAGCGTGGCTTTACAGAATTCTGAAAAACAGTTTCATAAACGACTATCGAAAGAAAAGCAAACAGCCTGCTAAAGTTGATTATCAGGAGGTAGAACAATTCTATAATTCAGAAGATACCCCAAGCAATGCGACTGTTGATCTCCGCTTGGAGACAACAAAGGATATGATTGGTGATGAGATAAGCAATGCCTTAAATTCTTTAGCGGTTGATTTTAGGACGGTAGTTATCTTATGCGATCTTGAAGGCTTCACTTACGAAGAGATGGCCAAAATTTTGGATATTCCAATAGGTACTGTGCGTTCAAGACTACACAGAGCAAGAAACTTGCTTAGGGAAAAATTAGGCTCTTATGCTCTTTCAATGGGGTACAATTAAAATTGAACTTTTTTAGCCCGCTCACCATTCCATACGTAACACAAAAACAACATTCTTGAAATGTCAGATTGTCCCGACTGTGGTTGTAGTGATTTTGATAAGTGCTTGAGAATATTAAACCTCATGCTGGATAATGAAGCCACCCCTAACCAGGAAGAATTTTTCTATGGTCATATTGAGAAGTGCATGGTTTGTTTTGCTCACTATAATGTGGAAAAGCAAATAAGACAGCTACTTAAAACCAAGTTGAATAATAAAGCCGTGCCAAGTGCTTTAGCTGATGAGATTAGAAAAAAGATCGTTTCATAACTCGAGAGCATCTCTAAATAATTGTCCCTAGAGTCATTCGGGTTTAAATTCGCCGGATGGAGGGAAAGGCTATCATATTTTCTGCACCATCCGGTGCTGGCAAAACTACCATCGTTCATAGTTTGCTGGACAGAATTCCAGGTCTGCGATTCTCTATATCCGCTACCACGAGACCTAAGCGTCCGACTGAAATAGATGGCAGAGATTATTATTTTCTATCCGTTCAGGAATTTAAAAACAAACAAGAATCAGGAGATTTACTGGAATGGGAGGAGGTCTACACAAACACCTTTTATGGTACGCTCAAAAGCGAAGTAGAACGTATTTGGTCTGAAGGCAATCATGTTATTTTTGATGTGGATGTTAAAGGAGGAAAAAAATTGAAGGCTATTCTAGGTCAGAAAGCTATTTCCATTTTTGTAAAAGTCAAAGGGAAGGATGTCCTGAGAGAGCGTTTGCAAGCCAGGAGTACTGAAAATGAAGAAGTTTTAAATATGCGGGTAAGTAAAGCCACAGAGGAGATGAAAGAAGAAACTCACTTCGATGAAGTGGTGCTCAATGAAAATTTGGATGTGGCTATTAATAATGCGGAGAGTCTGGTAAAGAAATTCATCAAAAGTTAATGAAAGAAATTGGACTATTTTTTGGTTCTTTCAACCCCATTCACACCGGGCACATGATTATTGCCAACCTGGTGAAAGAAACAACTAGTGTAGAAGAGGTATGGTTTATTGTAAGTCCACAAAATCCGTTTAAGAAAAATAAGAACCTGCTGCATGAATTTGACAGGCTGGATATGGTGAATGCCGCCATAGCAGATGATTACCAATTTCGGTCCAGTGATGTTGAGTTCAGTATGCCCAGACCAAGCTACACGATTGACACGCTTACTGTCTTACAGGAAAAACATCCGGATAAGAAATTCAAACTAATAATAGGAGAAGATAATCTGGCTTCATTTCCGAAATGGAAAAACCATGATAAAATTCTGGAACATTTTGGATTGATTGTTTACCCAAGACCAAATTCAAAACCTTCAGAACTTTCATCACACATCAATGTGCATTTGATAGATGCACCTGAGGTAGATATTTCTGCGACCCTGATTCGAAAATTGGTGAAAAAAGAAAAATCAATAAAGTATTTGGTGCCGGATCCGGTAGCTGCTTTGATAAAAGCAAAGGCTTTTTTCAAAACTTAAACAGTCATAATGTCCTTTTCCTTGCTCTCCACTAAAGAGTCAATCTTGGCTGTATATTTATCGGTTAGCTTCTGAACATCATCCTCAGCCCCCTTAACCAAATCTTCAGAGACGCCATCTAATTTTTTCAGAGAATCATTTGTATCCTTTCTGGCATTACGGATACTGATTTTTCCTTTTTCTGCTTCCGATTTCACTTGCTTCATAAGTTGAAGTCTTCTTTCCTCAGTTAATGGAGGTATGTTTATGCGGATTTGCTCACCGTCATTCTGTGGGTTGAGGCCTAAATTGCTATTGATAATTGCACGCTCAATTTCCTGAAGCATTCCCTTCTCCCATGGCTTCACACTCAAAGTACGAGCATCAGGAGTAGTCACACCAGCAACTTGATTCAAGGGAGTCATAGTTCCGTAATATTCTACCTCTATTCCATCCAGCATGCTTGGCATGGCTTTCCCGGCTCTGATTTTTGAAAACTCAGCAATCGTGTGAGAAACAGCACCTTCCATCATCTCTTTCGCTGTGTCAAGATATATTTCTATTTCTTCCATAGGTGAAAATTATAATTTTTTCAATGAATAAGTGTCCCTACTTCCTCCCCGGCTACTATTTTTTGAAGATTACCTTCCTTGTTCATGTCAAATACAATGATAGGAAGGTTGTTTTCCTGGCAAAGTGTGAAGGCTGTCATGTCCATAATGTTCAGGTTTTTTTCATAGGCTTCTTGGAATGAAATTTTAGAATAGCGTTCAGCATTAGGATCCTTTTCCGGATCAGCAGTGTAGACACCATCAACCCTTGTACCTTTTAAGACCACATCAGCCTCAATTTCTATCGCACGCAAACTAGCTGTTGAATCGGTTGTGAAATATGGATTACCAATCCCAGCTCCGAAAATGACAACTCGTCCTTTCTCTAGGTGCCTGATTGCTCGTCTCCTAATAAAAGGCTCACACACTTGCTCCATTTTTAGTCCGGCCATCAGACGAGTGTACATCCCTTGTTTTTCAAACATGCTTTGAAGAGCCATAGCATTTATCACTGTGGCCAGCATGCCCATATAGTCACCTTGCACCCGATCAATACCGGATGCTTCAGCTTCAACGCCACGGAAAATGTTGCCGCCTCCTATCACAACGGCTACTTCGATTCCTTCATTTACGACCTTTTTTATTTCTTCAGCGTATTGGGTCAAACGATTGGAATCAATCCCATGCTGTTTTTCTCCCATCAATGCTTCTCCACTTAATTTTAATAGTATTCGTTTGTAGGTCATGTGTTAATGATATGTATATGTCTGAAGGATGAAATCGTGCAAATATATAAGGATTGAAATCGGAATTATTCGAAAGAAATAAGTACTTGATTTTTTTCGACATTCTCTTTCGCCGATATGTGGACTTTACTCACTTTTCCTTCACCTGGAGACTTTATGACGTTTTCCATTTTCATAGCTTCCAGCACAAGTAGTTTGTCGCCTTCACTAACTTCATCACCTTCAGTTACTATTACATCTATAATCGATCCCGGCATAGGAGCTTTAATATCTTTCACAGCAGTGCTGGCCACCATGTTCATTCCAAGCTGATCTAAAATTTGGTCGATGTGATCCGTCACAGAAACATCAAGCAATTGACCATTTACTTTGAGTTTCATTTTTTTCCCATCCCTATCTACCACATCCACTCGAAAAATTTTATTTGATTTGAAAACCTTATATGAGTTTTCGTTGATCTTCACCACCTCCCCATTAAATCTTTTCTTATTGAGAAGAATCCCTTCTTTATCACTCTCAACGCTAATTTTTTCGATATCATCGATCTGTACTTCTATCATGGAAATGGAGTTTATTTTCTGTTCGTCCAAAATTATGGATTCAATTAGATTTTTTATCTAAAAATGAAATTTGATTAGTTGAAAAAACCATATACTTTTGCAATCCTTTTTCTGGGAAGCATCTGGGAAAAGTAGTTCTTGAAAGTATTATAATCAGGGGAGATACTCAAGCGGCCAACGAGGACAGACTGTAAATCTGTTGGTGTATTCCTTCGCAGGTTCGAATCCTGCTCTCCCCACTGTGATCGTTCGAAACTTTAGTGAAGACGATCCTTCATCAAGCAAGCAAGTTCATCTTCGCTAAGCTTCGATGAACAAGCGGGTGTAGCTCAGTTGGTAGAGCGACAGCCTTCCAAGCTGTAGGTCGCGGGTTCGAGCCTCGTCACCCGCTCAAATCTTCCGAGAATATTTTCGGGAGTCTTTGAGCTCTTTGGTTCAAATTACTGAACTCAGGGAGTTTAGAATTAGCCGATGTAGCTCAGGGGTAGAGCGTTTCCTTGGTAAGGAAGAGGTCAGGGGTTCAAATCCCCTCATTGGCTCTTATTCAAGGATTAGAATTAGAAAATAGAGTAATAACAATAAATTAAACAAACGAGGATTATCAAGCATGGCTAAAGAAACCTTTGATCGTTCGAAACCACACGTAAATATTGGTACAATCGGACACGTTGACCATGGTAAAACAACTTTAACTGCTGCTATTTCGGCTGTACTAGCTGGAAAAGGTTTGGCAGATATTAAAGACTTCTCTTCTATCGATAACGCACCCGAAGAGAAAGAAAGAGGTATTACCATTAATACTTCACACATTGAGTATCAGACAGAAAAACGTCACTATGCTCACGTTGATTGCCCTGGTCACGCGGATTATGTAAAAAACATGGTAACAGGAGCGGCTCAGATGGATGGAGCTATCATCGTGGTAGCTGCAACTGACGGACCAATGCCACAAACTAGAGAGCACATCCTTCTTTCAAGACAGGTAGGTGTACCAGCTCTAGTGGTATTCATGAACAAAGTTGACTTGGTTGATGATCCTGAGCTTCTAGAGCTAGTAGAAATGGAAATCAGAGAGCTTCTTTCTGATTATGATTTCCCGGGTGATGACATTCCTGTAATTCAGGGTTCTGCTCTTGGTGGCCTTAACGGCGATGCTAAGTGGGTAGAAAAAATTGAAGAGCTAATGACGGCTGTGGATGAGTACATTCCACTTCCTGAAAGAGCTGTTGATAAAGATTTCTTGATGCCGGTTGAGGATGTGTTCTCAATTACTGGTCGAGGTACTGTTGCTACAGGTAGAATCGAAAGAGGAGTAATTAACTCTGGAGATGCTGTTGATATCATCGGTATGGGTGCTGAAGGACTTAAGTCTACAATTACTGGAGTAGAGATGTTCCGTAAGATTCTAGACAGAGGTGAAGCTGGAGATAACGTAGGTCTACTTTTGAGAGGTATTGAAAAAGATCAAATCAAAAGAGGAATGATTATCTGTAAGCCAGGTTCTGTAACTCCTCACGCTAAGTTCAATGCTGAGGTGTACGTTCTTTCAAAAGAAGAAGGCGGACGTCACACTCCATTCTTCAACAAGTACAGACCACAGTTCTACTTGAGAACTACAGATGTAACTGGAGAGATCATGCTTCCAGCTAACGTAGAAATGGTGATGCCAGGTGATAACGTTACTATCGAAGTGAACTTGATTAACCCTGTTGCACTTGAAAAAGGATTGCGATTTGCAATTAGGGAAGGTGGACGAACTGTAGGTTCTGGTCAGGTAACTGAAATTCTTGATTAATACATAGTTATCCCGAAGCACGCAAGTGCTTTCGGGATTTGTTTATACAAACTGATTACTCTAAATTTGCAGTCCTTTTGGGACTGCTTGTTTTTTACGGGTGTAGCTCAATTGGTAGAGTAGTGGTCTCCAAAACCATTGGTTGGGGGTTCGAGTCCCTCCTCCCGTGCTAAAAAGAAGGAAAATTATGTCTAAAGTTATCAATTTTTTCAAAGATTCATACGATGAATTGACACATAAAGTGTCCTGGCCAAAGTATGGTGATTTGCAAAATAGTGCCGTTTTAGTGCTAGTAGCATCGTTGATTTTTGCGCTTATGATAGGAGCGATAGACTATGCCTTCGAAAATTTGATGGAGTTTATTTATCAGGAACTATAATACGTACGGGATAGGATGGAGTATAAGTGGTACGTCGTAAGAGCCGTTAGCGGCAAGGAAAAGAAAGTCAAAGAAGCCATTGAGAATGAAGTGGTTCGACAAGAATTGACCGAATATATACCTCAGGTACTTATTCCTTCGGAAAAAGTATATGAGATGCGTAACGGCAAAAAAAGAGTAAGAGAAAGAAATTTTTTTCCAGGATATGTATTGATCCAAGCTGACTTCTCCAATGGTGAAGTGCAACACCTGGTTACGAATAAAGAACTAATTCCGAATGTGATCGGCTTTCTAGGATCCACCGGGAGTAGTACAACAAAAGATCCAATTCCTTTAAGGCAATCTGAGGTGAATAGAATCCTCGGTAAAGTTGATGAGGTTGAGGAATATGAAGAGAAGCTTGATACCCCATTTATAGTGGGTGAGAGTGTGAAAGTGATGGACGGTCCCTTTAGTGGCTTCACGGGTACAGTAGAGGAGGTATTTGAGGATCGTAAGAAGCTTAATGTTACGGTTAAGATTTTTGGCAGAAATACACCTGTCGAATTAAATTATATACAGGTAGAAAAAGAAGATTAATAAGGTAAAAAATGGCTAAAGAAATATCGGGCTATTTGAAATTACAGATACGAGGAGGGGCGGCAAATCCGTCACCACCAGTAGGACCCGCACTTGGTGCTAAGGGTCTGAATATCATGGACTTCTGTAAGCAATTTAATGCAAGAACTCAGGATAAGCCAGGACAGCTTCTTCCGGTTGTTGTTACAATTTACGCAGATAAGTCTTTTGACTTTGTAATTAAAACACCTCCGGCTGCAACTCTATTGATGGAGGCAGCTAAGTTGAAGAAAGGATCTTCCGAGCCAAACCGTGTGAAAGTAGGTTCAGTAACATGGGATCAGGTTAAAGCAATAGCTGAGACTAAGATGCCGGATTTGAACTCTTTCAGTATTGAGTCTGCAATGAGAGTTGTGGCTGGTACTGCACGAAGCATGGGTGTGAAAATTTCAGGTAAAGCCCCTTGGGCAAATTAATATTTGGTAATGGGAAAGCTTACAAAAAATCAAAAGAAAGCTCAGGAACTTTTAGAAGTTGGCAAAGAGTATTCTTTGGAGGAAGCAGCAAAGCTTGTGAAGGAAATCACCTTCACCAAGTTTGACTCTTCTGTAGATATCGACATCCGATTGGGTGTGGATCCAAAGAAAGCTGACCAAATGGTTCGTGGAGTGGTGTCGTTACCTCATGGTGTAGGTAAAGACGTGAGAGTATTGGTGCTATGCACACCTGATAAAGAGCAAGAAGCAAAGGATGCTGGTGCTGATCATGTTGGATTGGATGATTATGTGAAGAAGATCGAGGGGGGTTGGACAGACATAGATGTAATCATTACTATGCCAACTGTAATGGCACAAGTAGGTAAACTCGGACGGGTTCTTGGACCTAGAGGTTTGATGCCTAATCCAAAGTCTGGAACAGTGACGATGGATATTGGACAG
The DNA here is from genome assembly GCF_040220215.1 of Ekhidna sp. Taxonomy (GTDB): domain Bacteria; phylum Bacteroidota; class Bacteroidia; order Cytophagales; family Cyclobacteriaceae; genus Ekhidna. Next base: position 528,270 of record NZ_JAVJTR010000016.1, read on the forward strand.
GCAGTAAAAGAAGTGAAAGCTGGTAAAATCGACTTTAAAGTTGACAAGTTTGGAATCATCCACACAAGTGTGGGTAAAGTATCATTTGAAGCTGATAAGATCAGAGATAATGTTACTGAGATGGTTCAGACCGTATCAAAGTTGAAGCCTGCCTCATCAAAAGGCACGTACTTCAAGTCGATCACACTATCATCAACGATGAGCAGTGGAATAGCAATTGATAAAAGTAGCATAGCGAATATATAAACAGTTATGACACGACAAGACAAAGCACAATTAATAAGTGACCTTACTGAAAAGTTTAAGGGAACAGATCATTTCTATATAGCTGACACTTCAGGCCTCACAGTTGCTGAGATCAATAAGTTCAGGGAAATGTGCTTCAATAAAGGAGTAGAATATAAGCTTGTGAAAAACACGCTTATTAAGAAAGCCCTTGAGAATGTAGATGGAGATTTTTCGTCTTTAGACGAAGTGTTGAAGGGTACATCTGGCATTATGTTCGTTAACGAAATTGCCAATGCTCCTGCGAAGATTATCACTGAATTCAAGAAAAAGGATTCTAAAGATAGACCGAAATTCAAGGCTGCTTCCATAGACTCGGATTTATTCATAGGTGAAGATCAACTAGGAGCACTTGCTAGCTTGAAATCTAAGCAAGAGCTTATTGGAGATGTCATCGCATTACTGCAATCGCCTGCTAAGAATGTTCTTACTCTACTTCAGAGTGGGGAACACAAGCTTGCTGGTATTGTTAAAACACTTTCAGAAAGAGAGAATTAAAAATTTTTAAACAGAATTAACACTTAATAAAATGGCGGATTTAAAAGAATTTGCAGAGCAATTAGTTAACCTTTCAGTAAAAGAGGTAAACGAACTAGCTAACATCCTTAAAGACGAATATGGTATTGAGCCAGCTGCAGCTGCAGGACCAGTAATGGTTGCCGGTGGTGGCGGAGCTGAAGGTGGGGCGGAAGAAGAGAAATCTTCATTCGACGTGATCCTTAAGTCTCCAGGTGGTGCAAAACTTGCTATCGTTAAGTTAGTGAAAGAACTTACTGGACTAGGCCTTAAAGAAGCGAAAGAGCTTGTTGATGGTGCTCCTAAGGCAGTGAAAGAAGGAATCGCTAAGGACGAAGCGGAAGCATTGAAAAAGCAGCTTGAGGAAGCTGGTGCTGAAGTAGAATTAAAGTAATTAGCACATAATACTTAAGGTTTAGGCCTGGCTCCCTCCCATTTTTTTTTTGGGATCAGGGATCAGGTCTTTTCCTGTTTGTATATAAAGCTAAAATGTCTTTTTCAATTTTTATAAACTAAAACTCCGTAAGCTTTGGCTAACAACAATAACACGAGAATCAATTTCTCTTCAATCAAATCAGTTATTGATTATCCGGATTTTCTGGATGTACAATTAAAGTCATTTGTTGACTTTTTCCAGCTGGATACACCGGCTGAACACAAAGAAGGCGAAGGCCTTTACAAGGTGTTTATGGAAAACTTTCCTATTACGGATTCTCGAGAGAATTTCGTATTGGAATTTGTGGACTATACAGTAGACCCTCCAAAATACAGCATCCAAGAGTGTATTGAAAGAGGACTTACTTATTCTGTCCCATTAAAAGCAAAGCTTCGTCTGCTTTGTAATGACGAAGAAAATGAAGATTTTGAAACGATTGAGCAAGAGGTATTTCTGGGTAACATCCCATACATGACCGAAAAGGGCTCTTTCGTAATCAATGGTGCGGAGCGTGTGATTGTATCACAACTTCACAGGTCTCCGGGTGTGTTCTTTGCTCAAAGCAAGCACACCAATGGAACACTTCTTTATAGTGCCAGAATTATCCCATTCAAGGGGTCATGGATCGAGTTTGCAACTGACGTAAACAACGTGATGTATGCATATATTGATCGTAAGAAGAAGTTTCCTATTACCACACTTCTCAGATCTATTGGATATGGATCTGATAAAGAAATATTAGACCTTTTCGGCTTATCTGAAGAGATTGAGGCAACAGAGAAGGATCTTAAGAAAGTTATCGATAGAAGACTTGCTGCAAGGGTATTAAGAACCTGGACAGAAGATTTCGTGGATGAAGATACCGGTGAGGTAGTATCTATTGATAGAAACGAAGTTGTTCTTGAGCGTGATAGCATGATAACTGAAGATGATATTCAGACTATCATCGATTCAGGATCTAAGTCGATCATCGTTCATAGAAAAGATGTGAATATTGCAGAATATTCCATCGTTTATAACACCCTTCAAAAAGATAATTCAAACTCAGAGAAAGAAGCAGTTGAGCAGATTTATCGTCAGTTGAGAAATACGGAGGCTCCTGATGAGCAAACTGCGCGTGATATTATCACAAGCTTATTCTTCTCAGATAAGAGATATGATCTTGGGGAAGTAGGTCGATATAGAATCAATAAGAAATTAGGTATTGATACCGATTGGGATAGAAGAGTTTTAACAACTGAGGATATCATCCTTATTGTTAAATATCTAATTGGACTAATCAATAGTAAGGCTGTGGTCGATGATATTGACCACTTAAGTAACAGAAGGGTAAGAACAGTTGGTGAGCAGCTTTATTCTCAGTTCGGTGTTGGTTTGGCCAGAATGGCAAGAACCATCCGAGAAAGAATGAACGTCCGTGACAATGAGGATTTCAAGCCGGTTGATTTGATCAACGCTAGAACATTGTCTTCTGTGATCAACTCATTCTTCGGAACAAATCAGCTATCTCAGTTCATGGATCAAACGAATCCACTTGCCGAGGTAACACATAAAAGAAGAATGTCTGCCTTAGGACCAGGCGGTCTTTCAAGAGAAAGAGCCGGTTTCGAGGTTCGAGATGTTCACTACACTCACTATGGTAGACTTTGTACCATTGAGACACCAGAGGGACCAAACATTGGTTTGATTTCTTCACTTTGTGTTCACGCTAAAGTGAACCAAATGGGTTTCATTGAAACACCATATAGAGAAGTAGCAAAAGGTACTGTAGATATGTCAGGAAATGTAAAGTACCTGACAGCAGAAGAAGAAGATACCCACAACATTGCACAAGCTAATGCGCCATTGTCTGACAAGGGTAAATTCTTGAATGAGAAAATTAAGGCTCGATTTGAAGGTGACTTCCCACTTTGTAGTGAAGAAGAAGTGAGTTACATGGACGTAGCTCCAAACCAGATTGTGTCTGTTGCAGCCTCTATGATTCCATTCCTTGAGCACGATGATGCGAATAGGGCATTGATGGGATCAAACATGCAGCGTCAGGCAGTACCATTGATGAGACCACAGGCTCCAATCGTAGGAACTGGTCTTGAGGAGCGAGTAGCACTTGACTCAAGAGCATTGATCAGAGCAGAGAGAGACGGAGTAATTGAATATGTAGACGCTACTAAGATTACAGTAAAGTATACGCTTGATTCTGATGAGCAGATTATCACTTTCAATGATTCAGTGGTGACTTATGATCTGGTTAAGTTCAGAAGAACGAATCAGGACACTTGTATCAACTTGAAGCCAATCGTACAGAAGGGTGATAAAGTGAAGCAGGGACAAGCATTATGTGATGGATTTGCGACGGAGAAAGGAGAGCTTGCACTAGGTATTAACATGCAGGTTGCCTTCATGCCTTGGCAAGGATACAACTTCGAGGATGCGATTGTAATCTCAGAAAGAGTAGTGAGAGAAGATATCTTCACCTCTATTCATATCGATGAATTTGAGCTTGAAGTAAGAGATACAAAGCGTGGTGAAGAGGAGCTAACTAGCGAGATTCCAAACGTTTCTGAAGAGGCAGTTAAAAATCTTGACGAAAACGGAATTATCCGAACAGGTGCTGAGATTAAAGAAGGAGATATCCTTATCGGAAAGATTACTCCTAAAGGAGAGTCAGATCCAACTCCGGAAGAAAAATTATTGAGAGCAATCTTCGGTGATAAAGCTGGTGATGTAAAAGATGCTTCATTGAAGGCGTCTCCATCTCTGAAAGGTGTGGTTATTGACACCAAGCTTTTCTCCAGACCTAAGAAAGATAAAGACGTAAGAGCGAGAGCTAAGAAAGAAGTTGAACTGCTTAAAAACAGGTATAGTCAGCAACTTTCGGAAGCGCGAGCGACTATGATTGATAAAATCACACAGCTTCTTGAAGGCAAAACATGCCAGGGAATCAAACATAAGTTTGGTGAAGAAGTGATGAGTAAGGGAACCAAGTTCACGAGGAAGAACATCGAAGCGAACTTGTTCCCACCAAAGAACAAATACAGAGACGAGAGTAATTACAACGTTCCTGAAGAGGCGAATCTGATCTCTGATTTGATTATTGAAAACTGGGTAACAGACGAAAAGACCAATGAGCTGGTATTTAAGCTAGTCAAAAATTTCATGGGTTACCGAAATGATATCTCAGGTCATTTCAAAAGAGAGCGTTTTACGCTTGAAGTTGGAGATGAGCTGCCTGCAGGTATTGTTCAGCTTGCTAAAGTTTATGTTGCTAAGAAACGTAAACTTCAAGTGGGTGATAAGATGGCAGGACGTCACGGTAACAAAGGGGTTGTAGCGAAGATTGTGCGTGAGGAAGATATGCCGTTCATGGAGGATGGAACTCCAGTGGATATCGTATTGAATCCTCTTGGTGTACCATCAAGGATGAACATCGGTCAGATTTATGAGACTGTTCTTGGATGGGCAGGATTGAAGCTGGACAGAAAATATGCGACTCCAATTTTTGATGGTGCTACTGAAGAAGAAGTACAGAATGAGCTGAAAGAAGCAGGCCTTCCGAATTTCGGTAGAACCTATCTATATGATGGACTTTCTGGCGAGCGATTTGATCAGCCGGTGACTGTTGGTGTGATTTACATGCTGAAACTGGGTCACTTGGTGGATGACAAAATGCACGCAAGAAGTATAGGACCATACTCACTTATTACTCAGCAGCCGCTTGGTGGTAAGGCACAGTTTGGAGGTCAACGTTTTGGAGAGATGGAGGTATGGGCATTGGAGGCATTTGGTGCAGCCAACGTTCTTCAGGAAATCCTCACCATCAAATCTGATGATGTAATTGGTAGAGCTAAAGCTTATGAAGCGATCGTGAAAGGCGAGAACATGAATAAGCCGAACATTCCGGAATCATTCAATGTATTGATACATGAATTGAGAGGATTGGCTCTTGAAATTACTTTGGACTAATTAATTATTGACAATCATTCCCCGCCAGCTGGCGGGGGCTTTATTGATATACAACATGGCGTTCAGAAAAAACAAAAAAATTCACAACGACTTCTCTAAAGTTACCATCAGTCTTGCCTCTCCGGAATCAATTCTGGAAAGCTCACATGGTGAAGTAACTCAGCCGGAAACCATCAATTACAGGACTTATAAGCCTGAGATGGGTGGCCTTTTCTGTGAGCGAATTTTCGGTCCTGTAAAAGATTGGGAGTGTCATTGTGGCAAATACAAAAGAATTCGATACAAAGGCATTATTTGTGACCGATGTGGTGTCGAAGTGACAGAGAAGAAGGTTCGAAGAGAGCGAATGGGTCATATCGAATTGGTAGTACCGGTTGCACACATCTGGTACTTCAAGTCATTACCAAATAAAATCGGATATCTTCTAGGTGTACCAACCAAGAAGTTAGATCAGATTATTTATTACGAACGATACATCGTAATTCAGCCGGGAGCTAAAGAAGAAGACGGAATTTCAAAACTGGACTTCCTTACTGAAGAAGAATACCTGGATATTCTGGATAAGCTTCCAAGAGAAAATCAGATGCTTGATGATGATGATCCGAACAAATTCATCGCAAAGATGGGTGCGGATGCATTGGAAATGCTTTTGGCAAGAACTCAGCTGGATGAACTTTCATTTGAACTAAGACATCAGGCAGCTACAGATACTTCTCAGCAGAGAAAAGCAGAAGCTTTGAAGCGATTGAGAGTAGTTGAAGCATTCAGAGATGCAAAAACCAGAATCGAGAATAAGCCTGAATGGATGATTGTGAAGATGGTACCGGTAATTCCACCTGAATTACGTCCTTTGGTGCCGTTGGATGGTGGTAGATTCGCTACTTCTGACTTGAACGACCTGTATAGAAGGGTAATTATTAGAAACAATCGTCTGAAAAGACTAATTGATATTAAAGCTCCGGAAGTAATTCTTCGAAATGAGAAGAGGATGCTTCAGGAAGCGGTGGATTCACTTTTCGATAACTCAAGAAAAGTAAACGCCGTTCGATCTGATGGAAACAGAGCCCTAAAATCTTTAAGTGATATGCTTAAAGGTAAGCAAGGTCGATTCCGTCAAAACCTATTAGGTAAAAGGGTTGACTATTCTGGTCGATCTGTAATCGTAGTAGGTCCTGAATTGAAGATGCATGAGTGCGGCTTGCCTAAAAACATGGCAGCTGAGCTATTCAAGCCGTTCATTATCAGAAAATTGATCGAACGTGGAATCGTAAAAACAGTAAAATCTGCGAAGAAGATAGTTGATAGAAAAGATCCTGTAGTTTGGGATATTCTTGAAAACGTATTGAAAGGACATCCTGTACTTTTGAACAGGGCACCTACACTTCACAGGTTAGGTATTCAGGCTTTCCAGCCTAAGTTGATTGAAGGAAAAGCAATTCAACTTCACCCGTTAGCATGTACAGCATTCAACGCTGACTTTGACGGTGACCAGATGGCGGTACACGTTCCTCTTGGTCATGAAGCAATTCTTGAGGCATCTCTATTGATGCTTTCTTCACACAATATTCTGAACCCTGCGAATGGAGCACCTATTGCGGTACCTTCTCAGGACATGGTATTGGGTCTTTACTACATCACAAAGGGTAGGAGAAGCACCGATAAGGAGAAAGTAGCTGGTGAAGGCAAAATTTTCTACTCTCACGAAGAAGTAATCATTGCGCTTAATGAGAAGCAAATTTCTCAGCATGCTTACATCAAGGTGAGAACAAAAGTAAGAAACGAGCAAGGTGAACTTGAAACCAAAATAATTGAAACTGTTGCTGGTAGAGTATTATTCAATGAGTCTGTTCCTGAAGAGGTTGGATTTGTTGATGAGCTTTTGACCAAGAAAAAGCTTCAGAAGATTATTTCCAATGTCTTCAAGATTGTTGGAATGGCAAGAACAGCTCATTTCCTTGATGATATAAAAGATCTTGGATTTAAGATGGCCTATAAAGGTGGTCTTTCAATGGGACTTGATAACATCAACGTTCCGGAGGAGAAAGAGAAGTTGGTAGCTCAGGCGAAAGAGGAAGTAGATGCTGTATGGCAGAACTACCTGATGGGTCTGATCACAGATAATGAGCGTTACAACCAGGTGATTGATATCTGGACCAGAACGAACACCATGCTTACCAACTCGCTGATGAAGCAGATGGAAGAGGATGATCAGGGATTCAACTCGATCTATATGATGATGCACTCCGGTGCTAGGGGATCAAGGGAGCAGATTCGTCAGCTTGGTGGAATGAGAGGATTGATGGCTAAGCCACAGAAAAACCTTCAGGGTTCTGTTGGTGAGATCATTGAAAACCCAATTCTTTCAAACTTTAAGGAAGGACTGGATGTAATTGAGTACTTCATCTCCACGCACGGTGCGAGAAAAGGTCTTGCGGATACAGCATTGAAAACTGCGGATGCTGGTTACCTAACCAGACGTTTGGTGGATGTTGCGCAGGATGTTGTTATCAACGAAGATGATTGTGGAACATTGAGAGGTCTTTCTGTTTCTGCATTGAAGGATAATGAAGAAGTAGTAGAAGCATTGTCTGAGAGAATTCTTGGACGAGTTTCTGTTCACGATATATATGATCCAATTACCGATGAGTTGGTAATTGAATCTGGTGCCGAGTTCACAGAGGAGATAGCTGATTATGTTGATCAGTCGAGCATTGAAGAGGTTGAAATCAGGTCTGTATTGACTTGTGAAACTCGTCAGGGAGTTTGTGCTAAATGCTATGGAAGAAACCTATCAACGGGTCGAATGTCTCATATCGGAGAGTCTGTAGGAGTAATTGCTGCACAGTCAATCGGTGAGCCGGGAACACAGCTTACATTAAGAACATTCCACGTAGGAGGTACAGCATCTAACATTGCCGTTGACGCAAACATCAAAGCGAAGTTCGAAGGTGTTGTTGAGTTTGATGAGCTAAGAACCGTGAAGTCTACCGACGATGAAGGAAACAAGATTGAGGTAGTAATGGGTAGGTCAGGTGAGATCAAAATCCTTGATGCGAAGAAGGAGAAAGTATTGATCTCTAACCACGTCCCTTATGGAGCAATCCTGAAAGTGAAAGACGGTGGTAAAGTTGCCAAAGGTGATGAGCTATGCTACTGGGATCCTTATAACGCAGTTATTATGTCAGAATTTGACGGTACTGCATCATTCGATTCAATCATTGAAGGAGTTACTTTCAAAGAGGAGTCTGATGAGCAAACTGGTCACAGAGAGAAGGTCATTATCGATACAAAAGATAAAACAAAGAATCCTGCTATCGATATTGTCGGAAAAGACGGAGCAACTCTGAAGGCTTATAACATACCAGTAGGAGCCCACATGGCTGTTGAAGAAGGAGATAAGATCAAGCCGGGTCAGGTACTTGCTAAGATTCCTAGAAAAACTGGTAAGTCACGAGATATTACCGGAGGTCTTCCAAGAGTAACGGAGCTTTTCGAGGCACGAAACCCTTCAAACCCGGCGGTGGTTAGTGAAATCGACGGTGTTGTAGAGTACGGTGGAATCAAACGAGGTAACCGAGAGATTTACATTGAGTCGAAAGACGGTGTGAAGAAACGTTACATGGTGCCACTTTCTAAGCACATTCTTGTTCAGGATAACGACTATGTTAGAGCAGGAGATGCACTTTCTGATGGAGCAATCACTCCGGCAGATATTCTAAAAATCAAAGGCCCTACAGCAGTACAGGAATACCTAGTGAATGAAATTCAGGAAGTATACCGTCTACAGGGTGTGAAGATTAACGATAAGCACATCGAAGCAATCGTTCGTCAGATGATGCAAAAAGTAGTTATTGAGAATCCGGGAGATACAAGCTTCCTGACAAATCAATTGGCTGATCGTTTTGCATTCATGGAAGAAAACGATAGCATTCTTGATAAGAAAGTAGTGGTTGAGCCAGGTGATTCTTCGAATTATAAGGCAGGTCAGATTATTGATGCCAGAAGTTTAAGAGACGAAATTTCAAGCTTGAAACGTAGAGATCTTAAGCCAATGGTAACAAGAGATGCTGAGCCGGCAACTGGAAAGCCAACACTACAAGGAATTACACAGGCATCACTTGGAACGGAAAGCTTCATTTCTGCAGCTTCATTCCAGGAGACTACCAAAGTATTGAGCGAAGCTTCCATCAAAGGAAAAGCCGATACATTGATTGGCCTGAAAGAAAACGTAATCGTAGGACACCTGATACCGGCAGGTACAGGTGTAAGAAAACACCAGAATTACATCGTAAACTCTCAGGAGGAATACGAGAAGTTGGTGTCTTCTAAAGAGGAGTTCGAATCTAAAGAAGTAGAAGAAGCTTAAGATTATGAGCGACGATCAGAAAAAGAAAGACGATAAAAACCAAAATCAGATCAACATAGAGCTCTCGGAGGAAACTGCCGAGGGCATCTATGCCAATCTGGCGATGATTGCTCACTCAAGTAGTGAGTTTGTTATTGACTTTATTCGACTGATGCCCGGAGTGCCGAAAGCAAAAGTGAAATCACGAATTGTGGTTACCCCGGAACATGCAAAAAGACTCCTCAATGCCCTCAAAGATAATATCCAAAAGTACGAAGCTACTTTTGGAGAAGTCAAGCAGACAGATGAAGTACCTAAATTCCCGATGAATTTTGGCGGAACCATGGGTGAGGCTTAATATGAACCTCTCTGTTCCGATAAATATTTCCGTTAATTAATCTTTTAACTTTTTGATATAATCTCAATATATCTATCTTTGCGTTCCCAAATTTTGGGACGATTAGAAATTATAGCGTATGCCAACTATACAACAATTAGTAAGGAAGGGTAGAAAAAAGCTGACCTCAAAGTCTAAATCCCCAGCATTGGACTCTTGTCCTCAAAGAAGAGGAGTATGTACTCGAGTGTACACGACTACTCCTAAGAAGCCAAACTCAGCAATGAGAAAAGTGGCGAGGGTGAGACTTACCAATGGAAAAGAAGTGAATGCTTACATTCCGGGAGAAGGACACAACCTTCAGGAGCACTCAATTGTGCTTATCAGAGGTGGTAGAGTAAAGGATTTACCTGGAGTAAGATATCACATCATTAGAGGTGCGTTGGATACTGCTGGTGTAAACGGACGTCTACAAAGAAGATCTAAATACGGCGCTAAGCGACCTAAAAAATAATTTGCAGGAGAAATGAGAAAAGCAAAACCTAAAAAGAGATACATACTTCCTGATCCTATATATCAGGATACCCTTGTTACCAAGTTTGTAAACAATCTGATGTTTGATGGTAAGAAGAGCGTCTCTTATAAAATCTTTTACAGTGCAATCAATCAGGTAGAAGAAAAAACAAAAGAAAACGGTCTTGAAACATGGAAGACAGCATTGAGTAATATCATGCCATCTGTTGAAGTAAAAGCGAGGCGGGTTGGAGGAGCTAATTTCCAGGTTCCTATCGAAGTTAGACCGGACAGAAAAATTGCCCTTGGCATCAAATGGATGATTAAGTACGCAAGACTTAGAGGCGAAAAGACCATGGAAGATCGTCTTGCAAATGAAATCATCGCTGCATCAAAAGGTGAAGGAGCCGCTGTGAAGAAAAAAGATGATATGCACAGAATGGCTGAAGCTAATAAAGCATTCTCACACTTTAGATTCTAAGAACCAAAATGGCAAGAGACTTAAGACTTACAAGAAATATCGGTATCGCAGCTCACATTGATGCCGGAAAAACAACCACTACTGAGCGTATCCTTTATTACGCAGGTATCAACCACAAAATCGGTGAAGTTCACGATGGTGGTGCTACCATGGACTGGATGGAGCAGGAGCAAGAAAGAGGTATTACAATTACTTCAGCTGCGACAACTGTATTCTGGAAATATAAAGATGAGGATTACCACATCAATATTATTGATACTCCCGGACACGTTGACTTTACTGTAGAGGTAAATAGATCACTTCGAGTATTGGATGGGTTGGTTTTCCTTTTTAGTGCAGTTGATGGTGTGGAGCCACAGTCTGAAACGAACTGGAGACTTGCAGATAATTACAAAGTAGCTAGAATCGGGTTTGTTAATAAAATGGACCGCTCTGGTGCAGACTTCTTGAAAGTTTGTAAGCAAGTAAAAGAAATGCTAGGTACTAAAGCAGTGCCACTTCAGTTGCCAATCGGAGCTGAAGACAACTTCAAAGGAGTTGTAGACTTAGTAGAAAATAAAGCCTATATCTGGAATGAGGAAGATATGGGGATGACTTTCGAAGAAATTGATATTCCGGCTGACATGCTGGAAGAGGTTGCTGAGTATAGAGAGCATCTTGTAGAGTCAGTGGCTGAGTATGATGAAGGATTGATGGAGAAATACTTCGAAGATCCTGAAAGTATTACAAGAGACGAAATTGTTGCTGCTTTAAGATCTGCAACTATAGACCTTGCATTTGTGCCAATGCTTTGTGGTTCAGCTTTCAAAAACAAAGGAGTTCAAACACTTTTGAACTATGTGATGGAACTTCTTCCATCTCCTTTAGATAGAGATAGTATTGTTGGAACAAATCCTGATACTGAAGAAAAAACTTCAAGAAAGCCATCAAGTGATGAGCCATTCGCAGCACTTGCATTCAAGATTGCAACGGATCCATTCGTAGGTCGTCTATGTTTCGTAAGATCATATTCAGGAACATTGGAGTCTGGATCTTATATCTATAATACAAGGACCAGCAAGAAAGAGCGTATTTCACGAATCTTCCAAATGCATGCCAATAAGCAAAACCAAATTGAAAAGCTTCATTGTGGAGATATTGGCGCAGTTGTTGGATTTAAGGATATTAAAACTGGAGATACGCTTTGCAACGAAAAAGCTAAAATCGTTCTTGAGTCAATGGTATTCCCTGAACCGGTTATTGGATACGCAATTGAGCCAAAAACTCAGGCAGACGTAGATAAGTTAGGTGTAGCTATTGGTAAATTGATCGAGGAGGATCCAACCCTTCAAGTTGAATCCAATCACGAAACAGGGCAGACCATTCTTAAAGGAATGGGTGAGCTTCATCTGGACATCATCATCGATCGTCTTAAAAGAGAATTCAAAGTAGAAATTAATCAAGGCGCTCCCCAGGTTGCTTATAAAGAAGCAATTACCAATTCAATTGAGCACAAAGAGGTTTACAAGAAGCAGTCAGGTGGACGAGGTAAGTTTGCGGATATCTCATTCGAAATCGGACCGAAAGATGAGGATTATGAGCAAGGTGGATTGCAGTTTGTAAATCAAATTGTAGGGGGTGTAATTCCAAAAGAATTCATTCCGGCAATTCAAAAAGGATTTGAGACCGCAATGGTAAATGGTCCTTTAGCTGGTTATCCGATTGATAACATGAAGGTGAGACTATTTCATGGATCATTCCACGATGTAGATTCAGATTCACTATCATTCGAACTAGCAGCTAGAGCAGGGTTTAAAGCTGCAGCAGCCAAGTGTTCTCCTGTCATTCTTGAGCCAGTAATGGCTGTAGAGGTAGTAACTCCTGATGAATACACGGGAACAATAACAGGCGATCTTAATAAGCGAAGAGGAATGATGAAGGGAATGGATACTAGAGGTACTTCTACAGTAGTTAAAGCGGACGTTCCATTATCTGAACTATTCGGATATGTAACAGATCTTAGAACTAACAGTTCAGGTAGAGCAACGGCTTCATTGACGTTCTCTCACTACGATCAGGTACCTAAGAATATTGCTGAAGGTATTATTGCTGATGTTAAAGGCACAGCCAACGTATAAAAATTAGAAGATGAATCAGAAAATTAGAATAAAGCTTAAGTCTTACGACCACAATTTGGTTGACAAGTCTTCTGAGAAAATTGTTCGAGCGGTAAAGACCACTGGAGCAGTAGTAAGTGGTCCAATCCCGCTTCCAACTGTAAAGGAAAAATTTACGGTGCTGAAGTCACCACACGTGAACAAGAAAGCAAGAGAGCAATTTCAACTGTGCACATACAAAAGATTAGTAGACATCTACAGTAATAGTGCAAAAACAGTAGACGCACTTATGAAGCTTGAGCTCCCGAGTGGAGTAGACGTTGAGATTAAAGTATAACTCGGTTTTTAACCGAAAAATGAGAACCAATTGGTCCATATCGATTGGTTCTTTTTTTGTCTGAAAATAACCGATCAAAGTTTTTGTTCGGCAAATGGATTTGCTATCTTTGCAGTCCTTTTCACGAAAAGTTTGCCTGAGAGGGTAATTAAAAGATATAAACGAGTAGAAAATGCCTGGTTTAATAGGAAGGAAAGTAGGAATGACAAGTGTCTTCGACGAGAATGGTAAAAGCATCGCTTGCACCCTTGTTGAGGCTGGTCCTTGCGTCGTGACTCAAGTTAAGAACGAAGAGACAGACGGATATAAAGCTGTGCAGTTGGCTTATGGTGAGCGTAAAGAAAAAAACACACCGAAGGCACTTCAGGGTCATTTTGCCAAGGCAAAGACTACTCCTAAAGTGAAGGTGGTAGAGTTTAGGGATTTCCGAGCTGAATTTGATGATAAAGTGAAGTTGGGTAACGAAATCAAAATCCAGGATGTATTCAATGAGATGGATTTCGTTGACGCAGTTGGTATTTCCAAAGGAAAGGGTTTCCAAGGAGTTGTTAAAAGACACGGATTTGGTGGTGTAGGTCAGTCAACTCATGGTCAGCACAATAGATTAAGAGCTCCGGGTTCAATTGGTGCCGCATCTTTCCCATCTAGAGTATTCAAAGGAATAAGAATGGCTGGTAGAACTGGTGGAGATCGAGTAAAAACTCTTAACCTAAGAGTGTTAAAAGTATATCCTGAGAAAAACCTGGTACTTATTTCAGGTGCAATTCCAGGAGCTAAAAATTCATTCGTAATACTTGAGAAGTAATCATGAAGGTAGCTGTATTAAATATTAAAGGAGAAGAGACAGGAAGAGAGATCAACCTGGACAAGAGCATCTTTGGCATAGAGCCAAACGAGCATGCTGTCTACCTTGATGTGAAGAACTATTTAGCAAACCAACGACAGGGTACTGCTAAGACAAAAGATAAAGGAGAGATCACAGCATCAACTCGTAAGATCAAGAAGCAAAAAGGAACGGGTACTGCTCGTGCCGGTAGTGTGAAGTCTGGTATTATGAGAGGTGGAGGTACCTTCTTCGGACCTCAGCCAAGAGACTATGGTTTCAAGCTGAATAGAAAAGTTAAAAAATTAGCTCGAAAATCAGTTCTTTCATCAAGAGCAAAAGAAAAGGCCATTCAAATACTTGAAGACTTTACTTTCGAAGCTCCAAAAACAAAAGAATTCATAGGCATCCTTAATAGTCTTTCTGCTTCAGGTAAGAAGGCATTGTTCCTTGTAAGTGATAAGAACAAGAATGTATTCTTGTCTTCAAGAAACATTAAGAAAGCACATGTTTCAACTGTTGACGAAGTGAACACATATGATTTGATCAATGCAGAACGATTGATTATTTGTGAAGGAACGCTTGAGCAACTTAAAGAAAGATTGAATTAAGATGGGAGTTTTAATAAAACCACTAGTTACAGAAAAGGTATCAGCTCTTAATGAGCATGGCAAGTACGGATTCGTAGTAGCCAGGAATGCCAATAAAGTACAGATCAAATCTGAGGTTGAGAAAACTTACGGAGTTACTGTAGAATCTGTGAATACAATGATTCAGCCTGGTGGATCCAAAAGGCGATACACTAAGTCTAGAGTTATTGAAGGAAGAACTCCAGCTTATAAAAAAGCAATTGTGCAGGTGGCTGAGGGAGATATAATTGATTTTTATAGCGGAATATAATAAACAGAGATGGCTGTAAAAAAACTTAAACCGACAACTCCAGGGCAGAGATTCAGAATGGCTCCTGTCTTTGATGATATTACCAAGTCCACTCCAGAGAGATCTTTGGTGGCTACATCTAAAAGAAATGGAGGTAGAAATAACCAGGGTAGAATGACCGTGAGAAATGTTGGCGGTGGCCACAAGCGTAAGCTTAGGCTCATCGACTTCAAGAGGGATAAACACGGTGTACCTGCTACTGTAAAAGCAATCGAATATGATCCAAACAGATCCGCTAGAATCGCATTGCTTTATTATGCTGATGGTGAAAAAAGATACATTCTGGCACCAGCTGGTCTTGAGGTCGGAACGGTTGTTAATTCAGGTAAGGGAATAGCTCCTGAAGTTGGAAATACACTTTTCCTATCAGAGATTCCTCTTGGTACAATCATTCATAACATTGAGTTGAAGCCTGGAAAAGGTGGGGTGATGGCAAGAAGTGCAGGAACTTATGTGCAGTTGGTTGCTCGTGAAGGCAAGTATTCCACAGTAAAGCTTCCTTCCGGTGAAATGAGAATGATCCTTAACACCTGTCTTGCCACTATAGGCACTGTGTCAAACTCTGACCATATGAGTGTGAGGCTAGGTAAAGCGGGTAGAAACAGATGGTTAGGTAGACGACCTAGAGTAAGAGGTGTGGCTATGAACCCTGTCGATCACCCAATGGGTGGTGGTGAAGGTAGATCTTCCGGAGGTCACCCAAGATCTAGAAATGGTCAGTACACGAAGGGTATGAAAACTCGTCGACCAAATAAATATTCTGATAAGCAGATAGTTAAACGAAGGAAATAATGTCAAGATCATTAAAGAAAGGACCTTATATAGACTTCCGACTTGAGAAAAAAGTCGATGCGATGAATGACTCTGGTAAGAAGTCTGTGATCAAAACATGGTCAAGAAGATCAATGATATCTCCGGATTTTGTAGGACACACGTTCGCTGTTCACAACGGAAATAAATTCATCCCTGTTTTCGTAACAGAAAATATGGTAGGACATAAACTTGGCGAATTTGCACCGACTAGAAACTTTAGAGGTCATATCGCTAAGAAGGATAAAGGTAAAAGATAAGAGCACCAATGGAAGCTGAAAAGAAATTAAAGAAATCAGTACGAATCAGACTTCAGAAAGAAGCTGACAAGAAATTCCGTGAGGAAAACAAGGGGAAACTTGGTGCGGTTAAATCATCGCTGCGAAATGTTCCTACTTCTCCTCGTAAGATGAGATTGGTAGCAGATATGATTCGTGGAGAGCGAGCAAATATTGCACTAAACATCCTTCGTTTTGACGCACATCATGCATCAAACACTCTGGAAAAACTTCTTCTAACTGCAATTGCAGATTGGCAAATGCAAAATGAAGACATCAGCATCGAAGAAGCTGACCTTTATGTGAAGGAAATCTATGTAGATAGCGCTCGAATGTTGAAAAGATTGAGACCTGCCCCACAAGGAAGAGCTCACAGAATCAGAAAGAGATCAAATCATGTGACTATCGTAGTTGATAATCACAACCAGGATACTAAGGAAACTAAAGAAAGCAACAAATAATGGGACAAAAAGTAAACCCAGTTGGATTTAGATTAGGTGTTATCAAAGGGTGGGACTCTGCCTGGTTTGATAGCAAGTCATATGCTGACAAACTTGTTGAAGACAACAAAATAAGAAAATATATCTCTGCTCGTATGCCAAAAGGAGGCATCTCTAAAATTGTGATTGAGCGGACATTGAAAAGAATTACCCTTACTGTTCATACCGCTCGTCCGGGTGTTGTGATTGGTAAAGGCGGGTCTGAGGTTGATAAGATCAAAGAAGAGTTGAAAAACTTGACAGGAAAAGATCTTCAGATCAATATTTTCGAAATCAAAAGACCTGAGTTAGATGCGAAGTTGGTAGGTGAGTCTATCGCTCAGCAGTTGCAGGCAAGAATCTCTTTCCGAAGAGCGATGAAGCAATCAATTGCTTCTTCAATGAGAGTTGGAGCTCAAGGAATCAAGATCAAATGCTCTGGTAGACTTGGTGGTGCGGAGATGGCAAGAAGCGAGCAGTATAAAGAGGGAAGAATTCCTTTGCATACACTTAGAGCGGATATCGATTACGCGATTACTGAAGCACATACCATTTATGGTAAAATCGGAATCAAAGTATGGATATTCAAAGGAGAAGTATTCGGTAAGAGAGATCTTTCTCCAAACGTAGGACAAGCAGGTGGTGGCAATAGCAACGCACCTGGTGGTGGAGCGCCGAACAGAAGGCGAAGAGAAAATAGAAGAAGAAAGTAAAAGTTTTGTAAAGCATCATGTTACAGCCAAAACGAACGAAATTTAGAAAAATGCAAAAAGGCCGAGTGAAGGGTCTTGCCAATCGTGGGCATAGACTTGCATTCGGAACTTTTGGAATCAAGGCCATGGAGCCGGGATGGATCACAAGCCGTCAGATAGAAGCTGCCAGGATTGCGATGACAAGAGCAATGAAGCGGGAGGGACAGGTTTGGATTCGAATCTTCCCTGACAAGCCCGTGACCAAAAAGCCTGCAGAAGTAAGGATGGGTAAGGGTAAAGGAGCACCGGAATATTGGGTAGCTACTGTTAAGCCTGGCACTGTTCTTTTCGAAGCTGCGGGAGTAGATATCGAGTTGGCGAAAGAAGCTTTAAGATTGGCTGCTCAAAAACTTCCAATCTCTACAAAATTCACATTAGCAAAAGATTATAAGCCAGAGTAATGAAAAATTCTGAATTAAGAGGATTGAGTCTGGACGAGCTGAAAAATAAGCTTGCAGTTGAAAAGGAGAACTACGGCAAATTGAAGTTTGCACATAGTATCACTCCAATTGAAAACCCAATGAAAATTCGCGAGAATAGGAAATTGGTAGCAAGAATTCAGACAGAAATTAAGGCCAAAGAATTAAACCAAGTTGCTGAAGCAAGCAAATAATTTTCAGTGATGGAAAGAAATCTAAGAAAAGAAAGAATCGGACAAGTGGTGAGCAATAAAATGCAGAAAAGCATCACGGTAGCTGTTGAACGTAAAGTGAAGCACCCGATCTATGGAAAATTTGTGAGAAAAACCACTAAGCTCACAGCTCATGATGAGAAAAACGATTGCAACATCGGTGATACCGTGAAGGTGATGGAAACTCGTCCAATGAGCAAAAGCAAAAGATGGAGGTTGGTAGAAATTATTGAAAGAGCAAAATAATGGTACAGCAGGAGTCAAGATTATCGGTTGCGGACAATAGCGGCGCTAAAGAAGTGCTAGTTATCCGTGTGCTTGGAGGCACCAAGAAGCGATATGCTTCTGTAGGTGACAAAATTATTGTGACTGTTAAGCACGCACTTTCATCAAGTAGTTTGAAAAAAGGAACTGTTTCAAGAGCAGTGGTTGTAAGAACCAAAAAAGAAGTTCGCAGAAAAGATGGTAGCTATATCCGTTTCGAGGATAATGCAGCTGTACTTCTTACTGCAAACGATGAGCCGAGAGGAACAAGGATCTTTGGCCCTGTGGCTAGAGAGCTTAGAGAGAAGCAGTTCATGAAAATAGTATCATTAGCACCCGAAGTACTTTAACAATGAGCAACGTAAAATTTCACGTAAGAAAAGGAGATACGGTTAAGATCATTGCCGGAAACGATAAAGGTAAAACCGGTAAGGTTCTTGAAGTAAATACCGCTAAGTACCGCGCGATTGTTGAAGGTGCGAACATGATTACTAAGCATGTGAAGCCTTCTGCTGCAAATCCTGAAGGAGGAATTCAGCAAACAGAAGCAGGTATTCACCTTAGCAACCTTAAAGTTGTAGATCCGGCATCCGGAGAGGCGACAAGAATTGGAAGAAAGCAGAATGCAGATGGTAAGCTGCAGAGATATTCAAAAAAATCAGGAGAATTTATCACGAATGGCTAGTCCTAGATTAAAAGAAAAATACAGAAAAGAGATCATTCCTCATTTGAAGGATAAGTTTCAGTACAGCTCTGTTATGCAGGTGCCTAAACTGACTAAGATCGCAATCAATAAAGGTATTGGTGCTGCTGTGTCTGATAAGAAGTTGGTTGATACAGGAGTTGAGGAATTAACTCAAATCACTGGTCAGCAGGCTGTTGCAACAATTGCAAAGAAGTCAGTATCCAACTTTAAGTTGAGAGAAGGAATGCCTATAGGAGCGAAAGTTACGCTCAGAGGTGATAAAATGTATGAATTTCTTGATCGATTGGTGACCGTAGCGTTACCACGAGTAAGGGACTTCAAAGGAATTAGAGAAAAGGGATTTGACGGAAGAGGTAACTACACACTTGGTGTGCAGGAGCAAATCATCTTCCCGGAAATCAGTATCGATAAAGTAAACAAAATCACTGGTATGGACATCACGTTTGTGACAACTGCACAGACTGATGAGGAGAGTCTTGAATTATTACGATCTCTTGGAATGCCGTTTACTTCAAAGAAGAACTAAGAAATTATGGCTAGATCAGCAGTAAAAGCGAGAGAAAGAAAAAGAGAAAAGCTTGTAGCAAGATATGCCGAGAAGCGAGCTGCCCTAAAAGCAGCCGGTGACTGGGAAGGTCTTGACAAACTACCAAGAAATTCTTCGAAAGTGAGATTGCACAATAGATGTAAGCTTACAGGTAGACCTAAGGGCTACATGAGGAGATTTGGTATCTCAAGGGTGACATTTAGAGAGATGGCATCTGATGGAAAAATTCCAGGAGTAACAAAAGCGAGCTGGTAGTTAAAAACTTCCTTTCGTTTCAAAATATTAATTATTATTTTTGCACCCCCTTTTTCGAGGGGGATAAGTGTGTTTAAGAAATGGTAACAGACCCGATAGCAGATTATTTAACCAGGATTCGCAACGCGATAGGCGCGAACCACCGTGTAGTAGAGGTGCCTGCTTCTAATTTAAAGAAGGAGATCACTAAGGTATTGCACAGTAAGGGCTTCATCAGAAACTACAAGTTTGAGGATGATGGAAAGCAAGGCATTATAAAAATTGCTTTGAAATACAATCCACAGACGAAGCAGTCAGCAATCACTAGCTTGGAGAGAATAAGTACTCCGGGACTTAGGAAATATGCTGGATCTGAAGCTCTGCCAAGAGTACTGAATGGTCTTGGTATCGCAATTTTATCTACATCTAAAGGAGTTATTTCTGATAAAGAAGCTCGCAGAGAGAATGTAGGTGGAGAAGTTTTATGTTACGTGTATTAATTGATTTGAGATGTCAAGGATAGGAAAAGCACCAATTAATGTACCTGAAGGAGTTTCAATCACAGTAGACAAACAAACTGTGAGTGTAAAAGGACCTAAGGGAGAGTTGACTCAACAGATAGATCCGGATATCACCTGTAAGGTGGAAGACGGAGTATTAACTGTGGAGCGACCTACAGAGCAAAAAAGACATAAATCACTTCATGGACTTTACCGTTCGCTGGTCAGCAACATGGTAGAGGGAGTGAGTAACGGGTTCAAGAAAGAAATGGAGCTTGTAGGGGTAGGTTATAAGGCTGCTGTCCAAAACAATGTTTTGGAACTAAACCTTGGATACTCTCACAGCATTTATTTCGCAGTACCTGAAGAAATCAAGGTTTCTGCAGAAACTGAAAAAGGAAAGAACCCTAAAGTGACGATTGAAGGGATTGACAAACAACTAGTTGGTCAGATTTCGGCAAAAATCAAATCACTGAGAAAAGTTGAGCCATACAAAGGAAAAGGTATTCGCTTTGTTGGAGAGAAAGTTAGAAGAAAAGCTGGTAAAACTGCTGCTAAATAATAAGATATGGCAATTACTAAAACAGCAAGAAGAAAAAGACTTAGACTGGGTATCCGTAGGAAGGTATCCGGTACTGCTGAGAGACCTAGAGTTTCTGTTTTTAAGAGCAATAAAGGTATTTATGCTCAGTTGATTGACGATGTGAATGGTAAAACATTGGCTTCTGCATCAACCAAAGAAATTGGTAAAACCAATTTGAATGTAGAAGTAGCAAAAGAAGTAGGCAAAAAGCTTGCTGAAAATGCTAAAGGAGCAGGGATTGAGACAGTGGTGTTTGACAGAGGCGGATATCCTTACCATGGCAGAGTTAGATCTTTGGCAGAAGGAGCTCGTGAAGGAGGTTTAAAATTCTAAGAAACAGAAATTATGTCACAAAGCAATATAAGATCTATAAAAGCAAGTGAAATCGACCTTCAGGAGCGAGTAGTTGCGATCAAGCGAGTAGCGAAAGTAGTGAAGGGTGGACGAAGATTCAGCTTCTCAGCTATCGTAGTAGTAGGAGATGGAAACGGTGTAGTTGGATACGGACTAGGTAAAGCAAACGAGGTAACAGACGCGATCACTAAAGGGATTGATGATGCTAAGAAAAACCTTGTGAAAGTACCGGTTTTCAAAGGAACTGTTCCTCACGAAGCGATCGGTAAGTTCGGTGGTGGTCTTGTGCTACTTAAGCCAGCAGCACCGGGTACTGGAGTAATTGCCGGTGGTGCGATGCGTGCAGTATTGGAGAGTGCAGGGGTACACGACGTACTTGCAAAATCAAAAGGATCTTCAAACCCACATAACGTGGTGAAAGCAACTTTTGATGCTTTAAATAAAATGAGAGACCCATTTGCTGTCGCTCAGCAAAGAGGTGTGTCTTTGGATAAAGTTTTCAATGGCTAAGACAATGGGAAAAGTATTAATCACACAAAAGAGAAGTACGATCAAACGTCCTCAGAATCAGAAAAAAACAATGATTGCTTTGGGCCTTGGTAAAATAAATAAGTCCGTTGAAAAAGAACTGACTCCTTCAATTAGCGGGATGATCAAAACGGTGAATCACTTAGTAGAAGTAAAAGAGCTGTAAACATGAGACTTGAATCATTAAAGCCTGCAGAAGGCTCAACAAAGAATAGAAAGAGAATCGGTAGAGGACAAGGCTCTGGACGAGGTGGTACATCCACAAAAGGTCACAAAGGAGCTCAGTCACGTGCAGGTTACTCTCGTAAGACAGGTTTCGAAGGAGGGCAAATGCCTTTACAAAGACGAGTGCCTAAGTTTGGATTTAAGAACAACAACAAAGTTGTTTCCAAGCCAATCAACCTCGATGATCTTCAGGAGCTAAGTGAAGCAAAAAAGCTGAAAGAAATTACGATTGAAGTCTTAATAGCTAATGGTCTTGCTCAAAAGAACGATATCGTTAAAGTGTTAGGAAGAGGCGAACTGAAAACTGGACTTAAAGTTACAGCACATAAATTCTCAAAAACTGCTCAGGAAGCAATTGAGAAAGCTGGTGGATCCATTACTATAGTAGAATAATGAAGAAATTCATAGATACCATAAAAAACATTTTTTCCATTGAGGAACTGAGAACTAGAATCCTAAACACAATAGGATTTTTAGTGATATTCAGAATAGGTTCTTTCGTGGTACTTCCGGGTGTAGACCCAAGTAATCTTGGAGGAGATGCACAAGGTATTTTTGGATTATTGGATACGTTCTTAGGAGGCGCATTTAGTAATGCTTCCGTATTCGCATTAGGTATTATGCCTTATATCTCTGCATCCATTGTGTTGCAGTTGATGACAGTGGCAGTACCATATTTTCAAAAGCTTCAAAAAGAAGGAGATAGCGGACGTAAGAAGATCAATCAACTTACAAGAGTATTGACTATCGCTATATGCATGGCTCAAGGATTTAGCTACGTTTCAGCAGCTATCCCTGCAGAAGCGATTATTAGCAACACCTTCTTCTTCAAGTTTACTTCCGTGATCATCCTAACTTCAGGTACCATCTTTTGTATGTGGCTTGGAGAGAAAATCACTGATAAAGGAATTGGTAACGGTATTTCGATGCTAATTATGATTGGTATCATTTCAAGATTCCCTGGAAGTATTGCTGCTGAAGCAATTACAAGAGGAATGAGCGAGATGTTGCTGTTCATTTTAGAATTAGTTGCTCTGTTCTTTGTAGTACTTGTAACGGTGGCGTTGGTGCAGGCGGTAAGAAGAGTACCGGTACAATATGCAAAGCAAGTAGTTGGAAATAAAGTATACGGTGGTCAGAGACAATACATTCCATTGAAAGTGAATGCTTCAGGAGTTATGCCGATCATCTTTGCTCAGTCTATCATGTTCCTGCCGGCAATGCTTGCAGGTCTTTGGAGAGAGGAAAGTGATTTCGCAAACTACATTGGAACAACATTCTCTGATTTCACTTCATGGCAGTACAATTTGACCTTTGCGATCATGATTATCGTGTTCACATTCTTCTATACTGCCATCACAATCAATCCTAACCAGATTGCAGACGATATGAAACGAAATGGTGGTTTCGTACCAGGTGTTAAGCCGGGAAAACAAACCGCTGACTTTTTAGATAATATTCTTTCAAGAATCACTTTACCTGGAGCGATTTTCCTTGCGATTATCGCAATCCTTCCTGCATTCGCTATGATAGCAGGTGTAAATCAGGGCTTTGCCCAGTTTTACGGAGGAACATCACTATTGATCATGGTAGGTGTAATTCTTGATACCCTTCAGCAGATTGAGAGCTACCTGCTCATGAGGCACTATGAAGGAATGATGAAATCAGGTAGAGTTAAAGGAAGAACTCAAGCAGCATAATGGCAAAACAAGCATCCATAGAGCAGGACGGAACGATCGTGGAAGCATTGTCAAACGCAATGTTTAGAGTAGAGCTTGAAAACGGTCATGAGGTGATCGCACATATCTCAGGAAAGATGAGAATGCACTACATCAAGATTTTACCCGGAGATAAGGTAAAGTTGGAAATGTCTCCTTATGATTTGACCAAAGGAAGAATCGTATATCGATATAAATAACAGTCATAGACTGAAAAAGTAAAAAGAAATGAAAGTAAGAGCATCCGTTAAAAAACGAAGCGTTGATTGCAAAGTGATCAGGAGGAAAGGGAAGCTTTATGTAATCAATAAAAAGAATCCAAAGTTTAAACAGAGACAAGGATAATTATGGCAAGAGTTGCAGGAGTAGATATTCCCGATAACAAGCGAGGCGAGATTGCCTTGACTTACATCTTCGGCATTGGTAAAACATCAGCTCAAAAGATTTTGGCTGAAGCCGGTGTAGATCCGAACAAGAAAGTTCAGGATTGGACTGACGATGAAGGTGGTAGTGTAAGAACTGCTATCCGAGAGAAATACAAGGTAGAAGGTGTTCTCAAAGGGGAGATACAAATGAGTATCAAACGATTGTTAGATATCGGTTGTTACAGAGGCCTTCGTCATAGAAAGGGTCTTCCGGTAAGAGGACAGCACACCAAGAATAATGCTCGTACTCGAAAAGGAAAGAGAAAAACGGTTGCTAATAAGAAGAAAGCTGTTAAGTAATAGATAGATGGCACAAAAGAGAAAAGATAAAGCTAAAAAGAGAGTTGTTGCTGTTGATGCGATAGGCCAGGCGCACATCAAAGCATCATTCAACAACATTATCATATCAATGACCAATGGAACAGGTCAGGTTATCAGCTGGGCATCAGCCGGTAAGATGGGTTTCCGTGGTTCAAAGAAAAACACGCCATACGCAGCTCAGGTAGCAGCTCAGGAATGTGCTCAAAAAGCATATGACTTAGGATTAAGAAAGGTTGAGGTTTTTGTTAAAGGACCTGGATCAGGTAGAGAATCGGCTATTAGAACCATTCAAAACACAGGTATCGAAGTTACAATGATCAAAGATGTAACCCCACTACCTCACAATGGATGCAGACCACCGAAAAGAAGAAGAGTTTAAGATATTAAATAGTTATAGATAATGGCAAGATATACTGGGCCTAAGACTAAAATTTCAAGACGATTTGGAGAGCCAATCTTCGGAGCGAGCAAAGCGCTTCAGAAGAAAGCATACCCTCCGGGTCAGCATGGTCGTGGAAGAAGAAAGAAGCAGTCTGAATATGCAATCCAGCTAGCTGAAAAGCAAAAAGCAAAGTACACGTATGGTGTATTGGAGCGTCAGTTTGCAAACGTCTTTGACAAGGCATCAAGAAAAAGTGGAATTACAGGTGAGATCTTACTTCAAATGTTAGAAGCAAGATTGGACAATACTGTATTCCGTTTAGGTATTGCGCCTACAAGAAGGGCAGCAAGGCAACTGGTTTCTCACAAACACATAACTGTGAATGGAGAATTGGTAAACGTACCTTCTTACACATTAAAAGGAAACGACATCATTGGCGTAAGAGAGAAGTCAAAATCTCTTGAAGCCATTACTGATAGCCTGGCATCTAATGCCAGAAGCTATTCTTGGTTGGAGTGGGATTCTGCTAGCATGACTGGCAAGTTTCTTAATGCTCCTAGCAGAGAAGAAATTCCTGAAAACATCAAGGAACAGTTGATCGTCGAATTGTACTCTAAGTAAACACTCAAAATATAAGATATATGTCTATCCTAGCATTTCAAATGCCGGAAAAAGTGGTAATGGAAAAAGCAGATGACTTCCATGGCCTCTTTACGTTCAAACCTCTGGAAAAAGGATACGGTGTTACAATAGGTAATGCGTTGAGAAGGATTCTTCTTTCTTCTTTGGAAGGTTATGCGATCACAGGTGTGAAAATCCCTGGTGTACTGCATGAATTCTCTACCATCGAAGGAGTAGTAGAAGATGTGAGTGAAATGATTTTGAACCTGAAAATGGTTCGATTCAAGAAAATTGAAGAAGTAGCTGACGGTTCTATCACAGTATCTGTTTCAAACATGAAAAAGCTTACTGCCGGTGACCTGGCGAAAGCAACCACTTCTTTCGAAATCCTAAATCCTGAGCACGTAATTTGCAATCTGGATGAGTCAGCTAAGTTTGAAATTGAGCTTACTATCGAAAAAGGAAGAGGGTATGTTGGTGCAGATGACAACAAGCCTGCAGATCAAAACTTCGGATTCATTGCTATCGACTCAATCTTTACGCCGATTAAGAATGTAAAGTACAGTGTGGAAAACACACGAGTGGAGCAGAAAACGGATTATGAGCAGTTGACTTTAGATATTGAAACTGATGGATCTATCCATCCTGAGAATGCATTGAAAGGTGCAGCTCATATCTTGATTCAACACTTTATGTTGTTCTCAGACCAGAGCATGATCCTTGAAACACAGGAAACTGGTGAGCCTGAGCAAGTAGATGAAGAGCTTCTACATATGAGAAAGATGCTTAAGACTAATCTTAATGATCTTGATCTTTCAGTAAGAGCTTACAACTGCTTGAAGGCTGCTGATGTTAGAACATTAGGTGATTTGGTATCGCTTGAGATCTCTGACATGATGAAATTTAGAAACTTCGGTAAGAAGTCACTTGCTGAGCTAGAGCAATTGGTTTCTGATAAAGGTCTTACTTTCGGTATGGATCTTGGTAAATACAAATTGGAGGAAGAATAATGAGACACGGAAAGAAATTTAACCACCTTAGTAGAAAGACCGCTCATAGAAGTGCAATGCTTTCTAATATGGCCTCTTCTCTTATCATGCATAAGAGAATAAACACAACTGTAGCAAAGGCGAAAGCACTTAGAAAATTTATTGAGCCAATTTTGACCAAGTCTAAAACGGACGACACTAACTCAAGAAGGGTAGTATTTGGTTACCTTCAGGATAAGGCGTCTGTAACCGAGCTTTTCAGCAATGTAGCTGAGAAAATCGCTACAAGACCAGGAGGATACACCAGAATCATCAAGACTGGGGCGAGACTAGGTGATAACGCTGAAATGTGTATGATGGAGCTAGTTGACTTTAATGAGTTGCTACTTGGTGACGAGACTGCAGGTAAAGCAAAAACCAGAAGATCAAGAAGAGGCGGATCTGGCAAAGCGAAGGCGGAAGCTCCAAAAGCTGAGGCGAAAGAAGTGAAGGAAGAAGTAGTTGCTGAAGAGGTGAAGGAAGAAACCAAAGCAGAAACTGTAGAAGCTAAAGCTGAAGAAACAGAGCCGAAAGCTGAGGCTAAAGAAGAAGAAAAGAAGAAAGAAGATTAAGTGTCTTTGATCTTAAGATATATAAGCCATTCACCAATTAGTGAATGGCTTTTTTATTGCCCTTTACATAACTATTTTTGCTCCCCAGTATGAAATACCCTACCCGTAAGAAAGCAACACTTTTACTTCAGGATGGCACCACTTTTACTGGATACTCCATTGGCAAACAAGGTACTTCAGGTGGAGAAATCTGCTTCAATACCGGAATGACCGGATACCAGGAGATCTATACTGACCCATCCTATTATGGTCAAATCATTGTTAATACTACATCACACATTGGCAACTATGGAGCTATTGATACCGAGGTGGAAAGCGCAAGTCCTACTATTAAAGGATTGGTGGTCAATGATTTTTCTCACATTTACAGCCGAACTAGTGCCACAGAAAGCTTGCAAGAGTTTTTAGAAAAGAACAACACTGTAGGTATTGCCGGAGTTGATACCCGGAAGATTGTTCGCCACATTCGTACCAAAGGCGCCATGAATGCGATTATTTCGTCTGAATTGGAGGGAAAAGAGCTTCAGGCTGAACTGGATAAAATACCAAGTATGGAAGCTCTGGAGCTTTCTACGCATGTAACTACCAAAAAGCCGTATGAATTAGGTGAATCAAATAGTGGCTTTAAAGTTGCCGTTTTGGACCTAGGCATAAAGAAATCTATTTTAAAGAACCTGACTAACAGGGATTGTCATTGTAAAGTATTTCCTGCTGAGACCACTTTTGAAGAAATGGAAAAGTGGAATCCCGATGGCTACTTTATTTCCAATGGTCCCGGAGACCCGGCAGTAATGGATTATGCGGCAAATACTGTCAAAAGTATTCTGGAAAAGAATAAACCATTGTTCGGTATTTGTATGGGAAGCCAAATTCTGGCTCTTGCGGTAGGAATTCCAACCTATAAAATGCATCACGGTCATAGAGGGTTGAATCACCCAGTAAAAAATTTACAAACAGGATTAAGTGAAGTTACCTCTCAGAATCATGGTTTTGCTGTAGAAATGGAAGCTTTAATGCAATCAAAAGTAGCTGAGCTTACGCATATCGATTTGAATCATGATACTGTTGAAGGGCTAAAATTGAAAGATAAGCCTGCATTCGCCGTTCAGTATCACCCGGAATCTTCACCGGGACCTAATGATTCGGTTTATCTGTTTGACGATTTTATCCAACTAATAAAAAACAATAAGTAATGAGCGTTATTGAAAGTGTATTTGCCCGACAAATTATGGATTCACGGGGCAACCCAACCATAGAAGTAGAGGTAATTACAGAGGATGGCTACATCGGAAGAGCAGCGGTTCCATCCGGAGCTTCAACTGGAGAACATGAAGCTGTAGAGCTCAGAGACGGGGACAAGTCCCGATATATGGGCAAAGGGGTGCAAAAAGCAGTTGATAACGTAAATGATATTATAGCTCCTGAGATTGAAGGGCTGTTAGTAGTAGAGCAATCCTACATCGATCAGGTAATGATTGAACTGGATGGTACACCTAATAAGTCAAGGCTTGGAGCAAATGCCATTTTGGGAGTTTCACTAGCTGTTGCTCATGCCGGTGCAGATGCTTGTCAACTTCCATTGTACAGATACATCGGAGGAACCAATGCTAAAGTTCTCCCGGTACCCATGATGAATATCATCAATGGTGGCTCCCACTCCGATGCACCAATAGCATTTCAGGAATTCATGATTCGTCCTGTAGGAGCTCCTACTTTTACTGAAGCCCTACGAATGGGGGGAGAGATTTTCCATAACCTAAAGGCGATCATTCATGATAAAGGGTTGAGCACTGCGGTTGGTGATGAAGGTGGATTTGCGCCAAATTTTAAAGGTGGAACGGAAGAGGCACTGGAAAGCATTTTAGCAGCGATTAAGAAAGCAGGCTACAAAGCTGGGAAAGATGTAACAATTGCATTGGATTGTGCATCGTCTGAGTTCTTTTCAAAAGGCACCTACGACTACAGCAAGTTTGAAGGTAAGAACGGATTAAAAAGATCAAGTGCAGAGCAGGCAGAATATCTGGCTAAGCTGGTAAATGACTATCCGATTGACAGTATCGAGGATGGCTGTGATGAGAACGACTGGGAGGGGTGGAAAATGCTAACTGAAAAGATTGGTGATAAATGCCAACTGGTAGGGGATGATCTTTTGGTGACAAATGTCAAGTTCCTCGAAAAAGCAATCAAGGAAAAGGCCGCTAACTCCATTTTGATCAAAGTAAATCAAATCGGCACGCTAACTGAGACGCTTGATGCCATTGAGATGGCGCACAAAGCAGGCTGGACAGCTGTGGTATCGCACCGATCAGGAGAGACAGAAGATGCTACTATCGCGGATATAGCTGTAGCTACTAACTCTGGTCAGATCAAGACGGGATCTATGTCTCGATCGGACAGAATGGCTAAGTACAATCAGCTTCTTCGCATTGAAGAGGAGCTGGGTGAGGTTGCTATTTATCCAGCTGCCAAATAGAATAGAAGAAAGTAAGTCAATTTTTTTGTTAAGTGAGTCGTCCTTCCACTCAAAGTGGTGGGACGACTTACACATCCTGTACTATAAAAATTGCATTCTTGTTCAAATCATAGAATCCAAACTCATGTGTACCCCATGGTGTATTCATTCGGAGTTTTTCTTTTTTGATTGTGCCTCGTTTGACGAATTCATCCACATAGGTGTGTATGTCCGAAACAAAAATCTTCATCACTGAGGGGAAGACCGGGTCACCCGCATTATTGTGGTGAAACTGTAGATGAAATTCCAGGTTATCTCGTTGCAGTCCTGCATATCCATCGTCTCCAAATACAAACTTGAAGCCGGTGTATTTTTCATACCACTCCAGGTCGCGTTTGATGCTGTCAGTAGATAATACAGGAATAATTTGTAGAGGGGAAATTGATTGAGACATGAAGTTAAAACGAATAAAAACAATTGAAGTTTATGGAACATAAACTTGTTAGTTTTCTGAACTCAATTCAATCAGATCAGATTCCAACCTTTCATTACCCAGTGCTTTCTGAGTGATTTCATACATGCGATCATTTGATCCTTTTTTTCCGAATAATAGATTGGCTGCTAAATGACCATAGGTCATCGTTCCCTTAGCTCCAACACCAGACATTCCCCCAACAAGCACAGCATTTCTGTCCAATGTGCCATCAGACATTGGAAGATTAATTACATAAGGCACTTCTGATTTTGTTAGCGAATACACGCACGAATAGCCGCTATGAAAATCAAGATTATCTTCTTCTATATCTAACCCATTCATTTGAAGGTATTCAATTGTTTCTCTGGCACTCCATTCCTTTTCTTCTGTGGATAAAGGAATCGTCCAAACCTCATCTAGATTCGTAATAGGCGTTCTTTTAAAATGCCCACCCACTTTCAGGATAGGTACCCCGTCAGAATCATATCCTTCGATCATTGAATAAAAGAGTTCGTCATGAAGCTTGATGATTGGGTATCCATTAAGGAGTTTGTCCTTTTGTGCAGCACTCCAATTGTTGTAAACTGAGGGTTTAATTTTCAGGAAAGCCAGAAATAGTCGCTTTGGTGTGATCAACTCATCAATAACCGGAGAAATATGCTGCAACAACTTCCCATTGTATGGGCCAGCAGCAGCAACAATCTTCGAGGCTTCTACGATCTGGTTATTTTGATTTTTAGTGTCCTGGATTGTTAACTGATATCCCTGATCGATCCGTTTCAGTTGATCAACCCTTTGATTGTAACGCACTTCATTGTCGGTGTAGCTGATGGCTTTATGTAGTTTTTGAATGAGCACACTGGGATTCATGGTGCCGGAGTACTTCTGATACTCGCGGATTACTTTTAGAGAATCCGGAAGCTGCATGCCGAATTTTTTCATGGCTGTTTCAACATCCGGCGCAAATGCGATACTGTCTCCGGAAGAAGCCGGCAAAGTATCCGGTTTGTTAAGGTTGAATACGGCAATCTCCTCAGAGGTCTTGGGATAAAAAATGTAGGTTACCGGAGAAGTGGAATATATATCTTCCATGGAATGCTTCCCAGGCTCTTTCGTATTTAGAAAATCAATCAACTTCTGAGTCTCCTCAATCCCCCGAATTTGCAAGTAAGCATAGATATCACCTTCTGGTCCAAGGCTTCTGGAAATACGTGATTCCCCAAGACTTGATCCTGAGGTATAGATGGAGTCTTGTTGTTCAAGCAAAATCACCGATTCTCCTTGTTGAGCCAAATGCCAGGCCGTGGCACTGCCCATCAGTCCACCTCCAATGACTATCGTGGGTTTCATTTCTTGTTCAGTCTGACAGGAAGTTAGAATGAAAAGGGTAAAAGTGACTGTAATCCAATGAAACATTCCTTTAAGATAAAGAATTGGAAGTCACCAATAGCGTGCAGTTAGTTTTATACCAACTGTGTTGATTTTTTATGTACCTTTTACAAAACCACTACGTTAAAAAGATCAAAAAAACAGACCAATGAAATCGTACCTACTGCTCCTTCTTTTTTCTTTTAGTTTATCCCCTTCAAAACTGCCTGAGCTCAATGCTAAAGTCATTGAGTTTGTAGACAAGAACATGGGCAAAAAAGTAGACCGTGGTGAATGCTGGGATCTGGCAGCTGGTGCTCTTGCCTACTCCAATGCTTACTTCGATAGAAGTTCTGTGAAGACGGCCATGATCTACGGGAAAGAACTAAATCCATCAAAGGATGAAATTTTACCGGGTGACCTGATCCAGTTTAAAAAGGTTCAAATGGAATGGAAAGAGGGAAACACGACCTACCAATCGTCTCTGGGGATGCCGGATCATACCGCCATCGTTTATAAGGTTAATGGATCCGGTGACTATGAAATTGCTCACCAAAATACGGCCGACTGGGGCAAAAAGGTTGGAGTTAATAATTTCCGACTTGACAGGGTCACAAAAGGCAAGCTGAATTTTTATCGGCCGGTTGCTTCCAAGGCTGATATGTGAGTTTATCGTCTGATGGTTTTCGTCTCCTTTTCATTTGTTGTGTCTTCGCAAACCACTAATTCATTACGTGAGGACACAAGGGAAGACGAAGGGCTAATGTTTTAGTTTCTTTTTTAATTCTTCAGCTCTTTTTCGCCCAGCTTGATAATTGGGATCAAGTTGTATTGCTTTGTCTAAATACTGCAAAGCTTGATTTCTGTATTTTTTACCTTGATGCTGGTTGGCCCAGCCCCAGTAGGTGAAGCTCATTATTTTCCAATTAGCAAAGTCTGAATTCTTTTCTTTTTTATCAATTATAGCTTGATGGTCTTTTTTAGCAAATTTTCTTTTTGAAAAGAAAATCCAGGGTAAATTCTCAGCAACACTTCCTCGTAAGAATTCAGGCATATAGCTAATATGTGAGTATTTGGCTACAGCATCTTCGAACATATCGAATGCCTCTCCAACAAGTTTTAGCTTTTTTGTTTCAGCTCCTACTAAAGATAAAGCTGAGGCTCTATAAGAAGATATAAATGGCAGTAGCTCTTTTGTTGTTGTAGAGGTATAGAACAACTCGTTTAATTGATCAAAACTCTTTTTAGCATAACCCTTGTATTCAGATTTTGAAATAAAAGATAAGTTCAAAGCTGTTTCGTGATACATTATTCCAAGTCTGGCTTTGTTTATCATGCTTGGGTCTTGCTGGTATTTTCTTTCTACCTCTTGGAGCTTCACTTTCAATTCTGGAATATCGATAAGCTCCATGACATCATCTAATTGCTGTTCAAATGCTTTCAGTTTAGAGAAGTCTAGTGGATGTGCATTTAAACTATTTGTTACCGTCATTGCTGTTATATTTTTTTGAATAACAGCAAAACTGCAATGAAGACTGGGCTAAAATCGATGACTTAAGTTAAGATTGTCGTTTGTGGTATACCCTGTTTTTAATTCGACTTAAACTTTCCGGACTCACCCCTAATAAATTAGCAATGAATCTTTGAGGTACCCTTTGAAATAGATCAGGTTGTTCTCTTAATAAATTTTGAAATCTTTCTTCAGGTTTATCCGCTGAAAGAGACATTGCAATATCAGTGGCTCTTTGAGCAACTCGTTCAGCCATAAGACGCCCAAAGGTTTCGTATTTACTACATTCCTGATAAAGTGTTAGAAGGTTCTGTTTTTTGATAAGAGCTACTGTCGTATTCTCCATTGCTTGTAAGTTCATCATTCCAGCTGTTTCATGATTAAAACTTTGAAAGTCGGTTACCCAGGAGTTGTCAAATGAAATATCGCAGGTTCTTTCTACGCCATCCTTAATGTGGAAGTGTCTTATAGCACCTTTGGTAATAAAAGCGATAAAGTCACAAACTTTATTGGATTCCAATAAATACTCTCCCTTCTTCAAGGACTTATCTTCAAAATAATGGTCAATAAGTCCAAGTTCTGCATCCGAAAAAGGAATCGTCTGTTTACAAAAGGTCTTCAGTTTTTCGTACAAAATCGGTCTTTTTTACTCACACTCAACGTGGCGTTATCTAACCTTTAAATATATCGGCTTTTCAGCCATGGATTTGTGTCTTCACAAACTGCTAATTCATTTCGTGAGGAACTTAAGCTGGTGTGTTTTAATTCAAGTCCCATTTTGATTTAATAGTTAGGCTGTCTGTTATGATAATTCGTTGGCACTCGCCCTTCATTGAATATGGCATTTGAAGTTCGTGAGTTCGGGTTGCTGTCAATAGTTCAATAGTTACCTCTTCAATTTCTGGAACACTTTCAAATTCACGGTTGAGATAAGTCGGTGTATAATAATCAACTTTAGAACCATGATGTTCTAGCTTCCCTAAGTTCACTTGAATGGAGTTAGAAGTGAGTTTAATGTTATTGAACTCCTGACCAGATTTGTTAATAACCTTGAAATAGACCCGTTCAGAAATCTTGGACTGTAGTTTTATAATTACATAAACAGCAGCAAGATTAAGTAGTAAAATGACAAGAGGTATGAATGCTTTTCTTCTGTATCTTCCTTGATTAGCTGATATGACAACAGAACTTGTTGTCAGTCCAATTAGGGCAAATGGAATAGCAATAAAAATCCAAAGAAAACCGTATCCCTCAAGTGTTGAAAGGTCAATAGCAAACCTCGCTCTGGCAACCCACCATAAGGCAAATATTCCAGTTCCCCTGCCTAACGTTAAAGAACCATAGAAGTTGAAGGTAATAACTAGCTAAAATGAGTATGCGTTCCAACTGCTAGCAGCAGCATAATCTGCCGTTTGCATTTGACTAAGTCGCATATTCATTTTAGTGTTAGCGACTTTGTTTTATTACTTTTTGGGTTAAAATCATTTCTCCTTGGTCGGATATCTTAAGTAGATATATTCCATCTTGAATAGAACTGAGGTCGATATAGCTTGCGATTTTTGTGGACTCTAAGATCATTATTTTTTGCCCACTTAGATTAGTCACCTCAATGATAAAGTGATTGTATCTTCCGCTAGACTCAATATACAATTGGTTAGCAAAGGGATTTGGGAAGATCGAAAAAGTCTGTTCACTAACCCCATCCATTGTACTCAGAATTTTAGTAACTTCTAACTCAATGGCAGTCTGATCACTTTCATCTTCTCCATCAGAAACGGATATTAGTACAGATAGTACTCCAACAAAATCAGTTACGGGAGTAATCTCATTATCAGATACTAAATAGTTTTGACCATCAAATACAGTCAGGACAAAATCGTCAGGAAAAACATTGTCCGGATCTTCAATGATTAAATCATTTATAGTAAGTGTAAGCGGCGTGCCTTCTGGAGTAGTAAGTTCTGATGCTGTTCCTGTTATAGTAGGAATATCATTAACTGGCATAACCTCTACTTCTAGCATGAACTGATTACTCTCATCTTGTCCATCGTTTACTGTAATTGAAATCTCTAGTACTCCATTGAAGTCTACATCTGGAGTTATATCAAGTTTGTTGAATGTGTAATTATCACCTTCATTGAGTTTCATTGAAAAATCATCAGGATAAACTCCATCTATATTAATGATCGAGATATCAGATAATGAAAGTGTGATGGTTTGTTCTTCAAGGGTAGATAAAACAACTTGACTAATTATTTCAGGTATGTCATTTACAGGTGTCACAACAATTTCGAGGTTAAATATTGGACTTTCATCCTCCCCATCGTTGACCCGTATAGGAACTTCAAGTGTACCATTGAAATCTACACCGGGAGTTAATAGGTTATTATCAAATGAATAATTTTCTCCCTCTAAGATTTCAAGAGAAAAGCCGCTTGGATAGGGAACATCTAGATTTGTGACTGAAATGGCATCTAATGAAATATTAATGGGAGTATCTTCTTCTGTAGTTAGTTCGATTATCTGTTCAGTAATCTCAGGAATATCATTAACATTTTCGACGGTGACAGTTAATTCATAGATATTGCTTTCATCTAGCTGGTCTTTGACAATTACAGGAATAGTTAGATCCCCAAAAAAGTCTTTCAATGGCGCAATGATATTACCCGAAAAATTATAATTAGCTCCTCCTTGAATAATTATGCTAAAATCATCAGGGAAGGAACTGTCTGGATCAGTAACCGAAATGTCATCAAATATTATTTCAAAAGGAGTTTCTTCTAGCTTGGGAGATTTAGCAATTGAATCAATAACAGGTGGGAAATTGACATGAAAATAACTTTCTTCTGAAAAAGATGAGCCTTGAAAACCATTATCTATGGCTTGAATACTCCAGTAATAATCACCAGGTTCCATGAATCTGCTAAGGAAATGTACAGTTCCATATCCAAGATTACCATTTTCTACTATTTTCCTTTTGCCAGATGCAAAGCTGTTTGATGATATTGCAGTGTCAGTCTCCATTCTGAGGTACCAATTATAGGTGAGTGTTTCACTGTTGGTTTCATTATCAGTACTCTGATCCCAGCTAAATTCAAAACGATCGTCCACTAACTCAGTAATCAAATTGGTAGAAGTGGTTGGCGATGAGTTTGAGCTTAAACCGTCATTAATGAATATTATGGATGTTCTAGTATCGAAAGTACCTTCATATGCCCCCGATATAGCTAAATCTAAATCTGAATCATTATCATAGTCGCCCCATTTTATGGATCCGTATGCTATATCTGGTAAGTTATCACTTGTGATTTCTGAAAAACTTCCACTACTATTTGAATAAATTTTACCAAAATTTATTAGCGCATTATCCTGAATCGTATTTCCAATTTGTGCGACATCTGAGAAACCGTCATTATTGAAGTCTCCATCACTTAAATGACCAAAATACGTCGGAGAAATACTAGTCTCTGCGATTTCGAAGGAGGCTCCACTCTGATTATGAAATAATCTTGTTAGGGATTCTCCCCTGGAAGAAGTTGGAGATGTTTGAAAACGATAAGTTCCAGACATTAGAATTTCTGGATAACTGTCATTATCTGTGTCAAAAACTCTAATGTTACCAGCACTCAATCCAATCGTATCAAGAATAGATTTCTCAAGGAAAGAGCCATTGTCTTTATAAAGGCGAGTTTCAGAATTTGTAGTTCTTCCTTCAACTATTTCTTCGTAAGATCCTGTTAGTACAATCTCTAATTTCCCATCATTGTCTATATCAATAGGCTCTATATCTTGGGTGAAGTACCCATATGGATTATCATCAAACTCCTGCTCAGTAAATCCACCATTTTCATTAATGTATAGTGCAGTTTTAAAGAACCAGCCTCCATTTCTTCCTTGAACCAATTTTTGTCCAGAAAAGACTACATCTATGTCTCCGTCATTGTCAAAATCGGAGAAGAAACCAACTCCACGAAAATCATTTATTTGAGCTAATAAATCGAATGATCCATTTTCGAGGTAATTGTTAACATAAATAGATGTTGATCCACTTGAAGATCCTCCTTCGGAAATGAGAAGGTCTACATCTCCATCACCGTTAAAATC
This sequence comes from Ekhidna sp., assembly GCF_040220215.1. Taxonomy (GTDB): domain Bacteria; phylum Bacteroidota; class Bacteroidia; order Cytophagales; family Cyclobacteriaceae; genus Ekhidna. The sequence goes on from NZ_JAVJTR010000016.1 coordinate 565,208, forward strand.
GCTTATGTCAAGGATATTAATTTTGTTTTCAAATATTGAATTATCCTCACCGAAGCTTCCATCTCCATTATTTATGTACAAGATTGAAGCATCAAAGGACACACCGGAATCATCTTTTGATAAACCTGATATTATTAAATCAAGATCTCCATCTGAGTCAATATCAAGCCAATCTACTTGGCCAGCAAGTTCTTCAAATCCAGCATCAAATTCCGAGAAGGTCTGAGAGGTAGCAGAGTATGAGAAAATAATTATCGAGAAGAAGAAAATGTATTTCATTATTGAGAAAATTTATAAAGCAAAGGAGAGCATGAAACTACTCCAGCTGCTGTGCTTGCGAAATAGATTCCATTATCTAAAACAAATATTGATTTGTAACTTCCTCCTCCATCACATGGATAATAGGAAATAAGATTCCACTTATTTTGATCAAAATCATATCGAAATAGTTCATCGCCATCCGCTAAAACATAAGCATTTCCATCGTAGTAAAAGCCTAGTGTGAGAAGTGTGTATGTATATTGGCTGAAATCATTGCGTGAGATTTCTGACCAGGTGTCTGTAGTAGCGTCATATTGCCAATTGGTCCCTTTTGTTATTAAATACACTACATCGTTGTGAATGAATGGAAAAGCAAAATCTTCAAATGTAGTTGGAATATTGTTTCTACTGCTAAAGTCCCCCGTACGGTGATCGTATGACCAAACTTGTCCAGTATTTGTGATGATGTAATAAAGATCTTCTAGCTGGAAATAGTGAGCTACGTTAAACTCAAAAGGGAGATCGTCTTTTTGAACCCATCGGTCATCAGCAAAATGGTATTCCCAGAATTCTCTTATTGGAACAGAACCAAGCTGTCCTCCCATTTTGAGAACTGAGGATTCTGTAGGGATGAAAAGATTTCTGTCATCATTTTGATTAATGGGATATGTAACGAAGCTCCATTGGTCAATTGATGGATCGTAACTGTAAAGTCGATCGGCATTAACCTCGACAATATATCCCTTATTTTGGAAAGAGAATCCTTTGTAAAGCCAGCTCCAATCAAAATTGTGAGATGATTTCAATTCCCATGATTTCAATATTCTTAATGAGTTTGATGATGTTGCTCTCTTGAGACCATTTACTACAGTAATTGCTAAATCAGTATCATTATTTATGAAATCTCTCGAAACAGGAATGGTGGTACCAATTGATACCGAATCATAATCAAATAGTACTGCTTTATACTCGCCAAAGTATATTTCTGTCAATTCGCCATTTTGAGTGAAGTACTCCCCATTAATTAAAACAGTATCTCCTGGGTAGCCTTCTTGGGTAGATATTTGATTGATTATAGGGCCATGAATAACTAGCTCTTGTGTTGTTTGTGTTTCCTGAGGACCTATGGATAAGGTGATAATTGAGGTTCCAAAAAACTCCATATCTGGAATAATGAATTGTATTTCTGAATCAGTGGAGTGCGTCACTTCGGCTTCAATTCCTTGAATTGATATCTTATTCAATTCTTCATCCCAGCTGAAATTACTGCCTGAAAGTGTGATAATTGAACCATCAAATCCTTCATCTGGAGATATAGCTGATATTGAAGGGGTGTTTAAGGTAAAATCATTTTCTTCGCTTGCCTTGTTTCCAACCATCACCCATACCGTGTTTGAGATTACTTCTAGATTGCTGGGAACAATAACTTCAATGTTAGAATCATCGATCGAAACGATTGATGCTTCCACTCCAGAAAAATAGACACTAGTCACAATTTCAGGATCTAAAAAGTGTTGTCCAATAATTTTTATGGAATCCGAAATTTGTCCACTGTTTGGAGAAAGCATATTCATAGAAGGAGTATAACCACTAAAAGTGAAACTTTTAGTAGAACCATATACAACTGTGTCTGACTCTAGAAAGGCGCGGTAGAAGTAGGTGGTTCGTTTAAGGTCTGAGGAAATTTCATGTTCAAAACTCTCATCATTGGATTCAATGTTAATATCAGCAATAACTACGTCTTCTTCGAATGCATTTGATGTGCCATATTCAAAACCAACTTTTTCTATTTCATTTCCATTTGATTCAAAAGAAGCTGAAAGGATAACGATACCATTCTCAACTTCGATGGCTGATCCAGTCGTAATGGTTGGTGGATTTGGTTCTAGCACTGATTCATTATCATCGTTGCAAGAAACAACTCCTATTAAAATGTATAGAGAAATTATTTTTTTTAGTGTCATTGTCGATAACGCTAAGCTAGCAGGAGTGCGCCCCGAGCTTAGCAGAAAAACACTAAGATAGCGCAGCTGCCCAACACCTACAACGGCTTCTATGAAATGCTGCATTTAGAAAGACAAAATCTAGAAGCAAGACAGTTGCTAGGAGAGAAGATGCTTTCAGAATGGGTAGCGGCGCGGTGAAGATCATATGAAACGAGTGGATAGCACTCAGGCGCATTCGTGCTAGCAACTGTTAGCAATTTTACTTTATTACCGAAATATTCTTTCTAATCATTTCTATATCATACGCCTTTGAGTCACAGTTTTGTTTGCCATCTGGAAATATTAATTCCATGAATTCATTCAAATCTTTGCAGTTTCTGAAAATGTTAAACTCTTCATTTTTAAAGTCCCAAACAACACCTTTAAGTGTTTCATTTCCCGCAGATTTAACACTTGTGTTTGCTGCAACGGCAGCTCCCCATCCGCTATGGAGTTCCAATTCAGTATACAAATAATTGTCGCCACCTTCAATGACCTTTACAAAAGCATTATATGTATACATAGACTGGTCTTTATCCTTTTTGTTTCTGTTCTTTGGCATCACAATTTGTACTTTCTGAAAGAATAAATTTCCGTCATAGGAAATGGCAAAAGTGTTTTTGATTTTCTTTTCAGAATCACGGTAATAGAAGAAGCACTCATTTACTTCATCTAATGATTCATCATATTCTTTGCCATTTATTACAGGGTATATTTCCACTTGACTTGATGGTTTTTTGCTTATTAAGTCTTCCTTGGTCTTATATAAACCATCTTCGTAAGGGGAGTCATAATTTGTTTGTCCAAAGGCTAGATTGCTAGAGAGTGATAGTAAAAAGATAGTAATGAAAAGCTGCTTCATGAAATGCTTAAATTATTGCTAACAATAATGTAACGCGCACTGTGCGCGTTATCTACCTTTCTAATATACCGGCTTTAAGATTGAAAAATTAATAACTATAAAAATAGTTGTATAATTATAATTATAGTTATAGTATTGCTCTATGAAGGAATTGACCAAAGCAGAAGAACAACTCATGCAGATCCTGTGGGGGCTGGAAAAAGCCTACCTTAAGGACATTGTGGAGCAGTATCCGGATCCGGCACCTGCATACACCACCATTTCTACGGTAGTGAATGTATTGGTGAAAAAGGGATTCATCGGATTTGAAACGCATGGGAAGTCGAGGGAATATTTCCCTTTGATCTCGAAGGAAAAGTACACCCGTCAGTCCATGAATGGCCTGATGAGTAGCTTTTTTGATAATTCTGCCAAGCAGTTTGCTTCCTTCTTTGCCAGTCAGAAAGATTTGTCGGTGGAGGAGCTTCAGGAAATCAGAAAACTAATTGATGACCAGATAAAGCAACGAGGATCATGAGTGAAGTACTGGTTTATATAGGCAAAGTATTTTTGATCCAGGCATTGTTTTATGGCTTTTATAAGCTGGTATTAAAACAATCGCTGAGGCATAGCTGGAATCGGTTTTACCTTCTTTCAGTTCTGATTTTAAGCTTTGGTATTCCTTTTATCGAGACGCCATATCAGCAGGCCATAGAGCCACTGAATACTGATTATGTGATTACATGGGTACAGGAGTCAGCCATGGAATATGAGCTGACACCTATTATAAATACCTCAGAATCCACTTTCAATTATTGGTCTGTACTTCCCTGGCTGTATGGTGTGATCGTTTGCTATCTGATCAGTCGGTCGGTGGCGTACTTATTCATTCTTCAAAAACTCAAAAAGCATTCGGAATATGTAAAAAAACAATGGTTTAAGCTTTTTAAGATTTCACAACCTCGTCCATTCAGCTTCTTTTCAAATGTATTTATTCCGGAGCAGATCTTCGGGACATCCTCTTTTGATCAGATTCTGGCGCATGAGTGTGTGCACGTAAAGCAGTGGCATTCGTATGACCGTCTGCTAATGGATTTTCTTGTTTCGCTGTTTTGGTTCAACCCCTTCATTTATTGGTATCGAAACGCACTCATTGAAATCCATGAATTCCAGGCTGATGCAGCAGTGATCCGGCGGTTCAAGGATCCAGTCGGATATCAGGAAATTTTATTTTCGCAGCTTCAGGTGGCTTCTTATTCAGGTTTGGTGAGTCATTTCAATTTTTCAATCATTAAAAAACGAATTGTTATGATGAACAAACAAAAAAATAAATATGCAGGGTGGGTATACGCACTCACTTTGCCGGTAGTACTCTCGGTCATTTTTGCGTTCTCAACCAGGGAAGCGATTGAGCCGATCGAAAAGGTAGGAACGGAATTGGCGGATATTTTATCTCCGCAACCTGGGTTTAAATTTCCGGGATTCACCCTGCCGGAACCCAAAGCAACAACTCAGGACAATACTACTCCTTCCATTTTGCCCTTAAAGGATACGGAAAATGTCAGGATGACTTCCGGATTTGGTACCAGGTATGACCCCATTGATAAGGAAGAAAAATTGCACAAAGGAATGGACCTGGCGACTCCTATCGGAAATCCTGTGTTAGCTACAGCGGATGGAAAGGTTGAGTTGGCGAAAGAAGACGGGAAGCATGGTCAGCGTGTGATAATTAAGCACAATGACACTTTCACTTCAGCCTATTCTCATCTTTCATCCATTGACGTGAAGGAAGGAGAATCGGTGAAAAAAGGCGATCAGATTGGCCTTTCAGGCAACTCTGGAGCGAGTACTGCACCTCACCTGCACTATGAGATTCAAAAGGATGACGAATATGTAAACCCGATCTATTACATCGGCGATTACAACTTTAAGGTTAAAACAGAGCAGGGTGAGTTGATGGAAGCGGAGCGTCAAAAGGCTATGAGACATGCCGAAAGGCAGCAGGCTGAAAAGGAAATGATGATTGCAAAGCAAGAAGCGGAGCAAGCAAGAATCAATCAGATTCAAGCACAGGAAGCACAAAATTTAGCCAGCGAAGAACAGAAGCAAGCTTATCAGCAACAAAAGGAAGCTGAAGAAAGACGGCAAGTAGAAGAAAAAATTCGGGAAGAAAAGCTGAAGTTTGAAGATAGAAGACAAGCAAGAGGAGAAACTCGAATTACCATTGATGGTCCCGGTAGCACAAGTTTGTCAGGAAAAAATCCACCCCTTTATGTTGTTGATGGTGAGATCAGAGATAATGTTGAAGAAATGGATCCAAATAAGATAGAACGGATCGAAGTGTTGAAAGGGGAGAGTGCTACTTCAAAATATGGAGAAAAGGGTAGTGATGGGGTAATCGAAATTACAACCAAGGATAAGAAGAAAGAGAAAACGAAGTTGAAAGAAAAAACGAAGGATAAGGACAAAGAAAAGCTAAAGAATGAACAGGAAAGGCTGGCAAAGGTCTATGGATTTTTAGAAGGATACGATGGTGATTCTTTTAATGCGGCTAATTGGAACATCGTTTTGAAAGATGACATGGTGAAGTTAAAACGTGTTGGAAGCTTGGAGGGTATTGTGCTATATAATGCGTTTTTTGAATAGGAAAAGAATGTAAATCACTAAAAACAACATATACATTAAATCCCGATAGGATTATTCTATCGGGATTTTTTCTTTTACCTCAGCATATACTCGAACAATCCGGTAATAACTTCTGAAGCCCCGATGTAAATCCCTACGCCATATGTCACATGCCTAACGGACAAATTCCGAATGACAAAAGGCAGTCCGCTTATATTGACCATGGTAAACCCCGCTCCAATGATTAATGCTGCTAAAATGGTCAAGTAAGGATTATATGAAAAGATCATAGCAACCACACCAACTGCTAAAACTAAAAAGCTACTAATAATCACCTTCTTTAAGTCTGATTTTGATACTTTTTTACTTATCAGGAAACCGGAAATGGCACACATGCCCAATATAGCAAAGGAGATGTATCCCTCATATGCTGTAAATCCTGGAAACCTGGTAGCGAAATGTTCTGGTAAAAACTCCACGAGAAAAGCCTTTCCTATTCCCAGGAAAAGGCCAACTACAATAATGGCTAAATAAGAGATAGGTGTTTGGTTCTTCACCCGATCATTAGCCATCAACTCTGTTTTTCGCTGCATCACTTCATCACGCGATACTCTATGAAAAATGAATCCGGTGACGGAAATAAGGATTCCACCTACAACGAATGTTAGGGTATCACCGAAAAAAGTCACTAATGCTACCACAACAGGTTCAAGCGCATAAAGCAACTCTGTGACAAGAAAAAGTACACCTACCACAATCGGTAATTGCTTTGCTGGGGCAAACGCCTCAATCATTGAGTTAGCGGGGCTAATAAATAGGTTCATACTTATCAGCCAAACCACAATCATAAATGGTATAATTCCACTCACATCCATAATGTGGGATGTCCCTATCAGGGTTGCGACAACCATGAAAATCATGGCAGTAGCACCTATCCCAACCGTGAAAATGATCATGTATTTACCATTTTTCTTCAGTATTCGGTCGGCAAGCCAGCCTGCCAATGGTGGAATGACAATGAGAATAATAGCTTTGGCGATGATGAGGAAATCTATCAGATGTGTAATGCCGAGGTTTTTCATCAAAATCGGCTGGTATTCATGATAGGCAATCCAACTAATAACTACTGCTGCATTAAGTGCGGCAAGACTGTAAACTTCTCTCCACTTGAGAGACGGTGCTTTTTCGATAGACATAAATTGCTCTTTGGTTATAGATGTTGGTATTTACGGGAAATGGTGATTAACCGGATTTCAACGGTAATGCGCTAATAAGTTAGATAATTCCTATAATGAAACCAATCAGGGCAATTACAATACAAAGCGGAGAGAAAAAGTTGGAGTCGTTGCGAGCAAACTCAGTGGTCTTCACTTTTTTGAAAAATCCAACATATTTAAAGTCACCAATCGCCCGAAACAGAAATATAGAAGGAATCAGCCATTCTGCTATGTTTACCGCCCAAGGTGGTAATTCGAATGGTATATGATCAGCACGAATCAGATAGAATATAGCGAACAATAGCAGTCCCAAACCCACAATTGCACTATCTGTCTTCTTTGGTTTCATTACCCACTCACCATCCGTGGTTTTAGGAATTGATGCTTCAAAACCCCATGATCCTCCCATCGCCCAGCTAAAATGAAGTAATGAAAGTAGAAGAAAGATGGAAACGATTGACAGAGTTAGGAGATACATGATTTTTAATTGAAGTATTTCATGAATACCTGCTTCAATGTCTCGGTCTTGATCGGTTTCAACACATAATCACTCATGCCAACCTTTAAACATTCTTCCATACTGCTTTTCATGGCGTTTGCCGTCAGTGCAATGATGATGGGTTTTTGCTGCTTGTCGGCATAGAAGTCTATTATTTGCTTTGATGCTTCAAACCCCGAAATTCCCGGCATTTGCAGGTCCATGAAAATGATGTCATAAAATTTTTCAGAAGCTTTTGAAACCCCCTCATTCCCATTAATAGCAGTATCTACCTTAGTAATATTCAGGCTTTTCAGCATTTTAGTTGCTACCAGACGATTAATCTCCACATCCTCGACCAGGAGTACATCCAACTCTTCCAGTCCGGGTACCACAATTTTATCATAATTCTCAAGGTCGTCTTTGCTGGCTACTCCCAATGGCAAGGTGAAATAGAAGTTGGAGCCCTGTTTTGGTACGGATTCAAACTGGATTTCTCCACCCATAAGCCTGACTAACTTCTCTACAATTGAAAGCCCCAAACCGGATCCTTCATATGCGGCATCATCAGAAGCTTTATAGAATGTTTCAAATAAGTGAGCTTGTTTATCTTCCGGAATCCCAGCCCCTGTATCTTTTATGCTAAACTTAACCGAACAAACATCTCCAGTTTGAGCAACGACCTTAACGCTTAAGATTATACTCCCCTTCCAGGTGAATTTTATGGCATTATTCAGCAAGTTTACCAATACCTGCCGTATGCGGGCAATGTCACCGGTGAGATACTCCGGTAGATTTGGATCTAAATCTAACTTTATAGTAATGTTTGGATTTCCACTCACCCGTTTCTCAAATACCCTCCAGATGGCATTTAATTCAACTTTTGTTGAGAAAGAACTCATACTGAGTTCCAGCTTACCTGCCTCTATAATGGTTATATCCAGTACGTTGCTAATCAAGCCATGAAGAATATTACTGCTGTAGCCAAGACTTTCTATGAGTTCCCTTTGTTCCTGAGTCACATCTGTTTTTGATAGCAATTCTGTCATCCCTACAATGCCATTGAGCGGAGTTCTCATTTCGTGAGATATGGTCGCCAGAAAAGTAGTTTTAGCCTGATCTGTTGACTCTGCATTTTGCTTTTCGGCTTCCAGCTCTTTGTTTCTTTTCCTTAGCTCACGTCTGTCATCGATGTAAGTGCGCTTAAATACATACAGGCAAATTCCCATAATCATCAATGATGTGAGTGTAGAAATGGCCAGATCCTGCATGAGTAATTCATTGCTCTGATATGGGGCAGCCAGGTGAGGATATTTGATTTCAAATACAACTAAGCCGAGCACCATTCCAAAGGTTATGATGATGAATATAAGGTAATCCCTTAATGGCAATACCAGCAGGCCCGAGAGATAAACAAGTGCCAGGAATGTAGGTATAGCAGCTTTGATGCCGCCCGAAGGCAGCCAAGATATGCCGATTAAGAAAAGGGCGAGATAATAATAGATGAGTGATATTTTTCGGAACCCTATTTGTTTCTTCTGAAGAACATAAAGTGCCGTGTAGATAAAAATTCCACTAGTATACACCGTCTGTACAAAGTATTCGTACCCAACAAAAAAACCATAGATCGACCAAAAGAGGAATACCAAAATGGTAAGCGCCAGCGTAATCTCAAAAAGTCGGAGTTCAATCTTTTTGGACTTATCGGTATTTGGCAGAATATTGTTTATAGATGATTTCAAATAACTGGCTATCGCTGAAATAGTGAAGTTAATGATTTAGGTGTAATATTCTATACTCCGAATTTTTACTGATTAATTACTGGGTGATTCCTATTAAAATTATTTACTCACTTCTTGCGAGTACGAGCCAGCGGATCAAAATCTACTTTTGATATTTGAATAGCCGATTTTATGAAAAAGATTGTTCCATACCTCATTGTACTCACCTTCGCTTTTTTTTCTGGAAAAGGATTTGGTCAAGCGTATGTTGCAGTAGACGTAGAAGAAGAGTACGATTTTCTGACCAATCATTGGCTGAAAATGTCTGAGGACATATCGCACTATTATGGCTTGTCGGCTTTCTGCACCAATAGTGAATACAGAACTTATACCATTGAGGTTTTAGAGCTACTCCATCATTACGATTCGATGGTGCTTGATTTGCTGAAAGACCCGACAGTAGAAATAGATATTAGCTCTCATGAGTACAAAAAGACCATGAAGGATATTGAGAAGTTTGAAGGGGACTATGATTTGAAGGGTTTTATTGCCTTTTTGAGAGAAAGTTGCACAACCAGAAATCAACTGGAAAGAGATAAGCAAGACCTGAAGAAAGAAATGGGAATGTATTCTTATGATGGACAAGTGATGATGTTGGAAACAGAAGTCAATAAGTTTCTCAATAAAATCGATAAGCGAATCTTAGCTATCAATAAGCACATTCATCACATCCATCCTGATAAGGTAAAGCCATTCAAAATGGTTAGTGCAAACGATTAGCTTTAGTTAATGCCATATTGTAAATAAGGATTGCATCTGTTAGTTCAGTTTTGTTTCTTACGGCAAAACGAAATTGAAATGGTAGAAAATATCTTCACCCTTCTAATGCTCATCATCTTGCAGGCTGTTCTTGGATTTGACAACCTGCTTTATATTTCGCTGGAATCGAAACGGGCACCTGCACATAAGCAAAAAATGGTTCGCTCTGTTGGAATCGGGATCGCCATAGCTCTAAGAATCATTCTACTTTATGTGTTGGTAAATGTGATCCAATATTTCCGGGAACCATTCCTTGAACTTGACTCAGAACTCCTTTCCGGAGCTATCAGTGTCCATAGTTTGATTGTGTTTTTTGGAGGTGCATTTATTCTTTACACAGCAGTTAAAGAAATCTTTCATCTGGTTTATCTGGAAGAGCATGAAGGGCAGGAGCAGAGAAGTCAAAGTACATTTAAAACAATCATGATGATTGTCCTGATGAACCTGATCTTTTCTTTCGATTCGATTCTAAGTGCCATGGCGTTGAGTGAGGTGTTTTGGGTTATGGCAGCTGCTATTATTATCAGTGGCGGTATGATGATCTGGCTAGCGGATGGTGTTTCTAAGTTTCTGGCCAAAAACAGATTGTATGAAGTTCTTGGCTTATTCATACTCTTTTTAGTAGGGGTGATGCTGTTGTCTGAAGGTGGGCACTTGGCGCATCTTCAACTCTTTGGTAATCACATCACGCCGATGAGTAAAACCACTTTTTACTTTATCATTTTCATTTTGGTTGTGATAGACATTGTGCAGGGTCGCTATCAGAAGAAACTAATAGCGAATAGAACCCCGTCAAAAAACCATTAGTTCCTATAGACAGTCTTATGAATGATTTGGTTATTGAAATGTATCTGAATTGAATAAGCGCCACTTTTTAGGTTTGAAAGATCAAGCACGCTTTTTTTATTTGAATGCCTAACAGGTACTTGGTACTTTATGCCAGCCATGTCATACACTATAATCTGATTTGGTAAAATTCCACTTTCATGTTGAATTTGGAGTGATGAACCGGTCGGGTTAGGGTAGGTGACAACTAAACCAGACAATCGTTTGACTACTTCTACCCGGATAGTTCCTAGCACCTCAAATTGACCATCAAAATCGTATTGAGTCAGTCTGTAGTAATTAGCTCCAACTGGCGGATGCAAATCTGAGTATTTGTAGTTAATGATAACATCAGAATTACCTGCTCCCTTGACGCGCTCTAATTCATCAAAGTTTGTTCCATCAGACGATCTTTCCACAATGAAGTGCTCGTTATTGATCTCAGTGGCGGTACTCCAGAATAAATCAATTCTATTTTTGTTTTCACGACCGGAAAACTCAATGAGGGAAACAGGAAGCAACGCTCCGGCCTGTACGGCCTCTAAATATAGATCAAAGCTTATATCTGAACTGGTGGCATTGGCTTGATGTATTTCTACTGCGATGTAGTTTGTGCCTACAATTAAATCCGCAGGATCGACTTCAAAAACAAAATAGGTGTCTTCATCGATTCCACCTTCTGCTCCTGATGCATAGTCTAGATATGTAACTGCGCCAGTTGGCATGTTGTCACGAACAATTTCATTTCCATTTAAGTAAACAATCGCACCATCGTCTCTTCTTAAGCCAACTTTCAATGCATAGACTGAGGCGTCAGTATTTTCAAATGATTTCCTAAAATAGGTAGTTGGATATTTGTTGTTTGCATCACCCCCAAATCCGACCGTTGTGGTTTCATTTCCATCGCCATATCCAAGCTCTGCAGCACCGCTAGACCAGCCAGAGTCATCAAATGAGGTGCCTGTCCAGGCAGTTCCCTGGTCTGAGCCATCGTCCAGATAATTCCAGGTTTCACCTTTTCCTATTAGCTGATCAGAAAAGCTGCCAACCAGTTCCATATCAAAGCTAATATCACTACTGGTTAGGTTAGCCTGATGTATTTCTACTGCTATATAGTTTGTTCCATTGGTTACATCAAATACAGAAAGTGTATACTCCTGATAAAGATCCTCTTCTGCGACTGTACCCGACGAAAATGTGGTAGATGTGATGGTTCCTGTGGGCATATTATCCCTTAATACTTCATTGCCATTTATATACATGACAAATCCATCATCGTATTTAATATTGGCTAAAATTTTAGTGAAATTAGCTCTATCCTCTACATAAAAGGATGTTCTGAAGTACGTGGTAGTATACTTGTTGTTTGCATCTCCCCCAAAGCCAACGGTTGTCGCTTCATCACCATCTCCATAGCCAAGCTCTGCAGCGCCGGCTGCCCACCCGGAATCATCAAAACCACTTGCTTGCCAAGCTGTACCCTGATTGGATCCATCGTCCAGATACCTCCAGGTAGCTCCTTTATTCAGTAGGTTTTGTTCTGTCCCAATGGTGTTTGGCCCAGTGCCGGAGGTTGGTGTGCCGTTTTCATCTACAGTTAGATCGCTACAAATTTGATCTGATGAGGCTCCATTCAGGTATTGAATCTGGTCTCCTAGATTCAGCGCATTATCTCCGCAGAGCAAAGCGTCTGTATGATCCATGTATAAGTCATCAGAGGAGGTGGATGTATTGTAGATTAAAGTCTCACTAAATCCGGATAAAATCAAATCATCTCCAATCGAAGTTGTTGCATTTGCAGTTATGGTCAGTTTCCCGAGTATAATTATGTCTGACGTTGTGCTAAGGGTACCGTAGATTGTAACATTACCGCTTAGCATGGCACGTGAACTGGTGAAAGTACCTCCACTTCTTACATAGATATTTCCGGTATGATAGAAATTTGGTGTTCCTGAGCCGTTAAATGTACCAACATTGGCCAGGCCCAGGTCATTTGCAGAAGTAGCAGGGCCTCCATTATCGGTAGTAGCATTTACAATGATGTTATGGCCACTAAGGATTACAACATTATCAGTTGGTCCGGGGATTGCAGCAGCAGCGCCTGATCCATCTGAATTAAGCGTCCAGGAGTCTGCCTCGTCCCAATTTCGAGGAGCAGTAGCCCCATTTCGGCTATAATAAGTGGTTTGACAAAAAAGGCACGAGCCTGATACTAAAAAAAGTATTGATCCTGCTATGACTTTATTCATCAATGATTTTTCAGCATTAACCATTGCGAATGTTTTTAAAAATGAATGGCGGTGTTACCCTATTTCCAACTAATAAATATAGCTAGAGTTGATCTAAATCAAGTATTCATACGATTGTCATCTGGAGAATTTTCGATCAGCAATAGGCGTACAAGCATTTAGGCATTGATTTTGTTGATTAGTAGGTGTTAATGCTCGTTCTCGTAATAGTTGTATAATATTTATATCCGTAGTATCGATTACTCAGTAACAGCTGCAGTCGATTAGCTAGATCAAGGAAGGCTAATGGAATTTTAACAGCAGTTGAAGAGACACACCTCCCTACGTACATTACTCAAGTTCATTTAGCTTAGGTATTCTAATTTGGTGACCACAGCTTTATAGGAGTTTATTAATAAAATAACTCCAAAAACTTTAGGATTCATTCTCATAATAAATCTTGTAGTACTTTCGCCCGTCCGAATCCTGCCCACGCTCAATTAGCTCACGATTACCATGAATGTAGACGTGAAAGTTTTTATCCAGTTTTAACACGCTCTTAAAAATCCGGGCCTGCTTTTTTACAGACTGAACTGCAATCTTAAAGTTGTCCTCCAGCTCCAGGTCCATATCCTCTTGATACTGTTTATCAAAAAAACGAAAGGATTTTACAGCTTCCTCTTCCTGGCCAAAAACTGATAGTTCAAACTCTCCTTTATCAAAATTTTCAGCTTCTTTGAAGTATTTGATAGACTTATTAAGTAGGTCAATTTGATCCGTTTTGGAAACTTCAAATTCTTCCGGCATTTGATTCGTGATATAAGTTTTCGTCATCTCCAGAAAATGGTTGGTGTTGTTCACATGATCCTTCTTGAAGTCAAGCTGAATGAAATCGTTTTTCCAATACACAGCTTCGCTATTGTTGTTGTCATAAGCGAGGATTGTGAAAGGATCTTCATCAAAAAGGATCAAACAGGCTTTATCAAGTTTTTTTTCGCCGATTCCTTCTTTGAAAAGCAAGGTTGGTTCCTTAGTCCAATCAGGTGTTTCAATGAACGGGTCTTTTTTCTCTACTTTAAAAATGCCCAGGCCATCGATTGTTTTGTCTTCAAGAAAAATATCATTAAACCGGATGATGAAAAGCTCGCCTTCTTTAATGTTCGGATGACGTGAGCTTGTTCTTAAATGTGAGATTATCCCCTCATGGGTGTTTCCAATCTTCTCATTTCTGTTGATTTCGTTTGTGAGCTTGTATAGCACATTAAGCTCGAGATCAACATTATGAGAAAACTGATAGGTATTGGTAGCAGATGCAAAAGGTTTTAAAAAGATATTTTTTAACATCTCCTCTTCACTTGGAGAAAACTCATGTTGGATGAGGTGATGGTTATTAGCCTCTTCCTCAATTTTTTGAAAGAAAAGCTCTTTTACACTTGCACCTTTGTACTCGATCATAATCGGTTTGATTTATCTGCCACGAAATTAATTCGAATTGAAGCATTACCTAATTTCTCAATTTTTTAGATAAAAGGATGATGTAACTGGACTAACATCGATTTTACCGTATCAGAAACTGGTAACTTACAAAAACAAATTTTTTGGTAGGGTAAATCCTATCCCTCCTGTACTACTACTAAAATTACGATTATGAAATCAATAAAATTAATTGCCTTATTACTAAGCTTCGCATTTCTTGTGGCTTGCTCCAATGATGACGAAGTACCAAGTAAAATTGATATCCCAACAAATTTCTCGGTAGATATACCACAGTCGATTAGCGCCAATGCCGGTGGACTAAACGGTCGTGTTTCCGGAGATGGTGATGGAGTGATAGAGGGAAATGAAATCTATGAAAGTCTGAGAGGCTTTATCAAAATTGGTGAGGGATCAGCGGAAATCATAGAGTTAACTCTGTTAGTTGGTGTCGCGCTTGAAGTGCAAAATGTCCGCAGCTACACTTTTGAAAGCGATGACGATGGCCGTGAAAAGCGAATTGATATAACGGAAAGGGTCACTCGTGGAGGAACGGCATATGACTATGAAATGACGATGGTTGATACTGAGAATGACGAAATGGCCTTGCAACTTCTTTGGAATACCAACCCTGTACAAGGTGTGGGCATACTGAAACCTTACAATATTGATCGGACAGAGAACACAGATGCCATTGACGCTTTTATAAGAATTGATTACAGTGAGGATGACGCCAATTATGATGCAACTATGACTGTATCTATCGCTGGACTAGAGACTGTCGACAATGGTGACATTGATAACTTGAAAATGTTTGTAGGTAAAAAGGGAGACGTTGTAGATGTAATGGGTAACTCCAATCATCCAAATATTGTCATAATAGATGAAGATTTTACCGGTGGAAGAAATTATGCATTTGTTGCTCGGGGTGATGAGTCAACTGATTTAGGAGTTGCTAAACTGGCACTACCACCATCCTCAACTACTACCGATGATGTATTGGTTGATTATTCAGTCTTTGCAGTTTTGGAGGCAGAAATTAATGCTGTGGCAAACTTAGATCAGACCATTATTGATGCAATACTGGCAGAAGCACATTCACCTGCTTATTTTAATAACGATGGGTTTATTACTTCTGGTATTGACAACAAGCCAGCTAGTTTTGATGCGGCATTTGTCGATTTGACTGGTATGAACCCATTTGTCCCTAATGATGTAAAGAACTTAACGATAGATTTTATTCAATAATTGGTTTAAGGTTATTTTAATTGAAATCCCGACTGAGAGGTCGGGATTTTTTTTGATCATTGCAAACGGGCTTTGTCTACAATATCACTCAATTCATTTTCTGTGATCTCTTTCTCACCAGATAAAACAAAATCCGCATCGGCGATTACACCATATTTTTGATGAGCTTCCCACACATACTCAAGGTACCA
Source organism: Ekhidna sp. (assembly GCF_040220215.1). Taxonomy (GTDB): domain Bacteria; phylum Bacteroidota; class Bacteroidia; order Cytophagales; family Cyclobacteriaceae; genus Ekhidna. Next base: position 581,120 of record NZ_JAVJTR010000016.1, read on the forward strand.
GTCCGGTTCATTGCCCCATCTTGTTTCTTCTTTTCTACGATTCAGGTATGTGGACTTTGTGATTTTCATTATCACAGTCAAATCATACAGGTTGTTCAATTCAATGCTTGCGAATGCACGGATTCCCTCTATTATGATAGCATCACAATCCGGGTTTTTTTCTATCGTTTCTAAGATTCTCTCAAAATCGTATGATTCAGGTACTTCCCAGTTACTAAGTCCATTAATTTTTGGGATGTCCTTTTCAGGAATAACATACGCATCCATATCTATGATCAGTACCTTTCTGGGCTCCAGTTTCTTTTTCAGTTTTCTAGCCAGCATAGATTTTCCGGACCTACTAACTCCTCCTATACCTATAATGTGGGGCACTGCATAAAATTGAAATGGTGTTGGCTTAGGTTTTTACGCTTTAATCTTTTCTAATGCTTTTAAAGACCTATCCACCTCTTCCTCGGTATTGATAATGCATGGAGTCAATCGTGGATAGCTGATTCTATACGGTGAAGAACTTGCAATCACACCTCGTTCATGAAACTTCTTAACGGTAGTTTCAGCATCTAGTCCATCAATTTCAAAGCAATTGATTCCAGCTGAAAGTTCCGGAGACAAAGGTGTGAGCAGTTTTACGTGCTTCATCTCTTTGATACCATCCTTGAGTCGTGTATTTAATTCGGTAGTACGTTGGTGTACCTTACTTCGGCCAATTTCCATTTGAAACTCAAAGGCGGCATCCAGTGCCCATCGATGGTCAAAGGCATGAAAACCACCCGGAGAGCACATCTCTCCAAACGTGACTTCTCCCTCCGGCGGAAATCCCAGCCACATGCCGTATGGATTCCATCTAAATGCAGGTATAGTAGGTGCCACAGCATCCCATGCGTCCTTTTTCCCCCAAAGTATACCTGTACCACGAGGACCGAATATCCATTTATGCGTACCTGCTGCAAAGAAATCACACCCAAGAGCTGAAATGTCTTCATCCTGATTTCCAAAACCGTGAACCCCATCCACGCAGAAATAAATGCGATCAGCAGTTGATCGGTTAGAATTGGCACGGGCTATGACTTCAGAGATTGCTTTTATCGGGAGTTTGATGCCTGTACATGAGTGAACCCATGTAACCGCCACGATACGTGTTTTGTCTGTGATGGCATTGGAAATATTGGAGGTAATTTCATCCACAGTTGCAGTTGCAGGATCAGCATACTCTGCAATTCGATTGATTTTCGCACCGTTTTTGTCACAAGCATATTTCAAGGACATTTCCGTAGCATAATGGTCGTGTGTAGTCGTCAGGATTTCATCTCTAGGCTGGAGTTTGAAACCATTGTACAGCATGGCAAGACTTTGGGTGGTACTATCGGTAAGGACTACTTCACCGGGATCTACATTCATGTATTTGGCAGCTGCCTTGCTTACAATGTCTTCTTGTGGCCGCCAGTTTTCCTCCCAGTAGAGGGCCGGATTTCGATCAAAAGCATCTCGATGCTTTTGAATGGCTCCTCTAACAGGTGTCGGGTGGGAGGCAAGCAGCATTTGTGCCATTTGGATATGACTGTGATCGAGCAGGAATTGCTCGCGAATGCTTTGCCATGAGTTAGTATCAAGTGTCTGAGATTGTTCTTCAGCACATGCTATAAGGGCAGGAGTGAATAGTGCCGTTCCGAAAGCTGTTCCGGAGCGGGCTAAGAATCTTCTTCGATCCATATGTTATGGTGATTGGTGAACAACCAAGATACAAAAAATAGATATGAGTTGCTAGTCAGAGATCCTTAGAATTTCAGCTTGAATACCTAACCTGCACTAAAGAAATACCATTCAGATCTGTGGTGATTATCTCGGTCATACAGTCTAAAAATGGACGCATTTCTTTAAAAGCATCAGACATAATTCTAGAAAAGTTTGAATCATTCACCTGCTTTCGGGTAAAGTCATGTCGGATGATGTATTGCTTATATCGGAGCAGATCAATCTCCGGATGATCCTTTTCAAATCCTTTAGGAGCAGTTTTCAGTTGGTCACCTTGCAGCTCACCAAAAGTGTTTTTAAATGTCTTTGATTCAATGACTGCCCGCAAAGGGTCTGCATCTGATGCGATTTGATTTCTGAAATGTAGCAGATCCTGGGCATTGGGACCAAAGAACCCACCCATGACAAATGCTTCATCAAGTCCTATTTTGTAAAAGTACCCTCCGCGTCTATCTGCTCCGGCTCGTTTAAACCTCCCTGCCCAGTGTGTTTTGTATGGTATTTTATCCTTAGAGAAACGGACATCCCGATAGATTCTAAACAAGCTCTTTTTGCCCGTTGGCGTTTCAATCACATCGTGTTTGTTCATCTCATTTAGCAGCCGATCTGCGAATTCGATCATCTCCTCATGTGAAGCCTCGTATGCTGGCTTATTGTCTTGAAACCATTCACGGTTGTTGTTTTCAGCCAGATCAGATAGGAAGGAAAGAGATTTTTGCATTTTGGAAAGGTAGAGAAGGATTAAGTGTAACACTGAATTCCCCGCCTTGATTTTACCAAATCAAGTCTATTCTGATCTTAGTGAATTAACAGGATTAGAGAATGCTGTTTTGAACGCCTGAAAACTGATCGTAATGATTACCATCAATAGTGTAAGAAGGCTAGCTATAATAAAGCTCATCGGAGAAATGTCGATACGGTATGAAAATTCACTGAGCCAATCGTTTGCAAGCCAGATGCTAACCGGTATAGAAATGATCATGGAGACTACTGCAAGTAGCGCAAAACGCTTCGAAAGTAGCAGTACAATATTCGTAACAGATGCGCCCAGAACCTTTCGAATACCAACTTCTTTCATTTTTTGAGAAGCAATAAACATGATTAGGCCATACGAGCCCAGACAGGAGATCAGGATGGCAAGAAAGGAGAAATACCCAACCGTAGTTCCAAGCTGTTCCTGTTGATTGTATCCCTGATCCAGTGACTCATCCAAAAACGTAGAGTTGAATGTCTCATCAGGGAAGAAGGTGTTCCACTCACTTTCAAGTTTAGCCAGTGTTTCAGGCACGTTGAGGTTTTCAATTTTAATGGAGAACACAGCAAACTGTGCCACTGATATTTCCATAATAAGCGGCCTCATGGGTTCAGTCAAGGCCAGAAAATTAAAATCTTGCACCACGCCAATTATCTTCCCTTCCTTTCCTTCGATGTTAATCCCTTTACCCAATGCTTCCTCCGGCGTACCAAAATTATATTCCTGAAGTGCGTATTCATTTACGAGAAAAGCGTTTAGATGATCTGTTCCAAAACCTTTAGAGAAATCTCGTCCGGCAACCATCGCAATTTCATATGTATCAATGAAATCATAATCCACAGCATAAACCGGTGCTATGATATTGTCCTGTGCGGTGAATCCCTCAGGGATCACATTCCGGTTCACCATGCCAAACCCGGGAGCCTGGGCAGATACCGTGCTGGCTAAAACACCGGGAATGCCTGCAATGGCATCCTCGAAAGCATTCATTTTTTGACGCAATGATTCATTCACACCGCCAAATACATTGTTAAAATTTTGGCTTTGGATAGGGATGGTAATGATATGATCACGTTGAAAACCAAGTGGCCTATTCCGCATCATATCCAGCTGATCGAATACAATGAGTGTGCACGAAATAAGGATCATGCTGATCGTAAACTGAACGATGATCAGTCCTTTTCGAAATGCGAGCCCTCCTTTTGCGTTTGTGCTGACCTCTCCTTTCAGGCTGCTGATTGGAGCGATTTTGGTCACATAAAAAGCAGGGTACATGCCAGCCAGGAAGCCGGTCAGCAGAAATAGTACTATCAAACCAATAAGAGTGCGTGATGTAAACAAAACAGAAGTTTCAAGCTCTTTCCCTGTGAGTTCATTGAGCTGGGGGAGTAGGGCATAAGTAGCAATCAATGCTAAAAAAGCTGCAATGGCTGCAGTGAGAAACGACTCGCCCAAAAACTGGGTGATCAGATTGGACTTCCATGCACCCAATACCTTGCGCATACCAATTTCTTTGGCCCGCTGCAATGACCGGGCAGTAGACAAGTTGATGAAATTGATACAGGCAATTAGCAATGTCAAAGCCCCTACAGCAATGAATATGAACAAAAAGGAGCGACTGCCTGACGCTTCTGCTTGTGCCTGAATCTCGTCATTCAGATGAATATTATGCAAAGGCTGAAGTGAAAAAGATTGATTTTTTTGCATGTTTTCTGGAATCTTCTCTGCAATGAATTCAGGAAAAGCACTATCTACGCTTTTCGGGCTAGCTCCTTCTTTTAATAAGACATAGGTTGGTGAGTGTGAGACCATCCAGTTCATCTTAAAGTTTTGCCGCACATTTTCCTCCAGCCCTACAGGCTCCAGATCATACATGTTGTCATAAGGGAGGATCATATCAAAATGTACATGCGAGTTGGATGGAAAGTCTTTGGTGACAGCAATCACTTTGAAGGTGTTTTCTCCTTCCATGATGATGGACTTCCCGACCGGGTTTTCATCACCAAAGTATTTGGTGGCTATTTCATCATTGATGATTACGGTAAAAGGCTGAGTCAACGCACCTTCTAAAGAGCCCTGTACAAGTTCAAAATCAAAAATACTGAGAATGGTAGCATCGGCGAAGTTTACATTTCCTTCCTCAAATCGCTGTACGGAACCATCATCCTTAGGCACCTGAACACTCACACTTCGTGAGAACAGTCTGGAAGTACTTTCTACTTCCGGAAAGTAGGTGGCGATATGCTCTCCCATGATTGGCGGGATTCGGGCCAGATTGAAATCTGCTATGTCATATCGCACGCGATAGATTCTATCTTTCTTTGCATGAAAATTATCGTAGTTCAGCTCATCCGCCACATAAGTGTAGATCAAAAGGCAGGCTGTAAGGCCTCCGGTTAACCCTAAAATATTGATTACACTGAAGGATTTGTGTTTGAATAGGTTTCTAAAGGCTGAGATCAGATAACTTTTAAACATGTTGGTAGGATTTATACTGTCAACCTAACGAAATGCTTCTTTGACTGATCGGGGATTTACATAAACGGCTGTCTTTGATACCTTATTTACCAAATATTTTGGTTTATTGAGGCCCTCATCTGTGCTGTTGAGATAAGTTGTTTAAAAGCTGGTCTTGTTAATCGACCTGATTCGGTTCTATTAAGTCCCAGAGGTTTCCATAAAGGTCAGAAAAGACACACACCTTACCGTAAGGCTCGACCGAAGGCTCACGTATAATTTCTACATCGTTTGCCTTTAGCTGTTCATAATAGCTATCAAAATCACTCGTATGCATAAACAGGAAAACACGTCCTCCCGTCTGGTTTCCTATGGCCTTTTTTTGTTCTTCATTGGCCGCTTTCCCAAATAAAAGAGCAATGTCTGATTCCGGAGGCGCTACACGCACCCAGCGTTTGGTCTCACTTAGCTGAGTGTCTTCCAGCAATTCAAACCCAAGCTTCTCAGTGTAAAAACTGATCGCTTCATCATAATCCCGGACGACCAGTGTGAGTTGGAATAGTTGATTTTTCATGCCTTAAAATGAACGATCAACTTGCTATCCACTTAAATTGGAATTGTTTTCCAGGAATTTTCACCCGTTCCGATAGCCGCTGGAGTCTGTTGGGTAGTGCCATCAAATAATCCCGTGCTTCTTCCGCTTTTTCATTGATTCCTTTGATATTCTCGATGTTCCACTCTTTGATCAGTGAATTCAGAATATCGATGTAATCCTGAGTGGTATAAACCATGGTTCGCTGTGCTGCATCCGAGAAATGCTTGAACAGTTCACCGATCCTGCCACCCGTTTCCCGGAGAAAATGTGCGGGCATCACAATTTTTTTACGCATCATATCTTCAAAAGCGATCATTGCTTCACTTGGATCTATCTCGAAAATGTTCTTCACAAAATTTTTGTATGCACTTGCATGACGTGCCTCATCTGAGGCAATGATGCCACACATTTTAGCCAGGAGCGTGTTTCCCGCCTTTTTCGCCAGGCTGGCTACTCTTCTGTGTGAGATGTTGGTGGCCAACTCCTGAAAGCTCGTGTAGATGAAGCTTTTATAAGGATCCCGGGCAGTTTGAATGTCAAATCCATCGTTTAGCAAATGATGGGTGGAGACTTCCATTTCTCTCATGTTCACCCTGCCGGATAAATAGAGGTATTTACTGAGCAAGTCTCCATGACGATTTTCTTCAGCCGTCCATCCTCTCACCCACTGAGTCCAGCCGTTTTTATTTTCTTGGTTTACTCCATCCATGTCCATGAGCCACGATTCGTAGGTAGGAAGCGCTTCCTCCGTGATGGTATCTCCAATAAGTACGGCAAAAAGATCATAATTCATTTCTGCCGAATGTCCCTGAATATCGCGGATCTCCTCTATGAAGTCGGGAGAATTAGAATCAGGAAGGATATCCGAAGGCTGCCAAATTTCCTCAATCGGTTTAAGGTATTTACCTAACAGCTCATCCATCGATTTCTCCAGGGTCTGCATCACTTCCTTACGTATGTTATTCAAGTTCATTTGGCTAAGGTATTTGGATGCGGTTGATTGTGAGCTCTTTTTGGAAATTAATAGCAAGACCCAAAACAAAATAGGTATTCACCTTTTTGAAAAGGGGGATTCCTCTCGGGTTAAGATTAAATGTATTCCCCCTTTTTCAAAGGGGGCTAGGGGGATTGGTACGTACACAAAAAGCTAACCGGTGGTTGGGCTAGTTAAAACCAGTGAGTAATGCCACTAGCAGGAGAACAGGCACAAGGACTACACCCATAGAAATAAATATATTGGCGATGGCTTTCCACACAGAAAAACCCTGAACCTCGGAAAGTCCGATCACAAAAATGGCAATCGTCCAGACACCAATGATGACCTCTGACAAAGCAAGGAGATAAAATAGTATCACTTCTATAGCTGAATAATTCTCCAGGTAAATTTGACTTTTGAATAGGTCATTCCCGAAAATAGCAATCTGAATAGTGATGATAATCAATGAAAAGGCAACCGGTATAGAAGCATAGGCCGACATTCTAAGGAGAGATTCTCGTGTAGCTTTACCATCAATCCATTTTCCGGTCCAGCTCATCAAAGCCGCGCCAATGTAGAAGCTAATCCAACCTAATAGTCCACCAAAAATGACACTCATGGCCAGTACGAAGGTTAAGGAATGCTCATCACCCATGTTTTTATTGGATGCATTATTTAGGGTAGAGCCGATTCCGGCCATTATCAGCAAGCCATACAAGAATTTATCGTAACTGTTCTCTTCGAGGTACCTGAAGACAATTCGTGGTTTAGTCCAGATAAGCGTGAAAATCTGACGATCTGTGATGGATACAAACTCTATTTTGTCCTGGTGTTCTTCGTCATTCATATTTTTTAGCAGTTGATTTAAAAGTCAAACATACTACAACATGGAAAACCGAGCCTTCTGGCCTTAGATATATAGCCCCTTTCTCAGGAGAGCTGTGGGTATTGTCTCTCCCACCTTTCCACAAAATGATAAATCTCTCCCAAAACAAAAGCCATGTTTTGCTTCACATCCAGATCATCGAACCAGAGAAAGGACAATTGCATTGCTTCCAGGATTTCCTGTCTGGCTTGGTCTTGCATTCGAGCTTCTTCATGGTAGTGACTGCTGCCATCTACTTCTATTACCAGATTGAGCTTTTTGCAATAGAAATCGACGATGTAATTATCAAGTGGTTTCTGCCGGTTGAATTTGTATCCTTTTACCGAACCCGCTCTCAGCTCCCGCCAGAGCAGTACCTCACCCATTGTGCTGTTGTTGCGCAGGTCTCGCGAAAACTGTTTCAGGTTCTTGTTGTACGGCAGATAGTACATGGGATAAAAATAGAAATGTTGCGTTGAATATCCTGCGTCGGTTGCGAATCCCTTGTCTGTGGTTCGTCGAATCCCCCGCCTTGATTTTTCAAATCAAGCCACCCCCTTTGGAAAAGGGGGATTCCTCTCGAATTAAGATTAGATGTATTCCCCCTTTGAATAAAGGGGGTAAGGGGGATTGGTACGTGCACAAAAGTACAATGCTTCGCTAAAGAGGATTGGTACATACACTCAAAAAGCACAAGCGGATGCTTGCGCTAAAGAGGAAGCCTAATAGATTGTAACTAATATCAACATGGCTAGCATAATTAGTACTTGTACAGACATAAGAAGGAAAACAATCACAGCACCAGTTGTTAGTTTGTTATTTTCATCTTGTACGGCAGCCACAAAAGTCAATGTTCCAAGTGCAGTTGAAAGTAGAAAAAAAACGAATATTATAATACTGACCCATTTGGAACCTAAAAAGTCATGAATTGAGGTTATGAATTTTTCAATTTTACTTTTCTGAAGTAAAAGCTCATAAGGTAGGGGTGGTTTAATTTGACCCTTTTTTAACTTTCCTAGAAAGTCTACCTTGTTTATTTCAGAATCAGAAATAAATATTTCTATTTGAATTTGATCCCCTGGATTTAATAATGATGGGAGATATTCAAGGGATACATTAGGTTCTAATGAAGAATATTTGAGGATAGAATTTCTTTGTTTTGCATTCTCAACTTCAATTGCATTAATGATAAATGGCTGCTTGTCTTGTGTGTTGCTACCAACAAGTAAAAACTGAATAGGCCCATCTATAAAGTCATCTTTTGAAATATATTGGTTGCCCGAATTGATTATAGTCAGCTTGATTGAAGAAATATTTTGAACTCTTAAACTATCGTAATAGAGGCGAATATCATTTTGCAAAGCTGATTTATTGGTTAGTATTTTTTCAGATTTGGAGTAATATAGACTTAGTTCCTTGACTTCTTTTTCGAAAATTCTAATAGCGAAAGTTATAACAACTGGTATTAAAGCTGTGATTAAAGCAACAAGCAATTGGGATCTTCTTTTCTTTATATCTATTGCCGACTTATTGCTCATAACTTCTTTCTGAAAGTACCAATTTAGTATCTTTTTATAAAATCATTACTCTTAAAACTTAATGTCAGCTACCAAAGCAATCTCATTAACTCTTAAATAAAGTACAATCTTAAGTTTTTGACTTAAAATATAACTTCCCAAACAAATCACTCCATTTTATACCTCATGCCAAATGATATTCCTGCAAATCTTCACAGGAACCAAATTCCTCCATTTCCCCTTCATTTTCAGTAAATTTGCAGTCCCAAAATTTTGAAACAACATGACTCAGGCTGTAGAGATATACAAACCCAAAAATCACATTCGTATCGTAACTGCAGCGTCCCTGTTTGATGGACACGATGCAGCGATTAACATTATGCGAAGGATCATTCAGTCTACCGGCTGTGAGGTGATCCACTTGGGACACAATCGTGCGGTGCAGGAAATTGTGGATTGTGCCATCCAGGAAGATGCGCAGGCTATCGCGATCACCAGTTATCAGGGTGGTCACGTAGAGTATTTCAAGTACATGTATGATTTGCTGAAAGAGCGGGGTGCTGAGCAAATCAAGCTGTTTGGTGGAGGAGGAGGCACCATCCTTCCAGAAGAAATCGAAGAATTACATAAGCACGGGATCACACGCATCTACTCGCCGGATGACGGACGAGCGATGGGACTTCAGGGCATGATCAACGACCTGGTGAAGCAAAGTGATTTTCCGGTTGGAGAAAATCTGAATGGGCAGATAAAGAAGATCAGCACGAAAGATCATCAGGCCATTGCACGCACCATCTCAGCAGCAGAAAACTATCCGGAACAATTCAAGGAAGAGATGGCTGCCTTGCGAAAAATTGCTTCTGATACGCCTGTTTTGGGAATCACTGGAACGGGTGGAGCAGGTAAATCATCGTTGGTAGATGAACTGGTTCGTCGCTTCCTGATGGATTTTAAGGATAAAAACATAGCGGTTATTTCCGTAGATCCGTCCAAGCGAAAAACAGGCGGTGCTCTATTGGGAGATCGGATCCGTATGAATGCAATCTTCAGTGATCGGGTATACATGCGCTCGCTGGCAACTCGTCAGTCCAACCTGGCATTGTCCAAATATGTGCAGGATGCTATTGATATTGTAAAAGCAGCCGGGTTCGATCTGATCATTCTCGAAACTTCCGGTATCGGTCAGTCGGATACTGAAATCACCGATCATTCAGATGCTTCGCTTTACGTAATGACGCCCGAGTATGGTGCTGCTACTCAGCTGGAAAAAATCGACATGCTGGACTTTGCGGACATCATCGCACTGAACAAGTTTGATAAGCGTGGTGCATTGGATGCATTGCGAGATGTGAAAAAGCAATACCAACGCAACCATCAACTGTGGGATGCAAAGCCGGAGGATTTGCCGGTATTTGGTACGATCGCTTCACAGTTTAATGATCCGGGCATGAATCAGCTGTACTTATCGCTGATGAACCTCATCGCTAAAAAGACCGGGTCGAAATTAAAATCTTCTTTTGTGAGCTCGGAAGAGATGAGCGAGAAGGTGTTCATCATTCCTCCTAAACGAACCCGATACCTTTCTGAGATCACCGAAACGATTAGAGGCTACAACGAAACAGTAGAAAAGCAGAAAGAAGTAGCACAGAAGCTATACAGCCTGGATAAATCTGCTGAAGTGCTGAAGGATGAGAAAGCGGCACTGGAAGCCATCGATAAGGCCAAAGAAAAATTGAAGTTGGATCTGGATCCGCACAACGCTAAGATTTTAGAGGAATGGGACGCAAAACGCGCCAACTATGAAGGAGAGCACTTCACCTATGAAGTGCGAGGCAAAGAGATCAAAGTGGAAACTACCACTGAATCACTTTCGCATACCCGGATTCCAAAAGTGAGCCTTCCAAAATATGAAGCCTGGGGAGATATTTTGAGATGGAGTTTACAGGAAAATGTGCCTGGAGAGTTTCCATACACCTCAGGAGTATTCCCTTTCAAACGTCAGGGAGAAGATCCAACTCGGATGTTTGCCGGAGAAGGAGGGCCGGAAAGAACAAACCGTAGGTTTCACTATGTATCTAAAGGATTACCTGCAGCGAGACTATCCACTGCCTTTGATTCCGTAACGCTTTACGGAGAAAATCCGGATCACCGTCCGGACATTTATGGTAAGATTGGTAACTCCGGAGTGAGTATCTGTTGCCTGGATGATGCGAAAAAATTATACTCAGGATTTGATCTGTGCGATCCGACTACCTCGGTTTCCATGACCATCAATGGTCCTGCTGCTACAATCTGCGCATTCTTTATGAATGCCGCGATTGATCAGCAGTGTGAAAAGTACATCACCGAAAATGGGATGGAGAAAGAGATCGAGGCTAAGATCGCTAAGATGTACAAGGATGCCGGGGTACAGCGACCGACCTACAGCGGTGAATTACCGGAAGGACACAATGGATTGGGATTGATGCTACTCGGTGTGTCTGGCGATCAGGTGCTACCGGCAGATGTGTACCAGGAAATGAAAGTGAAAGCACTCTCATCTGTTCGAGGTACGGTACAGGCTGACATCCTGAAAGAAGATCAGGCTCAAAACACGTGCATATTCTCAACGGAGTATTCCCTTCGTCTGATGGGAGATGTGCAGCAGTATTTCATCGATCAGAATGTGCGGAATTTCTACTCAGTTTCCATTTCCGGTTACCACATAGCAGAGGCAGGCGCCAACCCAATTTCTCAACTGGCATTCACGCTGGCAAACGGATTCACATTCGTAGAGTACTACTTGTCCAGGGGCATGGATATCAATGCTTTTGCACCAAACTTGTCTTTCTTCTTCTCCAATGGAGTAGATCCGGAATATGCAGTAATAGGCCGGGTGGCACGAAGAATTTGGTCCAAGGCAATGAAGCTGAAGTACGGAGCAAACGATCGTGCACAGAAGTTGAAATATCATATCCAAACTTCGGGACGGTCATTACATGCGCAGGAAATTGATTTCAACGATATCCGAACCACACTACAGGCACTCTATGCGATTTATGACAACTGTAACTCGCTACACACCAATGCCTACGATGAAGCGATCACCACTCCAACGGAGGGATCAGTGAGACGAGCGATGGCGATCCAGTTGATCATCAACAAGGAGCTGGGACTTGCGAAAAATGAGAATCCGATTCAGGGCTCATTCATCATTGAAGAATTGACTGATTTGGTTGAGGAAGCAGTAATGGTTGAATTTGACAGAATCACGGAACGAGGAGGTGTGCTTGGAGCAATGGAGAGCATGTATCAGCGAGGCAAGATTCAGGAGGAGTCGATGTATTATGAAACGCTGAAGCATACAGGTGAAATGCCGATCATCGGTGTGAATACCTTCCTTTCTTCCAAAGGATCGCCTACTGTTATTCCTGATGAGGTTATACGAGCTACTAAAGAAGAAAAAGAGCAACAGATTCATAACCTAAATGAGATGCATAAAGGAAATGCCAGTAAATCCGCAGAGCTTCTCAAGCATCTTCAGGGTACAGCCCTGCACAATGAAAATACATTTGCAGCTTTGATGGAAGCTTCTAAGTATTGCTCGCTTGGTCAGATCACTCACGCTATGTTTGAGGTGGGTGGCCAGTACAGAAGGAATATGTAAGTCACATTTGCACAGAAGGGGAGACTATTGAATATTGACTTTTTTTAATCTAAAAATCTTTGCCAATTGTTTTTAAAATAAGGTCATCTACATCCTCCCAGGGCAGTGGTTCTTTGTATTTATCAAAGCTTAGAATATGCAAACTATCACCTTCTGTATATACTGAATAGATATGTGAATGAGCATTCCAATGTTCTTCAGGACCTAAAAAAACATGGTTGATATAGTCTCCTGTTTTCTTGTCGATCTTTACAATTAACCCGATGTGATACGTTGGTTGCCAAAACCATTCAGAGTAAAACTTATGCCCTTCACCATACAAGTAGATAAAGTCTTTATCCGCCGTTAGCCCTTCGTACTCCGTAACATGTGCAGGAATGCTAAATGTATTTCCCCAAATTTGATCCCCTGTTTTGATATCAATCGCATACAAGTGGGAATTATAAATGGAATCATTAGCCAGCGTATAATGAGCATATACCACTTCCACGGCTGTATCCACATGCGTCATAAGTAGATCAAGCGGATCAAACGGAGCGTCTTTTTGATACACAGCATGATTCCAGATGAGTTGATCAAGGGAGTCTGCAACACCAAGATTAAAGCTTAAAACATGATGATTGCCCCAACGAATAGTTTCCCTAAGAGATTGATTATTTTCAAAATAGGTAAATGAAGTGAATGTTTTAATATCAGAAACTTTTTGTGTGGAGACTAAATCCCACCCTGTAGAATCCTGAATTACTTTGATTTGAAGATTGCTGACAAAGGCTTCAAAATGGTTTTTATCATTCCTTTTAAAAGATAATTGTTTCCCTTGAGAGTTGGTCTCAAACCGTTTATTCGTTAACGTATCTCCGTTGCTGGAATAAAGTGTAAGAGCAACTTCTTTCCTATCATGAAAACATGCTACGAGATATGGACCATTTCCTATTCTTACAATCTTTTTGCTATAATAATCAGTGAGGGGGATTTCCTTAACGACATTACCTTCTTTGATCCAGGATAAATTAGTAGATCCCAACACAACAAAGTTTTTCTTATTGGTGAGTATTACTTGCCGTACTTCGCCCGGCTCGATTGGGAATTGTTTCGTAGAAATAATCAATTGATTATCGGGTCTCATCTCAAGTACTTCCTCATTCGTAGATAAATTTATTATAAGGTTAAAAAGAGGATTTTCGATGTAAATGGGAGCCACTATTATTGGGATTACTGCAGCGATCATTGCTTTTATGCTCGACAAAAACCAATGCTGGATATTGAGTGCAATGACAGGAAAAACAGTAATAGAAAGGAGCCAAGGGATTATTATCAGCTCAGATTCAATTTCAAGGGCGTTCAGAATAAATACAGAAGCAATAAGTAATGTGAAGATTACCGAGGTAACATAAAAAGCAGCAGATAGAAAAAAACCCCAGGGTTTACGCTTATAGAAAAGCAGTTTTAGTAATATAAAATAAAGTGGGATGAAAGAAACGGCCATTAAATAGCCGTAATAGTCTTCATCAATGCTTTGGTTGAGTTTTAAATAATGTTGGTGCGGAAGCGGATATCGCCACAAATTATACGCCTCTATTCCATCTACCCAAGAAGGGTTTGTGATATAGTAAAGTATAAAAAGGAAGGTGAAGATATTGAACGTAAACTTGAGTTCACCTGTATAGGTGCCATCATTGGCCTCTATTACCCTGGCTGGACGCAGAAAGGAATCTCTAAACGTACGAAAAAACTTAAAGTCGTATTCGCTAAAATCCCTGAAATAAGGGCCAAATTCACGTTTGAGGAAATTTCTCACATGTTAAAGATAATGCGCGAGACACTTATGCGCATTAGCCACTCGCGGGGCTTTTTTATTCGCTTACCAATTTTTTCTTCTCGGTACCTGTAAGTTTTTTAAGTTGCGGTGCACTAATCACAATGAACTAAAATTAGACGAATGAAACTCACGATTTCTAACCTTTCAAAAACCTATAAAAACGGGGTAAAAGCACTTGATGATGTATCACTCGAAATCTCATCAGGTATGTTCGGACTTCTTGGACCAAATGGCGCTGGAAAATCTTCTTTAATGCGAACCATTGCTACCCTTCAAACGCCGGATACTGGCACTATCCATCTAGATGACATGGATGTACATCAAAACCAGATGGAATTCAGAAAACGTCTGGGCTACCTTCCTCAGGAGTTTGGTGTGTATGGTAAGATGTCTGCAGAGGCATTATTGGAATATTTTGCTACGCTCAAAGGTGTGTCAACTAAAGCGGAGCGTGACGCCATCGTTAAAAGTGCGTTGGAGGTGACCAACCTATACGATGTGCGAAAGAAGCATGTAGCTAAATACTCCGGGGGAATGAAGCAGCGATTCGGGATTGCACAGCTTCTATTAAACGACCCTAAGCTGATCATTGTGGATGAGCCTACCGCTGGTTTGGATCCTACAGAGCGTCAGCGGTTTTTGAATGTGTTGCGGGAAATAGGAACCAACAACATCGTAATTTTCTCTACACACATCGTGGATGATGTGAAAGAACTGTGCACGGACATGGCGATCCTGAATGGAGGAAAAATCTTGTCCCATCAAACACCTAAAGAGGCCGTGAAATCACTTGCCGGTAAGATGTGGAAGAAAGTGATCGATCGGGAAGATCTCGAAGCTGAAGAAACAAAATTCAATGTCATTTCATCTAGCTTCAATGACGACAATACGGTGAACATTAGAGTGATGGCAGATGCAAATCCGGGAGACGGATTTCAATCAGTAGATGCCAACCTGGAGGATGTCTACTTCACTACACTTGGACAGGACAAAGAAGTTTCAGTAGCCTAAATCAGCCGTCGTATGTTTTTTAAGATATTTTCATTTGAAATAAAATATTGGGTTAAGAATCCACTATTTTATATCTATGTCGGTTCACTTTTTGCAATCGCGACCTTAGCGATGGCATCCAGTGCCGGGCTTTTTGATTCAGTAACCGTCACAAGGAGTTCGATCGCCTATATCAACTCAGCGTTTTCATTGAACAATTTCATCAATGGATTCACCATTATTGGTTTTTTTCTGATTCCGTCAATTGTTGGTGGCACGATTGCTAAAGACTATACCACGAATACCAGCAATGTACTGTATTCGTTTCCTTTTACTAAATCGAGTTACCTGTTTGCGAAGTATTTGAGTGGGCTTGTAATTACCATTTTAGTGCTTCTATCTATAGCGCTAGGCGCAATAGTTGGAGGATACCTCCCGGGAACTAACCCGGAATTGTCAGGACCATTCAACTTATTTAATTACATCCAGCCTTATCTGATCTATGTCATTCCAAACCTGATCTTTTTTAGTGCGATCGTTTTTGGAGTGGTCACCTTTTCCAGAAATGTAGCTTCCGGTTTTGTGGCCATTCTAGCGTTATTTCTGCTTCAGGGTGTAGCAGAAACGATCATCGGAAACATGGATGATAAAGAATTGGGTGCATTGCTGGATCCATTCGGTGCTGGTGCAAGTAGCTACTACACTGAATATTGGACAGTGGCTGAACAAAATGAAAACTTTCTCCCATTTGAAGGGTATATCATCTATAACCGATTGATATGGGGAGGATTGGGGCTGTTGGTTTACTTCGGAGTTTTCTCCGTTTTTAAATTTTCACATAATCCACTAGCGTTTTCATTTAAGAAGAAGGCAGGTGTGCGTTCAACCAAAAACAATTTTGGTAGCATGGTCCGCATTAACCTGCCTAAGGTATCGTTTGATTACAGTTTCATTAATCGGATTAAAACGGCCTGGACACTATCTAACAGTGATTTCCTTTTTGTGGTGAAAAGCTGGCCTTTCATTATCATTTCCCTGATTGGACTTTTGATATTGACCACTACGCTGGCGGTGGGGCAGCAGATCTGGGGGACTACTACTTACCCGGTGACATGGCAAATGCTTGATATCGCCGGAAATGTATTTACCACATTGGCGATTTTACCAATTACTTACCTGTATTCAGGCATGCTGATCCATCGTCATCGATTATCGAAAATAGATCAGATGGTGGACGTAACGCCAGTCCCCAACTGGACAATGTTATTCTCGAAGTTTTTAGCACTGCTAAAAGTACAGGCCGTACTACTCTTATTGATAATGATCGCAGGTATGCTCATTCAGACCTATGCAGGCTTCTATGACTTTGAGATTAATTTGTATTTAAAAGATCTCTATTTTATCCGCATTTGGAGTATCGTAGTTTGGAGTTTGCTCGCAATCTTTATTCACACACTCATTCCCAATTACCTTATTGGATTTTTTGTGACGCTCGGTTTGGCCATTGGGATCGGATTTCTAGATTCGATTGGTATCGAGCAGTCCATTTTTAAATACAATCAGGGGCCCGGAACAAGCTATTCACCGATGAATGGATATGGGAGTTCACTTCGTCCATACCTGATTTACAAGGTTTATTGGTTGCTGCTGGGAGCGGCACTTTATGTATTTGCCATTGCTTTTTGGAAGCGGGGAGTGCCATCATCTTTCAAAAATCGACTGAAGGTGGGATTTCAATCTTTCACCAGGCCTTTGCAGTTTGCATTCTTCTCATTGCTTATCCTATTTCTTGGCCTGGGATACTTCATTTGGTATGAAAACAATGTTGAGAACGAGTACACCTCTCAAAAAGAAGGGGAGCTTCAGCAAGTAGAGCAGGAAAAACTTTACTCAAGGTATGAGTCAATGGCTCAGCCTCGGATCGTGGACGTTATAGTTGATCTGGATCTGATGCCAGAAACAAGAGATTTTAGAGCAAAAGGGACTTATGTCCTGGTAAACAAAACAGAAGAGGTGATTGATTCTGTATTGCTGAATCATAATAACTATCCGAGTGAATTCGCATTTTCAGTACCTAATGAACGAGTGCTTGAAGATACGGTTTACAACTTTGATTTTCATGTGCTGGAAAAACCGATGATGCCCGGTGATTCAATCACTTTCACTTTTGAGGTATGGAATGAGCCTAATACATGGTTGAGAACCAATTCACCTGTTCGGGAAAATGGAACGTTCATGAATAATGGAATCTTCCCAACGTTTGGATACTCGGGGCAGGGAGAATTGACAGACAATGAAGTGCGTAAGAAATACGACCTCCCGGAAAAGGAGCGAATGAAATCTCCGTATGATACCACCGCCCTTGGGAATACATACATTTCAACTAGCGCAGATTGGATCGACTTTGAGACTGTGGTGAGTACTTCACCGGATCAGATCGCCATAGCTCCTGGCTACCTTCAGCGCGAATGGGAAGAGAATGGTCGTCGTTACTTCCATTACAAAATGGATAGTAAAATGCTCAATTTCTATGCATACCAATCGGCTCGGTATGAGGTATTGAAGGATCAGTGGAAGGATATCAATATTGAAATTTACTATCACAAAGGACATGAGTATAACCTGGGCCGAATGGTCAAGGGTGTAAAGCAGGCGCTTGAGTATTACACAGAGAACTTCAGCCCTTACCAGCATAAACAGGTCCGAATCATCGAGTTTCCGCGTACGAGCGGGTCTTTCGCTCAGTCATTCGCCAACACCATTCCTTTCTCAGAAGGCATTGGGTTTATTGCCAAAGTGGATGATGACGATCCTGAAGGAGTCGATTATCCATTTAGCGTTACGGCACACGAAGTGGCTCATCAATGGTGGGCGCATCAGGTGATAGGCGCTAATGTGCAGGGAGCCACACTGATGTCAGAAAGTATGTCTGAGTACAGCAGTTTGAAGGTGTTGGAGAAAGTGAGAGGAGAGGAGCAAATGCGATCCTTCCTAAAGGATGCATTGGATTCCTATCTTCAGGGTCGTTCCTTCGAGCGATTAAAAGAAAAGCCGTTGCTATTTAATGAAAATCAGCAATACATCCATTACAATAAAGGATCGCTGATTTTATATGCCCTGAGTGATTACCTGGGAGATGAGGTGTTCAACGCTGCAATGAGTAGGTACATTGATAGTGTGGCCTTTCAGGAGCCCCCATACACAACTTCACTGGAGTACCTGGAGTTTGTGAAGGAGATCGTACCAGATTCACTCAATTATCTGGTAAGGGACATGTTTGAGACCATCACACTTTATGATAATGAGGTCAAAGATGCCACCTACCGAGAACTACCTAATGGTAAATATGAAGTGAAATTGAATGCACTTGTGGCCAAGTATCGCGCTGATGAAAAGGGAAAAAGAATGTTTACTGATCCTGAAGGTGCGGATAGCCTTTCTTATCAGGTGGAAGGTGCCAGAAAACCGACCTATTCTTTGCCATTAGCAGACTGGGTAGAGGTAGGTGTTTTCACAGAAAAAGAAGTAGATGGGAAAATGAAAGAAATTCCGCTCTATCTTGAGAAACGAAAGTTTGATCAGATTAACAATGAAATAACGGTCGTAGTTGATGAAAAGCCAACATTAGTCGGTATCGATCCTTATAATAAGTTGATTGATGTGGTTTCGAATGATAACCGGATGACTCCAACGGTGGAAGAAACCGAATAAATTGAAAAGCGGCCTTGAGCCGCTTTTTTCTTGTCTTCTATGAAATGCACTTCCTAGTTTTGCGTGTATGAAAATGATGCGCGCAGCACTTGGTATAGTATCCTTCTTTTTCCTTTTCCATTCACAAGGCCAAATCCTGAAGGTTGATAAAGGTTTCATGGCTTCTGACTCTTCCAACTATTTTACAGGTTTGGTTGATGCAACATTTGCCATCAATAATCGAAGCTCGACCGTAGATCAACAGAATATTTATGTGGGAGTGAATAACAATGTAGATCTGGTTTATATCGCCGAGCGATCTGCTACCGTTTTGATTAGCGGACTGAACTATTTCAAAATAGGGGAAGGCCCACTCATCTATAATGGATCGGCTCACCTTCGACAGGTGTTAAGGCGGTCTGCGCCGTTGACTTCCGAGTTTTTTGTTCAGGGGCAGTTTGATGAATCACGAAATATGGAGTTGAGAGTGCTGTATGGAGGAGGTCTGCGGTGGAATATCCTTCAAAAGAGCAACTCACTTTTTGCAGGGGTAGGCATTTTCAGGGAAAATGAGCGTTGGAATGGTCCGGAAAGGGAAATCAATAAAAACCTTTGGAAATTAAACTCCTATTTGAGTGCAGATGTAAAGCTCACAGAAACAATAAATATTAATGCAATCGCTTACTTTCAATCAGGTAGAGACGGTGAAATTGATGCCTTTCGAAATAGGTTGAGTGGCCAGCTAGAGTTTAAAAATGCCCTTTCAGAGAAGTTCAAACTTAAAATGACCTCCAATTTCCTTTTGGATGACAAGCCAATCATCCCACTTAACAAGTTCATTTATGAGGTATACTTTGGAGTGGAATACAGCTTCAACTAGCTATTTGACTACTTTGTAAATCACCTCTTTATCAGGAAGAGCGTAGCGGGTTTTTTCTTCAGGACTTAGTTCCTCAATCAATCGTTCTTCTACAACCCGAAATCCGGAGCTGGCTAGTCTTGTGCCATAATCCTCTCCGTACATACGAACATGATCATCCTGCCCAAATGCTTTTTCTCGCTCTTTAGGATCAATAATTGTCCTATCCTCGTAAGTCGTTTTTGGTAGTGGGTAGAAAAACGGAACCTGTAAAATGGCCCATCCATTTGGTTTAAGGACTCTTCGTATTTCACTCAAGGCTTTTTTATCATCATCAACATGCTCTAATACATGGTTGCAAAAGATAATGTCTATGGAGTTATCCTCAAACGGGATTGTATGAATGTCCATTTTCACCTTAGCTAACGGAGATTCAATATCACCGGTGATGTATTCCAGGTTTTCTAAAGCATCAAAACGGCTCATGAAGCACATTTCAGGGGCTACATGAAGCATTCTGGCTTTTTTAGTAAAGAAGTCTGTCTTCCTTTTTAGATACAGCCAGATCAACCGGTGGCGTTCCAGTGCCAGGCATTTTGGGCACAGGGCATTACTTCTTGATTTTCTTCCATAAGGTAAGAATTTCCTAAAACGAGACTCACATACCGGGCACTCTACTTTATTCCCACGATAGAAAACAGCTACAATCCGCAACGCCACATGGCTAAACAACTGAAGGTACTTTCTGGGTATTTTTCTTAGGAAAAATGAGATTAAAAACTTCACGCCTCGTCAATTTTGCGTCGCAAGTTATTTATTCACTATCCTACCAGCAATCATTGCTTAAAATTTCTCTATTTTGGCTCATAAATGAGGCGAGACTTACTTTTCCTTTTTCTAATTGGGTGGGCAACAATCTGCTTAGCACAGAAAGAAAAGACTGTTCAGGAGCATCTGCCCACCGAGAACCTGGAAATGAGAAAGGATTCTAATAAAGCTTTCAACAAACCTAAGCGAAAGAAATACGCTTTTATTTACGTCCCGGACGGAGATAAAATTCTTTATGGCAATCAATGTGTGCTAGAACAAACCCACAAGATGGGGTTTGAGTATGTGGTAGAGCCACGAAAAATAGCCGGAAGCAAGACTTGGAAAGGTAAATTTTTGAATAACCTCTGGGTAAAGACTAAATTAGTAGTGACTCGATCACCGTTTTGGAAGTTGATCCTGAAAAAGAAAATCAAGGAATGTAGACAGATGAGTGGTGATTTGGTAGGCTAAAATTTGAAGAACCTAACATATCACTGATGAAGACCAACCTAATCACATCTAAAAAAGGGATTTATGCAATCATCCTCTTATTGCTTTGCTCCTGTGCCAATATCACAGAAGAGATTTATCTAAATGCAGATGGAAGTGGAAAGTATCTTGTTTATACAGATGCTGTAAGCAGCACTCGAAACATGATGATGGGGATGATGAGTAGCATTTATCCTGACGCTTCTGAGGATAGCCTCATGCAGGTGGTAGATGCTCAATTGTGGGAGCAGTTTCCCGCTGAGGTAGATTCAATTATCGATTTCTCATCGCGCGTACCGGACAGCATCAAAAATGACCCTGCGAAGAAGAAGTATCTTGATAATATTGAAATGTTTATGAAGGGCAGCCGCGCTAAGGGCTACCTCAACTCTGGGATCCGATATACATTCTCTAACATAGATGAACTGCAAGGTTTTAATGATTTCATGAGCGAAAATCAGGAAGCTACTGGTGGGCAAATGAACATGGATCTACCTCAAATGGATGTGAAATACTCGTTTGATGGTAACTCCTTTTCCAGGACAGCAGTAATGAACGAAAACATTGAGATGAATGATTCTACAATGTTGGTGCTTGGTTCACTCTTAGAAGGCGCAAAATCAAGGTTAATTATCCATTTACCAAGTAAAGCAAAAAAGGTTAGTAAGAATCAGTTAGTGGGCAAAGTTGGGAAAGATGTAATATACGAGTTTGAGTTGATCAAAATATTAAGTGGTGAGCAATCCACGGATATAAAAGTTGAATTTTAATCATGGAGCCAAGAACCGTTCAGTTTTCCCGTACTAAGCTTACTGAGCTAATGATTCCTTCCTTCGCAAATTTCGGAGGGAAAGTACATGGAGGACTTATTTTATCATTGATGGATAAAGTGGCTTATGCAGTAGGCAGTAAGCATGCCGGAACCTATTGTGTCACGGTCACGGTAGATGGTGTGGAGTTTTTACAGCCGGTGGAAGTTGGGGAATTGCTAACCCTTGATGCAGCAGTGCATTATGTGGGTAATAGCTCGTTGGTTGTAGGGATAAAGGTGACGTCTGAGAACATTAAAACGAATGAAGTAAAACATACGAACAATAGTTACTTCACCATGGTGGCTAAAGGAGAGGATGGCAAACCAACCCAGGTCCCAGAATTGATTTTAGAAGATATAAAAGAGATGAGGCGGTTTGTTGACGCTATTAAGCGAATAAAGGTGAAAAAGGAGGCGAATGCCAAAATGCAGAAAGAACAAGATGAGTTTATTATGGTAGATGATATGGAGTTGTTAAGTGGTCAACGCTGCAAGGTGGAATTCAAAGTGGATGACGAATTCAACGATCTTTTTTCCGATACATAAATTTCAAGCCAGACCAGTTTTCGTCTACAGCACAGACTTTCACATCCACCAAGCCACCACTTAACCCGAACTCTCTAACTATATTTCCGTTTAGGTCAGTTTCCATTTTTGAGCTTGCTTTTGGCCAGGAAATCCATAGGGTGCCTTTTTTCTTTAATGAATTTTTCCAGTCATCCCATCCTTTTTCAAGTTCCTTAAGTTCTGTCACAAAAACATGTGCAAAATCATAAGGAGGATTTGAAAGCTCATCTTCCCATGTGGTTTCTAAGGGAGTGTTCTCCAGCAGTTCAAAATAGTTTTCCGGGGATTGGAATAAAAAACAGTGGAACTCTTCTTTGATGTTTAGTTTTTTCCACAAGGGATTTTTAGAGTATCCGGCCATTATTTACAGTATGAGGGAGTTTCTCCATTCCAGTTTCTGTCACGAGCTCCACTAAATTCAATACAGGCTTGTCTTCTTTCACCCATTGCCAAGTAAGCATGTGCTGTAGTTATGTAAGAAATAGCACTGTCCGGCCATACATATTTATTCCAATCAGCTGCCTTGATTGCCATTTCATAATCGTCTAACCTCAGATACATATCAGCCAGGTTGGTATACAAGTAGAAGTGAGATTTTGGAACATATTTTTCGTTGATCACTAGTGCATACCCTTCACCGTAAAATGTTTTGTATCGTTTTATTGCTAACCGGTGGGCAATAAGCAGGTGATCCAGGGCTTCTTCAGGGTTGTTGAGTTCATCTCGCTGAATTTCTGCGATTTTGACCAATGAAGCTATAATCTCATACTCCCCGACCAAAAAGTTTTTCAGAATTTCTATCGCCTTATCCGGTTGTCCGGTTCGCTTGTAAGCATCCGCTAGCTTTTGCCGCAGTTCGTAAAACGGGAGGTGCGGTGCAAACTCCTGAACCAACTCATACAAGGATATTGCCTTGTGATAGTCTCCTTTCTGAAATGCCCGGTTTCCATTTTCTACAATTTTATCCAGCATTGTACTTTTGAAAATCTTCATATCTCGCTCCTCAGTCCGGAACAGGTTCAATGAAGTCATTATGTCGAATGCAGTCTTGTAGTCCCCTGCTTCAAAGTATTCCCTGGCGTCCATGTAAGTAGACCGACGTTCAGCAAGCATTTTTTCCAGTTGATGGTCATCGTAGCTTTGTTTCATCCATACACCGGTCATTACCATCAGCGCAATTAGAAACGTAATACCGAAAGCATAAGCAGTAGCAATGGCATTTTGTCTGTAGTCGATCCGACCACTGCTGTATCGGGCTCTATTCCTATTTTTCCAATGATCAGTCCTTGGAGGTTGATAGGTATAAGTCCTGGTGTCACTTTGTGAGAACTGACGGTATTTGAGTTTGAGATCAAAGCGCGCCTTTTCATATTCATCGGAAAGAACCTGATGAGCGACATTGATTTCTTTGAATTTCTCCTCCATTTCAGGTTTTCCCGGATGTTTATCCGGGTGATATTTCACTGCCAGTCTTTTAAAAGCAGCTTTTATTTCGGATGGAGTGGCATCCTCAGAGAGCCCTAATACGTGGTAATAGTTCGTCATCGGAAAGGGTAAGTAGCTATATAACGGAGAAATTTACAGAAAGATTATCCTTTATTCATAAGATAAAATCCTGCCAGGCAAACAATCAATCCTCCAATCATGCTTACGGATGCATATAAAATAAACTGAAGAAGGAGGCCTTCCTTTATCAGCTTTAGCCCATCCAGCGCAAATGTGGAAAATGTGGTGAAACCGCCACATAGGCCGGCAATCAAAAACAAGCCTGTCTGGTTGTTCATTTTTATCAAACCACCGCTTAGCAGTCCTATGATAAGGCAGCCAATTAAATTGACGATTAGTGTACCTGAATACGGTTTTTCAGCATAATGTTTTGCAGTGAAGAGGTAAACGGCATATCTGGCAGCACTACCCATGAAACCACCAATGCCAACAATCAGAATATCCTTCATCCTTCAAAATTGCTAACATGTAACTCTAATTCAGGAAAAAACTGATGGAATTCTCTGTCAAATTGCTGATAATGCTCCTTTAAAGCTTCTGAAGCCTCTTCCATTTTGCTTTCAAACTTTGTTCGTCTGCTCATACCCGTTAGCGCACGATCAATCCCCTCAATAAACTGGTAATTATATAGCCAATTGTCCCTGGTCATAAAACTTAACATATGGATAACTCCTTTGGGGATAATATCAAAGTAGTTGTTCATGAGCTCATAAAAATTCTCTGTGTATTTTTTCAATGGAATTTTTGAGAATTTTAACCAGTCCCTGGCTAAAAAATGGTCATAGTAAACATCTACAATTACCGGGGCATAATGCCTGAATTTCTCTCTTAGCCTCACCTTACTCTGGAGTACAATGTCATGATTGTCAGTGAAAAAATCGATGCTACGGTGTAAGCGTATTCCTTTTTGAATATTTGACGGAAAGTGATCGATTTGCGATCCTTTCACAAAATCCCCGATGAAGTTTCCCACTAAAACTTCCTCATCATCGCCGCTGAGGTATAAGTGCGCTAGAAAGTTCATCTTTTAGGCTTTAAGATAGGTACTAAAATTTAATAGTTTGAGATTAAGGTGACTGGGTTTACTTTTGTGTGGCAGCTATAAATTGGTTGCACGAAAATTAAGACCTTATAAAATAACTGTCATCGAAAATAATTTCCCCAATATAATCCGCTCGCATTTGAACATGCTCGTCCAGCTCGCCAGAGTTGATGGAGTGGTCGTTCAGGAAGAGATTGACCTTATCAAACAGATTGGGAAAGCTAATGGTATGTCTGCCGAGGAGATTAGTGAATGTTTCGAAGATCCATCAATAATAGAAGGGCTAGAGACACTTTCAAATGATCAGCGCTATGACTACCTGTACAATGTAGTGCAGCTCATGAAGATTGATGGTCGCATCTACAAGGAAGAAATAAAATTTTGCGCCCGTATTGCCAGTAAGCTAGGCTATGATGAAGATGTCCTTCGGGAGATGATGCTTAAGATTTATAGTGATCCACATATTACTACAGATAAAGAAACGTTAAAAGCAAAAATCCAAACGTATCTTCGAAAATGAAGAAGCTAGTTTTTCTTCTCTTACTTACTTTCTTTTCCGTTCAAACTTATGCTCAAAGAATAAACCCTGACGAATCAGCTATCAGGGAGGTTTTAAAGCAGCAGGTGGAGTGCTGGAACGAAGGAAATTTAGAGTGTTTCATGGAAGGGTACTGGAAGTCGGATCAGTTGGTTTTTATAGGCAGCTCAGGGATAACCTATGGCTGGCAAAAAACCCTTGATAACTACAAAATAAGCTATCCAGATAAATCAGCGATGGGCAAGCTTACTTTTGATGTGATCATTCTTGAACCCTTGAGTGAAGATTTCTGGTCGGTGATAGGCAAGTGGAATTTGAAAAGGCAAAAAGATAATCCTAAAGGGCATTTCTCCCTTATTTTCAGGAGGTTAGGCGATGATTGGGTCATTGTTTCTGATCATTCCAGCTAATTATTCAGCATACTAAATTTGGCGATTTCATGTTTTATGAGTAGATTCTATGCTACTTAAAACATTAAATTCAGCTAAATATGGTAATGAGCTACAGAGGAGCCGAAGCTCCGAAACCACAGGAAACACAAGCACTCAAAGTCGAAGATTATATGGCCAGAAAGTTGATTACATTCAGGCCCGATCAGGCCATGCACGATGTGGTGGACGCTTTGATGAAGCATAAAATTTCCGGAGGTCCTGTAGTAAATGATCAGGGAGAGCTAGTGGGCGTCATATCTGAAGGAGACTGTCTGAAAGAGGTCGTAAAAGGTAAATATGATAACATGCCTATTTTTACCGGATTGGTGGCCGAACACATGGCTAAAAATGTGATTACTGTCAGCCCTGACCTCAATATTTTTGAAGCAGCCAAGATGTTTTTGGAAAAACGTCTACGCCGGTTCCCGGTAATCCATGACGGTAAATTAATAGGCCAGATCAGTCAAAAAGATGTGATGAAAGCTGTGCTCAACGCTAAGAGTTCTACCTGGTAATTAACTAAAAGCTTTTCTGTATTTTCGTTCTTCATCAAATCCAGAAGAATGAAAAAGCTATTATCCCTACTTCTTTTAATCTTATATATCTCTACCCAGGCTCAGGTAGATGTCAAAGCAATTGACAAATACATTGAGCAGGCCAGAAAAGACTGGAACGTCCCCGGCATGTCTGTAGGCATTGTAAAAGATGGGGAAGTGATTCTGAGTAAAGGGTATGGGGTTAAAGCGCTTGGAAAAAATGATAAGGTAGATGACAATACACTTTTTGCTATTGCCTCTAACTCCAAAGCATTTGTAGCTTCATGTATTGCGAAATTGGTTGAAGAAGGAAAGCTTTCATGGAAAGACAAGGTGAGGGATTACTTACCTTATTTCACCCTATATGGGGATGAGTATATTTCAGCTATGGTCACTATTGAAGACCTGCTATGTCACCGAGTAGGTCTTGGCACATTCAGCGGAGATGTGATCTGGTATAAATCTGAAAAGACAGCCGAGGAGATCATTAAGCGAGCAGCTCATGTTCCCAAAGCTTTTGAATTCAGAGATGGCTATGGGTATTCCAATCTCATGTTTATCACCGCTGGTGAAGTCATTCGAACTATAACCGGTGAACCTTGGGAGAACTACGTGAAAAAGAACTTTATGGAACCTCTTGGAATGAGTAATACGGTGATCAGTGTTAAGGATTTGAACGATAATGTAGCCACTCCTCATAAGCCAACCCTTGATAGAGGCACTGAAGTTTCAGAATGGGCTAGTTGGGATGCCTCAAGTGCAGCAGGTGGTATCATTTCTTCCTCTACCGATATGACAAAGTGGATGATGATGAATTTAAATGGAGGTTTGTGGGAGGGCAAGCAATACATTGATAAAGAACAACAAAACTTACTGTGGACACCTCATACAAATTTTGTGATAAGTGAACGATCAAAAGAATCCTTGCCGGGCGTTCATTTCAGAGGATACGGTCTCGGTTGGAGCCTGATGGATTATCACGGCAATTTGGTAGTGAGTCACAGTGGTGGTTATGACGGTATGTATTCCAGAGTAGTGATGGTGCCAGACCAAAAACTGGGTATTGTAGTTTTAACTAATTCAATGGAAGGGATTTCATCTCCGCTAGCTATGTACATAGTAAATCAATATATCCAAAGAGACATGCGTGACTGGTCAGCTGAATACCTGGGAAGGGCAAGATCTAGTAACAGTCATAAAGAGGACGTTGAAAGACGTAGGGTGGCCAGGGTCATGGATACCAATCCAACGATTGCTCAAGAAGAAATGATTGGAAAGTATAACGATCCGATGTATGGTGATATCACCATTTCTGAAAACGATGGAAATCTACGGATTGAGTTTCAGGATGCTCCTGGGCTGGGGGCTTCATTGGCTCATTGGCATTATGATACTTATGAAATCACATGGGATGAAGAACACGCTTGGTTTGATTTTGGAACCGTTTCTTTTGAAACGGATAATAACCTAAAAGTCGAAGGGTTGGAGTTTGATGTTCCAAATGGAGACATTTTTTTTCATGAGCTACGTCCGAAGAGGGTTGATTAAAAGAAGTTGTACCCCTGTTAAGGTTTAAATTTGATTGAATGTCATCATCACTTTTAGTACGGATCAATAAGGGAAATGATTCTTCAGCAAGCAATAGGCATAAGTATCTGAAAAAGGACCGATGTATTTTGAATATTTTATAAGGAAGTATTCATAATTCTCATCTCTCTTAAAAATGTCCTCTCCATTACCTCTATCGTAAACATGATAGTATGTTTCTGGGTTGAAGAGGTTTCGTGTTTTTCATTTTTGAAATATGTCTGTACCTCTGTTATCGTTCTAAACCCTAACAGAGTTCTGCTTAGTTAGCAATCATCAATCGTTTGGAATATTTAATACCATCTTTCTCCAGTTGCAGTATGTAGATTCCATTGGTAAGATGTGATACTTCAATGTCGCTTTTCGGGTTTGTGGTGCTAGTGTGAACCTTACCGCTTAGAGACAGTATTTGGGCATTTTCAAATGTCCCATTCAGAGTTACCATGCCAGATCTCACTGGGTTTGGATAAAACAGAACCTCCGATTCAACACTGCTACTTAACACACGGGGTTCGCTAGAAACGGCAATTGAATAGGTTGAAAGGGTCGTTTCTATTTCGATGAAACTTTCCAGCGGTAGATTTAAATCCGGTTCAAAAGTGAAATGGATGGTCTTAGTTTCCTGAGCATGAATGATACCGTCCCAGTTACCCTTAAAATTTTCAGGATAATTAATGTTGGTCACGATCACTCCATTATTCCCAGAATTAGTGATATCAAAGGAGCTGGTAATAATATCTCCTACTGTATAATCTGAGAATTGAATGTAGTCCGTTGAAAGTGAAATTTGATCTGAGTTGTTGTTTGTCACATAGAAGTAGGTTGATAATTGGTCACCCGCATATGATGAAGTAAATCTCCATTGCCCCTGATCGCCTGATGCTGGAAGCGTAAACGACCTGTACCAATAGGAGCCGCTATAAAATTGAGGTGAAGTAGTGGTCCATTGCTGAAACAGTGAGCCATCTGGCTTATAAACAGCATGAGAACTAACAGCACCTTCCATTTGGTCCCTAAAATAAGTAGCAAAGTAGACGGTAACTCCGTTATCAAAATCGACTTGTAGATTAGGTTTTTCGCTTCCGTAGCATCCAAATTCCGGTGGAGAGTGATGGGTGGCTACTCTATTTAGGCCTGAAACCGCATAGTCTTGCTGCTCTTTCCACCATGATTCATTAGTAGTGGTGTTGCAGGTTCCCACATATGGGTCAATCAGATTACCTTGTGCATCATAAAGCTCAAAATGCAGGTGTGGACCTGTTGAATTTCCAGAGCTGCCCATTACTCCCAGGAATTCGCCAACCTCTACTTGTTCACCAACACTTTTCTTTGTGGCCGATCCTGTTTTCAAGTGCCCGTACCAAGCTACTGATCCATCATCATGTTGGATGTACACTGCGTTCCATCTGTTGCTATTAAAAGAACAACTTTTGTCTATTTGATTATTTTCTTTGTAAATAATCTCGCCAGCTGCGGCCGCAATAATCTCCATGTGATCATGATCCATTTTGTGCCAATTGAAAGGCCAGGAGTAGATATCCGTACCCTTATGATTGTACCCAGCATCCGTATCGTAAGTGCGTGTACCACAGTTGTAGTCCAGTAGCTGATCCGGGTAACTGTCATTCAGATCTACATAATTGGAAATACCGATGGCACCATGTTCATCATAGTTCCGTGCCTGTCTAATCGGCCATTCCAGTTTGACCTGATTGTTAGTCCTGGCAGATTTGTGAGAAGTACGTTCGGCTATTATCTCCTTTATTAGAGTGCGGTCACTTTCGCTCAAGCAAGGAGTTGGGTTCTGCGTAATGTATGGCGTGCCAAACCCTTCTTCTTGTGCGGTAGCTGATATTACGATGCACACAAAAATGATTGATAGGTAGTGGTGAACTTTCATAAAACAGTATTTGGTATAAAGGTATTAATTGAAATTTTTACTTTGCCCATTTAAGTGGGGGTATTTTTTGCTTCTGGCTGGAACACTCGATTAAGGTAGTGAGTCTTTTTTCACGCGTTTCCTCACGTTTCGCACTCATCACCCAATGAATAGATTGTTTACGATACGAGGGTGCTATTTGACTATTGAAAAAATCCCAGGCTTTTTTGTTTGCTTTGAATCTTTTTTCAAAAGCAGTACTCAGTGTCACTTTCTTTTGCTCGAAAGAAGCTTTCCCGGTATTCTCAGGGTCTCTTTTGGAGTAAGCCTCGAGACCTGCAGGCATGACTAGCTTTTCCTTTTTTAGCTCTTCTATTCGTTTAATGTTGACATGGCTCCAATGGCTTTTGGGTTTACGTGGAGTGAATCGAACCTGATAAGCTTCTTCATCGATCTTTTTTCTTATGCCATCAATCCAACCGAAGCAAAGCGCCTGATCAACCGACTCGGGCCATGTGATGCTCGGCCTGTCGGTGGTTTTCTTGTAATATCCTACCCAAAGTTCTGTTTCAGTTTTATGATTTTCTTCCAACCATTTTCTAAAGTCCTGAGGAGTAGGGAAGAAAGTTGTCATGATTCTAGAAAGGAAGAAGGTCGGGTGCTACATATTCTTTTTTGGCACGTTTGTCAGCAAAGACATTGAAACCATAGTGCTGACCTAATAAGTCTTTGAAGTTTGTCAGCAATCGAGGAAATTCCTGAATAAAATCTTTGAAGTTGTCAGATTCCGCTTTTTGCATGAAATGATTCATGGCTTTCACTGAGGCAATTGTCACCGTCTTGTTGAATTTATCATAAACACCCAGTGATTCCGCAAAGCCTTTTATTTGTTCGCACATATTAAGCTCAGCCTGTTCTATGCCATATTTTCCTATATGAATATAGGCTAGCCTCAAGTGCGCCTCATGGCTAAACATGCCCGGTTTTAGCCCATACGTTTCAAACACTTTCTCAAATTCCTCATCCGTAAACTGCCAGTGATCTTTGATTCGCATGTAGCAAAAATACGATAGTTCATTTTAGCTCTTCTCTCCCATATTCTCTTTCTTTAAAAGAGAAAAACCTATTGCCACACCGATGCTGATACCCACACTTAGCCAGAGCCCAATGTTTCCTGTTATTGCTCCCACTGTAGTACCAACACTAACTCCCAACCCAATGGCTAAACCGAACTTGTTATAATTGTTCATCTAATTTTTTTTGATTATTCAAATTAGGAAAGTAGTGTGATTCGACCTAATGAATCGTGCTAAGTGGTGGTTTACCTATGTTTAGCAGCGTGCTATGATTACTTTTTAAATAAATACATCAAATAATGAGGTATTTATTTGTATATATCATAATTTGATGTATTACTTTGTGATATATTTAAATTGGATCATGAAAAAGTTATTTCAATGTATTGTGATTGGCCTTTGTCTTTTTCAATGCGAAGAAAACTCTAACGAAGTAAGTCTTGCAAATGAGAAAGCAACTTTCGAAGCAGGAGAATTAATAAAGGTTACGGGTATTGATTATACCAAAACGCCCATATACAAGAAGGTGCAGAAGCATCCTGAATCTTATGAGCACCTTGATAAAGTTGATTTTTATCGGATCGCCTATTTGAGCGACGGTCTTCTTATCACCGGTTTAATGGTAGCTCCAAAAGCAGAAGGAAGCTATCCCGTGATAGTATATAACCGGGGCGGGAACAGAGACCTTGGTAGGTTGCTTGTAGCCACTTCCGTAGATGTGCTTTCCAGGTTTGCTGCAGAGGGCTATGTGTTGGTAGCCTCTAATTATCGAGGTAATTCTTCAAGTGAAGGCACAGAAGAGTTCGGTGGAAGCGATGTTAATGATGTAATTAACTTAATAAATGCGCTCCAGCAGATACCCAAAGCGAACCCTGAAAAAATAGGCCTTCTTGGATTAAGCAGAGGAGGAATGATGAATTATCTAACAATGAAACAAGGTAATCTTTCTCAAATAAAGGCTGCAGCAACGATTGGTGGTGTTGTTGACTTACAAATAACAGGGAAATATCACCCTGAAATGACAGAAGTTTTTAACGAATTGATTCCGGATATTGAAGTTGATAAAGTAAATGTATTGAGGAGTCGGTCAGCTACTTACTGGGTAAATGAACTACCAAAAAATGTCCCGATGATGATCTTACATAGCAAGACAGATGAGCACGTTAGCTATGAGCAGATTCCCCCGTTTCTGGATAGTTTGACAGCCTATTCAGTTCCTTTTGAGTCAGTAATTTATGAGGACGATACGCACGGTTTGATCAATCATCAGGATGAAGTATTTAAGAAAATAACCAAGTGGTTTGATAGGCATTTAAAACAAGAATCCCTGTGATATATTCAAAAGAACTTTTAAAAGGAACCCTGGAAGTGATTGTGCTGAAGCTGCTTTCAGAGCATGGTAAGATGTACGGCTATGAACTCTCGCAAAAAGTGAAAGATGAGACAGATGGCAAAATCTACCTGAAAGACGGATCGCTATATCCGGCCCTTCACAAAATGACAAAAGATGGCATACTCACCTTCGAGGAGGTCAATATTGGGAAGCGTGTGCGCAAGTATTATAAACTCACAGCTAAGGGAGAGGAACAGAAGGAGACACTGCTGGATGAGATGCGAGACTTTATCAAAACGATCGAGAAAGTAATTTTTAGTGACTTAAAAACATCACCGGCGATATGATTGCTGAAGAATACGAGGATCGGATTATTGAAGAGGTCGAAAAAAGTACGATTAAAAATCAAACACTGAAAGATGATCTTATCGATCATTTCTGTTGTCTGGTTGAAATCGAAATGGATCGCGGTTCTTCTTTCGAAAAGGCGCTTGAAAAAGCCTATTTGCAAACTGCCCCAAATGGACTAGAAGAAATACAAAGAGAAACAATTTTTTTACTCAATTACTCAAAAATTATGTTTATGAAACGACTAATGTATGTAGTAGGCTATCTGTTCACAGTGACCTGGATAGCCGGGATCGCATTTAAATTACTGCATCTGGCTGGTGCAGGAGTTTTACTTGGTATTGGGGCACTAGGTCTGGCATTTATTTTTATCCCTATGTTTTTAATAAATCGGTATAAGAATTTTGCCAGGGAGGTATTGTCCGAACGATTGAAATGGATATTTGGTGGAATATCATTTCTATTATTGGTGACTTCCATCACCATGAAATTACTTCATCTTATGGGAGCAGGACTAATGCTAGGACTCAGTTTTCTAATTTTTGGAATCGGTTTTTTACCCTTCTTATTTTTTACGATGTACAAAAAATCAGTAGATGAACTCTGAGGTCAAGGACTAGACTCAAAATGAAAAGGCTACCCGCCAACTGGCGGATGGCCTTTTTTGATTCAAATTGTAGCTTTACGGTAATGGTTAGACAACACAATATCACCCTATCATCTTTTCCCAGAGGTTTTCACCTCATCACGAACGAAGTATTGAGTCAAGTTGATCTGAATGGAATTCAAGTAGGTCTTCTTCATTTGTTCATCAAACACACATCAGCTAGCCTCACCATTAATGAAAATGCTGATCCAACAGTTCGAACAGATTTCGAAAGCCATTTCAATAAATCAGTTCCTGAGAATGCACCTTATTACCAACATACGTATGAAGGTTCTGATGACATGCCGGCTCACTTGAAGGCTAGTACTTTGGGAAGTTCAGTGACTATTCCTATCACTAACGGCCGTCTCAATCTAGGTACCTGGCAAGGGATTTATTTAGGAGAGCATCGAGATCATGGAGGAAGTAGAAAGTTGATTGTAACCGTATATTCATAAAATTTGAAGCAGCATCGTGATTAAGCACTTGCCTGTGTGTGCTCCTCTCTAAATTCACCGGGCGATTTTCCGACAAGCTTTTTGAAATTGTTGTAAAACGAAACCTTATTTCGGAATCCTGCTTCTTCACCAATGGCTTCAAGTTTCAAATGGCTGGAAGATTCAAGCAAAAGCTTGCTTTTAGCTTCCTCAACCCTAAACTCATTTATTAGTTCGGAAAAGGACTTTTCTGAAAAAGCATTAAGAGCTTGAGAAATCCGATATTTAGGTACCCCCAACTTCTCTGCAAAAGATGAGAGGTTGAAATCCGGGTCCTTGTAGTACTTATTATGTTCAAGCACAGAGTTGATTTTCTGTACCAGGTAGTCCCCATCTTCTTTGGTCAGGCTGCTGGAAGAGTACTTGGGTTTTACTCTTTCCTTAATAAAACTGTACTCACCAAAGTAGGTAATACCATAGGTAAGTAGGACAAATCCTGCACAAATGATGTAATCGAGCCGAAGCGTGTAAAAGCCAAAGTACAATGAAGTGAAATAGGCAATTTGTCCGATTATAAATGAAGCATATGCAGCTAAAAACAAATGGTTGATTGCATTAAATTTTATCGTTCTCACTATAACTAATCCGTATCCAACGAACAAGGCTATTTTAATCCAGGGCAACACGCTTCTCATAATAGAAAGAAAATCCGGAGAAGCTTGAATGAAAAATGACATTGCTACCCAGTAGGTTGTAAATGAAATTGCCGGGATGAGGTGATAAGGGAGATGTTTAAGTTTTGCCCCTTTCTTTATATAGTAGTAAAAGGAGAAAGGCATGAACCAGTTGGCGCTGACAAATAGCCAGGTTATTGCAGTAGGAGGCTTGACCATTTGTGACCAATAGTTGACATAATGCAGGATTGTGATAGAAAACATCAACAAGTACAGTCCCAGGAATCGTTTTCGCTTGCTGGTGCTGACGATAAACATTAGCGAAAGGATTACTCCATTGATGGCGGCAGCTAAAAAAAGTATAAGTTCCCAGGTCATGTCATTCCAGTAAAATTTGTGAAAGTTTTTTGCTATGAAAAAATGAAATCCGAAAACTACCTTTTTATTCGCTAAAGGGACTTTTCATTATCACCCTTTAGGGTGGGGTTTTAAGATTCATTAAGAAAATCTTTTCATCTATTAAGTATCACAAATAGTTTATTCCTCAACGGTTAAATCTAATCAGTAAATGGAATTGGGGCATAAATATTCGTTAATGTTAACCTCTTGCTGTTGATATGCTAAGTGTATGGATATACGGAAGCGTTATCATTATCCTAACAAAAACAAAAAAAAATATGAAAGCGACACTACTTATGACAGGCATGATCCTATGTATCATAGCGTCAGGACAGCAACCACCACAACCATCCGAAGAAGATCTTGCAAAGATGGATTTTTGGGTTGGAAAATGGGATTTGACATGGGATGGGGGCAAAGGGACCAACCTCATTGAAAAGAAACTCAACGGACGAGTGATCCAGGAAAACTTTGAAGCAATAGAGGGAAATTTCAAAGGGTATCTGGGTACTAGTATAAGCACATTTAATGCTCGTGATGGTAAATGGCACCAGGCCTGGGCAGATAGCAACGGAGGCTACATAGATTTAATTGGAATCATGAATGGAGATACACGCATTTTCCAAATGACAAGTCCACGAAAATTACCGAACGGTACAGAGTCTGTTTCACGGATGCGGTTTTATGATATCACAGAAGATTCATTCACCTGGGACTGGGAAGCATCAACAGATGGTGGAGAAACCTGGAATCTGAGTTGGAGAATCAATTACACACGTGCTGAATAATTAAATGCTGAATCTATGAAGTTTTTAACAGGAATTATAGGGTTAGTCCTATTGCTAAGTGTGGCATGCGGAAGTGATGACGGTGAAGAAGGTTCGGTGTTGACCTCTTTAGAGATTAGCATCTCAAAAGACAGGATAGATGTTGGAGAAACAGCCACCATCGCTTTGGTTGGGAAAGATCAAAACGGCAATGAGATAGATATCACATCCGAAGTAAACTGGAGCACCAGCAATGCCAATGCTTCCGTTGATGCTAGTGGAATAGTGATGGGCCTTGTCATCGGGGATGTCACTATAACCGCAACAGTGGAAGATATCTCCGAAACTATTGATGTACGAGTTTGGGATAGCACCGCTCCTCGTACCGAAATATATGTAACAGATGCGGCTCAGTTTAACAATGGTGGACCTTATAAAGTGATAAGGTATGATGAGGACGGTGGATTTGCAGAGACGCTCATTAGCTCAAATCTAGCCTGGCCACAGGATATCGTATTTCTTGAAGATGAAGGTACGATGCTTGTTTCAAATCTATCCAGTAACAGTATTAATGAGTTTGATATAAATACAGGAGAGCACAAGGGCACTTTTGCATCTGTATCCAATGGTCCAACACGAATGAAGATTGGGACGGATAACCTGCTTTATGTTTTGCAATGGAATAATTCAGCAGCTGTTTTAAGATATGATCTTGATGGAAATTTTGTGGACGAATTCACTAGCATAGGTATAAACCAGGCCATAGGTATGGACTGGGATGCTGAAGGAAATTTTTATGTCTCTTCATTTCAGGGGAGTGTGAGAAAGTTTGATGCTGAAGGTAATGACCTGGGAGTTTTTATTAGCTCAAACATTCAAGGCCCCACTAACATCTCGATTACTGAGGATAATGAAATGTTAGTATTGGACTGGAAGGCAGGTTCAATTCAAAAATTTGACCTGAATGGTGCTTTCATTGGAACGTTTGCCTCAGGGTTAACGCAACCGGAGGGAATTGACATGTTACCTGATGGAAAGCTTTTGGTAGGAAATGGAGGCGGTTCGACATTAAAGATTTATAGTTCTGACGGAACATCTGAAGGTGATTTATTTTCAAGAGGCTTTGGTGGTCTGCTTCAGCCAAACGGAGTTATCGTCCGATTAGTGAATCAATAGCATCTTCTTTTCTATAAAATCGATAGATAATTTACTGGTAATACCGCCGACTCCTGTTTCATAGTAGGGAGTCCGGCGGTTACCTATTTTAAACAAAATCTATTCATGGTGAAATCAACCCTTTATGTAATCAGTTTAATGTTTGCGTTGATGACTCGGGCACAAGTGATGTATCCATCCAATCCGGCATTCGTGGATGACAATTACCGCGCTTTTGATTTCTGGATAGGGGAGTGGGATGTGAATCTAAAAATCAAGAATGAGTCAAACGAATGGCCGGTAAGTAAAAAGGCGCATGTTAAAGTTTTTCCTGTTCTCCAAGGAAAAGCCGTAATGGAATTATGGAATGAAAAGAAAGAAGGGCTTGATGCCATTCAGGGTTTCAGCTTAAGGTATTATAATAAAGAAACTGACAAGTGGGATTTAATCCTGCATTGGCCCAGACCTAACTGGGGACGCACAGCTATATTTCAAGGAGAAGAGACGCACGGAAGGTTTGATTTCCATATTAGCTACCCGATCAATGACAGTACCACTCAAATGGCGAAATACTCCTTTTCGGATATCTCGGAAAACTCTTTACGTTGGCAAGACTTTTACTCTCAGGACAATGGCTCGAGCTGGACAGCCAACTGGATCATGGAGTTTACCCGAACAGCAAAATACCCCAAAGCTCTGACTGAAAAAGAAGCTCATACCTATCTGGATGGAAGCAGATGTTCAGCTGATCAGTATTCAGCGATAACTGACCTGGCTTCTGTGAAATCTTTTGAGTGGAAAGGTGAGCGTTATGCAACCACCGCTTATAAAATCCTGGACGGGTGTGCTACTGTAATTTTCGGATCAAATAATACTTATCCAGTAAAAGAGAAATTGTTGCTTTTCACCTTCCATACTCCCGAAAGTAAATACGAAGTAATTGAGCTGAGCAATGACACAAATCCATTAGGACGATATCGAGGAAGTTTTATTGATAACGTTTTTAGTTTTGAGTCAGTCAATTCGGATTCATCAGTAATGATAAAAATGAATGAGGATGGCGAATCTTTTTCGGCTGAATAGATCATTCATTAACCTCTAACCATTGCCCTGGACTAAATTTATAATTCGTTTTTGGAGGACCTGCTACTAATTTATGATCAGCACAATCACCTGCCCCATCAGATGGTATCCCCACAATACTATTGGGATTTTCAGCAGTCATTAATCCGATGGCCAACTTAAGCTTCCCTGCAAATGCTTTTCGATCGATGATAAATTCAGTCTCACCAGCATTGCCCATGTTCATGGTATTGGCTACCCATCCATTATCCTGCAGATATTGGTTGCGTTTAGCTATTGTAGCATCTTTCATATCGACTTCACGAAGTTGCCAATCAAACTTTTGATTGGTGACCCATCCATCTCCCTCTTTTTTGTAAAGAATTTGACCCAGAGCTGCTGAGGCATGCAAAACAGTTACCTCATCTTGCTCATTGCATATACACAGGCTGGCAACATATAACTCCTCTGATTTGACAGTTATTTTCAGATAATTATCTGAAGAAGGATCAATCAGTAATTGATTGGTGCCATTCTCGTCTAATATTTCAAGTCCTTTAATCTCCTGAGAGGAAATGTTACCATCAAGGTTTTTTAGATCTATTTGTGCCTGACTTGAATAAGCAAAAAAGAGTAGTAATGTAGTTTGAAGTAATATTTTCATGATTTGAGCATTATTGAAAGGATTCGTCTGAGATTTATGATTTAGAGGTTGCTATTTTTTGTATAAACGTTGGTTTCGCATGAAAAAGCCATCACTTTCATTACGATTGGTTCGTAGTTCTATCAATGCATTCTTATCTTCTTTTAGATAAGCATCA
Organism: Ekhidna sp.; assembly: GCF_040220215.1. Lineage (GTDB taxonomy): Bacteria > Bacteroidota > Bacteroidia > Cytophagales > Cyclobacteriaceae > Ekhidna. Next base: position 619,954 of record NZ_JAVJTR010000016.1, read on the forward strand.
AAAAAGCCTTTTACACTTTCATACCAGAAGTAATGCTTCTGATTGATTGTTTCATCAAGCTGTGGTAGGACGAATAAATTTCCTGTGAGATAAGCATGACCAAAATCCTTCATTATGAATGAGAAGCGATCAATTAGAGTCAGGGAGTCAAATATCGTGGTATTTACATACAAGGATTCATTCTCCGGACTTTCATGCTGCTGAAACTCCATACGTGGTATTTTCAAATTTGCAGGTTCGTAATAAACGGAGCTACTGGCATAGCTGAATCCATTGTTCTTGCCCTCCCAACCATCAACGCTTACCATCGCATCTGCGGTTAGGTTTTTCATTTGATAGAGAAGGGTAGAGATGCCATCTGAATTGAGTCCGAGCAAACCAATTTGTGACTGATCAATATTAGGGAAATCATCGAGCAGACCTCTTACAATTTCAAAAGTTCGGATGCGTCGATTAATCACTTGCTGGGTATTCTGTCTGAATAGTCGATTGCTACCCGAAAGCGGCCCGGTAGAAATTACGGCATAGCCATGACTTGCAAGGTATTCACAAAGTGTGCTCATTTTCCATACCCCACCGTCGTGTCCGGCAAGGAGTACTGGAAAAGGGCCAGGGGCTTCTCTTACATTCGCCATTGCTGCAGTGGGTTTACTACCTATTTCTTGTTTTTCATCGGCAGTAAACTCAATGGATAAGCCGTATTTAGCATAGTTAAAGAAGATATCCATGGCTTGCGCTTTTTGCTGCTCATTCATTTCATTGAAATCATTCTTCTGAGCTGTTTTAAAAAAGTAATGCTCAAATGGCAGGGCCTTGTCTATGCTCCATTGATCCGTAGTAGGGTACCAGATCGATATTTGAATTGGGAAAAACCGATTATCGCTAAGACCACCGGGGATACTACGACTTTTGTCGATATAGTTGATGGTTTTGAATCCAACCTGGTAGGGTCCGGGCTCTAAGTTCTTCCATAACGAATAGGTTGGTTGTCCGATTAATAAATGGGTGAAAGTAACAATTACGATATATAGTTTGAATGCTTTTTTCATTGGGGAACTACTTTATTGTATCAACTTTAAACTTTTGAAGTAATGAGTCCATATCTCAGCTGCAAAAACAAAGCTACTGTCAGGCGCCATGGATACATCTGGATGCACTAATCCATCAGTTTCTGACCATTTTGCATAGACCGTCAATGAAGTATCACCGGAAACAGTTGGCGTAAAATATTTGTAAGGGAGTCCATTCTTATTGAGGATAATGGTGGCTATAAAATAGCTCCCATCCCAGATGTTGAATGTTGAATCATTTTTGGCCTTTGCTACATAGTTTTCAGTAGCCAGATTTTTAATGGTTCGGTAGAATAAATGCCGGTCCCAATTTTTCAAATAAACAAGCATGGAGGAATCCATCTCTGTTTTATTACCATTTCGCAGGCTCCAGCCCAGGGAATCATTGAAATATCTGACATTGTCAAACTCATCAGTCCACTGATGAATCCACACTTCCGTAGGGTTCAGATTGCGTTTTATTTCGGAGTAATATGGAAAGTCAAGTCTTTGTTCCTCATGCAGGGCTTTTATATAAAGTGCCTGCAGTGAACGCCATTTGTCCAGGTCTCCCATTTTGGCCAATACCTTTTCTCTTTCAGAAATTTGGGATGACTGATTTTGCTGGCTGCAAGATACCTGCAACACTATCAGCACTATACAGCACAAAAGGTGAAAGGTAGGTTTCATCGGTTTTTCAATTGATCAATTTTATTCTTAAAAGCATTTTTATGTGCGTTCAGTAAGTTCTCTGGGTAACCTGTTGCCGTTTCAGTAAGCTTAATGCCTTTCTCAAATTGCTCAAGAGCTTCCCCCTTTTTTCCTATTTGCTGATAGTAGTCACCCAGGCTGTACCTTGGAATGTGATGTTCAGGGTAGTTTTCAACGTTGGCCAGAAAGACCCGTAGTGCTTCATCTTTCATTTCAAAGCTGAGAAGCATATAGCCGAGATTATCCAGTATCCCTCTCGCATCCTGATTTTCGGGATCTACAATGAGGAGAATTTTTGCTATAGCCAGGGCTTTGTCAATATCCCCTCTGCGTTGATAAAACATACCTACTTCTCGAAGGGAAAAAATATCCTGTTGAAGCAAATTAAAGGTGTCTTTCTCAGCTTCTCTTTCCATCATCGATACCACTTCCTTAGGGGAATGCTTGTCAAACAAAGCTTTGAGCTCCGCCAGATTCGGCATATTGGATTGTCGAGGCGTATACTCCATCGTTACCAGCTCAGGATCAAATTCAACGGGCACTTGTGCAGATTGAATGCGCAGCTGAGACTCAAGGTTTCCTTTGAGTGATGCATCAAAAAAATGCTTTAGATAATCATTGAAAATATGGAAGGACTCGATTACGTCTTGTGCTACATCCTTTCTGTTGTTGAGGTGTTTGGCTGCCAGATATCCTTCTGAAGCAAAATCCCAATGATGTTGAGGCTTCCCGAGAATGAGGCGATAGATATCTGCATATTTCATCAGGAACAGACTATCAAGAAAAATTTCCTCTTCGGTCAGCTTGCGACTGAAAATGTGGAGAAATGGAACCCTGATCTGTTGAGGGTCATAGGATGATAGGGCAGTCAATCCTTCATAAAGTCCTTCCATGAAATAGCCACTTTCAATATCAGCTATAGCGTCTACATCCACATTAAGCATAGCAAAGTGTACTTGCGCAAAACCGGATCCGCTGAAGCCAATAGTTCCCAGTTTTTGTTGATCTGCAATTTCCATTTTTCGAAGTTTCATTGTTACAAACTCCATATCACGGGCCATGTTGATATAGGTCTTCGACATGACAGGATAATATTGATGCGATTGGGATTCGTAATCGTGTTGACGGACATAGGCTACTATGAATCCATGGCTGGCTAGGTATTCATTTGTAATGAAGGTGGAAGTAGGTCTCAATTCGCCGATTAGCAGTGGGAATTTTTGTGAGTGATAATCTGCACCAATGGATGCTTCCCATTCAAGGCTTCTCAGTTGTTCCCAGTCTGATTCCTCAAAAGCACCAAACCATGAGCGCATAGCGTTTTTGTTTCCATGAATAAGACTTCTGCTTGGCAGTGTTTCCAGCGCCCCATTTTCATCTTCCCACTTTTGACTGGCCATGTATTTTTCTGTTGTCATCTTATAGTTAGATGAAGATGAAGTCGGATACCAAATGTGGACTTTGATAGTGCGATATCTGTTCTCAGGCTGTGCCAGAGGTTCGTTAGTCATCACACGAGTTGAATCGATAAAAGTCAGAATACGGAATCCAACATTGTGCGAACCATAATTTAGATCTTGAGCGAAAGACTGAAAAGTGAGTAGGCATATCAGTGAATAAATAATTAATACTTTCATCTAATTAGAATTTTTGATTTGAACCCTCCTCACACTTCAGATTCTATTTATTCTCATCCTTGATTCTTCTCATCATTTTCGTATGGTCTTTGGCATTGTAACTCTGCCATAAAATCTGCTGAACAATCCAATCATCATTTTCATTTTTTGTCATCAACAAATAGTCGAAACCCCAGATGGCGTAGACCTTCACGTTAGCGACACGTTCATCCATATCCAGTATTTCTACTTGTTTAGGTGCAGTAGGAGGGATCCATCCTTTCTTATTATAGGTTGCTGCTATATTCTTTAATTCTTCATAGGTCATGGGGCTTATGGACCATGAGCTGTCTTTTCTGGAGTAGTAGTAGCCTTGTTTTACAAGGCTAGGAGAAATGCTTACAAGCAATGTAGTGTCTACTTTATAAATGCTCTCAAGATAGTTCATGGCAGCCTTGGTAATCTTTTTCCGGTCATCGGAATACCAATCGTCCAACATCAAGGGAAGGGGATTCTCATCATCTTCATCGTACCAGACCATTGCCGCTATTTTCCACTCATTCTGTTCATTTTTGATAAGTTGAATGCTATTAATGCCTCGTTTTTTATGAACGCCCTGAGGTGTTTTTACTTCTGCTTTATAGGAACTGAGAAAGTGTGCGATATTTCCATAGATTTCTGATTTGTTTGAAATCTCGAATTCTGTGGCTTCCAAAATGATCCCTTCCCTGATTTGATCCTCATAGACTTTCAAAAATTCGACCGGTGTAAAGGAAGCCACAGTTGAATCGCTTACCCACTTAAACTGTGCATTCTCTGTGAAAAGCTTCAGCCCTTCCTTAAAATCGGGTATGGTTTTCCCATCGTAATTAATCGACGTGTAAAGCGCGTCCACAGTCTCTTGAGGGGTTTGGGCATTTAGGCCAATAACCAGGGCAAATAGTAATAATGTTAGGTTGTTTTTCATATTTTAATAAGTTTGGGAAGTTGAATTCTTTGAGAAACTTTTTAAAGCGCTCTCAATCTGCACACCTGATGCGCCAACACCGTTATATGGTTCTTCGGCTCGCATATCTAGCTTAAGTAGCTCAACTTTAATATCTCCATGCACATAATTTTGTTGTTTCACACCTGTACTATCATTGCTGAAATCAGAGTTTAGAACCATTCCATTCTCTTTTACAAATTCAGTGAATACATCATACTGACTGTTTGTGTCTGTGATGAACGCATAGAAGCTATTCTTCCAGTGAGATCCTCCTTCGAAAAACTGGAGCACATTGCCTTCTGGATCCCGGACGAGAAACATGGGTTGACCCCAGAAAACGATTGGCCTTCCAAACATTAAATCATCAGTTCTGGGGAAGTGTTTTTCTATCACATCCTGGGTATAAGGGACGTCAAAACCAAATTTGAAAACTCCATTTGGGTTCTTATTATTTCGCTCCGATTTGTAAGTGCTGAGTGTTGGTCGGCTTGAATCACGAATGAATTTTATCTGCGCATTCTGATATTGCAGTGTCAATGAAGAATCTGTCTGGGCAACTACTTCAAAAGGCAGGCGATCAAGGAACCATTGCGTAGTAGAGTCAAAATTTGCAGCTCTATAGGTGAATTCTTTAATACTGAGAGTGGGAGGCTTCTTAAGTAGCACTTCCTGCTTGTCATAGTCGAAGATCACCTCATAATCTTTTAGAATGCCACTTCCCAGGTTGCCGGCATGCGTACTTCTTGCCCAGGCACCAGCAGAATGATCAGGAACTCGGGTCTTAACGGAAAGAAAATGTAATTCGTCACTGATCTTGACAGAGGGCAAAACATACTCCCTGGCCATTACTGGTCCTCCAACTCCGTAACCAGTTCGTCGTAGCTTGCTCAACTCAATGTTGGCTGTATCTAACGAATTGTAAAATGCTGAGAAAGTAGTGAGCATTGACCGATCTCCTGTGTCGACTGTAAAATCACCTTCTACGCCATCGATCTCCATTTTGATCATGGGTATTTGATTACGATAAAATTCAAAAGGTATTACTTCGTAACCGTCAGTAGGATGATTACCATTTTCGTAAAATGATATGAGTCTATTCGGGTAATTGATAGATAAATCATATTCCTGAAACAGATTCAGACCAAGAACGCCATCTGCAAAAGGCAGGGAGAGAGAGTCTCTTATTGGGTTTAGGTTTAATATGATTGGATTGTCAGAAAGTGTTTTAATTGAAGTGCCAACAATATGAAATTCAGCTTTCTCTCCATACCATGCTTCCTGCTCCCCATCTCCGCCTCCCTGGATCATAAATGATCGACCCTTTTTTACCCCTGCTTTTTCAGCGAAATCGGTGTTCATTCCGTGCACACCCCCAGTATCAACAATGAACTTGCCTTTGACACCATTGACTTCAACTCCGATATACGGACGATTGTCAACCAGCTGAAATAAGACGGATTCTGGCTCTTGGGTATTTTCTGTTTGTGAGCTACATGAAATTAGTGTAACCACAACTAAAGCTAAGGTTAGGTTTCTTCGCATCGGTTATTTGATTTTGAAGAAGATAACGGCCTCACTTTAATCGAGTTGGAATTCTTATATAAGAGGAGTAAACATTTTCTAAAATTTACTCCCCAACTGTATTTTTAATGAAAACTGTGATTTATTCTGCAGCAATCGCAAGCTTTTGCCCATCAGGCGAAACAGCTACACGCGTAATTTTGGAGATTCCTTCGGAAATCAGATTGGCAATTTCTATCCATTCCCCACTTCTTTTCCAAATGAATAATTTACTTCCGGAACCCATGATTATAAATCCATTTGGGGTCCAACAGTAATCTTCCGAAGCATCAACAACATTGATTAAATGTTGAGACTCTAGTGTTTCGGGATCCATTGATTTAATGATCCATGGATTACTTGATTTATCGACATAGCTAAACCGAGAGGAAGCAGGTATTTTGTGCAATGAGCGACCAATGTTTTTCGCTACAATGTTTGCTTCATTAGTCTTTGTATTTACTATTTGCATGGTTGCTGTATCGCCAAGAACAAAAGCAACAACTTCCTGCTTGCTTATCCAGGCATGGTATCCGATAACCAAATCCTCGACTAAAACCTTACTTTGACCTTTTAGATTATATGAATAAAGTAGCTGTAGTCCGGTAGTATCAAGCCGTATGCTTGAAATTTTTTTGTCCGGTGTTGGAGTAGGGGAATATTCACTTCCCTGAAGTGTGTTTGTAATGATTTCAGTTTTACCATCATCCAGAAAATATCGCGCAATTTCTATCTGTCCGTTTATGTTACGGCTATAAATGACTGATTTCCCATCCGGCCAAAATGCAGGTTGATTGTCATAGCCGGGGTTAGCCGAAATATTGATTGCATTCGACAGATTAAACTCATTCCCAGATCTATTCAAATCCATCAAATAGATTTCCGTATCAGGCTGAGCGATAGCTCCAAGGTATGCAATTACTAGTATGGTTGAAATAAGTGTCTTCATCTCATTAAATTTAAAGGTTTGCAACCTAACTAAAATATCTTACCTATGAAGCGACGAAATTTTATCCAATTGAGTGCAATAAGTGGAGCAATTCCTTTTTTAGGAATCAAAGCCTGTGCACCGGCTGACGAACCCAACAATCAATCAACCACGGAAGAAAACCCATTTGAATTGGAGGAATGGACGGTGGAGCAATTTCAGGATGCGATGGAATCCGGAAAATATACGTCCAGGCAAATATGTGAATTGTATATAGCCAGGATCAAAGAAAAAGATCAATCTGAAAACGGGCTGAATAGTGTCATAGAATTAAATCCTGATGCGTTAGCTATTGCTGATGATTTAGACAAAGAGCGGACAGAAGGTAAGGTCAGAAGCCCTCTCCATGGTATCCCAATAATGATTAAAGACAATATTGACACGGGAGACAAAATGATGACAACTGCAGGGTCAATGGCGTTGGCAGGTTCATCAGCTCCTGACGATGCTTTTATTGTGAAGAAACTGAGAGAGGCTGGAGCAGTACTTTTAGGTAAAACCAACCTCAGCGAGTGGGCAAACTTCAGATCCTTCAGATCGTCCAGTGGGTGGAGTGGTCGTGGAAGACAAACACGAAACCCGTATGCACTTGATCGCAACCCTTGTGGTTCAAGTGCGGGATCCGGATCAGCAGCTTCAGGAAATATGTGCGCTTTAACCATCGGTACGGAAACCAATGGCTCAATAGTCTGTCCTTCTTCAGCAAATGGACTTGTAGGCATCAAGCCAACCGTGGGTTTGTGGAGTAGGGACGGAATTATTCCTATTTCTGAAACTCAGGATACAGCAGGGCCAATGGTTCGGTCAGTAGCTGATGGTGCTGCTCTTCTGGGTGCACTCGTAGGAGTAGATGAATCAGACCCCAGAACGAAAGAAAGCGAAGGTAACTACCACACGGATTACACACAGTTTCTGGATGTTAATGGACTTCAAGGTAAGAGAATAGGAGTTTTAAATGGAACGCTGGGCTATCATGAAAAAGTGGATGAAATCATGGAGCGGTCTTTTGCTGCCTTAGAGGCGCAAGGTGCTACTTTGGTTAAAGACATTAAGCTTTATGAAAACGATGCTTATGGTAATTCAGGATTAGAGCTTTTACTTTATGAGTTTAAAGATGGAGTTAATAAATACCTGGCTTCAAGACCGGATTTGAAGGTCAAAACTTTAGCAGATATTATTCAATTCAATAAGGATAACGCAGATGTGGAGATGCCTTACTTTCCACAAGGTATTTTAGAACGAGCAGAGATGAAGGGCCCTTTGACGGATGAAGAATATAAAGAGCATCTAAAAGTAGTAACGGAGGTTTCTAGGAATGGTATTGACAAAGCACTAAAGGAGAATAACCTAGATGCCATAATAGGTGTAACCGGAGGGCCGGCCTGGCCGATTGATGTGATCAATGGTGATCATTTTGGTACTGGAAGCTCTACACCTGCTGCACGTTCCGGGTATCCAAACATTACGGTTCCTGCAGGTTATGTGCATGGACTTCCGGTTGGTATGTCCATCTTTGCCGGAAAGTATGAGGAGCCAAAACTTATTAGCATGGCCTATGCGTTTGAGCAGGCGACCAAAGTAAGAAAGGCACCTAAATTATTACCCACACTTGATCTGGCATGATAAAAGCGATATTTAAATTTCTAGGAATTGGGTTGGTAACTCTCATAATCATTGGGATATTGACCTATCTATTCATAGATGAGCCGGTTCCAAACGGCAGTCAGGGACAGGGTGCGGAAGAGCTGGCGGATGAGATGCTTCGTGCCCTGAACAAGCCGGGGTTTGACACATTGTCCATCATTAAATTCACCTATCCGGGAGGTCATTCATACGATTGGAACAGAGCCGAAAATACTGTTCAGGTGAAGTGGGAGGAGAATGATGTATTTCTGAACTTAAATGAACCTGTTGATGAGTTCAGCACTTTGCAGTATGAAGCTTATGAATACTTTATTAACGATTCATTCTGGCTGATTGCACCTTTCAAAGTAAGGGACAGTGGAGTAGTTCGATCGGCAGTAAAAGTAGATGGCGGAAGAGGGCTTCTAGTTACCTATACATCAGGAGGTGTAACTCCCGGAGACAGTTACTTATGGATTATTGATGAAAATGGATTTCCTAAAGCCTGGAAGCTTTGGACCTCAAACGTTCCGATCGGTGGATTGAAGATCGGCTGGGGAGGATGGACAGAAAAGAAAGGAGTTTGGTTTTCTCTTTTCCACCCTAGCCAGGTTATTGATCTGGAGATTACTGGATTAGAAGTGAGTTATTAAACTTCACTAATCTCAACTCCAAGTTTTCTAATCTCATCCCAAAAACCCGGATAGGACTTCTCAACCACCATGGGATCTTTGATGGTCACATCCATCAATTGGCAGAGAGGTGCAAAAGCCATAGCCATGCGGTGATCTTCATAAGTATCAATTTCTACAGAAGTAGGTAAATCTTTCACAGGCTTCAGCAACCATTGATCTTCCTCATCCACCAACAGTGCACCAATTCTGGCCAGTTCTGTCTGCATAGCATAGATACGATCTGTTTCTTTGATTTTTAAGCTCTCCAGCCCGGTCATTTTTAAAGTTATTCCTGATGCTGCTGCCGCTACCATGACCGTTTGTGCCAGATCCGGGCAATCTCTAAAGTCCAGCTCTAAATATTCAGCCTTTTCTTCCCTTTTCAATAATTTGACTTTCCCGGATTCAAAATGGGAAGCCACCCCCATTTGATACATGATGTTTGTAATTTTTTTATCTCCCTGCGTAGAGTAATTTCTGATCCCTGGAAGGTTTAAATACCCTTTTTCAGGAGCTAATGCAACGAAACTGTACCAGTAGCTCGCCCCTGACCAGTCGCCTTCAATGGTGTAAATAGTGGGCTCATAGACTTGTGGAGCGACAGCTATCTTTTTCCCAATCCATCTCGATACGACACCAAATGCATGCATTAAATCCAGTGTCATTTGGATGTAGGGGCGGCTGTAAATTTCTGTAGTTAGACGAATAGATAACCCCTGAGGAAGGCACGGTGCAATCATAAGCAAAGCGCTGATATATTGACTACTGATATTCCCCGGAATAGAAATCTCGCTCGATAGCTGTTTTTCTATCTTGTTTATTTTCAAAGGAGGGAACCCTTCTTTTTCAAAGTATTCTATTTCTGCGCCTAAAGATCTTAAAGCATCAACCAGCGGGCCAATTGGTCGCTCTTTCATTCGTTCAGTTCCGGTAATGGTATCTCCGGTTCCATGAATAGCGAGGTATGCGGAAAGAAAGCGCATGGTTGTGCCAGCATCTTTCACATCGTAAACCTCAGGTTTTTTGCCTAACAGCGCCAGCATAGTCTGTGTATCACGAGCCTTCGAAAGATTTTGAATATTAGCCACATCACCCCCTGCCAATGCATTGATTATCAGCGCTCGATTACTTTCACTTTTCGAAGATTCTAGCTTAATAGCACCTTTTAGTCGTGAATTATGCTTTTTTAATCGATATTTCAATGTTTGGCAGGTTTTTTGGTTAACAGAATTACAACTTTTTACGTTACTAAGTTGTCGATAAATTATAATATGTCAAGATCACGTACCATAGGAACCATCTTCGCTTCTGTCGCCTTAGGCGCTCTTACCTTCTTTTTGACCGCCCCCAAGAAAGTAGTAAAAAAGAAAGATCAGCAGACTTCTCAGGACGATTCCAATAGCGACAAAGAAGACTTGTTTATTTAAGAATTTTCTTAAGAATCACGTCTTCAATAAGTACATCATATGTGCAGGAATTGACCTGCGTTAATAATGAGAACCTGATGCCTTGCGCATCATTTTTTTTGTCTTGTAATAAATGGTTCTTCAATGATTGATAATCAGGCACTTTTTCCGGAAGGTCATAAATGCTTAAGATGTATTTTTCAATTTCTTTACTGACCTCCTGGTCTAACTTACCAACTTCAACTCCAATTTTGTTTTCTAAAATCATGCCCCACGCAACTGCTTCTCCGTGAAGTAATGGAGATGAGGAATCAAGAAAATGAGATTCGATAGCATGACCGATCGTATGCCCATAGTTTAATATTTTCCTTACCCCTTTTTCTAGGGGATCTTCATTTACAACTTCGTTCTTTATCACGATTGATCTGGGAATAATTTCTTCCCAATTCAGCTCCCTAAAGGCTTTCGATTTCAAATAATCCCATTGTGATTCGCTTCGTATGAGTGAATGCTTAATAACTTCAGCAAAACCGGATTTCAATTCTCTTTTAGGAAGTGTATCTAAAAATTTAGGATAGACGATTACTTTATCAGGTTCCTGAAAAACACCAATGTGATTCTTAAGTCCCTCAAAGTCCACCCCTAATTTTCCTCCAATGCTGGCATCCACTTGTGAAAGAAGTGTGGTAGGCACATTAATAAAAGCCATTCCGCGCTTGAAGGTTGCTGAAGCAAACCCACCCATATCTCCAATCACTCCACCTCCGAGATTGATCAAAAGGCTGTTGCGAGTGAATCCATTAGAGGTTAATTGGCTCCAAATTTGTTGGCACGTACTTAATGTTTTTTCCTTTTCCCCACTTTGGATAGCTATGATGAGGTCGGACTCTATGTTAACTAGCGTAAGGCATTGCTTTCGGGTATTTTCATCCACAAGCACAGCTATTTTGTCCGGAGCAATACTTTCGATAGCATCACTTAAATCCCGATTAATATCGGTGGAAATGGTTAGGTAAGTAGGGAGATTATTAGACATTTCAATAAACAGATAATGGTGTGAATCTGTTAGCTATCTTTGCACACCGATTTTCAAAAATATGCAATCAGAGCCAATCAATTTTGATGATACTGCAACTGCGTTTGCTTATCGCACAAACGGAGAATTGAAGAACTCCCATTTTGTATTCACTACCATGAGCAAACCATGGATGGTAAAGCTAGGAACTGTAATGACAAACCTGGCATTGAAACTGAAATTGCCTGTGAAGGGCATTATTAAAAAAACCATATTTAATCAGTTTTGTGGAGGTGAGTCAATCAAAGATTGTAGTAAAATGATTAACCTGTTGGGGGATCATAATGTAGAGACAATCTTAGATTATTCTGTGGAGGGGCTTAAAAATGAGGACGGGTATAACGATACCAAAGAAGAGGCATTAAGAGTGATCGATTTTGCTTCTACCAATGATCACATTCCTTTTTGTGTACTAAAACTGTCCGGCCTAGGCTCTACAGAGCTAATGACTAAAGCACAGACTAAGGAGAAGTTGACGGAAGTTGAGAAAACCAAGCTTTATAACGCCGAGCTTCGAGTAGATGAAATCGTGAAGAAAGCTAGTAGCAAAGGCCTAATGGTGATGATTGATGGCGAGGAGTCGTGGTTTCAGAGCTTCATCGATGGGGTAGCCTATCGAATGATGGAAAAATACAACAAAGACAGACCTGTAGTTTACAATACCTACCAATTGTATCGACATGATATGCTGGACAGGTTAAAGAGAGCACAGATTGAGGCGGAGGTCAATGGCTATTATCTCGGGGCAAAGCTTGTGCGCGGCGCATATATGGAGAAGGAGCGAGACAGGGCAGAGGAGATGGGTTATGAGTCGCCAATCCATAAAAACAAGGAGGCAGTGGATAAAGACTATGATGAAGCATTGCGCTACTGCATGCAGCATATAGACAAAATGGGAATTTGTGCCGGCACGCATAACGAAAACTCCAGCAAGCTATTGGCCCAATTGATGGCTGAGCACGGGATTTCAAATAAGGACAGCCGAGTGTTTTTTGGTCAGCTGTTGGGGATGAGTGACAATATCTCATTTAAGCTGGCAGACATGGGCTACAATGTAGCTAAATATGTTCCCTATGGTCCGGTAGAAAAAGTACTTCCGTATTTGTTTAGAAGGGCAGAAGAGAACACCTCAATTGCCGGGCAAAGTGGAAGAGAATACACATTAGTAAAAAAAGAGCTGAGAAGAAGAAAGTCAGCCTAAATAATAATTAATAAGTAGAATAAGCAATTACGATGCAGTTAAGCGAACAGGAAATTCAACGAAGAAAATCTCGCGAAGAGTTAATGGCGATGGGGGTGAATCCATACCCGGCCGAATCTTTTGATGTGAATGTAACTGCCAAACACATCAAGAAGAACTTCGAAAGCAGACCGAACGACTATGCAAACATTTCCATAGCCGGGAGACTGATGAGTCGTCGGATTATGGGCTCAGCATCGTTTGCAGAAATCCAGGATTCCAGCGGTCGAATTCAGATTTATATCCGAAGAGATGATATCTGTTCGGGCGAGGATAAATCACTTTACAATGATGTCTTCAAAAAGAAGATGGACATTGGAGATATTATTGGTATCAAAGGATTTGCATTTAAAACAGAGGTGGGGGAAATCTCCATCCATGTGACTGAACTGAAAATGCTAACCAAGTCTTTACGGCCGCTTCCTATTGTGAAAGAAACGACTGATGAAGAAGGAAATAAGAAGACATACGATGCATTCAGAGACCCGGAGCAACGATATCGTCAGCGATACCTGGATTTGATTGTAAATCCGGAGATTCGGGACACATTCGTTCAGCGAACCAAGCTTATCAACTCAATTCGAGAATACCTAGCTGACAAAGGCTACCTGGAGGTGGAAACACCTATCCTTCAACCATTGTATGGGGGAGCTGCAGCACGACCGTTTAAGACGCATCATAACACACTGGACATGACGCTTTATCTGCGGATCGCCAATGAGCTTTACCTGAAGCGCTTGATAGTAGGTGGGTTTGATGGTGTGTTTGAGTTTGCTAAGGATTTCCGAAATGAAGGAATGAGCCGGTTCCACAATCCGGAGTTTACACAGGTGGAATTATATGTCGCCTACAAAGACTACAACTGGATGATGGATACTATGGAGGAAATGATCGAGAAGGTGGCGATGGATTTGCACGGAGATACGAAAGTGCAGGTAGGGGACAATGTGATCAATTTCCAAAGACCATGGAAGCGATTCACTATGTTTGAGGCGATCGAGCATTTCACAGGGATTGATATCTCTGAAATGGATGAAGCGGAGCTTCGAGCGACAGCAAAAAAATTAGAGGTGCCTTTGGATGAAACTATGGCTAAAGGCAAAATTATTGATGAGATCTTCGGTGAGAAATGTGAGCCATTATTGATCCAGCCGACATTCATCACGGATTATCCGGTGGAGATGTCTCCGCTGACCAAGAAGCACCGATCCAAGGAAGGGTTAGTTGAGCGTTTTGAAGCAATCTGTAACGGAAAGGAGATCATGAACTCCTACTCGGAACTGAATGATCCGGTGGATCAGCGTGAGCGCTTTGAAGAGCAACTGGAGCTTGGAAAACGGGGAGACGATGAGGCCATGACGTTAGATGAAGATTTCCTTCGTGCGTTGGAGTTCGGAATGCCACCAACGGCTGGCGTTGGTTTGGGTATCGATCGACTCTCAATGATCATGACCAATTCGAATTCTATTCAGGATGTATTGTTCTTCCCGCAGATGCGACCGGAAGTGAAATCCAAAGCAGTGGAGCTTGAAGGTGATGAAAAGGCTGTGTTCGAAATGCTGGAGAAGGAGGGAAAAGTTGAGTTGAATACGCTAAAAGAACAATCAGGTTTATCCAACAAGAAGTGGGATAAGGCAATGAAAAAACTGACTCAGGGAGGGTTCGCAAATGTGAACAAGACGGAGGAAGGCTTGTTTGTGGAGGTGGTTTAAACCAGTGCACTTTCTAGTAGAGTCATTCCCGAAGGTAATCTATTGTCTTATTGATGATCCTGTTTATTTGTCATAGACTCCCTTCGGGAGTGACTTTATCTTTTACTATGTCATTTCGAACCTGAGGAACGAGGGTGAGAAATCTCCCATTTTGAGATTCCGGTCTTTGTCGTTCCTCCAAAATCTGAATGACGGTAGTAGGGCAGAATCATAGAGAAGCTGAAAGAATTTTCTTGCTCATGGGGACTCTTACTAGACCATATTCCCTTGCGAACGACCTCAGGAGTGAGACTTGGGAATCTCTTTCGACTTATTATATTCATTTAATAGATTCCCATGACTCGGATAGCTGCGCTATCCTCCCAAGGGAATACAGAGTATAGGGTAGCTGATATCTTTAATGGAAGTAAATCCCCCTTTGAAGGGGGGGTGCAGGGGGAAATGTGGAAGGCAGGGGGATGTCACACTCCCAACCCCAACAGCGGCAACTTCTTCACTTTATGGTAAGTCAGGGCTGCTTTGATGCATTGCTTCAATTCCTTTTCAGGTACTTCGTCATCTAACTTAAAAACGATGGCACGGGTAGTTTCATAATTGAATAGGTCACCATACGCCAGTTGAAAGGACGGAACCAACTTGCTAGTACACTTAAAGTACATGGCATACTGATCAGGCTTCTTCTCTTTCCAGTCGATGCGGATGGTGCTGCCATGTTTGGTGAGGTAGCTAGGCTCTCCCCATTTCAACGTTTCTTCCAGATCGGTGATCTCGATTTCTTTGGCCGTTTCCAGGATGAGTTTGCGTAGATAAGCTACTTTTTCTCTGGCTTGGGGAGGATAGGAGGAGAAGGTGGATTGGACAGTGGATTTGTTGGTCATTTCATCAAATATAAAGAGCAAACAAAAACCGCCATCCCTGACGGTTCATGTCTTATGATTCTTTCGCTGCGAGATTATGCAAACTCAGGCATAGGTGTGTAGAAGAATTGCTCCTTCACCACCTTTCCATCGTTCACCTCATACACGCAAATCTCATCCATATTGATTGGTTGATCCATGCCTTTTAAAGTCACTTTGGATTTCATGGTCATGGAGAAGAAATTTTCAGCTACGATAGGATCTGAAATTTCACTCTCATGAAATTCAGTTACCATACCATGCCATTCTTCTGCTTTTTTGGCAATGGCATCCAGTCCCTGAACAGTGCCCCAGGCACCACCTTCCGGTTCTATGCTTTTGATATCAGGTGAATAAAACTTTTTGATGCATTCTTCCCACTTCCCCACTTTGCACATGGCTACAAATTCGTTGGCTACTTCTTGAGTTGTCATGATTTTTATCTGTTAGAGTTAAACATGACCCAAAGAAATTAGTTAGAGTGACAGCCCTATGTCACTGGTGTTAAAATATATCGTCACTCCGAGGTTTGAGATGAAAATCGAAAACTGAAGGAGTCCCCTGATCTGGGGATTCCTTCAGCTTCGTCCTGCCTTTTGAGGCAGGCAAGATCAGATTTCGGAATGACGTTTACATCCTGTTTATTTTAATTTTGCGATCTTGGCGGATTCTATGCGAAAACTGCTGGTAATACTCGCTTTAATTACTTTCCATTTTGGTCAGTGTCAGTACCTGGATTTGGCAAAGATCGAATATGCCTATTTACCTGGAGACAATGCAAACTTCGAGTATCAGCGGCAAAGGGTATTATTCAACATTCCCTTCAAGCTTAAAAAGAATTCTTACTTTTTTGCGGGGCTTGATTATAGCAGTATCCAATTCAAGCATAGAGAAGAACAGGATTCGTATAATAAAAACAACGCTGAGAATTTCAAATCACTCGGCCTGAACTTATCATATACTTTTCAAATTAATGATGACTGGATTTTTGGTGCTCAAATCTCTCCATCATTCAACAGCAACCTTGAAGGCAGCCTGAAAAGAGAAGACTTGCTTGTCTCGGGCCTTATCGTTTTTGTGAAGGATAAGAAAGATTCAGCAAGCGTGAGGAAACCTTTTCGGATCATTACAGGAGTATATTACAACACCAATACACGTTTGCCATTCCCGTTACCATTTATCAGCTATTATCGAAAGTTTCGTCCAAAGTGGTCATACACGATAGGTGCACCATATTCGAATCTTCAATATCATTTAACTGAAAAGCATCGATTAAAAATTTACGCTGAAGGAGATGGGTTTAATACCAGTTTACAAAATGGTGTTATCATCAATGATAACCAATTGGCAAATCGGTTAAGGATGTTTTTGATTTTGACAGGCGTGCGATACGAGTACAATATTGCTAAGCATGTAGAATCGTATATAAACATCACCCGAACCGTATTTTCGGATGTTCAATTGCGGGACGGAAAGGAAAATGTCTTTATCCCGGCCATCGATGATGCGATGCTTTATCGTATTGGGGTGAGGTGTAAGATTTGAATATGCCCTTGAGGGGTTCGGAGAATATAAACATCCCCCTTCCATCTCACAGTCCTGCGCACCCCCGAAACGCCGGACCGCCTTCAAAGGGGAATTAGGTACAGGCATTCGATATCAAATATTTTAGATTCTGCCTTTATTTGAATAAAGTATTCATAAACGCTTTCCAAAACTGTGGTCGGTTAAGTGAAAACATCACTTTCATATCTTCAGTCAAGCTACTTTCTTCATCCAGGAATCGGAAAACAGACTGAATATCAGGCTTGGTGTAGAGTCTGGTAAAAATCTCCTCTCCCAAATCATTGCGAGAAGAAAGAACGTTCAGAAAAATGGAATCATACATTCGGAACCTTGAGTTGGCAATTCCTTTCTCCGGTCGCTTTCCTTTCTTTATGTTTTCTACCATCATCGTCGAGTACCGGTCTGCATTCTTAAAGGAGTATCCTGAAGAGGGGCGAACCCAGCCTCCTGCTGTTCCGATCTTGGTTAAGTGTTTTTCATGATATTTATGAAATGGAAAATCTGACATGGGGATTAGTCCCTGTTCTACTTCTTCTACTTTATATTCAAACAAGTTTAAATAGGTTGCAATGTATCTTCTAAGGAATTTGTCATATTCATCGTCCATCAAAAGTTGATCGTTGAACAACGTGAACTCTACCAGTGCTTCCGTTTCAGAGATAGGAAGAACGTAAGTGAAACTGGTGCTGTCCTGCCATTTCAAACGATAGTCCATCATGGTGAAAGTCTCAGGATCAAACGTTGGTTTTTTGGTTTTCACAAACCAACCCTTGAAATGCTGAATGAGTGAGTGATAGTCATCCTGCTTTACATGAAAAGCTGGCGGAATCCGACTGTCAAAAATGTGATCAGCATGATAGTTTACAGAAGACCCTTTTATGTCCTGATCGTTTACTTCAACCACCTCATCCTTCACCCACTTTACATTTTCGGCTTTTGCAAGCTCACCTTTCGCGTGCGAATAGAAATTAGCCGATCTCACCATCTTATAGCGATACGGCTCCAAGTCAAAATCAATGGTTTGCTCCAGGTTTATAAATAGACCCTGACCCCATGTTTTAGTAGCCAGCTGATCCCACATGGTTTCTCCCTGCTCCCAAAAGCACCACGTCCGATCATTTGTGGACTTTTCATCTTTGTCCAAAACCAAAATGGATTTCTCTTTAAAAAACGGATCGCGAATCATCTTTAGTAGTAGCTGGAGCCCGGCAGCTCCTGCACCTATGATCGCATAATCGTATTGTTTTTGATGCATTTGGGATAAAGATAAAGAGCCTTGCAGAAGCAAGGCCCTAAATCCACCAAACTATACTTCAATGAAAAAGTTTAATGATCTAACTCTGAGCACTCATAGCCTATTCTGTCCAGTAGCACAGCAATGTTCTTATACGAAAGCATATATACCTCTACCTTGAGTACGTGTTCCCAATCATCAATATCCACAGTCCATCTTTTGATGCAATTTAATTTGCTGAATGCCTGACTGACCTTTTCAACATCTGCAGTTGTCCTGATGTTAGTTTTAAGAATCAAAGTATTTATTGAATGTCTTGAGCGGGTAAGCGTTTCCATATTCCTAAAATTGAATTCTGTACATAACATCCGGGAAGAAGCCGATCTGTTCAACCGTATTGACCTGATCTGTGACTTCATTGTATCTTCTCACGAATTCGTTTTGTCGATTAGTCACATTTTGGAAGTCCACAAAGAACTGATGAGAGACTTTTCTTCGGTTTAATCGAACACCAAATTTCACATCCCATCTAAAGTACTCACCGTATCGCTGGCTATATGCGATATCGTCCATTCGAACTTCACGTCCGGCATTGCTTCTGGTCGCTTCAATATCGATAGGAGTGAAAGGACGACCTCCCGAAGTGGTAAGCTTGGTATCAAACGTCCATGCATTTTGACTGTTGGAACCGAACTTCCACTCTTTACCGAAGAGCATGTTTAAGACGTAATTGCTATTGAATCCAGTGCTGCGCTGAATACCGTCACTTCCTTTGTATTGGGATTCAAATAATGATCCTGTCAACAGTAAATAATAACTGTTACTGAAAAATTTTTCAAGGGTGATCTCCGTGCCGTAATTAAAGCCCGATCCTTCATTAACGAGTGAGCCTTCTTGCTCGAAGATGAAATCTGAGCCTTCATTAATGATGCTGTAGCTGCCCGGACTGGAAGTGACAGGTACATCAAATAATGACTGGTAATAAAATTCCGTTTTCAGTCTCCAACTAGGTCCTAAGTTGCGATCCAGGCCTAATACATAGTGATGGGCTTTCATAAAGTCCAGACCGACGTTTGTGGCCTCAGTAACACCGGGAGAAGTTTCTTCTCTATAGAAGAGGATAGGCGCAGGAATGGCTTGAGCGTGAAGCCCGTAAGCGAAGCTGATGCGCTGCACATCTGACTGTTGCCAGCTAATTGCTGCACGCGGCTCAGCTATGAATTTCTCTGTAAACTCATGATACTGGGTGTGAACGCCGAAAGTAGTTGATAGCTCATCTGTGATTTTGTATTCTGCCTGAGCATAATTCTGTAGCAAATTGTATTGCTCTTCTAAACCTACCTCTAGCAAGAAGTAATCTGGAATGGAGTCATTGTTATTATCCGGAATCTCAGCTCGGTCATCACGATTTTCACTGAACAGGTTCATGTCATATGTTTCATTCAGAAACCCGACACACAAAGTCCAATGCGAGTTGAATTTGTGGTTGAGGGTTGAGGTAATTGTGTACCGGTTTTCACGGTTGTCTACATTGATTGATCTATATGATTTAATAAGCTCTTCATTTTCATCCAGTATGCGGTTGTCCTGGGTATAAGTGTGCGCGTTTGTAGAAGCTGCCAGCGAGGTTTTTAAGTAAGTGTTTTGGCCAAATCTCAGCGTATTACTTACGCCCAGCAATCCAATTTCACTATCTACGAAAGCATCTACTGCCGGATCGG
This sequence comes from Ekhidna sp., assembly GCF_040220215.1. GTDB lineage: Bacteria > Bacteroidota > Bacteroidia > Cytophagales > Cyclobacteriaceae > Ekhidna. The sequence continues at coordinate 640,013 of NZ_JAVJTR010000016.1, forward strand.
CAAAAAGATCATCTTCCTGGATTTCATCTCCTAAGAAATCAATACTGCTTTTGCCGCTAAATCCGAATAGTTCAAACCTTCCTAACTTGCTCTCACCCAGGTTCGCTTTGAAAGACAAATCCTGATAAAGTGGAACGGCAGATGTGCCAGTGGCTGCCAGACTTGCAATCCCGTATCGATAGGAGGTGACGAAAGAAGAATTATTTTCCTTATTGATCGGTCCTTCTGCCATAAATTCCAATCCTGAAAATGCTGACATCTGTCCGGTAAACTCAAATTTATCAGTGTTTCCGTTTCTAAACATAACATCAAATACAGCTGCATTTGCGTTTCCATATTCCGCCGGAAAAGCACCTGTTAGAAAGTCAGAGGTACGAAGCATGTTGGTATTTAGGGCATTCACAGGGCCACCAGTGGTTCCTAAGGTGTTGAAGTGGTTAGTTGTGGCAATGGGGATTCCTTCTATTCTCCACAGAAGACCCACAGGTGAGTTTCCGCGAACCACTATGTCATTTCGAGAATCATTTGTGGCACTTACACCTGCAAAAGAGGTTGCAAGTTTTGCCACGTCATTTCTTCCTCCGGAAAAGCGAGTGACCTCTTCTATGCTAAACGTTCGAGCACTCACCTTTGCCATTTCATTTATAGGTAAGTCTTTATCTGCATCTGTAGTGACAACCACCTCCTGAAGTCGCTCCACAGATTCTTCCAGTAAAAGATTGAGAATTACTTCTTTGCCGGAGGTTACAAGTACGTTTGGAACAGTTATGCTTTTATATCCTACATAGGTCACCGCAAAAGTTTGCCTACCTATAGGTACATCATCTATTCTGAATGATCCATCTACTTCAGTTATGGCCCCTTTGATAGGATCAGAATCAACCAACTGAATGGTGGCACCTATTAAAGGATACTCAGCCTGTGCATCTAAAATTGTACCTTTTACTGTTTGTTTTTGAGCCAGACTGACAATCGAGGTTAGGATGCCCAGTATCGTGATAATAATAGCTTTTAAGTTTTTCATTATTTTTTGAGTATTGGTTTTGATGCTAACCTACGGGGGAGGCGTAAGTCCGGAAATGCTTTTCGGCATGATACAGCGGATTACTTGGTTCAAATAGGTTAATGGAGGTCTGAACCGTATTTCTTTATTATTCATTAATTATATCGGGTTCGGTAAGGTTTATTCCCATTTCATCCCAGGTTTTATCTGGTTCACATGATTATCATTTTGCAGAGTGGTGTTCACTATCTTAATTCACGATAATGGGAAAACTGAGAGAAATACATATCCGCTGGATTGGAATTTTAATAGTGGCTGGACTTGCCACCTTAAATGATGGCGAGGATCATATGGCCGGTGAACCATTCTGGTTTCATTATTTCGTTTCACTTTGCTTTACTGCTGTTTACTGGAATGGGGCATGGGCTATTATCTATTTTTTTAGAAGAAAGTTTCCCGAGATCAGCAAAACCAAAAGAAGACTTTCGTTTTCGGGTTTAGGGGTCATTATTTGGATGTCCGTTGGAGGGATCCCCTTAAAAATGATATTTAATGTGGTAACATGGAAAGAAGTGTTGACCATCGAGGAGCATTTAAGATACTTGCCATTCAATTTTGTAATTGCTGCTGTGGTTTCCCTTTCTTATGAAGCATTCTATTTTTTCGAGAAGTGGAAAGAGCAGTTTCGTCTCTATGAACAATTAAAGAATCAGCAGGTGCGCACACAATATGAGGTACTACAGAACCAGATGAGTCCTCATTTTCTTTTTAATAGTTTAAATACCCTTACCACGATTATTCCTGAAGATCCAAATGCTGCGGTAGCATTTACAGAAAAGCTCTCTGAGGTTTACAGATACATTCTTCAAAATAAGGATCGTGAGCTGGTGAGCCTGAAAGAGGAACTTGATTTTGCGGAATCTTATCTTTTTCTGCTTCGGATGCGGTATCCGCACAACCTCAGTTTTCAATTCAATATTGACAAGAAGTACCTGGAACTGACTATCCCTCCGCTTACCCTTCAAATGTTGGTAGAGAATGCCATAAAGCACAATGTGGTCTCAAAAGCCAAACCTCTCCACATTGATATTTACATTGAGAATGGACAATCTGTGATCGTAAAAAATAATTTGCAGTTAAAAGGTTCACTGGAAAAATCGACAAAGACCGGGCTGGAAAATATTCGTAAGCGGTACAGTATTTTGGGAAACCGAAAAATAGATGTGATAACAAGTGCCAACAATTTTATGGTAGCTGTTCCTTTGATTGATCTATTGGAAGAAAAAGATTTACATCTGGTATGAGGGTACTAATCATCGAAGACGAAGCACCGGCATTTCGACGCTTGGAAAAGATTCTGGCGGAAATAGACCCAACAATTGAAATAGTTGAGGTGCTGGACAGTGTAGAGGATACTGTAAAGTGGCTCAAAAACCATCAACGTCCTGACCTTGCGTTGATGGACATTCAAATCAGCGATGGAATCAGTTTTCAAATTTTTGATGAGATTGAAGTAAAGTGTCCTGTTATTTTCACAACAGCCTTTGATGAATATTTGCTAAAAGCGTTCAAGGTCAACAGCATTGACTATCTATTAAAGCCTATCAAAAAAGAGGAGCTGGAAAAATCACTGGTTAAATACAAAAACCTACAAAACAGCTTCAGTCAGAATGGGCTGGATATGGCTGCTTTATTGAGTCAAATCAACCTCACCGAAACAAAATATAAATCGCGATTTCTGGTTAAACAGGGGGATAAAATGATGGCCATTCGGTCTGAAGACATTGTTTGCTTTCAAAGAAAACACGGAGTGGTACATATATTCACCAAAAATGATAAATCTTATTTGTCAGATTTCACCCTCGATGAGTTAATACAGCAATTGGATCCTCAGGTTTTCTGTAGGGCCAACCGACAGTTTATTCTTAATGCAAACTACATTTCCATTGTTCATAAATATTTTAAAGGCAAGCTTCTGATAGATCTGGATCATTTCAATGGTGAACAGATCCTAGTAAGTAGTGAAAAATCCACTGCCTTTAAACAGTGGCTGGATCAGTAATTCTCGAGAGGTTGGTATTACCTATCCAACCAACCCTTGAAATGCTGAATGAGTGAGTGATAGTCATCCTGCTTGACATGAAAAGTCGGCGGAATCCGACTGTCAAAAATGTGATCAGCATGATAATTTACAGAAGACCCCTTTATGTCCTGATCGTTTACTTCAACCATCTCATCCTTCACCCACTTTACATTTTCGGCTTTTGCAAGCTCACCTTTCGTGTGCAAGTAGAAATTGGCCGATCTCACCATTTTGTAGCGATACGGTTCCAAGTCAAAATCAAGGGTTTGCTCCGGGTTTATGAAAAGACCCTGACTCCATGTTTTAGTAGCAATCTGACCCCACTTGGTTTCATCCAGCTCCCAAAAGCACCACACCCGATCATTTGTAGACTTTTCATCTTTGTCCAAAACCAAAATGGATTTCTCTTTAAAAAACGGATCGCGAATCATCTTAAGTAAAAGCTGTAGGCCGGCAGCTCCTGCACCGATGGATCGCATAAACGTATCTTGTGTCCATTGACAGATAAAGCTACAATTAGTTTTATTTGTTCAATAGCTTATAAATTGAGGTTGTGAAATACCCCATCGAATCAGAAGAAAAACGAACCATTAATAGGATCACATTTCGTCAGTCTTTGAATGACTTTCTAAATGCCTTTAATGTGGAACGAGGATTGATTTATACTCTCAGGAATCTCTTTACAAACCCGGGTGAATTGATTCGAAATTACCTGGGTGAGGGCCGATACAAAGTAGTAAATCCATTTCGACTACTCATTCTGACCACAGCAGTCAGCCTTTTGGTAATGTATATAAGCGATTTTCAGGCAGTTTTCAACGAAATGGAAGAGGGGTTTAGTAAAGGGTTTGACAAATCAGAAACAGGCTATATCAATGAGATAATGTTTGACTGGTACAATCTTTTGCTTTGGATTTCGATACCCATTTTCGCACTCTGTACATTTCTTTTAAATAGAAAATCACAATACAATTACGCAGAGAATCTCGTTTTACAGGCATTTTATTTCAGCGGGATCAATTTACTCATGACTATCCTGATGCCGTTAAATTGGGTGATTGATAATGGAGTGGTATTTCTAATTGTCTTTGTACCAAGTATTGCCTTCTACTTTTATTTGATTTCATCGTTCTATCAACGAAAAGGAGTCTTGTTTTTGATCAAGAACATCTTGGGCTATTTATTGGCCTACCTTATTTATTCAGTTGTTTTAACGGCCATTCTTGGGTTACTTATTTTGAATACAAACTAACGATCCAGCCAATCTTTAAATGCCCGAACTTTTTCTCTACTCACAATGACTTGCTCACCGAATTCAGGTTTTAGTGAGATCAAAAGACGGTTGTTGAAGTACGAATCAATGGAGACGATGTGATCATCGCAAACCATCATGTGTCTGTTGATTCGGAAATAGCGATCCGGGTTCAATATTTTCTGCAAGTCATCCAATGAATGATCTATAATGAGCGATTCTCCTGTCAATGTTCTGAGATATGTAGTACTTGATTCACTGTAGAAATATGCAATTTCTTCTACCGGGACAGACTTAAACTTATGCCCCGTTTTTACAAGAAACTTCTTTTTAAACTCGCCTTGCAACTGCGATTTTAAGTTGCTCATTATGGTGTCAATATCACCCTGACTTCTAACCTTCCTCAGTTTTTCAATTGCAGATATCAGTTCTTCACTTTTTACAGGCTTTAACAAATAATCAACGCTGTTGTATTTAAATGCATCCAAAACATACTTATCAAATGCCGTAGTGAAAATCACATGCGGATATGTCTTCAACGAATCGAGCACATCAAACCCTATACCGTCACCTAATTGAATGTCAAGGAAAAGAAGTTCGGGACATTCATTTTTTTGAAGCCATTGAATGGAAGATTTAACCGAGTAGAAGGTTTGAACAACAGAAATAGAAGTATGCTCCTGAATCAGTTTGTTGAGCCTGTCAGCGGTTAACTTTTCGTCTTCAATGATGAGGGCATTCATGTGCTGGTCAAAGGTAGTCTTACTTGAAATATTTCATCATTGTCGGTGATCTCCAGCGTCCTGCCGGAAGCAAGTTGAAGTCTGTTGGATAAATTTTTCAATCCAATTTTTGTCCCCGGTGCAAGATTTTCCTTTTTCCTTTTAGGGTTAGAAACGATAATCGCTTTTTCTCCATCATTTGAAATGCAAATTTCCAGCGGATCATCCATCGAGAAATGATTGTGCTTAACCGCGTTCTCAACTAGCACCTGGATCGACATAGGAGGGAGTTGAAGATTTGAGTTTTTGATTGTCAGTTCATTTTTTATCAAGATTCCAGATTGATGTCTCATTTTCAATAAAAAGACATAGCTGTCAAGAAAATCCAGCTCCTCTTTGAGGTCTACAACACTTTTTTCATCGTTTTCCAGAATGTATCGATACATATCCGAAAGCTTTGAAATGAACTGAATGGCTTGTTTTGAATCATCTTCTACGAGTGAGGAGAGAACACTAAAGCTGTTGAATAGAAAGTGTGGATTTACTTGATTCTTCAGGCTTTCTAACTTGGCGGCAGCCAACTCCTTCTGAATCTGCTCTTTCTCCATGGCGCTTTTAATGGCATTTCTTACATACAGAATGATGATTTCATAAGCGATGATCAAAAGGGAAATAACGAAACCCTGAGCAGCATTGATCAGAAAACTTCCATAATAGTGTTCCGGGCAACAACTAATATATTGAAGGATATTGTCATAAATGTATGCGAATAAAAACACCAAAGGCAACATCAGAAGTGTTGCCTTTGTAGAAAGGATGTATAATCCTTTATTAGAATTTATACTTGTTTTATTGCTGGTAGCATAAATATAGCGAGCCACTATTTCCCATAGCGCAAGAATGACAATAACAGTATAGGCAAGCGAGATCCATGTTCCCTGATCCCAGTGAAATAACTCATTTCTGAAATCATCCCTTGTCAGCTTAAAAAAGAAGAAGACAAAGACAGCAATTGTAAACCTAAATCGGTACTTCATTCAGTAAAATTACTCTCCATCTTTCGATGCAACCGTTTTTGTCGGAGTAATATTAAAAGACAAAGTAGTCCCTGTAACCTGATGAGTTCCATTGGTTTTGGAAGAAACAATCGTGGTGTATTGACCCGGATCAACATCTTTTGCTGAAACAGTAACCACATAATGATCAACATTTTCAGTATCCTGTTTTACCTCAAAAGCTAAACCGGAGCTACTTCGAAGAGTAGGAATTAAAAATTCTGCTTTTTTTGCCATTCGGGACCTTACAATCCAAAGATCAAAGGTTGTCTCACTCTCTGCTTCGAGAGATATAGAATACTCTTGTGCAAAGATTTTAGCACCCTTTCTTGGTGCTTCAAAATTTTGGGCCATAGCTAATGTACCTAATAGAAGAAGGGTAAGGAATGTAATATGCTTTTTCATAATCGTGATCAGTTTGATTGTACAAATGACACGCTTATTCCTCATGATAGTGCTACTATTTTAGCTGGATTGACATGTTTTCTATTGAGTTGTGGTTTTTTCTAATTGAAATGGATCAGTCTTTTGATTTTATGCTTTCTAACAGGCTAAGAACCTGGATATTAATAGATTTTTTGCTTGCCTCCTTAAGTGATTCAATCATATGTCCAGGAATATTTTCATTTTTTTCCAATTTAGATGTGATTTCTAAGATAAGATTAGATAGATCAATTAAATCTCTATAGTTTTCGTATTCATTTTGACATCCTTGATTATATTCTTGGACGATTTGGCCTAAATCTGTCACACCAAATTCTTTGTCAAGAATGCGATTGGATAAAGTTTCACAGTCTCCCACAAACTCAGCTACTTTTTTCCTAAAACCTATATTTGGTACAATTAAAGTTTCGCCACCAACTTTAATCAAAACATTTGTATCAAAAGTATTTCCACCATCTTGTTTGATAGCGTAATGGCTAAGAAATCCTTTGTTAAGAAGTTTACCTATTATTTTTTTGTTATTGAATGTAATTGGTTGGTATATATCACCAGTAAGTGTAGCGCTAATTATTTGGTACGCTTTAAAATTCTCTTTTCCAGATTGTGTTCTGATAACCACTTCATCATAGTACCTTTCTTGAGTAAAGCTGATTTGTCCATAGATCGTATCCCTTTCCAATGTTACTAAAAAATCGCTCTGCGCCCTGGAGGTAAGGGGAATGATTAAAAAAGTTGTGATAAATATGATTGCTTTCATGAAATTATATACTTGTTATGGACGTGAAATTATAATATTTCAAATTGAATTAAATTTTTCATACAAAACATAAAAAAATAAAACCTTACGATCTTTCATTGCGTATTGATTTTTCATACATTTAATGAATTAATCAATTTTTGTAGAAATGAAAGGAACCAATCTTGGTGAATTTGAAGAGATAGTGCTACTCACAATCGCATCATTGATGTCCGAAGCATACAGTGTCAACATCGTAGATGAAATTGAGGATGTAACTGGTCGAAAGACAAAGCTTGGTGTTGTTCACGCTGTGCTCAAAAGAATGGAGGATAAAGGACTAATTACCTCCGAACTAGGTGAACCGACCAAAGAGCGAGGAGGGAGAAGGAAACGATTCTTTACGATTTCCCACACCGGCAAAGTGGCTTTATTGAAAGCCAAAGAGCAACGAGATAAACTGTGGGGCAAAATTCCTGAACTTGTTTTTCAAGGTTCCTAATGAAGGAGGAATTGAAAGGCCCACCTCGATGGATGGATAGAATCATTGAATTCTATTGCCGCAAAGATCTGCTTGAAGATTTGCAGGGGGACTTACATGAGTATTATTTCAGAAACCTTGAGAAGAGTCGGAAAAGGGCTAATCTGATTTTCCTTCTGGATGTGTTCAAATTCTGCAGACTATACACCATTCGAAAACCCAAACTAATAGGACAAATGACATATTTTAATTTATTGGGCAACTACTTCAAAACCAGTGTGCGAAGCATTGCCAGAAACAAGCTCTTTTCTTCAATAAATATTGTCGGGCTGGCAGTATCTATGTCAGTAGGGCTGCTCATGATCACTTACATAGGTGAAACACTCACTTTTGATGAGTTTCATGAAAAGAAGGATCGGATTTACCGGGTAACATCAACATATCAAAGTGTATCCAACGACGATCCATTTGACCTGGCATCAACCTCCGTTTTTATTGGGGAAAAACTGCGAGAGCAGTATACCGGATTTGAAAAGGTGCTGATCATGCGACGTAACTTCTATGCAGATATTGCCAAAGGGGAGAACATCATCAATGTGAAGGGGATTTATTCAACTCCCGAATTTTTTGATGTCTTTTCTTTCGATTTAAAATCCGGAGATCCTGCTACTGCATTAAAGGAGCCTAACTCAATTGTCCTGACAGAAAAAGCAGCTAAAAAGCTTTTCATTGATGAAGATCCGGTCGGCCAGATAGTAACAGCAGGCGAGAAATCATACACAGTCACAGGATTGATGAGTGAAGTTCCGCAAAACTCCCACCTCCAATTTGAAGCACTTGCTTCTTTCTCAACTTTGGAAAAGGAACATCGGGACGATGAGAACTCTACCTTTTTTACATGGAGAAGCATATGGATGAACTATGTCTATCTACTGCTTGATGAAGGAGTAAGACCGGAGCAAATCAATCAGAATTTAGCTGAAATAGCTGCTGAAGAAAATGCGAAGACTGACAGATATACGATCACACATGAGTTGGAGAGTCTGCTGGATATTGTTCCAGGTAGGGATTTATCCAACCAAATTGGCCCCAGCATCAATTGGGAAAATATCTACCAGCTGCTTGGCTTGACTTTGATCATCATTTTATCAGCTTGCTTCAATTACACCAATCTGTCAATAGCGCGAGCATTAAGAAGAGCCAAAGAAGTAGGCATAAGAAAAGTGGTAGGCGCATCTCAAACCCAGGTGCTCATGCAATTTGTTTTTGAGGCGATTCTAATAGCTGTTTTCTCCCTGATTGTTGCCGGGGGATTTTACCTGCTCATCAAACCGGAGTTTGTTTCGTCAGTTGTGGATGAGGAAAACATAGGCATGCAGTTTAGATGGATGCATCTTTTTTATTTCTTGCTTTTCGCTGTTGCGATAGGGTTTGTTTCCGGAATCCTGCCATCTCTGGTTTTATCAAAATTGAAGGCCATTTCTATTTTAACAGATGTCACTAAGCTTAGGCTATTTAAAGGTGTGAATCTGCGAAAGGTGCTTATCGTATTCCAATTTGCTATCTCGATGGCCCTGATAATAGGTGCTACCATTACCTATCGTCAATACAATTTTTCCATCAACTATGACCTTGGTTTTACTTCCGAGAATATTTTGAATATGGAGCTAATTGGTAATGATTCTGAAATTTTGATGTCAGAGCTTTCCAAACTTCCTGAAGTGAAGGACATATCTCGCTCAGGAATGATACCTAGTACAGGAGAAATATGGGGGGATGAGTTGAAATACAAGGATCCAATGGATTCAGTATCCATTTATTTCAATCATGTGGACAAGAACTACTCAAACATCCATGAAATGAAATTTTTGGCTGGTGGAACATTCCCTTATGACTTAAAGGAGGAGGGTGAAGATCCTAAATTCATTGTCATTGACCGGATGCTTTTGGAACGATTTGGTTTTGAAAAGCCGGAAGACGCACTCGGGGAGATTTTGTATTTACAAAGAAGGGTGGAGGATGATGTGCAAGTACAGGTTACAGGTGTCATTGAAAATTATCAATATCAAAACCTAGCAAACGATCCTAGACCTACTGCTCTTTTGCAAGGGGCTAAAGGGGATTTTCAATATATAAATATGGTCATTAGCTCTACTGATATCATTGGCCTGATGGATAAGATGGAGGAAATATGGACTGATGTAGAAAAATTGCATCCATTTACTGCAAGTTTTATGGATGATCAAATCCAGTCTTCATATGCCCATTATAAAGTGATGTTCAGGATATTTACTTTTCTGGCGATACTGGCTATTGCCATTTCTACAATGGGATTATTGGGGATGGCTGTTTTTACTACCGAAACGAGAATAAAAGAAGTGAGCATTCGCAAAGTACTGGGCGCATCAGAGCAAAACCTGATCATGATTTTATCACGAAGCTTCATGATCATGCTCTTCATATCGGCAATCATTGCGATTCCATTTACCTATTTCTTTTTCACAGAATATATTCTGGGAGAGTTTAAGAAGCGAATTGATATTGGCCCGACAGAATTACTTCCTGGGGTTCTTTTGATTTTCCTGATTGGCTTTTTGACCATTAGCTGGCAAACGATAAAAGCCGCAAAAACCAATCCAGCGGATATGCTGCGGGACGAATGATTTAATTGGTGAGCTGAATTTTCTCACCAAACAGCGATTTCTCCCTCTTCGGAGAGGGTAGGGAGAGGATTACGAAAAGTCGTTTGGGAGAAAATTCAATTTCTGAGTACCTATAGAATCTATTATTTGTATTTTCATGGAATGGACAGAAAAGAAGCAAGATCCATTCTGGAATCAATGACCGAAGGCGACAGCCTCCTTCGCCACGCCAGAACTGTAGAGCTGGTGATGGAGGCATATGCTCAAAAGTTTAATGAAGATGCGAATGAATGGGCAATCACCGGGATGCTTCATGATGCAGACTATGAAAAATACCCCGATGAACATCCTAATAGAGTTGTGGCAATGCTCCGAGAAAAGGGAGAGGAGAAGATTGCCCACGCGATCTCTGCTCACTATACAAAATGGAATGTGCCTTATGAGACTACTCTGGATAAGGCATTATTGGCTTGTGATGAGCTCACGGGTTTCATTGTAGCTTGTTCACAAGTGAGGCCGGAAGGAATTGAGACCCTTACAGCTAAATCAGTCAAGAAAAAGCTGAAGCAGGCCAGCTTCGCCGCAAAGGTGGAACGGGATGAGATAGCATCCGGTGTTGAGATGTTAGGTGTGGATATAACAGAACACATTAACTTTATCATAGACGTCCTCAAGAAAAACAAAGAGGAATTAAACATCTAAACCGACCTTATTATGAAAAAGAAAATATTGATTGGAGTTGGAATTGTGGTTGTACTTATTGTGGCAGCTATTTTCTATTTGAACAATCGCAATAGAACCCTAAGCCCTCCGGGACAAGCTATTGGCGCAATGAACGGTGATACCGTATCAGTAGAATATTCCAGACCTTCTGTGAGAGACCGACTGATTTTTGGAGAGGAAGAGGAAGGAGCATTGCAACCATTTGGAGTTTATTGGCGATTGGGAGCAAATGAGCCTACGCTCTTGAATGTAAACTACGATTTTATGTTCGGCGATGCGCAAATAGAAGCCGGAAAGTATGTGATTTATGCCATCCCTAGAAAAGGAGAGATGGAGCTTAGGCTCAATTCAGATCTAAGATTTTGGGGCTATTCCGAGCCTGATTATGAAAAGGATTTAGCCACAGTAATCGTACCCATGAATCAAAGTAATCATACCGAGCAGTTTACCATTTCAGTGGAAAGCTCAGCTTCCGGATTCGAGTTGATATTCAATTGGGGTAAACAGCAATGGAGATTGCCATTGGAAAAGCAGTAAATTCAAAGTTGTCCCGCCACCTAGAGTGGCAGGACGATTTTTTTTATCTAAAAATCGTATTGGAAAGTAACTTGTAAGGATGGGTGTCTCTCAACTATCCCATCACTACTGGCATGCTGATGCAAGTATGCCAACTGAACATTTCCATTACCTACATTGCGTCCAAAACCCAGGTATATCCAGTTTTGATTATATGAGGCCTGTTTAAACTTGCTGTCAGCAGATACCCACAGTTCATCAAAGATGTGGATGAAATAATCTTCTGAAATTGGCTTTCTCAAGGTCAGACGGTATCTAAAACGATTACTGAAGTTATAACCGTCTCTCTCTATAGTCCCTCCTGGTGGCCTTTCAATTTGGTTGCCCTGATAACGATGCTCCATTCGGTATCTATGAGAAAGTGTCGTTTTCCCAAGTGATTGATTAACTGTCACTTGTTCCCAAAAGTTGTGCTCCGGGAGTGTTGCAGGTAGAGGATATTTGCCGTAAGGCTCAGTACTGATGTATGAATAGCCTGCTGTGTAAATCACACTCTCACCAGGCTTGAAATTCACAAACGGTCGAAGTATAAATTGTTTTTGGTCGCTAAACCAATCTGTACGTCGGATATGAACCTCATTCCCAACCGTCCATTTCTCGTTGATTTCATAATGATTCAACAAAAGGAACCAAAACTCCGGATCACCGTGGGTTTCTTGTGATAGGGTTTCTTTTGGTAATAGAAAAATGGCCGCAAAAGCCAGGGTCAGTAAACGTAATTTCATTTGGCGATTTTAGTGAATAAAATTAGAAGGTCAACAAGAACCAATCAAATTAAATTCATCACCTTGTTCGTCAAAGCGTCACATTTTTTGTTCCCAAACTCATAAATATCAGTGGAAGCAGATAGTTGATAGAGCTTGTCTTTGATAAGCGATTTAGCTCTATGTATACGGACTTTCACGTTCGATTCGGTGATCTCGAGGCAGTCACTAATTTCCGCAATGGACATCCCCTCTACTTCTTTCATGATATAGGCAGATCGATATTTCTCAGCCAGTGAGCCAATAGCCATCTCCAGTGTCTGTTTTGCTTCTGTCTGCATATATTTTAGTTCAGGTTGTTGATTTGACTGAAATTGAGATTCCTTCACCTCGTGGATGGAAACAACCTTCCTGGATTGATAGATTCTTTTCAATGCTTTATTGATGCCGATGCGAATAAGCCAGGTAGAAAACTGTGCTGACTGTCTGAATTGATCCAGTTTTTCATAAGCGGTGACATACGTGTCTTGCATGACATCCACCACTTCATCATGGTCTGTGAGGTATCCTCTCAGTACCCGATAAAGTTTTTGGTTGTTTCTCCTCAAAAGGATTTCAAACAGCCCTTTCTCACCGGAAAGTACTTTTTGTATGACCTCTATATCCTGCAAAGGGCTAAAGGGCGGGGTAGAAGAAATTTGAACAACTCGCATAATTGGTCTTTCCACTTAGAGCAGAGATTCCCGATAAAGTTACAACGGATGTAACCTTTCTTTCGGTTTTTGATCCAACCGCCAAACAAAATCTAAAGAATATGGAAACGACAGTGAAAAATGTATTTAGCCTTTTAAAGTATACGTATGGACTGGTTCCTATCGTGGCTGGTTTGGATAAGTTCACCAATATTCTCACCGACTGGAGTCAGTACTTGAGCGAAGGTATGATCCCAATGGAAGCAGGAACTTTTATGATGATTGTGGGAGTGATAGAAATTATTGCGGGAGCATTGGTATTGACCAAAACCAAACTCGGTTCATTAATCGTTGCTGCCTGGCTGATATTGATAGCCATAACGCTGCTGATTAGCTGGAGCTATGTGGATGTCGCAGTTAGGGATTTAGTGATGGCGATAGGCGCTTATAGCTTATATAAGCTTTCTGATCATGCCTAGAGGAAATGGTGGCGAATTTCATCCAAAATTTTAGATTGCTTGATCAAAACCTTTCTAATTCAGCAATGTCTTAAATGTTAAGCGATTTTATACTTATAGTTGTAAGTAACGTGAGTTTGGGATAAAAACCAACAAAAAACCTATCTTAATGTCACTCAGAGCCTTTTACAGTTGGAAAATGGGAGGGAAATAGGCGTGGAACCCACCTTCCGGACGGACAGGTCTTTCCAATTCGAAGAGATTCCATGCCTGTCTGCCGACAAAGGCAGGGGTTCCAACCCAAAATCAGCTCAAAGAGCCTCTGAATGACGGTTTTTTGTTGAGTTTTTTTATGCTTACATCGAACTCACGTTAACTTATAAAGCCAATAATCTCCAAGCTGCATTCATAGCCTTTCCTTCAAACACCCCAAAAACCGTACTCCCACTACCGGTCATAGAGGCATAAATAGCTCCACCTTCATATATTTCCTTTTTCAGTTGGGCTATCTCAGGATGGTTAGGAAAAATAGAAGCTTCAAAGTCGTTTTTAAGGGAGTCTCTCCATTGGCCAACAGGAGTTTTAATCAATTCAGAAACCGATATTTCTGGTTGCTTTGGGATAACGCCTGCATAGGCTTCCTTAGTGGAGATATGAATAGCTGGATTATGAATGGCTAAATAATATCCGGATAAATTCAGATCAATCGGCTCCAAATCTTCTCCTCGTCCTTTGGCTATGGATGATTGGTTTTTAATGAAAAAGGGACAGTCGCTTCCAAGCAGCAAGGCGTAAGTTTCAAGCTGCAAGTCGGAGAGACCGAGCTCAAACGTATCGTTCAGCATTTTTAATGTAAAAGCGCCATCTGATGAGCCACCGCCCAGCCCGGCTCCCATAGGGATATTCTTGAGTAAATGAATTTCAACAGGAGGGATGTCAAAGTCAGCTTTAATTAGTTCGTAAGCCTTGACGCATAAGTTAGAGGAGGAGTCTCCGGGGATATCAAGTCCATAGCTATGAAAAGCAAAAGAAGCTGCCTCTATCACCTCCAGGCAGTCGTGCCAGGGGATGGGATAAAAACAGCTTTCAATGTTGTGGTAGCCATCTTCCCGTTTGCTCACAATGTTGAGTCCAAGATTAATTTTTGCGTTGGGGAAGGTGATCATTTTATGTCATCCTGAGCCTGTCGAAGGAGACACTTCGGTAACCTGTCTACCGTCAGGCAGGTTCAGTGTGACACCTCTTTGAGGCTAAGTGAATACTGTTACTTACTCAACTCTTCAACCATTGCTTCTGTGATACCTGAAGAAGAAAATCCTCCATCATGCATCAGGTTCTGCATCGTTACCATACGCGTAAGATCTGAGAACATGGTGATGCAATAATCCGCACAGCTCTCAGCATCTGCATTACCAAGCGGAGACATTTTATCTGCATAGTTGAAGAAAACGTCAAAGCCTGGAACACCTGATCCGGCAGTCGTCATTGTTGGAGACTGAGAGATGGTGTTCACACGCACTTTCTTGTCACGACCCATGCGGTAGCCGTAGCTTCTGGCAATGGACTCCAACAATGCTTTAGCCTGTGCCATATCCGAATAGTCTGGGAATGTACGTTGTGCTGCGATGTAAGAAAGTCCGAGGATTGATCCCCACTCGTTCATTGCATCCAGTTTTTCGGCCGTTTGCATCATCTTATGAAAAGAGAGGGCGGAAACGTCCAATGTTTTTTGGAACCAGTCGTAGTTTAGGTCACCATAATCTTTTCCTTTTCTCACGTTCGGACTCATTCCGATGGAGTGTAGCACGAAATCGATTTTTCCTCCCAGTGTTTCCTGAGATTTGTTGAAAAGGTTTTCCAAATCTTCCAAAGAGGTGGCATCTGCTGGGATAATTTCCGCACCACATTGTTCACCCAGCTTGTTGATTTCGCCCATCCGCATAGCGATAGGAGCATTTGTCAACGTAAAAGTTGCTCCTTGTTCGTGTGCTTTTTCTGCGACTTTCCATGCGATAGAGTTTTGATCCAGTGCGCCGGAGATGATTCCTCTTTTTCCTTTAAGTAGATTATTTGACATAGTATTTAGTTTCAATTATAATGATTTCTGAACCTATCTGCCGTCAAAAGCAGGCATGTTTCAGTTCCAAATATATTCCAGTAAAAATAGACCCTGACTGTTCAACGACGGAAAAATTCAAGGTGACACCTTAATTTGATTGTTCAGGGGTCATTTTTAGCAACTCCTTCGCACTTTCTAAAGCTGAAGCTCCCGGGTTTTCTCCGCCTATCATTTTGGCAATCTCTGTAATCCGATCTTCGTTAGCTAGTTGTTTTATCCTGCTGACGGACCGCTCAGAACTGTGATCTTTATAAACATAATAGTGAGCGTCTCCACCCGCAGCAAACTGTGGTAAATGACTTATGCTTATTACCTGATGATTTTGAGACATGTGCTTCATCATTCGAATCATCTGAATGGCAACCTCACCGGACACACCTGTGTCTATCTCATCAAAAATGATGGTAGGCATAGCGGTCTTATCAGCGATCAAATATTTCACGGCAAAAATTAATCGCGAAAATTCACCTCCGGATGCTACCTCTTTGAGCTCCTGTGGTTTGATACCCTTGTTTGCGCTAAATAGCATATCAATAGTATCCAGACCTTTTACAGAAGGCTCAGAAGGATTTACCCGGATTTCTACCGTTCCGTTTTCTATGCCAATTTGATGAATGAGTTTCTCAATCTCATCAGAGAAGTTGAGCGCTGAAAGTTTTCTGGACTCGGTGAGCTTTTCACCTTTTGCCCTCATATCCTTTTCAGCAGACGCTAGCTCATTCTGTGCTTTGGCAATTTCATTGTCAAGATTGGCAACCTGGCTAAGGCTTTCATCCAGTTCATCTCTAATGGTAATCAACTCCTGAACGGTAAGCACACTATGCTTTTTTTGAAGCCTGTATAGTAGGTCCAGCCGATCCTTTAACTCCTGGATCTTTTCCGGATCATGTTCTACCTTGTCCTGTATCCGCTGCATTTCATTGAAAATGTCAGAAAGCTCAATGGATGTACTCTCAACCCGAGCACTTAAATCCTCCAGATCTTTTGAAAAGGATGCGATGGAGTTGATCAATGATTTTGATTCGGTTAGCTGCTGAATAACAGCCATCTCAGACTCGTCAAGTAAATGAATGATCTGAGAAAGTTTTAGTTTAATATCCTCCGCATTCTCCAATACTTCCAGATCAGTTTCCAGCTCTTCCTGATTTAGTTCGTCAAGGTTTGCTTCGAGTAATTCATTCAGCAAGAACTGCTTATAATCTGCATCTTCTGCACTCTGAGCTGCCAGAGATTCTAGTTTCTCAAGATTCTTTTTAGCCTTGTTATAGGTTTTAAATGCTTCCGTATATGAAATGATCCATTCCGGATGTGCTGCAAAAGCATCAAGTGCATTTAGCTGATAGGTGTTACTTCCTAATTGCAAAGATTCATGTTGCGAATGGACATCCATCAATTTTTCGCCGATAGCTTTTAGTGCGCTAAGATTGGTAGGGGTATCATTTACAAACGCTCGTGATTTTCCGGATGGGCTAATTTCCCTTCGAATGACGCATTCGGTATCATAATCAAGCTCTTCCTGCTCAAATATCTTTTTCAAAGAGTAAGAGGAGATGTCAAAGACTCCCTCTACGATACATTTTTGAGCTTCATCAAGCAGGACTTTTGTATCTGCCCGCTTTCCAAGTAATAGGCCTACCGCTCCTAGCATTATAGATTTACCAGCGCCGGTTTCCCCCGTGATGATATTTAATCGGGGAGAAGGAGTCATTTCCAAATCCTGAATGAGGGCGTAGTTCTTTATCTGTAGCGACTTGATCATAAATGGGTCACAAAGATATTCAGAGACTACTCAATCAACGACTTATATTCATCGGTTCTTGAAGGGTCGATGTTGCTAAGTAAATTATAGGCCTGTCTACGTGTAGCCAGGCTGGATTCGGAGAATATTTGTTGTAACTCCCCTGACTTGGCATCCATAAAACTGATCGTGAGAATAGATCTTGGACGTGCCCTGTTTGCTTTTTGAATTTCCGATAGTGCAGCTAAAATATTTTTCTCCGCCTGCTCCCGATCATCAGCCATAATGTCAAGCCCATTTCTATGATAAGTGAACAGGGCTTTTCGGATCGGTTCCAATTGCGGGTTCTGGACATTTTCAATCAGCCAATACCTGTTCCGTACACTGTTAAACTGTTGCCAGCCAGGGAAATTCGTTTGTTGGGCATTGTTCACAATTTTAAAAGCATTTTGAAAATGAGACGCACCACCCAGTTCAGAAAATGTATCATAATCGAATCCGATGATCATATATGCATAGTATGCAAGCAGGGAGGTGATGTTGCTTGTAAATGTGTTTTCATTGAACCGGAGGGGCTGGGATTGAAGGTATTCAAAATCCCAATCTCTATCAGCGAAATTCATAATGACAGATTCATAGCCAGTTCCATAAACCGGACGACTGGAAAGGATTTGCACAGACGCTTTAAACACCCCGATGCTCGGCATTTCAGAAATGGTAATAACCAGGTTGCAGTTAATAACTTCCTCTTCCTCAAACGTATCATTGGTCCATTTGGTGGTGTTGAGAAACTGTGCAAACTCGGTTTCCATTTCAGTAAAAATGGCGCGCTCTGTTGTTTGTACTTGCTGGGCGTTTACAATCACTCTGCAATTGAGTTCTTGACCAAACGAAGCAGTTGACAGCAATAATCCTATAGCAATTAGAGTAGTTTTCATTAGTTTTTCTCAAGCCAGTTGTACCAATCTTCCGCAACTTTCTCCCAATTATTCACACCATAATCAACATTCCCCTGCATATCTACCGGAAAGAAATTATGATCAGTTCCAGTATATTCACTAAAATCTAAATGTTGATTGTTGGATCGAATTGCTTCAATCTGAAGCAAATCAATAAATGGAGTGTTTTTGTCTTTACTGCCATAAACAATAAGTATTGGGATTTCCAAACTCAAAAGGATTTGATTGGCTTTTTGATTAAATGAGTAAGTCGATTTATTGGAGTCTCCACCATTTTCATTGAAGTCATCGCTTGGGTTGAGAACCGCTTCCTTAAATTTCTGAAAAGTCCCTTGAGTATAATTCAAAGAATCTTCTACATCTCTTATTTGTCCAAGAGTTCTCAAAATTCGACCATATGGATTACCTGACGCATATATAAGATGCGTTATTGATTCATTTTTATCAGCCATAAACGCACCTACCGAACTGCCTTGTGAATGTCCGCTTATAATGATTCTCGTTGAATCGACCCAATCTTCTTTAAGAAGTTGGTCAAGTACGTAGTTATTCCTGTCAACATAATACTCGAGATAATCTCTTGTTAAGAAGTCCTTTGGAATGTCTCCATTTTCATCCAGATAGATATGTTGATCATTTAAATCTTCAGGATTTGTAAAAGGTGGAATGAAGGCTTTGGAAAAAACTATGATGTGATATTTCTTTCTTAATGAATCATTTCGAAATGGGGGTAAGAAAGGCTGATAACCGTATTCAGATTTGACCCCAATCGGTCGTGCGAGACTCCCTTGCAAAAAAACTAGGAGTGGTTTTTTCAAATATTCTTCACCTGATTCACTAATGATGAATAAGTCTACAGGGTCGCCATTGTAATCAAACTCCATAAGACGACAACCTTTAGATAGTTCCTGGCATATCCCTATAGTTGAAAAAAAAAGTAAAATAAGATATAATCTCATTTAAGGTTTTTAATTACATAATCAACAATATCCCGCGCCACCTCGGCCTTACTCTTCAACTCAAATTTGTGTTCGTTATTGTTTTTGTCAAAGAAGGTCACCTTGTTGGTGTCTTTTTGAAAACCGGCCCCATTGTCATTGAGGGAGTTTAAAACTATGAGGTCAAAGTTTTTTTTCTTCAACTTCTCTTTTGCATTGATCTCTTCATTATTGGTTTCCAATGCAAACCCTATGTGAAACTGGTTTTTCTTTTTCTTCCCAAGATCGGCAGCAATGTCCGGATTTTTAATAAGCTCTACTTGAAGGGAGTCTTCTTTTTTCTTAATCTTTTCTTTAGCCGGATTTTTAGGGCGATAGTCCGATACTGCAGCTGAGAAAACCACAATATCAGCCTTGCTATGCCTTTTTTGAGTTTCTAGTAGCATTTCTTCTGCGGAGTTAACTTTTACAATCTCTCCGCTAGAAGGAAAATTGGTTGCAGGACCTGAAACCATAATCACCTCTGCGCCGACTTCCTGAAATGCTTTTGCAATAGCAGTCCCCATTTTGCCTGAAGAATGGTTTCCAATGAAACGTACTGGATCTATTGCTTCGAAAGTGGGACCGGAGGTAATGAGTACTTTTTTGCCTTTCAGTACTTCAGAGTTAGCGAACTTTTTTTTTACGATCTCTAAAAGCTCTTCAGGTTCGGCCATTCGGCCCTGTCCGGAAAGGCCGCTAGCCAGCTCACCATCACGAGCTTCAATGACCTCATTTCCAAATGACTGAAGTTTCTTTAGGTTATCCTGAGTAGTAGGATGCTGATACATATCAAGATCCATCGCTGGTGCAACCATTACAGGACATTTGGCAGAGAGGTAGGTGGCCAATAAAAGATTATCACAAATTCCGTTTGCCATCTTACCCAGTGTGTTAGCGCTGAGCGGAGCAATGAGCATAAGATCTGCCCACATTCCCAGTTCTACATGGTTGTGCCATTCACCACTTTGCTTATCAAAATATTCTGAGTAAACCGGATTTTTAGAAAGAGTGGCAAGTGTCAGGGGGGTGATAAAATCTTTGGCACTCTCGGTCATAATGACCTTCACTTCAGCACCTTCCTTTACAAGTAAGCGCACAAAAAAAGCGGTTTTATAGGCCGCAATAGACCCACAAACCGCTAATAATATTTTTTTACCCGCCAACATGGCGACTAATTTATGCTAAATCCGAACGAGACTCGTCTTCTTCTTCGGGTAATCTGAAATTTAATTCACCATTCAAAAACTCTTCGATTGCCATAGTGGTTGGCTTAGGCATACGCTCATAAAATTTTGAGATTTCAATCTGTTCCCTGTTTTCGAAGATTTCTTCCAAATTATCCACTGAAGAAGCAAATTCAGCAAGTTTAGCGTTAAGCTCTTCCTTTTGATTTGCGCTGATTTGTCTTGCTCGCTTAGCGATGATCACCAAAGACTCATACAAATTGCCACTAGGCTCAAGGATGTCCTGATTGTCTCTGGTAATGATTGAAGAATTAATGTGCTGCATTTCGCTCCTTTTTAATTTGAATCCGCAAATTTAGTTATTTCTTCGATGCTTTCACTATAAAATTTCTCGGCATCTTTTATATATTTACTATTTGGGTATTTATCTATAAAAGTTAGGTAATAATCGATGGTGTTTTGAAAACGCTCTTTTTGCTTGGAATAGATACTTTCCTTAGCATAGTCGAAGGCAGTTTCTATTCTCAAATAAGCAATTTCTTCATTGTAATCTGAGTCTGGGAAATCGTCAGCAAAATTGTCATAAACCACTAATGGAGCTTTGTAGCCGCGTAATTTTCGCAGTTTGTAGTACAGTTTACATTGTTCATAAGCTTTCTTTTCAAGCTTTTCCTGCATGTCATCGATGACCCTGTCAGCTTCGGGCGCGTATTCTGAAGAAGGGTATTTATTGATGAAATTCTGCATTGCAGCTACTGCTTCATAAGTGACCGTTTGATCCAGCTGATAATCCGGGGATTGTAGGTATAGGGAATAAGCATGCATGTAGGCAGCCTCCATTGCATATTCTGACCTTCCGTAGATTTTTACAAACTCATCAAAGTGATGGGCACTAAGAATATACTGTTTTTGATGATAGTAACTGTAAGCCAGATAGAAGTTCCCAAGTTCGGCCTCTTCAGTACCTCGTATTATTGGAAGAATATCTTCAAATAAAGTGATGGCTCGGTGATAATCCTTTTTTTCATAGTAGGCTATAGCAGCCTCGTATTTAACATTCCAATCACCACTTTTTTGAATCTTACGAAACTTGCTGCATCCAACAGTGCTAACCGCAACGATCAACAAGAAAAGTATTCTGATTTCCCTCATAATTTTTTAATAGGTCGGCAAAACTAAGGACTTATACCTTAAACGGAAACAGTGAATGATCAATCACCATTCTTCTTAAGGGATTTTAACAATTCTTTCCTTTTTTCGGTTGCTCCTTCCAAATCTATCATCTCATTAGGAGGCAGTTTAGCAGGCTCGTCTTTAGGGATGAGAAGTGAATTCATGTCAGAAATCAAATCCGAAAGCTCCGGCCTTTCGGCTCCCCTCCACTTAAAACCACCTAATTTTTGAACATCCTCGGTTAATTCATGTGGAGGTATAAACCTCGCTTCGGGTTTTATATAAAATGAGATGTTGTCTAGCTGTTCGTCTTTGAAGCGAATGGTCATATCGCTGCATAAAATACGATTCATCCCAAGGGTGATGATGTTGTTGGGATCGTCTTCGTCTAGGACATAGTATATGCTCTCGCCATTGCCGTTTACGTATATCCGATCAATCTTAGATTCTACAAAGTGAGCCTTCATTGTTCTTCCTTTTATCTGATTATAATTTTGAAGGGTATCTTCAGTCGCTAAAAAAGCACTTTGTAGAAGAGACATGGTTTTGATCTCTTTTTCCGTGACCTCCATAGCTATTGTATCTCCTTCCAGCTGGTTATTCAGGTTCCAGAATATAGGATCA
This sequence comes from Ekhidna sp., assembly GCF_040220215.1. Classification (GTDB taxonomy): domain Bacteria; phylum Bacteroidota; class Bacteroidia; order Cytophagales; family Cyclobacteriaceae; genus Ekhidna. The sequence continues at coordinate 662,361 of NZ_JAVJTR010000016.1, forward strand.
GTATAGAAGTAGAGAAGAGAGTCCTGCAGAAAATAAGAAGCTGAATCTGCTAAACCTTGTAAATTCCGTTTCCAAATCCGAACATTGTTGTACGCCAGAATTCGTTTGGCAGAGTCATATTCGCTTTCGATAGAAACCAAGGTGTCGGCAGCTAAATACAAGGTGTCATTTTGAAGGAACCTTCTCATTAGGGCATTACCATAAACCTTACTTATGCCATTCGCTTTGTCTGCGTATCCTTTATCTCCGGTAATCACCACATCATCCTCTTTGGAGGTCAGCTTCACATTTCCTTTGGCATCATAATATTTTTTCAGGTCATCAAAAAGAAGCTGATCACCTTCCATGTAGTAGTCGGTTGTCTCAACGGTACCATCGATGAATTCTGATTGTTCAATTTTGGTACGGAATGTACCCCCTTTTGCATGCAGGATCGATTCGTCCTCGGTTATAATTGTGGTTTTACCTTCAGTAATGGCAATTTTTGGAATTGTGTTGTACCTAAGAGTGTCCGATTTCAAGGTATAATCCGGTGCTTCCAGGACAACATTGTTCCAGAATAGCGCATATTTCTGCAATCCATAGTAATACCCTGTCTCACTGGTTAGCACATTAACCGAATCCTTTAGCTTACCACCATTGTAGTAATTTCCAATTTCGGTATCCATATTATAATCAAGGAATTCGGTTGTTAAACGTTGATCACCTTTTGTGTAAACCACATTTCCGCGAAGTTTAGATGTTCTATCCTGCCCATTATAAACAAGCTTTCTTGAGGTAATGGTAACTGAATCATCTATGATTCTCACCTTACCAAAAGCTTCCATCACATTGTCTTTCACATAGTAATAGGAGCTATCACAATACATGGTTGTAGTTTCCTGTGCAAACACCACATTGCCGATCAAACGTCTGATTTTTTCACCGTTTTTACGAAATTCGAATAAATCATCAGCTTTGTATTTGATCCGATCTACTTTTTGGGCGTTTGCACCAAAGGCAGATAATAGGATCATGAAAACAAAAGTGGTTTGGACTAACTTCCGCATACGGCAAAATTAACTGATCGAGTTGTGCATTCTTTACAAAAACAGTTCCATGATTACATTCATTCCAATCATTTGATTGAGAAAGATGAAAAAGTACTCTTAGCGGTGAGTGGTGGGCTCGATAGCATGGTTATGGCCAGGCTTTTTCTTGATGAAGGAATTCCGGTTTCATTGGCCCACTGCAATTTTGGCTTAAGAGGTGATGAATCGGATGCAGATGAAGCTTTTGTGATGAAATGGGCAGATAATCATCACATTAATTGTTTTGTAAAAGCCTTTGATCTTGGATCTGGATCTATTCAGCTTAAAGCAAGAAATGCACGCTATGAATGGTTTAGTGAGCTGCTTTTAGAATACAATTTCAACAAGATTGCCACTGCACATCACCTGAATGATTCTCTGGAAACTGTTCTGATTAATTTATCGAGAGGAACCGGGATTAGGGGTTTAACAGGAATATCAATGCATAATGATAAAGTAGTTCGTCCATTGTTATTTGCTAGTAAGGAGGCCCTTCACACCTATGCGATGGATCTGGGTGTTGAGTGGCGAGAAGACTCTTCCAATCAAAAAACAGATTACGACCGAAACTTAATTCGCCATGAAGTCACGCCTGTGTTGATGAAGTTAAATCCTTCATTGTTTCAGACTTTTAGTTTGACGAGTGAACGAGTAAATCATGCAAATGATATTGTGAATTTGAAAGTGGAGGAAATTGTGAATCAATATTTACACCAGGAAAAGGATGGCTGGAAGTTGGATTTGGATTGGATTTCAAATGGCTCAGACGAACTAGTTTTAGCGGAAGTCCTGTCATCATTTGGGGTGAATTATGTCACAGCCAAAGAAATATTTGAAGCACGGGGAAAATCCGGAAAAAGCTTTCCGGTTGAGAATTGGCTTATCACTATGGACCGCTCAACCATTTATTTTGATCCGAATGATGATTTAGATTTTGATGAGTTGGTTATCGATTCAGAAGGGGAGTATAAGGTAGGAGAAAGAATATTTGAAATTTCTAAAATAGATAAAGCTGATGTTCAATTCAATTCTGAATATGAAGGTTTTTTTGATTTGAAATCTTTAAAATTTCCTATTAGAATCCGGCCATGGAGAGAAGGAGACAGGTTTCAACCAATAGGGATGAAAGGAAATAAGAAAGTCAGTGCTTTCTTAATTGATGAAAAGATTCCAGTAAGCAAAAAGAAAGAAATTTTAATTCTTGAAAGCAATGGTGAAATCGCCTGGGTGGTTGGTCACCGCATAGCAAACCCATTTAAAATCACAGGTCAGACTAAGCAGGTGCTAAGCGTGACTGTTAGCTAAACTTTTGCTGAACTTCATCCAGACTTTGATCTGACCCAACCAGAGTGAGAGTATCACCTAATCGCAAACGAGTATATCCGTGAGTGATAATTACATTGGAAGATCTCATAACTGAAAGAATGATTACATCTGAAGGTAGTCTTAGCTCACGAAGGGTGATACCATGCAGGTCATTATTGCGGAGTACAATATCTCTGGAATCTTTACCTTTTTCCATACCCAAGATGAGTGAAGTAGCCTGAGGGGATCTTACGAAGTGATCCAGCAGACTAATCATAGCAGACGAAGGATCTACGATACGAGCATCGTAATTTTTAAAAGCCTCAAGGTTTGTTGGATTGTTAATCTGAACAATGATATCTCTTGTGCCAACTTCTTCGTAAACAAGCCTGCAAATTTCCAAACTCTCTTCATCTGTGAGCATACTTACAATTGCATCATACTTTGAAGCTTGAACTTCCTCAAAAAAATCATTCGAAATTTTATTATAGTTCAGGATACGAATGTTTTCATCAGGGGAGAAAATGTCTGCCTCCTGAGTAGCAATCTCAACAATCCATCCCTTGCTCACCAACTGGTTTGCGAGGGCTAAAGATTGATTACTGCTTCCAAAAATCAACGCATCTTTAACTCCATCATAAATTGGGGTAGCGGCTCTTTTTTTGTTTTCCCCCATGATGGTAATCGCTTTGGCGATCAAAGGAGGGCCAACTAGTTGATTGATGATGATTACCGAAATACAAAGTGTAGCGAAATCACCTCCCCATTCTGGAAACTGATTAGCAACTACTGTCACCAAACCCAACGCAACGCCCGCCTGAGCCACATACGGCATCCAACCAACCTGATAGTATTTGGCTTTATCCTTGTTGAGGGCACTTCCTGAGAATGAGCCGAGAATCACAGTAATCAAACGCACAACGAATAGAAGCAACGCCAAAACCCATACCTCTGACAACACCGACAGGTTCATAGAGGCACCAGTCAAAGTGAAAAAGGCCACATATACGTACAGACTTATGTCATTGAGTATTTTAAGAAACTCTGCCCTGTATTTAGTGTAATTGGCTATGTAAAAACTTGCAATCAGACAAATAAGAAGTGGTTCGAAATAGACTTCATGTCCAAATGTATTTGAAGAAAATTCTCTAAAAAAATTTGAAAAGGTATAATTGAGCAAGCCTAAGACCAGGATTAAAACCGTTTTAATATACTTTCTTTCGCCCCACTTCATTATTGCGTGAAGAAGCTTTCCCACAACATAAGCCAGACCGAACGAAGTGATAATTTCCAATGCAAGAAATACGAAATCCAGTACCTGAATTTTATCGGTGCTAAGAAGTGATTTTGAAATTGAAAGGACAATAGCAAAAAGAACCACTACAAAGAAATCTTTTGCCATGGTAACACCAAGCATTGTTTTGGTAAACGGTCCTTTGGCTCGTAGCTCAGAAATCACAGCTATGACAGATGCAGGAGATGGTGCTATGAAAAGAACGGAAATCAGCATTGAGACAACAACCTGAGCCTCCAACTCTAAGCCATTTGCAAAAGGCATTAGGTCAATAATCATGAAAACAAAGAAGGTACCAAGAATCATCCCCACCACACTCTGTACAATCGAGTGAATCTTTATTGTTCTTAATTTACTTCTCAACTCAATGAGGTAAAGTTCAGCGCCAGCTGCAAATGCTATGTAGGCTAGCGAGATTTCATTGATAAACCGAAGGTCTGTTTCAGCTGATGTAGGAATCAATCCAATGATATAGGGTCCAACTAGAATTCCAGAAAAAATCAGCCCTGTAATTAAGGGTAATTTGATTTGCTGAAAAAGTTTGGCAATTTGGTTTGCTGAAATGCTTACAATCCAAAAGCCGAGTAGCAGTAGTAAGGTATTTATGTGTTCAGAAAAAAATTCGCTCATCCTGACAATGATAATCAAAAACGTCAGGATTGTATTAGGTATGATTTAAACTTAAAACGCTGCAATGTATCTGGTGAGTCTTAACTTTCCCATTTTGGCAATTCCATGAAGAAAGTTGTGCCTTCACCCTCACTGCTTTCACATCGGATGGCCCCACTCATTGCTTCAATGTATTTCTTTGAAATGCATAAGCCTAGACCAGTAGATTCCATATCGCCGTTTTTCAATGGCTTGAAGGTTTCAAACAAGTATTTTTGATCTTCTTTGGTTATGCCGGGACCATGATCTTTTACAAAAATCTCAAGACTTTCCCCATTTGAAGCGACAGCACCAAGCTCGATCACTGAGCCGTTTGGAGAATATTTCACTGCATTGTAAAGCACATTTTCAATAGCTTGAGTAAGATAGATTCGGTCTCCCTTGACAAAGGAGTTGTCAGGAATATTACCCAAATCGAAAGAAATACTTTTTTCACCCGCAGTTAGGCTTTGTGACTGTGCGTTATCCTCCAAAACCTCTCTTACGTTAAGCTTTTCCTGAACTACGTTAAGCTTCCTGCTTTCAATTGCTCCTGCATCCAAAATTTTATGTACCATCTCCCGATAGCCACTTGAGGATTTTTTCAATACACTTACCAGGTGATTGAAGTCTTCGGGTAATTTGTCCTTGTATTGCTCAAGTATTTCTGACAAAGAAGTCAGGTCATTAATGGGTTTTTTCAAGTCATGAGCCACCATACTCATCATTAAATTCTTCTCTTTGTTTACAGCAGAGAGTTCTTCATTTTTAATGGAAAGGTTTTTCCCTTGCTTTTGAATCTCTTCTTTCTGCCTGGTTATTTGATCGTTTTGTTGACTTAGAAGAATGTTTTTCTTTCGTTTCTGTCGATATTGGAGATACAGTATAACTAAGAAAAGAAGAGTTAGAGACGTAATGATGATCAGCCCATTTCGAATCAATCGCTCGTTTTCCAGTTGGGCTTCTTGTTCTCTAAGAGTTACTTCGTTCAATTTCAGTTGAAGGCGCTGACGCTCAGTTATCTCCCTAGCTCTTTGTAATGAATCTTTAGCTACCTGCAGCTTTTGATTACTACTTTGAAGCTCCTGATCTGTCAGTGCTTTTTGACCGGCTATCACTGCGACCTGTCGCTCTGATTCTGCTTTGACCTTCTTTTCCTGCTCATCTCTTAGGAATCTGTCTACTGTAGAATACAAATCAAAAAACTCAATTGATTTTTCAGAATTACCAACAGACTGATAGCTTTCATAAAGTATACCGTAGCATCGTTTTGTCAAATTAAGGTTTTCCATCTCTTTGGCGATATCCAAAGCTTCAAGAGCTAGATTGATTGCTTCCTGGTTTTGCCCTAAGCTTTGACTTACTGAAGCCGCATTTATAAGCCCTGAAAGCACATGGTTCTTTTGATTCAGCTCTTTAGCAATGTCAATTCCACGATTAAAATCATTGAGTGCTTGCTCGTATTGCTCATTATCTATGCGTAGAAGTCCAAGATTGTAGTAGGCACTTTTTACGCCATTTCTATTATTTACTTTCTCATTGTATTCAATGGATTTCTCAAAATAGGAGATGGCTTCAGCGTACTTTCTATTGTCCCAATAGATATAGGCAACTTTCCCACAGATTCCTGCAGCATTGTCGTATTTACCCTCGTCCTGTGCAACTTTCAGGGCTTGCTCGTAATGAGTGAGCTGACTCTGAGTTTCTTCACTTAACTCCTGGGCTAAACACAAATAGGCGGTGTGTAAGAAAGCTACACATACGAGTACAGCTTTTCTATAGTTCATACTTCAAATTTAAGTCATTCATTAATCAATGTAGAACATTATGTCTTTCTGATTTTCATTGCCAAGCTTGTCCACAACCAGTACCGTTATTTTGTATGGTGTATCTTTTTTGAAGTTTTCGATCAGGCTTTTGTAAGGAAGTACGGGACCATCATTTATCTGATAACTGATTTTATCTAGTCCGGCATAGCGGTCAGTAGACGATAGGAACAAAACAACATGCGGTGGATAAACTTTCATTTCTTTACCCTCCACCATTTTTGATTTATTCGAATCGATGCTGAATCGACTAAACACTTCAGGCCCACTATTATCCACAATGCATATAATAGACTCAGTGCTGGAGTTGGATAGGTTGTCATAGCCATTGTACGTTACAGCATGAAATCCCTCTTCTTCAATTTTAAATGGTTCGCTATATGTAACAGCTGTGCCAGCATCTATCTGATAGTCAATCTCTTTGAACCCGGAATCATTGTCTGTTCCTCTTAAAGAAATCGCCGTTTCTTTGGAAATATATACTGTGTCTTTTACAGTGAAAGAAGGCCCTGAAAGATTGAAATTCAGGGATGGACCTGATAGATCTACATAGCTCAAAAGATTGTTTTTGTCAGAAAATTCAGTAGAACGAACCCTATTGTTCACATTATCCATTGCCAACACTTCAATATTAAGATTTCCAGATTGAGTCAGATAAAACGGAGCTTCATATAGTTTAAACTCTCCACCATTGACTGAATAGCGGATTTCTTTAACACCAGCTTTATTGTCCATGGCTACCAATTTCAGTTTCGTTCTACCGGAATAGTATTCTTTGCCGTTTGCAATGAATGTATTACCGATGATTTCATCGATAACCCGAGGAGCAGACTTATCTAAGTAGAAGCTATAAGTTTTCTTTTCCTCATTATTATCTACCATATCCACTGAGAAATAGGTAATAGTATGCTCACCTTCTTCCAATCCGGCTAAAGATATTGGCGAACCATATTCAAATGTTCTTCCTTCATCTATGGTATAGAAAGTTTTGGAAACGTTAGAAATTTTATCATTTGCATTTAGTGAAATGCTTGATCTGGATGAAACGATGTTTTCTGAAAGATCACCCTCAACCTCCATAGACGTAGTTGGTGCGCTATTATCAACCTGAATGGATAAACTTTTCTGTTCCTCTACATTCCCAACATTGTCTACCGCATAGTATTTCAATGAATAATTTTTTTCATCCATTAAAGAAATCGGAGAAGCATATTTTTGAAAGGGAGCATTGTCCAGTGAGTAATAAATGGACTCTGTTCCTGAAATTTCATCTTTTGATGTCAGAGTAATTGCTCCTGCCTTCAAAATGACTTTGTTATCTATGCTGGCACGCTTTTCCGAATCAAATGAAATACTTGAGGTTGGTGGTTTGCTATCGGCATAAAGTTCGAAGATTACCTCTTCTTTTGGGTAGATGGTTTTTTTGGTTTCCGGGTCTACTTTCCACGGGGTACGGATTGTATTGTAACCCTCTGAATCCAGATACATAGGACTACTGTATTTAGGGTCTTTTCCGTCAAGCACTTGTCCGCCTGATCCATCCGGGCTTGTGGATATACTTAGGTAAAGCGGAAGTTCCTTATTTACATAGACTTTCCCCTCTTCATTCTTGTATATTTTTTTATTATGATCAGGGATATTCTGCGCTGTAAGGTTGAAACAAAAGCATGCAATAATTGACAGACTAAGAATTTTTCTCATGGTTATTTTTGGTATAGTGACTAACTAGTTTCACTAATATATACCCTGAAATAGCCTTTAGAATTAATTATAAGACGGAGTGCATTATGCCGTCGATCAATCAGCAAATACAACAGCTAAGCTTTGGTGGCTTCACTCAAGTAAATCAGAATACTTGCTTCACCCTCCCGACTATCCCATCTTCCAGCATCACTTTTATCCCATGAGGGTGATTGGATGATTTGGTTAAAATTCGTTTGACGATTCCTTCGGTCAGTTCGCCGGATCGTTGATGATGTTTCTGAACTACAGCTACTTCAGAACCAATTTTAATATCACTTCTTTTTGTCCCGTCCATCAGGCTTTTAGTCTCATTTGGATCAACTTAAAAGAAGAAAAAACTACCCAGACAAAATTTACCGCTACGAATGGAAAGGCTCCATTCATGTATGCATTGTAAAGAAGGAGGATGGAACCAAAGAGATTCAGTAGGAGGTAGGCATTAGATTCTGCATGAATTTTCTGAAAGATATTAAGTGCAAATCCGATGAGCAGGCAGCCGGCCCCCAGCCAGCCAATTAGTTCGAGTGTATCCATGGATAAAATAGTTGAAAGCGAAAGTAGGGAGCTTTTGTGAAATGCACGCTACTCGTCTTTCAGGTATTGCACCGGATTGGTCTTTACTACTTTTAAAACCTGAGATATAATGGTTATTAATGCAATTGAAATTGTAATAACCACTGTTGCACTAATAATGCTAAATCCGAAATCCACATGATATGGATAGTTTTCAAGCCATTTCCTGATCATCATATTGCCAATGGTTAGCCCTCCGATGAGCCCGATGGCGATGATAAGAATAAATTTCCTTGTGAACACGCTGTAAAGACTGCCAGCTTTGGCTCCCAATACTTTGCGAATACTGATCTCTTTTAGTTTTTGATTGAGTTGCAAACCTACGATCCCCAACAAACCCATGGCAGCCAAAAAGATGGACACAAAACATCCTGTGGCTACCAATTTCATCATTCGTTGTTCCTGTTGATAGGCACTGAGATATACATCTTCCAGGTAGCTGAATTCAAACGGAAATGGGTCAAAATATTTTGCCCACACGGCTTCAAATTTGGCTTGATCGAAAACTGTACCTTCGCTCAATTTGAAATACACGGACTGCAAAGGATAGGCAGGAGCCTGATAAATAACCAATGGATCTACGGTGCTTTTTGCAGATTCGAAGTGGTAGTCTTCTACTACCCCAATGATTTTTGGATTCTTCAGGTCTCCGTACTCAAAGGGAACAATTTCCCCGATCGGGTTTTTCAATCCTATGTTTGAAACAAATGATTCATTTACAAGGATGGCCTGTGTTTGATCAGATCCAATCTCCTCATCAAAATTTCTGCCTTGTAAAATTTTGATATCCAGTAACTCCATAAGGTCATTATGAATACGCAAGTGTTGAACATCAAACTGAGTTTCTCCTTTCATTCGCGTACCATTATACCCGGAGATGGTGGCCACACTGGCAACCTCTGGCATACTGGCTAATTCTGTTACGAAGGGTTTAATCTGGCTTTCTTCGCCCTGGATGTAATCCATATACACTACATCATTGTAGTCTACTTTGGTGTCGAAGGAGGTCAGATATTTAATTTGATGATTTAAGGTCAGCATCCCGGCCACAAGTACAGTGGCAATAGTGAACTGGATGGCAAGCAAGGACTGGGTAATCCATTTTCCAGCCCTGATTTTTTGTTCTCCTTTGAGGCTTTTGATAATGGAAAATCGCGAGAGAACGAATGCCGGATATAGCCCACTAATAAATGCTACAGCTATTAAAATCCCGATGGCACCAATCAAAAAATTGACATTCGTCAGGAATGTAATTCCGTAATCCTTCTGCACAAAAGCAGAAAAGAAAGGGAGTAGTGCAAGCATAAGGATAAATGCCAGCACCCCTGACAGCAATGAAGATATAAATGATTCAGTAATCAGCTGACTAAAAATGGCTGCTTTTTCTGCACCTATTACTTTTCTCAACGCCACCTCACGTGCACGATTGATGTATAACGAAATATTAAAGTTTGAATAGTTGATCATGGAAATGATCAAGCAAAAAAGCCCAATGCCTGCGAATAGCTTTATTAGTTGTGTGTTGCCACCTCGTGAGATTCCATTGTAATGCCCATACTCTTCGCTGAGGTGTATTTCCGTTATCGGCTGAAGTTTCAGACGAACGGACGCATCATCTCCATCTGGTTCATTCTCCTGGTGCAGCTCATTCATTTTAGCTTCAGCAATTGCCAGTGCTTTTGGGTCTTTTAGCTTGACCAATGAATTCATGTTGATGTCAAACCAGGTAGTTAGTCGACGTTCGGGAGCATTCGCCAGATAGTTTGCATAGGAAATGATCATATCTCTTCGGACGGAGGTATTTTCGGGTATATCTTCATAGACACCACGGATGATAAAGTCTTCAAACTCCTCACCTCGGATAAGTGAAATGATGGCTCCCACAGCTTTTCCGCGAAGATCCAGTTTACCGGCCAGGCTCTCGGAAATAATCATGTCATTGGGTTGATCAAAAGCAGCTGCTGACCCTTCAAGAAACTGAAGATTTAAATACTTTACCATTTCCAGATCTGCCATCATCAGGGACTGTCCCAAGGTTTCTTCACCCTTCTTTATCAGCCCGTAATCTGACTTGAACCTGGCAATGCTTTCGATCTCAGGTATTTTTTCTTCAAACTGAATGGACATGGCATTAGAACTGCCACCGATGTAGTGAACATCATCCCCACGTTGAAAATCTGAAACAATTCGATAGAGCCGTTCATGGTCAGGCAGATGCTTGTCAAAACTCATTTCATCATTGGCATAGAGGTATGCCAGCCAGCAAAAGGAAATCCCCAGTGCCAGCCCAAGGATGTTTAGGGTAGAATAGAGTTTGTGTTTTTTCAGAAATCTCCAGCCGGTTTTGATATAGTTGCGATACATCATGAGGTATTGATTTAAGTAGTTTGTCGGTTTGAGCGTAGAAAATCGGAGGGATCGTATGACTTCAAAAATAAATAGCCAACGGGCACGTTTTAACCCTTTTTTCTCCACACGCCAGTGAAACGCTTCATGGAGGTCGCCCTGAAGTTCTTCCACTAAATGGGAAGCGCAAAGCTTTTCAATTAGCCAATCGGCCCATTTTGGTGGATTAGATGGTGACATATTGAAGGGATGGTTTGGTTACTCCGCTCCAAAGTTTGGATTTCACATCGTTCAGTTCGCTCACCAACTTGTAAGCAGTAGGTGTGGCCCAGTAGATTCTTTTTCTTCTTCCGCCTCGCTCGGCAGTAGGTGCCCCGAATTCCGAACGCACCCATCCTTTCTTTTCCATGCGTTTCAAGACCACATGAATGGCCGGAATGGAAATGTTCTTCGCAAGGGCATCTTCATATTCTTTGGCAATGTCTACACTATTGACCTTCTCATTTCTGAGCAAAATCATGAGCACAATTTCTTCAAGCGATCCAATTACTTCCATTAGATTAATAAATGTTTAAGTTATGAATACGAATATGATTAATAAATGTTTAAGTTATGGTTGGAAATTGAAAAAAGGTAAGCGGCCCTTCTCTGACAGAAAGCACTCAGGCGCATTCTTGCTAGTACCTGTTACAGAGTCGTTTTATATGTCTATGCTGATAGTTACTTTACCATGGAGGATTGTGGAATTGTTTATTGATATAACTCCCAGGGTTCGTATGGTGAAATGTCTAAAACCATTTTTATTTCTCTTTGGCTTGGATGATTAAGGTTAGGTGCGATCATACGCCAAGTTTCAATTTTGGAATCCATTAGATCTATAACGATTAAATGCTCATTGGGAGTTAGGCTTTTAAATTGCGCCAAACTCTGATCAAGATTTTTCTTTTCTGAATATTTAATTCGTTCACCTGTTGCATATTTAAATACGTATCCGCTACCCTCATAGTAGGGCGAGATATCTTGGTGTTTGATATCGTAAAATAAATAGACAATTACTTCATCATCAGCAGGATATAGGTTAGTACTCTGATATGGATAATCATAGTAGACGCTCACGTCAAGAGAGTACAGAGGTTCATCATAGTCATCTGTACAGGAGTGAAGAGTCGTCAAGAATATTAATAATAAGGTATACTTTATAAAGTTCTTTCCAAACATGATCTTTAGCCATGCTAAGCGGCGGATGTCCGAAACTTGCTAGGTAACGATAAAAGTAACGAAGGTGCACCATCCGTACAAACTTTCAGAATGCGACACCCAAAGAAAGACATTCGCCAGAAGCGCAGGAAAAAGTAGAAAGCAATGAAACTGGCAGAAGGTGTACCAAGTGGGCGAGTACTACAGTAGTAGGCAGATGGGCAGTAGACATCTGCCGACTTAGCGATTGTTACACACCGTTTACGCCACGTTTATTCTATTATTCAGCATCTTAACGTTGAAGTTTACCTTGGCTTCAAGAGCGTTGAATACTTTGAGAATCGTTTCGATAGTTACGTTCCCTGTGTTGTTCTCAAGTCTTGAAATCTGGGCCTTCTTCACTCCAATAAGTTCACCGAGTTGTTGCTGTGTTAGGTTACGCTGCTTCCTGGCTTGTTGGATCATGTCTCCAATCAGTTCCAATTTGAGTTCAACGTCATACTGTTCGCGTTCAGGAGTTCCGACCTTCCCAATCAAGTCGTCTTTTGTTTGTTCAAGTGTATATCGTTTCATGACTCCTTATTTTTAAAGTATTGCTGTCTAATTCGTTCAGCTTTATCAATTTCTTTTTTGTCAACCTTGCTTGTTTTCTTAACGAATCCATGAGTTGCAAAAACCAGCGTCTCAGTTTGTTTGGTCTTATCCCAGAAGGCAAGCAAGCGATATTGCTTTCCTGAAAACAAAGTCCGGAATTCCCAAATCTCTCCGTCAAGCTTCTTAAACAGTTTAGGATCGGTATGAAATTTAGCCCGATCCATATTCTGAATAATCTTCTTCCGGTGCTTGACATCAAGTTTTCTAAGAAATTCATAAGCCTGTTCAAGGAGTTCAACCTGAAATCGTTGAATCATCAAGTTTACATTTATGTTAACTTCGCTAAGCTAAAGAAAGTTTCGTTGAAAGTAAACTTTGTTGTTATGTTTCTACGACCTGAAGAAGATGGTGTTTAACGCCCAGATATGGCGCTGTGGCCTCCGAGCTTTATTAATAGCGATGAAATTAGCGAATCTGCCGGTGCATTCAAAGTATCAAACGAACACTGCGCCATACAGATAAAGAAAACTCCCACAAGTAGAAGTAAGTAGAAAGCACTTCAGATTCATGGCGGCAGATAAGCGGGATGTTCAGCAGGCACTTGGCAGACAGCTAAGTAAGGCCATGCGCTATATCGTATGTTAGCAATAGTATTTCGCTTTACGAGCCAACGAAGTTCCACCAGCGTTCATGCAGTTGGCGATAGTCTTCAAGTTCCAGTTGGTTTGAATGTTCATCAAATATTCTAAACTCAGGAGAGTTGAATCGGAGCTTGAGAATTCCACCGTCAATGTCTCCATATCCGTTGCAATGAAGGTTATGTACACCATCGACAATTTCAAAACTTTGAGCACTTAGTTCCAAGTTGGGCAATTCGTTGACCTGCTTAGTTGTGAGATCATTATATTTCCAATGACCATTTTGATCTTTCTCGTTAGTGTTCACATAATACGTACATTCAATGAGTTGGCAGTTGTCGAAAGTGAAGTTGAGTTTCATGAACGGTTTTTCTGGATCGTTCATTTCGTTCCAGCAGTTCTCGAACCCAAGAGTTAGTTCCGTTCCTTGTTGTTCAGCACTGACAAGTTCAAAGTCGTGAAAGGTTCCAATTACATTGTTCAGGTTCTCTATGCTCACTGCCAATTATTGCTAACTATAATGTAACGAGCACAAACCCGTGCAAATCGTTATTATTGAATTGGTTTATGACGTTCAAGTGGAAAATTAAAGGATTTGAAAATTATTTGGTAAGTAATGAAGGATATATCATTCGACGGAGCTATGAAACTTCACATCTCCATTTCAAAAATGCGCGATTTATTAGTCATAATTCAAGAAATCAATTTCGCCTGTGGCGTAATGGTAGACAAGAGATTTGGAGCAAGCGCCAATTAAGAAATGTATTGGAACCCATCAAGCCAATAGAAATAGCTGATACTTGTAAATTGAAAGACATCCCTTTTTAGACATTCGTTTCGTTAACGGTGATTTAGAGTTATCAACCGAGCGTCTTCGGCTCCACCATCACCACTTCTTCTTTTTCCACAATGACTTGTCCTGCTGGAGCACCTTTCATTTTCCGTACGAATTTCTTCTGGGTGTAGATGACCGGACAAAGGGTGTCGGTTTTTCTTTTCGAGTTTGCAGCAGCCAGGGCTGCTGCTTTCTCTATGATGTGGGTAGGAAAGTTTTGCCCCGGTTTTTGCCTTACTACCACGTGTGATCCTGCTACATCTTTTGCGTGCAGCCAAAGGTCGTTTTTGTTAGCTACTTTCAGGGTCAGTTCATCATTGGCTTTTGCATGTTTACCAAGCAATATCTGCCAGCCATCCACTTCAAATTCATGGTAGGGTAGGTGCTCTTCTTTTGACTTTTCTTTTTGCGTCAGCCTATGATCTTTCAGGTACTTCCTAAGCTCTTTTGTATCGTCCAAATCCTGAAGGTGTAGAATTTGCCTGCTTACCTTGTCAATGAGTTTTTCCTTCGCTTCTATGTTTTCCTTCAAGGCATCTATTTCCTGATGTCGGTTCTTTGCTTTTCTATATAGGTTCTCCGCATTCTTCTGAGGACTCAGCTCCCGATTGAGTTTGATTTCTATGGGTTCATCGTTGTAGAAATCATGCAGTACGGCTTTTATTAGGCCTGTTTGAAGACTGTTGAGGTTCGCCATCAAAATATTGGCTACCTCTTCAGGGCTCCTTGATTTTTCAACCTGATCAAGTTTACTCCGTGTTTTGGAGATATAGCTCTCAGACTTTTTGATTTTCTGCTTCAGCTTATTGATTGCGTCCGTTTTCTCCTTGTCAAAATAAAAACTTCGGACGGTTTTGTTATACAGCCAGTTTGCAGCGGCAATTGCACTCTTTGTTTTTTCATTGCTTGTTTTGATCAAACTGAGAAATGGTCCTTCATGAAGATAGATTGTGTTGCTGTCAAGCTCCTTTAGCAGAAGTTCAAATTGAGCCCATTTTTCCTGATCAGGGATTTTGTAAAAATCAGTTTCTTCTAAATGTATTTTGACTTCTTTGCCAAGTGCCGGAATTAACTGAAGAGGATCGTATCCATGCTGTGAGAAATTTTCCTGACTGACCACAATCTGTTTGTTTAGTTCGGAAGGAATAATTTCAAAATCCGGACGAAGGTTTTTGCGAAAGAGACTGACAATTTCATTATTTCTGGCGTGCACAATATTGGCTCTTCGGCCATGCATTTTAAAAATCAGTGAATCATCGTCAAACTGAATCTGAAATGAGCGTTCAAATTGGAAGACATTAACACCGGTTACTTTTTTGTCCAAAAGATCTGAAAAAAGATCAACGCTGTTTTTTCCTGCACGGGCAAAATCATCCGGAAAGGAGAGGAGGGAGACGTTTGGATCCAGATTAGCCCGAATATGAAACTCCTTTTCACCATCCCCAAAACCAAGAATTAACTCATCCTTATTTTGAGAGAAGCACTCAAGCAATGCTAATCCTTTTAGCTCTTTTTCAAGCTCGGGTGCAAGTCGTTTTAGGAAGAAGTAGTTATGGAACATGCTGGTTGCTCGTTTTTTGGTTGCTGGTTGACTGGTTGCTAGTTTTTTGGTTATTTCCAGCTTGACTCAACGTATTGAATGAACTTATTGATTTTCTTTCCTAGTTGATCATAGGCAGTTTTTAATTCAGTAAGTGGCTCACTTTTGAAATGGATATCGCTAATCATGTCAAGTTGGGAGGTAGTTTCGTCACAAGATGCTTGAGCATAAACCAGAAACTTAATGAAGTCATTTTTATACCTTCTTCTTCCATATCCTTCTACAATATTGTCCTTTATGCTTTTGCTTGCTCTCCTAATTTGGCTGCCTTGCTCATATAGTTCATAAGACGGAAGCTTAAGACTCATATGGTGAATTTGGATTGCCAACTGATAAGCTTCTTTGTAAATATCTAAATCTCGATAACTTTTCATGTATTGAAAATAACCAGAAGCCAACAACTAGATAACTAGCTGAAGTCCATCCCAGGCAATCTCCACATTCTCCGGCAATTCCTTTGAGACATCTCGGTGAGATCCCATAAAGTGCCCAATATGCGTGAGGTATCCTTTTTCGGGCTTTAATTCTTTCATTAGTTCAACTGCTTCTTCGAGGTTGAAATGACTGATGTGCGATTTCTTCTGAAGGGCATTTAACACCAAAACCTTTGATTCTTTGATCTTCTCCTTCTCCTTTTCAGAAATATGATTGGCGTCTGTGATATAAGTAAAGTCCCCAAAACGAAATCCCAGAACCGGGAGTTTATGGTGCATTACTTCAATTGGAATTATTTCTTTTCCCTCAATTTGAAACGGCTTATTCTCAATAAAATTGACTTCTACCTTCGGTACACCCGGGTAGCCATCGTCTTCAAAAATGTATTCAAATTCTTTGTTTAACCTACCAACCACAAATTCTGTAGCGTAGATGGGCATATCTTTTTTCTGCAAAAAGTTATAGCTACGGATATCGTCCATGCCAGCCACATGATCTTTATGTGCATGTGTGAATAAGACTGCATCAACCTGGTCTATTCGTTCGCGCAGCATTTGCTGCCGAAAGTCAGGCCCGGTATCCACGACGATATGGATTCCCTCAAATTCAACATAAATGGAGGAGCGGAGGCGATTGTCCCGGTAGTCAAGCGAGGTGCAAACGTTACATTTGCAACCGATCACCGGGATACCCTGTGAGGTACCTGTTCCCAAGAAAATGACCCTCACAACTGAAGTTGATTATTGGTGATTTCCGAATAAAGTTTTTTGTTATTGTCGCTCAGTTTAGAGCTATCCACTTTGATTGACCTTATGATTTCAATCAAACTATTGACCTTTCCTTCCAGCGCGAAAAATTTATTTACGACTGCAACCTTGCTTTCATTTAAAATACAGTAGCCGGATTGAAAATTTCCTTTCTCGTACCGAAGGATATATTCAGTCTCAGACATGATGTCTTCCAGTTTGTTCAAAAAGTGATTGGTATACTTAATTGTCATTCGTATATTTTTTCACCATCTCCACCACCGAATCATAATTCAAAGGTTTGGGAATGAAAGCATTGATCCCGACTTTCTCAAAATCTTCCATGGTGTAATTGTTGGCATTCCCTGTAATGGCTACAATTGGAATGTTTTTATTGTTTCCTTCCAAGCTTCGAATTTGTCTGGCACATTCCATACCATCCATTACAGGCATATGAATATCCAGCAGTACCATTCCGAAATCATCTTTTTTTAATAAATCAATCACCTGCTGTCCGTTTTTTACGGAGGAGATTTCATAGTTAAGTTGTGATAAAATCTTCTTTGTCAGGTTTTGGATTACACTGCTGTCTTCAGCTACAATTATTTTTTTACTCATCGGTGACTAATAGGTTTTGGCTGCTTTCTTTAAATTCCTGGAACAGGGTCTTTAAGACCTGCACATCTTGTTCTAATCCCTCAAATTTATTTTCTTTTAATCTTTTTTCAATATAAGCGGCTTGTTTAGATAGTTTTTCGACACCTAATGTGCCTGCATTTCCTTTCAAGGTATGCAATTCACCCTTCATTTGCTCATAATCTTTAGCCTCCAGAAAAGTTTCAGTTTTAGAAACCAATTCTTCTGCTTCTTCTTCAAAATCTATCAAAGTTGCTTCAATTAGCCCCTGTCCGCCATACTTTGCCAGCTGATTGAGTGTATTTTGATTAATGGCAAGATCCTCAGCTTTTTCTACTATAGCATCAATGGAAACTTCTATAGGCTTGAAATCTACCCATTTTTTGATTTTCTCGATCAACATTTCCGCCTTTATAGGTTTGGCTAGATAATCATCCAACCCTGCTTTGAGGAATCGTTCACGATCTTCTTCCATGGAATAAGCTGTCATCGCAATAATGGGCGTATTGGCTCCAAATTCAAGCTTTCGCACCTCCCTTGTTGCTTTAATCCCATCCATTTTGGGCATTTGGATGTCCATGAAAATCAGGTCAAATGTACCTTCTGATACTTTTTCAATCGCATGGAAACCGTCAAAGGCTTCCTCGACCAGGCAACCGGATTTTAGCATGATGCTGCTGGCAACTTTCCTGTTCACATCATTATCGTCAACCAGCAATATTCTGGGTTTTTTCCCGGTGAACTCTTTGGTGAATGGCTTGTCTGGTTGCGTTGTTTTTATCTGGTCTTCAGAAACTTCTTCCCCCATAAACGTAAACCAGAATGTGCTCCCCAGCCCTGGGGTAGATACCACGCCAATTTCACCCTTCATCGATTTTACCAGTTCCCTGGAGATGGCCAACCCAAGTCCAGTGCCGCCAAAGTTCTTGGAGCTGCTATTGTCCAACTGATGGAAGCTTTGGAACAGGCTTTTCTGATCTTCCTCAGAGATTCCGATTCCAGAATCTTTAATGGCTACTTTAAAAACAAACTGTTTACCTCGCTTTTTAAGTAGCCTAATGCTCATATTGATATTGCCTTTGTTCTCGCTGAATTTAATGGCATTGGAGGTTAGGTTCGAAAGGACCTGAATCAGCCGGGTTTCATCACCGAGAATCCATACCGGTATCCGGTCATCAATATGATAGTAGAGGTTGTTGTCTTTTGAAGATGCCTGCTGGGAAAAAAGATCGTAGACTTTTTCTATTGTTTTGACCAAATGGACTGGCTGTTGTCGCAGATCCATCTTACCGGCCTCAATCTTGGATAAATCCAGGATGTCATTTAAGATATTTAGAAGGGTTTGTGATGATTTATTGATCGTTTTCACATATTCAGACTGTTCGCCATCCAGACTTGTGCTTGCAAGCAAGTCTATCATACCTATGATCCCATTCATAGGTGTCCTTATTTCGTGGCTCATATTGGCGAGGAACCGTTCTTTTATTTTCAACGATCGTTCAGCCATTTCTTTTGCCCGCTTCAACTCTTCATTCGTTTTTTTAAGTTGGGAAATATCCCTTGCTACCCCCTCAATTTCCACCGAACCATCTTCTTTGTTTATTAGCCGGATGTTGAAAAAGAACTGAAGTTTTTCCCCATTAACAGTCTTAAGTGTTCCTTCTACGTTCCTGATCCTACTTTGCTTATTGATCCTTTCGCCTATTTCAACTACCTGCTTTTTCTGGTCAGCATATTCCAAGACATTGGTGTTGATCACGTTCTTGGGTTCATAACCCAGTACTTCCTGCACAGATGGGCTGATCATTGTGACCAGCCCTTTAGTATCACATCGAAAATAAATATCCTGAAACGACTCGAAAATGGTTCGGAACTTTTCCTCGCTGGCAATAAGGGCACTTTCAGATTCTTTCTTTTCGGTTATATCATTGGCGATTATGGATAGCTCTTCTATTCTTCCGTTTGGGAGAAATATGGGGTTGACAAACACCTCCCGCCAAACCATCTTTCCTGACTTGTCCAGATTGTTGGTTTGAAAATTGACAAACTTGCCGGTGAAAGCTTGTTCATACTTTGCGATCCAAAATTTTTTAATATCCTCGGTAAGGAGATCTTGTGAGACTTCATTGATGCTGGTGCCAATTTTTGGAGAGGCCCCATAGTATTTTTTAAAAGCAATTTCGTAGTTCTGATTGAATGAGGTGAAGCGAAACTTTCTGTCAACCGACCAGATCTCGTGTGTACTACTATCGAAGATCGCACCGAGTGTAGCAGCTTGATTTTCAATCTTTTCTTCCTTGTGCTGACGCTCCATGGCCAGACTGATTTGGCCTCCAATGTAATCTAGTAGTTCAAGGTCTTTGTTGTTAAATGCACTTTGATCATTATAGCTACATATGGACATTACACCCATTTCCGATCCGGTCTTTATAATAACTCCCAGCCATATCTTAGGAATTGGATCTTTGAATTCCTTCCCAATTTGTTGGCTTATTTTTTCTATTCCATCCTTGTAGATAATTAATGATCTGTCTCGCTGAACAGTATAGTCCATCAGGGAGTGATCCACATCATGTGTGAGGTCTTCTTTCTCTTCTTTTTCATTAATCCTGAATACGTTCCTGTATTTCTTCCCCTCTTTTAGTGAAATGTGAAAGTTTTGGACCTTCAGCATCTGGTTTAGCTGATGATAGATGTTTTTATACAACTGTTCCAGATCATTCTCAGTGATGGTGATGTTTGCAATTTGATAATACAAGCTTTGAGCACTTTCCGCCCTGATTCGCTCCGTAATATCATAAAACACACATCTGTATTCCACCGGCTCATCATTTTCGAAAACAGAGGTCATTTTTCCGGTCACATAGATGTTTTTTCCGGACTTGGATATGAGCACGGTTTCAAAGCGTTCGAAGCGACTTCCGGCTGTGATTTTTAAAATGTTTTGGAGCGTTCCCCGCTGGTATTCATGATGAACAGCTTCCAGGAATTTCATGTCGGTGATTTCTTCCTCGGAATACCCAAGCTTTTTTTTCACAGCTTCATTGGCAAAGCGGATGTCCCCTGTTCTTTTGAATATTAAAATCAGGTCATTTGAATTATCAAATAGATCCTTAAGGTTCTGATTGGTCTTTTCAACGAGCGTATAATAATCTCGCTGCGTATTATCCAATTGCCCCTGTAGATTGGCAATTTTCTTTTTTAATTGTTCAATATCGTTTTCCGCCTCTGTCATATCGAGGGTTATGCCCTTTTAAATAATAACCACAAAACTACAATGCCACGTAAATTGCAGTATTGAATTTCTTTATGTACAAATGATGCCATAAGCATTTAAAATTAGGCATTTTAGCCCTTACAAATAATGGCTATTTCGAGCAAACCACTATTAATATCTATCGTAGGCCCAACGGCTGTGGGCAAGACTGACCTTGCTATTCGACTTGCTCGGTTTTTTAAAACTGAAATTGTGTCTGCTGACTCCCGGCAATTCTACAGAGAAATGAGTATTGGAACTGCAAAACCCTCCAAGGACGAATTGTCACTGGTTACTCATCATTTCATTGACTCTCATTCAATTAGTGAACTGTACAGTGCCGGAGCTTTTGGTCGTGATGCAATTAAAAAGATAGGGGACCTACATGGGTCTAATAAAATAGTAATTGCAGTGGGTGGATCAGGCCTTTATTTAAAAGGAATTTGGGAGGGTTTTGACGACATGCCTGAAATTGATCCGTCGATACGTGAGAAACTAAATAGGGAGTTTGAGACGAGGGGGCAGGAGCCTCTGTTAGAGGAGCTGGCTAAAAAGGATCCGGCATATTTTGAAACAGTGGATAGACAAAATACTCAACGGGTTATACGGGCATTGGAAGTTATCAGAGGAACAGGGCAACCATTTTCAACTTTCAGGAAGGCAGTAAAAACGAAAATGCCATATGAAAACCTGAAGATTGGTCTGAACATGGATCGTGAGAAATTGTTTGACCGAATTAATCATAGAATAGATATGATGATTGAGCAAGGTTTATTCGACGAGGCAGAAAGATTGCATCAATTTAAAGAACATAACGCATTGCAGACAGTGGGCTACTCCGAGATCTACGGTTATATGGATGGTGAATATGATCGCGATGAAGCAATAAGATTACTAAAACGAAATAGTAGAAGGTACGCCAAGCGGCAGCTAACCTGGTTTAGGAAGTACGAGGATATTCATTGGTTTGAACCTGATCAATTTGATGAAATCAAAGTTTTGATTGAAGAGAAGCTTCCATGAGTTGATAGTTTTATGTTGCTTTGCTCAGCATTTTTATGGATTCATCCCGCAAAATTTTAATTATCACCTATTACTGGCCGCCAAGTGGTGGAGTAGGTGTTCAGCGGTGGATGAATTTCGCACTTCAGCTCAAAAAAAAGGGTTGGGAGCCGATTGTGCTCACACCGGAAAATCCACAATTTGAAATCAAGGATGAAAAACTACTTGAAAAAGTCAAAGACATCCGAGTGGAGAAACTTACTATCTGGGAGCCTTTTAATCTTTTTCATAAGCTAACTGGAAACAAGAATCGGGAAAATGTGCAGCAAGGGTTGGTGTTGGAGAAGTCACAAAAGTCTGTCAAGGACGGCCTGATGGTTTGGATCCGAGGAAACTTATTAGTTCCTGATCCACGTGTTTTTTGGGTAAAACCGGCAAGCAAAAAGGCAATTGAATTAATCAGAGAGGAGGGAATTGAGACGATAATCACAACCGGACCTCCCCATAGTATGCATTTGATTGGAAGGAGAGTGAAGCGAAAGACCAACATCAAATGGTTGGCTGATTTTCGTGATCCGTGGAGTAAGTGGGATGTGATTCAAAAGCTGAATACTTCTTCTTTTGTAAAAGGCATTCATAAAAGAATGGAAAGAAGTGTAATAGCAGAGGCAGATATTGCCACCACAGTTAGTTCTCGTTTAGCTCAAGCTTTCGGAGGAGTCGAAGTATTGCATAACGGTATTACTACAAACAAAGGCAAAACTGAAGACAAGCAAAATATTTCGACTTTTACGATTGGATATTTTGGAATGCTTAACGAGCTTAGAAACCCCCGTCAGCTGTGGCATTTACTTGACCAGATATGCAGGGAAAATCAAGTGTTTGCAAACAAATTGAAAGTGCGGATTGGGGGAATAGTTTCTGAATCAATAAAGGCAGAAATTGCTGACTTGCATGAGTTAAAAAATCGAGTAGAATTCTTAGGATATTTACCTCATGAATCCGTTCAGGAGGAATATAGAAAGTGTGATGTTTTATTGTTGTTGCTAAACAAGTCAGACAACTCGAACTGGATATTGCCAGTCAAATTTTTTGAATATCTGGCAGCAAAACGAATGATCCTTGCTTTAGGTGAAAGGAAGAGTGATCTCGGAGATTTGATGAATGCGAAAGACATTGGTGAGATACTCTCATATAATGAAGTAGATGGTATTAGAGGTTTTTTGGAAGATGCCTTTGAAAATGAACGACGGCCAAACATAGCTGATATCAAGTCTTTATTGTTTCAATTCAGCCATGACAGACTTGTGGAAAAATTAGAAAAATTGATTGATGGATAAAATTCGTGTAGGAATAATAGGGTGTGGGCGTATTGCTCAAAGACATGCCAAACACATTCAGAATTTGGCCAGATTGATGGCGGTGTGTGATGTTAATGAGGAAAGGGCACAGGAATTGGGTGAAGCATATGATGTCCCATTTTTCACATCTGCAGATGAATTGCTCAAAAATGAAGAAATGGATGTAGTTGCTGTTTGCTCACCAAATGGCTTACATGCAGCACATACGATTGATTCATTAAATGCCGGATTTCACGTTTTATGTGAAAAACCAATGGCGCTTTCCTCTTCGGATTGTGAAGAAATGATCAAAACTGCTGAGCGATGTAATAAACGACTTTTTATAGTAAAGCAGAATCGATTTAATCCTGCTATTGAGGCGGTAAAAGAGAAAATTGACGCTGGCGATTTTGGCCGGATTTATTCCATTCAGCTCAATTGCTTTTGGAACAGAAATTTTGATTACTACAAGAAGTCTGACTGGAAAGGAACGAAGAACCTGGACGGAGGCACATTATTTACCCAGTTCAGTCATTTTATCGACCTGCTATATTGGATGATAGGAGATGTGGAGGAAGCCTCGGCGATGATTGAAAACTATGCGCATAAGGAAATTATAGAGTTTGAAGATACAGGCGTTGTTTCATTAAAATTCAAAAATGGAGTTTTAGGTACCATTAATTACACTGTCAATTCCTTCGCAAAAAACATGGAGGGCTCCATTACCATTTTTGGTGAAAAAGGTACGGTTAAAGTTGGTGGACAATACTTGAATAAACTTGACTACCAATCTTTTGAGGGGGAAGAAATCGGAGAGTTGAGAGCGGGTAACCCTGCAAACGAATACGGAGAATATCAAGGAAGTATGAGTAATCATGATCGGGTGTATGAAAACCTGATTGATGTGCTTCAAAAAGGTGGAAGTATAGCCACGAATGGTCTGGAAGGTCTGAAAACCGTTGAGATCATCGAAAAAATTTATAAAGCTGCAAATGGGTAACCGAAGCTTCATAGTAGGCGATGCAGGAGGAACCGGAACACAGTGGAGGGTTGTGAATGATAAGGATATCAAACAATTCGAGACAGTAGGTTTCAATGCATACACACACAACCTTGATGATTTAAAAACAAGCATTATTCAAACATTTGGAGGAGAAATTGATAAAAACACACCAGTCTTTTTTTATGCCGCCGGTATAGATACCAAGGAGCAGAAAAAATCTACAAAAACTTTTTTGGCCACTATTTTCGGTGAAAGTGTATTTGTTGAAAATGATCTGGTAGGTGTTGCAAGGGCACTCTGCGGCAAAGAGGAGGGGAATGTTTGTATACTGGGTACAGGATCTAATGCCTGTTTTTACAATGGATCAGTAGTGAACAAGGTTAGTGCATCTCTTGGCTATGTGCTGGGGGATGAAGGGAGTGGTGCTTATTTAGGAAAAAAGCTAATGATGGGCGTTTTTCGCGAGCAGTTTTCAAAGAGCATTATTCAAGCCTTCCAAAAGGAATTTGATCTTACATCCCATGATGTAATTCAGCGCATTTATCATCAACCGCGACCCAATCATTTTCTTGCTTCGTTTGGATCGTTTATTCTTCAACACAAAAATCATCCGGAAATCTTTCGTTTAGTCCAAAAGTCCTTTCATGATTTTTTCGATGCATTTTTTGTTGGTAAAAATCATTTAGCCGCACCATTTCACTTCTCCGGCTCAATTGCATTTCATTTTTCTGATATCCTGAGGGAAGTAGGGTCTGAGCGTGGCATTTACATTAAAAACATCATCCAATCACCGATAGCCGGATTAGTTTTATATCATCAAAAGTATGACTAAGAAGCCACTGACCGAATCCGATTCCCGCTACGATCATTTAGAGAAAATGAGCATTGGTGAATTGCTGACCAATATGAACAGGGAGGATCAAACGGTCGCTGTGACAGTTCAAAAATCCATACCAAAAATAGAAAAGCTGGTATCGGAGATTGTGTCACGGATGAAAAGGGGCGGTCGATTGTTTTACATAGGAGCAGGTACAAGCGGAAGGCTGGGGATTGTAGATGCATCTGAATGCCCACCCACATTTGGCGTGCCGCATGATTTGGTCATCGGGATTATAGCAGGTGGAGACGGGGCTATTCGTAAAGCCGTAGAATTTGCAGAGGATGACGGACAGCAAGGGTGGAAAGATTTACAGCAATATGACATTCAAGAAGAAGATACTGTGATCGGAATTGCGGCATCAGGACGAACACCTTATGTTATTGGAGCTATCACAAAATCAAGAAGTCAAGGCCTGTTAACAGGTTGCATCACATGCAATACAGAAACCGAACTGGCAAAAGCAAGTGAGCACCCAATTGAGGTTTTAGTGGGGCCGGAGTTCGTGACAGGGAGTACCAGAATGAAAGCAGGAACAGCTCAAAAACTAGTCCTCAATATGATCTCGACATCCACCATGATTCAGCTGGGGCATGTGGCTGGTAACAAAATGGTGGATATGCAGCTAAGCAATGAAAAGCTGGTAGAGAGAGGTGTTCAGATGCTAATGGGTCAATTAAACATTTCTGAATCTGAGGCCAAAAGCATGCTAAAAAAGCACGGCTCGGTGAGAGAAGCTTTACGACAATTTAATCGCTAAGTATAAGTTTAATATCAATTTTTACTTGCTTGAAATTTTCTTTAAATTGAAAGAGTAGCTTTCTTATAAACCAAATTTTGTTTGTTAACTATTTATTAATAGTGAATAAGAAAAATTTAAACCTAAAGGAAAGTGCTATCTCGGCAATAGAATCTACTTTTGCCTGACCTAAATATAAACCAAGTTAAAACAAGAAAGATGAAGAAAATTTTACTAACTATAACACTTGCTCTCAGCGTATTCGCGATGATGGCCCAGAGTGTTGTTACCGGTACGGTAACCGATGATTCCGGCGAAGGGTTACCCGGCGCTACGGTCCTAATCAAGGGCACACAAAACGGTACGATTACTGATGTTGATGGGAAATTCACATTGAATATTTCGGAAGGAACACCTCTAGTGGTGTCGTACATGGGATTTGAGTCTGTAGATGCAAGGGCTTCCAATGGAATGTCCATTACTTTAAAGCCAGGGACAAGTATTCTTGCTGAGGTTGTAATCACATCAAATGTGATTGATGTTGTGAAGGAGAGGGAAACACCAGTGGCAGTTTCTTCAATTTCTCCTTCTGAAATTTCCATGAAAGTTGGAAACCAAGAGTTTCCAGAGATTATGAACCGGACACCTAGTGTATATGCTACGAAGCAAGGTGGTGGTTATGGAGATTCAAGAATTACATTAAGAGGATTTGACCAAACAAATACTTCATTCCTTATCAACGGACAGCCTGTTAACGACATGGAGAATGGGCGAGTTTTCTGGTCAAACTGGCAAGGACTTACAGATATCGCTTCTGGTATTCAGATTCAAAGAGGTTTGGGAGCTTCAAGACTTGCGGTTCCTTCAGTCGGAGGCACTGTGTCTATTTTCACTAAAGCTGCTGAGCTTTCACAAAATGGAAGAGCATCTCAGGTGATTGGAAACGATGGCTATGTAAAGTCAACAGTTAGCTATTCGACAGGGAAAAATGATAAAGGATGGGCTTCATCATTTTTGATTAGCAGATGGAGTGGAGATGGATACGTATATGGAACAAAAGGTGAAGGCTGGACGTACTTCGCAGCAGTTGGATATGCTCCGGAGGATTCTGATCATGCCATTAATTTCTCATTCTTAGGTGCCGGTCAGTGGCACAACCAGAGAAGTACAGATGTTTCAATCAGAGATTACCAAAACTTTGGTGATGATAAAAAAGATGGTATTGACAGAAGATGGAATACGGATGCAGGTACTTTGAGAGGTGAGGAGTTTAACATGAGAAGAAACTTCTATAATAAGCCACTAGCTACAATCAACTGGGATTGGGAAATCACGGAAAAACTTTCATTAGCAACTTCACTTTATGGATCTGCTGGTCGAGGTGGAGGAACTGGTCCGAGAGGAAACAATTTCAGAAATGATGAAATTGATATTCTTCCTTTTAGAAGAGACTTGACAGAGCATCTTGAAAATCCAGCTAAGGGCTCTAGATTTTCAGATGGAACCATCAATTTTGATAATGTAGTAAGCGTAAATAGATCTACAACACTTCCTTACGGTGGAGATATCTCAGGATATCAGGGACTAAAAATCGGATCGAATGGATTCAGAGAAGATAGTGTCAACCGAGCAGTTTTGATAAGAAGAGCTTCTATGAACTCACATGATTGGGTTGGAGGAATTTCATCATTGAATTATGAAACAGAAAAATTTAAATATTCACTAGGTATTGATTTAAGGAAATACACAGGTTATCACTATAGGGTTGTAACTGACCTAATGGGACTAGATGGTTACTTCTCTGGAGGTAGCGGAACAAATGGAGATCAGAATAGTGCAGGTAAAATCATTGAAACAACTATTGATCCATCTCCTTTCAAGAACACTGGCATAAACGGACCAAAAATCGATTACTACAATATTGGTTACGTAACCTGGCAGGGCGTAAATGGACTAGTTGAGTACAGCGGAAAAGAGAATCTGACAGCTGTAATCCAGGGAGGGCTTTCAAATCAAGGATTCCAACGTGAGGATTTCTTTGATCAGGTAGGAAATCCATTATCTAAGAAAGAAGATATTATTGGAGGATATGTGAAAGGAGGAGCCAACTATAATGTGAGCGATAAGTCCAATGTATTCTTCAATGCAGGTTACATCTCTCGTCAGCCTAATTTCGACGCAGTATTTCCTGGGTTTGCTAACGATGTAAATCCTGATTTGCAGAATGAAATCATCAAGTCAGTTGAAATTGGTTACGGTTACTTAGGTAGATATTTAACAGTCAATGTGAATGCTTACAATACTTCTTGGGGTAATAGATTTATATCAAGATCTGTTGATGTAAGCGCTACAGAATCAGGTACAGCACAGTTCAATGACGTAGATGTATTACACCAGGGTATTGAGTTAGAAGCAACTTATCGTCCAATTGATAATTTAAAACTTCGAGGTATGGTGTCTATGGGTGACTGGAGATACACCAAGGATTTTACTGCGAATGTTTTTGATGACAATCAAAATAATATTGGTAGTACAACTCTTTATCTTAAAGATGCTAAAGTTGGCGATGCTGCTCAGTTTACTTCTTTTATATCAGCTGATTACAGATATAAGTTCATGAGCTTTGATTTAGGTTACAGATTTGTTGATAATTTGTATGCAGATTATAGTCTTGAAGATGATGCTTTTGCTGATCCTGATAACAAAGGAGCTCTTAAGCTACCTTCATTTGGTTTGGTTGATTTAGGTGCAACCGCAAGGTTCGATTTGTTCTCTACTAATGCATCATTCAGAGTTAATATCAACAACTTGTTCGATACAGTTTACATCGCAGAGTCGAATACAAACATTCATGCCGAAGCGGGTTCAGTAACATACAATGGTATTGATGTTACCAACTATGTTTGGTTTGGATTTGGTAGAACCTGGAATGCTACATTGAATATTAACTTCTAATTAAGAAGATAAATTCTAATCAAGACCCTGACCATTCGGTCAGGGTTTTTTGTTTCTATCTCCTCAGGTCTACCTTTGCCTTTGTGCATACCATTACCCCGTATGAGCGCTGGAATCAGTACTACAATTCCAGCTATGATGACCGGTCTCCCTTTGCGGGAAAGGAATACAATTATGAATTGTACTCCGAAAATATCTATGGCTACTACATTGATCCGGCCTGGGATTTCTTTGGGTCTGAGACCCTTTACATAAAAATCATTTTCGCGGACTATGATCTGGGATTTGCCGTCATTGAAATGATTGGTGAATGGAACGACGCATTGAATAATGACATCATGCAGTTCAAAAGAAACATCATAGAACACATGTCATCCTTTGGGATCAACAAGTATGTGCTAGTCGGTGAAAATGTAATGAACTTTCACGGGAGCGATGACTGCTACTATGAAGAGTGGTTTGAGGATGTAGAAGAGGGTTGGATTGCAGGGGTAAACTTTCAGGAGTTTGTAATTGACGAAATGAAAAATTTCAATATCGATAACTACATCAACATGTCCGGGAGCCTTCAAATAGAAAAGTGGAGGACATTGCCTCCATTAAGATTCTTTGAACTAGTCAATGGATTAATCTCTCGTAGACTGGCTATCTAATGAACAGGTTCGTTGATTTGCTTCAAGGCCTGTAGAAGATCGATACTGTTCATTCGCGCAATTACCTCATCACTGAGTTTGAGAAAATCTTCAGCAACGTCACTTTGCTCTGTGAAAGCATAGATGGGCAAATGCTGTTCATTGGATTCGCTCACCCTGATTGATTCCCTGATCCGTTGATCTAATATCAAATTACCTAGTTCTTTTTCGGCCTCCCTGACAATTTTTTGATGTAACAAGGTTTGCTTTCTGAACTGGTTGAAAAAAATGCCTAGAATGTTTAATGGTTTGTTTCTTTCTACTTCATTCAGATAATTCAGAAGCTTTTTGAAACCTGAAACGGAGAATGATCCCGGAGTTGCAGGTATCAGGATGCCGTTGATGTTGGCAATGAACGACTTGACTGTTATTCCAAAATGCGTGGGAAAATCAAGCAAGATGATGTCGTACTTATGCTTAATAGCCACCAGCAGTTTATAGAAGATGATGTGGGCAAATGAAATGAACTGGGTATTGGATTCCATTTCAGCCATGGAATAGTCTCCGGGTATCAAATGAAGGTATGGATGAATCTCAACAGGGTCAATGTTCGGTAAATCATTATGGAGCAATTTTTTTGTGAGTGTAAACAGAGTGGTTGAATGTGTTTCGGATGTGAGTGCTTGTGTTAGATTAGATTGTGGATCGCAATCAATCACCAAAACCTTAAACGACCGTGACCAGCTATGTGCTAAGCTCAAGGTGGTACTAGTTTTTCCAACACCACCTTTGAAGTTATATACTGCTATTGTATGGGACATCTTTAGGTCAGTTCAATAATTGTCATTCCCAGCAGCGGTGATTAAGTATGTTAAAATAAGGAAAATTTTTCTTAAAATGATCCTAATTTTATTATTCTTCAGATAGGATGACCTCTGCAAGGTCAGAAATTAAATACTTCCTTTTGCTGGTGACTTCCTGGCAGACGGATCGGGTTCGTTTTTTTTCTAGCTTCACGAAAACCTTTTGATTGAACTGGAACATACTTCCAATCGGTATTTCTTTTAGCAAAAGCTTGTCGGATGGCTCGTCAAATTGTTTTAGAATCTGATATAACACCGGATCGGAGCAGCTGGATGCTTTTGGATTTCTAAAATACCTCTTAAGCGCAAGTAGAACACTTTCATGAAATACATCAGGAAGGAGCATAGGTTCAGCAACCTCTTTAAAGCAATTTTTCCATTCTTTTCCATGTGGCTGAATTCTACGCCCGTATTGCTTAAAGGCAATTAGGTGGGCAACCTCGTGAAGGTAGGTTACGAGGAAAGCAAATGGATTAAGGTCATTGTTTACCGTGATGGTATGCTTGTTAGTCTGAGGATTGAATCGATAGTCACCTAATTTGGTCTGGCGGGCTTTTTTTATTTTAAATTCAAAGCCCATGCGCTCGTAAAGCTTCACACAATAGCTGACTGAAGCCTCCGGAACGAACTTTTTAA
This sequence comes from Ekhidna sp., assembly GCF_040220215.1. Classification (GTDB taxonomy): domain Bacteria; phylum Bacteroidota; class Bacteroidia; order Cytophagales; family Cyclobacteriaceae; genus Ekhidna. The sequence goes on from NZ_JAVJTR010000016.1 coordinate 693,150, forward strand.
AGACGTTTTCAGCGGTCAATTAAGCAAATGAAAGTTTCCCTTTTGGTTGAGGAATTAGTCGATTCTCCTCCTTGGCAATTGTCAACCATTCTGAGATTATCTGGTGGGCGTTTTGCAAAGCACTTTCATAGGTGTCTCCATCGGCGATGCACCCGGGAAGCTCCGGTACCTCAGCTATAAATGATTGATCATCTTCGCTCCAATAAATGATGATTTCGTATCTAATATCAAGCATCTTTGAATAATTTATACTTCAAGATAATGTTTCTAACTTGTTTTACTTGATAAGGTTTAGCCTTATTCTTTTAGGCTGAATATTGATAATTTCTTCTATTCCTTCTTTGGTAAAGATGTGATGACTACCCTTTATTCTTTCCCTAAAGGCGAAATTTAGTAAAATAGTTCTAAGAATTTCGAATCTAATTTTAGTATCCTTCGCACCTTATAAGATTGATATAATATCTTTATCACCCATTACTTTTTCCTAAACACCATTTTAATAGGAACTCCTCTGAAGTCAAAATGCTCTCGCATCCGATTGGTCAGGTATCGCTGATACGGCTCCTTTATGTACTGAGGAAAATTGCAGAAATAGGCAAAAGTGGGAGTGTGAGTTGGTAATTGGGTGATGTATTTGATTTTGATATAGTGCCCGCGAACAGCTGGTGGTGGATAATTTTCTATCTCCTTGCCCATAATCTCATTCAGTTTTGAAGTTGAGATTCGTCGCGCTCTGTTTTCAAACACTTGTAATCCAAGCTCCAATGTTTGCATGATTCGCTGTTTGTTGATGACTGAAGTGAAAATAACCGGGATGTAATTAAGTGGCCCGAGTTTCTCTTCCAAAAATTTTCGATAGTTATCAGCTGTTTTGGAATCCTTTTCCTGAAGGTCCCACTTATTCACCATCAGAATAATTCCTTTTCTGTATTTGTGAGCCAGGCCAATGATGTTCATGTCTTGAGATTCTAACCCGGTTTCTGCATCTATCATGACGATGCAGACATCTGAGTCCTGTAGTGCCTGAATCGCACGTAGAACAGAGTAAAATTCAATATTCTCTTTTACTTTCGATTTCTTTCTGATACCTGCAGTGTCCGTAAGAATAAAATCTTTGCCGAAAAGATTATACCGGGTGTTAATGGCATCCCTGGTGGTTCCGGCAATGTTGGTGACAATACTTCGCTCTTTCCCGACCAGTGCATTTACAAAAGAAGACTTCCCAACATTCGGTCTTCCCAAAATAGCAATTCGCGGAATATCCTCCTTCTTCAGTTCCTCATCATCAAACTGCTTTACAACCTCATCCAATAAATCGCCTGTTCCAGCACCACTGGCAGCAGCTATTGGAAACAGGTCTGCGTCTATGCCCAGGTTATAAAACTCATTGGCGGCTAAATGCTTTTCCTGATTGTCTGCTTTGTTGGCTACCAGATAGATTGGTTTGTTAATTTCACGCACCACATTTGCAAAGTCCTGATCCAGCCCGTGAAGTCCGGTATCACAATCCACCATAAAAAGAATGGCTGTAGCTTCTTCCAGTGCTTCTTTAACTTGTGTCCGTATGGCCCCTTCAAATATATCGTCGGATCCTTCCACATATCCACCTGTGTCGATAACGGTGAATTTTTTCCCATTCCATTCCCCGTATCCGTAGTGACGATCGCGAGTTACACCGGATTCATTGTCCATGATGGCTTGCTTCTTCTCCACCAGCCTATTGAAAAGGGTGGATTTCCCTACATTAGGCCTGCCTACGATTGCTAAAATATTTGCCATTTAATGGATGTCAAGAGTTTCAAAGCGCGAAGTTAACGAAAGAGCAAGCGTTAATTTCCTTTTTGTGCCGAGATGTATTTATCTATTTCCTTTTCCAATATTGGGAGCGGTACAGAACCATTCTTCAAAATAGCATCATGGAAAGCCTGAATGTCAAATTGATCGTCCAATTCATCGGTGGCTTTAGCTCTTAATTTTTTGATGGTTAGTTCGCCCATCTTATAGCTTACTGCCTGTCCTGGCCATCCAATGTATCGGTCTATTTCGGTATTTACTTCGTGAAGTGAAAGTGCTGTATTCTCAGCCATATATTTCACAGCTTGTTCACGTGTCCATCCTTTGTAGTGTAGACCTACATCCACTACCAAACGGCAGGCGCGCCACATTTCATAAGTATATCTGCCAAATAGATCATAGGGCGTTTCATACATACCCATTTCTTCTCCGAGGTATTCTGAGTAAAGCCCCCAGCCTTCGCCAAAAGCACTTATGTAGTATCCATTTCTAAATTCAGGAAGACCTTCCAACTCGGAGGCTAATGTTATTTGTAAATGGTGCCCGGGTACTGCTTCATGTAGCGTAAGGGCGGGCAAAGTGTACAACGTTCTGCTTTCCAGATTATATGTGTTGACCCAGTAGATCCCGGGCTTTCCCTGATTTTTGCTTCCGCCCACATATCTGCCACCGGTATATTTGGGAGCAATTGCATCAGGGACTGGCTCAACCGTAAATGGCAATTCATAAAGTTTTGAAAAGAGTTTCGGAAGCTGCCCTTCAGCTTTTTTGCTCAGCCAGGCCGCTTTGTTGAGTAGCTCCTGCCCGGTTTTCGGGTAGAACTGTTCATCGGTTCGTAAGAACTTCAGAAATGCAGCAAAGTCACCCTCAAATTCGACTTCAGCGATTATCTGATCCATTAATTTACGAATTCGTGCCACTTCAGCTAAACCTGTGGCATAAACCGAATCCGGGGTAATATCCAGAGTTGTAAAATGGTGTACTCTGTTTTCATAATAAGCTCTTCCATTTTTTATTTCACTGATCCCCACCTTTTCAGGAGCTGTAGGCAAATAGTTATTTTCAATGAACTGATAAAGGTTTTTATATGCAGGCAGAATGCTTCCATAGATTACCTTTTCCGCTTCTTTTTTGATGGCCAATCGATCTTCATCTGAAATTTCAGCCGGTATATTGAGGATTGGTGCATAGAAGGGATTGGATTGGATATCATCCTGCGTCCAGGACTCCAGTAGGTCAAGTATATTTTGTACAATGATTTTTGGAGCTTGAATTTCTTCCGCGATCCCTTCCTGCATCAACTCCTGGTTGTAAGAGAGGTATTCTGGAAAGGTCGTCAGCCAGGTGAAATAAGCGTCATAATCAGCTTTGGAATTAAATGGAAGATTAGATAGAAAAAAAGAAGGCGAATTGAAGAATCCTCCCTCCGCATTAAAAGGGACTAAGTAGGTTTTGAAATCAATCTGACTTATTTCATTTCTTAATTGAAGTACTTTGATGGATCGATTGATGATTTCCTGGTCGTTCAACTCATTGGACGGAATTTGTTCCAATTCCCGAAGGAGAGGGCGTAGCTGATTTACTTTTTCAACTTTAGAATCAACCTTTTGAAAAATATATTTTTCAGGATGTTTCCCCTGCCAGATAACATTTTCAACTTCATAGGATTCATCCACCTTATCAATTCGGTTCAGGATGGAGGTGAGGCTTTCATTGGATTGAGCCTTTATCAGGATTGAAGCAACCAGAAATAGCAATGCGAGGATGTTTCTCATATTAGTAGTTTTAAAGACAATGAAGATAAGAAACTCTGTCAACGAGTTTGCTATTGTTTTCCGTCTTTGTTGATTTGTAAGGTGTCCATTTGGATTGAATCCATCCGCATATATCTCCTTATAGAATCTTGCCTAATGGAATCCAGCCTTGCAGCTTCTAATCGCGCGGCTTCAGCAAGCACTCGCGCTATTTCCTCTTTGGCTACCTCTATGGCCGTCTCTAGTATTTCATCTCTACCTGCTCGAATTCCAGCGATTGTAGGAGTTACATAGACGTCCTGCGCAATGCCTACCCGTTGAGTAGGCTCCTTATTGGCATAAAAAACTCCCATGCCGGTCATCGAAGTATAAAACCTGGAGTAGATCGGGAAATTAATCGCTTTACCATCTGTGCCGGCTGTTTGACTTCCGATAACCGTCACATTTGGTGCGGTTTGTAAACACATGCAGGTGAACTCCGCATGATCCTGCGTTTTTTCATTGACTAACAAGATCACCTTTCCCTTGTAGTAATCCTCGTTCTTTTCGCCACATTTGTTTTTTCCCTGCCACACAAACTTGCCCGGATAGCTAAAGTCAGGTTTGGTATAGATGGCAAAAGTGGTGTCAGATGTATTTAAATACTTTGAAATGGCCCGGTAGGTACCTTTCGGCTCATTTCTCACATCAAGAATGATGACCGTTTTATCCATAAACTCACCCATCATCTGATCTACGTCCCGCACCAGTAATGCATCCAAATTCACATAGCCGATGGAGTCACCAATGGATTCCCATTTTGGTTTTGGAGGAGACTTGGTGTAGGAGATATCCGAATATTTATACAACAATAGATTTTCCGTTCGGGTAGCTCCATTTCTTTCGATGGTCACTCTTGGAGATTCTTTCAAACCCATAAACAGCGTGTGGTAGATACTTCTGTTTTTCACTGCATCATTCGAGCCCCAGATGTATTTTTTGTTGGCCTTGTGAAGATCGCTTACTGATTGACCGTTGACCGTTTTTATGGCATCTCCTATTTGTAGGTCATTTAATTTCGCTCTTTCCGGATCGATAATTTCTGTGATTACCGCCTGATTTTCAATGTAATCGAATCTGGCTGGTAAGTAATTGCTGTAGGGCATTTCATCTAGAACCGGAGTACTTAAGCCAGCATGGGTATCATCCACTTTGACGATCAGCTCCAGAATGGCAAGATGAAAATCCAGCTTCTTTTCTGCTGCCAGAAATTTTGGAATCATCTCTTTCAAAACTTCATCCCAGTCCTGATCTGTTTGGTATTTGTACGGATAAAAGTATTCGATATAGTTCCAGTACCGAAAGAGTGGAATCAATCGCTCATACTCATCAATCAGGTTCAGGTCATCATGTGGTTGTTCATTTCTTGGTTCAAACAGCTGAAGGTCTCCCTGACCTGCATAGTAGTGATTGCCCTGGAACCGATTGAGCTCAATGTTTTTCAGCGATTTTTTAAGCTCATCGGAAAAGCGACTATCCTGAGTCCACGATAAGTCAAAGTTTTTTAAAAATGCTTCCCCGGACCCGGATTGTCTGCAGGTGGTGCAAGGTGGTACCTGTCCCATGTAGTAGATCCATCGGGACATAAATTCGGAAAACTCAGGATAGGTTTGAATATTCGCTGTGTTCTTCAATACGCTAGCTATTTTATCATCCCAATCAAAAGAACCTTTGCTCACTAATGGATGATAGTATTTCAGAAACCCCCAGATTTTGCAGGTGTAGTAAATCCTGTCAACCTTTGAAAGACTTTGATCAGGATCTGTATTGTGTGGGTTGGCTAAAACGGGAGAGAACAGAAAGCTAAGAACGATTGCAAAAAGGAAAAACTGACGCATGGCTAGTTAGGTTTATTAGTAACCAAACCTAGTCAATTTTCTATCATCTTTTCGCCAGTCTTTTTCCACTTTTACAAAAGTTTGTAGATGGATTTTTTTGTCAAAAAAAGCTTCCATATCTATTCTCGCTTCCATGCCCACTTTTTTGATGGATTCTGCTTTCTTGCCAATGATGATGCCTTTCTGGCTATCCCGTTCTACAAAGATTTCTGCATCGATGTGAATGATCTTTTCTTCCTCCTTGAAGGATGTAACCACCACCTCAGAGCTGTAAGGAATCTCCTGCTGATAGTTCATGAAGATTTTCTCCCGGATGATCTCGGCGCAGATGAAGCGCTCACTTTTGTCTGTGATTTCATCTTTTGGAAAAAATGCGGGATGAACAGGTAGTAATTCCAATATCCGATCCATCAATTCTTGTGTGCCTTGCTGCTCCAGTGCAGATATGTTCATCATCTCCATATCCGGATAAAGCTCCTTCCAGTAGTTGGCCTTATCATATGCCTGAGAACCTTTGCCTGTATCTGTTTTATTCATTAGAAAGATGACAGGAGCTTCGGCTCTTTGAGCCATCTCGATCAATTCCGGGTATTCATTTTTATCCTCAAGAGCTACCATAAACAGGATGATGTCTGCATCGTCCAGTGCGGTGCGCACATATCCCATCATTTTCTCCTGCAGCTTGTACGCCGGATCTATTGCTCCCGGGGTATCGGAAAATACGATTTGATAGTTTTCATGATTTAAGATTCCGAACATCCGGTGGCGGGTAGTCTGTGCTTTACTGCTGGTGATGGCAATCTTCTCATTCATCAGGGCATTCAGTAAAGTGGATTTGCCCACATTAGGACGACCAATGATATTGACAAACCCTGACTTGAACTCTTTCGTTTCTTCCATGAAATGACAAAACTATGCGGATAACACTAACCATACTAATGCTGGCACTATTTACAGGCATAAATGGGCAGGATAAAGAAGTGGAGGCTATAAAATCTCAAATAACACAATTCTCCAAATATCTGATGGCCGGGGAACGGGACAAGGTTGTGGACATGTACACTTCGGATGCGAAAATTTTTCCTTCAGACACTGATATTTTGGAGGGAGAGGAGCTTTCAAATTATTGGAATCCATCGGGAGAAAGAGACTGGAAAACAACCTATCATAAGATAACACCGATTGAAATTAAGTTATTGGGGAATGAAGCTTATGACTATGGATATTATGATGGCACCTCTTCAAATGGAGATCAATCATCTGATTGGCGTGGAAAGTATGTGATTATTTGGAAGAAGGTAGAAGGTGAATGGAAGATCTACCTGGATATTTGGAACAGGATTAAAAATGACTAAGTATATTTTGAATTCTATTTGGTAAGAAAATATTAGCGACGTAATTTTGCAGTCATATCGCGGGGTGGAGCAGTTGGTAGCTCGTCGGGCTCATAACCCGAAGGTCACAGGTTCGAGTCCTGTTCCCGCTACATTGAAAATCAGGCAGTTACGAAAAAGTGACTGCCTTTTTTTTGCTATGGGTAAAACATAGCCAAAACAATTCATTTTTTACTCCTAACATTCTCTGACAAAAGGGCCTCATTTATAGTCACTACAGAAATTCAATAATTTCAGCGCAGTGTAACAATATGATACTGGTTCAGCTTGCAGTAAAAACATGAGCAAGGAGACCACTGACTTGCTTTATAATTGGAAGAAAGCGAACTATACGCTTATCCCAACGACTAATACGGCATAAAACGGATTTTGTGTAAATTTCTTGTTGCTAGATAATGACTACAAGTGGAATTTAAATTTCATTCTTGAATCTAAATGCCTTCATAGTACCAAAATGTAAAAGAGGATTTTTTTTACTCAAAAAGTATTTAGATTGTAATGCAATTTTGGGAAAATCTGAAACGGAGAGACAATCTAATTTGAGGAATGCCTCAAAAAGTAATTATAAATAAGAGTAAGACCTAACACAAAAAGGCCTGCTGTAATTCCCAACATAATATTAATATAAGGTGGAGCTGTTAGTGAAACTCTTATCAGAATTGTAGCAAAAGCAAATGAAGAGTACCTAAATAAATTGTAGTATTTGCTGCTGTATCTTAATGAAAACAATAGAATTAAGATATCGGTAAAAATGAGTACCGTATAGAATGTACTGAATGAATCAACATATTTACCCGTTTGAGCAAAATTCACTAAATCATTTGAACCAAGATAGATAAAGATTAGCAAGAGTATAAATGCTAAAATCTTCTTGAATGATATAAATTCTTGTTGTTCTTCATCTGTTTTTGTAATCTTTTCATGCCTCTGTTTTTTGTAATAAAAACCTATGATAAGGAATATTACCAATGCACCAAATGCGTCACTTAGCATGTGGAAAAGTGGATCATATAAGATGGATGACCATTCTACAGGTTGATTGAAATTGCCAAATTCCTTGAATGCTGATCTTAATAAGATCACTGATAGAATCTCAAATTGCTTTCCTACCGAATCAGCAACTGATCTTGAAAGGACAAAAATCAACCCCAAAATCTCAATAATAAGTAGAATTTGAAATGCAATATCAATTGCAAGAAAGTAGTTGGTTTTAGGAGGAAGGAATGCAATTTCAAAATTTCTTGAAATTGCTACGATCGCTAGCCCAACTAAAAAACCTAAGATCAAGCCTAAACTAATAAAACGGTCTGTCCGATGATTACTCCAGACGTGTCCTAGTGAATCGTATATTCTTACAATCAGATTCATTATTGAATTTTTTTCTTTTGAATGGCATCCCTAATTCTGGTAGCACTCTCGTAATCCTCTTTTTTCAGTACTTTTTCTAGAAGTTCTTCTAATTCGTTTAAAGGAAAATTGATAAAGGATCCCCTTTTATCAACGGGGAGTCCTTCCGTATCAACCGAAAAGCCAGTATTCTCAAGGATAAAGTCAAATGTGTAAATTGGACATTCAAAACGTACCGCTAGCGCAATTGCATCAGAAGTTCTGGAATCAACTGCAATCTTTTCCTGACCTTTACTAAAGATCACTTTGGAGTGATATCGCTCTTCTACTATTTCATTAATGACCACCTCCTCTATTTTCACTCCAAGAGCTTTCATAGAGTTATAAAAAAGGTCATGTGTTTGTGGTCTCAATGGCTTCATTTTTTCTACAACCATTGCTATGGCTTGGGCTTCAACCGCACCAATCGTAATAGGAATTCTTCGCTTCATTTTGACATCCTCAAGTACTAAAGCAAATTGACCAGGATGTGACTCACTATTAGTAAGTGCAACTAGGTTGAGCTCTACTTTTTTCATAGGCCAGAAAAGCTATAGATCATAAATAGGCCATAACCAATACAGAGGATACCTGACAGCATTATAAAACTGTTCTGAATTTTAATGCTTACACCACTTCTAGATCCTATGGGTATTTTAAAGAGCATTGCGACTATTATCATCCCTAAGATAGAACCAGCCCCAAAAAGGAGTATGTAAACAATACTAAGTGAAGATGATTCGATCTCCGACATGGCGATTAGAACCACCGCTCCACTACCTGCCAAACCATGAATTAAGCCGATTGAGTACGCAAGCTTACTATCTGCCGGTGTAGGTTTAGCAATCTTTTGATTGGCTTTTCTCAATTTTCCAATACGAAATATCCCAAGAGCGACTAATGTTACTCCTACGACAACCTCTAAATATTCAAAAGAACCTATGTTTAGCGTGAGTTTACCGACAATGATTATACATCCTACTAGTAGGATTGTAGAGGTATGGCCCAAACCCCAAAAAAGTCCATCGCGTATTGCTTCTAGAAAAGTGTTCCGTCTATTTGCAATGTTACCCACAGCGAGCACATGATCGGCCTCAAAAGCATGGTTGAATCCAACAACAGCAGCAAACAAAAGGGTAGGTAAAGTCATAGATTAATTGATTTTAATAGTACTCGATGATTGCCTGTATCAGCAATCGCTAATAGGTTATCTTCAATACAAATGGAAAAAGGCCAATACAAAGCATTGGCCGTTCCCATCATGGTTTTTGCATTTTCACTTCCAGTCCCAAAATCATCATGACCAATTAGACTATGGGCAGGGGTATTACTTTTTTGGGGAAAGGGAGCAAATCGTAAGATTCGGCTATTGCCTGTATCTGCAACATAAAGGTCTTCTTCATGGAAAAAAGAATCATAGCACCAGTTGAGTGTGAAAGCTGCAGGTTGAAGTCGATATTGATTCTGACCGTTCCCTTCAAAGTCTTCTTGCCCCACAATAACGTCCGCCTTATCTGTCAATCCCTTTCTCCAATCATTCCAAAGTAGCACTCGATAGTACTGTGTGTCAGTGATAGCCATTTTTCCACTTTGACTTATCCTAACAGAATAAGGCCAAATAGGATCGGAATTTTCATAGTCTCTTTCAGTGAAATTTTCTTTCCCTATCACTCCATCAGCTTTTTGATAATTAGTGTTCGGGATTACCTTGTAATAAAGTACCCTTCTGTTACCTGTATCAGCAATCCATAAACTCCGGCCATCTGAATATACACCATAAGGCCAATTAAGACTTCTTGCTGTTGGATCATTACCCACACCACTGACATTGGGTTGATTGCAATCAAAGTCTGGTTGCCCTAAGACAATATCTGCCGGCTGTCCGTTGTGATCTGGGAATTTGTTCCAAATCAAAACACGATGATTCCAAGCATCTGCAATAATCACGCGCTCACCATCTGACCAAATACCTGAGGGGTAGTGTAATGTACTGGCAGATACCTCACTTCCACTGTTTCTTTTGGTGTCTTTTGCCTCAAGTTGACCTAATGTAATATCTGGCTTTTGATACTTTTCTGAAGGAAGTTGATTCCAGATGAAAACCCTATTCTGTCCTGTGTCAGAAACAAACAATTTCCCTTTCTCCATCCACACACCTCTTGGAGCTAGCAAAGGATTACCTTCATCGCCATAAAAGAGCGTACTTTCCAAAAGGAAATCGGTCGTTATTTCATCGAGGTTTAGCATATTCTGGGTAATTGTTCTCCTGGCAGCATGGTAAGTGCACGCTTTCCACCAATTGCACTTGTCATGATTACTTGCTTGGGGTGTTTATCAGTGACAGTTCCTATAATTGAAGCACTTGATGTTGCTTCGTCTCTTTTTAAGAAGTCTACATATTCCTGAGCAATTTCATTCGAAACAATACTTACGAAAACTCCTTCATTGGCCACATACATTGGATCAAGTCCAAGCATTTCGCAAGCACCCTGGACACTTTCGTTGACTGGTATTTGTTTGTATTCCAAGTCCATTCCAAGGTTACGCTTTTCAGCCATTTCTTTAAGCACGGTAGCAACGCCACCTCTCGTGGCATCTCTCAAGACATGAATGTCAGAACCAAATTTTTCAATACTGGATTGAACCACTTTGCTTAGGTTTTTGGTATCGCTTTCAATGTCTGTTTCAAACTCCAGACCTGAGCGGACAGACATGATGGCAATGCCATGTCGAGCGAGTTGATCACTTACTATTATACTATCTCCTGCTTTAATGTTGTTTACCGAGATATTTGACTTTGAATGAACAGATCCAATACCAGTGGTATTGATGAAAATTTTATCTCCTTTCCCTTTATCAACCACCTTCGTATCTCCAGTAACAATTTGAACACCTGCACTTTCTGCAGCACCTTTGATTGAGACCAGTATCTTCCAAAATTCCTCCATAGCTAGCCCTTCTTCTAGTATAAAGCTTAAGGAAAGATATTTTGGAATCGCACCGCACATAGCAAGATCATTGACTGTGCCGTACACAGCCAACTCGCCGATGTTCCCTCCAGGAAAGAAGATCGGGTTGATAACAAAACTATCTGTAGTGAAAGCAGATTCACCTGATAATTCTAAAATAGCTCCATCATGTTGCTCTGAAAGCTTATCATTTTTTAAAAGATCAAAAACGCCCGCATCAAGCAACTTATGAGTCAATATCCCACCACTGCCGTGACCTAAAGTGATTAGATCAAAGTCAAGTTTTGGCATAGGACAACTCAATTCCATTTTCATATCAGGCTTCTGCTAATTCTGTTTCTCCTGAATAATTGTAATAAGCGGCACATGCCCCTTCAGAGGAGACCATAGGGGCGCCGAGCGGGTTGGATGGTTTACACTTCTTTCCGAATTGTGTGCAGTCAAATGGTTTTTTGAGTCCTTTCATGATATCGCCGGCGATGCATTCAGCATGTTCGGGAGCCTCTTCAATAGATACTTCAAATTTTACGTTGGCATCATACTGCTCAAGTTCTTTCTTTACCTGATAGCCGCTAGAAGGAATGACATCCATGCCTCTCCACATGCGATTGGTCACATCAAAAACTTCAAAGATGGCTTGCTTGGCATTGGGATTACCTTCTTCGCTCACCATTCTGGTATATTGATTCTCCAGCTTTGCAATCCCTCCTTCGAGCTGCTTAACTGTCATTAAAATACCTTGAAGTAAATCCACAGGTTCAAACCCTGTTACTACAATCGGAATATTGTACTGCTCGACCAATGGATAATATTCCTCAAGTCCCATGATGGTGCATACATGTCCGGCAGCAAGAAACCCTTGCACCACACTATCCGGATCACTCATGAGTGCAGATATGGCTGGTGGAACAAGTACGTGGGAGGCAAGAATAGAGTAATTAGTCAATTCTGCCCTTTTGCCATGCAATACCGATAGGGCATTGGCAGGAGCAGTGGTCTCAAAGCCTACGGCAAAGAAGACAACTTCTCTTTCAGGGTTTTCCTTAGCAATTTTTACTGCTTCCAACGGCGAATAGAGGATTCGAATATCAGCACCATTCGCCTTTGCTTCTAACAAATTTTTTTCTGAACCTGGTACTCTCAACATGTCCCCGAATGAGCACAGGATTACATCCTTCTCCTCAGCTAGATAAACTGCTTTATCAATCAAATTAAGTGGTGTGACACAAACAGGGCAACCAGGACCATGAACCATGGTAATCTCTTTGGGTAACAAATCCAGTATGCCATACTTTACTAAGCTGTGTGTTTGACCTCCGCAAACTTCCATGATTGTCCAGGGTTGCGTAACGGTTTTTTTGATTTCGTCTAGGTACTGCGTGACCAGCTCCGGATCTCTATATTCGCTCAGATATTTCATGATTATTTATCTTTTAGTTGGTCGATAGAAGCGGGTTCCAACTCATCAAGCTCTCCAGCTTCCTTTAGAAACTCAAACGTTTTTTTGGCTTCCTCTTCATTTACGACACTTATAGCTACTCCCACATGGACAAGGACATAGTCTCCTTCTTTGGCTTGAGGTACCATTTCCAAACTAGCTTCTTTAGTAATGCCCCCAAATTGAACTTTTGCCATCCGCAACATGCCATCCATTTGTGATTCAATGGTCTTTATTTTTCCTGGTATTGCTAAACACATGTTTCTAACTCTTTTAGGTTATGTTTTTTAGTTTTTTTTATACAATTAGCGTATGCGAGCTGCCCATACGCAATATTTTCATCGTTAGGAGAAAGTTCTTCATGGAAGTGCAACTGGAATTCTTTGCCGAGCCTATCGATTAGTAGATCGACTAGAAATCCATTTTGAAACACTCCGCCACTAAAAGCTACATTATGATAGTTTCCTTCTACCGCAATAGATCTCACAATTTCTATGAGCGTTAAATGGAAGCGAGAACCAATAATTTCGGGCCTCTTTACTTTGTCCAGAAACATCTCATCAAAAGCTTCCTCTAAGGAAACTTTAGTTCCTGAAATAGTAAATTGGTAAGGATCAAATTGGTCTACATCAAAGGAGGCCTTTCTAGCTCCTTGCTCTAGTAGCATAGCTGACTGTCCTTCATAAGTGTTTTCAACGGCTAATCCAGATATAAAGGCTACTGCATCAAATACACGTCCCATACTGCTAGTCAGAATCTGTTTTTCTTCAATTGATTTCGAATAGAAGTCCCACTCGGCAGCCTTGAAATAGTGTTCCAGTTTTTCTCTATGATTTCCTGCGAGGGCTAACGCACAAAGTCTGTTATCAATCGACATTCGATCATTGGCTAAATGAGTGAAGTAATCCAGGTGTGCAATTCTTTGAATAGTTCGTGATTCATATTCAAAAAATTCTCCGCCCCAAATGTTGCCGTCTGAACCAAATCCAGTTCCATCCCATACAACTCCTAGCACACGTTCATCCAACAAATTTCTTTCGGTCAAAATACTCATAAAATGAGCCTCATGATGCTGCACTTCAGTCAGCGACAAGTTCTCTTTTGAAGCCAACTCCTTTCCAAGTTGATGTGTAAAGTAGCCGGGATGCATGTCGACAATGATCTCTTCCAGATTCGGCTGAATCAGGTTTTTGAAATCCCAAAGAATACGTTCAAATTGAACCTGATTTTCATACTGACCAAGATTTCCAAGGTATTGAGAAATATAGGTGTTTGAATTGACAGAGAAGCCGAAAGCACCCTTCATTTCAGCTCCTAGCGCTAATCGATCTATGTCCGTATTCTCGATTGCATTAAAGACACTGGGTGCCATTCCCCTTGAGCGTCTTAGGATGATTGGCCGTTTGTGAGAAGGACTAAATTGAACGACTGAATCATCCTGCGGAAATGTAATTACTCTGTTGTGATCAACTATGAAATCAGCGAGCTGAAAGAGGCCTTCTAACTCTTCACCATGAACGATTGGAGCCCCGCTGAGGTTGGCGCTGGTAGCAACCATAGGACCCTTAAAGTTTGAGGAAATCAGCTCAAGTAAAGGAGCGTACGGAATCATGGCACCAATGCTCTCTAAACCAGGGGCAATATGCTTTGAAAGCGGAGAGAAAGCCTCTTTTTTGGTGAGTAGGACGATAGGTGAGATAGCCCCCTCCAACAGTTCTTTTTCTATTTCTCCAATTTGGAATTGACTTTCAATAGATGCTGTATTTTGAAATAGTACAGCGAAAGGTTTGGAAGGTCGTTTTTTTCTCTCCCTTAAAGTTTTAACTGCATGATCAGAATTGGCATTGCAGAGCAATAAGAAACCACCGATTCCTTTTACTGCTATAATTTTATCATCCTCAAGTGCTTCGTTTATATGGCTAAAAACTTCCTCTTGTTTGAGATTGATTTTTCCTTGTGTTGGATCAATTAACGCTAGCTGAATCCCGCAGGTTTGACATGAGTTGGTTTGAGAAAAGTACCTTCTTTCAAATGGATCAGTATATTCCTTTGAGCATGATTCACACATCTCAAATGACTCCATAGATGTGTATGGTCGGTCGTAGGGTAAACCTGTTAGTATAGAATATCTTGGACCACAATGTGTGCAGGTGATAAATGGATATCTATGTCTCCTATTAGTTGAGTCTGAAAGTTCAGATCTACAATCTTTGCAAATACTAAAATCTGGAGTGAGGCTTAATTCAAGCCTGCTATCTTGACTTTCAATGATCTGAAAGCTATCAAACGTTTCAAACTCAACCTTTTCAATAGATGAATCCGTAATGACAGCAAGTTGAGGCTTATGGTAAATACATTTTTGATAAAATTGATTTGCTAGCCCTTCTTCTGCGGAATATCTGATATGCACTCCATCGGTTGTATTGCAAACCCATCCCCTAAGTTGTAACTCAAGAGCCATTTTATAAACAAAAGGTCGAAAACCGACCCCTTGTACTCTTCCTTTGATATGTATATGATACGTATTCAAACTTTAGACAGGCATGCTCTCACTTTCTTTCTTCAACTTCACTTTTTCTTCTAACCAGGAGCACCACTCATCAATACCTTCTCCAGAAGTACTTGATATTTGCAAAGCCTCAATGTCGGGATTCACATCTCTTGCATCCTGAATAGCTGCTTCTACTGAAAAGGGGATGTAAGGAAGAAGATCAGCCTTGGAGACCAACATTAAATCGCTAGTGTAGAACATCTTTGGATACTTTTTAGGTTTGTCATCACCTTCTGTTGAAGCCAGCAGCGTTACTCTAAAATCTTCACCCAAGTCAAATGATGAAGGACATACCAGATTACCCACATTTTCAACAAACAATAATTCTACCCCTTCCAGGTCTATTTGTTCCATTGCTTGCCACACCATTTGTGCTTCCAGATGGCAGATACCTCCTGTTACGATTTGGAGTGCTTCTACGCCAGCTTGCTTGATACGATCTGCATCGCGCTCTGTTTCCAGATCACCAACCAGTACCTTCATTTTGATTTTTGAAGATAACCTCCTGGCAGTTTCCTGCATAAGAGTTGTTTTCCCGCTACCTGCGGAGGAAGTGATGTTAACAAGGAGGATTTGTTTTTCTGCAACGAATTTTCGAATAGTATCTGCTACGAAATCATTTGCCTTTAATAGGTTGAACGAACTGTTGTCACATTGCACGGTACCTCTCGCTGCTTTGTTGGATTTTTCTGCTGCCATAATCAATTTTATAAAAACACTTATTAACTACATCTAGTGAACTAGTCGCTATATGTAGCTATCGAAGATACAATTCGCAAATTGATTAGAAAAGTCTTTCTAGAGTTTAGAAAATTATTTCTAAAATCCTATTCATGGAAATGAACACGTTCAATTGTCAATTCCTCACCTTGTATGATATTTTTAGTTGGGTGTCCGTTACTGCATTTGAAAGAATAGTTTTTGACTTCACTTTCATCTCCACAGAGCTCACACTTAATGATGATGGGTACGACGTTCACTTGCAGCTCAGCTTTCTGGAATCTTTGTTCGTCTTGTGTGACCGCTTCGAATGCATTTTGCATGAGGATAGGTTCTACATTCGATAATAAACCTACCTTGAGATCAATCTGACTTAGCTTTTCAAGCTCATCTTTTTCAAATTCAGCTTCAAGGGTTCTGAAAATGTTTCGAACAAGTGAAATCTCGTGCATATTAGTCTTTCATTATGGCTAAGCCTAGTCCTGATAGTTGATCAAGATGTTCTTGTGCTTGGGCAAGCAATTCCTGATCTTTTGTCAATGCCTTTATTTCTCGCGCCTTTGCCAGCATATCCTTATATCTGGCTCTTTCCATTGTTTTATTAATGTTATGAACTCTCCAGCAAGCCTCCAAATAATTCAAAATGGTGTGAGCTCGTTCAGTTGGGAATTGTTGTGCATCTCTAATTTCTAATGCTTCAAGGTAATAGTAAACTGCTTTTTCTGAGTTGTCTCCTGTCTTGGCTGGAGGGTATTTGAGTAGGGCGTTGGCATAATTATTAGCAACCATCGCGTATTCATAAGGATAAGTTTCTTTCTGATAGAAATCGAGACATTCTTTGAATGATGTGGCTGAAAATGCCGACCACATGGTTTTCTTTTTGTCCTCTACGGGCATTTCAGCATAGATTACAGCTAGGTTATGGTGGATTTCAGCGAATACAGGAGGAAACTCTTCTCTTGTGAATGTCTTCAATGCCTCCTGATAAGTGTCAATTGCTGACTGATAGAACTGTGGGTTTGCATCCTGAGCCCAGGTATATAGAAGCGTTCCCTTTCTCAAGTAAGCCGAAGCTAGAAATTCAGGAAGATCTTCATCTTCATAGATGGAGATAGCCTTTGATATATAGCCAAGAGACTCAGTATAACTTTTTTCAACGTTGGTTACCTCAGATGCACTAGAATATAGACTGGCTGTAGCCCATTGAATCTTTTCTTCTTCGAAGTATTTGATCGAACTCCAAATCATATTTTTCAGTTCTGTCAAATCACTTTCTTTAAGTGAAAATAATTGATCTGATAGCAGTACATTGATCAAGTCGAGCTCAAGGTATCTTTTGGCTTTCTCACTTAAAGCATTTTCATAATATTTTCTTAGAAGGAGTTCCGCCTCCTGATTTTGGCCCCTGTCTAAAAGAAGCACTGAAAGATGCCTCGCTGAAAAAGCTGCGTGCTCATCCGAAGGAGCAACAACAATCGCTTGCTCAAACAATTTTTCAGCAGGAACACCATTATGTAGATGACCTACATAGTGTAACAATATCGCATGATTATGAAGAGAATAATAATCTTCTTCATTGGAGGTGGGATCAAGAACTGATTGTTTAAAATTTCTAAGTTGAAACCTGTATTTCAATGTTTCACTCAGTGATTCAGATCTGCAAAAGCCCAAGGCTTCTTCTTCATATCCAAGCTTAGATAACACAACTGCTAGTAAGTCATCCGTATCGAAAGGGATTGAGTCAAACACTATAGGGGGCTCCATTCCTTCCCATGGGAGAGGTACTTTGATAAAATCAGAATCAATAATCAAATACAGTCCATTTTCATCAATCTCCTTTAAAGATTTTATTTGAACTGACTCGGTCAAGCCTTCAATAGTACTGAGTGTACTTTGTATCTCCTCTTTTTTTTCTTCCGTATAGATTGTGATCATACCTTTTTGAAATTGGGTAATTCAATTTTTAGAAAATTCTTTCTGACATTGATATCGTAATTCAGAGTCTTGTCATTATCATCAATTTCATTATCAATTAATATCTCCCTAATTGCTATGCTTTTGGTGCCCTTCAAATCTTTGCTTTTAACAATAAACTCCAATGATCCATGGAGCTTTGGAAACCAATCGTTTTCTTTGGGCGATACCAAGATCGAATTCAGCTCCTTTTTGTAGGCAACATACGCACTAGTGCTATTACTCAAAACTTGATTTGCTAATACTGCAGGAATGATCAAGTGTGACGACCTTAAGCTGATTTCATTATTCATTTGTAGCAGTTAAGTCGTCTAGCATTAATTGGACTACTTTATCGCCAGCCTCTTTCACTTTTTCTGAAAGTTCAATTTCTAACCTTGTATTATCCACAGCAATGAGGTAGACCTGAATATCTTCTGGATATGCATCAGCCAGGATCCTCTTTGCGTAGGAGAGTGCCTGATCCCATTTCAAACTATGAAGAAATACCATAGGGTCTTCTTGAGGAGCCTTCATGACTTCCTTGGCCGGCACCTTATAGAGTGTTCCAGAAGGCTCACCGGTATTTATCACTGCATCTACAATTAATATCCTATCATGGCCCTTGAGCTGATATAACACCTCAAATGCAGAAGTTCCCATATCCAGGATTGTTACTTCATCGTTATTCCCTAAGGAATCTTTCAACTCCTGGATCACATAGCAACCAATCCCGTCATCACTTCTGACAGGATTCCCAAACCCCATAATTGCAGTTTTGCTCATAAAATCAAAAAAAAACCCGTAAATGAATTTTACGGGTTCTAGTATAATCTTTAATTGTTACAACTTAAACTTTGCAAGCTCTTTTCCAGACTTTTGGTCATGAGCATGAACTGTACAAACCAAACAAGAATCAAAGGATCTAGCCACCATTCCAACTTCTACCGGATCATGTGGATCTTCGATTTCAGTTCCCTCAAGTGCTGCCTCAATAGGACCTGATTTACCTTCAGCATCATTAGGTCCAACATTCCAAGTTGTTGGTGCAACTACCTGGTAATTTTTGATAACACCGCCTTCTATTTCCACCCAGTGTGCTAATGCACCCCTGGCAGCTTCGGTAGCACCAAATCCTTTACCATCTTTTTCTTCTGGTTTGATATAGAATTCATCATCTAGATTGATTTGACTTAACCACTCATCAATGTAATTGTACAACCTTGGTGCTTCATGCACTCTAGCTAATGTTCTAGTGAAAACACTCGGACCTATTTTGTCCATAATGTCTCCAAACAAAGGATCTTGAATTTGATGATCCAAATTGTTTGGGTTTGCATTCATAATTACACGGGAAAGTGGTCCGGCTTCAGCCGCCTGTCCCATGTATCTTGGAGCTTTAGACCAGCTATACTTTCCATTAAAGTCCGAATTTTCCAAATTTTGGGAAACAACAGGAGTAGGAAGCGGCTCATCCCAAGGATGTGCAGGATCTTGATGTTCAAACCATGAATGATCCACATGCTCAAAAATCTGTTTGTGATCAAAATCATGATAGTTTTTACCGTCAAAGAATCCGCTGGAACTAATCAATGCCTGATTTCGTCCGTCAATGGTTGGAGTATTGTATCTGTCCTTGTGTAAATAAGTACCATAGGCAATGTACTTACCAACACCTTGACCAAATTTGTCTAAGCCAAATTCCAGGGAAGCTCTGATGAATAAGCCTAAATCGCTATTGCGCTGTGATTCATTTTCCTCTACCCAAGCCATCAAGTCATCCCATGATTTGATTTGCAAGTATCTCTCAATCGAGCACCCTAGCCATGTAGTTTCCAACCAATCATTTCTAAACTGATTCATAATAGCATGAGCCCTGGTTACATCTTTTAAAGTAGGTGCACACATCACTCCTCCAGGAACCATGTAACTTGAGTGTGGCCATTGTCCACCGAAAAGTGCGTATACTTCCACTGGTCTACCACTGGCAGTCACCCCAGATTGAAATGATGTACCTGTGTATGCTGCAAATCTTTTTACAACCTCTTGATATAGAGGTTTGCTGGCAAACTTCTTATTTGCCATGTCGGTAGCAAAAATTGCGTAAAACCATCTTGGAATACTTTGAATGGTTTCCGTTGCTTGACCAATTGCTCTTAAAAGAAGCGCATTAGGAGAAAGCTTTGTGCCCCATGCGGTATCTAAAGCAGAAGAAGCACAGTAAAGATGCGATCCACCACAGATACCACATATTCGTGGTGTTACTATTAGGCCCGATTGTGGATCTTTTCCGGCCATGATTCGTTCGAAACCACGAAACATTGCAGCTTGGGTGTGTGCTCTCGTCACAACACCACCTTCCATAAAAACTTTTACGTCCAGATCGCCTTCTACACGACCTACTGGAGATATATTTAATTCTTTCGTTGACATTTTTCGATTATTTAGAAGTTTCTGTTACTGCCTTATTAGTTGGCGTTACTTTTTCGATTCCAGCTTTTAGGTAATATCCAACTTTGCTGCTTCCTGTTGGAACTTCTTTAGGAAAAACCCCCATATACTTCATGGTTTTAAGCACGCTTCCTTTTTTAAGGTCATTATGTGGGAATCCTGGCTCGGTACAACCCAAACATGGATGATTTGCTCTTGTCTTACTGGACTGGCGATTCCAAAGAATATTGTTACAACTAGCCCGTGTCATTGGTCCTCTACACCCTACTTCATAAAACAGGCATCCACCTCTTTTCCCAAAACCGCCATCGACCTTTTGTTCGAAGTTTCGAACATTAGGGCAACCAGTTTGTACGAAATCAGTAAAGAACGTTTTTGGTCTGTGATAATCATCAACCAAAACATCACCAATTCTACCTGTTGATATCGCCACAAGAATTTGAGTCACCCAATCTGGGTGAGCAGGACACCCTGGGATATTAATAACTGGAAGACCGCCTTTAGATACGTAATCAGCTCCCAGAATACCGCCTTTTGTCTTCTTAAGGAATTGCATCCCAGTTGATTCACTCGGATTCGGAGGAACTGCAGGGATTCCTCCCCAAGTAGCACAGTCACCAATTGCAACAGTAAACTGAGTAACGGCTGAAAGCTCTTTTACCCACTCCATCATTGGACGTTCAGCGAAGTAATTCATTGTCCCCGTTCCGTTGGGGCCTTGAATGATACTTCCTTCGAAGACGAAAATATCTAACTGAATTTTACCATCAAGGATATCCTTGAGAAGTTCGGTTACTTGCTCACCAATTTCTAATCCGATGGAAGGATGCCAAAGAATGTTAATTCCGAAATCAGTGACTAACTCAACAACTGTAGGCTCCTCAGCATCCAAAAAGGACATTGTGTTACCACTACATGCTCCCCCTTGGAGCCAGAGTACGTTTGCCATGTTTTATTTTGTTAGGTTGAACATTGTTTAATTGATTCGACATTTATTGAAATTTCAATAAAATCTACCCATCAAATTAAGTATAAAGTATGAATTAGAAAAAAATTTCTAGAAAAAAATTTCTAATCTTCAGTAATGTTGTTTGAGGCTACTAGTTGATTGTATTCACCGACTCCTTTCTTAGTCAGAAATGGATAAAGCTGAATCTAAACTGAATTTTTGAAATTGCCAGCTTTCTCTTTTTCACTCTTTATAGCCTGACAGGTATACCAAAATGTAATAATGGTACACATATTATCCGCTACCTGAGAGATATGCTGATCATTCATGCTTTCCTTTATTATTCCCCGGGATTTATTGTACTCCAACCTTTTCTCAAATTGAATACGCATCTTACAAATAAAATCTTTGCGCTCATCGTGTAAGTGGGGGTGATTTCTCTTTACTTCAAGTATATCAATAAAATAGAAGGGAAACTTCTTAATAAATTGATAGTACATGCCAAGTTGATAGTCTAAATCACGCAGATCAGGTGAAGCTCTGTAAGAACTGAGAATTGTGGCTAGTTCCTGACCAATTTGCTCATAGGCCTTAGAAACAATTGCTTCCTTGTTTTTGAAGTGATAGGCTAGGTTTCCAACACTTATTTTCAGATCATCTGCGATGTTTTGTAATCTAACATTAACGAATCCATGCTCGTTGAAAAGGTTTATCGCTGATGTAATTATTCTTTCTTTTGTTTGAGTCATAACGATACTAGTTTTCACAGCTCTTAAAGGTTGTGCTATCGATCTTCAATGTCCCTCGCTGATCCTTAGCTGCAAGCCTTCGCATATAATTGGCTGCAAGTTCGGCCTTCTTTATTGTAGTACATCTGGTTATTTTCTTTTTGATGAGTTTCATTGGATCTAACACATGTGCAAAAACCAAATAAACGTCCCAGTTACCATTCCTTTCAATCACATTGTCAACTACTGCGCTATCCAAAAGCCATTCATCACTGTAGAATAAATCCAAATCCGTGAACTCTCCTCTTTGATCCGAAAATGACTGTATATTCATGAAGTCCATAAGCTTTTCGTAACATCTTCTATCAACATAAACTTTCATAGCGGTATGGATTTGAACTTAATAAGTTGATTGAACTCCTGCCTTCCAATGAGTGAAAGATGAGGAAGTAAAGCCTGCCACATATACGATTTGAAGATTGTGGAATTTGAAAACTCTAGGCCAGATATTAAAGCCCTGGGTAACCATGAATTTTCTATTAACCAAAGTTGCTCAGCTTTTTGCTGGATATCTCCAACTGACTCCATTGGATCTAAGGCACCTCTTGAAACATTAAACTGGATCAACTTAACAAATTGGTCTTTTTCCCAAAAAATATGTTTGCGATACTTTTCTTTAATAGACTCACTAAATCTGAGAACTTCCAAT
Organism: Ekhidna sp.; assembly: GCF_040220215.1. Taxonomy (GTDB): domain Bacteria; phylum Bacteroidota; class Bacteroidia; order Cytophagales; family Cyclobacteriaceae; genus Ekhidna. The sequence continues at coordinate 715,823 of NZ_JAVJTR010000016.1, forward strand.
GTGTCCTGATAAAAGAAGGCATATTCTTCTTGCATTTCAAACACATGATCCCAATGCCTATCTAAATTTTCAAAAAGTGGTACCAGGTTTAATTCATTTAAGGATTCTGCCTGTCTTTTGACCAGGTCTTCATAAATTTTATTGAGAATGTCATTCTTAGTTGCGTAGTGATATGCAAGATTTCCAATACTAACATTAGCTTCATCTGCAATATGTTGCAAACGAACACTTGCAAAACCCTTTTTATTAAAGAGAGAAGTAGCAGCGTTGATAATATTGATTTTTGTCTCTTTCACTTTTTCTAGAAACTATTTTCTAATTTATCGAAAATCAGGTAAAAAAACTACGTTCCTCCTTTCGGATAAAATACGGGTTGAATACTCAAATCCCAATTAGAAAATAATTTCTAATAATTAGAATATTTTTTCTAAATTGAAAAATCAGAATTCCTAATTATGAAAAAAATCATCCTACCTCAAGCTGAATGGTCCGTACTCATGGACAGATTGACCAAAGAGTATCCTGAATCATTTGATGAAGAAGGCAATATTCTCAACCTGATCGAGAACAAATGGCAAGAGCCTGGCAATAGAAAGCCTTTTCACTCTGCTGTAGATGGCACGTTGTTGGGTAATTATCCCATGATCACATCTGAGGCTTGTAAAAAGGCAGTGGCGGCATGTTCTCAATCAAAAAGTAAGTGGCGTAAGGAACCTTTGGCCAAGCGTAAGGATAAAGTTTTAAGTGTTCTTGATGATATGGATAAGGCTAAGGAATTTATTGCGTTCCTTTTGGTCTGGGAGATTGGTAAACCTTATGATCAAGCCTTAGACGGTGTTAACAGATGTATTTCAGGGGTTCGTTGGTATCTGGATAATATTGAAGAAATGTTGGGTGATCGTCAGCCAGTAGGTGTGGTGTCAAACATTGCTTCCTGGAATTATCCTTTGTCTGTATTAGTGCATGCGTGTCTTGTTCAATTGCTATGTGGGAATACAGTGATTGCTAAGACACCTTCTGATGGTGGCCTCTTCGCATTGACAGTTTGTTTTGCAATAGGTCACCGGCACGGACTACCCATGTCGTTGGTAAGTGGGTCTGGAGCCGTCTTAAGTGAGGCATTGGTGAAAAATGATCAGGTAGATTGCCTGTCTTATGTAGGAGGAAAAAGTAACGGAAGGATCATAGCAGCCTCTTTGTATGACCGAAATAAACGATACATGCTAGAGATGGAAGGGGTGAACACGTATGGCGTGTGGAACTTTAGTTACTTTGAAGGTTTAGGAAAGCAATTGAAATCAGGCTTCAAATATGGGAAGCAACGATGTACTGCTTATGTGCGGTACGTGATCGAACGATCTTTATTTCCTCAGTTTTTGGAAATGTACTTACCCATTTTGAAATCTCTCAAAGTAGGTCACCCATTATTGGTAGATCAAGGTGAGAGTAAAGCCCCGGACCTTGATTTTGGACCATTGATCAACTCAAGAAAAGTGAGTGATTTGAATGTAATGTTAACTGATGCCATGGGGAAAGGTGCGGTTGCGCTATATCAAGGTAAAATAAACCCATACGACTTTTTGCCCAATCAAGACCTTTCTGCTTATTATGCCCCAACAGCGCTATTGAATATTCCCAAGAATTCGACACTTTATCACAACGAGCCATTCGGGCCACTTGATAGTATCGTTTTGGTAGACTCTAAGGAAGAGCTGGTAAGCGAAATGAATGTTTCCAATGGAGCTCTTGTATCTAGTATTGCTTGTGATGATGAACAAGAAGCAAAGGAAATTGGAGCTCAGCTTAGAGGCTTCAAAGTAGGGATTAATAAGATGAAATCTAGAGGAGATAATGAGGAGACCTTTGGAGGAATCGGCGAATCTTGGAAAGGGTGCTTCGTCGGTGGAAAATATCTTGTCCTGGCTGTTACTACTGGAGATAAAAACGAAAAATTGGTTGGTAATTTTCCGGATTATTCTTTGATGCCTGAATAAATTTTAATTCTACACAAAAATCTTTTTTCTGACCTTGTGTGATTTTAAGCCATTCTGTTTGGGGATTATCAGTCTATGCTAGTAAACAAGTAATCTGGTTGGATGCAAGGAAAAGAATGAATCTGATGTAAGCAAAATAGAAAGCGCTCAGTGGGTGGGTATGATGATCTTGTCGCAAATGAAATTTAACCACGCGTCAGTCCTTTTCGTTTACTCCCGCAACACAAAATTTTGAAGCAACTTGGCATTCTAAGGTTTCAGAATGTTACATATTGTAACATTTGGTAGGTACCCAAAATGGTACCCCAGAGCATATTTTGAAAAAATAAGTGGTGATCGCTCAGGGATTCGAACCCTGGACCTATTGATTAAAAGTCAATTGCTCTACCAGCTGAGCTAAGCGATCACTGCGCGTTTGCGCCAACTTATTTTGAAAATTTCCTTGATGAAAAACATACATTTTTCTCAAAAAAACTCTTTTTGTGATCTTTTAGCTCGACTGATTAAAAGAGGCTAATAATGGAATATTATGGAACTTGACGAAACACAAAAAACGGTCTATAATCATTGATATCATTGACTATTCGCGTTTCAAGAGGTTTCACATGGTTTCAGACGATAATACCATTTTTGGTACCCCAAATGGTACCCCAAAACAAAAAAGTGGTACCCTGAATAATATTGCTTGTAATGAGCTTAGCATAAAGGCGATCAAGCCTAAAGCCAAACGAGTTGATTATTGGTTCAATGATCATCCTGGTTTCGGATTAAGAGTGACACCAAAGGGGGCAAAAAGTTTTGTTTTTGTTTACAGGCTTGCGAACCGAAAATTTAGACTAACCATAGGTCGCTATCCCAGCATCAGTTTAAGAGAAGCGAGAAAGAAGTATGATGAAGCTCTTGATAGTGTCGAACTCGGAGTAAATCCAGTTTTGAAATACAAAAAAGCCAAATCTCGAAGGATAACTGTAAGTGAGGGAATAGATATTTACGAACAACATTGTCTAGCTAAAGGAAAAGTAAGAACCAAAGATGAAATCCGTGCAATAAGAAAGGATTTAGAGCCGCAATTTGGGTCAACCTTTCTCCAAGATATGGAGTCAGAGGATTTTGAAGATGTGATAATGAATGTGCTCGAACGTGGGGCTCCGCAACAAGCTAATCACTTATATGCTTACATGCACAGGATGTGTAAGGTTCTGATGCCAAGATACCTTAAACTGAACCCCATATCGGCACTTGAAAAACCTTCAAGAACTGGAAGGAGAACCAGAGCTTTAACTTTCACAGAAATTCATCAATTGTGGTACACCCTTCCCCAAACACCTATACAATTTCCTATTCAGCTTGCGTTGAAATTCATTTTGGTCACAATGCAGCGTGGTGTAGATGTTCGAACCATGACATTCGCTCAGTACAATCCTAAAGATGCAATATGGACTATTCCAGAGCCAAAGAACAAGAGGGAGTGGCGTGTTCCACTCAATAAATATGGAGTTAATGTTCTTGAAGCAATGAAGCTAATTAGACCAGGATTCGACAAACCGTTTTTGACGGAAACTGGTGAGGAAATGGGTAAGGATACACTTGCTCAGAGTATTAACAAACAAAGAGATATATTAAATATGAGTCATTTTACACCTCATGACCTAAGGCGAACTGCAGCCACCATCATTACTTCTTTGGGTTGTCCTCCGAATTGGGCCGCACTAATGCTCAATCATACCGATAATTCGGTAACCAGTATTTATGACCAATACGGTTATGATTACGAAAAGAGACTAGCAGCTAATGTTTTGGAATTTGCGTTAGACAATATCCTGAGATACAAAAACGCTGATCAAGTTCCCAGCCTTGATGAGATGCGTGAGTTAGTCAAGAAGGCCAACATACTTCAGAGATAAACCATCTGTCTCGATTGCCAATAGTTAATCAAATGACTGAAGTTTCAATTTAGTTTTCCGCGATTTCATTTCAGCTTACCTTAAGCCCGATTATCCAACCAGGTTTGAATGTCGCTTACCCTCCAGCCCTTGATCTTCCCTTTTATGGTCTTCATTTCCGGAAAGGTTCCTTCAATTCTCATGCGGTACCTTTCAGTCCTTGATAGTCCCGTTAATTGTTCAACGGTCTTTTCATCCAAAAACCCATTGAGCTCAATCATCAATGTAGCTACGACTCTTGAGTGATCGGCTTCGGATAGAAGTGGAATGATGGTATTGTCGTTTGGCATTTGTACGTCTCCTTGTTCACGTTTGGTTGGGTTTTAGTCAGTATCCTTTTAAAATCTTCATTAGGTTCTGTTCTGATATGATCATTTTCCGCATGGCTTTATGTAACCGCCATCCGTGTTTGTGCCCCTTGGCCCACTTTTCAACCATTGTTTTTGTAAGCCTTCGGCTTGGATACATCTCATTCCAGCCCCATGACTGAAGCTGTTGAAATGCAGATTCAATATCGTAGTTCCGAGAGATTGATTGTGTTGCAATAGGGTTGGTACCTGAGAGAACATTAAAGTCCTTCATCGTTGCTTTTCCTCCTAAAAAACAAGCTAAGATGATAGCTGCCTAAGTCATTGAAGTAAAACCATTTCTTAGAGGTCGATCCTCTTAGACGTAATGTCTGTGCATTTAAGTAGAGTTACTTTAACCTTAGATTACTTTGCAGCTATAACTAAGATCAAAACAATTCGAGCTGACCTGACAATTGTTTGTCAATATATGTAAGGTGTGCCAGGTCATTGTAGATGTGATTGTGCTTCAAGCTTATATTGGTGTGGACATCACAACAAGGCTCTTGTTTAATCAGACCCTCTTCTAGTCGATATCTATGTAAGGAGAAAGCTAGTTTTCTATATCCGCTGATGTTTTTGTTTAAGGATGAAATGACTTCTTCTTTTAAGGCTTTAAGTTTCGGATCATTGCCGTAAAGCTTACCAATTTCATCTCTCCTGTACCCTTTATAACCAGAAGCGTGAACCAACTTCCATATCTGTTTGATTGATAGTACATCTCCTCCTAAGGCATAATACCAAGGGTGGCCAGAATCATAACTCATGTGTTACTCCTAAAAAGGAGACAAGGGCTAGAAGCCCCTGTCCCAAGTTTTCCTACATAAAACCTTAGTCTTGATAATTGATTTCAAACGTTCTTAAAGTCGTTTTTCCATCAATATCTGGTAACACAGGAATTGCGGTATTGGCCCATGAGATGTAATGAATGTCGCTCTCTTTGGCTTTTTGAAGCCAGCCGCGAGTAATCTCAATGGTTTCCTTGTCCCGGGTCTGCCTTCCATTTGCGTCTATCTTAAAGAATGCTTTTTCTTGTATCAGACGATGTGTGGGTCTGTTTTCCGGGTTTGTGTTTTCACTATTCTCAGTCATGCTATTTCCTTTCTATTTAAGTTGACCGATGGGGCTATGCCCTAGACTGAACCTTCAAATCGTACTCATCTTCAAAAGACAAATTCGAGTTTTCGGGTTCTTTGCATCTCATGATGCAACCTTTGAAGAGCTCACTTGGTGCTTATAAGTGAAGGTCTATATTCCATATTGGGTCAGAACGTCGTTCCAATCCGATCCTCGTTTGAGCGGACTGTGTCGTTCAACCGTGCCTGTGAAAGATGTGGCACTGATTACCTGCTTCAATCGTTTAGCTAAACGATCTCCACCTTCATCGTTATCAACGATCAGTAAGACTCTTTGAATCCACGAAAGCTCAGTGACAAGTCGCTGTATTATTTCTGCTTGCTTTAATGAGAATCCACCGCACGTTGCAGCATAAAAGGCTGAGTTCAGCTCATGATGCATGATCTGGTAACTCATGGCGTCGATAGGAGTTTCTGCAATCGCCAATGTGTCATCGCTTAAAAATCTGTTTGATCGCCAAAGCGTCTTCACACTTCCCTTAATGAAAAGGTGGGTGTTTTCATCAATGAGTTCAAGGCCACATGCTTCACCTTTTTTCAAGTGTGGAAAGACAACATTTCCGAACCGATCACGAAATACTCGCCCTTTAAAACGTTCAGATTGAAGGTCTACATCCTTAATTCCCCTTTTGCGGAGATAGGGGTGGCTTCCCAATGGCATACATGCCTTGAATAACCTTTGGATTCGATTAGGGTCATGGATTCCCCTTTTAGTAATCGAACTAAATCTCTTTGGTATAAGTGAGGGTATGCCAACCCATCTTTCCAGCTCTTTTCCAATTTCATATAAAGACTTGTCAGTCCGATTTTTTATGAAGTCGATAATTGTTCCGTTGTCGCTATCATCATAAACAGAGAAATAAATCCAGACATCTCCTGGCCTTGATATCACAATCTTATCCTTGCCCTTTTGAGACATGACCCAAGAGGTGCCTGTGCTCTTTTTTTTGTCGAGCTCATAGCCTAGTGTATAAGCATATTGAGGAAGGTGAACCTCTTCCTTTATTTTAGAAAAATCAACTTTGTTACCCATGATGAATCCCCCCGCTCTCATTTGAAACAATTGAGCGAAATCCATCAAATGTGACGATTAAATGGTCAAGAAGAGAAATTCTCATCATCTCACCCAGAGACTTAAATCTCTCAGTTAAGCTGATATCTGCTTGGCTTGGCTCAAGGTTACCAGACGGATGGTTATGAGCTAAGATGATGCCGTTGGCTCTTCTCTTTAATGCCGTCGCAAATACAACACGGGGATCAATAATGGCTTCGGTCATCCCCCCGAATGAAAGGGACACTAAGGACATTACCCTCATTTGGCGATCGAGTAATAAGAGTTTACTCTCTTCTATGTTGTCAATTTGATCCTTATCCCAGGAGTTATATAGGATGTTGAATGCATCATTTGCACACTGGACTTTTGGGCGATCTTTCACCTTCATCTTGTTACGATAAACTAGGCGTACTTCTTCAAATTTTGTGAGTAGTTCGTTCATTGGTGGTCTTTCAAAATGGTGTTAAAAAAGTGGGAAAGCCCTCAGGGACAAGGACTTTCCCTAGGTTTGGCGGTGACAAAGAACTTAGGCGGGTTCTACGACTGCTGGTTTAGTGGATTTAGTTGACTTGTTTTTAGTTTCGGATTTGGGAGTATTAGACTGTTCTGGAGTCTTTTCCTTTTTCAAAACGGCGTGATAAGCGAAGATTGTCGAGGCTGTTTGCTTATAGCCTTCCGGTGTATCGAAAGGCTTGGTGCTGTCTTCACCTTTGAAATATGCCCAATCACCTTTCTTAAAACTCTTGGTTAGTTCAAAGGCTTCGTTAAGGTTACTGGAAACCATAACATTGAAGTAATTGGTATTTGTCTTAATCTCACCATCAACTTCATACTGTTTGTTACTGGCAATTCTGACTTTGACATATTTACCGTCTCCTACAATTTCAGGGTCTCTAGTAAGTCGACCAGATTTCATTGTAATATTGGTATCAGCAAATAATTGCGATTGAGAATCATTTGCGTCATCGGACTGTGGGTTTGGTTTGGTTTGCATAGATTTTCCTTTCATGCGGTAAGGGTTGTTGATCTCACTCAAGCAATTCTTGAGGAGGTATTTCATGACGCACCAATAGAGTGCTCGACTCTTGGCTTAGAGCGTCATGAAAATTCGTTAGTAGTGTGGAGGTATTTTTTAGAAAGTAGATTTAGAGAGATGGATTATCGAACACTTTGGCCGCTACGTGAAGCCATGGTGATCATATCCAAGGTATCTAGTTTTTGTCCCTCTAGAAGATGCTCAATTACATCATCAGCATATTCATCGACTGCATTGTCCCAATCAATATGATCGTCATTGCTTAGCTCTTTAACAATGTCCAAGACATTAGCGGCTTTAGCACAAATTGTATAAACCGTGGTGTCTTCGTGGTGCTGATTGATGACTTCATCGATCTGATCCATTTGGTCTGGATTTTGAAAAAGGCGGTTAGACATTCTATCCACCATTTCTCGGTAAAAGAGTTGACTATTACTCATTACACTTCCCCTGTTTTTATAGATAGTTTTTTGAAATGGGGGCGTTAGAAATCTCCCCCGTTGTTCTTATATGATATGACAAAACTTTGAGATATGTCAAGAAAAAATTATCGCATAAGTTGTGAAGCCAATTAATATTTGGCTGAAAAGCTTATGATTTGCGGGGATTCTGTACAACCAGAAATAGTGGCAGGGACACCACACAATGGATAATTCATGCGGGGGAATTACGTCAGAAAAGGGATGTCCCTTGCCTATGTCATCTTTAGATTAACTGGTAGGGAAGACAAGTATTATTGCTTAACTACACACAAGAGTATTAATCGACATAAACATTCTTCCATTCAATAACTTTTTCTCTACCTCGACGATCTATTTCTGTTTTGGCAGGAACTCTTTTGAATTTCCTGTGGAGGCGATGGCCTATAGGTTTGTAAACCTCTTTGCTATTAAAGCTGGAGTCGTAGGCTTTGGAAGCAATTGGATATGCATTTCGTAAGCCGAAGTTGGAATTCATGATTTTCGCAACTTCATCTATCGACGTTTCATTGCTTAGCCAACTCCTGTAAGATTCTGGTGACAAGATCAAGGGCATCTCTTTGCCCATGGGCTGCATACGTTGGTCTGCAGGAGCCATAAGAACGCAGGAAGAAGTCAAAGGCAGATCATACTTATTTGGTTTGAAGCAATCAAAAACAGCCGCAAGACCGAATAAGTGTGTTTCCTCAAGGAAACAAAGAAATGGCGCATCATCATGCCAAGTCAGGTAATAGCTTGCCGGGACTATGCAACGCTGTGTTCTAATCGGTTTGCGTAGCGCTCTTTTCTGAAGAATTTTGTTGGTAGTGGCGGTTGCAGTGTTCTGTGGAAGGTTACTAGAGCTCCACCATTCTGGGACGAGGCCCCAGCGCATATACTTAAGTTTTGCACCTGGAAAGCCCGCTATTACTGGTAGGGAAGAAAAAGGATTTGCATTATAGAACTTATTGACCGGCCTTAAAGAATTCATACTTCCAATCCAATTCAGGAAATGGTCTTTAATCGCCTGTTCATTAAGTGCTAATCCTATTCGCTACATAAAAGTGAAAATACTAATAATTTTAGTAATTCTAATTAAGAAAGGCTCTTGATAGTTCTTAATAAGGTTTTTCTTGAAATGCGTCGATATTTAATATAAGACTTAACTTATTATTTAATTGTATATTTATAATATATATATTATAAGTTAATATTAATTTTATAACCTAAAGCTTATTAAAATGAAATACTGGGAAAAGAAATTGATACGTGAGCAGCTTGATAAGCAATTGTCAGGAACAAACCTGTCGTCATTTCCATCACGTAAGAGCTGGATTAAAGTCATTCGCGAAGCTTTAGGTATGACCCAAAGTCAACTTGCTCAGAGGATGGGTATCTCTCAGCCTCGCGTTATTCAGTTAGAAAAGGCTGAGCCGGATGGAAACCTAAAACTCTCCACAATGGAAAATGTGGCAGAAGGATTGGGGATGAAATTCGTCTATGGATTCATCAGTAAGGAAAGCTTGGAAACCATGGTTCGTGAGCAAGCCATGAAAATAGCTATGCAGCGCATGGGTCGCTTGGATCGTACAATGAGCTTGGAACAGCAAGGCCTTAGCGATGAAGATAAAAAAGCGGCGCTGGAAGATATGGTTGATCGGATTTTATTAGAGGAAGAAAAAGAACTATGGACGACCAATTAATCTTTTCTGAGCCAGAAGGAGCAACCCCTCTTGATCCTGATGAGATTGAGGGGTTACTTCTATCCCACATTCAGACGAAGGCTGAATTAAACCGGTGGGAACAGGACAACATTAATCAAGCTTACACCTGGCTAGAAAGAAGGCGTAACAAAAAGGATGTCATTAGCGAAGAGTTTGTCTTCAAGCTTCATGAAAAGATGTTTGATAAGGTTTGGAGGTGGGCTGGCAATACGCGATTGAGTGACAGAAATATTGGTGTTGATTATCCAAGAATTCGAATTGAACTAGCTCAATTATTGGGTGATGTCCAATACTGGGTTGCGAATGAAACCTATCCTCCTGATGAAATTGCCGCGAGGTTTCATCACAAACTGGTATGGATACATATATTCCCCAATGGTAATGGACGTCACTCAAGGCTTGCTGCTGATACACTACTTGTTGATGTCCTAGGTCAAGAGCCCTTTAGTTGGGGGGATGGAGATTTATATAAGGATGGAGAGATACGCCAAATATATATAGCTGCTTTACGGGCGGCGGATCAACACGATTACGATCCTCTGCTCGCCTTTGTTCGATCTTAGGCAATAGGATTGCATCCGAGCCCTTCTGAGCTCGCCGGTAGCATATAAAGTTTCGTTCGTTGCAACAGAAACAATTAGCAATTTATTTCACACCCTTAAAAAAATCTTCGAGGGAAAGATTGTGAGCATCAACAATACGTAAGAGGGTACTAACCTTGAAGTCGTGTCCCTCTTCCAGTCTCCAATATTGCTTTCCTTGAAAGTCGTGTTTGATGGCAAACTTTTCATAGCTGGTATATCCATTTTCAATTCTTAAGTCTTTTATACGCTTGGCAATTGCCAGTATTCGATCATCTTTTTTTACGTCATCCATGACCGACAAAGTCTGGAATTTATAAGTCAAATATTACGTCATGCATGACGTACTAATGACTATGATTCAGTATATTTACGTCATAAATGACGCACTAAGATTCATCTGTTATGAAAAATTTCCAAATAACGCTTTTATATCTGATTTCATTAGTCAGCATTTTTCTTTCAAATGTGTCTCTTGCACAAGCTGAAATCGAAAACATGTATGATGAGAATTCAGAGCAAACCATCTTTCGTCAAGCTGGGGATTACTCGCAAAAACATGATGTTGTAACAATCGCTGTTTTGAGAGGAACTCATGAGCGAGAGCTGTATGATAGAGTCGTGGCTGTCCTCAGCAGCAAACTTGATTCTCTTCAGGTGCCACATAAGTTCTTTCAGAAGTACCATAATAAGCCAGGAACAGGGTTCGACTATTTTATTGAAAATGATATGAATGGTTCATTTGACGCAAATGAATTTTACGCGTTACTGCCGCATATCCAGAGACGATTTAAGAAAGAATACCCAAATTAATTTAGTCCAGGGAAATTTGATACGCTTATTGTTGTCTTTGCATGTTGGTCAATTTTGTTTTCTTCGATAACTTCATCCGCTTTAGCCGCAACTTCTTCATCATTAACAATCGTTGCTGATCGGTGAAGGGTCTTGCTCCCTACTTCTTGATCTAGTGCCCGAATTGCTGTGACCTTAGCTTCATCAGAAAGAGAGCTGTCTTTTCCGATTATTTCTAATTGTTGTTTTGTGGCAAGTACTTGATCTTCCCTTGCTCGGAAATTCTTATGGTCTGCCTCCATAATGAGGAAGGCCGTATCGAGATCGTCTACCTTCTGGATTGTTTTTTCCCTAACGTCATGTAAATGCGCGATTACTTCTACATCTGTGGCATCATGAGAAACTTCGATTCCTGCTTTTTGGAATGCAGCATAAGCCGCGTCCCTGTCCATATTTCCGCCATCTTCAAAGTTGCAGAACACATCATCGATATCATTTAGGATTTCTGAGTTTAAGTCCCATTCATCTCTATTTTGTTCCATTTCAGTTTCAAGCTCTTTGATGACAGTTCGTAAAGCGTTGAGCTCTGCATTCAATCGTTCCATCAAGGCATCGTAGGCTTCTTGTGCTTGCGTAATTGTATGCAGCAGCTCCGCATAGCGTTCATTCTTCTTACGCTCAGATTTTTCATTGTGCGGATTGTTTTCTGCTTGATCATGAGCAAGTGGAATCGCTCCAATTTCTTCCAAGTCACCTTTTAGTGCATGGTTATGAAAATGCTCTTTTCTTCTTTGTTCTTCAGTAACTTGATCCATAGCCCACTACTGATAGTTGTCATATCGTCCCTATTATTCTGCCATAGATTGGTAAAAATTCAGTTAAGGAAAAGAATGGTTTAGGAATTTTTCAGATGGCTAGTAGAGGTGATATCTGTGGAGTTTATCAAATAACGGCTCTTTTTGATTTTCTTTGAATTGACCTAAGGGATTTAGATTTTAAATTGCTGTTATGTAAACGGTTGATATGAAGAAGTCAGATATTAAGTTTTATAATGATGTATTAATAAATGCAGACCTTGAATTTCTAAAATACCAAATCAAGAAAAGAGGGGTCAATTTGATTTCAGATTCAGGACTTCAGAAACTGATTGATGACTCTGAGGCCTACGTTACTCTTCCGGCGGATGCTCCGGTGTTTAATACCACATTAAAGCCGATATTGGTGCTGTACTCCTTATCCGATGCCCTGCGCATGCTCTGGATGAAGCGGAAAGAGTTTGGAGTTCAGCTATCGGCCATGAATACTGGCAGTTACGCTTATGGAGTTCCTGATGTAGGACATGATCACAATTTTAAAGACTTTGAATTTGAGGTTTACTCGGCAGCATACCTTAATGAATATGGAGTTGAGGCAACACTTCCTCAGAATACTGATGGTAATGATATTTTCTATAAGAACTTGGAGGTTCAATGCAAGCATCCTAATGGTCTTACAAGAGATAAGGTAGATAAATTCCTACGTGAGTTTCAACGCTCTCTACAAAACCGTCAAACCTATGGAGTTTTTGGGATTGCTTTAGATGATTATCTTGAATTTGATGACGATACGTTTCCCACTGATCCAACTGCTTACCATCAAGCCTATCACACTGCTCTACAAAATCATGATACGATTTTGCAGGAAGTTTTTGACTCAACGCTGCCACATTGCCCACGGGTTTTAGGTGTCTTTTCGGTAAACACCTACTTTTCGTTTACCTCAAGTGCAGGTTTGGTGTTAAACAAAACATCGAATTCAGTATTTTGTCAACGACCCAATGCCAAAGCTGTGCAAGAAGAATTGCAAATTCAGGCTTATGAGATCTTATCTGTTTTTAACCCGAAGCCATCGATCAGGACGTATTAGTAGGGTTTTTAGTAACTCATTATTACTTCTTGAATTTACGTAGCTAATATGCTTTGTTTTTTGAGCATCGTGGTAAATCCCACGTGTGGGGACTGCAAACCTCTTTAGCAAGGGTGCCCGAAACTGTTCGGTATTTCTTCGCCTTTTGTGACATCAAAGATGATCCTCCGGTTTCGGCCGGATGGTAAGGAAATGTCCAGGGCAAACGCCTAAATACCTACACCTTCGCTCTTGCAGGGTCTTTGCAGCATCCGGCCACCATCGGCCAAAATTTTACAGTAAAGAGGATTGAATGTCAGGAAACGCAAAAAAAGGAGTTTCAGAAATTGATAGGATTATTGGTAACAATATAAGAATGCAAAGAGACCATGTGGATTTCAGCGCTGAGTATTTAGGCTCAATCCTTGGAGTAAGTTATCAGCAGGTTATAAAATATGAAAAATGTATGAATAAGCTTTCGGCCGCTCAAATACCCATTCTTGCATGTATCCTGGAAGTTCCCGTTATGAGTATATATGAAGGAGTAAATTTGGATATGCTGGATGAATATTGTGAAGGCAGATTACTAACTCATATTAAGAATGGTGCCTTTGATATCCTCTAGGCTAGAGAATCATCCTTATTAATAATCGATCTAATTGTTGACTACGATCAATCTATTGTACGTAACGTTTAGTAAAATATTAGTATCTTTTGCTGGTTTACACCAATTTAACCACATATGATTTTTTTAGAAGCCAACCACCTAGAAAACTTTCGGGCCTTTTGGCATTTGTGCTATTATTTCCCCAAGTCAAGGGATGAATTCTATTCTGCCAAGTTGCTAGATTTTAAGAATGGTGAAGAGGAGGCGATCCAATTTTGGATTGATTGGGTTGAGCATGATTTTATCAATGAAATTTATGATACAATACGTTTTGGATTAATTGTAAGAGTGTTGGGTCATGATGAATTAGAAGTCACGGAAGACAAGCCTTTAGATCAAATAGGAGAAATAATTGCTGATGTTAAGGGTTCTTTATATGAACCAAAAGTGCTTGGAAAGAAGAGAGCTAATAAGAAACTGTCTTTTACTGTGGGCATTGAAGAAAGGCAGGCGGCAATGGAAGACAATTATTATTTAGCGGATGAAGAATTCCAAGATTATGCAGATAATGTGTTGATAATTGATGATATTAAAACGTCTGGGACAAGTCTGTTGGCTGTCCAGGAGACGCTATTGGAAGCTGGGTTTTCAGGGAGAATATACGGGTTTTCACTAGGGCTTACTGAAGGATCAGACTTAACAAAAAATGATGATATTGAGGTTCCGGAATTAGATGATGAGTTATAAAGGGTCAAGTTGGATCATAGCCTTGTTGAATATTCGAGGTATTGGAAGAAAAACAGCATGGGAGTTGGTAAGTAATGTGACCGATCCTGAAGCTGTGGATTTGGAGGAGCTAATAAACCGTAATAAGGAAAAGTTAAGAACAAAGGAATTCTCTTACAATTGGATAGTAGAGGCTGAGGATCGAAGGGATCAAATTTTGGAACAATCCGATGACCACGGTATTAGATGGACAACGATTATTGATGATGACTATCCATCTTCCTTGAAACAAACAACAGACCCTCCATTGGTTCTTTACTACAAAGGGAATATTGATCTTTTGAATGAAAAGAGGGGTGTTGCTATTATTGGTACTCGAAAGCCTACTCCTCATGGGTTGGAAATAGGAAAAAGACTAGGTACAAGGTTTGCCGAGGAGGATTTCAACGTCGTAAGCGGACTGGCTATTGGATGCGATACAGCAGGTCACGAAGGGGCTTTAGCTGGCTCTGGATATACAACGGCCGTCTTAGCGCAGCCTCTTGATAAAATATACCCTAAGGATAATCGACCCTTAGCAGAAAGGATATTATCTCATAATGGGGTGTTGGTCAGTGAATATGCATTTGGTTCAAGAACTGGAAGAAGTGCATTTGTAGAGCGGGATAGAATTCAGGCTGGTTTATCAATGGCCACAGTTGTTGTTGAAACTGATGTAAAGGGCGGAACGATGCACACGGTCGGATTTACACTGGATTATAACCGTTTGCTATTTGCCTACTACAATTCTCAAAAACAAGGATATCACGATAATACTCAAACCAAAGGAAATCAGCTTCTGATAAGTGAAGAGAAAGCAATTCGCTTGTCAAGCGAAGAGGACATTTTGAACGCAGCTAGAATGATTAGAAACAGGATGGCTCACCAAGTTGAAGCCATTAGCCAAAAAAAATCCGATGGTAATACGGATAGTAAGGGCCAGTATAACTTGAAATTTTAATGAATTTGCTTTTTGACTTGGACAACACACTGATCAATTCAGAAAAAGCGAGGCAGTTAAGGACGGGACGACAGTGGGCAAAGGTGTATGCTCAAATCCCAAATTTTGATCCATATGATGATTTGATAGATACCCTAATCGATGTAAACAATAAACATCCTATATACATTATAACTTCTAGCCCAGGAAGCTATGCACAGAGAGTGTGCTCGGCATGGAATATTCCTCATCAAGGCCTCACAGCATATCACGACACGGCTAACCACAAACCGCACCCTCAACCTTTTAGCTATACGCTTGAGCGTTATGGCTTAGATCCTGATGAATGCATTTCTTTTGGTGATGATGTGAAGGATATTGTAGCCTCTCAAAAAGCCGGAATTAGATCCGTAGCTTGCCTGTGGGGTGCCGTTGATGTTAAAACATTGGTTGAAGCAAAGGCTGACCACATTCTAAATACAGTAGAAGAGTTAAGGCCTTTTTTGCAATCTTTGGAGTAATTCGGTGGCTTGCTTGGTATATTTAGCAACGCTTCTTATATTTGCTTGAGATTTCAAGCAAACCAACAAATAATGAGCACTACTGAATATGGTCAATATTTCAAAGCACTACGAGAATCCAAGGGATTAACGCTGAGGAATGTTGAAAAAATCACGGATATATCCAATGCCTATTTAAGTCAATTAGAATCCGGAAAGGTTAAACAACCCTCTCCAAATAATTTATACAAACTCTCTGAGGCTTATGAGGTGCCCTACGAGACCCTCATGGGGAAAGTGGGCTATCCGATACCAAATGGAGGAGACACGTCCTCTGAAAGATCAAAAAGCGCAGAAGTGAGCAATAAGCTTGGTGAGATTTCAAGCGATGAAGAAATCGAACTCCTTCAATATCTAAAATTCATTAGAAACAGAAAGTGAACTGGTCATACTCTGGATATCGCCAATTTAAGAAATGCAACCGTCAATGGTACTATAGCAATATTGTAGCGCATCAGGCGGCCAAAGAGCCGTTCAGAAAAGAAGTTACGATACTATCAAAGCTAAAGACGATAGATGCTTGGCGAGGAGACATTGTAGATCAGGTTATAAGCCAGACCATAATTAATAAGATCCGGAAAGACGAAGGGTTGGATGAAGATAACCTTTTGTGGAGGGCTGATAGGGTTTTTGAAGAGCAGTATGATTTTGCTTTGAAGAAGAAGTATAGAGAGGAGAACTTGGTTCTATCGGAGTATGAATATTATTCAGCCCTAATTGATCTGGATAATGATCGAGGCATCGACCAGGAAACTTTAGACAGAGCTCGGATGGATATTCATCAGTCGCTCAAGAATTTTTTAGATAAAACAGATCTTATTGACTATTTACGATCTGCATCACAATGGCTCACACAGCGGGATATTCAATATCCATTTAGCAGGTTCAGAGCCAAGGGTCGTCCAGATTTAATTGTCTTTTTTGAAGATGAGCCTCCTCATATTTTTGATTGGAAGGTTCACACCTTTGCAACCAAGACATATCAAGACCAACTCCTTTCCTATGCTTTTGCTTTAAACAAAGCAAATGAGATCAAGCCGCACAAGGACTTCCCAAGCAATTTATCGGCGTTTACCGTTTTGGATTATCGTCTCACAGAATTTCAGTTGTTAATCGATGAGGTTCGAGATTACACCATATCTGAAGAGGACATTAATGAAACTGAAAACGAAATTGCTAGTGGCCTGATGGCAATGTACCGAGTTGGTGCCAATAAGAAATATGATGAGTGTTCGTCAGAGGATTTTCCAACGGCTCATAACCCATCATCGTGTGAGAAATGTCAGTTCAAATCAATTTGTAAACAATAGGAGTATGAGAAAAGAGACAAACGTATTTCCGATCAACAATTTAGGTTCATTATCCGCCAACTACCGTCTATTTGAAATTGTGGGACTGAGGAGTACCGGCGATGAATATGACGCAAATATTCAATACATCACCAAGAAACTGTCTTTTTCATTGAGACATCCTGTTATTGTCATTCATAGAGATGGTAAGCCCTATTTGGTAGTCAAAGATGAAGCTGAAGCTATAGGTGCAATACCAAGCGAAGGATTCGAGGCGAAGCGGGGCGAATTTGCGTACTTCAAGGATATCGAAGAGACTAGATATATTGATTTCGAGTCAACCGATGAATCTGAAAAACAGATTATTTTAAGATTCTTACAATTTGACCTTTCAGGGGAAATCAGGAAAGACGATAGACTGTGGCAGCCACGTACGGGGGATGCATTTTTCAGTAAGGAGGATCACAGTAAAGATGGTGACAAGGTGGTTATTTACAATGGGTTTTATGCACGAATTGTAGAGCTTCCAGGCGGTGGATACGGCGTAGCTGTAGACATTACAAAAAAGTATCTTGCCAAGAGATCGTTGCGGGCTCGACTTTCATTAGATGAATTCAATCGTCTGAAGCGTCAAAAGAAGAAACTCATCTATAAATATGGTAAAACCTGGTTTGAAATTAGACCTGATGAGCTCAGTCCTGTTGATATTTCTAAGTATAAATTTAAGAGACCGTCAGATACCACTAGCCTGACTCTGCTTGAGGATATTAAGCAGGTCTACAATGGTACGATGCCCCCTCATTTGGCCAAGCTTCCAGATAGTGCATCAGTACTGGTTTACAGAAATAGAAATGGTGACATGCAATCTAAGGGTGCTCCAGCTGCCATGTGCTATGTGACTTTTGATACGGAAGATTATGAGGTCAAGAAGCTTCACCGGAACTCGATTATTGCACCATTCAAGCGGAGGCGTCTAAGCCGTATGGCAGTAAAAAAATACTTTGGCAAACTGAAGTTTGGAACTACTCCAATAAAATTCGATTTGGAACCAGTAACGCTTGAGTTAGATGTCTTCAAAATGCCTGACCTTGAATTCAATAATGATGTAATTCTGGGATGTGAGCATACAGAGAGAGCGAATATAGAGGTAAAAAAGAGGGAGATTGGTGAGCATAGGAAGAGACTGTTAACGACTGACAATGTGGGCGTTTTTACCAATGGCATCTTTGAGCGTCAGTACATTGTAATTCCAGAGTCTATTTATAACAGCTTCGCCAATGAAACTTACTTTTTAAGAGACCTGTCGGCGGTTGTTGACCAAATGCATCCTACCGATACTGGCTGGAAGCCGATTGTGGTCCCGTACGATGATAGGAACGAACAAAATGCTTTAGAGATAGGCTTTGAAATCATCAATGCCCTAGGAAAGAACATTTCAATGAATAACCGTTCATATGCAGTTGTGATTTTGCCTAGTCACATGCAGAGAGATAAACGGATGCATGATGAAACTGCTGCATTGGTCGTTTCGGAAGCACTAAATGAATACAACGTGATGGCAAGTATTATGCACACCAAGACTTTGGAGATGTGCTTTAGCCATCGGGACGTAAATGGTGAGGCGGAGTATTTCATTAAGCATGATCGCGATAATAAGTTTAAAAGGCTGTATGAGAGATACCTATTTGGTGTGGCATTAAACCAGGTACTTCTAAACAATGAAAGATGGCCTTTCATACTGGCTGAGCCATTGCATGCGGATTTGGTCATTGGGATTGATGTTAAGGAACATGTTGCAGGTTTTACTTTCATCGATAAGCATTCGAAAAATATTCTGACCACTTGGGATAAATCACAGAACAAGGAAAAGCTTACGAAGGATCAGGTCCATCGAATTCTTGTGCAGCATATAAAAACGTTCGCTGAGGATGCAACCGAAGAATTGAAAAATATTACTTTCCACAGGGATGGGCGAATTTTCAGGAGCGAGGTAGATGGGATCAGTGAAGCAATCAGGCACCTAAAAGGTGAAGGATTACTGGCCGAGAGCCTTGAGGTTAGTATTGTTGAAATCCCAAAGAGCTCGAAAATATCCTTCAGAATATTTGAAGTCCAAGAGGAATACGACGTATTGGCAACCTTTAAGGATAATCATAAGGTTAAGAACCCATCAGTTGGAACGTATGTGATAATGAACTCTAACGAGGGTTATGTATGCACGACAGGGAAGGAGTTTAGACGCAATGGTACCTCAAAACCTTTATTTGTAAAATACTTTGAGGGAGCAATGTCCTTTGAACACATAATGGAGGACATATATCGCTTGTCATGTCTCACGTACACCAAGCCAGATGACTGCGCCCGAAATCCTATCACAATTAGTATGACTGATCGGAGAATTAATCTAATGGGCAGCAAATACGATGAACAAAAATATGATCTTTTAAAAACCGTAAATAACTAATAGTCAAATGAGTGATTCAGGATTGAATGCCAATATCTATTATTTAACAAGTAAATATCTTGGGTTGATCAATGATTTTGTGATTGCCATACAAGAAAACTCAGAGGTCTTGCCTACTGAAAAGCGCCAAGAGATTGAAACGCTAATTGTGAGCCTTCAGGATGAAGATATTATTGATACTCGAATTCAAACTTTAAGCATCATAATTGAAAGTGAATTGCGTAAAAGGAGATTATCGCCACCTAAGTTTTATCAGGCATTAAGTGAAGATTTGAATAAGGAAAAGTATGAGGCTTTGGCAAAAAACCTCAATCATGTAATTGATGCACTCGACAATGAATATACAGATGCATTGGCTAAAATGAAGGAAGTATGATGGTGGACTACATAGATGGTGCCATCATGGAGAATATTCAGAAATCGAGGGTTCTGAAGAGCAAATTTCCAAGTGCCAAGAAGTCGAGTCTTTATTTTGAATCTTTAGTTTCTAAAGCGACCTTAGAAATTGAGTCCACTATTCAGGATTTAGTAGGATTACTACATGATCAGGATTATTCTAAGCCAGCCAATTTAAGACGAAAGTTTAGCAAGTTTAAAGCCATTCTTAGTAAGCTTCATGTTTTGGAGAACGTTATCGTTGCCGCCATTAGCAGAAGACATGACGACGATGATTTTGCGAACAAGCTCATGAGAGAGATATGTTCAGAAATCGAGTACCCTACACAAACCCCTGTTGTGTCTTGTCTTTCGCAACATTACTATCGGATATTGCCGTATTACAATTTGGTTTGTATGCCTTTGTTGGAGAGTGATTTTTTGCTACACCTACCAGACCTGTATCATGAAATTTGTCACCCGCTGATTTCCGTAGATAACCCTAAAACTGAGGTTATAAAATCAAGTCGTGGCAAGTTAAATCGAGATGTAAAAAGGCACTTCAATGTGGAAATTGGACGGTTGCAAAAAAACCAGTTTGATAATTCTGAATTTTTAAGAACCTATTACGTGTGGCGTGATAGTTGGATTGATAAATGGTCTGAGGAGCTTTTTTGTGACTTGTTTGCAACGCTTACCCTTGGGCCAGCTTATGTCTGGAGCAACTTACATATGTGTGCGAAGATGGATTGGAACTTGTTCAAAATCCCCTTACTTCAAAAATCCTCACACCCGCCGGCCGGTGCAAGGATGCAGGCGATGTTTTATGGGCTTGATTTGATCGGGTTCAATGAGGAGCGAAAGAAAATTTCTATTAAGTGGGAAGAGTTTATTCAGGTTATAGGTGCTGCACCAGAGCCGGAATATCATATTGCATTGCCTGACAGTTTTCTTAAAAAATCTGCCGAGTATGCTTTGGAAGGTGTTAAGGGGTTGGGCTGCACGCTGGCTTCGGAAAATCAAGATGCCATAATCATCAAGACTCTAAATGAAGCTTGGAAAAGCTTTTGGCGTAGTCCAATGGGTTTTGTGGATACTGAAGAGAGGATTATGAAAGAACTTAAAAAGAATCTGTAGTTGGTTGATTCGAATGAAAATATCGCTTTCGAATTTGTTCGAGATACAAGTAATTCAGTGTTCATCACAGGAAGAGCAGGAACGGGTAAATCTACGTTGCTCAAAAGAATAGTCGATGAAACAGAAAAGAACGTTATCGTACTCGCCCCAACTGGTATTGCTGCATTGAATGTGGCTGGTGCTACTATTCATTCATTCTTTCAGCTCCCGCACAGAACGCTTTTAATCCGGGATAAGGGGATCAAGGCATTTTGGGTAAGTTCTGAAAAGAGGAAGATCATCCGCTCTGTAGACACCATCATCATTGATGAAGTTTCTATGGTTCGAGCTGATGTAATGGATGCAATTGACTATTCATTGCGCATTAATTCAGGGAATCCTCACCTTCCATTCGGAGGGAAGCAAATGGTTTTTGTTGGAGACCTATTTCAACTTGAACCAATTGTTAAGGAGCAGAGTGAAAAATCTTATCTCAAGCAGACCTATGGAGGTCCCTATTTTTTTAATGCTCATGCATTCGAAGAACTAAGCGTAGTAAGCGTCGAGTTAAAAAATGTATATCGACAAAGTGATATGAGCTTCGTTGAAATACTCGATAAAATAAGGGATGGCAGGTTTCAAAGAGATGATCTTGATAAAATCAATGCCAGGGTGATTGATAATGCCAGTGCTCCTGATCGAGCCATAACGTTAACTACTCGGGTGGATGCTTCAGAAAACCTTAATAAAAATAGACTTGACCAACTATCGGGAGAAACGAAAACATACCAAGCTGTTGTCAGTGGAAGTTTTGATCAATCAATATCACCTGCCGACAATAAGCTTACTCTCAAGATTGGCGCACAGGTGATGTTTACCAAGAACGATTCTGAGGGTAGATGGGTCAATGGCACTTTGGGTCGTGTGGTGAAATTAGAAGAGACACAGATTGAGGTGCAATTAAAAAATGGACTTTCTCACAAGGTTGAAAGAGAAATTTGGGACAGTACAAAATACATTTTAGACAGCCAAGCTGAAAGTATCGCTACAGAAAAAACGGGAAGCTACAAGCAGTTTCCGGTAAAGTTGGCGTGGGCCATTACGATCCACAAAAGCCAGGGTATGACATTTGAAGACTTAGTATTGGATTTGGGAGAAGGAGCTTTTGCTAACGGACAAACTTATGTTGCCCTGAGTCGGGTAAGAGCTTTAACAGGCCTGTTTCTAAGCCGTCCAATTCAACAAAGAGATATCCTGGTTGACAGATCGCTTGATGAGATGTGGAACGTGTTCGAACGGGATGAATTGGAAAGTAGGCTAAAGGCGTCCAAAAGTGAGAGCGAGATGAGAAGAGGACGCGGTTTTGTTAGTCTTGGTAATTACTACCTCATGCATGCATTGTCATGTGCTAAGGCTGGATATTGGGGTGAATGCACTGAGTATTTCAAAAATGCCTTTAGTGTATTGCCATCTGATAGTTTTATTGAAAAGAGTCAGGATTACATCACCATGTTACGTGCTGCTAGTGGTATTATTTCCCAGGAGCCTAACCAGCCGGTAAATGTTGTTCAGCAGTTTTCATATGGTATTATCTACTTTCTGGATCATAAATATGGTGAAGCAAAGAAGATCTTTATCAAGGTACTAGAGAAAAAACTGAATGCATTGGTGCTATGCTTATTGGGCCAGTGTCTTCTTGAGGAAAAGCAATATGGCGGTTCGTTGGATTGCATTAACAAATCAATTGAAATTTCACCGTCTTCTCGATCCTACTACTTAAGAGCTTTCATATACGATCCGAAGATTAATCGAAATGAAGATGAAGTTGTCCGAAGCAAGAAATTGTTCATAGAAAATTTGATTTCCGCTTTTAGTGAAGATTTTAGAAATATTGATGCTTTTACAGGTGTTTCCAATTTTGTTATGAATGAGGGGATTGTAATTGAGCGCCTCCCAGATTTAAATAAGTATCGCGAAGAACTACAGAAAACAGAGATAGATACTAGTTTCCTAGATGGCATAAATCAATTGCTACGCAAGAACAAGTCAAAACTCATCCGTATCGCTCAAATTGAGGAGGATGAGAGTGAGAATCTGCAAGACGACTGGGATAACGATGATTCAGATTCATTCGATTTATCAGATGTAAGTGAAGAAGAGCTCTTTGAAGATGAGCTAGACTATTTTGATGAGGATGACTATTAATTTCTTAAGGTCAGATTCAGCAAGATAGAACATGCCTTCCCAGGTGATCCGAAAGACCTTTGTGCAAAAAAAGAAAGCGTAGATGACAAACGAAATTGAAATTAAAGGTGCAAGGACACACAACTTAAAAAACATTGATGTATCTATCCCAAACACAAATTAGTGGCCTTTTCGTATACTCCTCTTTCGTTGTGACCTTCATTGTCAATTAATCTATAATGCAAAAATTTCTGAATGCTGCCAGAAAGGCTTTTCCTACTTTGCTATTTTTTGGCAAAAGGAATTTAGCCAATTAAACGTGTAATTGCGACGAATCTCTGATTTGTATTTAGGGTCTATTTACCATGTTCTCAAGAAGTTTGATTTTTAGTTTTTGCTGGACTCACTGGTAAAGATTTGTTATAACATAACTCAGAACCTAGGAGTATTTTTCAAGCATTACCTTGCTCTCCAGCTTCTCATTTTTCATTTCTCAACAGAACGAATACAGCGCCAATGTTAACGATTACGGTTTCGCATAACGCCGATGGCGCTAAGCGATATTTCACAGATGGCCTGTCCAAAGAAGGTAACTACTACCTTGATCAGCAGATCAAGGCACGCTGGGCAGGCAATACAAGTAAAAGATTAGGATTAGAGGGAATGGAAGTCACCGAAGAGGTGTTTTCCAGGCTCGTTAATAACCTTGCTCCCTATGCTGAGGATCAAACGCTGACACCACGAACTTCTCAAAATAGACGTGCAGGAGTTGACCTAACATTTTCAGCGCCTAAGAGTGTTTCCCTGCTCTATTCACTTACCAAAAATCCTAAGGTTTTAGAGCTGCATCAACAAGCCTATAACAAGGCAATGCGTGAGGTTGAAAGACTCATGTATACTCAAAGCAATACTAGGTATGCTAGAGGGTTTGTTCATACAGGAAATATAGCCTATGCAGCATTTGATCACTTCTTAAGTCGACCTGTAGAGAAGGTAATAGACGGTAAGGTTGTCCATATCTCTGATCCTCAATTACACACTCATTGCTTTCTTCCTAATATAACTTGGAATGAAAAAGCAAGACGTTATCAGTCGTTGGAAATCTATGGTATGCACATGAACTCCGATTACATCCGTTCGGTGTATCACTCAGAATTAAGCAGGGGCCTTGAAAGGTCGGGGTTTCAAACAGAACGTCATCGATCATTCTTTGAACTTGCTGGAGTCTCAAGAGATCTGATTGAGCGTTTCTCATTAAGAAGTCAGGAAATAAATAAAATCTCGAAGGAAAAGGTGCTTTCCGCTCAGCAAAAAGGAGAGCTAGGAAAGAAAACCAGAAACAGCAAGGGTGATCAGTCCCTCAGTGATCAGCAGCTATATAATCACTGGTTAAGCAGGCTAACGGATGAAGAGTTTCATGATTTAAACACATTAAAGGGTAAAGAATTCGAAAGGCCTCCTCCACTCGAGGTTAAGACGGCGATAGACCGGGCGATGGAGCATGTTTTCGAGCGCAACTCCGTTGAAAATCAAAAGAAGGTCATCGCTTACGCCGCCGCCCTTGGATATGGACATCTCAGTATTGATCAGATTGCAAAAGAGCTTCTCTCAAGGGAGAACATTCTCCATTCTCAGTACAACACCATAGAGAATATTACGACGGTTGAACTTGTCCACGAAGAAGATCGAATGATCGATTTGGTAACCTCCGGAAAAGGTAAATTCCCTGCTCTTAATAGGAATTATGAAATAAAGCTCGATTTTCTCAACTCTCAGCAGCGCAAGGCCATTGAGGAAATGTTGAGTACAACTGATCAAACATTCATCTTGAGAGGTGCCGCCGGAACAGGTAAATCAACGATATTTTCTATTGTCAATGACGCCCTTCTACAAACTGGAAGGTCACTGATTGCTATTGCTCCATCCACTCAGGCCGCTCAGGTTCTGGCTCAGAAAGGTTTAGAAAGCTATACCATGGCTAAACTGCTAAATGATCCCAAAGTCCAGAAGAAATTGCAGAACAATGTGCTTCTGATAGATGAAGCGGGAATGGTTGGCGTCAAAAATATGGCGAAGCTTCTAGAGCTTACCAGTAAGTACCAAACCCGAACCATACTAAGTGGCGATACTAAACAACACGGGCCACCAGCGCAATACGGTGATGCTCTGAAAATCTTAGAAAAGCAAAGTCGTTTGCAGGTCTGTGCTGTTAATAAAATAGAGAGACAACGCAATGCACCACCTTATCAATCAGCAGTTCAAGATATTGCTAAAGGTAGGCTTATTGAAGGCTATGAGAAATTAGAGCATCAAGGGGCTATCATTGAAATTATTGATCATGAAAAGAGGATAGAGAGACTGGTGGAAGAATTTGACCGCCTTCACGCTCTAAAGCATTCTACATTGATCGTTTCACCAACTCACCTTGAAGGTGATAAGATTAACAATGAAGTAAGACGCCTCTGGAAGAAAAACAAAAAGCTTCACGGAAAGGATAAAACTTTTGAAGTACTAAGGGATGCAACACTAACTCAAGGAGAAAAGAAAGATCACCTAAACTATCAAAGAGGACAGGTGATAAGGTTTACCAAGAACCAGGTAGGTGGGTTTAAGGCCGGCTCTCATCATGAGGTGGTTGAAATATCCAGGAGCGGAAAAATCGCGATACGTGATCTAAAGACTGGTACTACTTCTCAACTTCCATACGGCAGCCCAGAATTCTATAATGTGTATACTAAACATAGCATCCCTTTAGCTAGGGGAGATCGCATTCGACTGACGAATAATGCAACAACTCTGCAAGGGACGAAGATGGCGAATGGGACTAGTTATACAGTTAAGGGGTTTAGTGAGCAAGGCATTGAGCTAAGCAACAACAAAACAATTCCAGATGACTTGTTTCATTTCAGACATGGATACTGTGATACTAGTCATAGCTCTCAAGGTAAGGATGCTCATACTGTTTTGGTTTCCATGAGTGACTTATCTCAGGGTGGTGTTAATGAGCAATCTTTTTACGTCGGGGTGTCTAGAGGAACGAGGCAGATCAAGTTGTATACCTCTGATAAGGACTCACTGAAAAAATCAATTCTGCGGTCAGCAGATCGGATGAGCGCTGGTGAAGTCGCCAAGGCTGCGCATCTCAAATTACTAATGCAAAAGCAGCGAGCTTACCACAACGAGTTAACCCAGGAAGCTATGAATGAACGAGACAAAAGAGAACACGCACCTTCGCGGAGCATTCCCCAAGACCATACAAGCTGGTAATGGCAATTCGCCCATTGCTGATCTAAACAAGCACAGGAAATCGAGCCAGCTCTTTGCAGTAGCTTCAAAAGGTCAAATTGCAAGTTGCTTTAAGGTGATTACCCGCTATGGAAGGTCTTACTCAATCAAGTATGCCCATTTACCCCATGTGGTTCTTGAAGGTAGTGAGCTCTATATCATACTATATGATTTGCAAGTACTCATTACTGGTAGGGGACTGGAAGTTATTGAGGAGGCCATTGCAAAATCGACCTTGTTTTGGGTCAAGGAATCCCCTTCAGGCAAGGATGATGAAAAATCCAGTGTATTTATTGATGGCATCCAAGTGAAAGGTTCAGTTCATAGGCTGATAGGAAAGTTTGAAAGGTTCAAGGATGACCAATGATACCATGCTCTCGATCAAGTTGAACAGCATCTAAAACATGTAATGGATTCCTCCTCTTTATTCTTGAAGTCTCTACTAGTTTCCTGCAGTGCCTTGTGATGATCAGTCTCTCTTAGGTTATGAAAATATATACGATATTCCTGCAAACGTATTCCCTGTAGTCAATGACGCTGTCCGATAAATCGGATTAACAGCGTTGATTTTTTGTTTCTCAAAAACTTCTAACGCCAGCTATGACAACTAGCTCATAACGCTTGCTTCCTGGAAAGATCGTGATTTTCATTTAACCCAAGAAAGGAACCAAAATCATGACAAATACAGTAACACTGATCGGAAACAAGTCTCTAGAAGTAGATATTTACAATGAAGGAGAAAACCCCTTCGCAGTTTTATCTCTCGCTGAAAACAAACGGTATAGAGACGAGCAAGGCAACTGGCAAACCGTCGACCGGGCAACCTTCCACGATATTTTGCTCTTTGATGATAAGCTTATCAAGCAAGCCAACAATCTTAAAGTTGGCGCTCTCATTAAGGTTACAGGGAGTGTAATTTATCAAAAGAAGCAATTCTTCAAAGAAGATGGATCTCCAGTGTCTGTAAACCAGATGAGCATCAAAGCCCACAAAGTTGAGATGGGAACATTCAGTACTAGTAAGGCTTTAAATAAACACCAAGATAAGGAGGCTGCAAATGCATAAGTAAAAGACCACAATCCAGTAGTGTTTTGGGAAAAAGGAGCTGTAGGACTCCTTTTTCCTTTTTCTTTAAAAGTATGAAGTCATGGCCCCAGCTTATAACAAAAACTGCGAACGCGATGCTTTTTGTCAATGGGCTTGCCGCCGCTATAGCGGTCTCCCGAGAAGCCCATGACAAATTCCCAGATTTGTACGTAGGTCACTTCACGCCTTCAGCGCGAATAAAAGGTGACGCTACGACCGCTTGGTCAGAGGTTCATATATAAAAGTGGTAGTTAGTCCTTGCGTCTATGAATTTGAATCTCACTAATGAATACGTCTCCTTCGCCAGTGTCTTTCCCGCTTTTGCTTTCTTTCAACCATGCCAGTTTTCTTGTTCGAATGAATTTTTTTAAATGATTGAGGCCTCTGCCTTTGACAAGAACCTCATATTCAAAATCCAGAATTCGAAGGATCAGGCCTTCTTGATCATCAGGAACGAACTCTGACCATGGGGTTGGGGCATATGGAATGCCCAAGTCACGTCCGTTCCTGCATTCAATTTCGAGACAAAGGAGCTGATCGGCGTCTAGGTCGACACCATAGTATTTTCCTCCAGCGCCTTTTTGCTTTGAGATTGATGGGGAATCCCCAAGGTCAGGAAGTTCAGGCTTTGTCTGGTTCTCCTCCTTCGAGTGATGTTCTGAGTTCTTGTCTGTCATAGATAGATTTTAATTTCTCAGAAGCAGCAGCTGTGCGCTCCTGATAAAATGCTTTTATTCTGTGTTGTTGCTCTTCACGATCTCTTTGTAACTGCATAGCCTGTTTTTGCCGTTCGGCTTTCTGCTCAATTTCTTTAGCGCTTATTCTGTCACCTGATCTAGCGACAACTTCTCGGAGTGATTGCTTATTGTCAGTATAGACTTTCAAGTTATCCGTTCCCCTTGAAATGCTCACATAAAATTGCTTGTCATTGCCAGCAGCAAAGGATTTTGAACTTTGGCAGAGTAAAACTGTCTCAGAGTTCTTGCTTTGTGCACTATGTGAGGTCCTATAGGTGCCGTAGTTAAAATGCCCAGCATCTTTATGAAGGGTTTTGCCATTGGAAAGCTCAATATGGCCGTCTTGAGTAAAACCCTTGGCATCATAAACCTTACCATTATTAAGGTGTGTCCCTTCGATACTTTTGATGTTTTTGGTAATACGTATTCGATCCTCTTGAGCAAGTGGGATGGTTTGTTTGTTAAACAATTGAAAATGCTCAGCTTTTTCTAATGGGAGAGGCACCGGATGTATGTGCTCATTCCCTCGTACCAATACGTTGTTGTCCTTATCAAATCCCTCGATTTTAAGTTTTGTACCAGCTTTGAATCCACGTACATTCTGATGAAACTCTACGATTTGGCCTTCTTCGTAATTTGAGAAAATTTGACGTTCTGTATCGGTTAGTTGCTGATTGACTAAATGATCAAAAAGCTTGTCTTCCTGTCCCAATCGGTCCTGTTCCTTAAGCTTAGTTCTTATGGCCTTTGTGACGTCCCTGCCCTCACCGTGCGTTGGTGCCACTACAATGACATCATCGGGAGATTTGGCGCTCGCCTGAACATAGTCTTCTGCTATTAGATCATGGCGTTGACCAAGGTTTTCCTCCTCAACTATCAGACCTTGTTTATCCATTTGATCAAAGGCTTCTTTTACTTCAATTTCTCTGTGTTCAGATTTACCTAGGCCTATTCCCTTTGCAACTTTCTCTACTACCTGCTTATAAGCAGGGTTGTTTCTCTGTCGAACGATTTCCTCCACTCGTGTTACAGGCAATCCAGCCTGTTCCATGTGCATCATAGCGTCTCCTCTTTCAATGCTGGGATGCTGTTTCCAGTCTCCGCTTAGCACAATTTTGGAGACTTTCTCTTTCTCGGCTATATCCAGTAATTGGTGCATGGTCGGTGTTCCAATCATGCCAGCCTCATCGATAAGCATGACGTTCCCACGAAGTTTAGACTTAAGCTCAGGGGAGCTTAAGAGTTTGGCTATCGTCTCAGCATTGTCAAATCCTCTATCTCGAAGTTCACCTCTACTTGCATCAGCAGAAGTTGCAAAAGCATACATTTGTTTACCAACGCTTTTAATTGCCTTAGAGAGCTCGACAGCTAGGGTGGTCTTCCCAGTTCCTGCGTCACCACTAATCATGACAATCTTGTTTCGGCTCTTTAGGACATGTTGAACAGCTTCGCTTTGTCCTTCATTTAATAGTGAATTGGTAATCTCATGATCTTCTTTAAGGGGTAGGCTCTTGCCTAGATTGGACATAACCCGTTCTACCAGATAATCTTCCTCACGAATGACATCTTTTGTTGTTATATGTTTTATTGACCCTTCTGTTACATCAACAATATCATCTCGGTTTTTAAGTTCCTGATGGATTTCATTTGGGGGGATTATTCCAGAAGTGAGATCAATTGCAAAACCAAGGACTCTTTTTTCAGGTACTCCACTTTGACGTTCGAAGTAGTGACTGAGTGCAAGATCCACTGCTTTTTGCGCAGTCAGGTTTTCCCTTCCTTTGTCTCCGGATGTAGGGTTATTTCTTTTGAGGTTTTCTACTACTTCAAGCTCAATTGGAGATAGTCTTTTTCTCCATATTTCCGGTAAAACACTATCCTCCACGCTTTTGTGCTTTTCCTTTCTGGTAAGCCTACCGAGCTGAGATTTTGAGCGAGCTGACTTTATGCCGCGTGCCCGAGCTAGTTCTTCAATTTCAAGTGTTCTTCTACTAAACTTATCCCTAATGGCTTTAGTGATTTCATTCACTTCCCAGCGCTTCCCAGTCCCTTTTATTTCATATCCAATTTCCCGCATGCCCAATCCCAATTCACCATGGTAAAGTGCCTCATAGTATGGAGCTAGCTTTTTAACCGACCCAAATTCAACAGCCCTGAATCGATCCTCTTTGTCAAACCAAGTAGCATTAAGAACAGTCGCATGCGTATGGAGCTGCATGTCCGGAACAAACTCTTTTTTCCCGTTTGTCTTTTCACTCTCAAGTGGTCGAGTTGTTTGATGGATAAATTCTGCCCAAATCAGATTGCCAGTTGTTGGATAATGTTTTTGTTTTCCTTGCCCTGATTGTGTTTGGATATCTGCTTCAAGAGCAGCCATGGCACGCCTTACCGCTCGATTATGAATCTGAAGAATTTCATGGTCTCCGGTAAGAGCCAGAAGTATGCTTACTGATTTCGGAGCTGAGAAAGTACAGTCATAGAGGGGGCGTCTGTTGGGAGAATTTCGCGGGGTTAGTCTCTGGTTAGTATTAGGATTAATGTTATCGATGAGTCTCTCGAAGTCGGACTTTTTCACCTCTCCACTCAAGCCCAACATTGCTGCGGTTCTGCCATGCCATTTGCCAGGGATTTCAGCTTTCTCAGAATAGTAGTCTTCGACGGCGAGACTTTCGCGAAAGTATCGTTTTGCTTGTTCAGCATTCCTCGAAGCTTCTATCGATAACATAACTTTTAATGGTCACTTGTGGGTGCAATGCAAACGTAGCTTTTTTATACGTAGACATCTCGTCTTATGATGCTAAGACGTATAATTTAAAGGTAAGGTTTTTCTTATTCGTTTTTAGCATGATCTAGGGAAATTTTTGCGGCTTTCTTGGCTTACTTGCGTTGATGTTCACTATATTCCAAGACATAAAAATCAATGTTTAACTATTAAATTCTCAGTTTTGAAATCGTCAAAAAACTCAGTAAGGGATGTGTTAAATACTTCTCTGTTTCCTTGGCCTGGTCATTCATCAGATAAGTTCACTGTTCGTAATGCAGTCGAGGGAATTCAGATTTTCGGAGCCACCGGTTCTGGTAAGTCCTCTGGATCAGCGAAACGGATAGCACGATCTTATTTAGAGCATGGTTTTGGTGGGTTGGTTCTGTGCGCGAAACCTGATGAAAGAGAGGTTTGGGAGAAGTATATAAAAGAGGCCGGACGTGATCATGATAAGCTTGTTTTTGACAGTGAATCTGGCTTACAATTCAATCCGATACGTTACGAAATGGAACGAGATGGTGAAGGAGCTGGACAGACATTAAACCTGGTTGAGTTGATCATGGTTCTGTTCGAAATCAGCCGTAATTTTTCCGCTGGAGGTGGTGGATCGGGAAAGGACGAAAGGTTCTGGGATAACGCAGTTAAAAGGGCGATTGGAAGGGTTATTGATTTGCTTTACTTGGGTAATCAGGAGGTCACCATAGAAAATATGAGAAAGGTGATCTCTACGGCTCCTAATAGTACAGAGGCCAAACAAGTAGTTGAATTCGTTCAACAAACAAGGAATCCGGAAGAGCAAGAACATGTAATTGAAGAGGCCAACAATGCGCTAGAGCGTTGGAAAAGTCGCAGCTATTGCGTCCGATGTCTGCTAACAGCTTTAGATACTGAAGATTTTGATAAAGAAGAAAGGTCTCGGAATGATCTTGTTCAAAGCTATTTCTTTAGAGAATTTGCACGTCTCGCAGATCGTACAAAATCCATCGTTGAAGAGAGCTTTCTTGGTTTGGTTGAGTACTTCAATTCTGGATTATTGAAGGCTCATTTTTCGGGCCATGTTAGCCCTGAACTCTTCCCGGAACAGGCTTATCTCGAAAAGAAAATTATCATTTTAGACTTTCCAGTGAAAGAGCATTTACTAGCTGGAGTCCTAGCAGCAGGGATATACAAGTATCTGTTCCAACAGTCCATGGAGAGGCGCAAAATTGAAGATAATGGCAATCTTACACCGGTCTTTTTATGGGTAGATGAAAGCCAATTTTACCTATCTCAATATGATCAGCTTTTTGCAACGACAGCGAGATCCTCACTTACAAGCATTGTGTATTTGACGCAAAACATAAATAACTATTATGTAGCGATGGGTGATGATAATTCTGAAGCTAAAACCAAGTCATTGCTAGGTAATTTGACCACTAAAATCTATCATGCGAATTCAGATTTCGAAACAAATGAGTATGCCTCTAAGGCAATTGGAGAGCGCTTTAGGCAGATGACATCCATACAAAAACAATCATCGAACCCTGCTTCTCCAACGTTCTCTGAACAACTATTCCCACAAGTTTTAGCTGGAGATTTTACGACACTTCAGAAAGGGGGAAATCCTTCTAATGGCTATAAAACTGAAGCCATTATTACTCAAACGGGACATATGTGGTCAAATGATTTGAACTATCTAAAAGTGAAATTTAATCAGAGGGATTGATCGATTAGCTGTACTGAAGCTCAAGCTTCTCTGAAGGCCAAAGTATTTCGCTATTTCCAATCAGTCTTTGTTCAGGTATTTTATAGCCATTTCCATGCAATTCATAATAGGCATCTTTTAAATCATCCCAAATTAATACTTCGGAAGGATAAAGGTCGATCAGTCTCATTAAGACACGATGCTTTTCAATGTTATTGAATGGTTGTGGGGTCTGCACGTTATTTTCCATGCCTTGGCCGTCTGATTCCAAATAGATTGCAGCCATTTTTGGGTCCCATTCATTTAGGCTTAAAGCTTTCATATAGCGCAAATATTCGGCTAAGAACCCCGCTGGGAATCCGTTATTAAGCTTGTCATAAGCATGGAGCACGTTCCGATTAAATCTATCTACTAGTACAATCATTTGGTGGCCTATTTGGGCGCTTGGTTGAAAAAAGGGATAACAATATACGTAAATAATTACCCTTAAGGCTGAATAAAGTCAAGAATATCTTTAATTATTTCGTTGTACTCGTTCTCTGGATCGTTGTATTCCCGTGGTACAAATCCAACATTTTTGGCTTTACTAAACCGACTTGAAACGTTATTTGGGTTAAAAACGACCATACAGTGTTTGCAGTGTGCCATAGCCCACCCTAATTGAACCAAAGAAAAAGAGGCCTGATTTGTGCTATTCAATACCAGGATAAAGAACTTTGTTTTCTCCAGATACTTTAAGTTATCGTAGGATGCCAATTCTTCAGCTTCCATATCGTGTTTTCTAAGCCTAACTTCAAGGTCCTTTCCAAATTTGTTTTCTATATCGGAATATATTTTTTCGACAAATTCCTCGTGCTTCCTTTCCTCACCGCTTAGAGAAGTTTTAGGTGAGGCAATGAATAGTCTTGGGGGAAGAGGATCAAAAAATCGTTTTTCTGGACTATTAAATGGGTTTATATCATCAACCCAGTCTTGTAAGAGCTTAATATTACCTAAGGGCTCAGGAGTATTTATGTGATTGTCTTTAGAGAGGGACAAATACTCAATAATATTCTCATCAATTTGTTCGAAATCACCAAGATTTTCTACGTGAGATATGGCCAGGGGCGTAATCTGTTCTTGCAGTTGACGTTTTGAGCTAATGCGCTCGAAAAGTAATTTACCCGAATGAATAGAATGAGAGTCATACGTTGTATATGAACCAAAGAGAATTCTATCGCCTGCACCGAATTCTACTTTAAAATGTAGGTGCCTTTGCTTATCATCTTCGGACGGCCACCAAAGATCAAAAGAATATAGCTTGGGGTGTGCCAATTTAGCCCATTTTCCTGCATAATTTTTACTTACCTCATCCACCAAATTTTTGAGTTCAGCTTTATTATTATCGTAGGCTGTGAGTACTGTTCGAGCAATTTTAGGTATTTCTTTCTTTTGTCCCTTCTTTACAAAATGTAAGAAATATACGTACCAAACCAGCTTTTCACTTTCACTTGAAGACTTTATATCAGATGGGCTATTTGTTACGGTTTCATTAGCTTGGTCGAAGCTTTCTTTGGTGGTTTCAACTGCGGGAACCTTCTTTTCAGTTTCTTCGTAAGCCTCCTTATTACTAATATTATAATCTCTTTCTAGGCGTATACTTCCTTCGATATATAGGTCAGGTCTGTACGCATAGAGGGCTCTCAAATATTTTTCAAACTGTCTAATGTACTTGCGAAGGTGACGATCTTGTATTTCTGGATCTTTGTTCTGCGCTAGTCGTTGGATAAGTGGGGAGATCGTGTCTTTGTATATCTTACTGATGTTACTATAGCTTATACCTCCTCCCTCCATTTTATCGCCAATGGGATATTCTTTTTTAAAGTCCTCATTATCACCTAACCAATCATCCCATTTTAACTTTTTTGTATTGTCCAGACCAATTCCAACGGCTTTACCAAGCTGACAAATCCTGTCGAATAAGTCATTAGTACTTAAGTGGGTTTGATTGACGTATAAGAAAGGAATTTTCTCGTCTTTTCCCATATTTTCCTGAGTTGTCTTGGGTTTTCCTGTATTTTCCAGCGACGGAAATTCTACAATTTTCCTATGTTTTCCAAATAACTGGTTGTGAACCGGTGTTTTCTAGAGCTCGGTGATCAAATGCAGGACAGCGCTGGATACTGTTCATTCCTATGTAACTACCAGTCTTTGAGGCATATAAATCCTAGGTTTAAGCTCGATGTTCCACTAATAAACCCAGGATATTATGCAAGTAGAATCTTTATATAAGAAAGGAGAAAGGAGCCTACATGACACCGTTGCTGATATAATTGGTAATTGTTTAGGGGACTTTGGAGAATATGAGAAGGAGGCTAAAGGCCAAGTGCTTAGTAGTATTCATAAGTCCATTAATAATAGAGGTAGGCAAGCAAAATCACAGCTCAAAACAGAATTTGAGTTCCCGATCAATGATGTGATCAATAAGAGAAAATCTTTAGAGTTTCTATTAACTCTAACTGAAGATGAGCGCGTCAAGCAAGAGTTAGCTAGAACGAGTGTAGAAAAAACCAAGAAGCTGGCTCAGATCAACAAAGAGGCTAATGAAAAGATCATTCCGTTACGAAATGAATCCATTCAGCTAGGAAAAGAGGCTTCCAAGCTTGAAAGAGATGCAGGACGGATTGATTCAACAACTAAAGAACTAAGGAAAAAAGTAAAGAAACACCCAGCTCACAATAATAAGATATATATAGGAGGGCAGCTCCTATTAGGGTTTGGTGATGCCTTAGCGCTTTACATGACCTTGCAAGAAGCGGGGGCAGGAGATAACAAAACAATCATTTTCTTCCTGCCACTTTTTGCTTTTATAATGGCTGGTTTGGCCCATTTCTGGGGAGAGGCTATTCTAGAAAAGAACCGAGTAAGGAAATGGATTTTTGGCTCAATAAGTACACTTATCCTAGTCACTCTGGTCTTAACAAGACTACTTCATTTCAATCTGTAATTAATGTCTAACGCTTAAACAATAAGAAAATGCAATACGAATTATTAACTAATCTTTTTTTCGCGTTAGTGCCAATCGCACTTTTCGTGATAGGACTTTCTTGGGCGCTTAAGAGAGCGAATGCGGAAGAATCCCAAGAAATAGGAAAAATGGAAAAGGAATCTGAAAAAATGAAGTCTGATTCCAAGTCTCTTTATAAAGAGATGAATAAATGCAATAACGATGCGCAAACTCTTACTGAGAATTTGACAAATGATCGAAAAGATCTAGAGGACACATTTCTCAATTTGGCTACAAAGGCGGCAAGTCCGGTAACTATTAAAAGGAAGATAGGAGTTCTTAAGTGTGATGAAAAGTCACTGAAAAACTTTCTTACTACTTCTGTTGAGGAGATAGAACACCATAAAGAGTTAGCGTTGGAAGGTGCTACAAGGAATGCCCCTTTTCAATTCAATTCATCTAACAATGGAATTTCTAAGTCAATGGGTGCAGCAACTGTCATGCTGGCTATTCTGTTTGGGGGGTGTTCTTCAAATGGTTCCAATGATTCCAAGGAGGCTCAAGCAGAATTTGTCTATGAGATTGTCGATGGTGATGTAACAGGTTCTTTTGATGGAAGCATTCCAACAAGCATTACGCCAATTCTTATTTTACCTAGTGCGACACAAGTCAGCTTAGGTAAATACAAGATAAAAGGAACCGTTATTAATAATAGGCGAGTCCAAGAGAGCTTTACTGAATCAATTGATTATGCAGAAGGTTTTTGGGACAGAAAAGATAGAGATAGAATAATGGCGCAGAAGGCTTATCGAGCCAAAATTGATCAAGGATGGATTCAATTTTTAGACGGTGTTGATAAGAATCTGGGAGAGTCGTATATATTCCCGTCTATAAAGGTCAATTGCAATGAGCTTGCGAAAAGCGGAGCTCAAGTGAAACGGTTGCATTTGTATTCTGACATGCTGCCATCTTCGCCAGCTTTCGACATTGGAGATCATGTTCGAAATCCTCAGGTAATATTCAAAAATGGTAAGGCGGAGGAAATCATAAGGAAAATTGATGAACACTTCTATGAACACTCTTACGAGGATTGGTCTGGAATAACAATTATCGTTCACTACAATCCACCCAAAGAGAAAGATGAGTTATTCGCAGCTGCTATGCAGTTGATAAGGATATGGGTTGAAAGCCATAATGCGAGGTTGATTCATCAGGTAAGTTAAGCAAAGTGTACCATGTCCCAGTTAACTGAAAGGATAGATCGGTTCCCGCGTCACAGTGATTTGCTAATCATTATGCACGGCTGGTTGAATAAGGAGTTTTGGTCTGAGGTATACAAATCCATTGTGATGAAACACTACAGTGGCAGAGGGCCGTGGATGAAACTTTACATCGGTGTTGCAGGATTTATGGTTGACGTTGTTAGCCTGCCGAGCAGGCTAACAACACGTTTTTTCTTGGGGAAGCATTCGTATGGTTGGATTCTCTATATAAGTTGTGCGTTCCTTATCACTGTCATCAATTTAAAGAGTGACATTTACGCGGTTTGGGAGTTTGTTAAAGCCTTTGGGCTTACAATTTGGGGTGTGTTCTCTACTCAGGAAACAGATTGGGATTTTTTGAGCAACTTATGGATTCCAAGAAGTATGCCTATGGCTTACTTCCAGATCTGGTTTTATATCATTGGGTTAGCGCAATTAATCTTTTTGTACTTCCCTAAACTAAGGGATCAAAGCAATCCAAGATCACGAGGGCATTCAATTTTTCACCTGCTCTTGGCAAAGCAAATACCAGTTTTAAAGCGCGCGTTTTGGGAGGTAATTTATGAGCCGTGCCTGAATGCTGTGGCAGCATACTTACTCATTGTGTATTTCGACGAGCTAACGTTGGGGATATTCCTTGCCTTTTCCGCATTGTGTTCACTTGTGCCTAGCGCGCTCGATTACGGACAAAAAGAAGCAACACTATGAATAGGTACACTATACTTCTTTTTTCTATTGCGGCATTGCCTGTCGTCCTATATCTACTAAGGGTTGCGCGCCATGGGATACCTAGATTGAAATTATGGTGGTTGTGGTACAGGATCGCTGGCTGGTTTAGATCTAAAAAGGTCAATAAGGCTGAGCCACAACAGCATACAAAGAGGCCTAGAACCAGGGTGACACAAAAGTTCATGGAGAACTTTGAAGCTGTGTTTGGTGTGGGCGGCTCCTTTATTGATCATGATAAGCTGAATGTAAGATCAAAAGTATATGCGGAGCTGTATGATTTTATTGTGGACTCTGATGCTGATACATACAAGTCACTTTGGAGCCAGGTTTTGAAGATGATTCATCCCGACGGGGCAGCAAATAGCCCTTTTACTAGAGACGAACTAGATACGGTTTCACAATACTATTTAGATGTTTTTCCTAAAAAATAATTGACTATGAAAAATCTATCATTCGATAGCAGCTAGTGTACTTCTTGGCTGGTTGCAGAATTGGCAAGTATATCTTGGACATGTAACCCTACTAGGTAACCAAATCTTACCTGGGCCGCTCTTCTTGGGATTTCATGTTCCGGACAATCGCCGGCCATTTCGATTACTTGCTGATAACGATAGGTCATTGATCTGAGCATCTCTTCAGAGACTTGAACACCTGGGCCAGTAAGGCGGGAATTAAGCTCTTTAAAGTACTCTCTCAGTATTTCAGTTTCTGTATCCGATAGCTGTTTACCAATAGTCATCAATTGGCCTTTCTTAAAAAATTACATATCAAAAAGTATAACAAAATATTCAGATTATGGCAACGAATAATAACCATGAGATTTTCAAAGAACTAGATAGCTCATACAGCAAAGAGCTTGAGTCTAAAGAGTTTGAACTGAAAAAGGAGGTCCAAGAAGAACTAAGTAAAAAGAGGTTTGTTGGCACTCCAGACATGCAGCAAGAAGCCAGAGAGGCTGAGCTACATCGGTTGAATAACATTGCTCAAGAGAAGCTTATGGAGTTTGAAACAAAGCTTGAGCCGACCTTTTGGCAGGAGTTTGGAGGTAGCCGTGATGCTGCACTTAAACTTCTAGATCAGGAAAAGGCTAATCCTGAATTTAACAAGCAAAGCTCTGAGGCGAACAAGTATTCAGAGCCTGATAAGCTTGATGAAGCTAAGTCTGACTTCATCGATAATTGGCGGGATTCTGCTGAAGTGAATGAACCTAACATCGAAATCGATAGAGAAGATAGATAGTGCACTCGAAAACTTTCCCATGAACAAAACAATACAATTATGATTACTACAATATTACTCATCATAGGTGCTGTGTTATTACTTATGGCAGCCGTTGAATTTGGAATGGCTATTAATGCAATTTTGGCTTATCCAATTCGGGTGTTGACCAGAATTAAGCCAGGAGTAACAAAAACCAGTGTCATTACTTTCATAGCATGTGTTTTGATGCTGTTATTTATTAATTCTCCAAGTCCAATACTTTCTGACCTACAGTCTTTTGTTGAGACTGGTAAATGGAGTTTTTCATTTGAGTCTGGGTTTTGGGCATTTGTTGATAGATATTGGCAGCCATCATCAAACCAATTGACCGCTTTTACAATTGCGGTGGGGGCTGCTGGAGCTTTTCGAATTTTTTCTTCTTCTTTAGGATACTACGAAAAGCGTTACCCATTCTACGAGGGACAATCAATAGCATACTTTGTAATTGTGAAGTTCTTAAAAGTTGAAGATTCAGGCGGTTGGACACTAATCGAATTAACACCATTTATTGTTGGTGCTATCATTCATCTGAGCTTTGGTGATGGTGTTTTGGGAATCATATTACTGATGTCATTGATAGCCGTTGGATTTCAGTATTTCTTCGAATACATGGAGACGAGACAACAGTATAAAAAACAATCGAGGATTTATAAGCCTAAATCAATTCAATATGAACTCTTTGATTAATTATTACTGACGGTGCTAGAAGGTTCAGGAGAGGGCTAGTCACGGTCAATACCGATGTCCCTTTCTTGATCCTTGCTTTCTTTCCCAATCTCAGTTTCCGATTTTATTAATCCGCGCTCCTTATCTATTGCAAATTGATTGCCACCATCTTTCATACCCTGGATATAGTCGTTTGAATTCTTAACATTGTTAGGAACATTGAGGCCATCAAGAATTTCAGGCATGTGTTGCTTCAATGTATAACCTTGATTAAACCCTTTTTTATATTCTGCTGATACTTCTATTTCTTCCATGTCTTATCGTGGTTCTTGAGCATTGTCCTCTAAATATTGATCAATAGATTCGCTATCATACATGATGATCTTTTTACTTGGTTGTGAAAATCTAATACTTCCACCATCTCTTAAATTCTGAAGGGTAGTGGTTGACTTGATCCCCAACCTTCTCATGGCTTCAGCTCCATCAATCCACTTTTCGTTGGCAGTCTTGTTTTCATGCAGTCTTTCAACCACCTGCTCAACAAGAGAATAAAATGCTTCGGTTTCAATGCAGACAACTTCCATATATCAGGAATGCAAATTGTTAGTATTTATAAATATCATAATCATTAAGCAATTACGCTTTCTAAGGCCTCGTCCGCTTCTTTGTGAATAAAGTTGGCTTGATAATTTATTGTGGTTTTGAGATCTGAATGACGATAAAGTTTTTGCAACATGAGAGGATGTATTCGATCTCCAGCAATATTCCCAAAAGTATGACGCGCAATATGGTTAGATAAATTTTTATCTATACCACACAACTTGGCCAGTCTTTTCAAATACTTATTTAAAAGCCGCGAAGCATTTCTTGCCTTAACAAACATGTCTTGAGGATCGTTAATGTTCGCTTTGTTCATGTATGGAAATACAAAATCGCTCTTTTTAGTTTTTGCATTTCTGTAAAACTTCAATATCTCTTCAGCTTTCTCCGGAACCTTTAAAGAAACTGGTTTCTCATTTTTATTCATAACATAGAATAAGCGTCCGTCATTAAAGTCTCCCCAAATTAAATTCACTACGTCTGTTATTCTGATGCCTGCGAAATAGAACGCAACAAGCCACACATTCCGGGTATGCCAAAGCTGGGAACCTTCCTCAAACTCAATGCCTTCAATTACTTCAACCTCTTCTTTGGTCAGCCCAATTTTCAATCCGGAGCCTATCCGAATTTTTTCCTTCTCTCCTGCAAAAGGGTAGTACTTCTCCTCAACGATTCCTTCCTTAATGGCTTCACTAAACAGTGTCCTAATAAAGATTAGTTGATTGGTGATTGTTCTAGTTTTCATTCCAAGATAGGAGACACAGAAAGTTTTGAACTGGCTTAGGAAAGACTCATTGATGTCTTGAAAGTAAAGGCTCTTGTTTTGATTGAATACCTTAAGCTCATCAAGGAATGAATAGCCAGGTTTCCGTCCCTTGGAGATGCGTTCTTTCCTCCGTTCTTCGATAGCCTTGATTGCGGAAGCACGAGGTTGAGATTTCTTGTGATTAACAAACTCTTCAATGTTGCAGAGGATAGAACGTTCGGCTTTAGCTACGGAATATACTTGACTGTCATATTTACTTTTCACTCGTTGTGCCCCAAAATCAAAAAACGAAACAGTTCGGCCTTTTCTCGCCACCTTCTTCTTTATCTCTTTGCTTGAAGCAACTTCATTATTCTTCTCAACTTCGAGTGCAACATCAGTAGCTTCAGCGAGCTTCGCAAGTAGAAAATTGTTTAAACGCTTTGAGTTTGGATGTGATTTTTTAACTGTTGAGGTCTCGGCGTTCCAGTCTTTCTCAGCTATGTAGTAGCCAGTATAGATGTATTTAGGTTTTCGATCCTTGGTAATTCTTACAACAACAGGGCAGGTGTTGTCCTTTTTCTTCTTATATTTCCATAAAATAAGCTTGACAGAAGACATAATTCGAGCGTTTTAATGAATATAAAGATACGAAATAAAGAGGTAAAACAGGTAAAACATAGCCAAAACATTTGGTGGTTTAACCTGGTTTTATCTGGTCTTATTTGGGACATAATTTTTTCAAAAACGCCATTTAAGACCATACTAAGCATATCGCGGGGTGGAGCAGTTGGTAGCTCGTCGGGCTCATAACCCGAAGGTCACAGGTTCGAGTCCTGTCCCCGCTACTAAGACGGTTCTTTTAGAACTTTACAGACCCCTAAGGCAAATGATTATCAGAGCTTTAGGGGTTTTTTATTGTTTGCTAATGTACGTTAAAATTCGCATTTTTGTTATTAATATTTTTATTAATTCAAAATTAGCTGAAAAAGTACCCTTCCATAACGCCAGTTCACAATAGACTCAACTACCGATCCAAAAGCGGACTTTCACCTGTTTATTTGAGAATTTATTACCAAGGTAAGACAGATTATGTGCTTTTGGATAGGATTCCATCTATCCACAAGCGAGATTGGATTGGGGATCTTCAGCAAGATATTTATGTGCTAAACCCGGAAGTCAACAAAGTAATTAGAGAAATATTATTCTCAACACGAGACTGGGTGCAAAGTAAGGTGCTCCAGGGGCATTCAATTTCTGTTAAGGAAATTAAAGAGCACCTCCAAGGTGCTAAGACTAATGAAACTTTCAATGAGTTTGTTGATCGCTTTATTCGGAATATAAATAAGAGAAGAAGTGATTCAGAAAAATTGGCTTATCGGACGATCCAAACCTATCGGAGTTTTGAATTTTTGCTGAATGAGTTTAGGTCTTCGATCAGGTTTGACGAACTAACTCCATCCTTCGCTTATGATTTCGAACGGTTTTTGGCTATTGATAAAAATCAGAGAGGAGTGACTCGCTCAAAAAACTTTCATAAGTTCAAAATCTGCTATAGAGCTGCAAAAAAAGAAGGGTATGTTCTATTGGATGATAAGATCATGTTTGATGATATCAAAATCAAAGAGGAAAAGAGTCGACGTGTCTCATTAACTCAATCTGAGCTACGAACGCTTAGGGATACGGCATTACCTGATCAGCGTGACGAATATTTCAAGAATGTCTTCTTTTTTGCGTGTATGACTGGTCTCTACTATTCGGATATTAGGCAACTCACTCATGCCAATATAGAGGAAGTTGAGATAGAGGATA
Source organism: Ekhidna sp. (assembly GCF_040220215.1). Classification (GTDB taxonomy): domain Bacteria; phylum Bacteroidota; class Bacteroidia; order Cytophagales; family Cyclobacteriaceae; genus Ekhidna. The sequence continues at coordinate 758,688 of NZ_JAVJTR010000016.1, forward strand.
AACATGGCAAGAAAAGCGTAAGCTATATAACTGGACTGAGATCTAAGAATGAGGAAGAGTTTGTGATCCCGATTTTTCCGGATACCGAAAAAATACTACTGGAGTATACCTCCTGGAAAGGAGAAAATGGAAAAGAGATTCTTTTTGATTCCTTAATTTCTGATCAGAAGTTTAATGCAAAACTTAAATCAATCGCCTCGCAGCTGGGGATAGATAAGCGGCTGAGCGCAAAAGTTGCTCGTCACACGTTCGCTGAGTTGATGATTTCTATGGGTGTTCCAGTTAAAAAGGTGGGGCGTGCTTTGGGCCATCAGCTTTCTTCCACTACGGAAGTTTACGGCCGACAAAGCAAAGCCAGCGCAATTAGAGGGTGGATTGATTTTAAACTTTGAAATGGATTTAAGAAAAAAAATATATTCCTATACCAATAGCCTAAAAAAAAAGAGAGGTAAGAAAAAACCACATATTCAATTTGATAAATATGAGTTGAAGGAATTTACCGCTGAAAATATAGTTTCAGCTATTTATAATTATTTTCTGTATATCAAGAACACGTCTTTCGAAGATTATTCACGTGCATGGATTGAATATTTAAAACTCCTTGATATTAGAGATGTTAAAACTCCCAGATCTTTAGAGAGTAGGGCAAATCGCATTATCCATTCATCCACATTCTGGCAATCGTCAGTTACCAATCGCGTAATCAATAACAAGTCTCTTTTGATGGTTAACACCTACGATCCGCTGAGATTGAGTATTGGTTTTTATTTTGATAAACAGGGCCCCGATCTAACTTCACTGCATACAGAATGGGTTACGGAATGGCAATTGAAATATTCTGATCCTGATGTTGGTGATCCCGATGGGGTATTTAGATATCATTTACCCACTCTTCCAGGAGAAGATATAATAGAGATTGGCCTTGATTCAGCTACTTTATTTAGTGTTCTAGAAAGAGCAGAAAAGCTACTTGAAGAAAAAAAACAGGTAATATTATTACCCTTGAGTAAGGTACTAAGAAATCAAAATGACATAATCAGGATATTATTGGTTTTAGTGAATCTTAAAATTATAGATGCTAAGCTTTCACTGATTTCAAATCGGAAAAAAATAAACTACGTTATTCATTGGTTGTCAGAGAATAATTTTTTTACCGAGGGTGTAACTTATGTATCTCTAGAAGAAGCATGGAAGAAAACGATTGAAGGTTATAAAATGGAATCTCCGAAGGGGTTAGGATATACCCCTAAGTTCAATGAAGAATTATCTTATACTTTAGAGACAGTTCTTGGGGAAAAAAAAGATAAAATTTGATCTAAAACCATCTTTATGCTCTTGGTTTTTTCCCTTCTACATAAAAGGTCGTTTTGATCCTGCTTTTCTAACAATTTTCCTAGCTATTGACAATCAATCCAAATTTGATATCTCGTAAGCTTGAAGTAAAGTTTTAAGAAACTAAAATTTCAAGAATATGGAATCACAAACATACATAAGTGTACCGAAGGACACTTTCGACAGGCTCGAAAGAGACCTGTCAGAAATAAAAAGCTTAGTCAGAGCAAAGGTTGAGGTCACTCAGAAGTCTCATTACAGCACCTTCGAAACCATGGATCGGCTGCAAATCGGCAGGACAAAACTCAATGATCTGATGAGTACTGGTCATTTGGAGCGTGTCAAGCGCGGACGCAGAGTGTACATCACCAGGGAATCAATTGAGCGGTACCTAGCAACCCCCACCAAATAGAAACGCCAGTCTCAAATGAGATCGGCGTTTTTGTAATGTTTTCACGCTTGGTATTCCCGCACCACGCACTTAAACAATTGGACACCATGAAAATAAGCATTTTTAGCCACATTCCCAGTAAACGTGCCAAAATATTGGACTACTACCACCACACCCGTGCCACTGGTGCGCGCATCTCCAAGGAGGGAGAGAGACCATGAGTCTTCATACTTATTTTTTTAAGCACAGCTGCTCATTACGAGATGATCCAGATTGCCTTTCTATAATAAAAAGATATGGAGCAGAAGGATATGGTATTGCATTGATATTAATAGAATACCTGGGGAACCGTCCTGGCAATAAGGCCCCGCTTAAATCAGTTTCTTCATTAGCCAAGATGTATTCATTTAAGACGATTGTGGCGAAAAATATAATAGAGAAGTACGACTTGTTTCAGAATGAGGATGAGGGAGAGTCGTTCTTTTCTCCATATCTGCGAGAACAGATGATTGAAAGGGAACAATTTAGAAAATGGGGTAAAGAAGGAGGCAGAAAATCGGCTGAAATTAGACAGAGAAATTTAGAAAGGAAGGGGGGGTTAACCCAGGCTTCTAGGGAGGGTCAACCATTAGAGAAGAAAGAGAATGATAGTAAAGAAGAAGAGAGGAAAGGAGAAAAACTAATTCCTCCCTCCCTTGAAAAGGTGATTGATTACTTTTTGGAAAATGGATATGAGAGATCTGCCGCCATTAAATTTTTTGAAGCATACAACTGGGCGGAAAAAAAAGATACTAAAGGCAACGTGATAAAAGACTGGAAAAAGAAGGCTCAAAAAATTTGGTTTACAGATGATCACAAAATAAAAAATAAGCAGAGTCCGGGATCTGGAATTAGAATTCATCAAGGGTTTAAACCATCAAACTAATGACGAAGAAAAAAGAAAAATCAACCGACCGGAGAGAAACCGCCCTTTCCAAACACTTGGGAAAACTACCACCGCAAGCGGTTGAAATAGAAGAAACCGTTTTAGGGGCTTTAATGCTTGAACGTGATCGTATTAATCATGTTCTGGGTTTCCTTCAGCCGGAAGATTTCTACAAAGACGCGCATCAAAACATTTTTAAATCCATCATTAATCTGTTTTCAAAAGATGAACCGGTAGATATAAAAACCGTAACCCATGAACTGAGAGAGGCGGGGACTTTAGAAGTGGTTGGTGGGGCACACTATGTAGCCGGGTTAACTACCAAAGTAAACAGTGCCGCCAACATTCAATCTCATTCCAAAATAGTCAAAGAGCAAGCCCTTAAACGGGCACTTATTAGTTTATCATCCGAAATTCAGCATGACGCTTACGAAGATACCGAAGATGTATTTGAACTAATCGAGCGTGTGGATCTTGCCTTATACAAATTATCAGCCACACTCAGTAGTAGTGATTTCGTTCACCTGGGGTCATTGGATATTGTAAACCAGCTTGTAGACCAGATTACCAGCGCAAAAGAAGCCTACGAAAACAATGATTTGGTAGGGGTGCCTTGTGGTTTTACCGCTATCGACCGTATCACCGGAGGTTTTAGACCTTCCGAACTCATTATTATAGCCGCCCGCCCTGCTATGGGTAAAAGTGCTATGGTAGCCAGCATTATGAAAAATTGCGGAGAGTTTAAGAAATCCGTTGCGATGTTTTCCCTGGAAATGAACTGGACTGAAGTAGGCGTTCGGATGATAGCTATGCAAAGCGAAGTGATGCTGGAAAACCTACGAAATGGTAAAATAAGTGAGCACCAACTAAACCAGGTGATTACCAAATCAGACCACTTAGTAGGCAAACCCATCTATATCGACGACAGCCCCGCACTCACCATCTTTCAGATGCGAACCAAGGCCAGGCTGCTAAAAAAGAGACACAATATCGAACTGCTAATTGTTGATTACATGCAGTTGGCTGAGGGATATAAAGAAGGGAACCGCGAACAGGAAATTTCCAGTATCTCGCGTGGACTGAAGCAAATTGCCAAAGAGCTAGATATACCCGTTATAGCCCTATCACAACTATCACGCGCGGTAGAAACCCGTGGTGGAGATAAACGGCCCATGTTAAGTGACTTACGCGAATCAGGAGCCATCGAGCAGGATGCCGATATGGTCATGTTCCTATACCGACCGGAATACTACGGACTGGAGCAGACAGAAGATGGACAACCTACGGCGGGATTAGGCGAAGTGATTATAGCCAAGCACCGAAACGGACGAATAGGCAGTGCGTGGTTGCAATTCTTAGGCAAGTTCACCAAATGGCAGGACGCACCGCCAAGTGATTGGAACACCAACGAACCATTGGTAGCAAGAGATCTACCCGACAATACTGACTTCACTATCACACTACCATCAAATAACAACGATAAAAAAGATCAACAAACCTTTGAGAGAGAGTCAGCAAAAGGAAATGATCAAAGAAAAAATTAAAAAGAATGAGTTTACCAGAACACGACCCATATGATATTCCACTTTCTGCTTTGAAAACCAAAACGAAAAGAGAATTAGCGGAAGAATATGATGTGTCTGATACTACACTACGTAAGATGATTAGTGAAGTGCCCGGCCTGAGGGAAGAGGTAGGACGCAATAGGAATATGTATCCAGCTCAGCTGAGAAGGTTTTACGAATTTCATGGATACCCGCATGGGAGAAAAGAATAGGGTTACATTTTTTCCCTATTTTTTTTGGGTCCTAGTCCTAAATGTTTCCAACCTATCCGAGCCAAACCTTTCTAATCCGAACTAATCAGAACAGCCGTCTTCGACACCCCAAAACACCTCCGTATAAGTTCTGGAAATCAAAAATTATTAACAATGAACACAGAAGATTTTAATGAAGTGATAAGCCTGCACAATGAAGGTTACTCTCCAGAAGAAATTGCGGAATCAACAGGCAAGAGTAGAGCAACTATTTACAGGTCTTTGGAGCAGCACAAAGCCAGTTTGCACCTTGCCGGGATCCCGGAAGTTGACAATGAAGAAGAAAATTTTGAAGAGTATGAGGAGCCGACCGCAGTGGGGCACGGACTTTCCGGGCTTGAAAAAGCCAATGAACTGAAGGAAAGAGAACTCAAAACTTTGGACCAAAAAGCTAAGGTTGAATCTGAGAAAATAAAAAGAGCAACGCTCAAAGAATTTAAGCGTGTTATCGCTGGGATTAGAGAGTATGCCCAAGGGTTCAAATGGAAGCACGATGATGTGGTTGAGACACGCGATAAACTTGAGAATGTAATTGAACAAGCTCATGAGGCCCTGGCATTTGATGATGAAGTAATAGAGGAAAACTCGATAGTAGAAATTCTCAACATTCTCAAAGAAGAGTTTTCGCAACTGGTTGAATCAGGGAGTAGCTTCTCCTTCACCTTCAATCTAGCACCATATAAAGTTGACCTTTTGGAATTTGCTTTATCAATAGAATCGCTCGACAATACCGAGTTTGATCCTGAGGATTATGTCCGTCAGGGGGTATGGCAGAGATTCCTAGACATAATTGACACGCTGAAAGAGCACGCAGGAACTTCCATTGGAAGTGAAGAAGTAGTTGTGATATCCAAGGAAGTTGAAGGCTTTAAATCAGTGGTGGATGAACTGCCCACCGGTCTAAAAGGTGAGTTTGACTCTGATTTGGATGTGCTTGATTCGGTTTCAGAGTATTTGAAGGAACTAGCTATTCGGATCGATGAAAGTATCTGGGGTTCTAAACGGTTCCTATTGCCAGAGGAAATTACTGAGAAGATCAATGATCTTATAGAAAATGAAGTGGAACCAGAAAATGCATAGTGAGATGATAGACAGAAGAATGAACGGATTTTTTGATATTTTGGATTCAGTCAGTGTGACAACAGGAAAATCGCAATATGTTGATTCGCCAATACCTGAGTTTGGATCAAAACCTTTACCATGGTTGGCTGATGATTATCGCCCAAATACTCAAGAGATACAGGATTACCTGAATAGTAATCCTGCATTAAAAGAGTGGGCAGAATCTAGGGGATGGAATGGATCATCTCTTGTAACCAATACACCTGCTGGACCAATCAGTCTCAAGAATAATTTAGACCCTGTAAAAGCAGTTTCTGAAAGTAAGGATAATGATGAATTCTTGAATGAGTTGACTAAAAGAATAAAAGCGATTGAAAGCCGTAGTAATGTTGAATCAGCTTCTAGTCCGAGTATTGTTACAATCGGACTAATTGCTGGAGTAGTGATTGCTGGAGCGTTGTATTTTATCAGTGAAGATGATGAAAAAGGCATGAATGGGATTATAAAAGAAGTAAAATAACTTTTTGTACGTTGGTCGGTCTCATCAATTGTCTTTTTCGGAGGGGGTGGTTTTATGCCACCCTCTTTTTTTTTGGCGTGCACGCTAATCACACTATTAGAGGCACGAGCAACCACCGCGCACCCCAATCTAAACCAAAAACCCGCTCTATTCTCAAATAGGCCATTCTCATCAATATATAATCGTGCGCACACTGGAGGGTGGAGAAAATGCACGCCAATAGCACACATTACATTAATTGCAACTTGCTAATTTGATGAATTACTAATTATTTTAGCAAAATGGAATATGTAAATAGTAGCAGGAGACAAGGGGTATCCTATCGGCCGTGGGCAGAACACGTAATTGATTTACTGAAGGAACATAACGTAGATATTCCAGAAAAAGAGTATTTCCACGAGTGGTATAACGCTGACTTCAATTACCAGGAGGCACTGCTAAAATGCCAGATTCGACAATTAAAAAGAGTGTGGATGGAAATTCATGTTAAACATGGTTCCGGGGAGTTCTCTACTTCCTTTAAAACCTCCGAGAATGCAAAGGCATTTTTCAAAAAATTTCCGGAACTTAGAAAGGAATTAGACTGATAAAAAAATCAGTTAATAAAGAAGAAATACTAAAGATTTCTGGAAGATTTAATTCGTTTTGATGCGGAAATGGTCTTAAAAAAAAGCCACCATATCAAACCATGAATAATGAAATTTAAGATATAGTTGATCCATGGAGAGTTGAGTATTACAGGTATCAACCCTAGGGCATATTGGCACAATGTTATCATTCCTATTGTGATAACACCCATAACTATAACCCCGAAGATTAAACCGGCGTCAACTGTTCTAGTAAATAAAGTAAAGGGTAGTGTTAGAAGTACAATTATAAATCCCCAAGAAGATGTAATTGTATGATATAGCTGAGATCTTTCGTTTCTCTTTTTCTTATTTGAAAGTTGGTCGGATGAATCAATAATGGTTTTTATTTTTTCTTTATTATCCCAATTGATTGAGTCGTTCCAAACTAAACTATCGTTCCAAATGCTATCCATCATTAAATAACTTCTCTTATCTCCCTCAAGATCTTCCTTGGAGAATAAGTTAGCGAATGATTCTAAGTAAGTCTTCCTTTCAAGAATTGTGTTTTCGGTTTCTTGCAGTTTTAAAAGTACTTTAGGGTTGGTTTTGTATACTTTTTTTAACTCAGCAACATCCTTTAATAACTCAAGTTTGGAGCTTGTTGAATAATTAAATGAAAGACCCCATAAATCATTAATAAATAGTCCTCCAGCTATAATGAAGATTGCAAAAAGAATCTTCAACGGAAATGACTTTATCTTGTCAAGTAAGCCAAATATGCTATTTAGAATATCCATACCAACTATCAAATCTAAATAGTATGTGATAATGTAAGCTGATTCACTTACCAAAAAAATCAATAGCTACTTTTAAGGTAATTAAACATTGGTCGAAGGACTAAAATGGGTCCATTAGGTTCTTATTTGTATTTGAACCATGTGTTTTTACCACTTTTAGGGTATTGATTTTCACCAAAATTATTAGTCACTTAGATGCTGAACCAACAGTTTATAGCCATGACTAAGGTATTAACCATTCTGATTCTATTTTTTTCCTCTTCATCATTGGCTCAGGATGATAAGTATTTACCCAAGAGTTCAGGAGATATTGCTGTAGTCAGCCATACACATTACCATTTGGGGTATTCGGAAAATCACGAACAAGCTGCCTGGGTTGCCTATGAACTAGCTTCATCTGAGATATATGGTAACGTTGATAGAACGGAAGATTTTCGAGAAGATCCTTTAGTTTCAACCGGCTCTGCCTCTCTCGAAGATTACAAAGGATCCGGTTATGACAGAGGTCATTTAGCTCCAGCAGCTGATATGGCTTTCTCAGAACTAGCAATGAGTGAGAGTTTCTTTCTTTCAAATATGAGTCCACAAGAAGCAGGGTTCAACCGTGGAATTTGGAAGAGTCTGGAAAGTCAAGTTAGACAGTGGGTGAGTGAAAAAGGATCGTTATACGTGGTTACTGGAGCGGTTCTCATAGGGTCGATGAAGAAAGAGATTGGTCCAAATGCAGTGGATGTTCCGGAGTATTATTACAAAATCCTTTACGTTGACGATTCTTATCAAATGATTGGGTTTTTGATGAAGAATGAGAAATCAGACAAGGATATTATGTCTTTTGCTGTTTCTGTAGATAAGATTGAAGAAGTCACAGGCCTTGATTTTTTTCACCAGTTAAAAGATCGAGAGGAAGAACTTAAAGAATCTGGGTTTTTATTTTCTGATTGGAAAGTCGATGGTGTGGTTCATGGTTCTAGTCGTGGCAATTCTTCTTCAACTAGATCCACTAATGTGAAAAGTAGTACTTCCGCACAATGTAGTGGGATAGCTAAAAGTACAGGAGTTAGATGTAAAAAAATGACTCTGAACTCTAATGGTTACTGTCATTATCATCAGAGTCAAGTTGGAAATACCAAGCCGACCTCAAAGCCGGCATCAACTTCTGGAAGGTGTACAGCCACGACTAAGTCTGGAACAAGATGCAAAAGAACGGCATCAGCCGGAAGATCTACTTGTTGGCAGCATTGATTTTGTCGGAAGTATTATTTAAAAAATAATAAAATGGATAAAAAACAATATATCGCTCAGCTCAAGAAGCGCTCACTTTCCGCCAAATTGCAAGCGTATATTGGCTTAATGTTGATAGTAAGTATAAGTTTTTATTTGATAATGAATATTGGACAGCTAGATTTTAGAAATCAAGAAAACATTGATAATTCGGATTTAATAATGACTTTATACTCTATAAGTGACCAATATGAAAAATCAAATATCATGGATTGGGAATATCATTGGTATTTTCAGGAAAATAACAGTCCACTTGGATATGACTCGATTCCAATGTTACATATTGGATCATGGGTAGTAGAACCAGAAAGAATAAAAGGAAAAGGACCTGACTCAATATACGTTAAGCTTGTCTCTTCAAGGATTTATGTAGATGATATTACATATTTCAACTTGCTAAAAAACTATGGAGGATTTGTTGCTGAGTATCAAAATCTTGTAAAAAATGAATTGACTCCCCTGTTCAATGATTACATCAAAGAAGTTGAGTCTGCTTCTGCAAAAACGTTCTCAACTTTAGAAGGTATTTCAAGATTGGTAATTAGGGTAGGAACTGTTATTATCGCATTTTACTTAATTCAGATCTTATTAATGTTCACACGATACCAATTCAGGTATTCTGACTTCTTGTCTGGTCTTGCTTTCTCGCTAGAGTACTCTAATGATTCAAAAATTGACTTTGAAACATTGGCTACTAAAATGGACTCTTCTAGAATAATTTTAGGAAAGAGTCCTAAAACTGGTACCCAAGAGATAATTGAAATGATTAATTCCCTGAAAGGGTTAAAGGACAAATGATCATCTTGTTTACAATATGTGCGATCCTTTTTATACCGTGCAAAACTCCACGTATCATGTGCGGAGTACCATCATTTTTATTTCTTCTCTCCAATCAATTTCTTTGAATAGTAATGGCAGCATTAAAGCCATTAAACAATTGGTTATTTCAATGTTGTGTTAGCTTTCAAGACTTCAGCAAGCGGTGACAGGTTAAGGGTGGGTAGAATAAGCAATCTAATATTGGCTTGAAGAGTAATTGTACTGATGAAAGTCCTTAAATAGGGAAATGCAATTGCAGGAGCATTGGTGAAAAAAAACTCAGGAATCTCATTTATTTTTTCTTTAAACTTAAACTTCGTTTCCATTTGAGCTTTTATAAAGTCCTTTTTGGATTCGCTAGTCGTTGCTGTAAAATCAAGCAATAGATCAAACTCTTGGGATTCTTTATTATAATAACCAGATGGATTAATATCGATATTGATTGGGGAATCAGAGGGTATATATTCAAAGCTTACTTTTGAAATTCTATAGTCAACCAATGTGAAGCCTGCTGATTCTGGAGATCCCATATTACAACAATAAACAATTGTTGCATTAGAGAAAACAAAAAACCCCGAAAAATTCGGGGTTTGCGATATTAAAATTCATATTTTCAGAAGGGACAATATCTGGGGGAGATGAACCAGCAAGCAGCATTTTGAACTCACTCACGGAAGGACCATGCAAGTTCATTTCCTCTACTTGTTCCCAAACTGATTTAAGATCCTCCAAGGAGGAATTTTCAATAAGCTCTTTAAATTTTTTCAACATTTCCATAGTTCACGAGAATGCTAAGATAACGGGATTATTCTAAATAATGTTCCGGAAATATAATCTTATAATTTTTAAACCCAACAGGATTCTTCTTTATTATACATACTTGAACTGGAGGGTAAAGATCAAGAAACTGTTTGCCTCCAGTGGTGAAGTAGAGTAAATCCCAATATTCTCCACGTGTTTCCATATTATGTACAATACTCAAAGTGCCTAAAGCTCTGATGGCTGAATAACTCCATATTCTAAGTTTTTTTAAATATTCAATTACCTCGGAAACTAAAGGATCTTTTTTAAGGCCTTTTTGCTTGATTAGTTCTGAAATTTCAGTGAGTTCTTTTCTGTGATCACCATTTCCATGAAGATCAAAGCAGTTTTCTTCATTTAAATCTGCTATAGCCGAGCATATGACGTAGTTGTTTTTATAACCAAATTCACCCCACCAATGCCCCAATTCTAAGTGGGTATCCCAAAAATAGTATCCTGGACCAAGCCATGCTCCGTGATGTCTGCATTCAAATGGGCCGTTTGATTCGATTATGTCTGGGTTGTCCCTGTCTTCTAAGGTTTGAATTAATGTAACTTTCATATGGAAACTAACAAGAATCCATAAATATAACTTAACTCTTTTATCTCTCTAAGTTTTGTTACAGTTCCTTTGACTCGAAAACTGAATGTAAAACAGAATACAATAATTCAAGGAAGTATGATATGTCTAGTGCTTTTTCTTCAGGGATCGTTTGATCATGCATTGCATGTAATAATGACCTTTGCAAACTAATAATAGCGTCTGCGAAGAATGATTTATCTTTAAATTCTCGCAACATCTTGACTTGATCCAATACTTCGATTTGTTGTTTTTCAGACTTCATTTTATTCTATATTTTTTATTAAAAAATTATAAGATTCTGATATTCAGATCCTAACAAAGTCCTGTCCCCGCTACTACAAACCCTCAAAACTGAAGTTTTGAGGGTTTTTTTGTGTCTAAATATGGACGAGAAGTTTATCCTGACGAAGGAAGCCCGTCCTCTACTAAAAAAAATCAATTAGGAAATGGATCGATTCAAATCTACATCATCAAAACAGGAGCCAAATTGCTAATAATTCATGTTTCAATCTAGTTTTAAATTATATCTAGTACTTCGGCCGCCTCCTACAGGGTGTAAAACTCCAATTTCAACAAGATTTTGAAGGTCTCTTGTGGCAGTAGCTTTTGAGGTTTTTACAATACCCATATACTTTCTGGCATTCATTCCTCCTTCAAATCCTCCCGGTCCTTCCTCGAGCATTCTTTGAATCACTTTTATTTGTCGGTCGTTAAAATCAACCTTATGCTTATCAAACAGCCTGGCTTTTTTTAATGTGAAGTTTACCAGTTCTTCAGCTCTAGTTAGAGATTCAATAATTATATCAACGAAGTATTTTATCCAATTGGTTATCTCATTCGTTGATTGAGCTTTTTGTAGTTGCGAATAGTATAATTTTTTATTTGACTCAATCGATTCTGATAAGCTAAGAAGCACTGGATAGCCTGCACCCTGGGAAAGTGCTTTTTCAGAAATAGCCCGGCCGATACGTCCGTTCCCATCCTCAAAGGGGTGTATGCTTTCAAAATAAATGTGTGCTAGCGCTGATCTAACAGGGGGGCTTTTGATCTCTTGCATTCCTCCGGGGGCAGTATTGTTAAACCATTGTATAAAGCTACCCATTTCATCAGGGACATTTGACGAAGGAGGAGCTTCAAAATGCACCTTTTCTTTTCCTAATGCACCTGAAACTACTTGCATTGGTTCTTGGTGGGTTCTCCACTTTCCTGTCTGAATATCACCGGATCTCGTCATTAAGGTCTTATGCCATTCAAATAGCATTGGCTCGGATAGCGACTTTTGATAAAATTCACGCACCTGAGTCATTAACCCAGCTATTCCTTCAGCTCTTTGATCTTTTGTCTCTTCCTGGGGTACAATACCCATATTTCTTTTGACCGAAGACATCACGTCTTTTCTGCTGATATATTCACCTTCAATTTCTGAGGTTTTGATGGCTTCCAGTACAATAATCTCAAGGAGTGTTTCAATTTTAGCTTCTTCCGGGAGTGTGTCCAGGATACCACTCATTCTGGCAGTTCTTTTCGTAAATTCAAGTAGTTGATCCTCAATTTCTTCAATATTGTATTTGAAGTGAGGCCAGTCTGGGAGCTGCCAATTGTATGCCATGAGCCGAATAGATTAATTAATCGGCTCAAATATAATATTATTTTGAGCCAAATAGCAATATTAATCGGCTCAACGAATGGTCTTATTTAAGAATAATGTTTTACATATTGTTTTTTCATTTAACCATTTGATTCTAACTCATTCCCGGTTCAATTCCACCCTTTCCCCACTCTTGGTTCCCCGATAGTATTCTTCACCTAGCAAAAACAATATCTCCCCATATTCTCCTTTTTTGATACTGGAGTCTACACCAAAAACCTTGTTATTATAACGAATCACCACTTCATCATTGGAGCAATGTCCGACTATAATGTGTTCTGATTTTACCTGAGTTAAAATACTATCTACTGTAATCTCAGATATGGGATCATAGAAGTATCCACGATACCAGATTGGTCCGGTGCTACCATAATAGGTACTGTAGAAATCCGTTGATTTCATTTCGTCTTTGCTTCTGTCGATAGACTTTCTCATCGTTTCATTGATCGCTTCGATATCTACACCGGCACTCGTGATAAAATCCTGCGAAATTCCGCCGTGCACAAACAGGTGCTCGTTGATTTTGAGAATGGTATGTTTGGAACGCAACCATCTCCCAAGTACGGTATTACTTCCATATAATTCATCATATTCTGTTTCAAGTAATTCGGAAACAAGCGGATACTTTTCGTGCAGATACCTCAGGTCTTTGTGGAGCACCATGTATTCATGGTTGCCGAGTAAGTAATGAACTCTACCATCAACTGCCCGTGCTTGCTGTTCCAGCTCATAGATCAGCCAAAGTGCTACTGTGACTTTATCTCCCCGATCAAAAATATCCCCCACAATGACCAGGTGACCGTCTCCAAAACTCCAGTTTAACTCAGCATCTATGATTTGATTGTTTCGAAGAATTTCTACTGCTAAATCATATTGACCATGGATATCGCTGAGGGCAGCAATTTTATCGACTCCAGTAAAGATGGAGGGCTGTACCCGGAAGATGGTGTCATACGCATCTGTCAGTTCCTTCCGGACTGCAACCCCTTCAACTACACTTTTTTCTACCAGCTGTTGGTCTTCAATGAAGATGTAGGGGCCGTCATTGAGTGCTTCCTGACCAATTGCCTTTGACAAAATGAAACTGAAGAATACGATAATAAAAGACGATCTGATCATTCTTTAATCTGTTTGATTTAGCGACTGATCAAATATACTATCTTGAAAACAGTAGCACCGGATCTATTTATTTAAGCCTCATAGTACGGGATCAACTTTCAATAAAACCTTTTTCTTAGATTCAGTCTTTAACCCAAATAAAGGCCTCAGAGTACCAATTCTTCGAATCAGAAATTCATATGTCACAAAGCATCCTGCAAACGTGAAAATGTTTAACAAAAGGAACTTGCTAATGACTGAAATATCCAGCTCAAATAGCAGCATGGAACCCAGGTAGAGGAAAAACATGTGAATGATATAGATTGGATAAGCTGCTTGGCTTAAATATGAGAGTTTTTGACTTGGCCTGTTTAAATGCTTATAACCAAATCCAAAGACCGTAAAAACCCAAAGACATGATTCAACAGCAATAAGATAGTTTGGTGCCGCCAAATCGAAGAAAAACAACCTGATGGAATAGAAGGCTGTAGCATTTAAAAGAAGAATCCACCGCTGATGCTGCATCTTTTCCCAAAAGGAATCCCCAACGAAAACGCAACAGAACCCGCTTAGAAATGCTATAAGCCCAAGCCAGAAACCATGAGCAGTCATGGCATATACTTCAAAGTTTTCCGGTTTCAGAATCTCAGCTTCCAGTACAAAGGGGATCATGATGATTAGAAGTCCAAATGGGCCACCAATGATCTTTTTCAGGAATTGATGGATAACACCACCTTCATTTCTTTTTAAATAAAAGAAAAGAGGGGTGAGCACAACCACGTAGATGAAAATATTCCCAAGAAACCAAAGGTGTGCCGGATTGAGAACGTATTGAAAATCCTGATGATAATATTTCTGCCAAATGAAAACATGTGCAGGAACTATTACCGCCATCCCAAATAGGAATGGGAGTAAAATACGTTTAGACCTTTCCAGTAAAAGTTGCTTCCAGTTTCTACGCCGAATGGCAAACCAAACACCCATGCCGGACACAAAAAACAGAAGTGGAATTCGCCAGACATTCAACATGGACATGGGAATCCATATGGCTTCCAGAGGTTCATCAGTTTGGATGAATCCAATAAACACGCCCCAGGGTTGAAAGGCAATTGCGATGTGATAAATCAATAACAACCCAATCGCAATTACTCTCAACCAGTCAATATCAAATCTTCTTTGGGATACCATTACTTGCGTGCTTTTATCATTTCAGCAATAACCGGTCGTGTTTCCTCAATCTGCTTGTAATCAAGCTTTAATCCTAGAGGACCCAAATCTTTGCTGATTTGATCATAGAAAGGTTTCGCATCCTTAAAAGCACCAGAAATTGACTCCAGAGCTGTTGACCCGTAGTTGTTTCTGATGGTCACATCTGCCCCATTGTCCAGCAGCATTTTTGCAATTTCTGTTCTGCAGAAGAAAGCGGCCGAATGCAATGGGGTGGAGCCGTCACCACTTTTCACATTGAGATCAGCACCAGCCTTAATGAGCAACTCAGCAATTTTAGGCTTATTAAAGATTGCAGCAATCGTCAATGGAGCCGAACCATATGCATCTTTTTGATTCAAATCTGATTTAGCGGTAATGTGTGCTTTCAGTGCATCTAAATTTCCCATAAAGGCAGCTTCATGAATATTCATCTTTGGAGCTTTTTCATTCTCCGTGCTTGCTTGACCATTTGAATCACATGATGCAAACGATAGTAAGGCTGCTAAAAGAAGAGCTGAATAGCTGTACATGATAGATTTTTTGTGTAAGGATTTCATAGTGTTTTGTTTTTAAATTTTGATGAGACAAAGGTCTGCTGAGGTTAATAGCTGTTGTTATGACCTATGTTTCGACTTTTGTCAAATATGAATTATCTCTGTTGATTATGCTTCATGACTATAAACTATGATGCAAATGCTCGTTTTTTCGTTGCTGGACGGTATTAATTTGACGATCATTGCGTGCACAATCTGCTACTTATTATGACCGATTTTCTTCATCCTAAAAATGAATTCTTGCAAAAGGTCATTGCAATTATTGAGGAAAATCTATCAGATGAACATTTTGAAGTGCCTGATTTAGCTGAGCAGCTGAATATGAGCAGATCCAATTTGCTTCGAAAAATTAAAAGTATAACCGGGTTTTCAGTTAGTGTGTATATCAGGCAAGTTCGCTTGTATCATGCCAGAGAGATGCTGAAGGGAGATTCATTCACTATCTCTGAAGTGTCTTACAAAGTTGGATTCAGTAGTACGTCTTATTTCACTAAATGCTTTCGGGAAGCCTTTGGTTACCCACCCGGAGAGGAGAGGAGGAGACCACAACCTGAAATTGGTGAAGAAGATGATATTCCGACTAGCAATGGACTTAAGGCGAAAGTTTTAATTATAGCCGGGGCTATAATCGTGATTGTCTCAGCCTTACTCATTTCAAGAAATATTGGCAAGCCTATTGAGCTTGATAAGTCGATTGCTGTCCTGCCTTTTAAAAACGATAGTGATGACTCCTCGAATGTCTATATCATCAATGGTTTGATGGAAACGATTCTGGACAACCTTCAGAAAATTGAAGATTTGGATGTTACCAGTAGAACCACCGTAGAGAAGTATCGGGGAGTGAATAAGACCATTCCTGAGCTGGCCAGGGAATTGCGTGTAAGCTATTTTGTAGAAGGAAGTGGGCAGAAAGTGGGGGACCAAATTCTGCTGACCATACAATTGATCGATGCAAAGAATGACCGACATGTTTGGTCACAGCAGTATGAGCGGGAGGCAAAGGATATTTTCAAGTTGCAGATGGAGGTGGCGAAAAACATTGCTCAAAAAATTGAGGCCATCATTACCCCGGATGAGCAAAGACGGATTGAGAAAATTCCCACAGAAAATCTGGTTGCGTATGACTTCTTTTTAAAAGGCTCAGATTTGTTAAATGAAGCGGAATCAAACGAGCCGCTATACGAAGCAATAGACTACTTCCAACGGGCAATCAAAGAAGACAGCAAGTTTGCTCACCCGTATGCATACATCGCCATTTGTTATTACTACCTGGATATTTATCTGGCTGATAAACAGTTTGGGCAAGCGATAAACACGTACGCCGATAAAGCGCTTTTGTTCGATGAAGAACTGCCTGAGAGTTTGTTGGCCAAAGCGTTGTTTTATATGCAGGATCAGCAATATGAGCTAGCTGCTGACTATTTTGAAAAGACACTTGAATATTCACCGAGTTCAGCAAGGGTTCACAACTATCTCTCAGATATTTACGCCAACTATATCCCTAATACTGAAAAGTATTTAGTGCATGCAATTCAAGGAATAAGAGCAGCTGTTTCTGATCAAGACTCCTCAACGGCAAGTTTTACTTATTTGCACTTAAGCAACGCGTTAGCTCAAACAGGTTTTATCAATGATGCTGAGAAGTATGTTCAAGCGTCGTTGGATTATAATCCCGAGAACCTCTTTGCCGAGTATTTGTATATCTACATCAGGCTTGCTCAAAATTTCAACATGGAGAGAGCAAAAAATGAACTATTGGCAACTCTTAACAAAGACACCACACGACTGGATATCATTCAGGAAGTAGCCAAAGTGTGCTATACCATGGAGGATTATAAAGAGGCCTGGAAGTATTATAGAAAGTTCATCTCATTAAAGGAAATGTGGGGTTTGGACATATACCATTCAGAAGACGTAAAAATTGCTTTTGTGTTGGATAGAATAGGGGAGAAAGGGGTAGCTGGAGAGTATTACAAAGCTTTTTTAGCATTTGCTGAAAGTGACGATTCCATTTATCGTGACCTGAATATGTGTGCCTATTATGCCGCAAAAGGAGATGTGGAAAAAGGGATGAAATACCTGAAAGCATTTACCAAACAGAAAGATTTTCAATATTGGATCGTATTGTTTTTAGAAAAAGATCCAATGATTTTGAGACTTTCAAAACACTCTGACTTTGATAAAACCTTAAAGCAGATTAATGAGAATTTCTGGGCTCAGCACAGAGATATTCGAGAAATGCTGGAAGAAGAGGGGGTGATTTAAAAAAAAGGACGACTCCTGGAGCCGCCCTCATCGCAATCAGCCATAGCTAATGCTGCCTTAGTTTGCCTTTACAATTTTTATTTTTCTTATTTCTGTGTCATTTCTTAGCTCAAGTATATAAATGCCATTACTTAGAGAAGAAAGGTCGATTTTTTGGTCGATCATTAGTTTTGTCTTCACTTTTCTTCCTTCGAGATCAAAAACACTTACTTCAATCAATTGATCACAGTCAATAGTGAGGTAGTGAATGACGGGATTTGGATAAATTTTAATTGCTTCGGGTGACTTTACAGCCAGTACTTGCTCTTCAATCACCTCAAAAGTGATGCTTTCAGAAGTGGCATTGTAGTTCTCATTTCCTGCCTGGCTAACGGACACAATAACAGTCCCTAAAGCCCCATCCAAAATAATGGTAGTGCCGGAAATCTCAGCGGGCCCATCTACCTCATATGTTAACTCAAGATTAGAATCAACAGATGCTGATATTTCGAATGGATCATCAGAGACCAGTTTATCATCTATGGATTCAATTGTTATTATCTGATCTGCTTTGGCAATATTAAACGATTGAGTTACTTCAGTTGCAGCATTGAATTCATCATTACCTGTTTGATTTGCAGCAATGACAGCCGTTCCGGCTCCATTGATTGTTACTTCATTCCCGTTTAGCAAAACAGGGCCAGAAACAACATTAAATTCAACAGGTAGGGAAGAGGTTGCACTTGCTGAAATGGTAAATGAATCATCTCCATATGTTTTATCTGATATTTGATCAAATGATATGGATTGATCGGTTTTGGACTGTTCACTTACTTCAAAGCCGACCATTTCACTTCCTGAATTATAGTTTTCATTTCCATTTTGGCGAACGGTGATAATAACAGTTCCTGCTGAGCCGTCCAAAGTAATAGTAGCACCTGAGATAGAGGCTGGACCGTCCACCTCGTAAGACAATTCAAGCCCTGAATCAACAGATGCAACTACATCAAAGGGATCATCAGTGATTAGCTTGTCTGCAATGGATTCAATGGTAATTGTTTGATCGGCTTTGGCAATATCGAATGACCTGATCACTTCAGGAGCCGGATTATAGCTCTCATCGCCAGGCTGATTGGCGGAAACAACTACTTCACCTGCGCCAGTGATAGTAACCGTAGAGTTTTCTGACAATGAAGCCGGCCCACTAATTATTTCGAAAATAACATCAAGTCCTGATGAAGCGCTGGCACTGAGTTCGAATGTAGGATCACCAAATATTTTATCTGATATTTCATCAAATGAGATTGATTGATCAATCTTTGTCGGATCATTTACCTGAAAAGTAATGGACGCTGATGCAACATTATAGTTTTCATTTCCTAACTGAGTTATTGTGACTTCTACTGTACCAGGCTCTCCATCTAGGGTGATGGTTGACCCTGAAATACTAGCCGGTCCGGACACTTCATAGGTTAATTCTAATTCGGTATTGACGCTTGCTATCACCTCGAAAGGATCATCTGTAGTTAGTTTGTTATTTATTTTCTCAACAGTGATTGTTTGATCGGCTTTTGCAATATCGAATGACCTGATCTGCCCATTAGCGCTATTGTATTCTTCATTTCCTTCCTGATCTGCCCGGATTGAGGCACTACCGGCCCCAATTATTGTCACTTCATCACCATCAATTGAAATGGATCCGCTGACCACACTGAAAGTGACAGGAAGTCCGGAAGAAGCTGAAGCAGTCAAGGTAAATGGTTGATCACCGAATGTTTTGTCATCAGGTGTTTCAAATGTGATCGATTGATCAAGCTTCCCTGCCGTAGTGAAATCCCAATCATCTCGATTTGCCATAACTATACCTGGAAATCCATTCCCTGCGGTATCAGTGATCGTATTCGCATTGATCTGAATCCAATAGTGGGTTTCTCCCTGCAAAGCTCCGGGTGGGTTTATGGTAATTGTATTCCCTGAAACAGACACGTCTTCCGAAGCATAATTGATAACAAATTGATTGATATTGGTATCATAGTACTTCACAAGAAAGGAACTATTCCCCAAGAATACATCCTCATCAAATTCAATGGTCAAATTAGTGCCAGGATCTACGTCAATGCTATTATCAGCAGGTGTTATGGAGATAATTGATGGAGGAGTATCATCAGGAGCTGTTTCTGTGGTAAAGCTCCAGGTCATATTGTCTTCAAATCCTGCAAACGAATTTCCGCTGGCATCTTCCAGTGAATTAAAGGGAATAGAAACGTAGTACTCAGTTTCATATTCAGGAGCAGCATTGGTGTACTCAGCAAGGTGGATGGTCATAGTGTTACCATCAATTGTAAATTGATCTGTCTCGTGAGAAGGTCTACCACCCAGGATTTGTGCATCGGTGGATACTTTCTTTACCCGAACGAAGGCACTACCTGTATAAACCCCCTGAATGGACTCATCAAATGTGATTGTTAGATCAGCATTTAAAGCAACCCCTGTAGCGTTATCCAATGGATTTAGAGAAACTACAACGGGAGGGTCAGTATCTTCCGGAAGTGCTGTAGTGAAGTTCCATGCTGTAGTGGAACTTAAAGCTACAGATTCATTGCCCGCTTCATCCTCTACAAACCCTTGCCCAATTGTGATATAGTACTCCTGGTTGTTTTCTAAATCTTCAAATGGAAATAAGGTAAGTGTGTTTCCCTCGATTTCTACAAACTGGTTATCGTTGTTGAAAAAATCCTGCACGAATGCACCCCCTGTTTTTCTTAACTGGGCTGAAGTTGGACCTTCTCCAAAGAAAATCGGCTCATCGAATGTGATGACTAAATCTGAGCTCACAGAAACGCTTGTTGAATTATCTGGTGGAGATATAGTTACAATAGCTGGAGGTGTTTCGTCCGGAGCAGCCTCTGTGGTGAAATACCATGTGTCATTGTCTGCGATTTCAATAACTCCATGATTTTCAGAAATAAATGCAAATTCGTTCACTCTTACAGCTACTTCCGTATTATGAGGTAAATCACTATCCAGGCTGATGGTGGCAAAATTACCTTCAACCACGCCATTGGTATTTGCATGCACAGATTGTATGAACGATCCGCTCAAGCGATCATAAAAAAGTAAATAGGCATTTCCTGTTGTGACTGGATGTGTAAACTCGATGATAATATCAGAATCAATTGCCACGCCACTTGACTGATGAGCAGGTGAAAAAGAAACAGGTTGAGCGAAAAGTTCCGGATCTGGTTCGATTGTAAAAACGAAGGTTGAATTATTGTTGAATCGATCAGCGGGTATCTCATTTAGGGATCTGATAGGATATCCCAGCATTGTGATGAAATACCTTGTATTATATTCAAGTAGGTGATTCACCTCAAAAGTCACTTCATTACCCTCGATGCTTACAAGTTCACTTTCAAAGTCAAATGATGCAATAATCTCACTTCCGGTATATTTTCTTAATGTATAATTACCATCAAATCCTCTCTTCACATCTTCGGCATAAACAATCTTGATTTCGCCATCAATTGGATTTTTGGTTGAGAAATTTTCAGGAACAAAACCAAGCCTTTCAACAAAATCCCAATTTGCGGTGAACTTCCAGAAGTCTTTACCAATGGGAGTGATATAATTATCACTTAAATCTTTGATCCTATTATCGACAATCGATACATATACTTCTGAGCCTGTAGGAACATCAACAGCAAGTCTGACCTCCATATTATTCCCATCAATTGTCACGTCTTCAACATTAGCAAAGGATAAGAACTGATCGTCAGAATAGCGGTAAATCTCCAATACTCTATCAGACGGTAACCCATCTATGGTAAAGCCTTGATTAAATGAAGCCTCCAGGTATAATACATGTCCATTACTCGAGTTGAAATCAGGAGAAACTGTTTCAATTGCCAGCGGACCAACTTCTGTAGTAAAGCTCCATTCTCCTGAACTTATACCAGGAAAGGGATTTCCGAGGATATCTGTAAAGCAGGTAGAGCAAATGATAACAGTTACTTCACTATTGTAAGGGATGTCATTGATGGGATAGATGTATACGTCATATTCCTCTACCTCTATAGTTTCATCATCGATTGAGATACTCCGTATCAATGAGCCATCAGAAACATCCCTTATTTCAATGTTACCTGTTCCGGGAAGGATGGGCTCATCGAAACCAAATGACAGTCCATTCTCCTCAATATCTTCCAACAACACATCAGTTGTATTGTGTTCCGGATACAAATAATCGATTATTGGAGGATCGAATTCATTGTCCATTGTGGTAAATGACCAATCTGCAGAAGTGTTGAATCCTGCGAATTGGTTGCCATAAATATCTGTAACTGCTCCTGATGAGATCAGGATATAATAAGTTGTTTCAGGCAACAATGTACTGTTAAAGTTTATTCCTAAATAGTCACCACTATTAGAAATGAAGATTGCTTCATCAGTAATGGAAAGACTTTCAATAAGGCCTGATTGGTTATAGAGCTCCACATTACCTGTTCCTTTTTGTATATCTTCTGTGAACTCTATTCCAATTTCTTCATTAATCGGTACACCCGTAGCACCCACACTGGGGTAGATGTATTGAACTTCCGGGACTTGTGTATCTATTGTAAAAAAGTTCCATCCTTCGGCATCCAATATACCCTCGAATGCATTTTCGGCCAGGTCACTAAACGTAACCTGGGTTATATACAAATGATATTCTGCATTTTCATCTAATGAAATTTCATCCAGCTCACCATCATGGTTGAAGTCCACGGATACAATATTTTCATCAATAGTGAGTGCTGGTGTATTGGCTAAGGCGTCAGCTATTCCGTAGCTTTCTGCATCTCGAAGTTGAATCACAGCTGCGGGATGATCTATAAACATCACAGGCTCATCAAATTCAATGGTGAAGGTCCACTGATCTGTAGGGATCTGTGTTGCATCATCCACAGGAGTAACCGATACGATTTGAGGCGGAGTAGTGTCTTGTGCCAGAGTCTTATAGGTTGATAAAGAAAGACACACTAGTAAAACGACTTTAAATAAGTTGAATTTTTTCATGGCAATTGCGATTTTTGATTTCGAATGCCAAGCTCACAAATTGATGAATTTTTTGTTTCACCCACCCCGGGTGATTTTGACCTACCCCCTCGGGTAGTTATAAGAAAAAAATGCTTTTAGCTCTAAAAACTATGATTTAGAAAGGAGTGCTTCCAAAGCTTCTTTTCTATTTGATACACCAAGCTTTATGTAGATATTTTTAAGATGTGTTTTTACAGTATTGACTGAAACAAATACCGTATCGGCAATTTCACTATTGGTCTTTTCAGAAATTGCTTCATTCAGGATTTCAAATTCCCTTTCGGAAAGAGGCTTAAATAATCCCTCGTTGATTTGATCAAGGGTGAGATTTATTTTCTGAGAGCCTACGCCAAAAATGGAATTGATTTGAGCCCGAAGCGTATCTATTTCCTGAAATAGTAACGCTTTTTTAAGACGGAATCGTTGAATTAAAAGTAAAATAGCAATTAGACTAAAAAGTAGAATCGTTCCAATGATGATGTAAAGAAATGTTTGAAATCGTTCTCTTCTCTCAATCTCGGCATTAGCTTCAATGATTTCCTTTTCCTTTTTTGCAGTTTCATACTTAATTTCCATCTCAGCAATTCGTTCTTTCGTTTCTTTTGCATTTAAAGAATCATTTACCAAAATGTATTGATTTCTTTCTGCGAGTGCTTTTTCGAAATTCCCTTTTCTCAAAGCTATTTGGTACAGAATGTCATGTGCATGTTTGGATTGTAGGGGAAATCTGTTTTCTAGTGCTAAATGCAAAATTGCCTGTGTTTCTTTTTCGGCCATTTCAAGATTATTACTCTCAAGGTATACTCGTGCTATTTCAAGAGTTGTGCTTGCGATATTTTCTGTTTCACCCTCTAGTTTAGCAGATTCAAGTGCTTTTTTATGATAATATAAGGAGGAGTCCAGTCGACCAAGTTTTTTATGAATATTACCTAGCGTCTTCTGTATATAAGTCAGCAAAACATAGTTTTCAAGCGTTTGAGCATATTTACTTGCGTTGGAATTGTGAAAAAGGCTAAGATTTAGACTATCAATTTCTTCATAAACTACTGCTAATCTCAAGTGCCCATAAGCCATATTTTCAATGTCTGACAATTCTTTTGCAATTTCTAAGCTTTTGGTAGAATACTTAATTGCTGACAGGTAATCATTCATCTGAAAATATACGCCACCCATGTTTCCCAAAATGGTCGATTCTTCTTTTGGGAATTTACTATTCTCGGCAACAATGAGGGCTTCCTGATAGGTTTGAATAGCCTCTTCATACCTTCCAAAATGAAAAAATACTAAGCCCTTCGCATTGCCGGCCCGAGCTATAAAGTAATGGTAATCCCTGTTAGTGGATATCTTCAGGCACCTGTTTAGATAAAATAGTGCTGAGTCTTCAATGCCAAGTTTACCAAAAGCAATACCCTTTGTAAGGAGGTATACAGTTTTTAAACTATCTGGGAGGTTGTCAGGTGAATGTACTTCACTAAGAAGTTTCAGAACAACATGAGGGTTATTTTCTTCATAGGCTGAGTCCAGCATATTTCTGTTATTCACCTGGCCATTGCTGTTCCATACACAAAAAAGTAGCAAGACTAACAAGGCATATTTTAATTTGAACTGCGGCATACCTTGTATAAAAATAGTAAATCAGGTTTTAGATGTGTGACTTTTCCATTTCTATTCGTCCCATACTTAGCACAACATTTATGGCAGAAAAGAAACTGATATACACAGCTTATTTAGTAGCTGACAAAATTGATCTATTAGCTTACCGGACGGAATATCCGGATAATCTGATTTCATCAAGTTCATCAGAACTTTATTATCAGACGGGAGAAGGTCAGTATTTTTTTCTACTTAGCTATGGAGTGGTAGTCTTTGCCAATGTATCGAAAGGAGACATACAATGGGAAATAAATCGCATTGCACCTTTCAGCACAAATGCTAAAACAAACCTGGTAGAGGATGATTTGGAGGTGACATTTGTTGATGACAAAAAAATCCAAATTGGTTTCAAAGAGAGTAAAATTGGTCGTTTTGATCATTCAGTAAATAAAATGGTGATGATGAACCTGGCACAGACAGTGGCGCTGGATCATTATACCATCCTAGGTGAACAAATTCTACATCAGATTAATGGTCATACTGATCTGATGAGAATAAAAGGTCGCATACTATTGAGTAAGCGGAAGGCTTTGAGATTCATTGGTACGACTTTGACCACCAAAAACACCATCGCGCAACATTTATATATTCTGGATAGCCCGGAAATTGCATGGGAGGACGAGTTTCTAGATCAGCTTCACAAACAACTCGTAAAACATTTTGAGTTGGCCCAGCGCTATCGGGCATTGGAAAACACGCTTCAGATCATTGGAGACAACCTGGATGTCTACCTTTCCTATAATAACCACAGAGAAAGCAGCAGACTTGAATGGATCATTATCATATTGATCGTGATCGAAGTGATTGATATGATGATCGCCAAGTTTATTTGATCAGATCTTAACTGAGATAAATCAAAAAGGTGAACTAACTCCCCTCCATGGAGCGGTTCGACGCATCGAGGTTGGGGGTGGGTTAAGAAATGCTTCTGGCTAATTTTATCTAAATCAGATTGACTGAATAGTCATATCATTCGCTATTCTTTTGATTTTTAAATCATGAATCTTTTGTTGAATCTCTTTGATTCGGCTCATTGACAAGTCTCTCAGGTTAGCGTTGCTCCGCACACTTTCGGATTGAAGATTTGCCAGTATAATATCCATCTCATTAATCAATAATTGGATTTGATCATAATATGGCGTTTTGGATTGATTCATTTTCCGTCTATTCTTAACATTCAGACGGAGAATCGATTAAAAGTCACTTGCCTTGCTTGAGCTGCTCTGCATAAAGCTTATTGAGCATTTCTTTCGCACGCTTGAGTCGCATCTTTACGGCGCTCTCGGAAAGGCCCAATGAATTTTGAATGTCATTGATGGAGTGCTTTTCCTTATATTTCAAAAGTAAAATCAGTTTACCTTCAGGGGTCATCTGATCCAAAAGGGTTTCCAGTATTTCCACTGTTTTCTCCTCCGTCAATTCTTCATCAGCATCTACGATCTCAAAAACCTCATCGGCCAGTTTTTCAGAGATCACATCATGTGTCCTTTTCTTTTTACTTCTTAAATAATCAATGCAGGTATTGTGAATGATGCTAAACAGCCAGGTTGTAAGCTTGGCCTCCTTTCTGAAATTAGCCACCTGCAAAAACACTTTAATCATCACCTCTTGTGAAAGGTCCTCTGCCGAATCTGCATCTTTTACATACGACTTGCATCGTGTCAGGATGTATTTTTCGTATCGATCCGCGAAAACTGAAAAATAGCGATTGTCACCGCTTTTCATTCGCAGTACAAGTTCTTCATCGCTCAGTTTATCGGACGGATTATTCATTGAAAAAAAGATGTGACTTATCAAATATTTAGCGTCCAAGATATAAATAATAACATCCATGCTTTTGCAGGAAGAAAAGAAATATTTGAAGATTCTACCACAGCCGACTGACGTTAGTTGTGGGCCAACGTGCCTTCATGCGGTTTACAATTTTTACAATGATCAGCTAAATCTTGATCAGGTAATTGATGAAGTGAAGCAGGTGACCGGTGGAGGAACGCTTGCGGTAATGCTTGCAAATCACGCTCTTAGAAGGGGTTATGAAACCACCATTTATACTAACAATTTACAGGTTTTTGATCCGACATGGTTTAATGAAGATGTGGATATAGCCGAAAAGCTGAAAGAGCAATTGCGCTATAAAAAAACGAAGCGTATGGCTCAGGCATCAGAGGCATATCTTGCATTCCTGAAAGCAGGAGGAAAACTCAAGTTCGATGAATTGAGCCCGGAGTTATTAAAGAATTTTTTGCAAAATAAGATACCGGTTTTGACAGGTCTTAGCGCAACTTATCTGTACCAGAGCTCACGCGAAATTGGTGAAACAAACGTTTATCACGACACCAAAGGAGAGCCCAGCGGTCACTTTGTGGTACTTAGTGACTATGATGAAGTAGAAGGAAAAGTGCTCATAGCGGATCCATTAGATCCCAATCCTATTAGTGATACAAATCAATATTATGCAGTCAAGATTCAACGGGTAGTAAATGCAATTCTTTTGGGAATTGTAACTTACGATGCTAACCTCTTGATCATCCAACCTAAAAAACATGCAGCGATTAATAGTAACTGAAAATCCTGAAAAATGGACACTAAATGTAGAAGGTGTTCAAATTGTCTCGCCATCTGATTACATCAATGACGAGGAATATGCGAAGCAAAAAAATGTGAAAGTGATCAACCTGTGCAAGAGTTATCAGTATCAGTCTGAAGGATACTACATCTCGCTCTTAGCAGAGGCCAGGGGTCATAAATCTTTGCCGGTCACATCAACACTCATGGATTTTAAGTTGCCGAACCTGGCCCGGGAAGATGCGCAGGACTTTGATAAGCTTATTCAGGATGTACTGGATGTAGCCACAAAAGAGGATAAAATTGAGTTTAATATTTACCTGGGTACGAATAACAATCAGGCATTATCAAGGATCAGCCAGCTGATGTTCAACCTGTTTCAGATGCCTATTCAAAAAGCTTCATTTATCAAAAAAGATAAGTGGCAGTTGCAGTCTTTGAAGCCGTTAAACCTCAAAGATCTTTCGGATGCCGAAAGGGAGGAATTAATGGAGTCTTTAAAATTATTTTTGACTGGGAAGAAAATCGTCCGCAAGAATTATAAGCGCAAGAAATATGACTTAGCAATTCTTGTAAATCAGGATGACCCGAACCCACCGTCTGACTCTAAGGCCTTGCAGAAATTTGTAAAGGCAGCAGACAAGGTTGGATTCAGCACAGAGTTTATCACCAAAGCGGATTATGGTAAACTCACTCAATTTGATGCACTTTTCATTCGTGAAACGACCAATGTAAACCATCATACATTTCGCTTCGCGCGGAGAGCGGAATATGAAGGGCTGGCGGTTATTGACGACTCAAATTCAATTCTTAAGTGTACCAATAAAGTCTACTTAAACGAGCTTCTGGCAGCCAATAATATCCCAACACCCAAGTCAGTTATTATTCAAAAAAACAGGCACGAGGCAATTGATCTAGAGTTTCCATACGTATTAAAGCAACCGGATGGTGCTTTTTCAAAGGGTGTAAAAAAGGTGAAGAATAAGGAGGAGCAGGAAACGCTTCTCAAGGAATTTTTTCAGCAAACCGAGTTGATGATTGCACAGGAATTTATGCCAACTTCTTTTGACTGGCGTGTGGGGATATTAGGAGGGGAAGTGATTTATGTATGCAAATACTTTATGGCCAAGAACCATTGGCAGATCATAGATTGGAAATCAAAGAACAAGGATCGGCTCGGTGATAGCGAGACATTCCCTGTTCACATGGCACCAAAAAATCTAATTGCCATTTCACTTAAGGCTACAAAATTGATCGGGAATGGCCTTTATGGAGTGGATGTCAAGGAAGTAGACGGCAAGTTTTATATCGTGGAAATCAATGACAACCCAAGTATTGAATCAGGTATTGAGGATGAAGTGGATAACATGGATTTATACGAAAAAATCATGTCGCACATGATGAAGATAGTTTTATCACACTAATTATGAGCAAGAGATTACACCTGTTCCAGGGATATGGTATCGAGCTGGAATACATGATTGTAGATAGAGATACCCTTGATGTTAAACCAATAGCTGACGAACTTCTGAAAGAGGTGCTGGGTCAATATGGTGAAGAGTTTGCGAATGGATCAGTTAGCTGGTCCAATGAGTTGGTTTTGCATGTCGTAGAGCTGAAGTGTACTACCCCAACTGCAGACCTTGTTCAGCTGGAGAGTGATTTACATAAAAACATTTTGGAAGTCAATGAGCGTTTGAAGAAATTCAATGCGCGACTGATGCCAACGGCGGCTCACCCATGGATGAATCCGAGAAAGGAGACGTTTTTGTGGCCTCACGGAAACTCAGAAATCTATGAGAAATACAATGAGTTGTTCGATTGTCAGGGTCATGGCTGGTCCAATCTGCAAAGCATTCACCTCAATTTACCTTTTTATGATGATGAAGAGTTTGCAAAACTGCACACCGCTGCAAGGTTGATTTTGCCGATTATACCTGGACTTACTGCCAGTTCACCAATTCTGGATGGAGCCTTCACGGAATACCATGATAAGCGGATGGTTTATTATAAAAACAACCAAAAGCGATTTGAGAGCATTGTTGGAAAGGTGGTGCCGGAACGAGTGACTTCAAAACATCAGTATCATAAATTGATTTATGATCGAATTGCAAAGCAAATCAAGCCATTCGATCCAAATGATATTTTGGAACCGGTTTGGGTGAACTCGAGAGGGATTATCGCCCGCTTTGATCGGGGATCGATTGAAATCAGGATCATGGATATACAGGAATGTCCAAAAGCAGACCTGGCCATTGCCGCTTTGGTAATCAATTCCATCAGGTTATTTTCCGATGGTAAGATGACAGATTTTCATGATCAGCAAATTTGGGAGGTGGATCCTCTGTACGAAATTTTAAGGAAGTGTATCAAGACCAGTAGTGACACGACCATTGCGAATGCCGAGTATCTTAAAACTTTAGGAATGAACGTAACCACGGCACCCGTTTTCGATATATGGAAGCATCTGATGGAGCAGTGTGTAAAACACTATCCGCAGGAAATGAATCATTGGGTTGAGCCATTGAATCAGTTGTTTGAGCGGGGTTCTTTAGCTAAAGGGATATTGGAAGTTGCCAACTGTCAATTCGGTAAAGAAAATCTGAAATTGATTTATCAGGAGTTAAGTCAGAACCTGGAGGAAAACAAACTCTTTGAGCCATGCGACAAGTCCATATCGTTGTAACCTGTGAGCATGCGGGAAATGAAATCCCGAAACCCTATCAACATCTTTTTAAAGATGCTAAGCATGTCCTTCATTCACATAGGGGGATTGATGAAGGAGCACTTTCATTTGCAGAACAGCTTTCGGATGGACTTAGAGTAAAACTCTTCGAAACTCGCATCAGCCGGTTGCTGGTAGAGTGCAACCGCAGCTTATCCAATCCGAGTTTATTCTCGGAGTTTACATCAGAGTTAAAACCGAATGTACAAGAGTCTATACTTCAGCAATACTATCATCCCTATCGAAATATGGTGGAGAAGTACATCGGTGAGAAAATTGTCACTAAACCAGTTCTTCACCTTTCTATGCACACATTCACTCCCATATGGGAGGGAAATGAGCGAAAAATTGATGTGAGTTTGCTTTATGATGAAGAAAGATCATCGGAGCGTACTTTATGTGAAGCCTGGACTGAAAAACTAAACCAATCGTTACCAGGTTTTGATGTGCTGAAAAATGTACCTTATAAAGGGTCTGATGACGGCTTCACTACCTATTTACGGACGAAATTCTCTGCGGATCAATATATGGGTGTAGAAATTGAAATCAATCAAAAATGGGCGTTGAGCGCTCAGGGAGATGATTTTGTTCGTACATTAACCGAAACATTAGAGATGGTTTTGAAAGATTTTAATATCCACGAACCTCAGATGCAATGAAAATAGACAAGACCTTATTGATTGAAGAGTGTCTGGAGCTTATTGCAATGCATAAGAACCATCAGTGCGATCAAAAAGAGACGGAACCTGATTTGAGCTGGTACCTCAGGATACAAGGTTTAATCAGCCAAATTCGAGAAGAGCCCGATCGAAACTCGGCAAAAGACCGGTCAGAAGTCCTGATGAAGGCTTTAAATGAGTTGATTGAGGAGGAGAAGTGCTGAGTTTGTGACTTTCAAGAATAGCAACGTCTAATTGCATAAACAATCAATTAAGTATGAATTTAAAGATAATGGCAATGCTAATTGGCCTTGGATGGCTAGCGGCTTGCGATAAGAAGAAAGAAGAGGTCGTTGTGCTCACAAAGACTGAACTATTAAGCCGGGCTTGGGAAGGACAGTCAGCCGAATTTGATATTACATTTTACAAAAATGGAACACATCAATTTTTTGATAAAGATGGGACAATGGATATAGAAGGAAATTGGTCCTGGACAGATAGTAATGAAACTTCGATCAACTGGCAGGTTGATGACGATGGTATGCCAGAGGATTATGAGGTAGCCATGGTAACAGTCACCAAATCTTCACTCACACTAACTACTTCAGAAGACACCTATTCTTTTACTGCAAAATAAGAGAGAAGGAAGGTTTTTGTAGTTTCATATAGGTTTTGTATTTATTAAAAATATTCTTTGATTTTTAATGTGACCTTTCACAAACGCTCCGTCTTATTATCAGTGATTAGGTAGGTGATATAACCGGCAATTTCAGGGTTAAATCCTTGGGTTGTCGGTTCCTTTTCTGATCGCTAAATAAAATCCAAAAATTAGATGAAATTAAAATTGATGGCTATTTCCATGCTGGTTATAGCTGGATGTAGCAAAATGCAGGAAGAGGCTCAGTTGCAGGAAACGAGCACAGTAGATTCACTACTTCAGGTAGTGGAAGAGCATAGGTATGCAGTGGCTTTATTGGGCCAGGTAGGTATGTACATGGATTCGATTGATGAAAATCGAAAGATGATTGCTGTTGATTTAGAAACAGGTCTTAACGAGGAGGACTACATTCAACGAATGAAAAGTCTGAATGAGTACACTCAAAAAGCAGAATGGACCATTGCCGAGCTTGAAAAAACTAGAGCTGCGTATGCAATTCAGGTTAAAAGATTGAAAAAGCAAATTGCAGAGCAGGGTGATCAAATTGCCATTCTTCAAATTAGTGTTGAGGAATACAAGTTAAAAAATGCAAATCTTGAAGATGAAGTGAAATTAACGAGGGAGCAACTTTTAGATACTCAAGTGGCACTTAATTACAATGAAAATAGTCTGGATGAGGCTCAGGATAAAGTTGCAGAGTTAGATGAAAAGCTAACACTTTCTGAGGCAGAAACATTTTACGCAAAAGGAGAGGGTTTAGAGTTGATGGCTTCACGAATTGAATTTGCTCCTAAAAGGAAAAAGGAAACTTTGGAGCAATCATTGAGCTACTACAAAGAGGCGATAAAATTGGGCTATGTACCTGCAAAAGCAAGGGCTGAATCCATTCAGAAAATGTTAGAATAACCAGAATAGATCAATTGTAAGAAGGAGACCAATAGTCTCCTTTTTTTGTGACTTTTTTTAATTGGTTCGTCATACTATAAAAAAAGAGATGTCTAGAATAATGTTGATCCTGACTGCTTTGATTTCACTTGTATTCGTTAGCCTTCTGGTACACAGTGGTAAAACAGAAAAGCAGGCTGAAATGGAGCCGGACAGTGATGAGGTAGGTTGAATAAGTCAGGAGAATGGATTAATCCTTTTTCCTGATTGCCTTTCCTAAATTAGTATGTGAAAGCAGTTGACAGAAATCAATTCTTCACAAACACCTTCTCGCTTTCAGGATGATGCATTTGATACAAATGATAATTGATCCCATCTTTCAATCCAACATCAGGAACGATAATGCTTTTTGCTTTAGCCGACTTCATGACCTCTATGTAAATGTCGGATGCAGGCACAATCACATCGGCTCTGTCCGGGTTCAATTGCAGTTTGTTTAGCCGGTCATCCAGGGTCAAATTTTTAAGAACATCTTGTGTTCGCATTAAAGTTTTCAGAGACATTTTACGTGTCTTCTTTTCAGGGTTAGAGAGCTCATACAACTTGTTTATGTTACCCCCTGTACCAATTGCTGTAATTTTTTCACCTTTTTTGAATGCATATTTAGCCACCCAATCGCGCATTTCATTCCAGTTCTCAGGAGTATCCCTACCTTCTAGAATTCGAACGGATCCTAGCTTAAAAGATCTGGAATACACTTTTTGATGATTTTCATAGATGTTTAGCTCCGTGCTACCACCACCCACATCAATATGAATGTAATGGTCATTATCAAGCCCTTGCAAGATCACTTTATTGATCATTTCTGCTTCATCTTCTCCTGATATAATCTGAAGCTCGATACCAAGCTCTTTATACACCCGATCCACGATTTCTCTACCATTTTCGGACTCTCGCATGGCAGAAGTGGCACACCCATAGTAGGCATCTATATCATACAAATCGATCAGGTTTTTATAAGCTGTCATTAACTTAAAAAATCGTCCCTCATTATAATCGCTGATCTTACCCTCGGAGAATACGTCATGACCCAAACGTAGAGGAAACCGAACGTACTCCAGCTTCTTAAATGTGATCACTTTTTCGTATTCCAGCACTCTCGTTATCTGTAATCGAACCGCATTGGAACCTATGTCAATCGCTGCTAACTTCATCTTAAGATAAAGGTAACATCCTATTTATTGCTGGGAATTAAAAACACATATATTTGCAATACTTATCAAGAAAGACCGAGGGATTGGGCCCGATGACGTCTTAGCAACCTGATCGCCAGTGTGTGATTTCCGGTGCTACTTCCCAGCCCGCAGTGACGGGAGAGATGAGCGAATCCAATCGGAACTTTCTCTGGTAAGTAAGCTTTAAGCCAGAGAATGAAGAAACAAACTGAACTTTTACATAAAAAAATCTTGGTGCTCGATGGAGCCATGGGTACCATGATTCAACGTCATAAGCTCGAGGAGGGGGACTTTCGAAATGAGTCATTGAAGGATCATGACAAATCATTGAAAGGGAACAATGACTTGCTTTCTATTACCCGTCCGGATATCATCAAAGAGATTCACGGCAAGTACTTTGAGGCTGGTGCTGATATAGCAGAAACCAATACGTTTTCCAGTACCACTATTGCACAAGCTGATTACGGTTTGGAAGATTTGGTTTATGAGTTGAATTATCAATCTGCCAAAATCGCCAAAGAAGTGGCTGATGAGTTCACCAAGAAAGAACCTGAGAAACCTCGATTTGTAGCCGGGTCCATGGGACCAACCAATAGAACAGCATCTCTTTCACCGGATGTAAATGACCCTGGTTTTCGGGCCATCACATTCGAAGAATTGAGAGTTGCCTATAAGCAACAGGCTGAGGCATTAATTGAAGGAGGGGTAGACATGCTTTTGGTAGAAACCGTATTTGATACGCTCAACGCAAAAGCTGCACTCTTTGCCATCGAAGATGTAAAGGATGAAAAAGGAATAGAAATTCCTGTAATGGTTTCGGGAACGATTACAGATGCTTCGGGCAGAACACTTTCAGGACAAACGACAGAGGCGTTTCTGATTTCAATCTCTCATATGGATTTATTGAGTGTAGGGTTGAATTGTGCCTTGGGTGCTGCTCAGCTTCGGCCATACCTTAAAATATTATCAGATAAGTCTGACTTTTTTGTGAGTGCTCATCCCAATGCAGGTTTACCCAATGAATTTGGTCAGTACGATGAAACACCGGAAATGATGGCGGATCAGATCAAAGAGTTTTTAGAAGAAGGATTAGTGAATATTGTTGGCGGTTGCTGTGGTACCACTCCTGAGCATATTGCAGAAATTAGCGCTTTGGCGGCAAGATATCAACCTCGGCTAATTAAAAGTCAACAGTCGACTGTCGACGGTTTGGCTGTTAACTAAAATACTATGGCATTTAAGTTTGAAAATTTAAGAGTTTGGCAAAGGGCATTAGAACTGACTGGAGATGTTGACGAACTAACAAAAAAGTTTCCAACAGAGGAGCGATTTATCCTTACCTCTCAGTTAAAAAGAGCCACTGATTCAATTTGTTTAAATATTGCTGAAGGATCCACTGGGCAGTCCAACAAAGAATTCGCAAAGTTTCTGGGCTATGCGCAAAGGTCTGGTATCGAGGTAGTTTCATGCTTGTATGTAGGTAAGAGAAGAAATATTATTTCCGAATCTGATTTTGATAGATTTTACGAGGAAACGGAAGAAATTATTGTAATGATACAGGCTTTAAAGAAGGGGTTACGATGAGCAGGTCAACAGCATATCAGTCGACTGTAAACGGACAGCCGTTGACTCAAGAAATGAAGCCACTTGTACTCTCCGGCTTAGAACCACTAATCGTAACCGAGCACACCAACTTCGTCAATGTCGGTGAACGCACCAATGTAACAGGTTCCAAGCGCTTCGCAAGACTCATAATAGAAGATAAATATGACGAGGCACTTGAGGTTGCACTTGATCAGGTTAGAGGAGGAGCGCAGATTCTGGATGTGAACATGGATGAGGGGATGCTCGATGGAAAAAAAGCCATGGTTAAATTCCTTCATTTGATTGCTTCTGAACCTGAAATCGCTCGAATACCAATAATGATTGACTCCTCTAAATGGGAGATCATTGAAGCGGGTCTACAATGTGTGCAAGGGAAAGGTGTAGTGAATTCTATTAGCTTGAAAGAGGGCGAGAAGGAATTCATTGACCATGCAAAAAAGGTCAAGCGATATGGCGCGGCAGTAATCGTGATGGCCTTTGATGAAAAGGGCCAGGCAGATAGCTTTGAACGAAGAATTGAGATCTGCGAAAGGAGTTATCGAATACTTGTTGATGTGGTAAAATTCCCTCCACATGATATCATTTTTGATCCGAACATTTTCCCGGTAGCTACTGGCATTGAGGCGCATAACAATAATGCGTTGGACTTTTTCCATGCAACTAAGTGGATCAAAGAAAACTTACCCGGTGCTAAAGTAAGTGGAGGAGTAAGTAACGTTTCATTTTCGTTTCGTGGCAATAATGTGGTGCGAGAAGCGATGCATTCAGCATTCCTCTATCACGGCATTCAAGCCGGGATGGATATGGGTATCGTCAACGCCGGAATGATCGAAGTGTATGATGAGATTCCAAAAGATTTGCTTGAACATGTTGAAGATGTACTCCTTAATAGGAGGGATGATGCTACAGAGCGAATGTTGACTTTTGCTGAAAATGTAAAAGGAGGAGGGAAGAAAAAAGTAGAAGATCTCGGTTGGCGTGAAGCCACCGTGGAAGATCGACTGTCACATGCGTTGGTGAAAGGAATTGTGGATTTTATTGAAGCAGATACGGAGGAAGCAAGAGCAAAATACAATAGCCCCTTACAGGTGATCGAAGGACCTTTAATGGACGGCATGAATATAGTTGGTGACCTTTTTGGAAGTGGGAAGATGTTTCTCCCTCAGGTGGTAAAGAGTGCAAGAGTGATGAAAAAGTCGGTAGCTTATTTGACACCATATTTAGAAAAAGAAAAAGCTTCCGGAAATACCAAAGGAAAAATTTTGCTGGCTACAGTAAAGGGCGATGTACACGATATTGGAAAGAACATCGTAGGTGTGGTGATGGCTTGCAACAACTTTGATATCGAGGATATGGGAGTGATGGTTCCGGCTGATAAAATATTAGACAGAGCAGAGGAAATTGGTGCAGATATCATTGGATTGAGTGGGCTGATCACTCCTTCGCTGGACGAGATGGTGAATGTCGCAGAAGAGATGAATCGAAGAAAAATGAAAACTCCGCTTTTGATAGGTGGGGCAACAACTTCCCGAATTCATACGGCGGTCAAAATATCTCCAAAGTATGATCAAACCGTAATTCATGTCCTGGATGCATCCAAAAGTGTTGGTGTTTCTACTAACTTATTAAGCGATAGGTCGACTGAGTTCAGTAAGCGAATTAAATCGGAATATGAAGTTTTGGCGGCTGATCATGCCTCCAGAACAGAAACGAAAAGCTATATATCTTACGATCAGGCTAAAGCAAATCCTGCTCCCATTGATTGGAGTAAGTCATCAATCCTTAAGCCTAAGAAAGAAGGTATTACGGTATTTAACGATTATGATTTATCTGAAATCCGAAAGTACATCGACTGGACTCCATTTTTCTCCACCTGGATGCTTAAGGGGAAATATCCGACGATTTTTGAGAACCCGACAGTAGGTGAAGAAGCAAAGAAACTTTTCAGTGAAGCACAGGAGATGCTTGATGAAATCATCGAGAACCGCTCCCTTCAGGCGAATGGCGTAGCAGGGTTATTCAAGGTTCGACGTAATGGAGATGACGTTGACATCTTAAATCATGACAAGCAATTCCATTTCCTTAGGCAACAAGGCAAAAAAGCACCAGGCGTTCCTAATCTCTCTTTGGTGGATTTTATAAGTCCGGAGAACGAAGACTATATGGGCGGGTTTGCTGTAACAGCAGGCGTAGGATTGGAAAAACTGGTTGAGCGATATAAAGCGGAACATGATGATTACAAAGAGATCATGGCAAAAGCCTTGGCTGATCGATTGGCGGAAGCATTTGCAGAATTGATGCATGAAAAAATAAGGAAAGAACTGTGGGGATATGCTGCTAACGAAAAATGGTCAAATGAGGATTTGATAAAGGAAAAATACCAAGGCATACGTCCCGCACCCGGCTACCCTGCTTGCCCGGATCACACGGAGAAGAAAACTCTTTTTGAATTACTGGAAGTGGAGAAAAACACAGGCATTATACTAACAGAATCTTATGCCATGTACCCCACAGCTGCCGTCAGTGGGTTCTACTTTTCACACGCTGAATCTAAATATTTTGGACTAGGGAAAATCAGTAAGGATCAAGTGGAAGATTATGCAATACGAAAACAAATGAGCGTAGAGGAGGTTGAAAAATGGCTCTCGCCAAATCTGAATTACAAATAGGATTCCCCCCTGTCTGACCGGCAGGCAGGCTTTGAAGGGGGGAGGGAAGGCTCTGCGATGGCAGGGGGATGTAAAAGAAAACTAATATGAAAGTTGTAGATCACATAAAAGAATCGAACAGTACACTATTCTCTTTGGAAATCATACCTCCTAAAAAGGGGGATAGTATACGGAACTTATTTGATCAGATAGATCCGCTGATGGAATTCAAACCCCCATTTATTGACGTGACATATCACCGCGAAGAATATGTGTACAAGGAGAGAGAAAATGGGTTGTTGGAAAAAAAGAGCATTAAGAAACGTCCGGGTACCGTTGGGATATGTGCCGCTATCCAAAACCACTATAAAATCGATGCGGTACCACACATCATATGTGGTGGGTTTTCCAAAGAGGAAACAGAGAATGCATTGATTGACCTCAATTTCTTAGGTATTGATAACGTACTGGCACTAAGAGGTGATAATATTAAATCTGAACGAGAGTTTAAACCTGAGCCTGACGGGAATGCCTATGCTTCTGAATTGGTAGAGCAGGTTGCTGCGATGAACAGAGGTGTGTATATAGATGATGAGCTTCAAAATGCAATTCCAAGTAATTTTTGCATAGGAGTGGCTGGTTATCCAGAGAAGCACTTTGAAGCACCCAACATGAACTTTGACTTAAAATGGCTGAAAAAGAAGGTGGACTTGGGGGCAGAGTATATCGTCACCCAGATGTTCTTCGATAATAAAGCCTATTTCAAATTTGTGGATGACTGCCGAGAGATGGGTATTAATGTTCCAATCATTCCGGGTATCAAGCCAGTTTCAGTAAAAAGACATTTAACCATCTTGCCAAATATTTTCAAGATTGATTTACCTGACGAGTTGGAGCAGGAAATTACCAAGTGTAAAGACGATGCTAAGGTAAAAGAGCTGGGGATAGAATGGGGCATACAGCAATGTCGTGAGCTGATTGAAAACGGGGCACCAGTGATTCACTTCTACAGCATGGGAAAATCAGATGCTATTCACCGAATAGCGAGGGAGTTTTTTTAGATTAGATGATTCTTATATTTAAATCATGGACTCAAGGACAAAATTATACCTAATTGCATTATGCTTTTTTTTATTAGTAGCTCTTGTTATAGCTATATATCATTGGATTGTATCCTATTTTGAAAATAGAAGAATTAAAAAAAGGAGGGTTGTCTTCAGTAAAGATAAAGGTAGATTAAAAGGATTCTGGGTTAAAGGAGATAAGCTAGAATATGATCCCGATTTAAAGTCTGAGGATGATATTTAATTAATTTTGGCGCCCATGAAGATAATCGAGTGCCCGAGGGATGCGATGCAGGGATTGCATGATTTTATTCCTACAGAAATCAAAATCAATTACATCAACCAACTCCTCAAAGTAGGGTTTGATACCATCGATTTTGGAAGTTTTGTTTCGCCGAAGGCGATCCCTCAAATGAGAGATACTGCTGAGGTGTTGGATGGTCTTAACCTGTCGGACACTCAATCAAAGCTGCTTGCCATTGTAGCAAATATTCGTGGGGCAAAGGATGCTTGCCAATTTGATGAAATCCGATATTTGGGATATCCGCTTTCACTTTCGGAAACCTTCCAGCAACGCAATACCAACCGATCCATTAATGATGCTTTCAATGATCTGGCTGAAATGCAGGAGCTGGCCGAGGATCACGAAAAGGTGTTGGTGGTTTACTTGTCCATGGGGTTTGGTAATCCTTATGGTGATCCGTACGCAATGGATTATGTAGGAGAATTTGTGGATCGACTGGATAGCATGGAAGTACAGGTTATTTCACTCTCGGATACCATTGGCGTTTCTCAGCCAGATAATATCTCCACCTTGTTTGAAACTTTAATTCCAAAATTCCCCCATATCG
Organism: Ekhidna sp.; assembly: GCF_040220215.1. Lineage (GTDB taxonomy): Bacteria > Bacteroidota > Bacteroidia > Cytophagales > Cyclobacteriaceae > Ekhidna. The sequence continues at coordinate 797,961 of NZ_JAVJTR010000016.1, forward strand.
AGTTTGGAGCGCATTTACATTCCACACCCAACACCATTGAAGAAAAAGTAAAAGCTGCATATGAATCAGGATGCCGAAGAATGGATGGAGCACTCAAAGGATTTGGCGGATGCCCGATGGCGAAAGATGACCTAACCGGAAATATGGCGACAGAGAAGATGCTCCATTATTTCCAATTAAATGGAATCGAAACAGGAGTGGACATGAAGAAATTTGAAGAGGCCATGGCAATGACCCCTTCAGTATTTGGTTAATTATTCATCCTTCAGTACTTCTACAGGATTAATTTTTGCTGCTGCGAATGATCTGGAGCTCATGGTAAGGAAAGAAATCAAAGCAGTAACAAATAAAGCGCCCATCATTATTTCCCAGCCGATATTGATTCGATACTCAAAACCTTCTAACCAGCTGTTCATCAGCCAATAAGATGCTGCGGATGATATTACAAATGCTAAGAGCAATAGAAGCACGACTTCTTTTCCAAACAGGATCAAAATTTGAGAAATATTCGCCCCTATAACTTTCCTGATTCCGATTTCCTTTCGTTTGGAGTTAGCCATGTAATCAGTTAATCCATAAAGTCCTAAAATGCTGATAATCAGAGCAATGCAGACAAAGAAGCTGATAAATTTTGCCATAGTGGATTCAAACTCATAGTGGCTTGCAATCTGATCTTCCAACAATCCATATTCAATGAGTAGTTCCGGGTACACATTATTCCATGTTGCTTCGATAGACTTGATAATCTCTGGTAACTCTGATTGATTGCTATTGGAGAGTCGCATAGCTATTTCATAAAATCCTTGTGGATTGAAGAAGAGTAGGACGGGCATCATTTCCGACTGCAGAGACCTACTATTAAAATCTTCTACAACTCCCACAATTGTACATTTCTGGCCCCAATCTGATTCAATGATTTTACCAAGAGCTTCATGAGGCGAGCCAAGGTTGAATTTCGATAATGAATTTTCTGTGATCAATACATTCGTTCTCGGATCGTTTGAATTTATATTTCTTCCGCTAATTAGCCCAATCTCAAACAATTCAAGATAGTTCTCATCTATGCTTTTTGAGTTCACTGTAAAAGTTTCTTCTTTTCCTACCAAAGGATTAAAATACTTATTTGTATTGTTCCCCATTGCCAAAGGACTTCCTATATGAAGGGAGACCTTATCAAATGTAGGATTAGATTCCAACTGATTTTTTAGACGGGTTTGTCTTTCAGGATCAGGAGATGGAAAACGTAAATTGATGATGCCTTCTGTTCTAAATCCCATGTCATACGAACGCATGTATTCGGTCTGGGAAAAGATGACCATGGCCCCAATAATCAATGAGATGGAAAATCCGAACTGAAGTCCAACCAAGATTTTTCTGACAGGTATTCTACTTTGTTTATCAATATTTGAGATTTTAATTTTAATTGCATTTAAAGCAGAAAATTTAGATAGAACCAACGCCGGATAAAGACCGGACAGGAGTGTCATTCCAAAAAGCACAATGAATGAAAAAACAACCCAGTCAAATATGGTAACATCAATCAAACGCACATCCATGCCAAGCATTTGATTGAATAAAATTAGTATTTGCTCACCGAGCACAAATCCTAAACAAAGCGCAATTGATACAATAACAAATGTTTCCAGAATGAATTGAAGGATTAATTCTGATCTGAGACCGCCCATCACCTTACGAATACCAACTTCACGAGCACGCTTAATAGCTCTGGCAGTAGTTAAATTTATGAAGTTGATACTTCCTATAAGCGCAAGAAATATTGCAATTGTATATGAAATGAGCTTGTATTTTGACTCAAACATCACCCCACTATAATTATATACAGATTCTGAGTGTACATTGGCCAGAGGTTGTAATTCCAGTGTATACCCTTCTTCTTTATAATATTTTTTGAAGGCTGTATTTACTTCCTTTTGAATTTGTGCTGCATCTGATTGTGCTGCCATTTTCATAACACATTGAGTGCCGCCATTCAATGTACCCCATGCTTTTCCTTCATTGAAATACGGATTTACTCCTTCCTGATTTTCATAGGCGGTCATTATTTCAAATGGGAAATCCGTTTTTTTAGGCAAATCTTCGTAAATGCCCTCAACAGTTAAATTATGTTTGTTTGCCAAAACAATCGTTTTACCAATAAAGGACTGTAGCGGTGCATTGTTTCCAAAGAATTTTTGTGCAGTCGTGGCAGAAAGGAATGCGGAATTGGGATTGAAATTAGTTCTTCCACCGGCAGCCCATTTGAAAGTAAGGATCTCAAAAATAGCTGGCTGAACAAACGCAATGTTGTTCTGATTGATTTTAGTTAGAGGTTTTCCGGATTCTTCAATATTGATTTGAGCTGAGAGTAAAAATGTATTACTCATTGCTTCAATGCCCGGAATTTCATCTTTGATGCCATTGCTCAGCGGATGGGGTACAGTCGGTGTTTTCCCTTCTTCATCACCAATTTTATAAGATCCAATTATTCTATAAACCGTATCATAATTTTCCTGATGTTTATCGTAATTACTATGGAAGTTGATGATCGAGTAAAGGGCAATCACACAGGAAATTCCGAGTGTTAAGCCAGTTACACCAAGAAAAAAGTGAGCTTTATTTCTAGCGAGTGATCTATACGAAGTGACGAAGAAATTGCGTAACATGATTTAAGAATTAAGTTTTCGTTCTATTTAAAATAAGAATCATGCCATTTCAAATAAATAATTGATAATCAGAAAGTTATTGATGTATTAAATGATAAAAATGTGCATTTACGTACACTAAATGAACGAATTAGGAAAGACAGCCAAACTTCTTTCCCGGCATGCTTTTCACCAGGTTCTTGAATTCCAAACTAAGCAGGTGTGAGGCTACCTGATTGATGGGTATTTGTGTTTTCATAGCAATCAGATCAATTTCTAAAGGGGCTCTGCTTTCTGTTAGCAATTCAAAAATGGTTTGCTCTGATTCTGAGAGTTCAGGCATGATCTTAGGTGCCTCATCTACCTGATTAACATCCCAGTTCAGGTGATAAATCAAATCTTCTACGCCGGTATAGATCAGTGCTCGCTGTGTAGCGATGAGCTTATTGGTTCCTTCCGAATGCGTATGACCAATATCTCCGGGAACGGCGAAAACTAAACGGTTGTATGAATCTGCAATGTTGGCAGTAATCAAGGCACCACCTTTGGCAGCAGCTTCAACCACGATGGTAGCATCAGTCATCCCGGCGATGATGCGATTTCTCGCCGGGAAAAGATGTGGATCGGGTTTGGTTCCGGGAATACTTTCTGTGATGATGGCTCCTGTTTCCTGCATCTCCTCAGCATATTTTTTATGTACGGAGGGATAGATTCGATCCAACCCGCCGGCCAGAATGGCGATGGTTGGAAGGTTATTTTTCAGGCTCGCCTTGTGCGCCTGAATATCTATCCCATATGCCAACCCACTAATGATGGTCACATCTAAGGCAGACAGGTCTGTAATGATTTTATCTGTTATTCCTTTTCCATACTCCGTGGCTTTCCGGGTTCCTACCACAGCAATACTGCGCCTGGGATTTAGTTCACCTGCGCCTTTCTTATAAATGATATTCGGAGCATCGGGTGCTTGTTTTAGTCGTTTGGGGAATTTGGAATTGGTGTAGTGTAAAACTTCTGCTCCTATCTTCTCGGCTGATTGAACAATTGCTTCCGCTTCTTTAAATGGACTTGCCTGCTTAATTGCGTCGGCCATTTTTCCACCAACGCCTGGAATTTTAAGAAGCTTGCTTTTGGTAGATTTAAAAACTTCAGTAGCTGAGCCACAATAGCTCATGAGTTGCTTGGTGCCTCTATTACCCACTCCTGGAATCAGCTCCAGCGCAATCTGGAAAACCAACTCCTCGGACATATATTATGGAAGTTCGCTTTTAAGTTCTGTTAAGAATTTTCTGATCTTCTTCAGCGATTCAATCATCTCCATTTTATCAGAAGCAGCATCGCCTCCATTGGAAATAAAGTCCCGGGCACCCTGTAGCGTGTAGCCTTTTTCTTTTACCAAATGGTATATAAGTTTTACACTCTGAAGGTCATCTTTTGTAAACTGGCGGTTGCCTTTACGATTCTTTTTGGGTTTGATGTTATCAAATTCGCCCTCCCAGAATCGGATCAGGGAAGTAGCAACACCTAATTCATCGGCGACCTCACCGATGGTGTAATACTTCTTTTCAATTTCCTTTTCCTTGTAAGGCACGGTTGGTGAGTAGGCTTTTATTTTTGAAGATAGATAATTCTTCCCTGATCATCAATGGTCACCGGATTTTCAGGGAAGTCTTCCAAAGATAATCTTTGAATTGTTTTTATCGAAGAAAGATTCAAATCATTTCTTGGTCCATCCGAATAACTTTGACGGAAGGCATGTATTTGACCTGAAATAAACCTCCCGGTTGCATCAGTTCGTACTTCCAGTATAGGTGCCTCGCCAGCCAGCCCTCTTAAATTAAACCTACCATAGGTTAAAAAATTTCCAAGACTGTAGGCGATGATGCGTTCTTTGTAAACTTCAACAGCCCGAACAATATGCGGTCCATGTCCCAAAATAATGTCAGCTCCATTATCAATCATCAGATGTGCAAGCTCATATACATTGCCCCGATCTTCTCCATAGTAGAATTCTCGTTCACGAGTAACATGCTGATGCTTTGATCCTTCCGCTCCGGCATGAAATGAAGCGATGACAATATCCGTGAGTGTATCAAGATGTTGGATAGTTGATTTGATGTTTTCATACTGGTGGATACTCACTGTTCCTCTGTTAGGTGCAAAGGCACAAAAACCAATTTTGAGATGTCCGATTTTTGTAATCGTGAATGGCTGATCAATGGATCCGGCATGAGCAATGTCCAGCGAATCTAAAACCCGCTGTGTGTTTTTCCTCCCGGTTTCTCCAAAGTCATTGGCATGGTTGTTTGCTACACTCAATAAATCAAATCCGTTCTCACGAAAGTTTTCAGCTAAATATTCCGGAGATCTGAACAGGTAGCAAAGCTTAGGGTTATTGCACTCTTTCTGCTCTCCACCATCATTCAGGATAGTGCCTTCAAGATTCCCAAAAGTGATGTCTGCATTTTGTAAAATTGGTTTGACATGATCCCATAAGTGTCTTCCTTTACCCCCGGGCAAATATGATTTATCCGGAAAGTTTGTTCCGACCATGATGTCACCAACTGCAGCAATGGTGACTGTATCCGGTAATAACCTTGAGATTGACAGCTCAACTTCTTCCTCAAGGCCCGGAAGCGTATCGCCTTTTTGTGTAATCAAATAGATGGTATCTATAGCCACATCTTTTGCTACAGTGTCGATGGGTATTACATCAGTGTATCTCTGAGGAGTTTTCACAGTCTTACACGCCCAGGCAGATATCAGGATTAGAAAGAGGTGTCGGATGCTCATTGGCTGCAAATAAAAAAGCGGTTAACCACAAAGAGTAACCGCTTTTCAAATTCTTTCAATGTTTTATTAGTAAGATCCCATTGCTTGATTTTCCCTGGATGCCAACTCCAGAATCTTGGCAAATTCATCATCTGATAAACCTTGGTTAAAATAATAAACCGGATTCCTCTTGCCACCTTTTTCAATCACTTCATAGTGAAGGTGAGGTGCGGTAGACTTACCACTATTTCCTGAGTACGCAATGATTTGGCCTCTTTTCACTTTTTGTCCTGGTTTCACCAAAAACTCACTCAAATGAGCATATTTAGTTACATAACCATATCCATGATTAATCTCAATTTGATTCCCATACCCGCTAAAACTCTTTCTGGTAAGCTTCACAACTCCATCGCCTGTGGAATAAACCGGAGTTCCTTTAGGGATAGAGAAGTCAACACCTTCATGCATCCTTCTTGTTTTTAGGATAGGATCTATTCGATAGCCATATCCGGACGCAAGTCTTTTGAGCTCTTTATTGGAGACAGGCTGGATTGCCGGTAAGCTGGCTAGCATATCCTCCTTGTTTTTTGCCATATTCACGATATCATCATATGACTTTGTCTGGATATACATTTGTTTCTTCAGCTTATCGATGCGCTGCATATTGGTTAGGATCAGCTCTTCTCGCTTCAATCCTTGTTCCAGCAGGTCACGATATCTATTGGCTCCTCCCACACCTGCAGACCTAATTTCATCCGGGATTGGCTCCACTCCAAAAACCACTCTGTAGATGTCATCATCTCTTTCTTCGAGCACAGATAACATTCGGTTTGCTTCGTTCAGGTCTTTTTCCAGTAGTTCGTAATACAGCTTTAGCTCTTCGTTCTCTTTTCTAAGAGATGCTTTGGCCGGAGACTCAAAATAATGATCGGTCACAAAAAATATTCCAAATCCGATAATTGAGGAAACTACAAGAAAACCCATTAGGTTGATCACAATGTCCCATGAAGAGACCTTTATGCGCTCATACCGGCAGGATTCAGTGTCATAGTAGTACTTAATTTTTGCCATGGGTTGATAGGGTAATTGTCGTAATTTTGTAAATGTATTTTAGTAGGTGGTTCACAAATTACCGCTGCAATTTACGGATAATTGAGATTTTTTCATAATTACAAGATTTTACAGTAACATTCTAATTTTTTATTCCTAAATGGATTCTAAATCAATCAGGAAAACTTTCCTTGACTTTTTCGAAGGCAAAGAGCACAAAATCGTGCCTTCTGCGCCAATAGTAGTGCAAAATGATCCTACCCTCATGTTTACCAATGCGGGTATGAATCAGTTTAAAGACTTCTTTTTAGGGAATAAGGTTGCTGAAAATAAAAGAGTGGCCGATACGCAAAAGTGCTTGCGAGTGTCTGGTAAGCACAATGATCTCGAAGAGGTGGGCATAGATACTTATCACCACACCATGTTTGAAATGCTCGGAAACTGGTCTTTCGGAGATTATTTCAAAGAAGAAGCGATAGAATGGGCATGGGAACTACTAACAGAAAAATTTAATCTCCCAAAAGACAGGTTTTATGCCACCATTTTTGAAGGGGATAAATCAGAAAATCTGGATCAAGACAGTGAGGCGAAGGAATTTTGGCAAAAGTATCTCCCAGAGGATCGGGTACTTAATGGAAGCAAAAAAGATAATTTCTGGGAGATGGGCGATACCGGGCCATGCGGGCCATGCTCCGAACTACATATTGATCTCAGGCCTCAAAGTGAGGTAGATAAAGTGCCAGGAAAGGATCTGGTCAATCAGGATCACCCTCAAGTGGTTGAAGTCTGGAACCTGGTATTTATTCAATACAACCGATTATCGAATGGTTCTTTGGAGAACCTTCCTGAAAAGCATGTAGATACAGGGATGGGATTTGAGCGGCTGGCCATGGCTATTCAGGGAAAACAATCCAACTATGACACGGATGTATTCCAGCCATTGATCCAATATGTCGCAAAAAAAGCTAATGTTCAATACGGAAAAGACGAAAAGACCGATATTGCTATTCGTGTCATCTCTGATCACATCAGGGCAATAGCATTCACTATAGCAGACGGACAGCTGCCTAGTAATAACAAGGCAGGATATGTTATTCGAAGGATATTGAGACGTGCGGTGAGGTATGGATATACTTTTCTAGGATTCAAAGAGCCGTTCCTTTATGAGATGCTTAACATCCTTGTTGATCAGTTTGATGGCGTATTCCCTGAGCTTACTGGTCAAAAGGACTTTATTGCAAAAGTGATTAAAGAGGAAGAGCTTTCTTTTCTAAGAACACTTGATAATGGATTAAAGAAACTAGACACCATCACTTCAGGTAGTTCAAAAACTATAGAAGGTTCTACTGCTTTTGAATTGTATGATACCTACGGTTTCCCTTTGGATTTGACTGCTCTCATTGCCAGAGAGAATAATATGGAAGTGGACGAAGCTGGATTCCAAAAGGAAATGGAAGTCCAGAAGAACCGATCCAAGAATGCCGGAAAGCAAACGACTGGAGACTGGACGGTAGTAAATGAGGGTGATGATGTTATATTCTTAGGCTATACCGATACGCAATCAACTACAAAAGTTCTACGCTACCGAGAGGTCAAGCAAAAGGACAAAACACAGTATCAAATCGTGTTGGAGGCTACTCCATTTTATGCAGAAAGTGGTGGTCAGGTAGGGGATACCGGATTTCTTGAATTCAAAGATGAAAAAATTGAGGTAGTCGATACCAAAAAAGAAAATGACTTAATTGTCCATTTTACAAAAAAGCTCCCTGCTTCATTGGAAGGAGAAGTAAAGGCAGTGGTGAATGAGAGCAAAAGAAGATTGACGGAGAATAACCACTCCGCTACTCACTTGCTTCACGCTGCTCTTAGAGAAGTACTTGGCGATCATGTGCAGCAAAAGGGTTCATTGGTAAATGATAAAATCTTACGATTCGATTTTTCTCATTTTTCTAAAATGACTGCAGAAGAGATCGAGGAAGTGGAGCAAATCGTCAACCAAAAGATACGTGAGAATATTGCGCTGGATGAAAAGCAGAATGTCCCAGTTGCTAAGGCACAGGAAATGGGAGCAATGGCCCTCTTCGGAGAGAAGTATGGTGATTTTGTCCGTGTAATCACATTTGACCCGCGATACTCTGTCGAGTTGTGTGGAGGTACGCATGTGCCACGAACAGGGAATATTGGTTTGTTCAAAATTGTAAGCGAAGGATCCAGTGCAGCAGGAGTAAGAAGAATTGAAGCGGTCACTTCGGTGGAAGCTGAAAAATTCTATAAGCAAAAGCTAAATCTGATTACGGAATTAGAGGAAATGCTGAAGAACCCGAAAGACTTGAAAAAGTCTGTTGAAAATCTTGTGAAGGAGAATTTGGCAAACCAGAAGAAGTTGGATCAACTGAACAATCAGCAAGCCGGACAAATCAAAAACCAGTTGAAGAATGATGCTAAAGAAGTAAACGGCAAAAAGCTCATTACCTACAAAGGCGATTTTCCATCAGCTGATAGCATGAAGCAGGTGGCATTTGATCTCAAGAGAGAGGTAGATAACCTGGTGCTGTTGATTGGTGCCAATATCGATGATAAGCCGATGTTGACTGTGATGCTGGCGGATGACCTGGTGAAGAACGGAATGAACGCCAATGAAATCATTCGGAAGATGGCGAGTGCTATTAAAGGTGGTGGAGGTGGACAGCCATTCTATGCCACGGCAGGAGGGAAAGACCTTTCCGGACTGGATGAAGCACTCAAGATTGGAACTGACTTGATTGAAGCTTCTTAATGAGTACGGAAGCTTACAATGAATATCAATTGGTTGTTGGCCTGGAAATCCATATCCAACTTTCAACTGAAAGTAAGCTTTTTACAGCCGAGTCAACAGCTTATGGTCAGCCACCCAATACAAATGTGAGTGTCATCACCCTGGCACATCCCGGGATCATGCCAAAGCTTAATAAAAAAGCGGTGGAATATGCAATCAGGATGGGACTGGCATGCGGATGCGAAATTTCCCGTTATTGCATTTTCGATCGTAAAAATTATTTCTACCCGGACTCGCCAAAGGGCTTTCAAACCACTCAGGATCGAACACCTATTTGTATTGGTGGAGAAGTTCCTGTAAACCTGAAAGATGGTGAAGAGGTAAATGTGAAACTGAATCGGATCCACCTGGAAGAAGATGCAGGCAAATCCATTCACGATGAGCATTCGGATGAATCTTTGATTGATTTGAACCGGGCAGGTGTGCCTTTGATTGAGTTAGTCACTGAACCGGTGATTCATTCAGCCGAAGAGGCCATGGCCTTCATGACAGAAATTAGAAGGATGGTTCGATACCTGGAGATTTGTGATGGAAATATGGAGCAGGGATCCCTGAGGTGCGATGCGAATATTTCAGTTCGAAAGAAATCTGAAACTGAGCTAGGGAAGAAAGTGGAGGTAAAGAACATGAACTCCATCCGAAATGTAGGACGTGCAATCAAGCACGAATTTAAACGGCAGGTAGATTTGATTGAGAATGGGGAACCAATTGCCTCGGAAACACGACTTTTTGATGCCGGCTCAGGATCAACCTTCAGTATGCGTACGAAGGAAGAACTCAACGATTACCGATACTTCCCTGAACCCGATCTGAGTCCATTTGAAGTTTCAGAAGATTGGCTAAATGATATCAAAACACAGATGCCGCCAACTCCCCGGGAATTGAGAGAAAGGTTTGTAAATGAATACGGACTATCCGAGTATGATGCAGAGGTGCTGACAGCAGAAAAGGAGATCGCTGTATTTTTCGAGCAGGCTTGTGGTCAAACCCCACATTACAAGCAAGTAGCCAACTGGATAATGGGTCCAATCAAGTCGCTCTTGAATGAGCTGGAAGGTGGTGAGATTACCATGCCGATTTCTTCAAACCAACTTGCTGAGTTGGTTGAGGCCATTGCTAACAATGGGATTAATTCATCGATGGCCGGTAAGCAGGTATTTCCATACCTCATAAATAATCCTGATAAGACTGTAGTGGATGCAATAAATGAACTTAAGACAGATATATCGGGTGAGGACAACATTTCCGATATAATTTTGGAGGTATTAGAGGCGTTTCCCGAGAAAGTGAAGGCCTATCAAAACGGAAAGAAAAACCTGATAGGAATGTTTATGGGGGAGGTAATGAAAAAGACAAAGGGAGCCGCGGATCCGCAAAAAACGAACGAACTTTTGCGAGACGCGTTGACCCAAAAAGAATGATAGGAATGATGAGATACGTAACGATATTTAGCTTATTGATGGTGTTGGCCGGATGTAGCCAGCAAGAAAAAGAGGGAGTGAAGCTGTCAGGTAATCTGGAGCAACTTCCGGCCGGAGGTTTTGCTTATGTAGAGTACATTGGTGAGAATGGTATTGAGCCATTTGATACATTGGATGTATCGACTAACGGTGATTTTGAAGAATATTTAAGCATTTCTGAACCAGCATTCTTCAGACTGAATTTAAACGGTCGTCAGATCATCACCCTCATATTGACAGGTGAAGAGGAGCATGTAGTAGTCAACGCACATGGAAACGATCCGCAAGGTTTCTATGAAGTGTCGGGTTCATACGATACGGAGTACAAAAATCAAATAGATGCAATGATGCTGACTTATCGGCAGGAGGTTCAGAATTTACAACAGGATCAACGCCAAGCAAGAGCCAATAATGATGCGCAAGCATTTCAAACAGCTCAGGTGCAAATGATGGATTTGGCTAAGCGTACAGAAGGTGAGTTGAAAGAATTAATCCGGGAGGCCAGCCCTTCTTTAGCATCATTTTATGGAATTCAGATGATTGACGCCACACAGAACTTTGAGTTTATCGATTCTATCGCCACTGAAATGCAGGTAGAAATGCCTGAAAATTTTCATGTAGAAAATCTGATCTCACAAGTGACTTCAAAGAAAACCTTAGCTATTGGCAAAATGGCTCCTGAGATCGCACTGGAGAATCCGGATGGTGAAATCATCAAGTTGAGTTCATTGCGCGGTAAATATGTGCTTATTGATTTTTGGGCCGCCTGGTGTGGGCCTTGTAGGAGAGAGAATCCAAATGTGGTGAGAGTATACAATGAGTACTCAGATCGGAACTTCGAGATACTTGGTGTTTCACTTGACAAGACCAGAGAGAAATGGTTGGAGGCCATTGCTCAGGACGGACTGCCGTGGTTACACGTTTCTGATCTGAAATTCTGGAGAAGTCAGGCCGCACAAGACTACCAGGTTAATGCCATCCCTGCTACCTTCCTCATTGATCCGGAAGGAAAAATTATTGCGAAAAATCTTAGAGGAGCCAGCCTGGAGGCGAAGTTGAAGGAGATATTTGGGTAGACTTAGACTTTCCGAGTACAATTCAAAGGAAGTGGGGAACGGTCTCGGCTATGAGTAGTTGCGTGGTTTAGCACTTAATTTTGCAAGTACGCACCAAACTGAAAATCCGCGAGGATTTTCAGAAGTAGACGAGAACAAGCAATTACTTATAGCAATTGTTGGCTGTAGTGTTTACTGTTTATTCATCCATTTATTCGTATTACCTGTCATAGCCCAGAGGATGTTAATAATCTTCCACTCTCCATTTAATTTTCCCAGGTGGATATAATCGACAAATTCAAACTTGTTTGTTACCGCTTTTACAGATGCAATACCATTTGAGATTTCGTAAATAATGACTTCTGATTTTAAAGGTTCTTTAGGGTCAACATCTGCTTTATAGAACAGAGTAAAATCAAAACCTTTGGAGTATCCAATTAAACTTGCTGCGGTCATATTTTCCGGATATTCTATGCCTTCTTTATTTTTCTCGATGGTCCTTTTTGCCAAATCGGGATGCATAGCTTTTTCAATTCTTTGAGGGTTGTTGGTTTCCATTCCTTCAAGATAATTCAGGACTGTTTCCTTTATTTGTGTAGAGTCGTTTGGCGTTTGTGCGAAGACAGGACTATTAAGAATTAATAGCATAACAGCGAAGAAATAAAGAGGTGTCATTATTTTTTTCATATTATATAATTTAAAGTTTGCCTACTCTATTCAGTTTTTGGCTTCCCTGTGTTCAGTTGAACTCAAATGATTATAAGAGTTTGATTTGTCAGCATTACATCCAACGCCCAACTAGCGAGAGTATGCCCACCAGTTGTAAAGAGCACTAAACTAGCGAAACTGCCCAATCCTCACAACAGTAACTACGAAGCACTGCGTTCCGCAAGTCTAAGTCCAGAAAGAAGGAGGGCGGGGTGGGAGATGAACTTCCAGAATGGGCAGAGTAGCGGCGAGTCCCCATGCACTTTCAAATAGCACCAAGACACATGGCGGATGAGCGACTGTTATGTCCTTTTTTCTATATCGCCTTGTTTGCAAGTTATGTTTCTTACAAAGTCTCCATTTTCGTTATACTCTGCTAAAACATAGTCAAAGGTTCCTGTTGTTGTGCTTAGGATATTACCGTTCGAATCTTTTCCGAAATAGAGTCCATCAACCTTGTTATCAGTTGCAGAGTTTCTTACAATTTCATATTTGAAACTGTCCCGTCCAGAGTGATATGTTACATCCGTTCCAATTGCCAGTTTAGTCATAATTTCAAGCTTTTTCCTTAGAATTTTCAGACACCCAATTAACCCCCTTCTTCCCTCCTAAAAACAAATAGCGTCCTATAAATAAAATCAAAAACGCTGCAATCATGACACCAATTGAATAGCCTATCGCTCCTGTTATTTTACGGCCATACCAATATAAAATCCTATCATAATTCCACTCTCTTGTTCCAGAACCAGAAATAGAACCAGCCGGAATATCAACAGACCAAAAATAACCTTGGCTGTCCCATTTTTCGTCTTCAGGTATTAAGTCTACTATTGAGCGTTTAACATCTTCCAGTTGACGAGAGGATGAAAATCTTAGCTCTTCGTATTGATTTTTTAAGCTAATTGCTTTGAACCCTTTAAATGCGAAAATGGGATAAGAAGCTATTCCAATGAGCAAACTGTAAATTAAAATTTTGCCACTGAGTTTAACCTCTTTTGCTGCAACTGTTTTTCTTTTTTGTTCTGTTAGTTTTTCAGCAACTCCTTTAGTTTTTGGTTTTGTGGTAGGAGTATTCTTCTCGGTGTTACTAGGAGGGAGAGGTGGTGGGGTTGTTTTGAACAAGTCTTGAAGTTCCTTTACGTTTCGAGCCTCCGTCCAGTCCGCCAAACCCTCCTTCCAAACTAAAGTTTCAGGAGCTATTTCCCCCTTTTTCAGTTGTTCAATTGTAAAAGGTCCAGTTTGTTCGTTGTTCTCTGCTAGATAGTATTCTGACATTTTCGGTCTCCAGTAAATTGGACATAACGACCAGCTAAAATCCGTAGGCTGGACATCTGTAAATATCGGTAAAGTATCTTATCTCACAAACCTTTGCAAGCACCTCAGTAAGCCTATGGATTTTTAGCATCTGTTAGGTTTTCGTGCATTTTCTCCGTCCTGTTTCTGCGTTCGTGTAAGTTCGTTCGCCTGTGTGCGGGGGGCAGCCATACTCTTTGGCAGGTTTAGGTTGAGGGTTGATATTGAGCGACCTACCAATGTGTATGGATGTTTAGGGTTGGGTTGAGTTCACATATCTCACAAATTGTTCCAAAGTCAGGATGTTAGCCCGATGTTCTGCTGGGAAACTTGACAAATACGCCTTTGGAATTACAAGTTGAACTCCATATTGATTCATCTCTTCCAATTGGTTCTTCGAGATTCCTTGTTGAAGAGTGAATAGATGCTTTGTTCGGATGCGATCTGCTTCGTTAAGAATCTGTCTCCATCTGTCCTTACAAGTGGTTTTTGATGCCAGAATTATCAATTTGCCATTATCAAAGTTAGGATTGTTATACGCTTCAATGTTTGGAAAAAGAAAATCCGGTTTTTTATTATTTTCAGTTGTTACCTGAGTTTGAAAAATCAATTCTGAAATTCTGAATATCTCCTCTAAATGATGCTCAAGTGATTTCCCAGCTCTACTCTTTCTTCTGTTTAGAATAGTGTTGGCAGATTTGACCAGTTCTTCCACCGATTCGAAAGGAGTTCGGATTAACTCTGAATACCGGTCATTTTCAATTGTCTTGAAAAGCGCGTATTCTGCTTCCAACCAATTTAGAAGCTCCTTATCAGGGTTTGATTTGATTTGGTTGGGAGTGATGTTGTACGAATTAACAAAACAAGTTCTTGCATTATTGGCAAGGTCAATTGTCGGAGGAAAATCAATCTGAAGAGATTGGACATAAGCCATGAAACATTGAAGCAATCTATCTTCTGCTGTCTGTTCGATCTGTTTTGGAATTATACCATTCGTCTCTGTTGACGAGATATTAAGTGCTGCGAAAAAGTCCTCAATATCGTCATCGCTACTTAAAACATAACCTTCGAAAAAATCAGCGGACTTTTTTACCAAGACGAGTAAATCACCAACGTTATCATCTGTCAAAAAAGGAAAGCCTCGCCCAAATCTTGTTAATCGGTACTCGTCCCTTGTACCAACGCCATAATAGATAAATCGACTTTCGGTTTCGAAATCATCGTGCCACCGAATCGTGACATATTTGTCCTTATTTGCGCCTTTTTCTCCGGGAGTTTCAAAAAACAGCGGCCATGAGTTCTTGTGCATATGGAACCCCGCTTGGTGACCGCCAGTAGAGCCAGTATCGTTTGGCTTGATGAATTTGCTAAATGCTATTTCAGCCTGCTGCGCTGATTGTATTGCCTTCTCTAATATGCTCATCTAATCTGGCTAGTTCGTTAACAATATTTTCTCCAACCGCTTGCATTAGAGGGCTTACAACAGAATTACCGAATTGCTTGTATGCTTGAGTATCTGAAACAGGAATTTCGAAATTGTCAGGAAATCCTTGTAATCTTGCGCATTCTCTGGGAGTTAGTCTTCTTGGGTTCTGTCCATCTTGCGGAATCAAGACCTCTGATCCGTCTTTATAATATCTGGCGCTTAGAGTTCTTGTGATTCCATCAAGCTCAACTAGCCCAAAGCCAAAGCCATTGCCCTTCGCTTTATGTTTTGCTGAATAGTCTTGAAGGTATTTCCAGAGTTTGTCTGATAAGGTATATTTTGGATCAGGATTAGGCTCTAAAATTTCTTCAATTGCATGGGTTTGTTCGGGCATTTCAGGAAACTCAAATTGATCTTTTGAATTATATCGATCCATATCAAAGCCAACGATTACAATTCTTTCTCGATGCTGCGGCACAAAGTACTTACCATCCAATACCTTAAAATGAACATTGTATCGCAGTTTTTTGAGCGTCTTTTGAATCACTTTAAAAGTGTTACCCTTATCATGGGAAACCAAGTTTTTCACGTTTTCAAGTAGGAATGCTTTTGGTCTCTTTTCAGCGATTATTCTTTTTAAGTCAAAAAACAAAGTGCCTTGAGTTTCATCTTTGAATCCGTGAGCCTTACCCAGGCTGTTTTTCTTGGATACTCCAGCTATTGAAAATGGCTGGCATGGAAATCCGGCAATCAAAATATCATGTTCGGGAATTTCCTTCTCATCAATCTTGGTAATATCACCAAAAGGCACTTCTCCAAAGTTGGCATGATAAGTCTTTTGAGCATATTGATTCCATTCGGAAGTAAACACACATTTGCCACCCAAATTGTGAAATGCAAGACGAAATCCACCTATTCCAGCGAATAGGTCAATAAACTTGAAAGTTCCGTTTTGATGCGGTGGGAAGGGGATATCCCAATCGAAAGGCAAATACCCTTGAAAATACGGTTCATTAACCACCGAAGGGTCAATGGATTTTCCGTATTCTATTGCTGGTTCCTCAAAATAATTTGAAACACCGTTGTGATAGCTTTGGAAGTAATGTGTTAGATGGGCAAGTTCCGTCTGATCGGGTTTCTTAACCTCAATCTTGAGTTTTTCCTTTACTTCCGAGTATTTCTGCATTTTTTTGTATCTGTATTTCTTGCTCAATAGTTAACAGACAAAAATCGACATTTTTTTTGACTTCTCCAGACCAGAACCGAAGAACCTTCCAGCCCGATTCTTGAAGTTTCTTATTAACTGATTCATCTCTTTTTATGTTGGATTCTATCTTATTCCACCAGAATTCACGATTCGTCTTAATTCGGAATTTTTCGGTTTCCCAGTTCCTCCCGTGAAAGTATTCACTGTCCACAAATACGGCTAGTTTGTATTTCTTCAGACTGAAGTCAGGTTTGCCAAAAACGAATTTTGAATTCCTGCGAAATCTGTAACCTCTCGACCAAAGTTCCTTCGCAAGTTTCACCTCCATTTTGGTGTTCTTGCTTTTTATGGCCTTCATGTTTTTAGTTCGTTGTTCGGGAGTATGAACGTCCATGTTCAAATTTACGAACTGCAAAGAGCGGGGGCAAGATTTTAGCTCTTTTGGTTTTTTAGGGTTGGTGTTGCGATGGCAAAAACCAAATGTGCTAAAATGTGCGGTAGGTTTTTCTACGTCACGGCATGAAACCTAACTATAATGTAACGAGCACAAACGCGTGCAAATCGCGATTTATGATCCTTTCATTCTTATATCATTAAATATACCGTTTTGCAGCACAAAGTAATGAAAAGCTCTATTTTTCCTCCAAAATAAACCCCTTCCCATGTACATTCACAATCTGTACCGAAGGATCATCCTTTAGATATTGGCGGAGCTTATGGATAAATACATCCATGCTTTTTCGGTTGAAGAAATCTGATTGTCCCCAAACACTTTTCAGTGCCTTATTCCTGTCCAGGATAGCTTGTTTACTTTCACATAATAGCTGTAGTAAGCGAGCTTCCTTCTCAGTGAGCCTATTCGTTTTTCCATTCAACGACAGTGCCTGATTTGAAAAATCGAAGTGATATTTACCAATCTGGTAATTACAGTTTTTTATAGTTGATTCATTTTCAGCGGATGAGCGTCTGATCAAGGCTTTGATACGGGCAATCAGCAATTCTTCATCAATGGGTTTCACAATGTAATCATCACAACCCAATCTGAATCCTTTGAGTTTGTCCACTTTCAAGGCTTTTGCAGTGAGAAACATAAACGGGATGTCCGGATCTGCATCACGGATTTCTTTAGCCAACGTAAATCCATCCTTGAGAGGCATCATCACATCCAGCAGGCACAGATCATATGAATTTCGCTTAAATGTGTTTAGACCATCTTCACCATTGGTAGCCAATGTGACCGTGTAGTCATTTATCTCCAGGTACTCTTTTAAAATGTACCCAAAGCTTTCATCGTCTTCAACAAGTAAGATTTTGCCCATGATTAACTAAACGGAAAATATAATCTAAACTCACTTCCTTGATTCAGCTTGCTTTGGAGAGCTATGGTCCCTTTATGTTCTTCTATAATCTTTTTCACATAGCTCAATCCCAAACCAAACCCTTTTGCATTTTGAATATTCCCGGACTCAGCCCGGTAAAATTTATCGAAAATGTAACTCTGAATCTCTTCACCAATACCAATTCCATTGTCCTTAATGGAAATCTCAATGCCCTGTGGGTGATCCGAGGTGCTGATAGCTATCTCAGGTACATCGACGGTATACTTAAGTGCATTGTCTATCAGGTTGTAAATGATATTGAGGAGGTGTGTTCTGTCCGCAAATACAGTTGGTTTGGTTGCGTTTAGACGAAGTGAAATGTTGCCATTTCGTTTGCTCACCATCAATTTCACACTTTCGATCACCTGACCGATCACTTCGTGAACATCCAGTTGTTGCTTCTCCAGCGTGAAATTACCTGAATCGATCATCGCAATCTGCAGAACCTTATCTACCTGTCCCTCTAGTCGCTTACTTTCCAAATCAATAAGGTTCAGGTAGTTTGATTTCTTATCCTCATCGAGCGGATTGTTTTCATTTTTCAGCATGCTTGTGGCAAGCGAAATGGAAGCAATTGGTGTTTTAAACTCGTGTGTCAGGTTATTGATGAAGTCATTTTTAATGGAAGACAGCCGCTTTTGTTTTCTAATGACAATTAAAGTGTAAGCAAAGCTGCCGATTAGCAAAGCGATAAATACAATGGATAGAATCAACGCTCCTCTGGACTGGGCAAATACGTAAGCATCCTGACCGGGAAAGAATAAAGCAAGGTGCATATTACCACCGGATGAGCAAGTCAGATTGGCCCAGCCATGACCTCTTTCTTGCGGGTTTGTGCAGTTTTTAAGCTCAAAATCCAGGCTTGCGCCATCATCACCCATCACAAAGCTGAAGCCTTCTCTTTCAGGCTTATGCATATATACAGCGTACTCATAGGCCAGATCAATGCCATTTGCATCAAAAACAGGATCGATGATGCTTGTCATTAATGCATCCGTTTCAGCATCATTCAATTGATTGATTTGCTGTACCCTCGTAGCAGCTTTGTTTAGTTCATCTGCATAGAACGGGCTGGTAACAAACTCATGAGCGATTTGACTTGCAGCCAGGTCTACCTTTTGGAGGAAAATCTGCTTATTTGTTTTAAGTGAAGAGCGCAGGTTTTGAACCTGTAGAACCGATAGCCCCACAAGCGCCAGGGTGGCTATGCCTATGACAATGGTGATCGCCTTTTTAGAAAGATGCATCCGAAATGAATTTGACTTCATTGAATTAACGGAAAGTTCTTAAAAATGGCAAGAGAGAAACGAGGTTTAACTCTTTTTTAACCAATTTAATTTTTCATTATATCTCTTTAACCAATCGTTATTCCACACTGATCAAACAATGCCGTATTGTTGAGTAAACATCAACGATATGCGTATTTTCCTACATCTAACCATTCGAAATTTCCTGAAATCCGGAGGCCTAAACACACTAAACATTTTGGGTTTGTCTCTTGGCCTTATTGCCACGCTACTCATCATTGTATATGCTGACCATGAATATCACTATGATCAATTTCATGAAAAATCAGACAATATTTTCCGTATGGAAGGAAAGACCAACGGTGATCAATGGTTTTCGAATCTAGGAGTGGAGCATGCCAGGGAGTTAATGGCCGGTGCATACCCGGAGGTTGTTAATCGTGTGAATTTGAATAATGCACCCAAGGCTTTTCTGAGCTATGGAGGGAGAAGGTTTGCTGAGACAGAAATCATTCAGACTAACCCAGGATCTGCTTTTTTCGAATTATTTGATTTTGAAATACTAGAGGGAAATCCTGAAAGCTTGCTGGAGGAGCCATATGCGATGGTCCTGACACAATCTACTGCTCAGAAATATTTTGGTGATGCATCACCAATAGGTGAAATCCTAAGTCAGGATACATTGCAGTATAAAGTAACAGGAGTTATTGCTGATCTAAGGTCTGATACACATCTGGATTTTGATTTGATGTATACGAATCCAGCCCTTTATGAACGAGAGCACTTTCATACACAGACCTATTTGCAATTGGTCAATGATGTAAATGTGGAAGATTTGGTAGAGAAAATCCTGGCCATGGATGTGGCTTTAAATGAATTTCATGAGCTGTCAGATGTTCAGCTAATGCCGCTTCGTGATATTTACTTAGAGTCTGACGCAGCGTTTGGTTCCGGAGGCAAGGGTGACCCATTGCAACTGAAAGTATTTCTGATCATTGGGGCGCTTATCCTGCTGATTTCAATTACGAATTATGTGAATTTGTCTCTTGCAATCTATCTCGGGAAAGGACGTGCAGTAGGTATTCGAAAAGTATTTGGAGAATCTAAAAGGCAGTTAATCACCTCTATGTTTTACGAATCACTCGGCATGGTGCTTCTAACCGTGCCGATTATTCTGATAGGCTTCAGTTTTGCGCTTCCTGCAATGAATATCTTTTTGGATGTGAGCCTTGAAAATAAGCTGTTGACCTCTTCAACTTATATTTTAGGAGGATTGGGGTTTCTGGCATTACTTGGTTTTATCACGGTAATTTATCCGGCTCTTGCTTTGAGTAACACAGATGTCAATTTGCTGATGAAAAGTAAGTCAGCGATGAATATTACAGGTGGAACCAAATATAGAAATGGACTTATTTTTTTACAGTTTATTCTGTTGTTCACCTTAGGTATATCCGGTTGGTTTATGAATCAGCAAATCAAATTTCTTGATAATAAGGACATGGGCTTTGATGCAACGAATGTGATCAAGATTGGGAATGCCTTCGAGATTGGGAGCTATGATAACTACAAGGTCTTTAAGACACAGCTTCAATCCCATCCTCAAATTGCGGGAGTGGCATTTGGCCCGATGATAGGGGATGGTATGAGCCCATTGACTTATAAGCCGGAAGGTTCTGACGAGATCTACGAAAACTTACTTTCTTATGGAGTAGATATCGATTATTTCGATGTAATGGGAATGGATATCACACATGGCAACTTCAAGGACGTCCTACAGTCATCCGAAGATGGTCAGATTGTATCACTGGTGAATCACAGCTTTATCAATCGTTATGGGTGGCAAGATGATCCGCTAGGTAAAGAAATCATTCTTAGACCCGGCACTGAAAATGAACTTCACCGTAAGGTTTCAGGTGTATTTAAAGACTTTCACTTTTACACGTTAAAGGAAAAGATCACTCCGCAGATTATCTCACTTCGTCCGGACCCACAGTTTGTGAATACCAATATTCTCATTCGCTCGAATACCAATAACCTTCAGGAAGTAGTCGATCTTATTCAGGATGAGTGGTACAAAATCCAACCCAACATACCGATGGAGTATGATCTCATGGATGAAGCAATAAAAAGACTCTATGATAAGGAGCGTCAAACAGGTCAGATCAGCATTACTTTTTCGGTGTTGGCCATAGGATTATCAGCTCTGGGTCTGGTAGGCTTTATGATCTACATCATTGGCCTCAAATCCAAAGAGCTTACAATTCGGAAAGTGCTTGGAGCTTCACTCGTTCGGATCATTGGTGTTCTAAATCAAGATCTTTGGTTTATTGTTTTAACTGCAGCAATCCTGGGCAGCCTGTTTAGCTACTGGGTAGTGAGTTCCTGGCTGGAAGATTATGCATACGTCATCGATATGAGTATGTGGGTGTATCCAATAGCACTGATGATGGCGTATGGTTTGGTTTTCGCCATCACAGCAATCCGATCAATCAAATGGGCAAGCACCAACCCGGCATTGACATTGAATGAGGAGTAAGACAAGCTAGTACTGTTATGATTAGAATAGTTCTAAAATGGTAGAGGTGAAATTCTATTAAAACCAGAAAGCTTAATTATTTGTGTTGATCAGCTGAGATGATTTAAGAAATGTAGAGAAGAAGTTTTAATGAAAATGGGGGTGAAAGAACCATTAGTTGACATCTATGTATGAAACCTCATCTCACCACCCCTCTCATACTTATTTTAATTTTCATTTCCGGCTTTCAATTAAAAGCTCAGGAGACAGATTCCACCAAAGCGGAGACCATTCTGAAGCTGGAAAACCCATACAAGAAGAACCGGACGAAATGGCTAATCGAAAATGGATTCAACACGGGCACGTACAGTTGGGATGATCCTACCGTCAACCTGTACCTGGATCAGGCAGTAAAGAACCGATCAACAGGAAATGTGTTGGGCATTACGGGAGGTGGAATAGTTGTTCTTGGGTTGGCTATGAATGCACTTGGTTCTCTGGTGAAATCAATATCAGACAGCAACCCGGACGAACCCTATCAGGTAGTTAAAGGACCCTATTATCTGGGAGGTGCCATGGTAGTTACCTCCATAGGATTGCACTTTCAGGCACGTTCGAAACTAAAAAAGGCAAGAGAAGCTCGTAGTAAAAAGTAGTAGCTAATCTCTTTTAGGTCGGGTGATAATTCGCACAGGAGGTTTTTCTGTTTCTGATTCTTCTTCAGGTTTGCCTGTACCTCTATGCTTGATCTGAAGACCCTGAAGGAAATTGCGAAGAAACTGATCCTTGCAAACCCGATATTGCTTTTGTGTAGGCTTGCGGAAAATAGCACTGATCTCGTGCTTGCTCACTTCAAAATTGGCCAAGTCCATTAATGAGATAATATCCTCATCTTTCAGCTCAAGCGCAATTTTCAATTTCCGAAATATTTGATTGTTATTCAGGCTCTTCTCAGGCTTTGGTGTCTCGCCATCTTTTTTACCCCGATGCTTGATGATGAATCCATTGAGGAAAGCTGCCAGGTCTACATCATAGATTGGTTTTTGTGATTCGTCATCATCTTTCTTGAGCCAGTCACTGATTTGCTCACGGGTAACATCCTTGCCTCCATGCTTGAATAGCTTGATGACCTTATCATCACCCAGATTAAAGGTATACCGAATGCGCCGAAGGATGTCGTTGTTGTTCATTCTGAAAACTGTTATCAACTACTTGAAACAAACTTCTGCAACGCTCCCCAGAGCTTTACTTTTTCGTTTTTATCCTTAGCTAAATCAGCCAATGGTTTCGAGCAAAGGAATTCACTGCCTTTGTAAGGAATAGGAGTGTAGAAGGCTTTCGCTTCTGGCACAAACACTAAAGCTTTTTTGAATTTCACTTCCTGATCAAAGCCATTGCTGAATATCTTGTATTGGTCTCCAGGTATTTTGCAGGCATCTATGATTTTGTGCAATAAGTCTATCTCGGCTTCATCGGAACTGCTGTGGAATACTGCAAAAGGAAGCTCTTCGGGTTCTTCTACTTCTGTGATGGGAATCTCAGGGGGCTCCTGTATTGGCTCTTGTTCCTGCTCCCTGTTATCCTCATTAGTTGGTTGTTCCTCTGAATTGGATTCGTCTTTTTTCTCAGCAATAGACTTAAGTTCCGGCTCTGCCAATTGACTAGACTCCTGCACCTCTTCAGACACGTCAACAGTAGACTCATCTTTAATGATTTCGTCTTGCGATAGCAAGTAGATTTCTTCGTGAATAAGTAAGTGCAGGTGTTCCTTTTCCATGGATCAGTCTTCCATATCAAATATAGACCTAAGTTCTTTTGCTTCACTTGGTTTCATGCGTTTACCAAGCACCAACCTCAATTGCCTTCTTCTAAGTGCACCTTCATACAGTTCTTTTTCTAACTCGGTTTCCGGCTCTACCTGTGGAATATCTATTGGCTTACCGGACTGATCCACTGCTACAAAAGTGAAAAAAGCGGTGTTGGTATGTACTTTCTTATCAGCGGGAATATCCTCTGCTATTACCTCTAAATATACTTCCATTGAAGAGCTGAAGGCACGGGTAACAAAAGCTGAGATAGTAACCGTGTTACTTTTTCTAATTGGCTCAGAGAAAGAGATATTATCAACGGATGCCGTTACAACAATTCGGTTAGAGTGCTTTTGTGCGGCAATTGCAGCAGCAATGTCCATCCAGTGCATGAGCCGTCCCCCCATCAGGTTATCCAGTCCGTTGGTATCATTTGGCAGGACCAGTTCGGTCATTGTAACGAAGGAATCTTTGCAATTTTTTACCTTTTTCATGTTGTCAAGTTGATTTTCGGGAGGTGAGTAACCCACCCCCAACCCCTCCAAGGAGGGGAGTTTTTGATTCTTATTTAAATCTGTGCAAAATACTTTCTCAAATATTAATCCCCGCCATTGGCGGGCCAGCCTTTTGTGCCCCGCAAAGGTACGAAGCTAAAATGGTCGAATTGCTTCTTTTTTATTTTGTTTTCGTCGACTTTCTGGATCAAAACCATAGATTGTATGTCATTGTTCCCAACAGGGATTACAAGTCTTCCGCCGATTTTCAATTGCTGAATGAGCTCATCCGGTACAGTTGGTGCCCCGGCTGTCACAATGATCCCATCATAAGGAGCGAAGCGTGACAGTCCTTTTGATCCATCCCCCTGGTACATGTGTGGTTGATAGCCGAGTTTGGGAAGAAATCGTATGGCTTTTTGGTAGAGTTTTTTCTGATATTCAATGGTGTAAACTTTTGCCCCCATCTCCAACAACACACAAGCCTGATAGCCGGAACCAGTTCCTATCTCCAGGATTTTATCTCCCGGTTTCACTTGCAAAAGCTGCGTTTGAAAAGCTACGGTATAGGGCTGACTAATGGTTTGTCCTGCATCTATGGGAAAAGCTTTATCCTCGTATGCGTGTGAGTCAAAGATTTTGTCAAAAAAGTAGTGTCGTGGAATCTTGTTAATGGCATGAAGTACACCTTTATCCCTTATGCCTTTTTTGGCAATTCCCAAAACCAATTGCTTTCGTAATCCCTTATGCTTGTAGGTATCTTCCAATTCACTTATTTTGAAGCTTAAATTTAACAAGCGTGTTTACAGGAATAGTTGAAACTGTAGGGAAAGTAGAAGAAATTCGTCAGGATGGCTCCAATGTGGACTTTATTATCTCTTCTTCAATTTCAGATGAGCTAAAAATTGATCAAAGTGTATCGCACAATGGCGTGTGCATGACAGTGACCAAAGTGGCTGAAGGGAAGCACTGGGTGACTGCCATTGATGAAACAATGAGAAAATCAGTGTTGGGAAAGCTTAAAGTGGGTAGCCAGGTAAACCTGGAAAGATGCATGAAAGCGGATGGGCGGTTTGACGGACACATTGTGCAGGGTCATGTAGACACTACAGCCAGGGTGACAGAAATAAAAGATGAGAATGGAAGCTGGTTGTTCGGTTTTGAGTTGAAAGAAGAAGGGTTAGTGGTGGAAAAGGGGAGCATTTGTGTCAACGGTATCAGCCTAACTTGTTTTAACGTAGAAAAAAAATACTTTTCTGTAGCAATAATTCCATATACATTTGAACATACCAACTTCAATCAGCTAGCAGTTGGTAGCTCGGTAAATATTGAATTTGATATTATCGGAAAGTATATTCACGTAATCGTAAATAGAAAATAAATGGCTCTCAATTGCATGGTAGTGGATGACGACAAGATGTCGCGTCTGGTAATAAAAAAATTCATTGATAAGACTGACTCACTGGTTTTAACACACGATCTGGACAATACGCAGGAAGCACATGACATCCTGTTGGGTGAAAGTGCCAATGATGTAGATATTGTTTTCCTGGATATCGAGATGCCAGGCATGAGTGGGTTGGAGTTGGTCAAAGATTTACAACATGCATATAATGTAATTCTTGTTACTTCAAAGAGTGAATATGCCATTGAGGCGTTTGAGGATGCAGTGGCTGATTACCTGGTGAAGCCAGTGGAATACGAGCGCTTTATAAAGGCGGTAAATAAGGTTAAAGAAAACCTTGAGAAGGAGAAAGCGATTGCTGAGCAGGAAGATCACATTTATGTAAAAAGCGATGGTAAGCTTTACAGATTGAGCTATAATAATATTTTGTTCGTGGAAGCGCTGGCCGATTATGTCATATTTAACACCGCTTCCGGTAAAAAACACATTGTTCATCACACCATGAAGGGCATTGAAAAGCGATTACCTGAAAGTATTTTCAGCAGGGTGCATAGAAGCTACATTATCAACCGAAATAAGATTGATAAGATAGAAGATTTGCAAGTGCACATTGGAGAGAAAACCTTCTCAATCGGTGCTTCATACAAAGAGTCGTTGATGGATAGATTCAATCTTCTCTAGTGCAATAGGAGTATTAAGTATTGATCCAATCAATTCCTCTTTTGAGAAGACTGAGTGTTTCTCTTTGTAAATCATTTGCTGGCTGATGATCATATTCCCAGTTTGCTTCCGGAGGAAGACTCATTAGGATAGATTCAGTACGCCCATTGGTGTCCAAACCAAACTTGGTACCTTTATCATGCACCAGGTTAAATTCAACATATCTACCCCTACGAATTTTTTGCCAGATTTTATCTTCCTGACTCCATTTCCTATTCTTTAAGTCTTGGACTGCATCCTTGTAGGCTGGTATAAAAGTTTCTGCAACATCCTGAACAAATCGCCACTGGTCGGCTTTTGACCTTCCGTCATTGTCATTAATTCTGTCAAAAAAAATGCCGCCAATGCCACGGGTTTCATTTCGATGTTTTACAAAAAAGTATTCGTCGGCCCACTGCTTAAATTTTTTATAGAATTCAGGTGAATGTTTGTCACAAGTCGTTTTAAGATGTTGATGGAAATTTCTTGCTTTTTCAGATATCACATAATGAGGAGTCAAATCAATGCCACCACCAAACCACCAAACCCCGTTGCTCATTTCGAAATAGCGAACGTTCATATGAATGATAGGAACCCAGGGATTTTGTGGGTGTAGCACTATGGAAACACCTGTAGCAAAAAAATCTGCTTGAGGTAGGTTCAAAGCCTTAAGGATTTTATCAGGTGTAGGGCCGGAAACAGCAGAGAAATTTACACCTCCTTTTTCAATTAATTTTCCATCTTTTAGGACTCGGGATCTTCCGCCACCACCCTCCGGACGATCCCATTTATCTTCTTTGAAAGAGGACTGGCCATCCAGCTTTTCCAGCGAGTAACAAATGTTATCCTGCAAATTTTTAAACCAATTGGCTATTTCTGTTTTTGAAATTTCTTCCATTAGAATGGGTATCCTATACCAATGTTTATTTCCGTGTTTCTATTAAAATGTGAAAAGAGTTCATTTCCCACAAAACGCTCCCCTGGCTTTTGAGCCGGGTCTATAAGTTTTATCCCAAGGTCAACCCGGAAGATAAGAAACTGCAGATCGAAACGAAGGCCCACACCAGTTCCTACAGCCATCTCCTTAAGAAAATCTTTTCTGAAAAGGCCATCATCACCATGCACATCTTCTCCGACCAAAGACTCCCTTACTTGCCAGATATTACCAGCATCTATGAAGACGGCACCATCAAGAAAGCCCACCAGGTTTTGACGTAACTCTATACTCGATTCAATCAGTAAATTGCCTTGCTGCTCATTTCTATAGTCTACCTCATCAGTAATGATGTCATTTTGCTCAATAAATTCCCCGTAGGCCCCTGGCCCCAGGCGCCTTGGCCTCCAGGCACGTATACTACTACTTCCTCCGGCAAAGAAGTATTTTGTGTATGGCAGTGATTTATTATCACCATAAGGATATGCTAAACCAATATTAAGCCTAAAGGCGAGATTTGTATTTCGGGTGAGCCGTTCAATCTTACGTAAGTCAATTTGAACTTTAGCAAACTGATAAGTTTCCAAACTATCCCCAAAAAAGGAATTAATAGAATTACCAAGTATATCACCTCCTAATTCTGCGTTAAAACGGACATATCCTCCATCCTGCCCATGTGCATAATCGCCAATAGATAAGTCCGCTTGAAAAGCAGTGGTGCTAACTATACCTGGCTTGAACGCAAGGCCATAAGGGTTATTGGCTTCAATTAGGCTGTCGATGAGCAAAGCAAAATCCCCAATGGTATTAGCATCTGTCAAACTTAACTGTAATGGTGTCAGAGAATATTTTATTTGATCCCTGACCTGCCAGCTATAAGACCAGCGTGCAGTATACTCTTGTCTTCGATACTCATCTACCCGATCCTCAAAGGCATAACTGAGGGATAGCCGGGTCTTTGGGTTGAAACTACCGATTTTGTTTTTATAGTATGACCCCAATGGAAACAAAAACTGAGGAAAAGTTATTGCTCCTTCAGCGCCGAATTGGCGTGAAGTATATATCCCATCAAAATCTGTATTATCGCCCCTGATCGAGCGTAAATCCTCAAGTTTAGCGTTGGCATCAAAACTCAATATTTCCAGCGTGCGAAAAGTGTTTCTATTCTTGAGGTTGATATTGACAAATGGCCCAGGCCTTCCTTGTGTTCTGGACAAGCCAAACTCACTGGATGTTTGAAATCTATCAAATGGAGAGGTGAATATATTAGCTACAAAATGATTTCCAGTTGTATCGTAATTGATATTTATGAACTTATAGTTATCTAGATAAGATAGCTGTCTTTGTGTTTCCAATGTCAAATCCCGGCTGTAAGGATCATCTTGTTCCAATGAGATCCGCCATTCTAAAACTTTCTCTGAATATCTATTCTTAGCAAAACTGAATGTAATGTCCCTGTATTTTTCCTGGGTTCGATCGTATGTTTCGCTGATGCTTGCTTCGGAGATAAAAACAATCGAGTCGATATAGAATATTTTATGATTGTTTTCTCCCGGTGGGTTCTTTACAACCTCCCTTACTATCAGCGAATCAGGCCCTAGCTGCAAGGAGTCGATTTGGAAGCCTATAAATTGCTTTGAAAATTCATAATATCCGTTATTGACTGCCAGGTTGTAGATGAAGTCCCGTTCTTCGCTTAAAATTTCCTGGTCATAGTACCCTTTTTTCAGCGGGGATTCTTCGATATTTTCAAAAATCAACGCACGGAGCACCGTGTCTTCAATTTGATATTGGATAGAATCAATCACAAACCTTGAATTCAGATTAACCTGATATTCCAGATTGATGTAGCCATCCTTCGCTCCAAACCATCCGCTTACCCAGTTTCTAAGATCCCTGCCAAATTTTCCAACAGAACTCAAACTATCGTAGGTTGCAGTATCAATTCGAACTTTAGCATCAAAGTAGCCTTTTGCGGCCAAGAATTGATCAATTTTTTCTGACGTAAGCCGGGTGCTACCGTGATTGTAGATGGCTAGCGGCTCACCCCATCTCATCAATTGATTTCCTTGTTTTACTTTCCTGTTTTTTTTGTCGTATTTTTTTGCCTTTTTATTGCGAAGCTTCTGCTTTTTCTTATCCGTGCTGGCGGCTGCAATTTTGCTATCAAATTTTACTGCCAGCGAGTCCCTTTTGGCGATTGCTTTCTGTTGATTATAACCGGGAAATATCCATCCATTTTCTCCGAGTTGATACAAGTGGGCCAGATGGGTAAATGGGTATCCAAAAAGGATTCGACTATTATTTTGTTGTTCATAGAGGGCCTTGGCATTATCTTTCAATGAACCGGATAATCCAACAACTTTTTGTTTAGCTAGAATGTGCTCATCACCTTTTAAAAACTTAGAGCCAAGGCATGAGGTTAAGAATATGCCTGCGAATAATGATATTTGGCTTAGTTTAAAAAATTGCTTCAAATCAGATGCTCTCTAGGAAGGATCAGAAATTTATAAAATCGCTCAAAGTTAAGAAGTACCGCACTCGTGAGGAATGCTTTTTGATAGAAGGCGCAAAAAATGTGCAAGAGTTGGTTCAATCTGATTTTGAAATTGAAATGGTGGTTGGAACGGAGGAGTTTTTTTCTTTGAATTTGAAAAGCGCAAAGCATAGAAATGAAATTGTAAAAGCAGATTTATTGGGACAGTTGGGCACTTTTAAAACCAATGAGGATGCAATCGCTATTGCTCGAATGAAAAGTTGGACGTTGGAAAACGTTCAATTTAATGACTACTTATTTGTGTTAGATGGTGTTGGTGACCCTGGGAATATGGGTACGATCATTCGAACTTTGGATTGGTTTGGCTTCAATCAGCTTATTTGCTCAACAGACTGTGCGGAATTTTACCATCCTAAAGTGATTAATAGTTCGATGGGATCATTTACAAGAGTGAAGGTAATCTCAACTGATTTGAAAGCGTTCTATGATATAAATGGATTACAAGTCCTTTCAGCAGATATGAAAGGGACTGCAATAGAAAAACTAGCTATTGAGCAACCTAAGGTGATTGTAATGGGGAGTGAATCTCACGGTATTGGTGAAATCTCCAGAAGATATACCTCTGAGTTTATAAGCATTCCCCGTTTGGGAAACGCTGAATCCTTAAATGTAGGTATTGCAACAGGAATAATCGCGAATCACTTACGCATGGATCGGTAAACCTGCATCAATGACTGAGTTGAAGGGTCGTGTTTGCCATCTTTCACTTCTTTTATTTCAGTCAGGATAGGTTTTGAAAGCTGCTTGCCCAGTTCTACGCCCCACTGGTCGAAGCTGAAAATATTCCAAATAATTCCCTGAACGAAAACGCGATGCTCATAATAAGCGATTAGTTTCCCCAAATTTTTAGGAGAGAGTTCTTTTATGAGGATACTTGTGGATGGCCTGTTCCCCTCGAAAACCTTAGAATTAACTAAAATCGGATTTGCACCATCTTCAACTTCTTCAAGAACCTGTTGTTTAGTTTTTCCAGTCAAAAGTGCCTCCGATTGGGCAAAGAAGTTGGCCAAGAGTTTTTCATGATGATCTGCATAACCATGGGCCGGATTGGCAATGCCTATAAACTCGCATGGTACCACTTTAGTACCCTGATGGATCAATTGATAAAAGGCATGTTGTCCATTTGTTCCGGGCTCACCCCAGATTAAAGGTCCCGTCTGGTAATTCACCTTATTCCCGGCTCGATCAATATATTTTCCATTGCTCTCCATATCTACCTGTTGTAGGTAGGAGGGTAGGTATCTCAGCCTATGATCGTATGGTAAAATAGCCATAGAATGGTAGGCCATGAAATTATTATACCATATACCAATAAGAGCTGAAATTACAGGCAGGTTTTCGGATAGTTTGGCTTTTCTAAAGTGATCATCCATTGCTTTAGCGCCGGATAGCAGTGCCTCAAACTGATCATAACCAATTGTACAAGAAATACTTAACCCAATTGCAGACCAAAGAGAAAATCTACCGCCTACCCAGTCCCAAAATTCGAACATGTTTTCACTGGATATGCCAAAATCATTCACTGCCCTTTCGTTTGTGCTGACCGCCACAAAGTGTTTGGCAATCGTTTGCTCACTGCCGCCATTTTTAAGGAACCAATCACGGGCTGAGAACGCATTGGTAATGGTCTCCTGGGTAGTGAATGTCTTTGAAGCAATAATAAACAGGGTGGATTCTGGATTTAGATTCTCCAGTGTTTCATCAAGCTGTGCTGCATCTACATTTGAAATGAAGTGTGGCTCAATATTTTTCCAATATGGTTTCAGGGCATAAGTAACCATTTTAGGTCCCAAGTCTGACCCTCCAATCCCTATGTTTACCAC
Source organism: Ekhidna sp. (assembly GCF_040220215.1). Lineage (GTDB taxonomy): Bacteria > Bacteroidota > Bacteroidia > Cytophagales > Cyclobacteriaceae > Ekhidna. The sequence goes on from NZ_JAVJTR010000016.1 coordinate 829,250, forward strand.
GTCGGTTATTCCTTTCCCGGTATACCCTAGCCACTCATGAGAATGTAGCATGTTACAGAAAACCTGTATTTTTTTTAACTCGCGATTTGCTTCTTCGCTTTCTTTTCCCCTCAGTGCTACATGTAGTACTGACCTTTCTTCTGTCTCGTTTATTTCATCTCCTTCAAACATGCGTTTGATGCTTTCAGGTAGTTTACACTCTTCGGCCAATCCAACTAGCTGCTGAAGTATGTCGGTTGAAACTTCATTTTTTGAAAAATCGAAATAAAAATCACCTGATTCGAATGTAAGCTGATCATTGCGAAATTTGTCTTTTAGCAAATCACTAATATTTGCTTTGTTACGAGCAAGTTCGTCGAGTTTTGCCCAGGACTTGGTCGTCGTTGGGTCAATTTTTGGTAACATGATAAAAGCTGTTTAAAATAATCCTGGAAGGATATCTTCCCTTACAAAAAGGTAATATGAGTAAGCCACAAAGCCAATCAGATAAACCATACCTTCTGCCCTGTCAAGTTTGTATTTATTGAGTGTAAACATGAACAGGAACAGCATCAAAGTTCCGATCATCACAATATAAAGATCAGTATTAAGTGATGGGGTGTAGACAAGTGGCGAATGAACAATTGCTGTGGTGCCTAGGACAAGTAGCAAATTGAAAATGTTGGATCCTACTATATTCCCAACAGCTAAATCTGATTTCTTATGGAAGGCAGCTACTGCAGATGTTGCCAGTTCCGGTAATGATGTTCCGGCAGCAAGTATGGTCAGGCCGATCATCTTGTCACTTACATCATAAAACTTTGCAATCGTTACGGCATTTTCGACAATAAGATTTCCCCCGAATACCAGGCCTACTATTCCCAGAACAATCATGATGGTCGTCTTCAAGCTTCCGTGAATCTCAATATCCTCAACTTCTGCTTCAGGATTCCTACTCAAATTCATGAAGATGTAAATAAGGAAAAGTGCAAACATGATCAGCAGCACGATACCATCTTTCACACCGAGGGAGTTTATGTCCCCATCAAAGAAAAGCACATCATTAACTAGAATAAAAAAGATAAAAGTGGCTAATAGAGAATAAGGAACTTCTTTCCATAGCGCGTTTCGCTCTACGGTGAGTGGGTAAATGATTGCAGATATACCCAGTATCAAGAATATGTTGAAAATATTGGAACCGATGATGTTACCAAAAACCACTTCATTAGCGCCACTTCCAGCATCTTGTACAGATCCGGAGATTATATTGACCACTAATTCCGGTGCTGAGGTACCCATAGCTACCACGGTAAGACCGATGGCTATATCAGAGACATTGAATCTTTTAGCAAGAGAAGAGGCTCCATTGACCAAGTAATCAGCCCCTTTGATCAGTAGGACAAACCCTACAACAACAAGAAAAAAGTTTAATGCTACGCTACTCAATTCAGTTTTCGGTTAGATTGGTGACTCCTGTTTGAAAGACTAGTCTAAATATAGTTTCTAGTCTTCGCAAATTAACACTTTTGATTTATTTAATCCAATTATATTAGTGTAGGATCACAAATTCAAGTCTTTCAGTAAGTTATGGACTTTATTTTTTAAATTTTTCTCTGCTTCGAAGTAGTTATCACTTTCAAATCCTCCCCTAACAGAGAAGTAGAATTTAATTTTCGGTTCCGTGCCTGAAGGTCGAATGCTTACTTTCGTTCCATCTTCTGTAAGATATTGAAGAACGTTTGATTTCGGAAAACTGATCGGCTCCTTTTTTCCATTGGTATGATTTATTATTCCTTCCTGATAATCAATGATCTGAGTGACTGGTGATCCCGCTAAAGTGTGAGGAGGTTGTGATCGAAAATCATCCATCATTGTTCTTATTTCTTCCGCTCCTTTTATCCCCTTCTTAGTAATTGATTTGAGTTCCTCATAGTAGAATCCATACTTTTTATATATCTCTATAAGCAGTTCAAAGACGCTTAATCCTTGCTGTTTTGCCCAGGCAGAAAGCTCTGCAATCATCACACTACTGGCTACAGCATCTTTGTCCCGTACTTCTTCGCCAATCATATAGCCATAGCTTTCCTCGCCACCACCAATGAATAATTCTTTGCCTTCTTTAGTACGAATTAAATCAGCGATCCATTTAAAGCCTGTGAGCGTATCATAGCAATTGACGTTGAAGCTTTGTGCAATATCACGGATCAATTCAGTCGTAACAATTGTTTTACCAATGTATTCATTGCCTTTCAGCCCTTTTTCATTGGTTTTAACAATCAGGTAGTATACCAAAAGTGCTCCGGTTTGATTTCCGTTTAAAAGTTGGAATTCACCTTTTGTATTTTTTACTGCAATTCCTACCCTGTCAGCATCAGGATCTGTTGCCATCACAATGTCCGCATCGGTGGTTTCCGCTTTTTTCAATGCCAAAGACATTGCTTCGGTTTCTTCAGGATTGGGATAAATGACAGTCGGAAAATTACCGTCAGGGACTTTTTGTTCCTCAACTACATGGATATTGGTAAAGCCAAGCTCCTGAAGAGCTCTCGGTACCATGGTTATTCCCGTTCCATGAATAGATGAAAAGACAATCTTAATGTCACCATGCTCCCGGATGGCATCCGGGGATAAAGACAAACCCTTAATCATATCCAGATAAGACCTATCAAGCGTATCACCAATTTTACTGATTAAAGAAGGGTTAGCGGTGAAATTAATCTCATCAATGGATTGTATTTTATTGACCTCTTTTATGACATTTTTGTCATGAGGGGGAACCAACTGTCCACCATCAGACCAATACGCTTTATATCCATTATACTCTTTAGGATTGTGTGAAGCGGTGATTACGACACCCCCTTTACAATCCAGGTGTCTAATAGCAAAGGATAGCTCGGGAGTTGGTCTTAAATCTTCAAACAGAAATACTTTAATTCCATTCGCTGAAAAAACATTAGCTGTGGTTTCTGCAAAGAGCTTGCTATTGTTTCTGCTGTCATAAGCAATTGCCACTTTGACCTCACTTGAAAATTCACTTTTCAGATAATTCGAAAAGCCCTGGGTCGCCATCCCAACCGTATATTTATTTATTCGATTGGTTCCAATTCCCATAATTCCCCTTAGACCTCCTGTTCCAAATTCCAAGTCCTGAAGAAATGATTCATCTAACTCCTCGGGCGATTCTAAAAGCTCCAGAATCTCCTTTTGAGATGTCTCGTCCATATTAGCTGCGTTTAGCCAATTGTTTGCTTTTTGTCTTGCTTCCATTTCCCTTATCTCAGGCATAGCCTAATTTTTTCTTTACTCTCGTTAAAACTTTTTCAGCTATTTCAGCTGCTTTTTTCTCACCTTTCTGGAGTTCATTTTCGAGCTCATCCAGGTTGTTTATATAGTAATCATATTTTTCTCGCTCACCTCTAAACTTATCCAACAAAAGCTCAAAGAGCTCCTGCTTAGCATGGCCATATCCATAGTTGCCACCCTCATATTTCTTACGCATTTCATTCACCTGACTATCCGATGCAAGCAATTTGTACATGGAAAAAACATGACATGTATCCGGATTTTTAGGTTCCTCGATAGGGGTACTATCGGTTACGATTTGCATGACGTTTTTTCTTAGTTTTTTCTCCGGCTGGAAAACATCGATGATATTTCCATAACTCTTGCTCATTTTTTGACCGTCTGTGCCAGGTATGGTCATCACAGTATCATCTATAAGTGATTCGGGGATAACAAATGTTTCTCCAAACTGATGATTAAACGCAGAAGCAATATCACGGGTCATTTCCAAATGCTGCTTTTGATCTTTCCCAACAGGCACATAGTTGGCATCATAAAGTAAAATATCGGATGCCATTAATACAGGGTAATCAAACAATCCGGCATTCACATCTGCCAATCGATCGGACTTATCTTTAAACGAGTGCGCGTTGGCCAACATTGGGAAAGGTGTAAAACAATTAAGGTACCACGTTAACTCGCAGCATGCAGGTACTCTGGATTGTCTGTAAAAGGTATTGGTTGAAGTATCAAACCCACAAGCCAACCAAGCGGCTGCAACTGCGTTTACGTTTTCTGTGCGTAGTTTCGCATCTTTGATGGTGGTAAGGGAGTGTAAATCCGCTATAAAAAAGAAGGATTCATTATCCTTGTTTTTAGATAATTCTATAGCGGGTATAATAGCCCCTAAAAGGTTGCCTAAATGAGGTTTACCAGAGCTTTGGATACCTGTGAGTATTCGTGCCATTATTTAAAAATTTGTGCAAACCTATATAATTTGAGGCTTTGTATTTGAGCCGGGGAAACTGTAAAATGAAATTGAAAATGAGGGATTTTTTTTCTGCGATCATCATGCTGGGTTTTATTACAGCATTTGGTCAGTCAAAATTGGTGTTTGAAGTAACTGATTACAACTTCGGGGATATTCATGAAGCGGGTGGATCAGCCGAATATACATTTAACTTTGTGAATAATGGTGAAGAACCAATCAAAATCACAAACGTGAAAGCTTCTTGCGGATGTACCACACCTGGATGGACAAAAGAGGAGGTAATGCCGGGAGACTCAGGATTCGTAATTGCAAAATACAACCCTAGCAACAGGCCGGGAAAGTTTAGGAAATCGCTTCGAATCACAACCAATGATGCATCATCGAATCAAACTTTATACATTTCAGGCTTTGTAAAAACAAAACCAAAAACCCCAGAAGAAGAGTTTCCAGTATTGGCGGGTGATTTTAGGCTGAAATACAGAGGCTTAAATATTGGCAAAATCACTACAGAAAAACCGGTTGAAAAAACATTTGATGTATTCAATTATTCGGACACCACAGCTGTTTTGAATCCGGAAGAAATGATAATCCCGGATCATATTGAAGTTACTTTGATGCAGGAGTTTCTAAATCCAAGAGAGGTAGGGCAGATTAAAATCACCTATGATCCTGTTAAAAAGAATGATTTTGGGTTTGTGAGTGACAATATTAAGCTCAGTGCTAACTCGGAGGAAGACTTATCAGTAATTGCCGTTATTGAGGAATACTTCCCTGAAATGACAGCCGAAGAATTGGACAATGCGCCTAAGCTTGAAATTTCAAGCAGATCTTATGATTTTGGAAGGGTAGCTGCCGGCGCAGTTTTGGAATCGGAATTTGAGCTAACAAACACAGGTAAGGAAAAGCTCGAGTTACGCGCAGTGAAGTCAAACTGTGGATGTATTACCTATGATTTAAAAAAGAAAGGTATCAAAAAAGGAAAAAGCCAAATGCTTAAAGTCTCGTTTGATACCTCTGAGATGCAGGGAAATCAGTACAAGTCGATCACGATTTACTCAAATGACCCAGTAACACCTACACAAATAATTACCATAAAAGGGAAAGTAGAGAAATCAGAAAATTAAAAACTGGAAGAAGGTTATTCCTTCTCCCAGATATTATTTCCCCTGTTCACATCTGCCATATATCCACTTTCATCAATCCTAATAGATTCGATTTCAGCAAGTGGTTTTTCAATTGTAAACTGATAGGTGGGATGTGTCCATGACCAGTCCGGAAGAATCACTCTTTCCAATCCAGATTCGTTTTCTTTTTCGCCACGCATCATTGAAAGCGGAGCATAATATATTTTCCGGGATCCGTCGACAAAAGTGACATAAACGTCCATTGGCATAGGCATTTTCCCTTTTCTTTCAAGGTCAACTATTGTTTTTCCCTCTGCCTCTGATACCGATCCTATTGCGTAATCAATGGTGTGTGTAGTATTTACCCAATAGTCCAGGTACCAGTCTAATTCAATGTCAGACTCTTTTTCAAAAACCCGAATCCAATCATACATTTCCGGGTGTTTAAATCTCCACTGGTAGTAGTATTTCTTCAGTGCAGAGGCTGTTGCAGACTCACCTATAATGTAGTTCAATTGTGCTAAGGCTACCGCCCCCTTGGTGTAGGCTGCCAGTGAATAGGCAAAATTTGTAGAATAGTGATCAGAATGGGTACTCATCGCCTCTTCCTTGCCGCTATTTACCAGATAAAAATAAGCCTTGTATTTGCTGTCCCAAATGTTCTGGGAGTTATTTAAGTTCGCAATTGTTTTCGTTTCCGCATACTCAGTGAATCCTTCATCCATCCATGCGTAGTAACTTTCGTTCGTCGCTAACAATCCCTGGTACCAGCTATGTAAGGCCTCATGAACGGTAACACCAAGTAGGCTTTGTATACTTCTTTCTCCGGTAATTAGGGTAGCCATCGGGTACTCCATTCCACCATCACCACCTTGAATGACAGAATAGTGAGGATAAGGATACTCGCCGAAGTTTGCTTGAATGTATTCGAAAGCCTTAGCCGTTAATGCCGGAAGCTCTTCCCACGCTTGAGTTTTTACTCCCTTTTGGTAGAAGAAATGCAACTCTGGGCCTCCGTCAACCATAGCTGTAGTGTGGGTGTAATCAGGGTCGGCTGCCCACACAAAATCGTGAACTCTTTCAGCCTTAAACTTCCAGGTTATTTTCTTCTCTTTCCTCTTCACATCAACACCCTCATCTTCATATCCATACCCAATTTCATTTGGATTTTGCAGAATACCAGTGGCAGCAACCACATAATTCTTATCAATACTGAGGTTTACTTCAAAGTCCCCCCAGGGTGCATAGAATTCACGAGCTACATACGGGTGAGCATGCCAGCCTCTCTCATCATACTCTGCCATTTTTGGAAACCACTGAGCCATGCTGTAGTCAATACCTTCTGCATTGTTCCTGCCGCTACGGCGGATTTGAACAGGCACTTGACTTTGAAAATTCATATCGAAAATCGTTGTTGCGCCCGGTAGAATAGGGTCTGCTAAAGAAACTTCTAAAACAGTCCCTTCAACTTGATAATCTAATGGTTTACCATCCTGTTTTAATGATTGGATCTTGTGGAACCCGATCTCTGAATCATCCAATTTTGAAATACGATCCATCACACGCCCGTCCGGATCCTCAATTGTCCTGCTACGGGTATCCATCATGCTGCCCGGCTGGAAAGCATTGAAGTATAGGTGGTAAAATACTCTATCAAGCGTATCAGCGCTATTATTATAGTATTTTAATGTTTGAGAACCTGTAAACTGATGGTTTTTCACATCAAAATCAATATCCATTTTGTACTCAACTCTTTGCTGCCAGTAGTTCTGTGAGTATGAAATCGACGCGTAACAACCAAATAATAGTAGGAAAAATACTTTCTTAATAAAATTATATTTCATAACTGAAAATTAGTTTAACATATCTTCATCTTTCCGGTTAATAAAAACGTATATTGAATAATTGATTAACCTGAAGATTATATGGAAAAAATTTTAGACTTTTTTCTTCTGATCATTTTCGCTTTTGGTTCAGCTATCCTCTTTACGTTCGCCGTAATTTGGAAGTTCATCCAGGCAATGTATCAGATACTTTTATCCAAGTAAGTTTATACGTCAACTTTGGCGTATTTCGCATTTTTCTCAATAAACTCACGACGTGGCGCTACTTCGTCACCCATTAGCATTGAGAATAAATGATCTGCTTCCGCAGCTGACTCTATAGTTACTTGCTTAAGAGCTCTATGTGCAGGATCCATCGTGGTAGTCCATAATTGCTCCGGATTCATTTCGCCAAGACCTTTATATCGCTGCACACTTACCGCATCCTCTTTTCCGTTAGGAGCAACCTCTTTGACCGTTTTCACCCTATCATCTTCCGACCAGGCATAACGCTCAGTCTTTCCTTTCTTGATTAAATAAAGTGGCGGTAATGCGATATACAAGTATCCTTTTTCAATGAGGGCTCGCATATATCTGAAAAAGAATGTCAATATTAATGTACGGATATGGCTTCCATCAATATCAGCATCTGTCATGATGATAACTTTATGATATCGAAGTTTTGCCATGTTCAGCGCTTTTTCATCTTCTTCTGTACCAAATGAAACACCGAGCGCGGTGATCATGTTTTTGATCTCCTCATTGTCGTATATTTTGTGCTCCTGTGCTTTTTCTACATTTAGAATTTTACCTCTAAGTGGCAAAATGGCCTGAAACTTACGATCTCTTCCTTGCTTAGCTGACCCTCCTGCAGAATCACCCTCTACCAAATAAAGCTCACATACTGCAGGGTCTTTATCAGAGCAATCAGCGAGTTTACCCGGAAGTCCGGTTCCGGAAAGCACGTTTTTGCGCTGAACCATCTCACGAGCTTTACGAGCTGCATGCCTGGCTTGAGCAGCTATGATAACTTTAGAAACGATTTGCTTAGCCTCTTTTGGGTGCTCTTCCAGATACTCATTGAGTATTTCACTCACGCAAGTGTCGACAGCTCCCATCACATCAGAGTTTCCAAGCTTGGTCTTGGTTTGACCTTCAAATTGAGGTTCGGCTACTTTCACGGAAATCACTGCCGTAAGGCCCTCTCTAAAGTCATCACCGGATATTTCAACCTTTACTTTATCAAGCAATCCTGACTTATCCGCGTAGCTTTTAAGGGTTCGTGTCAAGGCACGTCTGAATCCTGAAACATGCGTACCACCTTCAATGGTATTGATATTGTTAACATACGAAACCACATTTTCAGTATAGGATGTATTGTAGCTTATCGCTACCTCTACCGGAACTGCTCCTTTACTACCTTCCATGTAAATAGGTTCAGGTATTAGGCTTTCGCGCGTAGAATCCAGATAGGCTACAAATTCTGAAAGTCCACCTTCCGAATGAAAGGTCTCCTTTGCTGGTTCATTGTTATCATCAAGATTCCGATGATCTATCATGTGTATGGTAATTCCAGCATTCAGGAATGACAACTCCCTTAACCTGGAAGCGATGGTTTCTGAATTGTAGTGATTGGCGCTGAAAATATCCATATCAGGCTTGAACTGGATGATCGTTCCGCTAATATCAGTTTTACCAATTTCTTTAACAGGAGCCTGAGGCACACCTATTTTGTATTCTTGTCTATAGATTTTTCCGTCACGATGCACAGTAGCTACCAAATTGGAAGATAGGGCATTCACACATGATACACCTACCCCGTGGAGACCACCTGAAACCTTGTAAGTATCCTTATCGAACTTACCACCGGCGTGAAGGACAGTCATCACGACTTCCAATGCGCTTCGATTTTCTTTTTTGTGGATGTCAATTGGAATACCACGACCATTATCAGTTACAGTGATAGATTCATCTGTATTGATTTCAACAGTAATGGTGTCGCAGTGGCCCGCTAATGCTTCATCTATAGAGTTATCCACGACTTCCCAAACCATGTGGTGAAGCCCTTTCAACCCAATATCCCCAATGTACATTGCCGGTCTTTTCCTCACAGCTTCCAGACCTTCTAAAACCTGTATATTACTGGCAGAATAATCCCCTTTTTTGTTTTGCTTATTTTCTTCCATGTGCAGTGATTAAAAACAGTCTTAAGAGCTTAAATCGATAGAATTCCGAATATTTTTCAAGTGCCTCTCAAGTGTTTAAAATGAAGTATTTTTCAAAGGTCAAAAGTACTAAAAATATCTCGATCTTGAGAGGTTTTTGATGCTTTAAATTGACGTTTTCAAATCAATTAAAAATCAACATTTTTAATCGAGCCTTCATTCTGATTTTTAGCGAGACAAAACGCGTAGGGCAATTATTTTATCCCCAAAAATTAAATTTTCTCCTTTAAATAGTTCAATTTTGGAGCGACCTAACCGCTATGGATATGAATCACATTTTTAGGGTCACTACGTTGGTATGTCTCCTTTCTACCACCTCACTTTTTTCTCAATCGCCACCACTTCCGCAAGAAAAGCAAATCAGTACTTCAGATGGCGTTTGGTTGGGCTTTTATACCAAGTACCACTTCAATGAAAAGTGGGCTTACTATGGTGAGTATCATATAAGAAGAAAAAATGGTTTTGAGGATATGGCTCAAATCTACCTGAGATTCGGAGCTACATACACCATCACCACATATTTGGATTTCACTGCGGGGCTGGTGCTTCCATTTTATTGGGCACCAAACCCTGAAGACCCAAACGTTGATAACATTGTGCCGCAATATCGTTTTTGGCAACAAGCAGTGTTGGCAACTCCATTTGAGCATATTAAGGTTTTTCACCAATTACGTACAGAGCAACGATGGCGTAGGGACTATGTGAAAGACTCGCCATTTGAACTAACACATCGTTTTAGGTACAAACTGACTTTATATGTGCCATTAAATAAACCGGCATTTGAAAATCACACGCTTTTCATTTCATCCTACAATGAGATATTTATTCAGGCAGGGGAGTCGATCGTATATAACCATTTAGAGGATAATCGAGCGTTTGTTGGTCTTGGTTACAATCTAAGTGAGCAGTTTCAAGTGCAAGGCGGTTACATGTTTTCTTATCGTCATAAAGGATCTCCCTATCACTATGAAAAGCGCCACATTTTTCGCTTGAGCTTGTATCACCATATGGATTTACACCTACACAGGCACAGAGAGGAGCGTCCAATTCCTATTCATTAGAATAGACCATTTCCAAGCATTACCAGTGTGCAGGCATTAAGCACTTCAATTCCTTTTGTGGAAGCTTTTTGTGCAAGTGAAGGGTTTTCCGAGCCTGGATTAAATATGATTCTTTTTGGTTCGAGAGAAATGATATAATCTTCCCACTCATTTTGATTTTGGGGTCCAATGTACATGGTCACTGTATGGATTCCTTTATCATGAGGCATTGTTCGAATATCTAAGATATCTGCTCCAAACACTTGTCCTTTCTTGATCCCAATAGGTACGATTTCATGGTTGTGAGCTTTGAGTCTTTCTGCAGCCAGATAGGCATATCTGGCGGGGTTAGTAGTGGCTCCCATGATAACAGTTTTTTTGCTCATTGCGTCTTGCTTTTACTTTTTGTCAATGCAAACCCAATGTTCAGTCCAAAAATGATAGGGAAATGAACGGAGGATTTAATTTCCTGATCAAAGTAATTGTCTAAGACCTGAATAGGTTCATATTGTTTTTTGAAAGACCTTGCCGAAACACCTACACCTAAAAAAGCGTCGATGGTAAGCCCGGAAGAGCCCGGATCTTTCATCCACCTATTACCCACAAATAGCCCATAACCGTATGATGTCTCTACGAGGTTACCAAACCTCCTCGGCATTTGTATGATAAGAGTGTCTGTATGATTTACCTGATTATTTAGGTACTTAAAGTTGACCTCATGACCAAAATAGAACATTCCAAGCTTGGAATCAGCATGGTAAAACTTTTGTCTGAAATGGACTTTGGCACCCCTCCGATACACCTGATAATCACTAATATCACTGTCCGGTGTGAAAAAGGGTGACCGAAGCATATCGAATTGAATCTCGTAACCCAAACGCTCCTGAATGTAATATTCCAAAGCGAACGGCAATTGGTCATCTGCAAGCCAGATTGGATTTGAACCTATTATGATTCCCTTATATTCATTGACCCGAGGAAGAAAATATCTTAGACCTCTTTTTTCAGGGTGATAGTTAGGTTTATCAAGGGATTCCTTGTCAATTTCATCGCTGGTGATCCTGGTTTTGAAAATAGGTTTTTCGTTTTCATAAATGGGACGATAAGTGCCCGCGGTAGTGCCGTCCGGGTTGTACAAGATCCATTCACCAACTCGTTTATCATCTTTTATTTGTCCCTGCATTTTAATGGTTCCATCAGGATAGTATCCGATGTACTTACCTTCACCTTCCTGTAGATCGGCCTCACCCTCCAAATGCCCTTTTTCACTATAGTAGTGCCACTTTCCAGACTTTTTGCTATCTAAGATTTGACCTTTGGATTTTTGACTCCCGCTGGGATAGTACTCATTAAATATTCCGCTTCCTTCATCATATTGGGCTTCACCCATCACCTCACCCGTAGGATAATAAAGCTTCCAGTATCCGTCCTTGTTGTCATTGATGACTTTACCGGATTGGCTGATCTGACCATTTTCATGAAAATATTGCCAATCGCCATATCTAGATCCATTCCGGTAGGTTCCTTTGGCTGCTCTTTCACCATTTTTATGATAATAAGTCCATTCACCTGATTTCAACCCATCTTCAAAACCTCCAATCGCTTCAATCTCCCCGGTTTCATAGTAATAGATCCATTCACCCTCACTTTTTTCGTCTACATTTTTTCCTTCCATTCGACGAGAACCCGATGGGTAAAACTCTGTATAGGTTCCTGTCCTGTTTTCAATAATAGATTGCGCTTTTATTGAACCGTCTTCATAGAAATAGTTCCAAATACCGATTTTACTATCTTTTTTATAATTTCCATTGCTCTTTTCCCCACCTGTTTCATAGTAAAACTTCCACTGACCTTCCTTGGAGTTTCCATTTAAAATACCTTCAGATTTAATGTTTCCATTTTCATAGAAATACTTCCATTTCCCGTTCGGAACTCCCTTCTTGAATCGTCCTTCAGCTTTCTTTCTGCCGTTTTCATAATAATAGTTCCAAACACTATCAGCTTTGTCTTTTTTGTACCAGCCATAGGTTTTTAATGATCCATTCAGGTAGAAAGATTCGTAGGGACCTTGGAGAGAAGAATCTTTCAGTGAGTAATGATAGACTTCCTGTATTTTGGTACTATCTGCATCAAAGTAGTTTTTTCCTTGCTTGATTTGTGCTAACAATAGATTGGTAGCAGCAAGGAAGATGGCGATATAGCCACCCAGTCTATGCATGCGTGCTGGATAATACCCTTTTAAATTTCTGACCCCACTCCTGCATTTCTTCCTGCGTCCACAGCTCAGGATAAAAAATAATTCTTTGCCTTCTTGGAGGAAGATATTTCTGCCAATTGGTCCCTCCGGATGCTTTGATTACTTCAGGGTCACGTTGGAGGTATCGGGTGGCTGATTTTAAGTGTTGTAATGGCCAATCCACATTGGCCTTTTGGTCTAATTTTTTCATTTCTGAAATGATATCCTCATTCCCCTCATAATGATCTTTATATTTCTGTAGGAGATTGCATTCTTTTACGTTTTCTCCCAGTTCTATAAACTCTTTGCCGTATTTCGACTCAAACTGCTTCAGGGTCAATGTTTTTTTTCCGGTTGCCAACTCTGTAGCTCCGGCTTTCCAATACAGCGACTCATAAAGTTCCGGGATTTCATTTACGTTCTTCAATTCCTCTCTTTTCTCAAGGTTCAGCAGGTTTTTAAAATCGGTGGAGAGAATCTCCAACTTTCGATACTGCGCAGACTGAAAACCGCTGGCGGGAAGGAGGGCCATACGGAATGCAAGGAACTGGTCCTGATCCATTCCGTCAGTCATCACATCAAAAGAATCAATTAAGTGATCCAGGTAGCGATTTATCCTCTTTAAACGCTTTTGAAAGAGTTCTTCATCTATCGGGTCGGTAAAAGTTGCCTGCTCCATCTCATTGAGGATCATTCTAAAATAAAGCTCGGTAACCTGGTGATAGAGGATGAAAATTTTCTCGTCTGGAATGGCGGTCCTCGGAGATTGTAAGCTTAAGAGTGTATCCAGGTGGATATAGTCCCAATAGGTGAGGTAGTCCGAATAGAGCAAACCATCTAAATAACTAGACAAATCCTGCCCCATCGCCTCATATTTTTCCTCCAGCTTGTTTAGTTGTTGTAGAATATTTTCATCGATCTTCTTTTCGCCCATCGTAGTTGTTTTTGTTGCGTTTTATGGTTGTAAATTTGGCTCAAAATTTTAACAACTGATATAAAAAACCCTATCCTCTGATGAGTGCAGAAAAACGAAACTTTGTAGACGAATTTGAATCCCCGGACTTTTACGCCCTGGATGATTTGCTAACGGATGAGCATAAGTTGATCCGATCATCGGTCAGGGACTTTGTAAAGAAAGAAATAACTCCTTACATCGAAGGATGGGCTGAGAAGAACCACTTCCCACAGGAGATTGTAAAGAAATTTGGTGAAGTTGGCGCATTTGGTCCGACTGTTCCAGCAGAATATGGAGGAGGAGGATTGGATTACATTTCCTATGGATTGATCATGCAGGAAATTGAGCGTGGGGATTCAGGAATGCGATCAACAGCTTCTGTGCAAGGATCGTTGGTGATGTACCCGATTTATGCGTACGGCTCTGAAGAGCAAAGAAAAAAATATCTCCCCAAACTTGCTTCAGGTGAAATGCTGGGCTGTTTTGGATTGACCGAGCCTAATCATGGGTCCAATCCAAGTGGGATGGAAACTCATTTCAAGGATATGGGGGATCATTACCTGCTCAACGGAGCAAAGATGTGGATTTCCAATTCACCCTACGCTGATATAGCTGTAGTTTGGGCGAAAAATGAGGAAGGCAGAATTCATGGTTTGATTGTAGAGAGAGGAATGGAAGGGTTCACCACACCGGAAACGCATGGCAAATGGTCATTGAGAGCTTCTTGTACAGGAGAACTTGTATTCAGTGATGTAAAGGTTCCAAAGGAAAACCTTCTTCCGGGTAAAAGTGGCTTGGGCGCACCTATGGGTTGCCTGGATAAAGCAAGGTTTGGCATTGCATGGGGAGCAATAGGTGCAGCAATGGATTGCTATGATTCAGCCAAAAGATACTCCTTGGAAAGAGAGCAATTCGGGAAGCCAATCGGGGGGTTTCAGCTTACTCAGAAGAAACTTTCAGAAATGTTAACTGAGATTACAAAAGCACAATTACTTAATTGGAAACTTGGGAAGATGATGGATGAAGGCAAGGCATCTACATCACAGATATCTATGGCAAAACGCAATAGTGTGGAAGTGGCTCTGAATATTGCCAGAGAGGCACGTCAAATACACGGTGGTATGGGTATTACTGGTGAATACCCAATGATGCGCCACATGATGAACCTGGAGTCCGTGGTGACCTATGAAGGAACTCATGATATTCATTTGTTGATCTTAGGAGCAGAAATTACTGGAATTCCTGCTTTCAAGTAAGTAATCAAAACCTTAAAGAAAGAGTAACATTCTTTAAGAATGTTACTCTTTTATTTTAGTGAGTAGCCATCCGTGGAAAAGGCAAACCCTTTATTGCCGTTTTGTCCAACCATGACTGCTTGTATCAGTGGCCGAACGTTTGTGCTTTTAGCACTCAGCTTTACGATGAAATTTGCCCCGGATCCTCCAGCATCATCTTCCCGTTCTATTACATAATTTATGGTTGCCATAGGAGGAAGGCTTATTTGATTGGTCAAGTAGGTTCTTACCAAATCACCAGTAGTATTGAAGTAATCAATTTTTGATATGAAGATAGAGTCCGTACTACTTGTATTTCGGATGCTAAGAGTCGCAGCAAGGAGGGTTTTCTGATTATTTGCATCAAAGTAGATGTCGGAATAGATAGGGACATAAATGACGTCTTCATATTCCATTTCTAGCTTTTTAATCGGATTATCAACTTCAAGAGCAGTCAGTTCATCGGCACCTGTCTCTTCATTTACATTTGGGTCAGGCTTCAAGCAGGAGTTTATTGCAAGCGCAAAAAAAACCAATAATAGTAGATTTGCATTCCTTGATTTCATACTGAAAAGATACAGATAATCCTGCTTTTAAATATCTATTCCATTGGCCATCAATTCTGCTAAAAGTGGGATAATTGACATAATGATCAATTCCATCGCAATGAATTTTTTCATTTTCAAGGCATTCGAAAGCGTCACTTCTTTTGGAGGCTCTTTTATATGTTGCATGAAAACAAGATGAGCGTAGGTATTCAGCGATAGGTTGAGCATGCAAAGTTTTACGACATTCTGTATTGATAGTTATAACCAAAAAGGTCCGACTTGCAAGAAGCAAGAGCCGGACCCAACCAACTATCCTTAGATAGCTCCTATAAATGTTTGAATGATATAGCAGTTCGAGATTAAACACATTCGGTGAGAAGAGATGTATGGATAGATCAAATTCAGCTAAAAATACCCGAAAAAGGGTAGCGTTATTAGTGATTTATTATCATTTGATAAATAAAATACCACTTTTAGGGGATTTACTTTGATGTTAAAGCCTCATATCTTAGCTAAACCTTATCACCACAATCATGAACATAAGATTCATTTTAGTTCTTTCGATATTTGGCCTTTTGATCGCCTCACGATTTAGATTGTATAGAGCCGCTCATATGGAAATGTATGAAGCAAAAGGTATAGAGGTCAATTATTCTGTAATTGATTTGGATGAATTTTGGCCATTTCCAGAAACCATCAGCAAAGCAGATCCTTATATTGGCGAGCTAGAAAAAAAGCTAGCCAAAAACAATGAAGAAATATCACTATAATCTGACTTGGGAAGTCTATAGTTTCTTTATGAGGTCTTTTAGAAGAATCACCAAATCTTTCTCTGCAGCTTTTGCTGTAGCAATGATGTCTTCAATATCAATTGGGTGAAGATTATCCGGATCACATTCATCTGTCAGTACTGAAATAGCTGAAACTGGTAATCCCATTTGATTTGCAGCTATAACTTCAGGAACCGTACTCATACCAACAACATCAGCTCCAATCATCCTTAGAAATCGATACTCAGCTTTAGTTTCCAAACTAGGACCAGTCACAGAGACATAAACTCCTTTGTTCAATTTGATTCCATTTTCTTTAGCAGTGGTCACTAGTTTTTGATTCATTTCAAGGTCATATGGCTGACTCATATCAGTAAAAATCTGACCGAAAGCTGTAGCTTCATGTCCCCTTAAAGGGTTGTCAGGTTGTAGATTGATGTGATCTTCAATTAGCATCAATTCACCTTTTTTCCATTCCAGGTTCATACTGCCGCCCGCATTTGAAATTATTAGTTTCTTAATGCCCAGCATTTGCATCACCCTTACAGGGAATACAATCTGACCCATGCTATGACCTTCGTAGTAATGAAACCTTCCCTGCATAGCGACAACCTTTTTACCTTCAAGCGTTCCATAAATCAATTTGCCTTTGTGAAATTCTACTGTAGCGATAGGGAAGTGCGGGATGTTTGCATACACAAATTCATGCTGAATTTCAATCTCATCTGTAAGTGCACCTAATCCTGTTCCTAAAATGATACCAACCTCAGGATTATCAAACCCTTTTTCTTTTAAAAATTTGACTGCCGCACTTACTTTTTCTATCATTTGCATATTATGTGTGTTGTGTTTTTATCAACTGATTTCTTTAGAAATCTCTAAATTGACTTGAAATTAATTAGACTCCTTTCACAATGAAAAAATTTCTTTTTATCGTATTTATTATCTCACTCGTTTTCGCTCAAAGCCAGACTCCCATTACAACTACGAAAATGCAACTGTTTGGGGATCACATCTTCATCCAATTGAGTGTAGATGGGTCTGAACCACTGGATTTTATTTTTGATACTGGTGATGGACTTCCGGTAATTGATCTGGATGTGGCGATTGAGCTAGGACTTAACCTCCACCATTCTTCAACCAAGACAAGCGCACAAGGGGCTGTGAAAGGAGCACTCATTGATCATAATATCATTACCTTGAATGGAATTGATCTGGAGAAGGACATTCAATTGTATGCTACCAGTTTGCGACACCTGGAAATGAGCATTGGAAAGAATATTGATGGGATTATTGGGTATGATTTGTTGCATCATTTTGTTGTGAGGTTAGATTATGATAATGGGATGTTTGAACTTTATGAGCAAGGTGCTTATGACCATGATGGATCTGGAGAAAGTTTTGAATTTAAGTTAGATAACTACATTCCTCACATTGAAGGAGAAGTGACGCTAAATGATGGAGGAGTTTTGGAAGGGGAATTTTTTATCAATACCGGGGCAGGAACTACTTTGGACTTTAACACCCGATATGCGGATAAAAATGATATTATTGAGCGAACTGGTGAGCACTTCTCATACCCGGTAGCAGGACTAAGTGATGATGAAACAATACATTATGAAGGACGCGTAATGAACTTTGGTTTTGGAAGCTTTGATTTCGAAAAAATGCCTATTGGAATAAGCACTGCCAAACATGGGATTCAAAATAATAAAAAAGTAGCAGGGATTTTGGGCAATAAGGTTTTGAAGCGCTTTAACATCACATTTGACTATTCTAAAAGGAAAATTCACTTTGAAAAGAATCAGGGGTTTGAAGATGCATTTAGTGTAAATGCCAGTGGAATGTACCTTCAACTCAGCAACGATATGAGCAAGGTTTTGGTGCATAGGGTATATGATGCAAGTCCTGCGGAAATTGCTGGTATCAAAACAGATGCTGAAGTAATAAAAGTGAATGGAAAAGCAGTAGAAGAATACACTTTACCTGAACTGAGAAAAATATTGGAGCAAGAAAATGAAGAGGTGGAAATCGTAGTAAACCAAATGGGAGACGAGCAAACCTTTACTCTTGATTTAAAACAATTGATCTAACAACTTCAACCTTCATCAATAGCCTGTAGAATAATTTTGCAGGCTTTTTTTATTTCTTCTTCCGTTATTATCAGTGGTGGGGCTATTCGCATGGAACGGTCGTTGAATAAGAACCAATCAGTAACAACGCCTAATTCGATGGCTTTATCAATGATTGGTTTTAAAACTTCATAGGAATCGAATTCCACCGCCATCATTAATCCTTTACTCCGTATTGCTTTGATTTTTGGATGTTTTAATTCCAGATGAAAGAGTTGTTCTTTTTCTGAAACATCGTTCAATAGATGTTCTTCCTGAATTACGTTCAATGTTGCAAGGGAAGCAGCTGAAGAGACCGGATGGCCACCGAAGGTGGAAATGTGACCCAAAACCGGATTGTTGGTGAAAACATGCATGATTTCTTTGCTTGAGATAAAGCAGCCGATCGGCATGCCGCCACCCATACCTTTGGCACTTACAAGCACGTCTGGTTTAATTTTATAATGCTCAAAAGCCCAGAATTTTCCTGTGCGACCGAATCCACATTGGATTTCATCCAGAACCAGAAGTGTTCCGGTTTCAGTGCATCTTTTCCTCACAGCTTTCCAATATTCAACATCAGCTTGCTGCACGCCGGCTTCTCCCTGAACTGTTTCTACCACAAATGCTGCAGTCTCATTGGTAATCATTGAAAGAGCATCATTATCACCAAATTGGATGTGTGAAATACCCGGAAGAAGTGGTCGATAATTGCGCTTAAACGATTCACTTCCGGTTAAAGACAATGCCCCATGAGAAGAGCCATGATAGGCATCATGACATGCAATTATTTGAGACCTCCCAGTAAATCTCTTCGATAGTTTCATTGCACCCTCAACTGCTTCACTACCTGAATTAACCAGATATACTGAATTAAGATTTTCGGGGAGTGTTTTTGTAAGTGCTTCGGCAAGTTTTACCTGTGGGGATTGCACAAACTCCCCATACACCATTACATGTAGGTGTTTATCTACCTGATCTTTGATGGATTGCACTACTTTGGGATGTCGATGACCGACATTGGAAACCCCAATTCCCGAAATTAAGTCGATGTATTTTTTCCCATTCACATCTGTCATATAGATACCTTCAGCGGATGTCATTTCAAGCATCAATGGTGCTTCTGAGGTTTGGGCTAAGTGATTTAAAAACAGTTGTCTTTGTGAAGGCATGTTGCAAAGATGCATGACAAAAAAAGCCGAGACAATTTATGACCCGGCTTCTATTAAAAAGTGCGTTTTGATATTTTATCCTTTTCTTTTAATTGCTTTTTTCGCTTTTTCAACGATATCGTTTACACTCAAACCATATTTATCAAGCAAATCTGCTGGTTTACCGCTTTCCCCAAACTGGTCATTCACTGCAACAAATTCCTGTGGTACCAGTTGGTTTTTGACAATCGTCTGTGCAATGCTATCACCTAGTCCTCCTGCCATTTGGTGCTCTTCAGCTGAAACCGCACAACCGGTCTTGGCGATTGATTTTAAAATTGCCTGCTCATCCAAAGGTTTAATGGTATGTATATTCACTATCTCAGCCGAAATACCTTCCTGAGCAAGGATGGCTTCCGCTTCTATAGCCCTCCAAACCATGTGCCCGGTAGCAAAAATGGACACATCGGTTCCTTTAATGAGATTAATTGCTTTGCCAATTTCAAATGGTTGTCCATCCATGAACATTGGCCAGCTTGGCCTTCCAAATCTTAGATAAACAGGCCCTTGATGATCTGCGATGGCCATTGTTGCTGCTTTGGTTTGGTGATAATCGCATGGGTTAATCACTGTGAAGTTGGGTAGCATTTTAGTCATCCCTATATCTTCCAACACTTGATGGGTCGCTCCATCTTCACCTAAAGTCAGGCCGGCATGCGACGCACATACCTTCACATTTTTCTCTGAATAAGCAATGGATTGTCTCAGTTGGTCATAAACTCTGCTGGTTGAGAAGTTGGCAAACGTTCCGGTGAAAGGAATCTTTCCGGCTGTTGCCAGTCCGGCGGCAATCCCCATCATGTTGGCTTCTGCAATGCCTACCTGAAAGAAACGTTCAGGAAACTCTTTTTGAAATGCATTCATTTTAAGTGACCCGGTTAGGTCTGCACAAAGGCCAACAATATTTGGGTTTTTCTTCGCAGCTTCTAAAAGGCCATCTCCAAATCCAGAACGAGTGTCTTTTTTGTCGGTATAAGTAAGTTTAGTTTTCATTAACGTTTGTCTGATCTGGTTTAGTAATCTCCTAAAGTTTCTTTTAGTTGGCTCAGGGCGTCAGCAAGCTGTTCATCATTTGGCGCAACTCCGTGCCATTTATGAGTACCTTCCATGAAATCAACGCCTTTACCCATCTCGGTGGTCATTAGTATGATTACGGGCTTGCCGTTACCAGAATTTGATCTTGCTTCTTCCAATGTTTTAATGAGTTCTTCGAGATTGTTACCATCACATGCTAAAACCATCCACCCAAAAGATTCATATTTAGCCCTCAAATTTCCCAAAGAGTTTATGTCTTCGATTGGGCCGTCAATTTGCTGGCCATTGCAATCGATGGTAGCAATTAGGTTATCTACCTTATTGTGCGCTGCAAACATGGCCGCTTCCCAAATTTGTCCTTCTTGCTGCTCACCATCACCCATTAAGACAAAGACATTTCGGTCGTCACCATTTAGTTTTTTTGCCAATGCCACTCCAATAGCAGCGGATAGCCCTTGACCAAGGGATCCGGAGGCAATCCTTATTCCGGGTAGCCCTTCTTCAGTGGCCGGGTGCCCTTGTAGACGGGAACCAATTTTTCTAAAAGTAGCTAGCTCTGACACATCAAAAAAGCCTGCATGAGCCAATGTGCTGTAAAAAACAGGAGAAATATGACCATTTGACAGGAAAAACACATCTTCATTCTTTCCCTCCATGTTAAATGAAGGGTCATATTTCATGATGTGATTATAAAGAGCGACGAAATATTCGGTACACCCAAGAGAGCCACCCGGATGTCCCGAATTTACAGCGTGCACCATTCGGACGATATCACGCCTCACTTGTGAACAGATTTTTTTGAGATTTTCCAGGTTAGGGGAATTTGGCATACGGAAGATTTTTTTAAAGCTGCAAATGTAATGTTTGCGAAAGAATTCATTGCATCAAGAAGGTCAGAGATCAAACACAGCACTGGATGTGGGACTATAAGAATGTCAGGCCAAATGATCTTTAGACAATAAACTGCGTGTCTTATTCAATAAGTAGCGCGGGGAAGGAGCCTGCCAAGCTTTAAGATGGACGAGCAATTAAAGGAAGGAACTACCTTTACTACTGCTTCGATCAGGGGAGTCTTACATTTACTATTAATATTTTACCTGAATTTTGTATTGATTTAAAGACCCTAAATGAAAAAATTACTTCTACTGTTTTTGTTCTTTGGTTTGTTTTCTTGTATGGAAAGCGACAGAGAGCAATATGGGCCTGACCTGTCCGAAAAGTATAAGGGGCAGGATATTGCAACGGATGCAAATGGAGTACAATATCCAGATCTAGACCCGAGAAGGATATACTGTTCTGGGGGTTGGGGATCTAAGTTTTGTCGATTTTTACGCAAGTATGATGGGACCATCTGGGCAGATTCGGAGAATTATTATAGCGAGTTTTCAGACATAAAATTTTCAAACTTTTTTAGCACTGAATATTTTATATCCTTCTTCAATATAGATAGTGTTACTTCATATTGTGACGGATGGAAATTAAGTGAAACAACATACGATGGAAAAAAATGGAAGGTAGAAATCAAACAAGATCAGTGGGATATTCTGTCGTTTGACTATTATTATTATGGCTCTAGTAAAGAAGTTCAATATGTTAAAAGTTATACCTATGAAGTAATTGATGGCTTACTTCATTTTTCAAGTCCTGACGGTGAAACATTCATTTTCCATCCTTCTGAAAAAAATTACTCAAAAGATTTACTTGAAACAGGCAAAATAATTGAATTAGAAGGATGTATGTTCTTCTAATTTCCCTACTGTAATGGCTCATAATCTTATGACACACAGTTTGGACTTTAGGAATTATCTAAGCTAATGGTTTAATTAGTAGTTTGTGATATTAGAATTGCGAAAGGAGCCTGCCAGGCTTTATGAAGGACGAGTAATTAAAAGAAGAAACTATATTTTTTTATTACTGCTTCGGATTAGGGGAGCCTTACAGATAGTATCAAATACGGAAATGCAATAGAGTGAATTTTGATTATGCGGCTAAGTTAACGGCCGTAAATGCAATAAGGCTGCATGAACTGACTTATCCTCATCTGTTTTAAAGGTGAAGGGAAGTTCATGTTTCATAATGTAATTGTAAAGCTCTACGAAATATTCGGTTCAACCAAGTGCCCCCCTGAATGTCCCGAATTTAGGATATGTACCATCCGGACTCTATCACGTCACACTTTGGAGCAGATTTTTTTAAGATTTTCCAGGTTTGGGGATTTTACCATGAGAGCTTTTTTAAAGCTACAAATGTAACCGGATAGTGGAAATTATTAGTTCGTTTAAGAGGTTTATACGCTATTCAAGTTGATAATCTTGGTATAGATGGTGAAATAAAGTTTAATGGAAAGAAAGATTTCTTTGATTAAAGGGATGATTTAATATAAATTTAATCTTTTTAGAAACTTAAATTTTAACCAAACAAAGTAAAGTATGAAGAGGATTTTACTACTTACTACTTTGTTCTTTATGGCTATCTCATGTTTGATAGCTCAAAGAACAGTTTCGGGTAAGGTCACCGATGATTCGGGTGAAGCGTTACCTGGAGTGAATGTTGTGATTAAAGGCACAACAACTGGTGTTACAACAGATTTGGATGGAAATTATCGAATTTCCGTCGAAGATGGTGCAACACTTATTTTTTCTTATGTAGGATTTGAAGCACGGGAAGTTTCTGTCGGTTCGAGAACTACAATAGATTTAGAAATGAGCGGTGCAACAGAACTACAAGAAGTAGTTGTGACTGCCCTGGGTATCTCCAAGAAAAAAGACAATGACATTAGTTCAGCAAGTATTGTGAAAACTGATGCTGTTGAAAGATCTGGAGAGGCTGGGCTGATTCAAGGCCTTGCTGGAAAATCATCAGGTGTATTAATTACGCAAAATACTGGTGATCCGGGAGCAGGTGCTTGGATTCAAATTAGAGGCCAAAACACTATTAATGGATCTACTGGTCCTTTAATTATTGTTGATGGCGTTCCAATGTCAAACAGCTCATATGGCGGTAATACTGCTGGAGTTGTTCAGCAATCTCGTTTGAATGACCTTGCAGCTTCTGACATTGAAAGTATGACTGTATTGAAAGGTGCAGCTGCCGCAGCAGTTTGGGGCACAGCCGCAGCAAATGGTGTTCTTGTAATCAAAACAAAGAAAGGACGTGTAGACGGAGGAAACTTTGCGGTTGATTTTGATGCTTCTTGGTCAATTGATAAGATTAGTAGAGAGCATGAAAAGCAAGGTCTTTATGGTCAAGGTGCTGGCGGAGTATGGAGTGATGGAGCCTCTGGACTATCATGGGGTGATAAAATCGCAGATAGAGCAGGAGGTGCAGACGCAGTAAATACTACTGGGGCTTATTTTGTTGGTGACCAAACAGGAACGACCTATTATCCCATTACTACTAAAAACTCTCGAGAAGTTTACAACGATGTAAATAGAAATCAGGTTTTGAGAGATGGTTCTACAGCTAATTATTCCTTAGGAGTAAGCTATGTAGGTTCAGATCAAAGCAATACTTATTTTGGTATTAATAGATTGGATCAAAAAGGGATAATCAACGGACTATCCGATTACACCAGAAATTCATTGCGCTTGAATCATTCAAGACAATTCAGTGATCGGGTAAGTGGAAGAATTAATGCTTCTTATGTAAATACTGAATCTAATAGAATTCAAACAGGTTCTAACCTGAATGGATTATACCTTGGTTATTTAAGAACTGCTCCGGATTTTAATAATACGGATTATAGTGGTACTTATTACACCGGTCCAAATGATGCCGTTGGGGTACCTAGAAGTCATAGATCTTATAGGTCCAGACAAATTGGACAAGGGGCTGCTATCTATAACAACCCTGGATGGACAATCAATAATAACCTTAACCCGAACAGAACTGACCGAGTAATTTTTACTCCGGAGATGAATGTTAAGATATTGGATAATATGTCAATTACAGCAAGGTATGGTGTTGATTTCTGGTTTGATAAAAGAAGAACTTACTATCAAGTAAATTCTGCCGGTGATTTTACCAGAGGAGGTTACTACAGGGATGATAGAAATGAGAAAAC
Organism: Ekhidna sp.; assembly: GCF_040220215.1. Lineage (GTDB taxonomy): Bacteria > Bacteroidota > Bacteroidia > Cytophagales > Cyclobacteriaceae > Ekhidna. The sequence goes on from NZ_JAVJTR010000016.1 coordinate 853,917, forward strand.
GGAGAACTTTAACATTTTCTTAAGTGGCGATAATGAGCTGGGATCATCAGTATCTTTCAATTGGATTGCTGGCTATATGGTTGAGTCAACAAGTTACGGAAGGTTAAGTACTTCAACGAATGTATTCTTGAATACAGATCCTAGCAAGCAACTTATAACAAACGCTACAAATGACAATATTCTTGGGGAAGAGTATAATAGCTTAAACAAGAAAAATGCTGGATACTATACAATGAACTTCACAATAGCTGAAGATTTATTGTTAGAAACAACCGGAAGATTGGAAAGAAGTACCACACTTACAGACATCAACTTCTACCCAAGTGTTTCTGCTGGATATATTCTTACCAATAAGCTTTTGGGTAATGATGGTTTCTTATCATTTGCAAAACTAAGAGCTAACTGGGGACAGGTAGGTATTGAGCCTCAGCTATATATCAACCGGGACATATTCTTTTCATCAACTGCTGGTTCAGAAGGATGGGGGGATTATCTAGATGGTGCAAACTACGGAGGTACAGTTAGAAGAGGTGCTGTTCAGGGTAATCCAAATCTTACAAGAGAAACTGTAACTGAGTGGGAAGTTGGAACAGATTTCAGAGTATTAAATGACAAGTTAAGTGTTGGATTTACTTACTATGATAGGGTAACCACTGATGCGATCATGGAAATCGAAACTCCTGCTAGTTCTGGTTATTCTTCTGCATGGCAAAATGCTGCTGAGATCAGTAATAAAGGAATCGAAATCGATTGGAATTATAACTACGTTACCGGAAATGGTTTGGATATTAATGTGTTCGGAACGTTTACCCGTTATAAAAACATCGTAGAGAAGCTTCCGAATGTTAGTAGAATTATCCTGAATGGATTTACAAGCACTTCTTCATCAGTCGTTGAAGGTGCTCCATTTGGCGCAATTTATGGAGGTAGATATGCTAGAAATGCAGATGGATCAATAGAGACAGATGCATCCGGATTCCCGGTAATTGACGATGAGCAAGGTGTAATTGGTGATCCTAACCCTGATTGGAGAGGCTCATTAGGAGCATCTGCTGCATATAAAGGATTGAAATTCTCATTTATGTTTGAAACAAGTCAAGGTAATGATATGTGGGCTGGTACATGGGGCGTTCTTCACTACTTTGGAATTGCTCCAGAGACAGCTGTTGAGTCCGTTGCTCCGGTTGAACTTCCAACTTACACAGGAGGTACAATAGCTCAAGGTGCTACATTTAGAGGAAGCGTTGGTGACTTTGGTGGCGGACCTGTTGCCTTGGAAGAAGGATGGTATAGAACTGACGGTGGTGGGTTTGGATCACTTGATGAGCAATTCGTTAGAGATGCATCTTGGACGAAACTTAGAGAGGTTAGCCTTTCGTACATGCTTCCTTCAAACATAGCTGGTAAGCTTGGAATGCAAGAGATAGAGGTTGGCGTTTCTGGACGTAACCTGATTATTATCACAGACTTCCCAGGAATTGATCCTGAAGTTAACTTGACTGGGGCTTCTAGAGGTAGAGGGTTGGATTACTTCACGAATCCTGCAACTCAAAGCTATTTGTTTAACCTAAGAGCTCGATTCTAAAAGATTAAATGACATTAGATATGAAAAGAATTATATATTCATTTATAATACTTCTTATGATTGGTTTTCAATCATGTGAAGATGTTGTTGAGGGTCTGAATAATGATCCCAATAACTTTACAGATGCGCCACTTAACCTTGTTTTGAATCACGCGAACTTGAATGTGGTAGCAATTGCAGAAGCACATCCGACTAGGTTAGCAACAATGTTTACGGATCAGTTTGGTGGTTTTGACCGCCAATATGGAACACTTAACATTTATAGTACTTTGCAGACGGATTATGATGAGATTTGGGAAGATCTTTTTCAAAGAGGAATTTCTCAGGCACAGATTGCAAAGCAAAAAGCACAAGATCTCGGAAATGCTCAATTAGAAGGACAAGCTCAAATACTTGAAGCTTACTTTTTTGGTGAAGCCGCATTGCTATTTGGGGATATTCCTTTTAGTCAGGTAAATAATCCTGACTTCCTTGATCCTGAATTTGAAAGCCAAGTGACAGTATTGAACTCAGTTGTGTCATTGTTGCAGGAAGGGGCCACTCTAGCTGGTACTTCTTCTGCGGATAACAATGTTTTTAATACTTCGTCAAGCTGGGCTCAAATTGCTAATGCACTAAGAGCTAGGTATTTACTTGCTTTGGGTAATAATGCAGACGCTTTGAGTGCAGCTCAGGCTGCTAACTTTACTTCAAAAGCAAATGACTGGGAGATCGTTCATACAACCACGAACTATGCTGAAAACTTATTTTATCAGTTCCAGGTAGAGCAAAGGCAAGATTACCTGAAAGTTCTAGGCTCATTGGATTTTAGTTATATGTCCAAATTATTGAATAGCACAGCTGCTGAATATAAGGGCAATTCTAAAACAGATGAAAGTGGCAGATATGCATATTATGTTGCTACTAATGGTGAAGATTTGAATACTTCTTTAGGTGGATTTGCTGGTATTGATACTAATTTCCCAGTAGTTTCCTATGAAGAGGTGCAATTGATCATTGCTGAAACCTCAATTGGTTCAAATAACACTGCTGCACTTAATGCACTTAATGCAGTAAGAGCTAGTCATGCTGCAATGTTTTCATCTCAATATGACGCATATGTTATTGCTGATTTCCAACCGGGTGGTGAATTATATGATGGATCATCCACTAATAGTTCTTTGATGATGGAAATCATGCTAGAGAAATATTGCTCTGTAATTGGATTACCAACTTATAGTGATGTTAGAAGAACGGATAATATGATTAATGTTCCGATTAAGGGTACAGGTACTACTGTGATACCGCAGAGATTCCTATATCCACAGACTGAATCTGCATCAAATGAAAACTTTCCTGGGGTGGTTGATCAATATACACCAACTCCTGTGAATCAATAATACAATTGAAAGATTATAAAAAAAGGTCACTCATTGAGTGGCCTTTTTTATTTTTGAGCTATGCGCAAGTTAATTTTAATATGCTCAGTTTTTGCGAGTTTTTCATCTCTTAGTCAAGAACCTGAGATAAGTTTGTCTGGATTAGGAATTAGGCCTATTTCATCTATTCACCTGGATGATGGCAACTCAATGGTAATAGGAAGTGCATTCCTCTCCGATGAGTGGAATGACATGCAAATAAAAATGATTGGTCTCGATAAAATTCATCAATATCCATCAAAAATAAACTTGAAGTTAGATTTGATTCATGTGAAAATACGCGGGCAGGAATATGCAATTAAGCCTTCTAATATTGACTATTTACTAGACACCATAAACACTAGAAAATTTATTTATGAACAGGGAATTAAATCCTTGGTTGAGGTGATTTATAGCGCTGATAGCACTTTCCTCTTCAAACAATTTCTTTTAAAGCTTAAAAAAGGAAATTATAATCCTGCACTTGATGCAGGTGAGAAATATGATGAATTGATTCAGGAATCAGTTTATTTTGTTTCCATTGATGGGAATTTGCACGAGTTGAAGAACAAGAAGGGATTGAATAAGTTTCTTAAAGAGCAGGGTTTTAATGTCAAAAATTCTTCAATCCCTGATAAGAACAATGAAAAACAACTGATTAATCTCCTATCAAACCTAAAATAATATGAAGAACCTAATTATTAAGATAATATTTCTTTTTGGGATAATTTCATTATACGCACAGAATGATAATATGATAAGTCCCTATGAGATTATCAGTGATGTTTCAGCAGATCGGATAGAAAAGGACATCAGAAAACTGGTGTCGTTTGGAACAAGGCATACCATGTCAGAAACTGAGTCAGATACAAGGGGAATAGGAGCGGCAAGACGATGGATTCAAGAAGAATTCGAGCGTATAAGTAGTGAATGTGGTGGCTGCCTTGAGGTTTCTATTCAGAGAACACTGGAAAAAGGAAGCGAGAAAACACGAATTACAAAGGATACTGAGATTGTAAACGTGATGGCGGTGATTCGGGGGACTCAATATCCTAATCGATATGTTATCATGTCAGGTGATATTGATAGTAGAATTTCCGACCCGCTTAATTATACGGACGATTCCCCAGGGGCGAATGATAATGCTTCCGGCATGGCTGGTGTAATTGAAACTGCCAGAGTGCTCTCAAAGTACAAATTTGAAAGCTCGATTTTGCTGGTTGGCTTGTCTGGAGAGGAGCAAGGGCTTTACGGGGGGAAGCATTTGGCAGCCAAGGCAACTGAAGAAGGATGGGATATTGTAGGTGTGCTAAATAATGATATGATCGGGAATATTGAAGGAGTGGATGGAGTTATTGATAATCGTTCATTCAGGATATTTTCTGAACCAACAAACCCCATGGATAGTGATTTCGAGCAGCGAATGAGACGATATTATGGTGGGGAAGTCGATGGAATTTCAAGGCAACTGGCCAGATATGTTTACAAGATGACCAAAACCTATATGCCGGAAATGAATCCGATGATGATCTATCGGCTGGATCGGTTTGGGCGTGGTGGGCACCACCGACCATTTAATGATGCCGGATTTGCCGGAGTTCGGATTATGGAGGCTCATGAAAATTATACGCAGCAGCATCAGGACATTCGGGAAGAGGATGGAATAAAATATGGTGATGTAATAGAGCATGTGAATTTTGATTATGCAGCTAAGCTAACTGCAGTAAATGCAATCACTTTGGCAGCTTTAGCTTCAGCTCCTCCACAGCCTCAAAATGTGGCTATTAGTGGTGCTGTTCAACCTTCAACCACACTTTATTGGGACTCAGTTGATGATGAAAACCTTGCAGGATATAAGGTGTATTTTAGGGAAACTACTTCTCCTACCTGGGATATGTTTTATCAAGTGGATAAAGAAAAAACCGAATTCACCTTGAATGGTATAGTAATTGATAATTACTTTTTTGGTGTTTCCGCAGTTGGAAAGGATGGAAACGAAAGTCTGGTGGTGTTTCCCAGTGAAGTGAAAAGATAATTGACGATTGGTAGATTTGCTAAACCACATCCCATACAATAGCTAGTAGGATAATATTTAAGGTTTCATAAACGGTTATTTTGACCCTCTCACGGTTAATTAGAAAAAGGTTGCATTTTGTGTGCAGCCTTTTTTTACAATTAATTGGTAAGCCAGTACGCTAAAATTATAAGCTTATTCAATTAAATAAAGTTTATGAAAAAAGCTTACTTAGTATTAATGGCATGTCTTTTTGTGGCCACAAGCATTATGGCTCAAAGGACAGTGACAGGTAAAGTCACCGATGATGTCGGTGAAGGTATACCTGGTGCGACAGTTCTCGTAAAGGGAACTACTAACGGTGTAGTTACCGACATAGATGGTAATTACAGTTTGACCGTATCTAATGATGATATCATCGTTATATCATTTGTAGGATTTGTAACACAGGAGATTTCTGTAGGGACACGAACAGTTATTGATGTTTCTTTAGGTTCAAACCTTACCGAACTTCAGGAAGTTGTGGTTACAGCAATTGGACTTACAGCTCAGAAGAGAGACCTGGGATACTCTATCCAAGAAGTCGGAGGTCAAGAGGTTGATCGTGCTAATGAGGTAAACTTAGTGGCTTCCTTAGCAGGAAAAGCTGCGGGAGTCCAGGTAACAAGTTCCGGTGGTACTGCCGGTGCAGCGGCTCAGATTAGAATTCGTGGTAATTCAACAATACAGGGATCTAATTCTCCATTATTTGTGGTAGACGGTATTCCAATTGATAATAGCACATTTACCACGGCAGATTCACCGGAAGATGCAATCTCAGATTTAGGTTCAGGGGGAGTGAACAACTCCAATAGAGCAATTGATATTAACCCAAATGATATTGCAAGTTTAACGGTATTAAAAGGGCCTGCGGCTACTGCACTTTATGGTGTAAGAGCCGGTAATGGTGCAATCCTTATTACAACTAAAAAAGGTAAGAAAGGGGCGGCAAAAATTAGCTATTCATTCGGAATGACCTTTGATAAGGTAAATAAGCTTCCTGACTTACAAACAACCTATGCGCAGGGTAATCCGGTCGCCGGTGTTCCAACCTTTCAGGGCCCTATGACAGGCTCCTTTACTGGTAATAGCTGGGGGCCGAGAATTGATGATTTGAGGTATGCCAATGAGCCTTCTATTTGGGATCCAAATGGTCTAATTGTACATTCATCAGACCCTAGAGCTACCAATAGAGTGGCAAAATCCTACAACAATACAGAGGCGTTCTTTGAAACAGGCGTTACAGCGAATCATTATATAAGTGCCAGTGGAGGTACTGATAATACCAGCTATTACCTTTCAGTTGGCTATTTAACACAAGAAGGTATTATTCCTAATAATACATTTGAGAGAACCTCGGTAAAAGCAACAATATCCTCTGATTTAACTGATAAATTGAAGGCTACATTTTCTTCAAACTTCATCAATAGCGGTGGTATAAAAGTTCAGAATGGATCCAATACTTCAGGTGTAATGCTTGGTTTGTTAAGAACTACACCATCTTTTGATAACAGGGGAGGAGTGGATCCTGCGAAGGATCCATCAGGATACCAATTTGAAGATGGAACACCAAGAGCCTATAGAGGTCAAATAGGTGGTGGTGCTATTTATGACAACCCTTACTGGACTGTCTATAAAAACTTCATGAATGATAATGTGAATAGGATGATAGGATATGGACAATTAAGCTATGAGTTTACAGATTGGTTTACATTAAATTCAAGAGTAGGAATTGATCAATATTCTGATTTAAGAAAATTTAGAAATGATATTGGTTCCGGTTCTTTTGGTGTTGGTCAGGTGATAAATCAAGCCATAACTAATACAGATCTTAATGTGGATGTTTATGGAACCTTCCAGAAGGAGTTAAGCTCCAATATTTTCGTAAATGGTACTTTCGGATGGAACTACTATGATAAAAAAGTAGAGAATAGAAGAGAGGATGGTCAGGGATTGGCCTCCAGAGGTTTTTTTAACGCCGCAAGTGCACAAAGCTTTAGCGTTGTAGAAAGACCAACAGCTAAGCAACTTTATGGTGTTTATGGAGATGTAAGGATTTCCTATCAGGAAATGCTTTATTTGAACATTACAGGAAGGAATGACTGGTCATCTACTTTAGGAGCATCAAATAATTCCTTCTTCTATCCGGCAGTTGCAGTAGGGTGGGCTTTTACCGAGAATATTGATTTAGGTAGTGCACTTCCTTATGGAAAACTGAGAGCATCATGGGGTAAAGTTGGAAATGACGCGCCATTCGGAAACACAAATGTAACTTTCACGCAAGCGAGAGTAAGAGATGGATGGACTACTCCAAACGGAGTTTTATTCCCAGCCCTGGGAACCAATGCATTTATTCCAAATAACGTTTTAGGAAATCCTGAATTAGGGCCTGAATTCACTACAACAGTTGAAGTGGGTGCTGATTTAAAATTTTTGAATGGTAGAATAACCACTGATGTCACCTTATATAGAGCTTTGACAGAGGACGCGATTATTAGTGTAGATCTTCCTTTCACCACTGGATTTGCTCAGACGGTAATCAACGCTGGTGAAATTGAAAATAGAGGTATTGAAGCGGTTATTACCGGAAGTGTGATTAGAACGGGTGATTTTGATTATGAAATCGGATTCATTTTTAACAAGTATGAGTCTATCGTAAACGAAATAGCCCCGGGACTTGATGTAATCACGATCGATCCATTCGGTACACAGCGTATACAGAAAGGTGAGCCTTACGGAATTTTCTTTGGGTCAAGATTTCTAAGAGATGATCAGGGAAGAATGGTTATAGACCAAAATACTGGAATGCCGCTGCAAAATCCGGTTGATGGAAAAGTGGGAAACCCGAACCCTGATTTCACACTTGGTTTTAGAAACACCTTTAGCTATAAAAACTTTGAGGTTTCTATGTTATTTGATTTCAGAAGTGGAGGAGATGTGTATAATGGTACATCTGGTGTACTCAATGGTTTTGGTGTAGGTGCTGAAACACTGGATAGAAATGAAAGAGTGGTTTTCCCTGGAGTTGCAGCGGATGCTAATGGAAATCCTACGGAGACCATAAATACAGTAGAGGTTGTGAAAGGAGGAACTGATGGAGGTACCAATTACTACCAAAACTATGGTTTTGTTAATCTAACAGAGTTGACTGTTCAGGATGCTTCCTGGATTCGGTTAAGAGATGTTAACATTTCATATAACCTACCTCAATCACTTGTAGATGGACTTCCATTTTCGGCGGTTTCTATCAACGCCAATGCGAGAAATGTATTCTTGATTACTGATTACACGGGCATTGATCCAGAAACGAATCTAACCGGATCTGCAAGCAATGTATTTGGGTATGATTATTTCAACAATCCGAATACAAAGAGTTATGGGTTTAAGATCAACCTTACCCTATAATTAATCTAAAAAGATAATAACATGAAAATTAAAGCAATATCTATATTGACATGTCTGATTCTAGTCGCAACTTCTTGTGATTTTGATGAAGATATTAACGTAAGCCCGGCAACCCCAGGTGATGTATCAGCACAGGCAATTGTGCCAGCTGCACAAGCCGGAATGGCATGGGTTGTTGGAGGAGAATTGGTTCGGCTGAGCGGTCTTTTTACCCAACAATTTGTTGGCATAAATGCTCAACAAGCCGATAATTATCGATACTTGTGGGTGCCTGCCGATGGTGATGGTATTTTCTTTAGAATGTACGTTTCAACTTTGCAGCCTCTGGTCGTAATTGATGAAAAAGCTACAGCTGAAGAATCAAATCATACTGCAGCAATGGCAAAAATTCTAATTGCTCATGGAATTGGCTCTATGACTGATTTGTATGGCGACATACCATACACTACTGCATTTGGTGCTAGAAGTGGACAGTTGCAGCCAACATATGATACTCAGGAATCGATTTATACAGCTATACATAGTTTGTTGGATGAGGCCATTGCATTGCTGAATGGTCCTGCAGGAGCAGGCCCAGCCTTAGGTGGTGATGATTTGATTTATGGTGGAAACACTGCAAGATGGATTGCAGCTGCTCATTCTTTAAAGGCAAAATATTACATGAGGCTTACCAAAATTAGCCCTACAGCGTATGCAGATGCAGAAGCTGAATTGGCCAACGCTATTTCAGCAACTGCAGGTGATCTTCAATTATCATTTGGTACTTCTCCAAATGAGTCAAATCCGGCATATCAGTTTTCACAAGATAGAGGGGGTAATATTAATATCGATCCTTTCTTCTTTGGCATGCTGAATACATTAAATGATCCAAGAAGATCAGCCTTATTTCTTGCTGATGCTACCACTCCGTCGGGCTATTCTACGACGTTCGATGCAGGTACATATTATACCAATATTAATGCACCGGTAGTGATGACAAGTTATACTGAAATGAAGTTCATTGAGGCTGAAATTGAGCTAATGGAAAACAATGATATTCCTGCGGCTGAGGCTGCCTTGGCTGAAGCTATAGGAGCATCCATTGCTAAATTGACTGGTGGTTCCGATGCAGCCTATGTTGCAGCTAATTCTGCGCTAGCTGGATTGGCTGATAATGCTGCGAGATTGGAGCAAATCATTACTCAGAAGTACATAGCTATGTATTCAAATGGTATTGAGCCATGGACGGATTATAGAAGAACCGGATATCCGAATCTAACTCCGAATCCAAATGGAATCAACTCATTTAACCTGAATGGTGAAATTCCAAGAAGGGTGTCTTATCCTCAGACCGAAATTGATTTGAATAACGCAAATGTTCCTATCAAAGATGGCAATCTACAAACGCCACTATGGTGGGATAATTGATTTTATTAAACCTTATCGAAACCGGGAATCGAAAGATTTCCGGTTTTTTTATAAGTATATAATCATCAATGAATGTTGAATAAATGATGAAGAACTTATTATTTGTTTTCATTTCAGCACTTGGGATTGGTTATTCATTTTCACAGGAAATCCTTCCAAAAGGAGAAGTAATAGAGGAAGTGACATGTGATGAAGATTCTCAGCAGTCATATTCCTTGTATCTGCCAAGCAACTATTCAGAAGATAAAAAGTGGCCGGTCATTTTCGTTTTTGAGCCTGCGGCAAGAGGCCCACTTCCTGTCCGGCAATATGCACCTGTCGCTGAAGAGCTGGGCTATATCATTATCTCATCAAATAATTCAAAAAATGGTGCATGGAATATCGCGTTTGATGCTGCTGAAGCAATGTTTACAGATGCGAAAACGAGGTTTAAAATTGATTCTTCTCGGATTTATACTTCCGGTTTTTCGGGTGGATCCAGAGTGGCGGTCAGCCTTGCGGTAATAAATGATCATATTGATGGGGTTATAGGTTGTGGTGCAGGGCTTCCAAATCTCCCACAATATCGACCAACATCTGCCGACTCTTTTGTGTATGTTGGTTTGGTTGGAAATAAGGACATGAATTATCAGGAGCATTTGGAACTTGAAAAAATGCTGGATGAGCTTGGGATTCTGAATAATAGGATCGTTTTTGATGGCAAGCACCAATGGCCTCCTTCAAGTGTGTTAAGAGAAGCAGTTTATTGGTTGGAATTTCAAGCTTTTAAACAGGGAAAAAAAGTTAGTCAAAATTTTAATTCAGAAACTTTACTTGAACGAGTTGCATTTCGAGGTGATAGCTTGTTGATTAAAGAACGTTTGGTTCAAGCTCTTCATGTATATGAGCAAGCAGTCCAAGACTTTAAAGAAAGTGATAAGGTAGACGATATAAATGATCGATTAGCGGAGGTCAGAGAGGAGAAGAAGTTGAAAAAGTACCTTAGGAGAGATGCCAGATTTAATGAAACTGAGCAAAAATTTCAAATGAAGATACTTAAAGCATTTGCCGAAATATCCCAAACACGGCTCCAGCCAACTTTCGATTCAACGGCTAAAACCAAGTCATGGTGGATGAATACGATTGATTCACTTCAATTAATAAGTAGAAACAAAAACGTCGATAAGAGCAATTCAGCACATCGATTATTGAACCTGATCTGGGCAAAATTTGCCACAGAAAGCTTCACCTATGAAGCTGCTAAAGATTATGAGATGGCCATCTTACTCAGTGAAATCTGGATTCATGCAGACCCTGAAAATGTTTGGGGATTGTGGAGTATGGCCAAATTACAAGCCCAAGTTGGAGATACCGATTTTGCCATGGACTACCTGGAAAAAGCGTACGAAGCAGGAATGAAATTTAAAGCAAGCCTTCGAGTTTCTGAGTTAAACGCGCTCAGAGAGAATCCTCGATTCATTTCACTTGAATCCAAGCTGGAAGTACAAGGTAAACAATAGCACTACTTTAGTATCTGAGCGGTGTGATCTTTGGTTTTCACCTTTTCTATCACCTCTTCGATTTTGCCTGCTTCATCAATGACAAAAGTTGTTCTCACGGTACCCATGTATTCTCGGCCCATAAATTTCTTTAAATCCCACGTCCCATAGGCTTCATGAACTGACTTATCCTCATCCGCGATAAGCGTAAATGGAAGTTCATGTTTAGCAATAAACTTCTGATGTGATTTCTCTCCATCACTGCTTACGCCCAACACTTCATATCCTTGTTTTTGAAGCTCCTTGTAGTTATCACGCAAATTGCAAGACTCAGCTGTACATCCCGGTGTGTTGTCTTTTGGGTAGAAGTATAACACTACTTTTTTACCCTTGTAATCAGAAAGCTTTATTGGATTACCATTCTGGTCCTTACTTTCAAAGTTGGGCGCTTGGTCGCCCGGTTTCAGTGTGATCATAGTTCTTTGGTATAAATGGTTCCGTTATTCGAATTATCAATTACTTCTAATACAAACCTTCCTCTGAATGGAATGTTTTCATTTAGCTTTTGCGACCAAATAAGATTTCGCTTTGGCTCATAGTGCATCAACACAAACTCTCCGTTAATTGTTGCCTTAAAGCTCTTAATGCCTGAAAGATCATCATCAATCCTGAACTTTAGTTGATCTGAATTGGCCATTTTCAAATCAATAGTTGGAGGAATCGTATCTTCTAAAATGGTATACGTGACCAAATCTCTTGTTGAAAAAGTGATGTCACTTGCCTGCCATTCACCTCCCATGTAGTTATATCGTGAACCAAATACAGAATATACCTGAGCTTTTTCCTGATTGTATGATTGCTCTGGTCGCAATGTGATATCGATATTTGATCGGACAGGTTGGGTTGGGTTTTTAAATTCAAACAGCTCTAAATTCTTTGTAGAATCAATTTGTTTTTCAAAAGCCAGATACAGAGTATCAAAGAGTGATCGATGACTAAGATTCAATACAAATTCATTTTGAACATAGCTTATTTTTTGATTCGAAGGGATTAGTCCCACCAGCGAAGTAGCTATCGTTTCACCATCAATAAACAGGCTTTTTGGAGTTCCTTTTCTTAAATCCCAAGTGTAATATTTTTCCTCTTCTTGTTGAGCGTATGGTTGCAACGGAAGCCATTCATCCAACATTACTGATCCTTGCTGGCTTGATTTAAAGTGGAGGTAATTACCAATTTGTTCGGGCTCCCTCAAGCGAGGTGGGTTGATAACTTCATCATTGCTAAGTAAAATTCGCGTAGTAGAAGCGTTTTTGTAGCTATCCTCTGTTTCTATCAAAATCTCTTTTTGTCCGGAAAAATTGATTCCACGATTTACTATCGTGTAAATACTGTGTTCATTCCCATCAGCAAGGTAAAGTTTATTGAACCTCCTGCTTCCCTTTTTGTATGCCGGATAGTTGTAATGAACCAACACATTCCTTTGCTGTCCGAAAGAGAATGCCTCTTTGTATTCAGAAAACAAGGTGTCACCATCCAGGTGAAAGGTTGTTCTGGCAATTCCATTCTTATTTGGGATGCCATCCATGGGATCGTAAGAGTAAATCTCCACCCCAATCTTCCCTTTGAGGTTGATCGGCTCCTTTGTTTGATACCAGCTGTGATTTTTGATAAGATCAAATTCATACCTACCAAAAAATCCATTTACTCTGGCTGTTTCATCCAATGTGACGAAGGCCACTTTTTGAACCACTGGAGGTATGTTATCTCTAATTTCTTTGAACCCCAGCGCCAGCACATCAATGGGTCTGTGATTTGCATCCCTGATTTCAAAATGAAGGTGAGGCCCACTGGAGGAACCAGTATTTCCTGAATATCCAATGATATCACCTCGCTTGTATGCAAATTGGTTGACTTCCGGAAACAGGTCTACTTCAAAAGATTCGTTTTTGTATTGCTGACTAAGTGTCCACTTTGCAATTTTAGGGTCAAATGCCTCTAGATGAGCATACACTGAAAATGTCCCGTTCGGGTGCTTCATGTATAGCGCATAGCCATACCCGGATGCAGAAACCTTGATTCTTGAAATATGACCATCAGCTACTGCATAAACAGGCAGGCCTGTTCTGCCCCCGGTTTTCACATCTATTCCGGTATGAAAATGGGAACTTCTGATTTCACCAACGGTACCGGCCAGGTAATTTTGTTGACCCGGGTTTATCGGAAATTGATATTCAACTCCATTGAAATCCTGTCCGTGAAGATTAAAAAATCCAATTAATAAAATGTATTTGATGCAGTTTCTCACTCAGCTACTTTACTTCAAAATCAAACATTTGATCACCCTCCAAATATCCTACCAAACGATCACCAACTGCAACAGGACCTACTCCTTTAGGAGTTCCTGTGAAAATAATATCTCCGGTTTTCAAAAGAATGAACTGTGAAACATAGGAAATGATTTCATCGATCGGCCAGAGCATCAGGCTGGTGTTGCCATTTTGTACTTCTTCACCGTTTTTCTCTAGTCTGAAGTTAACATTGGTCATATCCCGTTTACCCTTAGAGATAAATTTTGAGATTGGTGCTGAGCCGTTAAAAGCCTTGGCTATTTCCCATGGGTATCCTTTTTCTTTTACGATTGTTTGCCAGTCTCGTGCAGTAAAATCTATACCCAATCCAATTTCATCATAGTACTGATGTGCAAATTGTTGATTAATTGATTTTCCTTCCTTCTTGATTTTGACAAGTATTTCAACCTCGTGATGGATATCTTTCGAAAAATCGGGATAATAGAATGGATCGTTGTTTTTTAGAAGGGCTGTATCCGGCTTCATGAAAATGATCGGATGTTCCGGGCGTTCATTCCCTAGTTCTTCGATGTGTTCAGCGTAATTCCTGCCGATGCAGATGATCTTCATAGTCAATAGTATTAACTCAAAAATAAAGATCATTCTGAGTCATTCTGAACTTGTTTCAGAATCTTTTATGGAAGGGGAAATTTAGATGTGATTGAGGCGAGTTAATGAACGAGGACCTCTTCCGGTTCTTCAACTTCTACATACCCATCGGAATTGATGGATTTCAGCTTAACCGCTTTCAATTCGTTGATTAATATTGGGTCATATTTAGCTGCTACTCGTACGTAATTTTCAGTGAAGCCGTGCATGATACCCTGTCCGTCCGACAGGCGGGCATCCTGAATATCCTCTTCGAAAAGAACTTCAAAATCTTTACCCAACTGCCGCTCATAGAAGAAACGTCGTTTCTTTTCAGAGAGTCCTCTGAGCATTTTGGAGCGCTCATTGCGAACACCCTGATCAACAACCCCATTCATGTCTACCGCTTTTGTATTTGGTCGTTCCGAATAGGTGAAAACATGCAGGTAAGAGATGTCGAGTTCGTTGAGGAAATTGTAAGTGGTTAGGAATTCTTCTTCCGTTTCTCCTGGAAAACCGACGATAACATCCACACCGATACAACAATCCGGCATTAAGGTTTTGATCTTTTCAACCCTGCTTTGATAAAGGTCGCTCAAGTATCGCCTATTCATTTTCTTCAGAATATTGTCGCTTCCTGACTGAAGCGGGATATGGAAGTGAGGAACGAAACGTTTGGACTGAGCTACAAACTCAATCACCTCATTCGAGAGTAGATTAGGTTCGATGGAGGAAATACGGAACCGATCGATACCTTCAACATCATCCAGGGCTTTAACCAGATCAATGAATTTCTCTTTTCTGCGACCATCCTGAATGCCGAAATCGCCGATGTTCACACCTGTGAGTACAATCTCTTTCACATCTGTCTTGGCTATTTCCTTCGCTTGAGCTACAATATTGGCGATAGTATCACTTCGGCTTTTACCTCTGGCCAGAGGTATCGTACAGAAAGCACAACCATAATTACATCCATCCTGTACCTTCAGGAATGTTCGGGTACGATCTGCAATAGAATAAGACGCATTAAAGGCCTTAGCTTCCTTTATTTCTGAGGCGAAAATTCCGCCTTTTGTGAAATCATCCAGGTAATCAAAAAGACGGAATTTTTCAGCAGCACCTAATACGGCATCCACGCCTGGTATTTCAGAAATCTCTTTTGGCTTGAGCTGAGCATAGCAACCGATTATGGTTACGAAGCTCTCGGGTGAGATTTTCTTTGCTTCTTTTACAATCTTCTTGCACTTCTTATCAGCATTTTCTGTAACAGAACAAGTGTTGATGATGAAGATATCCGGATTATCTGTGAAGTCGACTTTCGTATAACCTTTATCCTCAAACATCCTGGAGATGGAGGATGTCTCAGAGTAATTGAGCTTGCAGCCAAGAGTATAAAATGCGACTTTTTTCATTTGGGAGCGCAAAGTTAAAAGAAAAACATAAGATGTAATTCTGGCGAATGATTATTTGGTATTTAGTAAATTATGTTACCATCTGCTTAATAATTTAATGAAGCAAATTCTAAATATCGCCGCTTTGAGTCTTTGTCTTCTATCTTATGGCCAAACTAAAGAGATTGATAGCTTAAAGATTTCACTTAAACAAACTAAGCACGATACTACCAAGGCACTTACATTGCTTCGTATTGGTTTTTTGTATTATCAAATCTCTCCAGACTCCCTTATTAAATACACATCTCTTGGACAAGATTTATCAACTGAAATTGGGTTTGAGAAGGGGCTTGCGAACGCATTGAATAATTTAGGAACACTTGAATATTCTCAATCTAATATCGATGAGGCCTTGGAGTATTACACAGAGTTTCTGAAGATTTCGGAAAAGATTGGGTACCTCAATGGTATTAACAGAGCACTGAACAATATTGGAATTGTAATGAGGATCAAGGGTGATTTTGCCAAAGCCTTAAACTACTATGAGCAATCGCTAAAAGTAAAAGACAAGATTGGAGATATCAAAGGTAAGGGAGGCACATACAATAATATGGGCATGGTTTATCAGGATTTAGGAAACTACACTAAAGCCTTAGAGTGTTATTTCAAGTCCATTGAAATAAAGGAGGAAATTGGTGATGAAGACGCCTTTGCCAGTACATACTCAAATATAGGAGAGCTTTATAAAGAAAGCGGAGAATATGATTTGGCAATGGAATACTATTCACGCTCTAAAGACATACACGTGAAATACAATGAGACCTTAGGGATAGGGACATCATCTCGAAATATCGGAACAGTTTACTTCCTAATGGGAGATGAACAAAAAGCACTTGAGTTTTTCAATAGAGGGTTAGAGATTTCTAATACAGTCGGAAACAAAATTCTCAAGGCAAATTTGAAAAATGATATTGGTAAAGTTTATTTCAGTGAGGGCCAATATGATAAGGCACTAATCCATTTTAAAGAAGCGTATAATCTTTTTAATGAGATAGGGTATAATGTTGGGATAATTGAGAATCTAATTTCAGTAGCCAGCTATTACATGCAGTTTGGACAAATTAAAAACGCTATCGATCATGGAAATGAAGCGTTGACCGTTAGTCGTATACTTGAATATAAAAAAGGAATGAGTGATGCGAGTAAGTTATTATATGAGGCTTACGCCAAGTTAAATGATTTTAAAACAGCCTATGAATATTCACTCATTCATAAGGTGTATTACGACAGCCTGAACTCTGAGATACAGAGTAGAGAAATTGCGATTTTTGAAAGTAGGTATCAGTTGGAGAAAATCTCAACTGAAAATGAAATGCTCGCCAGTCAAAACGAGTTACATCAGGCAGAATTAGAAAAGAACCGACTTCAGATTCAAAGGCAAAATCTGTTAATTTATGGTGGAACAATAATGTTCTTGCTCTCCCTTGGTATGATGTACATCGGATATCGGTATTATAAATCAAGGAAAAGGTCAGTCGAGATACAAAAGAAAAAGAATCGAGAAATTACTTTACAATCAAAAATTCTTGCTGAGCAGGCAGATGAACTGATCAGGGTAAATGAGGAAATTCAAAGTATGAATGAAACTCTTGAGGAAGAAGTTACAAAAAGAACAAAGAAGATTCAGGCACAAAATGAAAAGCTCAAGGAGTATGCATTTTCAAATGCCCACCATGTTCGCGCCCCTTTGGCACGGATTCTAGGCATCACTGCTCAACTAAAGTCTGGCGACCCATTAACTGAAGAACAAAGAAAACGACTCAATGCAAGCATTCTATCCTCAGCAGAGGAGTTGGATCAGGTGATACGAAAGGTGAGCGAAATTCTCAAACCTGAAGATTAGGTTATTTTAACTGTACTCATTTTGGATCTTGCTGAATTAGTATTAGACTACCACAAACGATTATTTACATTGCGATCTAATCTTATCAAATGACAATTCATAACGGAGACCATCTTACCATTGAATATGAAAAAGAAGCTCATCGCTATGTAATGTTTTGGCATAAGCCACCTTCCACTTTTAAGGAATTCCAAAAGGAAATGTTGACGTATACAAAGTATTTCGTTAAGAATGGAATTAATCAAGCACTGTGGCTACATAAAAACTACAACCTGCCATTGACGGAGGAGCAACTTGATTGGGTACAGGAAAACGTTAATGAACCATGTTCTGAAACTGCTGTCAAAGTTGCTTTTGTTGTTGGAGAGGACGCAATAGTTCATCTAATGGTCATGGATCACTTTGACGATAATCCAATTGATAGTGAAGTGAGGCATTTTTCTTCTGAAGAACGAGCACGTAAGTGGCTTAATTATGACCAACAAGAGTTTACTACATCCGGAAAAACCAAAATCACATTCGAGGGTGAAGATGAAAATGGGCACTCTGTTTTCACGGTGAAAACACCTTCAGCAAGTGTGATTAGTGCACTGAAATCTTTTAAGTATCTATCCGAAGAGGGGGAATTTGTAAAACATCATATGAAACAATATTTGCTATTAACTCCACGTGAGAAACAGGTTTTGATTATGATGGCGAAAGGGATGACCTCTAAAGAAATAGCATCTGTTTTGTTTCTATCTGTTCACACAGTTGCTACACACCGAAAAGCAATCAATCAAAAGCTAGAGATCACTTCCGTGATGGAAGCAAAACAGTATGTTGATGCCTTTCAGCTCTACTTTGAGTAATCAGAGCAATGGCTCTAGATGTCTCCAAACAGTCTCAGCAACAATTTTATGACCCTCCGGTGTTGGGTGAATCCCATCTGAGAGATTTAGCTCCGGATTTCCGGCGACACCTTCCAATACAAATGGGATTAGTGTTGCATCATTAGCTTCAGCCAGTTTGGGAAATAATTGACTGAATTTTTTGCTGTAGTCTTGACCAAGGTTTGGTGGAACCATCATACCCGCTATGATGATTTTGACTTCCGGATTCTCCTTTTTTACTGCATCAATAATTGCCTCTAGGTTTTTAATGGTCTCGTCGAGAGGCAATCCTCGTAACCCGTCATTGGCACCCAATTCCAGAAAGAAGATATCCGGGACCGTTCGAAGCACCCATTCAATTCGACTCTTACCTCCAGCAGAGGTTTCTCCGCTGAGGCCGGCATTGATGGTTTTGTAGTTCAAACCGAGTGAATCGATACGCTCTTGAATAAGTGCAGGAAATGCCTGATCCATATCCAGTTGATAGCCAGCAGTAATACTGTTTCCAAAGAACAGTATCACCTTCTTTTCTTCAGTTTGAGTTCGGACTTCCTTTTCGTCTTTTGGACTGGAGGAAGTGTTGCTTTCAGATTCCTTCGTGTTTCCACAACCAATTAAGACGAGTAAAAACAAGATGTTTCGAATGTACGTCATAGTTTTAGCAGTATGATTCCCCATTAACTGGGCTATATGACCAAACATGGAAGTTACAAACATGTAGGCGGGCTTTTCGTTAACTAGTTAAAATTTTTACATGTCGAACGGATCATCAATTTTAGAAGTTTCATCACTTTCCAAGTCATTCAAAAGCGGTTCCAATGAAATTCAGGTGTTAGCAGACATTGAGTTTCATGTCGAAGAAGGATCGTCTCTTGCTGTAGTAGGTCCATCCGGAAGCGGGAAAACCACCTTACTTGGACTTTGCGCAGGCTTAGACCGACCGACTACTGGCTCAATTACGCTTAATCACATTTTACTGGATCGGCTAAACGAGGATGAGTTGGCACAGGTCAGGAATCAGTTTGTTGGGTTCGTTTTTCAAAACTTCCAACTGATTCAAACACTGACTGCACTGGAGAATGTGATGATTCCATTGGAACTTAGAGGGGTGAAGACTGCAAGGAAGCAAGCCAGTCATCTATTAGATAGGGTAGGCCTGGGTGAACGAATGAGCCACTATCCATCACAGCTATCCGGAGGAGAGCAGCAACGAGTAGCTATTGCACGGGCATTTTCCAATGAGCCCAAAATTCTTTTTGCTGATGAGCCTACAGGGAATCTGGATGAAGATACCGGGACATCTGTGGAGGAACTACTTTTCGAAATAAATAGGGAAAAAGGCACCACACTCATTTTGGTGACGCATGATATGGAGCTGGCAAATAAAACGAATCAGATCATACAATTGAAAGGTGGGAAGATTATTGATCATCGAAAAGGTAACAACGAAGTTCATATGAGAACTGCTGCTTCTTGAATTTTAGAAAAATGTCAAAAAGAAAAAACATAAAGCTTACGTCACTTCGAACGCAGTGAGAAGTCTCCCAATTTCTTCAGCATCAATTTGGAGACCTCTCCATTCGTCGAGGTGACGGTATTTTTTCTTGAATTCAGTTGATAAGAGACAAGGTTTGGACCTAATACATGGATAAAAAAATCAAAATAGAAGAAGCAAAGTATAGCCGGTCCTGGCCCTGGAAAATGGCCTGGCGTGATAGTCGGAAAAGTAGAGGCAAACTCCTTCTTTTTATTGCTTCGATATCACTTGGGATCGCAGCGATGGTTGGCATTACTTCCTTTAGGGAAAACCTGATGGATGAAATAGATCAGCAAGCACAAGAACTGGTAGGATCGGATGTACGGATACGGGGAAGAAGAGACCTGGCCGATACCGTTTTACAATCCTTTCGATCCAAAGCGGCTGATTTCTCAAAAGAAAATTACTTCGCCTCGATGGTCTTGTTTCCTGAGACCGGAGGTACCCGACTCGTGCAAGTTCGAGCACTTGAAGGAGCATATCCATACTATGGGGATATTGTTACCAAGCCGATCGAAGCTGCTAGTCAGTTTCAATCCGGAAAGTATGCATTGGTGGATGAAAAGCTGATGATCCAGTATGATGCGCAGGTTGGCGATAGCCTGAGTGTGGGGGCCATCAATTTTGAGATCATTGGAATGATTACCCAAATACCCGGGCAAACGGATGTCTCAGCCTCCATTTCTCCTGTTGTTTACATTCCCCATCAATACCTGGAAGAAACTGGATTAATTCAGAAAGGAAGCCGTGTCAATTATGTGCATTATTTCCAGTTTTCCGAAGAGGTGGACTCTGCCGGCTGGGGAAAATTGGCAGCTAAGACCGAAAGCAAAGGTTTTGATGTCGAGACCATAGAGGAAGAAAAACGAGAGACCGGCGAAGATTTCGATAACCTGTCAAACTTCCTGGAGTTAGTCGCTTTCACAGCTTTACTCCTAGGGTGTCTGGGAGTCGCAAGTTCAATTTACGTGTATGCGAAAGGAAAAGTGCAGTCGGTGGCCGTGCTCAGATGTCTGGGAATGAAAGCAAAACAGGCCGTAGGTGTGTACCTCATTCAGGTTTCCTTGTTTGGTCTCATAGGTTCAATCATAGGGAGTATACTGGGGATGATCATTCACCTCTACCTCCCGGCCATCGTTCAGGATTTTATCCCGATTGATATTGTTCCTGTACCATACTGGCCTGCCGTGTTGGTGGGCGTATTGATCGGAATCGTGATCTCTTTGATGTTTGGATTGCTTTCGCTCATTAGCCTTCGAAACATCAGTCCACTTTCTGCCATACGATTAGGTTTTGGAGAGAACAAACTCAAGTTTGATAAGTACCTGATCCCTATCATCGGTGGTATTCTAATGTTTATCTTTCTATCTGTTTATTGGCAGATTCAATCATTCACGCAGGCACTTGCCTTTTCAGGAATACTGATCGGCGCTATCCTTTTTCTCGGCGCAATGGGAAAGGGGATTAGCTGGCTTACCAGAAAATTGATCCCTGAAAGCCTTTCTTATGTCTGGCGACAGGGATTCTCCAATCTCTACCGTCCAAATAATCAGACGGTCATTCTCATTATGGCCCTGGGGCTGGGGACGGCTTTTTTAGCTACGCTGTACTTCATGCAGGATCTGCTGGTGCAGCGGGTTTCGCTCTCTGCCGCAAATGACAGACCGAATACCGTGCTATTTGATATTCAGTCCAGCCAGCATGAGGAAGTAAAAGCTGTGACAAATGAATATAAGTTACCGATTATTCAGGATGTGCCGATTGTAACGATGCGGTTACTCGAAGTGAAAGGGTTTACAAAAGATGAAGCATTCAATGACACGACCGTTTCCATTTCAGACTGGGCATACAGCAGGGAGTACCGGGTGACGTATCGGGATTCATTGATTGATTCGGAGACGATTGTAGAAGGGGAGTGGATAGGGCAGGTTAGGAATGACAGTATTTTCATCAGTATTGCCGAATCGTTTAAAGACAACCTGGATATCGAGCTTGGTGATGAGCTCTTGTTTAATGTACAGGGAGCAATCATAAAAACTTATGTGGGTAGTTTCAGAGAGATAGACTGGCGTAGGGTTCAGACCAATTTTATTGTGCTGTTTCCTGAAGGTGTGCTGGAGCAGGCACCACAGTTTCATGTGTTGGTGACCCGCATCGATGACATGTTGACTTCTGCGAAGTATCAGCAGGCAGTCGTGAAGCAGTTTCCTAATGTATCCATTATTGATCTGGAGCTGATATTGAAAACACTGGAAGATGTGTTGGGCAAAGTAGCTTTTGTGATTCAGTTTATGGCTTTCTTTAGTATTGGTACGGGCATCATTGTCATGATCAGCTCTATCATTCTCAGCAAGTTTCAACGTGTACAGGAAAATGTACTCCTACGCACGCTGGGTGCATCAAAAAAACAACTCTGGACCATCACTATTGCCGAATATTTCTTTTTGGGAAGTCTGGCTGCCATCAGTGGCATTTTCCTTGCCGGACTATTCTCTACACTGCTGGGACAGTTTGTGTTTGAGTTTACTTTCATTCCAAATCTCGCCCAGATGGTTACAGTGTTCTTTTTAGTAACCGGAATGAGTGTGACCATCGGTTTACTAAATAGCCGAAGTGTGGTGCGACAGTCTCCTTTAGAGGTGTTGAGGAGGGAAGGGTAGTTCGATTTGAGGATTAGACGATTTGGAGATTTTTTTGAGTAAACATTACAATCGTGAACGTCATTCCGAACCTAAGGGACGAAGGTGATGGAATCTCGTTATTTTATAACATCATGAGATTACTTCGGTCTGCCCCGCCTTTATCCGAACACATTCCCTCGTAATGACGGTTATATTCCGACCTGACTTAATGGCAACTTATTCAAACAACTTAAAATCAAAATGCTTTTGCATCAACTTAAAATGCTTATCCAGCGAGAGCAGGTAAAGGTTTTGTTCGATGGTTTGTTGAAGGATAATCAAATCAGGAATTCCAACTTTATTGATCCCATTTTGAAGATTTAATATTTGATATTGCCTGATAAGTTCCCAATCAATATTCAGTTCAGCTGAATCAAGGCTAAGCAAGCTTTCAATGACTTCTTCCTGTTTTTGAAGTTTGAGTGAAGGGATCAACTCTGACAGAATAATCTCATTGGTTACCACCAAATCTTCCTCAATTAGCGAATCCATTCGATCATTTCCATTTCGGAAGTAATCGATCCAAACAGAGCTATCTACGAGTACAGACATTACCTGTTTCTGAGGCTATCTAGATCAATATCAAGGTCTATTTTACCTTTGAATGAAAGCAAGCGCTTCCGTTTGATGCGGTTGATCTGGGCTTCAAGCGCTTCTTTGATGAGCGCGCTTTTGGTTTTTGCTCCTGTCATTCTCATCGCTTCTTTAATCAATTCTTCCGGAAGATCTAATGTAGTGCGCATAATTAATGACGTATGTATGCATAAATATAAGCATAAACTTTCATCTAGTTTATCAATTTCTATTGGAGATGTTGAGACGGGGAGGGGTAGTCGGATCATTTTAAGAGCGTCTTTAAGGCCCTGCCTGCGGTAAGCAGGCTTGAACAGGGATCTATCCAAATACTATTTCGGCTAGCCTGGCTTCTTATCAAACCGTACCCCAAACTTAAACACTAGCGGGCGGGCGTTAAGGTCATTGTTTTTGAAGTTGAAGTCATAGAGAATCGAGGAGGTCATTCGGACAAACCCAACCTTAAATTCCCTTCCGATACCAAGTAGGTAAGCGGACTGCCACCTGGCTGTTGCGGAGCTTTCATTATTAAAAAATGATTGATTGACCTGCCGCTCCATTTCTGCCCAGCCGAAGAATCCTTTAGGGATGTCATATCTGGTAAACAGACTGTAACCATAGCCATCACCCGTGAGCGTGGAGGTAGTGTCCTCGTTGTTAAATTGCTCGCGGAGGATGATGCCAACACCTCCAACCCACTTTTTATTGATCCAATAGCCAAGCTGCAAGTTGGTGTTGATGATTAATGGATCGGTGGACTGAATGGAAAAATTACCTCCGAAGTAAAGCCGCTTTCTAAATGGGACATTTTTTAATGAGTTGCGCTTTGTACCATTTTCAAGATTACGGGTATCGGGCAATTTTTTGTATTTCTTTTTTAGCTTTTCAAGGTCTAACTGAGCATTTTTAAACTGCTCAGGATCTATTTTTTGAAAAAGTATTCTTGCTTTTTCCGGCTTCACAAGGTTTGGATTGGGTCTGGAAGGAGGTCCGACCGGAACTATTCCGTCTACAGGGTTTTTGAATTGCGCTAAAGGGTCCTCGGATGAACTCATCTCTCCTGGTAAAAATTTGCGTGCATCCTCTTCTAAAATAGTGGTAGCTTTAGCAAGTGCGATGCTATCTGCTTCTTCTTTGCTGACTTCCGGTTCTAAGACAATCGCCTCTAAAATCAATTTACGATACGATTCAGGAATATTCGTACTTTCGAAGACCTCCTCTGAAATGGCCAAAGAATCTTCTTTAGTGAATGGCTTGACATCCATATCGTTTAATTGAATGGAATCGAGATGTAGCTTCTTCAAGCTGTCATACTTTGTTTTATATTCTTTCTTTGCTTCTGCCTGCTCCTTAAGCCGCTTGAGCTGGCTTTTTCGTTCCTTGGCTTGCTGCTTGGCTCCCTTAGCTTGATTTATCGCCTTGGCATGTTTACCAGTAGCCTTGGCATCTACTGTTACCTGGGCCGAAAGGCTGAAAATGAGGGAAATGAACAGAAAAGAAAAAAATAATCGCATAGTTATAGGTAGGCGCAAAGATAGGCAGAATTGTAGGTATTAAACCCCCATTTTTTGAAGACTGTAGTGCTTACAGGATCACGTCACTGCGGGGTACTGCGGAGCAATCTTTTACTTTTTACATCATTGCGAAGGAAGCATGACTGAAGCAATCTTAGTCTTCTACCCCTTAACTAGTGCGGAAGTTACTTACGTGCTCATCCATACTTATTCTATGAATTTGATTTCAATCAAACCTTTACCTCCAGCATAGTCGATTGCACTGCTATACAGATAATCTTCAGGATTGTTTCTTTATTCCTCAGAGTCCTTCCCTCCCATTTTTTGCATCCCAAGTGGCTCTGAGAGGGTGAAGGGCTGGAAGGTGCTGTAAGCACCTGAACAGGTCTGGCGTGAAGGATGCAAGCCAACTGATGGCGAACACCGCTTTATCTGTTTCCACCGTAGTTTACGAAGGTGGAATGTGACGAGTACAGCGAGGAAAGAAGGGTGGATTATTCAAGAATCTCTATCTTTCAATTATGATTTTAATAACACCACAAGACATCCTTTATTACGAGTTTTATTTTGATTCATTTGAAGGAACACCACAAAAAGTAACAAAGGGTATTTCTTCAGTTTTATTGTCAGAAGTTCGTTTTTCAGAAGATTTAAAAGTAAAAGACTTCTATTATCACCTTCTTCGGGATAAGGAAATGATAGATCATATTTTTAAGTTCACTACAAGAGGTTATAAAATTGAAAAGTATAAATCTGAATTCGAAGCTGAGCCAGACCCAGCCCGTGATAACTTAAATCATATTCAATTCAATTGGAGAACTACGT
The DNA here is from genome assembly GCF_040220215.1 of Ekhidna sp. Taxonomy (GTDB): domain Bacteria; phylum Bacteroidota; class Bacteroidia; order Cytophagales; family Cyclobacteriaceae; genus Ekhidna. The sequence goes on from NZ_JAVJTR010000016.1 coordinate 879,474, forward strand.
TAGAAAAGAAAGATAAGGTTAAACAAGAATGTCAGTTTAGTGGAGTTGGTCATAACTCAGACGGAAATAGAACAAATGGAGTGGAGAGTTCATATGGTATAGATCTTACCCCACTTAATAATTTGGCAAATCTTCCACTAAGATTGAATCACAGATTTTTGATTGAGGAATATTCAAATGGACTAACAGTTCACTTAGCCGCTGAAAAAGAATTCACCTTAATGGATGTTTCGAATGCATTTTTATATACTATAACCTGGAATGGCTATCCCGAGGATAGAGAGAAAGCCGCTATCGAAATCGAAAGAAGATTAGAAAAAGCAGAAAAGCAAATTGAAAGAGGTGAAACCATTTCTATGGAAGAAATGAGAAAGAAGCTTGAGTCTATGAAAAAGAGAATTACTGGTTCAAAAACTTCAAACCCTTAATGAATTTGAAATCCTTCATATTCAAAGTGTAGAGAGGAATATCCTCAGCAATAGCCGTTGCAGCTATCAATCCATCCGGCAGTCCAAGATTATGGCTCAAAGTATATTCCGTCATCAATCGGGTGAATACTTCTCCAACTGAATCAGAAATGTTGAAAGTATGTAAGTGAGACAAATCCTTGTTGATCTGTTTGAGTTCTTTCTTATTCAAAGCTCCAAACAGTAATTCTCCGACAGTGACTATACTAACAGCAATATTTTCCTGACCGATTGACTCAAGATTTTTAAGAATCTCCTGATTCTCTTTGTAAAACTCAATAAGGATGTTGGTGTCGCAAAGGACTAACGAGTTCTTGTCCATGCGTCTTTTCGTAGTTGCTTGGAATCAATATCCCTCCCTTTCCAAAGACCAGCGGAAGCAAAAAAATTGTAGCCTTTTTTTTGCTTCTTCTCTGATTTCTGAATTTCAATGAATTCAAACTGCTTGAGTAATTCAAGCAAGAAACTCACTTTGTTATCGTCTTTGACTGTAAGAGTAATCCGTTGCATAGACTTCTGTTTTAACTACAAATTAAAGCAATTTACACTTTTATGGTGTACACGAAGAGGGCGCATTTTAGTTCACCTCCTTCTTCTCTTCGTGAATGCGATGCGTAGCATGAGTCAAATATTTACATGGATTCAGTGATACCTCAGAGTCCGCTATCCCATCTCCCTTCCCTAGGGTGACTCTGAGGGGAATTACTTATTTTAAAGGCTTTTTGCGTGCAGAACGAATATTGATTAGTTCAATTTGTTTATTTCTTGGCTTAATCCGATAAGTCAAAATGGTGTATTTGTTGATAGGTCCCCCTGCGGAGATACTTCTGCTTTTTTGTGCTTTCAAGAAATTCAGGATATTGACTCAGCAACTTGAAAAATTCATTGGATTGACGAACAAAACGTTGTACTTCCTTCTCGGAAAAATTGGTTTCTAAATAATCAATGATTTTATCGTATCCAGTCTGAGCACGCTTAGTCCAGACAATTTCTAAAGCCATTTCTTGTATTTTGACATGACTTCTTCGTGAGGAATCAACTCGCCATTATCAGCTTGTCTAAGCCCTTCTTCTATTTCTTTCCTTTCTTCAGCACTAATCTCATCCCACCAATCCACTTCTTTCTTCTTTTTGAGTGATATAAACTCACTCAAGGTTTTGGTATCATTAAGCCCTGCAAACCATTCGATTAGTCTTATTTTCTCTGCTTGGATATCCATTCTGTCTAATGCATTTCGATTTGATAAAGGTAAATATTATTGAACTAACGTAAATTAACCTGAGTTCGACGTAAGCATTTTTAAAACCAACAAAAAACCGTCATTCAGAGGCTCACTGGGCTGATAGTGGGTTGGAAGCCGTGGAATCTCTTCGAATAAGAAAGACTCCACGCCTTTTTTCCCTCGCACTTCCA
>NZ_JAVJTR010000017.1:0-28778 GCF_040220215.1 Ekhidna sp.
CCAGTACCCGGGTAGGTTCCATTAGTGTACGTACCACGGTACCATTCCACGACATAGTTGGCCACCACAGTAGCGGCGGTCAGCGCAGTACCATTTTCAGAGACGGTAATGGTCAACGCGCCATCTCCCTCAAAGTCAGCATCCACACACTGTGTATCAGCAGTCTTAGATCCAAGCGCCAGGGCAGGGTCTACGGAATTATCAGAAATAATAAAGCCATAGGATGTTGTACACCCTGTTATTAGGCTTTCTATATCGATTCGGTAGGAACCTGCTGTAAGGTTATCAGCAGAAGTTTCACTTATATTAGGAACAATTACAGAGGATGTTGTTAGGTTATTCCAAGTAAGATCAAAATCCGTTTGAATTTCAGCTTCTGTATCTGAATTTGGATCAACAGCGCCATTTTGAAGGATTCTCTCTAATGTGAAGGCTCCAAATTCTAGACAGTTAATAATATTAACATGTGTAGTATCTGCAGCTGTATTTCCTACGGAATAGGCTATTGGATCATCAAATAATTCTATATCAAGTGTATCAGTACAAGCTCCTGCATTGTTTTCAATTACCACTCTATATTTCCCTTCACCAAGACCTGAGACTGTATTTGATGTAACACCATTTTCAGTTTCGTTAACAACATTAAAACCTACTCCAGATCCAGCTCCGGGTTGAAGAGCTACATATGTTCCGTTATCATCCAGATCCTCGTACCAGACAAAATCTGCTGCATCTGCAAGGGTTGGATGTGTTGCATCTACGGTAATGAATCCGTTGTAAGTAAGTCCACCACTGATATCACATACAGTATTATCTGAATATGTATTCAAAGTTACAGACGGTTCTTCAGGCTCATCCAATGTAATAGTTTGGACATTAGTAATACATTCATCACCATCATTAATTCGAATAGCAATTGTGTACAACCCAGATTCTAAATTGCTAATAGTGAGGGTAACGGGTTCCCCCATATTTAATCCAAAAGTTGAAGAATTATCTCCAGCATCTGCAGTTAGTGGAGTGCCTGAAACTGTAATTACAGTAGCAGTTACATTTGTGATGGTATAAGTTCCATTGTTTGCAGCATTAGTTGCATTGAGAACTGTAATCTGATCACTATTCGTATATCCATCCGCTACCCAAGATCCGCCATCATTTCTTGTAATTGTCGAAGCAGTAAAATCAAATCCGGTTCCTGCATCTGCAGCTACATTTTCTTGAGAAGTAAATGTGCCATTTGTATGAACTGGAGCATATGCTGCATCTGTAATCGCTGGAGTAAATGGACTATTTGGAGCATTCGTATTTCCAGAAATTGATCGACTTCCCTGGAATACAAAGTAATCAAAGTTTCCAGCATCATTTGTTCCTGGTGGATCTATAGTGATATCGAAACTTCCATCAAAAACAGTCTGACATCTCGTAGGCTGGGTATTAATCGCAAGCGATAAATCCGGTGCTCCCAATTCTGCCAAATCAGTTGTTATAAGATATTTACACCCATTGGTTAGCTCAATTACACCAGTATAACTAATAGCTGGCAATAAAGTAACCTCACCATTGATAATATTGATTGGTGTGCCGCCTAAGTTATTAATGGTTGTATTACTAAAAACAGCATTGGCAGGATAAGTTGGAGTAACTATTTGATTTACGATTTGATCGTTAACATCGCTTGTATCTGTTCCTACATACCAAGTAATGGTGATATCATCGGTATATGAGGCCGGAATATTTTGTATGGCAGTTCCAATATTTAATTCACCATCAGCGGTAAAACATGTGGTTAAGGCGTTGTTAGCCATTGCAGACTCTACTATATCGATGGTAACACCATCAAAACCGACAGTTGTAGTTGTAGAAACAACTAAGCATGAGGTGTTATTGTCAGTGGCTCTAATGGTATAATCCCCATCAGAGAGGCCTGTGAATGATACAGTAGCCTCATCATTGCCACCTGAAACTGTGGTTTGGTTAATAGTTTGCAGTGGAGTTCCTATAAGGCTGCTACCCTCAAATAACTCGAATGTATAACCTCCTACACCATTTTGGGGATTCGTGCTGCCCCCATCATTAACGGTAATTGTCAATCCGCCATTTCCAGGTTCACATTGATCACTATCATCGACAACCACTGCTCCGTCAATAACAGGATTTACTTTCTGACTTAAGATGGTTGCTTCTGCGGTATAATAGCATGTTGATGTCCCATCGGTTACTTCTACCGTATAGGTTCCTGCAGGCAGGCCACTCACCTGGCTATTATTAGTACCAAAAACGGTGGCGGTAGCGTATTGAAGAGTAACTTCATCTGCCGGGTTAGTGCTATTGCCTTTAAACCACTCGAATGTATATCCGGCAACAGTCCCTACACCATCAGCATCAGCAGAAAGCTCACCGTTTGGATCATTCAGATCACAAGATGTTTGATTATTAATTACTGTTATGGATGGTGTAAAAGTAACAGGGTCATTGATGATTGTTACAGTAGTTTCATTTGTTCTACAACCGGTATCGGTATCAACTGCCACGATAGTATAGTCTCCATCATTGAGGCCTGAGACGGTAGCAACTGTTCCGGTGTAGGAAAGGTCCACATTGACCGCAGCACCCGGATCAGCGATTGTTTTTTGAGCATAGATGTCGGTTGTGCCTGTGATGTCAAGCAGGCTGTCAGGATCTACCACAGAGCCACCATAGTATACTTCGAAGGTGTAGTTACCACTTCCTTCGATGTTGGTGGTATCGATAGAGATACTACCATTCGGGAAGTCAGCAGCTCCCACACACGAGGTGAGCGGAGAAGCGGTGACATCCACAGCTGCACTGTTGGTGTAAGTCACATCCACTTCATCGTCGATGATGGTCACCTGAATGGTGGTATCACATTGATTTCCACCGGTGTTTTGGATGAGCGCGGTGTATGTACCACCCGGAAGTTCAGTGTATCGAGTTTGATCTCCAGCATCAACGGTGTAGGTACCTGGCGTACCAGTGCCTGATCCATCGAACCAAGTGACGGTGTAGTCACCGATAACCCCTGAAAGGATGTCGACTTTGGCGACCCCATTAAATGCGCCTGTGATGGTTTCATCGCAGACGGTGTTGTTGGTTGATCCAGCTCCGACAGCCGCAGCTTCAAAGTCAGGTTTAGTAGGGGATGCATCTATTTCAACACTCAACGTATCAGAAAAACAACTTGTTGTTGAAGAAGTTACCACCACTTTATAAATATCATTAACCACACCAGTCAGGTCAGCAGTACTGCTTCCAGAGACAGTTCCTCCATCAGTTACCTGAGTTCCGTTTGAATAGAAGTATTCATAAGTATATGTATCAGCAGGCGATGCAGAGACATGAATTTCTCCCGTATAGGTAGAAGCATCACAGCTGGTATTATCCTGAGTGCTCACGAGCGAAAGTGTAGGATTAGTTTCGTTCTCGGTAAGAATGATCGACTCATTGGCAGTACACCCAAAAGTATTATGGGTCATCACCACCGAGTAATTATTTAGATCACCGGATAGTCCTGTAATAGTACTGCTGGTAACACCTGATGGATTGGAATTATTTCCAGGATCCACACCGTTGGTCATGTCAGCACCATTATATCTCCACTGGAACGAATAATTTGCAGTACACTCCGTACATGGGGTCTCTGGGTCACTGGTAGCGTATGCACGCAGTGAACCATTTCCAACTCCACATGATGTATCTGCACTTTCTTCAACAATAACCACATCAAAAGTAGTTGGATCATCAACTATGGCCAAGGTCAACTCTGCTGTCTCACAACCCGTAGTTGTATTTCTTGCAACTACCGTATAGTCACCATCATCCAGATTGTTGATTTGATTAGAGGAAGAAGCAATGGGTGTTCCCGTGGCAACAGATGAACCATCATACCAATCAAATTCGTATCCGGTATTTCCACCTTGGATATTGACAGAAATAAATCCATTAGGAGAACTACAGGAAGTATTATTTACTACATTGGGTGATGCAGTAAATTGTGGAGTAGTTGGATTATTTCCAACTACTACATCTGTGTAGTCTGTACACTGAGTGTCGTCATTGGTTACTCTGATTCGATAACTTCCGTCCTCCAGGTTTTGGAACGAATGCCCAGTGGAGCCATTTGCCACACTTATGTCAGAAATTGAAGTTAGCTCGGTCGTAAAACTATGTCCATCAAAAATCTCATAGGTATATGCTGATGGTTCATCTCCTCCAACCTGACTTGACACTGCGATTTGTCCGGAACCATCAACGCAATAGGTATCATTGGTAATGGTTGTTGCAATGATTGGAATATCTGGAGCTGATGCTATGGATAAATTCAATTCGTCAGTTTCACAGTCTGAATCGACATCTCTTACCACCATAGTGTAAAATCCATCTACTAATTCAGTAAATATACCAGTCGTGTTTGTAGTGCTTGTGCTATCTGTTCCGTACCCCAAATAAAGGGTATACTCATAGTTGGCACCAATTGGGTCAACTAAACCTGTCATATCTAACGAACCATTCGGCAGAGAAGGATCACAGCTGGTATTCGAAAACCCAGTTGAAAGCGGACAATCATAATCAGCAGCAACCCATTTCACTGCACCGGCGGCAGCCCCTGTTTTTTGAACAGTTCCATTACCAGCAGCACCGGCTGTACCTTTATTAAAGATTGGATCTTCGTCAGCAGTACCTGTCTCATCATTGAAGTCGTAGTACAGGTAAGGTCCACTGGCTGCAGCACTAGGATCACAAACAGCAGCAAGAATATCGTCTTCGGCTAGTGCTCTATGATAGACTCTAAATTCATCTATGTTTCCGAAAAACTTATTGGCTCCAAGGTTACCATCTCGGGCAAAATACATATCTGCACCACCATCATCTAGTCCAGAACCATGAGGGCCAGAGTGTGTTACTGTACCCACATTTACGCCATCAATAAATACTTTTAACTCGTTGGTAGCTTCGTCCCATGTGAATGCGACATTCACCCAACCGGTAGGTGTAAAGTTGGAATATACCGTCGCTGCACCAGCACCTGTAGTAATTGTGGCTGAAATACCTTCCGTTTCATCAGCCCATATCCCCATGACTGTCTTAGCATTGTCTCCGGCTGAGAAGAAGGCATGATTATTTGCGTAGTTATCAGCTGAAAGCTCAACCCAAAAAGACACAGTTACTGCGGATTCGTCGGCTAATGCCTGAGGAAATGCAGCATATGCTTTATTGGTCACTTCCATCACATTACCTGCTACAATGTCTACCAGAAAGTTGTATTCAGGTTCGACAATGTTGCTTGGAACGTTTACCGAAATGGTGTCGGAACAATTCGTGGCATCATCTTCTACAATTACCGTGTAATTGCCTCCAACAAGTCCAGTTAGCTCATACTCACCAGCACCAAATGCAGACCCGGCTAAGGCAGCAGGCATTTCGTTTGCTGCCAGGGTGTTATTTCCTCTAAACCAGGTGAAGTTATATCCTGCAGTTGTTCCAGCCCCATCGCCATCAGCTTCCGCAGTACCGTTCCCTGTTGTTGCACAGCTTGTATTTGCTGTAGCTGATGCAGTAGGAGTAGGGGCGTTAGCTAAATCATTTACTACGCCGGTGATTGGATCTGAGGAACAGCCAGTATCATTCGATATGGCACGAACCGTATATGATCCGGGATTAGATACAGTGTATACAGATCCGGTGAAATCAGGTGCTGGCTTCACTCCGGTACCATTAAACCATTCAAAGGTGTAATTCGATGTATTCCCATTGACATTCGCGGATAGTTGACCGTTACCCCCGCAAGTCATTATATCAGTTACAGTTATTGAGGGTTCATCAACATCTGCAAGAGTACTTGTCACCTCAGCATTCGACGTGTTAGTACAGCCTGATTGGTTTTCGGTGATATCTACAGAATAGACTTGTGCTGTTAAATTCTGAACAGTATTTCCAGTTGCTATAACCGTATTGGTAGGATCTGAAGTGATCCTCCAGGTTACACCGTATCCATCTGAATCTAAGAGAGTGTCCAATGGGGGATTCGAAAGGGAGGCGGGGAAAGTGCCGTCCTGGGTTTGTGTATAAACGAATGCGTGAACAGAACCATCCGGCGAATTACAATCAGTGACCGGACTAACTTCATAGGCCCAAATATGTACATCAGGGATAGTGGTAAAGATTTCAATCTGTACCGTATCAGAGTAACATTCCGTTTCTCCAAAATACCCAACCACATCATAGATACCGGTAGCCATTTGAGGGTATTGGCTACCTTCATAAATTACCGTACTGTAGTCATCATCATTGTACCATCTAAATACAAATCCATCCGGTTCAGTATACTCATCGGTAATATCCGGGCCAACTCCATCTACAATAATATTATCTATGTAATGGTGCTCCGATGAACTGGTGTTGTGAATTTCGGCTGTTATTACCAGGGATGCATTGGAGCCGTCGATGTTTAGATTTCCTATAATGGCCTGGGCATAAGTAAAGTCACCATCCTGATAACCATTACCTAACACGCCTGATGCTGTGACATTATTGCTGCCATCTTTTAATGCATAACTGACACGAACCCAGTCTCTCCACTGTCCGGAGCTCTCCTGATTCCCATTTTCGAACATGTCGACCGTAATGGAAATGTCTGTATAATTGGTAATATCTATATCTTCTGAGGTCCAGGTAACAACTCCAACATCGTTCGAGGTACCTGTACCTGTGGCTCCAAACATCTTAGAACCACTATATGAAGCTACGCCGTAAAAATCAGGCCCTTCTGTACCAGGATCTGATGTCCACCCAGTATCATCGGTATCTGACTGAGCTCCGTTGGATCTATCCTGAAAGTTTTCAACCCAGATATTTTCACTGGGTCCCGGAGCAGGTCCAAAGTAGTATGCTCTTGCATTTCCGTTATCTGGTTTTGCAGGATCACATTTTCTATTGTCATTCAGTTTCTCAACGGTCAGGTCGAATGTTTTGAAGCCAACTAATGTACTTTGGATGTTGTTTCCTGTTTCACATTCAGGTACGGATGCAGTCGGTAATGGGACGGACAGGGGTGGGGTTCCTCCAGCATCGTTGATAACTACAAAGAGTTCGAAATCCCCACCAATTCCAGCAATAGTCTGTGTTAATGTGATGGTTTCACCTACCTCAAAATTTGTAAGAAAGGAAACCTCTGTATCTAGTAGGGTAGAATTAGAAGGGGTTGCAGTTGGATCCCCGGAATAATAAGAGACAGGTAAATTTCCTGATATACCAATATCCCCTGTGTTTGTGATTTGAAATTCAACGGTTATTTCAGCATCCGGACATTGTGCATCCGTTGCAGAAACGATACCCACAAAATCAATATCCGGAGAAGCGAATTCCACGCAACCCTGATCGTTCAAGATGGGCGCCTGATTAAGAAAGGTGTTAAGTGGAAAGACTTCAAATGGGACAGGAGTGCCATCTGCATACTCACAGCCAGTAGATGAAATGAGTGTTGGGTCCTGAACCACACGAGGGATTGTAAGGTCATCGTTGATATTTACGTTATAATACCCATGCTGATTCCAGACACCACGTGCCGGCATCCAGGCCTCACCATCGGATTCAAAAACCCTGACATGAGAGAATTCAGAGTTACTATAGCCCCCGAATGGAGTAGAGTTGTCAAAGTAACAGGTGACACATATTTCACTGGCCCCATCTCCATCAACGTCGGCAATAACCGGGTATTCTTCCTGGGTTCGTGAAACACAGGCAATTTCTCTTCTTTCGGTGGTTGTATTGTCTCCATTTCCAACTCCATCAATGATTAAAAGTGACTCCTCACTACGATAAACGACCTCTACAGCTCCGTCACCATCGAAATCAAAAAGGGAACAACCGGTAAATCCTGATGATCCTTCTTTAATTGGGTGAATCCAGTGAACATTAAAGTTTTCATCTAATGAATAAAGTTTTTGGTTCATGACGAAGTTGGCATTGAGCTTACCATCTCCATCCACATCTCCTATGTTGACCCTTCCTGCACCTCTAACGAAATTATTTGTTGGATCGTGATAGGTGATCACATTACCATTTGTGACATCCCAAAAGAAGATAGTTGTTTCACCATTATATGTTTGAGAACTTGTTCCAAGTGCTCCAGTTATTATTAAATCTAAATTTCCATCCAAGTTATAATCCGCAGCAGAAACGGTAGACCATTGATCGTCCCAATTAGAATAATATTTTGGATAGTAATTCAGGTTAGCATCAATATCAGCATGAATGACATCATCCATATCTGCAGCCAGCGTTCTAGTGCCCGCAGCTTCATTGATAGCCCAGATTTCATTTCCTGAAACTAATTCTAAACCGGCACAATCAGTGCAAAAAGCATCAGGAAGAACATCTACAGCAAGTGACCCATGAGTAAAGTCTCTTTCCCAGTCGGAATTTGATCCTGCAACAATAATGGCACCAGTGGTGGCATTCACAATTTCATTTCTGTAGTAAATTTCTACAGTACCATTCTCATCAAAGTCGGCAAACCCAGGTAGTCCGATGGCATCATTTCTGGAAGCTTTACCAGCCCATAATATGGTTAAATCATGATTATACATGATCATGTCATCACCTTGATCTTGGCTCACCAGAATCTCGCCGAATTCATCATTATCCACATCACCTAATACAGGGGCGTTCTCAGGGTCAAAACCCATTGTTGCACTAAACATAGTGGCGCCTGTAGCGCCATTCATAATAAATACCGATCTACCGTGTTTGTTGGTTGTTACAACCTCAGGGATTCCATTTCCGTCCAGGTCTCCGACCATGGGAGTGGCGTGGCTATTAGCACTTTTATCTTCTGAACCCCATTGCCTGCGTATGGCAAAGGTTGTTACATCGATTTCATCGGCGCAAACAACAGTGTTACCGAAATAGAAATCATCGCAGGCACCATCGCTTGAGCAGTCGCCATCGTAACAGTCAATCAGACCGTCTCCATCATCATCAATGCCATTATCACAGTTCTCCTGACCTGAAACAATAAGTGATGAAAAAAATAAAATTGAATAAAGGACGGACTTCCAGTAGCTATTCATGGTATTAGTTGAAATGGATACGGTCATAGATACACTTTTATGGTATAATGTAACCCTTTAGCAAGGTAGATAAACCCCCTGAAATTCAAAAGGTATATCACGTCATGGTAAAGGTACAGTTATAATCAAAAGCAGAACTATATCAATAAAAAATATAACTATTTAAAGGCTATTTTTAGATAAACATCCTCTTTTAAAGGTCTAAATAAGATGATAAGGTGATTATCGTGCAAGTAAAATACTACCGGATTTGCTCATTTGGCTATCACTGCACTTAAATACAAAATAATAAATTCCTTCAGGCACAGGTGAGCCACCTGAGTTGCCATCCCAAACACAATTATCAACAAATGGAGCATCAGCCACTTTTATGTTTCTTCCTCTAGAGTCGAAGATATAAACCTTACAGTCTTCAGTGTTTGGTTGCGAGGAGTTTAAAATTTCCCAGCAGTCATTCATGCCATCACCATTAGGGGAGAAGGTTCGCTTTGGTCTTAAGTTGTTAAGGATGATTTCGATTTCACTTGAAACGGCACATCCATCTTCATCTGTTCCAATTAACGTTACGATAGTGGAAGGCTGGTTCGGAAATACAGTTACAGAAATACTCGTACTATCGCTCATAATATCATTTGGTCTCCAGCGAGGATTCGTAATGTTGGGCATAGATCCATCTCTATTAATAGCAGAAAGGTTCACGAAATTTGCTTCATCCAGAGTGACAACATCCGGCGTGGTGTTATCAGAAATGGCTATATCCAGAGTGGATGGATAATTGACTACTTTAATACTATCGCGCACAGTACAGTTTATGCCCGTCATCACTTCGACTATTGCATATACTGAATCAATATTGGATAAAACAGGCACCTCAAAGTTCGCACTTAGACTATCAGTACTATTAGGAATGGTTAGGAATGAAGCATCCTGGGCATTTCTCAATGACCATGTATATGAAGTGATTCCTGTGTCTGTTACACCTATTAAAATCACATCGCCTTGACATTTTTGCACTCTATCTGCTTCGTTGAAAGTAAGGGAGGTAGGAGGGTCAGAGGCTGTTACATTAAAAACGGTCTCATCACTACATGCATCTACCTCTGCCGGATCATAGGCGGTAGTTAAAGTAACGGTGTGATTGCCCGCAGTTGTGAAAAGAGTGTCCAATTGAGCTGGGTCAGGAAGTGTTTGAGTAATTGGGTTTCCATCCACCTGCCAAGAATAGGTTAGTGTAAACCCTGACTGCCCGGTACTTGTAGCAGTAAATGTTGTTTCGTAACCTACGCATGTCTCATCAGGACCATCCACACCTGAAACAGGTTCTGATATTGAATTAACAGTATAAGCTGGAGTAGTGTAAGTACAGCCGGAAGCGGCTTGTTCGGTTATTACCACTGTGTAATCACCACTTTGAGTAGCAGTATATGATACAGCTGTATTTCCAAGATCTGTGCTGCCATTTAGAAACCATTGATATGTGTAGTCAGAAGTGAAGTCAGGTACTTCAAGTATGACACCAGTAGAGGTATCGCAGAAATCATCATTGCCGTTGTTCAGTATCTGAAAACTGGGAACTGAGCTTACTTCAATAAGTTGAGTAACTTCTGAGCTCGAACATGATCCGGAGTTTTGTACACTTAAAGTATAATTACCAGCATCCGCGGCTGAAATCGATCCAATGTCAATTGTGGCGGTGGTGGATGTGCTTCCATCTGGTTGCGTCCAGAAATAATTTGAATATGTACTTGCTGTGCTCAAGGTGACCGCATCTCCAACACAAAGAACACCTGCCTGAGAAACATTGATTGTAGGATCGGAAGTTACCGACCCATTGATGATGTAGGTATGTTCAGCAAACTCAGTGGTGCATTGCCCATCTTCGGAAGTAACAGTAACCCGGATAATAGCATTGTCAGAATTGGACATCTGGAAGTTCTGCGTATTAGTATTTCCTAATGCCTGGGTGTTGGTGTTTGTTCCAGTTACACTCCATGTATAAGAAGCACCAGGTGAAAACGTCGCGGAGAGGGTAAAAATATCCCCTTGACAAAACACCCCACCATCTGTGGGCGAAGGGGATAAAATAGGTGTAACACAGTTTCTGTTCAAGATGATGCCTAGATTTCCTGTTTGGCTGACCTGTACATTATGGGTATATGCCATGTCTGGTTTTGCATCCCCATTGAGGTCTCCCACCATTACATTTTGAGTTGAAATTCCGGATGTAGATTGAATTTCTTCTGTACTGAAGGAAATAATAGGATCAGGATCAGAAGGATTAAAAGTGTTTTCAAATACATACACATTTCCGGCAGCATAAGACGATATAATATCCAAAAGCCCGTCACCATTCATATCACCCAGGTTTACCCCAAAAGCTGAATTTCCGGAGGTTGTCAGATTACTTGCCGTACCAAACGAAATAGAACCACCGGAACTTTGATTTTCAAAAGTTGATATCCGGCCGCTGTTTCTACTAGCAACAACTATCTCCAGTAATCCATCATTATTAAGGTCACCCGTTTCTATATCACTTGTCTGACCACCATTGGTTAGTGTGCCTTGAAAAGTAAAATTGAAATTACCAATAGTGCTTGTGTTTTTGAATAAATGAATGCTGCTGTTACTTTGCCTGAACGGCAAAGTAACAATGTCCAGATATCCGTCATTATTGAAGTCGGAAATTTTAATCAAACCGGTACTTTCTCCATTGGCTTCAAGTTCAACAGCATTTGCAAATGATAGCCCGCCTGTATTTCTAAATATATGAAATGTGCCATCTGTTCTGTTTCCTACAATGAGGTCTGTCAGTCCGTCTCCATCCATATCCCCAGCCTCTATAGATCCAGGTAATCGCTGGTCTCCCGTGCTGGTATTCGGAAGTGCTTTAGAGGTGGTTGATGCTGGAGAAAAATTTCCAGTACCCGGATTGTTCAAAACATAGATATCTTGTGAATTAGTACCAAGGTTAGAAGAAAATGCCAAATCGTTATCCCCATCATTATCCAGATCATGACAGGTCACTGAGAAAAAACCAGATCCATTTGTATTGACATTTAATGCTTGTGTTAATTGAAAATCAGTCCCTGTAAATGCATCAGTCCCTGCGGTGTTATTTAAATAAATTGAAACTTCGTTTTGACTATTATCCGTTGATTGCAAATTATGAACAATAATTATGTCGTTTTTGTCATCGCCATTCAAGTCACACATACATAAATCGGAAGCAGCTTGTTCGTTGGTAGTTTGTGTGTACTCGGCATCATAACTTGAAATGTCCGACCCGCTAAAACTGATGAAAAACCGTTGACTGGATTGGGCAATCAAACTATTGTTGAATACGTAAATACTATTGTTGGTAGCTCCGGCAGGAACAATTGCTTCAATAATGTTGTTGGAAACAACATTAAATGAACTTGCTTCTATACCGCCAAAATATACATTGCTGGTACCTGTGAAATTAGATCCGGAAATAGTTACTGTTTGTCCTACTTCTACATGGGTAGGAGAGATGCTATTTATAAATGGCTTTTGAGCCCAAATCACTAATGGACAAAAAAGTAGTAGTGTTAATAATTTACTCATCATTCTGTCACTTGAAGCACCCATGCTTTTGATAGCTTGGGAATATTTCTGAATTCATCTCGCTTAGATCTTACCTGGTTTAAGCTACCAGACTCATATACTACAACGTAGTAATAACCTCTGCCACTATTGTATCCAACAATGGTATCATGAAATCCCATTTGGAATAACTCATCACTGTAGTTTTCCGCATGGTCGAAAACTGAAAATGCACCTGCAATCACATAGTTTCCTGCGGGTAATTCCAATAAATGGTTACCTCGTTTTGTTGTCATATGATCGTTAGAATCACCTAATTCTTCATGTGTCCTGAAGTCTTGGGTCAATTCAGGGTCTCCCTTGGCTACCTCATCATGGTGCTCTTCTGTTAAATCAGGATTTTCAGAAATAGCAGCAGCTTGTGATTCATTGATCGCTTTATCCCATTTTACAATGTGTTCTACATTACCATCAGCGGCCGTTTTCTCATATTTTACTCCCACTTCTTTAGAACCATCCGGCAAAGTACGCTCAAGATGACCATCTGAAGCCACTTTCATGCCGCTTGCTTCTGCAGCAGGCACCCAGCTTATAACTACACTTTTATCACCATCAGCATCAGGTTTCTCAAGGCGTATTCCTTTTTCTTCTTCACCGAACTGATTTACACGGGTGAGTTCTTCGTGCTCTTCCTGGTGATCCCAGTCATCTGCTTTTTCTGTTGGAACTTCTGATTCTGTATCAGGTTCATCCAAAACAGTGGGTTTTGCAATGCTAAGTGCATCTTCGTCTGCCGGCTCAGTTGGCCTACTTTGTTTTAGAGCTGCTAGTTGTTTTTGCCTTTCCAGTTCAGCTTTTCTTGCTCGCTCTTCCGCTGATAATCTATGACTTTTAATGAACGAAGAAACGTGCTCTGCGTGATCTTTTTTAGTACCCAAATGATATCCAAGGTTAATCTCAAAAGTTGGACCCAGATCAGATGATATATTAGAATTGCCAAGCTCATAAGCAAAGCCAACAGCAAATTTTTCTTTCACTTTTGCCCCGGCAAGTCCAATGATTCCTGCATCTTGCCGATAAGAAGCCCCCACCCATACAATGTGATAAAGGTGGGTAATCAAAGTGCCTTCATACTGGTGTGGAATAACATTGCTATACCTATATATAATGTGTGGTTCAAATGCAAAGTCGTCGCTAATATGCCCCCTGTAGTTCATTTTGAATAACATATTGTCAGTTGGAGAGAATTCTACCTCTGAAATGGATAACTCCTTCTGGTTAATTGGATTATAGCTAAATAAGTTAGGGAGCGATACACCCACATTGAAATGTCCGAAATGGTAAGCAACTCCAAAATCACCTAATAAAAAGAGGGATTGATCAAGAAAACCCGCAATAGCTGGATCTCCTGCTGCATCAGCAATTTCATTGAGGTTCACAGAATTTGAACCACCTCCCAATGACATCCCAAATCGTAGGAAGTGTGTTCTATCAATATTAATAAGGTAGGAGGCGGAAGCTTTGGCTGCTGAAGTTGTCAACAATCCTTGAGAAACATTAAAAGCTGCACCACCTAAGGCAATACCCCCTTGTAGTGGGACATGAAAACTTGCATGTGAAATTTGCGGAGCACCCTCTATATTGGTCCACTGATCCCTATACATAACAAAAATAGCAGCGTGCCCTTCTACACCCGCATATGCGGGATTATACATATAAGGGTTCATGAAAAACTGATTATATACCTGTGGCTGCTGAGCGTTAGAGGGGAAAAGTGTAATGATTAGTAAGCTTATAAGGGAAAATTTAATTATCCCGTTCACACAAACCATCTTAGAGAGAGTTAATCGTTTCAAGTAGTGATGATTTCTTTGATCTAAGCTCTAAATTAGAGAATTTATTGTATTTAGCACTACCCGTAACAAATATCCTCGTTTTTACTGGGTTTATACGTATTATACGACTAAGAAAAACAACTATACATCCAAGAAATGATATTTATAGATAATCTACTGAAAAGGATTTTGTATTATTACATATGAAAGTAAAAGCATACAAATGAAACCAATCCTTTCTTTTTGTTTTGTGACAGTTTTTGCCACTTTTTCCTATGGGCAGTACTGGTTTGGGCCAAAAATCGGTGTGAGTTACATCGATCATGTTTATCAGGATAAGACCTATGAAAAGGATTCATTTAATGTTAAGCCGGATATCAACTGGCAAGCCGGATTTGCTTTAAGCTACGCTGCAAGCGATATGTACGCTGTATATGGGGAATTACTTTATGAGAAAATCCACAAAACCGTAAAGGATATCGCGACAGATGGTGAGGTGATTAGTAATGAAATGACCAACCATTTTATCTCAGTTCCTATAATGCTTAGGGTGAACCTGGGGAAAGTCCCCTTTCATTACTACGTAAACGGAGGTCCACGGCTAGCATACTGGGTTGGCGGGAAGGGTATTTTCAGACCAACTGAAGATGATGAATTTTGGCCTGTTGAAGATGACGATGGAAATTACTTGCCACTTGAATATAAACTGAGATTCAATTCGGCGGCTAATGCTTCGCCGGATGATTACACCACAGCCTATGTGAGTAAACCTAACAGGCTTCAGTTCGGGCTCACGCTTGGTGGAGGTGTCTTCTTTGATATACAGGGGGGATCACGTCTGCAATTGGATTTCAGGTATACCTGGCAACATAGTAATATGGCAACAACCACTGCAGCCAACACGAACCTTGATCGCGGGTCTCCGGGTGATTTAACTTTCTATAGGGAGAATATGGAGTACTACCATAATTTCGCTACCATAGGAGTAGCCTATTTATTTGGTTACAATAGCCAACTTCAAAGGAAAGGAAAGAGTACAAGTAAGGAAAGTAATAAAAGGAAGAAAAAATAGTACTTTTTTAAGTTAAAGTACGATGAATCATAGTCTTTTATTGATTTATTCCTACAATTGATAGGTAAATATCTAATTTAGATTTTAGGCCTGTGAAACTTAATTTATAGTGATTCGAGCATTCTTAAAATTCTTGGGGGGAGAACCTGGCGAAGAAAAGCAAATGTTGCTCTTGCTTGGCAAAGGTTTTTTTATGGGGATTCTGCTCGCAACGTATCAAATAGGCGCGGAAACACTCTTTTTATCTGTCCTTGGGGATGAATGGCTTGATGTCGCATTTTTCTCTGCTGGTGGTGCAGGCATTATTTCGACAGCCTTATTTGTTAATCTCCAAAAGAAGATCAATTTTTCAACCCTAGTTATTTCAACCACTTTTATTATTCTCCTATTTATAGGTGGTATCCGGGCAGCATTTGAATTTATTGGTTATGATAATACACTTTCGGGTGAATTTCAGATAGTCCCTTTTATTCTTTTCGTAATGATAGGTCCGGTTACTTCCATCATACTTCTAGGTTTTTGGGGGGTGTTTGGACGTGTGTTTGATTTACGTGCAAGTAAAAGAATAATTGGAGGGATTGATACTGGTCAATTAATGGCAACCATGATTGCCTTTTTCAGTATTCCGCTATTGACTGGATGGATCATAGATCAGACATACGATCTACTTTTTATATCCGGAATTGCAGCATTGGGTGTCTTTTTATTTACACTCTCACTGGCAATTAATTACAATCTAAATAAAGCCACTAAAATTTTAAAAGGCGAAGAGGTGGAGAAAGTGAGCTTCACGAGCCTTATCAAAGACAAATACCTTAGATTACTTTCTGTATTCTTAATCTTCTCCATGGGGTCTGCAGTTTTTGTGGATTACACCTTCCTAAGTGCTACCGAAACCATGTACCCTGATGAACAAGAGCTGGCCGACTTCCTGTCTTTCTTCTCAGGATTGGTTATCGTTTTTTCCTTCCTAATCCAAAGTTTTATCAATGATATAATTATAGGAAAGTTTGGGTTGAAGGTGGCATTGATGACTATGCCTTTGATTTTGATATTGTTCACCTTAGGCGCTATAGTGGTCGGGCACATTTTTGGGTATCAAACCAAAACGGATGAGTTTATCATGTTCTTCGTGCTAATAGCCGTCGGTAAGCTATTTACTGCTGCACTTAAAGACGCGCTGGAAAACCCTGCGTTCAAACTTTTCTTCCTCCCAATCGATATTAAAATCCGCTTTGATATACAAACCAGGATTGAAGGTGTTGTAAACGAAGTAGCCGTATTTGTAGCAGGAGCAATGCAGATGGCCCTTGGACTATTGGTCTTCTTTGAGTTGATACACTATTCATATTTCATTCTGGCTCTTGCGGGTGGAATTATCTATCTGGCCGGAAAACTTTTTGAAGAATACAAAAAAACCCTTAAGTCTACGCTAGAAAAGCAAAAAGCATCTCTCAAAGGAGAGGGTAAAAGAAATGAGAAAAATACGCTCAATCTTTTGAAAGGCGAGGTTGCTTCTAAGGATGTAGAGCAGGTGTTGAGTGCCCTAAAATTGTTTGAAAAACTGGAGCCGATTGAGTTTGAATTTGTACTCCTTGATCTATTGAACCATCGCTCTCCGGTTTTGCGAAGTTTTGCTTACCAAAAATTAGGAAATCGGTTATGTTGGGAAGCAGTAGAGATCATAGAAAAAGATTTAAAAACGGAGGGCAATGAAGAGGTACTTGAGGTGGCTCAATCAGCCTTTAAAAAGCTAAAAGAAGCATCAGAGTTTAAACTCACTGATGTTTCCATAAAAGAACTTGTCAGATCCACGGAGGCGGATGATCGGGAAAGAGGAGCGAGGCTTTTAGCTAAAGCAAGTGAAGACCGCCATATAGCTTACATAGTTGAATTACTAAGGGATATCAATCCAAAAGTGCGATCAGCAGCAATGATTACTGCTGGTAAAGTCAAACGTCCGGAGTTATGGCCAATCCTAATAGAGAATTTGCATTTAGCAACATACGGCAATGTGGCAATGTCGGCACTTAAAGCATCAGGTGAGGCAGCTTTTCATACGGTGGATACAGCTTTTTACAAAACCGGACAGTACCATGCTACAATGATTAGAATTATCCAGGTTCTTGGACGCATTGGTGGCAGGGGAGCGACCGAGCTCTTATGGAAAAAGATTGACTTCCCTGATAGAAAGATAGTTTCTCAGCTTTTATTGTCGCTAAGCTATATTGGTTTTATAGCAAGGGACTTTCAGGCTGCACGAATAAAAATCGCTGTAGAAGGAGAGATTGGGGATATCGCCTGGAACATAAAATCAGCACTGGAGATTCCGAATGAACATTCTATAGATCACTTGATTCGAGAGGCTATGGTCGAAGAGGATGTCAAAAACTATGATAACATTTTCATGCTGCTTGGTATGATTTATGATCCTCAAAGTGTTCTTCTAGCTAAAGAAAATATTCAAAATGGAACAACTGAGAGCGTGACTTTCGCCGTTGAAATGTTGGATATTTTTGTGGATGAAGAACTGAAGCCTAAGTTGATTCCGGTAATGGACGAACTAAAAATCCAGGAAAGACTGGCGCGCCTCCAAAATTATTATCCTCCTGAAGAATTTGACTCTTACGAAGATTTATTACTACAAATCATCAATAGGGATTTTAATAGAATAAACCGGTACACCAAGGCATTGGCGATGTTTAGGTTTAGCCAATTAAGTACCCATGTAACGGCTGATATCATTGCTAACCTATTCAACCCTGACCCGCTATTACTTCAAACAGCGGCATATGTAATTTATTTGATTGATAAGGAAGCTTATCACCAACATACCAAACGTTTGCGACCGGTAACAAAGAAAGAGCTGGATAAAGCGATTTTACCTCCGGTGTTCCGTCATGATGATGAAGAGTATCATCAGAAATTGCTACTTATTGAAAGGGTTATCGAGCTGAAGAAGATAGAGATGTTCAGTAATATCCCAGGTGAGTTAATTACCTATATGGCTGAAAGCCTTGAGGAAGTTAGAGTGAAACTGGGCTCAACGATTATCAGAGAAGGGGATAGTGGTATGGAACCAATGTATATTGTGCTTGACGGCTCTATTGATATTTATGAAGGTGATCATAAGGTTGCAGAACGAGTGAAGGGTGGTGTGTTTGGTGAAAAGAACATAACGGAAACGGATCATTTCAGATTCACTGCATTGGCAAGAACTGAGTGCACGCTGCTGCTCATGAGGAAGGAAGAGTTATTAAATTTATTGTCTAAACATTTCGAAATACTGGATTGCTGGATAGACATAATGAATGGGGTTGTAGATCAGGAAGAGCCGAAAATTGTGGATGCATTGTTTGGTTGACATTTCGACGAACCCCTTTTGGATAGTTTTAAAAATTAAGTTAATTCACTATATAAAAACCACCTAATCACGTAAATGAGCTCTAATCGCACCATAGCACTTATATATTCGGAACATGACGATGCGTTGATCGAAGGAGGCGTTAAAGGATGGGTAACGAATTTTCACAAATTCCTCTCTACTTTGATGTACCAAATTACTCGTGAAAATCCGGAAATAAAGCTCATTAATGAATCTAGCTTTTCTGCCGTTGAACTAGATAACTATAGTGTAATACTCGCTGTTCTTACATCAAGTTTAGCGAAGGAAAAAGTCATAATTAGAGCGCTTAATTCCCATGGCAAGAAATTAAAAGATCAGAATAGCCTGGTTGCCGATGGTGTAGCAAGAATGTTTAAAGTATTGAAGCGCCCATTTGATCCGGATGAACATCTGAATGAACTGGAGGATTTACTTACTTACGACTTTTACCTGGTCGACCCACTCACCGGCGACCCACAGGAATTCACTAGATTTTTTGGGACAGATGCTGAGCGAAGCTATTGGATGAAGTTGGTTGATATGGCTTATGACATCAATCACGTACTTCACGCCAAGGAGGCAGATGACGGGTCAGGGTCGTACTCAACTATACCAAGGGAAAAAACAGTCTATCTTGCAAGCACTGGGGTGGATATGGTCATTCAACGGGATATAATCAAGCGTGAACTAATTCGTCACGGCTATAAAGTTCTCCCTGATCATAGTTTACCAAAAGAGGCAAAAGCACTTGATAGGATGGTGCGGGATGACTTAGATAGATGCAGGCTGTCTATACATTTAGTAGGTGAAGATTACGGATATAAACCCCGAGGTTCTGAGCTTTCAGTAGTTGATATTCAAAATCGGGTAGCTTCCGACCATACCTATCAAATGGTAGAAAAAAACAAAGAGGCTAAAGACGGAGATAAGAAGCTGTTTAGTCGATTAATTTGGGTATCCCCGGATTTAAAAAACGTTACGGAGAGACAGAAGATTTTCATTGAAGACTTAAAAAGTGATGCCGCTTCCCTGGATGAAGCCGAGGTGCTTCAAATATCATTGCAAGAGCTAAAAACGATTATTAGGGAAGAACTGGTAACAGGAGGGCGTTTCAATGTTAGAAGGGACATCAAAGGGCTTGAACAACAGAAGAAAGACGAAAAAACTAAGATGATATACCTCATTGCGGATAAACGTGATGTGAATGATATCAATGACCTTCAGTCTTATCTTAAAGATCAGGGATTCAATGTGGTATCACCTAGTTATGAGGGGGATTTGGTTGACCTACGATACATCCATCAGGAAAACCTCCGTCGATGTGATGCGTCGATTATCTATTTCGGGAAGGCTACCGAAGATTGGATAAAAACGAAACTACAGGATCTTTTGAAAGCTCCTGGATTTGGCCGTGAAAAGCCTTTAACGGCAAAAGCGGTTTACTTTAACGGGGAGAAGGATGTGGACATGGAGCATTACAAGAAAAACAACGCTATGGTTTTGGGGAACAATGGAGGAACTTTTAATCCGGAGCATCTCAAGCCTTTTCTAACTAAAATGGAAAGCTGATGAGCGAAAAAGAAATTGATGTGCAGGGTCAAGAGACCCAGGATATCGTTGACATTACCCAATTAATCAACCCTTTCCCGGGGTTAAGGCCATTCGGGATTGAAGAAAGCCATCTCTTCTTTGGAAGGGAAGGACAAAGTGATGAGGTACTTGTCAAGCTCTCTGAAAATAAGTTTGTCGCCATACTAGGTGCTTCCGGTAGTGGTAAATCTTCCTTAATGTATTGCGGCCTCATTCCGACACTCTATGGAGGGTTTATGACAGAGGCAGGTTCCAACTGGCGTATTGTGGTTACACGACCCGGAGGTGGACCAATTGATAACCTTGCCGAGTCCTTATTGATTAAGGATAAAGAATATTCAAATCTTGGAGATGAAGATAAACTGATTCGGAAAACAATCATCAGTACAGTTCTGCGCAGTAGTTCTCTGGGCTTAGTGGAAGTGGTACGACAGCTAAAAGCGGATGATTTCCAAAACGTATTAATATTAGTCGATCAGTTTGAAGAATTATTTCGATACCGTAAGCTGGAATCAGCCACATCTGATTTAGATGAGTCATCAGCATTCGTCAATTTACTTCTGGAAGCCATTCATCAGTATGATGAACCGGTATTCATTGCCTTAACGATGCGTTCAGATTTCATCGGAGAGTGTGCGCAGTTTCCAGATCTGACTCAGATGATCAATGATTCCCACTACCTGATCCCACAAATGACCCGGGATCAGAAGCGAACAGCCATTGAAGGCCCGATTGCAGTGGGGGGTGGTAAAGTTGCTCCTCGTCTGACCCAGCAATTGCTCAATGATGTAGGAGACAACCCTGATCAGTTGCCAATCCTTCAACACGCGCTCATGCGAACATGGTCCTATTGGACGGAGAACCGAAAAATTGGAGAGCCGATCGATTTAAGGCATTATAATTCCATTGGTACCCTCAGAGAAGCGCTTTCCATGCATGCCAATGAGGCTTATGATTCATTGAGCAAACGGGAAAAGGAGATTTGTGAGGTGATGTTTAAAGCCCTCACCGAGAGAGGATCAGAGAACCAGGGGATCAGACGACCTACTAAGCTGGCAACCGTTGCAGCAATTGCCGGAGTAAATGAAGAAGAAGTATCAAGAGTAGTAGAACGTTTCCGGGAGCCTGGAAGGTCTTTACTAATGCCTCCATTCGGAGTTAGACTGGAATCTGAAACTGTAATAGATATCTCGCACGAAAGTTTGATGCGTATTTGGGTGCGGTTGAAGCGCTGGTTAGATGAAGAATCCAAAGCTGCTGAGATGTACCTAAAACTTTCAGAAGCAGCAGAAAGATATCAGGAAGGTAGAGCAGGTCTATGGCAGATGCCCGATTTGCAGCTTGCGCTGAACTGGAGGGAAGAAAACAGACCAACCCTGGTATGGGGTCAACGATACAATCCTGCGTTTGAGCGTACCATGGTGTTCCTTGAGACATCCGAGAAAGCTTACTTGACTGAGCAGCGAAACAAGGAAATCCTCCAAAAACGCCAGGTAAAACGAATGCGGGTTTTCGCCACGGTGTTGGCGATTGCTACACTCATCACATTGACGTTTGTGGTTTTCGCCTTTATTAAAGCTAATGATGCTGAGAAAGCAGCGGCTGAGGCAGATCGTCAGAGGGAACAAGCGGTTGAATTACAAAAAGAAGCAGAAAAACTGAAAGAGGCAGCTCAAGAGTCAGCAGCTGATGCTCGCCGTGCTCAAGGAAAAGCAGAAGAAGAAGCCGAAAATGCGAGAATCGCAAGGCTTGAGGCTGAAAATCAGGCGGAAATTGCTAATCAGCAACGTCAAGCAGCACTTGCAGCAAAACAAGAGGCGGATGAGGCTAAAGAAGATGCACAAAATCAGGCGGAAATTGCAGAACAACAACGGCAAGCAGCAGAGGTACAGAGACAGCTAGCAGTAGAAGCTTCAGAAAGAGCAGATCGTCTCCGATATCAAGCTATCGCCCAATCCATGGCGATTAAAGCAAAAAATATCCTTTCAGAAGATCAGGATCAGGCCGAGCTAAAGGCAATTGTTGCTAAGCAGGCTTATCTTTTTTATGAGGATTATAAAGATGAAGGAAAAGATTACAATGGAGATATCTATGCAGGGGTTTATAATGCGCTGCAAGGACTCTATGAGCGAGAAGCTATAAACAAAGGGTTAGAGCCTGAAAAAGGAGATTCTATTTTTAATCAATTCCACAAACCAGTAGACCCAAATGCTGAAAACACAGTTGTTGGAATTAGGTCAGTTGTTTATTCAAACGATGGTCAGTGGTTGTATTCAGCAAACTCAGACGGAGAAGTAATTAAATGGAATGTAGCATCTCGCAAATGGAATCAAATTTTTCAGAATGATGATATTGCTCGTGTGGTCAACATAAGTCCAAATGAGCAATACCTTGCACTTGGGACTGATCAAAATAACATCCTGATTTTTGACGTCAAGAATATTAATCAACAGCCAACTAAAATTGATGGTCACAGAGGAGGCACTGTGTTTGATCTCTTATTCCTTCCGGACAACTCAGGGTTTATATCCGTAGGAGGTGATAATCGGATATTAAGAAGTGATTTTAGATCATCAACTGAGCTGGCACGCTCATCTACCAGGATACATAAAATTGGATTATCCCCTGATGCAAAAACATTAGTGGGAGGAGGAGAAGATGGTAATGTTTACATGTGGGATTTGACTGATATAGGTGCCGGTGCAACCACATTGATAAACAAGGCCAATGCAAACGCAGATGTTAGGGAATCAAGGGCCATAGAGGCCGTTAAGTTTAGCAATAGCGGAAAATATCTCGCATATGGTAGTGAAGATGGAAGGTTGGTGATATGGGATATGGAAAAAAATGAACAAGTTCAACCAACCCTAACCGGTTTTAGGGCTCCAATTACAGATATTGAATTTAGTCCGGATGATCGGTTGATATTGGGGACATCAAGAAATAGTCAGGTTCGTGTTTGGGATATGGAAAATTTATTTGATTTGCCAATTGTCCTGGAGGATTACAAAGGACAAGGGCAGCAAGGTTGGGTTAATGATGCAGATTTCAGTCCAGATGGCAAGTACTTCGTGACTGCTGCCGGAGACGGGAACATTCGGAAATATCCAACCACGGCTCATTCTATGGCGGATGAAATTTGTAATCATATCACAAAAGGCAACATGTCTGATAATGAATGGCGTCAATACGTAGGTATCGATATTGAATATGTAGAGACTTGCGAAGGAATGCCAAAACGAGGATCGGAATAATAAATATTATGAGGAAATACCTGATTGCTGGTTTTGTATTTTTAGTTGCTTATCATTCAATTGCTCAGTCATCTTCACAGTGCGCAAGATCATTATCCCAGGCAGAAGTGGCTTTTGAGCAAGGAAGACTTTCTGATATTATAAATCTTTATTCAAATTCAAGCAGCGGATTTACCAGGTGTTTGAATAACGGAATCTTTTCCATTGATGAAGAAATAAGGGCATATAAGCTACTTACAAAGGCTTATCTTTTTCAAGACAATGAAGGCAAAGCAGAGGAAATGTTTGTGAAATTACTTAAGGTTGATAAGGAACATCAGTTGGCTCCTGAAGATCCTGCTGAGTTGTATTTATTAAAGGAAAAATTTAAAACAGAACCTATTCTTCGAGTTGCTTTAAGAGGTGGAATGAATAAATCTTTACCTCAGGTATTTCCTGGTCAAAACTTCAGCACCTTTCAGGGGCAGAAGAGATACAATGAGAACGGTTCAGATACAGGTTTAGGAATAGGTGTTTGGATTGAAGCACTTGCAGAACGCCATCTGACCAATGGAATTGAAGTTGCCGGAGGTTTACAATATAGACAAACATCCTATGATGTTGAAGGAGAACTGATAGTCAATGACCTCACATATGTGGCCCGAAATAGCAGCTCTATGTTAAGATTTCCACTAATTGTCAGATACAGTTTTAACTATGATCGAAAGGATGAGGATGGGAATAGGATCGGGTTTCTACCCTACGTATTTATAGGAGGGTCATATGACCTGACCCTCAATTCCAGGTATGTTGATACCCAGAGAACCGGAGGTACGGCATACACACTCCCGGATGGCAGTGATAATTTAAAAGCCGAAGGTCAGGCTGCTCCTTCTAATGTATCGGTGATGGGAGGTGTAGGTGTCAGGATGAGGGTAGGAAGAGCTAAGGTTGATTTCTTCTCGATAGAGTTGAGGTATGATAATTCACTTTTTAATTATCTGGATCCAAGTAATCGTTTTGCCATTAAAGATGTTACGTTTGGTGTTGGTCACGTTGAGGATGACTTGACATTAAATGCAGTTTCCATCTCATTTGGATATACAAAATCAGTTTATCTCCCAAGAAAAAGAAAACAGTACCGCTAGTATTTAGTGTATGAGATATTTAATCTACCTACTTTTTTTATCAGCACTCATTTCTTGTCAAATTGAAGATACTGATGCTCCTTCTCCGAATGATGCCTTCGTCAAATATTATGGGGAATTGACGAGCTATACAGCAAGTGATATTGAAATTATCTATGACAATGCAGGGGTGCCCTTTCAACTGGTTGTTTTTGGAACAAAAACAACAAATACCAATTTCGATGATTACTTTGTTTTACGTACCGATTTAGATGGAAATCTAATTGATTCTGCTTCATATGGTTTTACAAACAGGGCGGGAAGGGATTTAACAGGTGACGGAAATCCGGATGAATTTAGAGGGAATGAAATAGGTGGACAAATCCAACCGCTGACCAATGGTGGGTTTGTGACCATTGGCACTTCTTCAATTACAGATAATAACCGAGGTATATCAGATTTTCGTATTCTCACCATCGGTTTTTTAGACAATAGCCTAGAATTGCTAAATGACACACTTTATGCAATCGTATCAGCACCAGGGAACCCGGATTTAGATTTAATTGGTAATGATGTTATCGAATTGTCGGATGGATCCATTTTGCTTGTTGGGTCAAAAGAATTTGACAGAGGAGGAGGAATTACTGATTTTGATAACTTCTTTTTAAAGTATGACATAGAAAACAGGGAGGTGGTTTTTGATGGTGTTCAGGGGGTTATTGGCGATGATGAAGATGAAAATGCAGTAAGGGTTTTCGAAAAGAGTGATGGGAACATTATGATAATTGGTGACTGTAATAAGCCAAGTGATAGAGGTGAAAATGGAGGAATAAATGGAACCAATGTTCAACTTCTCGAAATCGATCAAAACGGATCATTTGTAAATGCTCCAGTCTACGGCATTCACTCAAATAATGGAAGTGTAGTTTCAAATGAATCTGTTTCAAATGCCATTTTAACTACTTCAGGTTTTTCTATTGTTGGAACTACTCTTACCTCAGAAAACGATGAGTTTGCTTTTGTGATGAGCACCAGTTCAAGCGGTGTTTTTTTAAGTGGAAACCTGCATGATAGCTCACTTTATGAAGGTATAGAAACACGTGGACTTGGGGTCACGCTCGCTGCAAATAACGATGTGATCCTACTAGGTCAGTACCCTTCTTTTAATTTATCGGGATCTGGTACTAATACCTCACGAGGTGGCGAAGGTATGTTTGTGCGGTTTGATCAGGCATGTAGACCAGTAGAGGGAGTTGAATCTTTTTTTGGTTTGGCGGATGGCAATGATCAGATTGTGGATGCTGTTACACTGCCTGATGGAAAAATTATTGCAGTTGCCAATGTTGATTTTGGTGGCGGAGTAAGGCTAATTTCAATTATGAAATTAAATGCTAATGGTTCGCTGGATTGATCTTTAAATAGTACAATTTTTACTAATCATTGTCTTATCCTGATATTCTAAGTCTATATCGAAAAAATGAGACAGTACTTTGATTTAAAAAAGGCATTTGGGAACTTCACTATGAATAGATTTGAGTGTTTTGTTCATATTTTTTGATTGTCACCTGTATTCATTAATTAACTCAATATGAGAAGGTTATTTTTATTCTTATTTATCACCACAATTTCATTCTTATCCTATTCTCAGCCAGTCATTACCAATGCCAATTGGTTTGATCAAGACTCGGATGGCCAAATAGATAGAGTAACCCTCACCTTTGATGTTAATGTTGACATTACGGATGCAACTCCCGGGACAGGTGTGTTTGACGTAATACTAATTAACGGAGGGGCAATAACCTTTGATGATAGTGATTACACTAATCCCAACCAGCCATCATTAACACTCAATTTCACAGGAAACCAGA
This sequence comes from Ekhidna sp., assembly GCF_040220215.1. GTDB lineage: Bacteria > Bacteroidota > Bacteroidia > Cytophagales > Cyclobacteriaceae > Ekhidna. Next base: position 26,764 of record NZ_JAVJTR010000017.1, read on the forward strand.
TAAACACAACCGACATTACGGGCTTAACGGTAACTTATCAAGCCGGAGCTAGCATAATTGTAAATGCTGGAGGAGCAATGGAGATTGCTGACGGAGAAGTTGTTACCAATGGAGGTACTTATTCAGATTCAGCAGCCCCGCAGATCACTGATTTTGAATATGAAGATAATGATAGTGATGGAATGATTGATCGCTTTGTAGTGAGTTTCTCGGAGGCATTGGATGCTGCCAGCTCACTCAGCGCAAATGATCTCATATTTACCAATAATGGGGATTTTAATGGTGCGTTGTTTGGTGCAGATGCAACAGATTTAATAACTGGATCAGTTTCCAGTGTAACAGTTGTTTTAGGAACTGAGTCAACAGTGGTTGATACAGAAGAGAATTCGGGAACCATTGCAATCAGTACTCAGAATTCATTCAGTCTTACTGATGGTACGAACACTAACAATACGCTCGGAGCTCAAGCCCAGGCGACTTTCTCTGATGGAGCAGCTCCTCAAATTTCGGACTTCCTATATCAGGACAATGATCTTGACGGTCAGATAGACCGTTTTATTGTAAGTTTTTCAGAAACGCTTGATGCTGCAAGTGTGCTAAGTGCAGATGACTTATTATTTACAGACGTAGGTGATTTTACAAGTGCAGCTTTTGGAGCAGATGCAACTGACATAATTGTTGCGGCAGTTTCCAGTGTAACAGTTGTTTTAGGAACTGAGTCAGGAGTGGTTGATACAGAAGAGAATTCGGGAACCATTGCCATTAGTACTCAGAATGCATTCAGTCTGACCGATGGCACGAATACAAATAATACGACAGGAGCTCAAGCCCAGGCAACTTTCTCGGATGGGGCAGCACCTCAAATAGCTGATTTTGAGTATCAAGACAATGACGTAGATGGCCAAATAGATCGCTTTGTTGTCACTTTTTCAGAAGCATTGGATGCTGCCAGCTCATTAAGTGCCAATAATCTTTTATTTACAGATGATGGTGATTTTGATGGAGTCCTGTTTGGAGGTAACAATTCAAATTTGCTTGGTGCTGGAGGAGAGACAAATGTAACTGTTGTATTAGGAACCGAATCTACGGTGACGGATACTGAGGAAAACTCAGGAACTATAGCCATTAGCACTCAAAATGCATTCAGCCTGACTGATGGGACGAATACAAATGCCACATTGGGAGCGCAGGGACAAGCTACATTTAGCGATGGAGCAGGACCTGTAATTATTTCTGCGGTTACATCAGACAATGACCTTAATGGTCAGATAGACCGCATGACGCTGACTTTTTCTGAGAATATAGATGATGGTAACTCAGGGGTGTTTGACAACACCACTGTGGATGTTGCCGGTTATGCAGGAGAGGCCAAGGTTTCCGGGGATGATGATAACGCAGAAGTGATCATCAGTTTTACAGAATCAGGAAGTGGGGATACGGACGCTACCCCCAATGTTACATTATTGTCCGGTCAGGTAGAAGATGCTTCGACTAATTCCATTGGAAGTAGTCAGGTGTTCTCAGGAACCGCAGACGGAGCAGCCCCACAGATCACAGACTTTGAATACCAGGATAATGACAATGATGGGATGATCGATCGTTTTGTGGTGAGCTTTTCAGAGTTGTTGGATGCTGCCAGTTCACTAAGTGCAGATGACTTATTATTTACAGATGATGGTGATTTTGATGGTGCGTTGTTTGGTCCAGATGCAACAGATTTAATAACAGGTTCAGTTTCCAGTGTAACAGTTGTTTTAGGAACAGAGTCAACAGTTGTTGATACAGAAGAGAATAGTGGAACACTAGCAATCACCACACAGAATACTTTCAACCTGACTGACGGGGTAAATACAAATAGTGCCTTGGCAGTTCAAACCCAGGCGACTTTCACCGATGGTGCAGGTCCTGTTATTGCATCAGCTGTCACGGCTGATAATGACCTTAATGGCCAAATTGATCGAATCACTTTGACTTTTTCTGAGAATATAGACGATGGCAACTCAGGGGTGTTTGAC
>NZ_JAVJTR010000018.1:0-2223 GCF_040220215.1 Ekhidna sp.
ATCAATATCAATGACGTGGCTGAAGAGACCTCACCTCCTTCAATTCACTATTATTTCCCTGAGCATGAAGAAGAAGTTGATATAGATCTGTTTGGAAACGATCTGGCTTTCGATTTTGAAGAAGCAGTGACTGCCGGAGTAGGGACAGTAATCCAGATCAAAGACTATCTAACCGATGCAGTTGTGGAATCATGGGACATTGAAAATGAGGCTTTTGAAAACGGATATGTAGAATTAGCAATATCACCATTGGAATATGGCACCAAATATTATGTAATCATAGCCTCTGGTGAAATTGTTTCAGACATCAGTGGACTGGCGTTTTCAGGGCTAATCGGAAAGGATGACTGGACTTTCACAACTGTCGCAGCACCTGTTGCTCCAAATCTATCAACGCTAACGCCTGCGAATGGAGCTACCGATGTGCCAGTGAGTACCAGTATCATATTGGACTTTGATGTGGATGTTTACGTCTCACCGGATGTTACATTGGAAGTAAGGAATTATGCCACGGATGATTTAATTGAAAGCTTTCCCATCATAGAAGCTGCCTATGTAGAAGAAGATATCATTCTAACACCAGCTAATGACCTCCCAAACGGTACCCAACTTTATGTGGTACTCGGGGGGTCAGGATTTATTGAAGGGTACGATTGCAACTGTACCGAATTCGAAGGACTTACCTCCAAAGATGAATGGAGTTTCACGACAGTAGAAGGCCCTGACACAGAATCTCCCATCATCGTCAGTTTTAGCCCGGCGAACAATTCTGCTGACGTAGCATTGGATGCTGATTTAGTAGTAACATTTAATGAAGAGATTGTTGCAGGTGAAACTTTCGTTAGAGTAAGAAGTCTCGCAGGAAACGTGATATTAGGCGACAGGCCTGAGTTTGCACAGGATCTTTTTACAGTACAGGGATCATCCATGACTATTCACTTAGATCAAGCTCCAAATAAACTGAGTCACAATACGCAATATTATGTCACCATAGATGAAGGTGGTGTTGTAGATCTGTCTGGAAACAGGTTTGAAGGAATTAGTGATAATGCTACATGGACATTCTCAACGCTCGAAAATAGTCCACCTGTAGTAACTCAATTGAGCCCTGGAGATGATGCAGTTGATGTGATTGCTAATTCTAATCTTGTAATGAAATTTGACCGTACTATCCATTTGAATGAAACTACTACTAATGGTGTCTTCTACATAAGACAGGCAGGAACAAATGCCGTTGTTGAGGAGATTAACTTCACAAGTGGAAATGTTTTTGTGCAGAATGATACTGAACTAGTTATTTCTGGACTCTCTAACTTGTTACCCGAGAGAAGTTATTGGGTGATGGGGTTTAGCAATGATGGCATCCTCTTGACCGACAATGACTCGAATTTCTTTGGGAACTTTAACGATCCTACATTTTGGAATTTCACGACAATAAAAATCCCTCAGAGTATAATATTTAGCACACTTGGTGAGAGGACGTATGGTGATGAACCGTTTGATCTTTCAGCAAGTGCTACATCAGAATTACCGGTTAGCTTCACAGTTGAAAGCGGGCCCGCCACCATTTTAGGAAATACGCTAACAATTACTGGTGCCGGTTCAATCATAATAAGTGCATCACAATCAGGGGATGATAAATATGCAGCGGCAAATCCCGTTCAGCAAAATTTTGAGGTGGCCATGGCAAGCCTGACCGTGAGTGCAGATAACCATTCAATAGTATACGGTGAGGTCATCCCTGAATTAACAATGACTTATGAAGGATTTGTCAATGATGAAAGTGCATCATCCTTAGATGCCGAACCTGAGGTTAACGTCGATTTGGGAGGCCAGGCGGCACCTAATGCTGGTGTATATGATTTGATTGTTTCAGGAGGATCGTCAGGCAATTATGAATTCCTATACGAGAATGCCCTTTTGACGATTAATAAAGTTGATCAGATTATAACTTTAGAACCAATCATGGATAAAGAGTCATCGGATGAGCCCTTCGATGTGGTTGCTACCATCGATTCGAATTTACCGCTGACATTTGAAATAGATGGTCCTGCAACAATTTCCGGCACCACCATAACACTCAATGGTACTGAAGGAATCGTAACAGTAATAGTTTCTCAAGAAGGAGACAACAATCACCATGAAGCTTCGGAGACTTTGTTATTCAATGTATCTGTTCCTTTATCAGTTGGGAATCTTGCAAACGAGTTAAATATTTATCCT
>NZ_JAVJTR010000019.1:0-231066 GCF_040220215.1 Ekhidna sp.
ATCCAGCTGAGGGACAAATTCCCCACCCATACGCGAAAATGTAAATCCGGCAACTCCCAGCAGCACAATAGCCACAATGATTACGATAGCCTTAAAACGGAGGGCACTTTTTAGCAATGGCAGGTATGCCTTATGAATACCGCCGATTATTTTGTCACTCACCTTTTCCAACCAGCGTTCAAACTTCCCAAACCAGTTCTTTTTGTTTTGGATGGGCTTCATAAATAAGGCTGACATCATTGGCACGTACGTCAGACAAAGGAAAATGGCACCAATCATGGCAAAACCAAAGGTGTAGGCCATCGGCTGGAACATCTTACCCTCAACACCTGTCAGAAACAGGATCGGAGCGAACACAATGAGAATGATAATCTGACCGAAAAAGGCAGAACCCATCATGGTGCTTCCGGACTCAAAAGCTACCTCGTCCATGACACCTTGGTTGAACTTAATTTTACCAGAGCGTATGCGTTTCTGGATTTCATAGACCGTTCCTTCTATGATGATCACCGCACCATCTATAATAATTCCAAAGTCAATGGCACCCAAGCTCATCAGGTTGGCCCAGACATTGAATTGCTTCATCAGTATGAATGCAAAAAGCAGTGAAAGTGGAATAGTAGTGGCCGTGATGATACCACCACGCAAACTTCCCAATAGAATGACGAGCGCAAATATGACGATGAGTGCTCCTTCGATCAGGTTGGTTTGCACTGTACTGGTCGTTCTGGAAATAAGATCACTTCTGTCAATGATGGTATTGATTTCCAATCCTTCAGGAAGCGATTTCTCGACCTCTTCCATTCGCTCTTTCACATTTTGTATGACCGCATTGGGGTTAGAGCCTTTTAGCATCATGATGATGCCGCCCACCGATTCACGGCCATCCTGTGTGAATGCACCATAGCGTACCTGGTGTCCAAAATGGACTTTAGAAGCAACATCACCAATCGTGACAGGAATGCCATTTTCGGTTTTGATAACAATTTTTCGAATGTCGTCTAATGAGCGAATCAATCCTTCTCCTCTTATGAAGTTGGACATTCGATTCTTCTCAATATAAGCCCCTCCGGTATTGACATTGTTTCTCGCTAGTGCTTCATATACCTGCGATATGCTAACTTTTTGTGCGTTGAGTTTTTCAGGATTGATGGCTACCTCGTATTGCTTGATGTAACCCCCAAATGAGTTGACTTCAACTACTCCATCCAGTAGCGTGAGTTGTCGTTTTACAATCCAGTCTTGGATAGTGCGCAGGTCTGTTGGCGAGTATTTTGTTTCAAAACCCTCCTGAGGTTGGATGGTGTATTCGTAAATCTGCCCCAAACCTGTGGAAATTGGTCCCATAGTGGGACTTCCGAATTTTTGGGGAATGGTCTCCTGGAGTTCGTTCAGTTTTTCCTGCACCAGTTGGCGTGGCAAATAGGTGCCCATGTCATCTTCAAAGACGATGGTCACCACCGACAGGCCAAATCTTGAAACAGAGCGAATCTCATCTACTCCCGGAAGGTTACCCATGGCCAACTCGACCGGATAGGTGACGAACTGCTCGATATCTTCAGTAGCCAGATTGGGTGAAACCGTCATCACCTGCACCTGGTTATTGGTGATATCCGGGACGGAACCCAGATTGACCGTTGACATGGAATAGATCCCCACACCTATGAGTGCAAGTGTGAGTAAGCCCACAATGAATTTGTTCTTTATCGAGAACGATATGATTTTATTGATCATGTATGAAATGATTTAGTATCAGTTAAAATGATTCTGTTTCGATCCTTTAGAGTAGGATCGAGTTGGACGGAGTTGTCCTTATGAAACTGATATTAAACCTGAGGTGGCTGTAGCAGTGAGCCGACAAATCCTGATGTTATTGGATCTGTATAGGTGCTTCCCTGGAGAGGAAATGTAAGGATACCTAATTCACTTATAAAAGTTTGCTGAACGACAAGATGTGAATGGCAGCAATGACAAACACATAAAGGAGAACATAAATCTTCGGATTCATTGTGGTCCTGATCCGAACCAGGTTGTTCGTATGAAACCTCGATGCTATCTGCTGTGGTTTCATCCGCACACGGTGCTACCGATAGCCCTAACAGAAACAGCGATAATATGAATGCGGAAAATTTCACTATGCAAGTATAACGAAAAAGGAGTGCAACTTGTTTGCAAAGTTTAGGAGCAGTTCGCGCATGTGCCTTTGTACACCATGCTGGCACTGGCTGCCTTGAATCCGGACGGAATGTTTGTTTGAGGGATTTTAGACTGAGTTAGGCAATAAGTTTCACCACATTTGATACAATGAAAATGAATATGCTGGTCTTGCGGTTCGCATTCACAGCCTTCTTCGCAGAGGGCATATTTCACCGCACCGGTTCCATCATCAATACTGTGAATGAGCTTCTTGTCTTCAAATGTTTTGAGGGTTCTGTAGAGCGTAGCTTTATCTGCCCGTTCAAATTTTGTTTCCAGGTCACTGAGACTTATGGCAGCCCCTGATTCTACGAGCTTTCTGAGTACTAACAGCCGCATGGCTGTTGGTTTGATGTCTCTATTTTCAAGTTTTTGTTCGAGCATGATTTAAAAAGTAAATGTCTTAAAATAGTCAGGTTAAGCAGTTTAACCTGACTATAACTTTCTTATCCTTCTGAGAAGAATAAGAGTTCTATTTTGAACGGTAGCACACTTAAATAGTTAACGTTATAAATCCTTTCTTTTTAAGCTGCAAAGCATGGAGTATTCCATTGTCAACAATGGTGAGATCATCAGGAAGCTGATCAATACTAATATCAAACTTTGACAGTGACAGACCGCAGACTAACACTTGTATTCTTTGCTTGCGTGCTTTCCCCAGTAACTCCCTAAATGCTTCATTTCCTCCTATATCTTTTACCGTTTTACCGCAGATTAAAAAATGAAATTCTCCGAATGACTGCCCCCCATTTTTTTCTAAATCCTGGGCGGTAAGAATAATAGGTTTTAGTTGCTGAATATTCTTAGAAATTACCAGGTAGTTGTCTTTGGCATCTTGAATACTTTGGCCATTTGCTATTTCTGCACCTGTCACGAATAGTATTGTTAGTGCTATTGTTAAATTTCTCATTGTTTTTGTTTTTTGAAATTATCATTAATACTGAAGAAAAGAAGGCCTCCCATGATGGCAATGTTCTTAAAAAGAGGACCTACTGTAGCCAATTGCCCAACCTGAATTGTGAGGGTGATTGGAATCAAAACAGCAACCAGCGCTAAAGCTGAATACCGAGTTTTATAGCCAAATAATAAAGCCAACCCAGCTACCAACATTATAATGCCTGATAGAATCACCGAAACTTGCAGAGATCCCAATAGATAACCAATACTCCCAAAATTGGCATTTTCTATGCGTGCAATTACCTTATCTGTGTTGAAAAAATGATTTGTGCTCGCCACGATAAATATGAGGCTAAGCATTATGCGAAGTGTGACTACAGATAGATAGTCCACTTCAATTTTTGAATATTGAAATTTCATTTTGAATTTGTTTTATTGATTGAATATCAGTCCTGAATGGACATTTATATCACAGTACCTGGTTCAATCAGCTAAAAACAAATTTTCAAACTTGAGTACAAAATATATAAAGCGACAGATGCAGCATTGGAAGATGACGAAGTGAATGTGTCATACTTTATCAGGGTTTTGATGGACAGAGACAGAACGCAATTGCTACCATCAAAAATCAAGTGATGATTCACACTCTTAGATGATCCAATTTTTGCTTCACTCAGAACAGTTTCCGTAATTCCGTAGCAGCCAACATTTGAATTTGTCGCTTTGTTTTTATTAAAAACCTTCGTTTGAGGTACTTCAAGTTGGGCTTGAATAAAATTTCGTACCTGGCACGGGGCTATTAATAAAATTAGACTTAAGCCTAATACGTAGAATGTGGATTTATTTAATGAAGCTTTGAAAAACATCAGATTTGAATAACGAATAAAAATTTGGAAAGTTTGAAGTAAATGTGAATTACCGGATTTCTTGTCTTCAAAGGTTTTGAGGGTTCTGTAAAGGGTGGATTAGAATGATTGCACCTTTCGTGATTGCCAGCTGATCACTCGGTGCCAATCGAATTATTGAGTCTCAAGAATTACTGGCTCTTGTAATACAGCTCCGATTTACCTAATACTCTTAAACCATGATATCCTGTGATTTTTATTAAATCCAAGCTCATCATTTTGATATAACATTCCACCTCATGTGCCATCCCAGGTAGCTTGATTTGTCCATTGTTCCATTCCATTGCGTCAGCATCATAAACAAGGTTCCAAAGGATCAGTTTCCCAATCTCGTCTGGATTATTGGACTTAATAATATCAGCCTTGTACGTATTATCTTCTTTGAAAACGCGAACTGTCCGGACATCATCAGACGAGACCCATTTTCCAACAATGCTATCTGGTCTTTTTTGTGCTATTGTATTTACTGTCAGGCCCATGTAAAGAAGTAGTATAGAAATTAGCTTGATCCTCATTTCTTAAACGGATACACCATTTGAGTGATATAGGATTTTGGAAAATTCGGTTCCTCCTCAATGCCAATTTCACCAATATCCTCTGATTTGTAAATCTTTGGATCATCATAATTGGTTTTAAACAAATAATCCCAAACCGTAAGCCACGCTCCATAGTTTACCTGCGCATCCTCATAATCTGCGCGGTGATGCCATCGGTGTAGTTCAGCAACACAAAAAAGCTTCTTGAGTACTCCAGCCTTATAATTTAGATTAGTATGCTGCATCATCATATTGATTGCCAATAGTGCCAATGCCGCTACTACCACGGGCTGAGGAACACCAATTACAAGACATACAATGATTCCGGGTCCACCCTCTAAAATCTGATGGATGGCGTGGCGTTTTTCTCCATTCAAAAAATATAAACGCTCTGAACTATGGTGGATAGCATGCAGTTTCCAGAGCCATTGGTACTTGTGACTCTGCCAATGAACGAAGAACAAGAAAAAATCTATGATCGTCAGGGCTAAAAGCACCTGCGCCCAAAAGGGTATGTCAATGGGGAACCAATCAAAAAAAACAACATAAGTTGATAGCCAAATAAAGCTAAGCTGAGCAGACACTTTGATTAGATAATTGACGATGTAATAGGTGAAATCAAGGTTCCAATCTCTTCCATTTACCCATTCTTTTTCAAAGGGCATGAATCTCTCCAGAAATAGAGCAATTACACCGAAGAATGTAATGATAGGGACTGTCGCCAAGTATTGATTGATGCCTGTTTGCATAGCCCAAAGTATCAGGCTCCATGCAGAGATCATAAAAACCGGATAGATACTGAATTGAAAGATTTTTTTCATATCTGCTTACATTTTGTACTCTGCAAAAATGAAAAATTCGAATATTGATAGCTTGTATAAACCTGCTAAGCTTTCAACACACTGGAGGGTGAAACCCCAAACATGTCCATAAAAGTCTTTGAAAAGTGAGGCAGATCAGCAAAACCACCCACATAGCACGCAGACGTAAGAGATTTCCCATTCATGATGGCTTCAACTGTTGTCTGAAGCCTAGTCCATAATACAAATCTTCTAAATGGAATCCCTACCTGCTCTTTAAAAAGATGAGCATATCTGCTTTCTGAAAGATGAACTTTTTCAGCCATATTAGCCAGGCTAATTCCTGAATGTAATGAGGCTTTTATGTGCTTTATACTTTCTACAATTCTATCATCGAGGCTGATGGTATGGGGTTCATGACTTGCTAAATCATGGATGAGCTGTGTGATTGTCAAAATAATGTCTATGTCGCTCCCATCGACCCAGGATCGAATGTCTTTCATGATTGATGAACGGGGCAGATTATCAACACTTACAATTTCCTTATCCAACGAATAACTCTGTGCAAGCTGCTGTGTCAGATAATGAAACGGGTCTAAATAAATGAAAATCGGTGTGATGTTTGACGTATTTATGAAACGATGCTTAATGTCATGGGGTATTAGTGATAACTGGTATTCCCGCTCTATATTCAATGCATCAGCCACTTTAAAGTTTCCCTCTAACCCATATATAATCTCTGTAGCATGGTGCGTATGTGGCTTTGTTTCTAACACCTTACCGGTATAGATACCAATCCCATTTTGAAAGTAAATTCTGAAAGTATTCATTTAGTGTTTTTTAACCAAATCCAACACTTTTTCTGAATTCGTGGGCAAAGATTTGCAATTATGGATTAATTATCGGATTACAATTCTTTTTACTTCTGAGGCCCGTCCCCCGTCAAGAGTGCTACTGACTTCCAACCTAAAGAAGTATACACCTTTTCCTATAGGCTGTCCTGAGTAGTTGGTTACATTCCATTTCATATATTCTATTCTTCGTGGGCTATCATCAAAGGTATTGTTCCAGCTGTTTACCCTGCGACCATGGGTATCATATACCTCAATGGAAACAATAAGTTCTTCCCCGATCCTGTCATGTTCAAAACTGAATGTAGTGGTTCCATTGGACGATACAGGGTTGGGATAATTAATTACATCGTACAAATTCAAGAGAGGCTTATCAGATACCCTGAACTCAATAGGCCAACTGGAGGAGTTATTGTACGTATCCCAAACGGTTAACTCCGCCATGTAATAGCCAGGTTCCAGATTTTGGATGGGATAAACAATGGTTCCCTTGGTGTAATCATCAAGATCTGCGGTATAAAAATCATTGAGTATGATGGGTTCTTTATCATTAAGTACCAATTTTAGACTTTGACTAAACCCATTGGTGCTTATACTAATCCCACTTTCATCGGATAGTTTAGCAATAAAGAGGCTGTTCGATCCTACTAGGTCACCGTTTTTAAAAGTAGGTTCGTTTAGGTAGAGTTGTGCAGAGGGGGATTTGGTATCCTGTACCGCATCACGGTCAGTACCACCCAATACAAAATTTCTCGAAGCGCCAGATGCATCGATGTTGTCTTGTTCGCTGAAAGCGTAAGCCGTAATTGTTCCGTTTTGATATCTGTATGAGGAGTTTTTCGGCATAATAAAGGTAGCCTCAAATGCACCGTTCGTCACCGAGACTGCTCCTCGAAACAGAGCGTTTTCTTGTTCTTGGTATTCGAAAGGGCTGTTGTCTAACCCCAAAGTATAGCGCTCTCGCGGAATATCCAATACGGTTACAATGGCGGATCCATTAAAATAGGTTGCCTCTGTCGAATTGTCAAACACCTTACCCGAGATCGTCACCTTCTCTAATGCACTTAGGGTATCTGTTTCACTTTCCAGCTCGTCAAATACTATTTCATACCCGGGATAATTTAGCATCAGCATTGGGTCACCCATTAAGGCAAAGTTTCTATTGATAGGTCCCGCCAGGCTGTTGTTCTTCGTTTGTCTGATCACGTCTCCAAGCCTGGGATAGCGCCCATTTTGCTTGGATAACACTGCCTCCTGAAACGCTTCGTTTAACGGTAGATTAGTGGAAGAGAAAACGGCACGTGTAGTTGTGAGCAAGGCAATAGCACCACCATTCGGGTTAAGCATCATGTTTTCCCCACCAGATACAAAGATGGGATTGTCATACTGACCAAAATTGCAAGTGGCGGTCATAAACAAAGGTAGCCTATGTCTGTTTTTTAGTTCTTCCAATAGTGGTATGGTAATGACTGTTTTTAACCTATTCTCTTCATTTCGCTGCATAAGTGCGGAAGGGCTGCCATGTCCAAGAAAGTCCAGAATCAGAACGCCCTCAGTCATTTTATCCAGAAAAGCATCCTGCATGGATTCCACAGTTTTGAAATTGTCAAGATAGAGTCGACCCACATTTACCTCGGCATATCCCTCTCTCACAATTTTGTTGACTGTCTCTGACTGTCTCATGTGTACCGCACCATCGCCATCATCAGCCATATACACCGCCTCAGACCGCCACTTGCCCAGTGCATTTACACTGGTGGAATACCTGATGATTTTATTTACCACATCGTCTGCTTCTTTAGGGGTTTTTACCGGTAGTCTGCCAATTCCCACATCAAGGGTGTGATCGGTATAACCTATCGGGAAACGAGTGCCGTTGTAAAGCTCCAGCACGCCTTCGTCCCAATAGCCTTCTTCATCCTCCAAAAACCCAAAATAATCGTCAGAGGAATGGCTGTAAAGTCGGTGGAATGATTGCCTGGACTCGTATACTGGCACAAAATTGGTATTGTTGTTCAACCTGTTTTTATAATCATACGAGGCATCACCCATCAAAAGCACATACTTCAGTCGACCACCGTTCTGCCAAACATATCTGATGAAATTTCGAATAGCTGAAATATCTTGTCTGCCACCGGAAAATTCATTGTAAATCTGATTGGTAGTAACTACTGTCACAGACAATCCATCATTACCTTCATGAAATTTCGCCAGCCGTTCAGCAGCATTGAGAAAGACCGGTGCGGTAATGATGACGCCATCTATACTCGTTTGTCCTTTAATATTCTGATTGGTCACTTCTCCGAAAAAGGTTGGATTGGGAAAATCTCTGCCACTAAAAATGATGTACTCATTTAGCAGTGTATCCTGCACGGATCCGAAGCGGATGCAGTTACCGGCTTTTAAAAATTGCTGATTTTTTGGGGTTACAGGATCGGTGATATCCCATAGGTACACATCATCAGGATCGGTATTCTGGATCTGATAACTAATGGCATTACTTACGGACAGGGTGGTTCTAAATTGTGTTTGGTTACCATAGAGCTGCAAGTTCCTTTTGAAACCTAGTATGAAATAGTCAATATAAGCTCTTCCAGAAGAGCTGGCCTCTGTATCAAATCTGAAGGTAAGTCTCAAGTCATTGGAAGAAAAATTGTTTCTTGAAAACACACCATAGCTTTCCGTACCGCGGAAAGTATATCTTACCCTAGAAAAATCGCTGTAGCTAGAGACTGATGGAATGGAATCAATCGCTACGGTTCCAAGAGTGCTTTGATTGAGTAACAATTCGAAAGAACCAGGAGATTCGGACTGACCAATCAGGCGGGTAAAAACTCCTACCGAATCCAGAATACCAGGTATCTCATAGTTGAAATCCTGCCTGGAAAGTCCACTAGACCCCCCAAAGCGCTCACCAAACCATTCCCTTCCCGAACCCAGGATATTGGTTTCATCTATTTCGTGAGTGAGGTAGTCATCAAAAGTGTTGATAGTTAGAGCACCCTCATTTTGTGATTCAAGATTCTCCAGCTGCAATCCTGCATCCCCACCGAATGTTAAAAAATAATAGGCGGTATCTGAATAGAGGTTTTTCTCATAGTCGAGTGCCCCGTTCGTTTTTAGCTTTGCCTTATCAGGGGCTTGAGCAAAAAACAAGAAGTAATCCTCTACATCAAGCTTTCCATCTTGCGTACCTCTTCTAAGTAGCGGTATTTCCGGAGGGTCGTTGTACCAGGTAGCACTGTTTTCCTGCGAAAGCATACCACCATTAAACCCGTAAACTTTAATGGTATTAGCATCCAGGTTTGAAATATTAATACCTAGTGCATTGACAATAAAGTCACGATCTAACTTGTAAATACCACCCTGCGTAACGCCCAACTTATACCACGAACCTTTAGAAAACACACTCTGACCCTGTACTGCCAAAGTCAGTAATATTAGGGTCAGTGCTATAATAATTTCTTTATTCATGAATAGCTGTTGGCTTTAAAATCAAAAAATTATTTTTTATAGAGAGATTCAAGACTGAATTCTCCAATAAGCTTAACAGTAAATCAAATTCATATACAATGGAAAATACAGACATTTTAATGATCATATTATCGATTGTTAAGTAGTCTTTTTACGAACATGACTGTGCTATTTATTACTAGTCTAAAAGTCATAATTGAATATTTTAAAGTAATCAAACCCAAAAAACCTCAAATTTCTTTTACAAAAAATCCGGAGCTAAAGTTCTAATCTCCATTAGGATCGAGTCTGCTTTTTCTACATCTTCATTTTGTAGCAGTAAATAATTGAAATACAAATGACCAACCTCAATGTATGAAAGTTCTTGCGCAGGCATGTTAAAGAGATATGGATCTTTATTTGGGAGTACCTTCCTAAGGTTATGATAAAGTTGCGCTTGCATTGGCCCAGTCAGAAAGGTTGCCTTTCCAGCGTTCGCTTGCTGGGTGGCAATTGGTGCCATGAATTCGATTGTTCGTTTATCGTCTGTATTTATCGGTGAATTTTCTATGGTGGAACGAATGGCTTCAATATTGCCCAGGTAAAAAAGTCCTGCCATATGAAGTGTTGTACTTTTTTCATCACTCACTACATTTTCTATATTTTTTAAAAGCACCTCGTTTCTAAGCCTGGCATTTGTCCTTTGACCTATCAGGGCAATGCTTGGTTTTTCACTTGAAAAGTCTGCACGCCAAAACGTGGTGGTTGGGAAAACCTTGCTGAAGGTTGCCACTATTGATTCAAAACTTTCCTGAGTGAGCTGATATAAGGGAAGCCATTGTGCAAACAGACCACCTGAATCCAGCTTACTTCTAACCATCTGAAAGTGCTCCAGGGTGTACAGGCTTCCTGTTCCACTATGCCAGGGAGAGAACAAATCACCAATTATGACATCATATACCTCCTTAGTCCCTAATAAATGATTACGTGCGTCATCATGTATGATTTTCACCCGATCGTCGGTATACAGGTCATTGGTCCAAGCTGAAAAATATTTATTTGCAGCAGGAACCACATCTGCCACAATTTCAACTACATCTACGTGTTTAGCGTCATGGTTCAATGCAGCTCCGGCGGTAATCCCCGTACCCATCCCGAGGAAAAGTACCTTCTCTGGTTTCGGATGAATGAGCAACGGTATGTTGGCTTGCATCTGCTCCACCAGCGCTGACTGAGCATCTCCAAGAATGTAGGTATTGTTTAATCTCATATCTATGTTGCTATCAGACTTTACCACAGTTACAATACCATCGGCAGACTGCCAGACTCCCAACAACTGCTCTGATTCCGATAACCGAACTACCTGTGGAGAGCTGAAAAACAAGACCGCAACGGTGGCAAAAGCTGACACTGTGATCTTTCTTGAAGAGTAGCCAATCCCGGAAGACATAAGAAAGTAGAAAAGCAGAACCCCATACCCGATGGCGATTGCTTTAATGGAGACCCATACACCAATCAATTCTATAAGCACAAACCCCAACAATATGGGGCCAACTACACTCCCGAGTGAATTGAGAAAAACCATCCTACCAATGAATTTCCCGGGTACCAGATTAAATAGGGAGTTTGATTTGATGAGGTATGGAAATAAGGTGCCGAGTATAATGGCTGGAATGCCTATCACCCCCAGACTAAGAAAAAATATTGAAATCAGATAATCTGTCCATGCAGCAGTTAACCCAACATAAGAGAGACCATTGGTCATAAATTCAAAAACCCAGGGCGTACAACCAACTAAAAGTATTGAAAATAGCAGTAGAAAGAATATGATGTTTTGAATTTTAAAGGATCGTTTCACCAGGTAATGAGCAAAGGCCCCACCTATTGCCAGGGACAAAAGGAATACTACTAAAACAATCGAAAATGAATATACTGAGTTTTGCAAAACCTGTGTAAACATCTTGATCCATGCCGTTTCGACGGCCAGAGCAAGCATTCCTGAGCCAAACGCTATTATATGAAACTGTGTAATGCTCAAGACTGAAGTTGTCTTTGGGTTAGCTTGTGATGGTTGGTTAGTGGATGGCGGAGCTACCGTATATAAGTCGAGAATAATAGCCATGATGCCTATGATACCGGCCAGGCAAATAGATACGATGTAGGTGTTTTGAACCCCCAATTGGATGAACAAAAAAAAGCCGGCCAAAAAAGTACCAACCGCTGCTCCGAGGGTATTTAGTGTATAGAGTAAAGTGCCTTTCGAAGCTAAATGCGTCCTGCCAATAAACTGTGATAAAACCGGAAAAGTACCCCCCATTAGTACCGTAGGTACGAATAGAACAAGCAAGGAAAAGAAGAATTTGATGAGGGTAAGCAAAGATCTGCTGTCCCCTGCCAGCAATACCACATCTGAATAGATGTCTTCATAAAATTTCAGTCCTGGTATCAACAAAAGGGCCGATAATGCTATACCCAACTCTAGCAATCCATAAAGCCTGAGAGGACGTATCACCTTTGAGGATCTGCTACCCCAATATTTTCCACCTAAGGCCAGCCCGAGAAAAAAAGAAGCGAGGGTTGCTGCAGCGGCATAGGAAGCATTGCCAAAAACAATCCCAAGTTTGTACATCCAGACTACCTGCATTACCAAACCTGCCATTCCCGAGAAAAAAAACAGGAGTCCAATGGGTCTATGTGAAAGGGAGTTGAGGATTACTTTTTTTTCCATTCTTAAGTAAAAATTAAAACAAAAGGGGTCATTAAGACCCCTTAAGCTTCATTTAAAATGTTAAACCTACTATAAATGAAAAACTATGGGTTGGTATCAAGGCAACCAACATAGTTTGGATTATTTGCCTCAGACTGAGGAACCGGGAAAACTACATTGGAATCATACGATCCACCTTTAAAGTAGTCACCCGTCGGAAAAACATCTGAGACAGACCTGCCGTAAACCCTCACCAATCGACGTAAATCACCCTGTCTATGAGCCGTACTGTACAACCAAAAAGCTCGTTCTGCAAAATGATAGTTTAGTAATTGATTCTGGGTCATGCCAGACAGGTCTTCTGGCGGCAATCCGATCGTCGCTCTCAGTGCAGTATGAATGCTCTCAACCGTCGCGTTTTGAGTTGCCTGTGCGGCAGCTTCCGCTTCGATCAGTCTTGCTTCGATACCGGAGGCAAAAACAATAGGATCACTTGCATCATCATATTTAAGTTGATTGTAATATGGCGTAATGTCATCCTGTCCAAACGCTCCATTGTCCTCCCATGGAGTCCGTGGATCGTTGCTACTTCTATACATTAACCCATTTCCTCCCTTTCCATCTGCAATGGAAAATTGCCTCCTTACCGTACTCATTATATACACCCCATTTTGCTGCCTTAGGCTATTTTCAGAGTGTTCTACATTGTACACAAAATCATCAGGCACTGATGAAACTTCGTCGGCTGCATCAGAGATTTGACCCAAGCCTAATAAAGCCCTGGCTTTACCCACTCTAGCTAGATACTCAAGGTCAGAACCAGGTGTGGCATCAGCAATTGCATCATCAAACCAATTAATGGCAGCCTGAAACATTTGATCTGTTGTTTGGGGTTCCCCCAATATCAGATCACCACCATCTGCAGGTGCTTTACTAAATGAGATCCCGGAACAATAGGTTTCGGCAAAAAGGATATAAACATACCCTACTACACTTTCCATCTCACTTTTGGTGTTATCAAATCCCCCAAAAGTATTAATAAGGTCAACTGTAGCTTCAGCTGATGCCCTGGCGCGATGAAGGTTTCCATATACCCTGTCTATATCAAAATTCGTATTTTGAACGATTCTGGTATCAGCTTCTCTTCTTGTTGGAAATGTGCCGCTATAGTCATATTCATCTGCCATAAGACCACTCAAGATAATAAGTCCTGTAGTCGCTCCGTGTCCAGCCGCCGAACCACTAATGGCGACTGCCAGATCTCCTAAAGAGCCTGCCCTTAACGTTGCAATCCCGGCCTCACTATTCAAATTGTCCGGTGTAACAATATCAGGATCTGTTACCTCCAGCATCGAATCGCATGACGATATACCAAAAATCAGCATAGTCAGTAGCCCAATTAACCCAAGGCTATTTCTAATCGCTCGTTTCATTTTGTTGCTTTTATAATTAGTCATAATAGTATCATTTAGATTAATTAAAATGTCAGATTGAGGCGAGCCTTCCACATCCTTACAGGAGGCTGGCTTAGAAATTCTTCTGTCGTGAAGTTGGCTTGTCCAACGGAGCTTATTTCAGGATCTAATCCCGAATAATCTGTCCATACTCCAAGGTTTTGACCAGATAGCGTAAGGCTCGCCCGACTTAACCCTGCATTGCTAATAAGGGTCTTCGGTAGACTATAGGTAAGTGAAATTTCTCTTAGTCTCCAAAAAGACGCATCCTCAATATATCCTGCATTTGTACCTAAAAATTTAGAAGCAACCGCCCTAGCCTGACTTGCCAATGAGGCATTTGGATCATTTAATTCATCGGTATTGTTGTTTCCATTTCGCCAGGATCCTGTGTTGTTATAAAGTTTCTGTCCTCCACGGAAATTGAGTAAGCCCCTCAACTCCAATTGTCCATCCAAAAATTTAAGTGAAGGCATAAATGAGACGTCTGTAGTAGCGAACGGGGAACCCAAATAAACAACCTCTGTCCCTGCTTGAACTTCGCTTTGGGATATAAACCCATCTCCATTGGCATCATTGAATGTATAAGGCTCATCCCAATAACCTCCCAGCGGATAACCTTCAACATGACGTTGCTGTCCAAAGATTACTGGTTCAATTCCCTCTCCAAGCTCCTTCAATTCATTGTCCAAAAATGCACCTACAAAATTTAAGTCGAAAGCTGTTTTCCCTACTTCAAATATTCTTGCATTCATAGACACTTCCAATCCCTTATTCTGAACCGATCCAAGGTTTTCAAATCGGCCTGTTCCAACTCCTAATGATTGTGGAAGTTGTCTAAAAATAAGTGCATCAGATGTTTGCTTATTAAAATAAGTTACCTCTAGATCCACTCTATTGGAAATAAGAGCCGCATCAAAACCAAACTCAACTTCCCGCGAACGCTCAGGTTTTAATTCATCATTACCCACGCTCCCAAACGTAACGCCTGTCACATCACTTCCTCCATCTACAGTGGCAGCTATAGGATTAAAAAACCTTAGTGCATCGTTTGTACCTGGTTGTACACCCGAGGCTCCCCAAGCTCCTCTCAGCCTAAGTGAACTCACTATATCGTTACTGACATTGAAGAAAGACTCATCAGAAAGAACCCACGAAGCACTCACTTTCGGGTAAACCACAGCATCCAGTGCTGAGCCAAACGAACTACCTCTGTCTGAACGAATAGCACCTGTAACAAACAGTCGCTCATTAAAACTTACCTGCTCTTCGATAAAAACACCGGCAGTTCTTTGTTCAATAGTTTCCTCGGTACTAAAAGTCGTGGCTGCACCGGCAATGGAGCTACTCCCCGCAACCAATTGAAGTCCAGTACTTAATGTCCCTTGGGATAGATTTCCAAGGTATTGAAATCCAACAGAGGATCTTAAGCCGACACTAGATGACAGCTTATTCGTATAGGTGGCCACCACATCAAGGGTGTACACAAACTCATTAAACCTGTTTGAAAATCGAGCTCCTTCATCATAGTTAAGAAAATCCGGAGCTTTACCGGTCGGAAAAAACTGGGTATCCCATCTATTAGTGTAGTCAATACCCCCTGCAAGTCTTATTCTTAAGTTTTCAACTTTTGTCCACTCTAAGTTAAGGCCTGTAGTGTATCGATTGATCCTTTGTCTAGTATCTATGGTAAATAATTCTGCCGGCGTAAATTCACCCCATCCATCATTGACTTCCGGATCAGCTGTACCATTGAGACCTTGTGCCATAAGGGCCAATGAAAAGTTATCATTTAGTGGAAGTTCCAGGTCGCTATTGGTGTATCCGCTAGTGAAATTTGCCTCCAAGCTTTCGGTAATTTTGGCACCAAAGTTTGCACGAAAATTCATCCTTTTGATATTATTTACCGGAAGTACCCCCTCATTGTCACTTACGTTACCTGAAAGGTAATAGGTCAGGGCATCACTACCCCCTGAGACACTGGCACCAAATCCAAACAACTGGCCTTTTCTGAACGGAGATGTTTCTGAATCATTTAATGGCTGGTAAGATTCTACTCTTGTAGGAACAAAACTACCTTCCGCTGCTTCAAAATTAAACCCCGGATTGCCGCTCGCATCATAAGCCTGGTAGTTGGCAGGGTAGTTCCCTACATCCTCTACAAAACCTCTTTCCGTGTAGGCTGTCCATCGTGGTTTGCCTTTTTTTCCTTTCTTGGTTGTGATCCTTATCACCCCATTGGCAGCTATTGATCCGTATAGTGTAGCGGCAGATGGGCCTTTTATTACCTCAATCGACTCAATATCCTCCGGATTGATATCATTCAATCTGGAAGGCGACTGACCTCCGGTTTCAAAAGAAATGGAGTTGGGCTGGTTATTAATTAACACTCCATCAATGTAAATAACTGGTTCATTGGACAATGAGGCACTATTTGATCCCCTGACCCTTATTCTTGAACCCATTCCCACTGATCCTCCACTTCCGAAGATTTGAACACCGGATGCCTGTCCTTGTAACAAGTCAGACACGTTGCTTATTGGTCTTACTTTGACATCCTCATCCACATCCAGTCGAGCAATGCTATTTCCAATTTCAACCTTTCTTCGTACTCCTGTTGCTGTCACTACTACCTCCTGAAGGTTACTCACATCTTCGTTTAAAACGATATTATAATTTTGTTGATTCCCCACAGTAACTTCAACGGTCTCAAAACCCAGATAGCTGATCACTAATGTCTCACCCTCTTCGGCCTCAAGATTAAAATTTCCATCTATATCCGTTGTTGTTCCATTGGTTGTTCCTTTTATAACAACTGTTGCGCCGGGAAGACCATTGCCCTCACTGTCAGTGACTCTTCCACTAACCGGAATCAACTCTATCACAAAAACTCCAACTTCAGACTTCTTCTTTGCTCGCTGCACGTGGATGTTATTGTCTATTCGTTTGAAATTCAATGCCTTTTGCTGTGAAAGCAACGTTAAAGCATCCAACAATGACCCATTTTCAATATGGACGCTGACTTTTGATTTTAAGTCAACCTTGCTGTCATTGTAAGAAAAAGAAAATCCTGTTTTCTCATTTAGAAAATTGAACACTTCCTTCAATTCAACGTTATCACTTGAAATTGAAAGCGGAATCTCTTTTAAACTAACCTGGCCATTAGCTTTTTCTGCATAGACTGTCATGCTAAGAAGACAGTTTACGAGTAAAGCATAAAACATGGTCTTTGACATTTCTATCGTTTGTTTTAGTATATACTTGTTCATACTTTTAATTATTGGTAAAACATAGTTTTTATCAATGCTCAGGGTTTTTGAGGTAGACTATCAATTTGTTTGCAGACGGAGATGTATGCCTCAATCCCATTTTGGTTCGTCATCCTTATTGGATGACGAACTCCTTTTTAACTTGTATCATATGCATCCATCACGTTAGGGTTTTAAGGTTAATATTATGATATTGTCTTTAGTCTTTTTATAAGAAAATTCGGAGGTATAGCTCCAACCATCCAATACTTTTATGAGCGATTTATTGTCATAGCTGGCAGAATACAGCCCTCCTGCTTCGTGACCAAAATCTGCCTGAATAATTACGTCATACCACCTTTCTATTTTCTCTTTCACCTGATCAAAGGTGTCATTTTCAAAAGTGAGTATCCCGTCCTTCCAACCAACATGACTGGTTAGGTTATTGATTTTGTCCGCTTTAAACCGGTTATTCTTTTTTTCATACCTGAGAAGGTCATAGGGTCTAAGCTGGTAAGAATCACCCATGGAATGTGATACCTTTACATTACCGCTAACAACCACTATACTTGCTTCCCCTTCATCTTCAAAAGATCTGATATTGAAGGAGGTACCTAAAACAGTGGTCTTTAATTCCTTAGTCCAAATAACAAATGGTTTTGACTTATTCTCTGTGACATCAAAATAAGCTTCGCCGGTCAAATAAACTTTTCTTTCACTATGCCCAAAAAGTGAATCGATGATTAATTCACTTTCTGCATTCAGATGAATTTTAGTACCGTCTGGAAGAATGGATATGGATTTTTGCCCACGTGGGTTTTCTTTGGTTACTATTACCCTTTTTTCTTTGGCAGGAGATGCATCTGCCGCATTAAATGGACGTAATATCAAGGTGAATGCAACAATCAATGCTACTGTGGCAGCTACAGGAAGCATAATCTTCTTCCACCTAAAACCAGATCGAGGGGCCCCTTTAATTATATTTTCTAAGGTCTCTAAATATTCGTCTGACGTTAGAGGTTCTGGTTTCGCATACGAAATAGATAAAACAAGCGATCTGGCATCTGAAATAACCTGACGTTGGCCAGGGTTTGAGATAATGTATTCATTCCAAAATAGAGAAGATTCTTCATTTGGGTGCTTCACCCAAGCAACAAAAAAATCATCTGTAACAAAATCAACTACGCTGTAGTCACGGTATTTCATTGGTTTTCATGCGTTTCTACCTATCTAGTAGAATAAACCAAATGAAAGTGTCCATTTTTTGAAGAAAAAGAATTCCTACTTCAACTATTTAATGAAAAAAAGAACATTATTCCGAATTATTTACAAATACTAAACGAATATATGGCGCATAGAATCCAGTGCTCTCCCAACTAACTTTCTGGCAGAGCTTTTGTCACTCACATTCATAATGTCTTTGATCTCTTCAAACGTGAACCCTTCATAATAGTAAAGAATGATAGCTTGTCTTTGCTTTTCAGATAGCTGATTAAGAGCCTTGGTTAATCTTCCACGTTGGATCTTGGTATTTTCTTCATCAATAAGCTTCACATCACTGGTCAGGCTTATCGCCCAGTTGGCCGGAGGGTCATTCGACGGTTCAAACGACTTTAGTCGTGTTTCTTTTTTGAGAATGGACATGAGCGTACGATGCAAGGCCTTGTACAGGTATGGCCTAATCTTTTCCACTCGTTGTTCTTTACCTTGCCTTTGTTTCAGGTACAAGAAAAGGTCCTGAATTGCATCCAGAACGATGGCCCTGGATGCAAACTGGACACCAAATGTAAATAATCGGTGGACATATTCGTTATAGATATACACGAATGCTTCATCATCTCCGGCACAATAGGCTTGCCAAATTTCTTCATCTTTTCTATCAGAAAATCTCTGCTTGCCTTTTTTCAAAGATGAAGCTTTATGTACATCTAAAGGATATATTTTTTTCTCGCCCATTTGATCGGTTATTTATGCAAATGATTCATCAATGTGAACTACTCATCCCCCGGGAAGAGGAGTGTGTCTTCATGATTTTCCATTGGTCGTTTTCAAACTTCAAAACCGATGTAGCTACTCCTTTACGCTCAATTACCTGGCCCTCAGGTTCATCCGATTTCACCACGATTTTGAAGGTATAAGTCTCCGTAGTAAAGGCATACGGCATATCAATTTTCACTTTGATTTTATGATCATTGAAATCAAATGACTCAAAAGCTTCTAACTCTGGTGCCAGATGATGATCCAAATAGTGTGAAAACGATCCCTCGTCACCACCCGATTCAAATACTTCAGAGTCCTTCAGGAAGAGTTCATTTAAACCTTCCACGCTTAGTGCTTCTATACCATTCTTGTATGTAGCTATTACTTCTTTCACCTTCGTTTCTTCTTCCGACAAGTTTACATTTCCGTACTGTTCAGTGGAAGTATTGCAAGCGCAAAGAATGAATGTAATAAGCACTGTAGGTAGTATTATTTTTTTTTGAAATTTCATGTTTGTTTTTGGTTGATATGATTCGGGCAAACTGCATTTCTACAGCTTCCCCAAATCATAGGTTAATTCATAATTATTTTAAAACTCATTCGTCTTCAAGGGGTACAGTTTCTATTGATTTGATCAGGATTTTACCTGTTCCGTCTAGCATGATACCTACGTATCCATTTTTCATCTTGTCCCCATGACCATGAGTTACTGTCTTATTTCCAATGTATCCTTTATAGTGGGTACCGGCAGCTGACACACGAAGGTTGATCCAATCCTCATCCGATTCGAATTCAGACTCATCAAAAACCATTTCATCTCCCTGCACGATTCTTCCCAGCTTCATATTGTTTCCATTTACCGCCACAAATTCATGATTGTCGGCATTACTGGCATGGTGTATCAGTTTATAGGTTCCCTGAAAGGAGCTGGCATTTAAACTGACAGCCATTCCGATATTTCCATACGACTGATGAAATACAAACGCCACTGGTGTACCGTTTGCAGTTAATTTCAAGACATTGTCGCTTGCAGCTTCTGTTACTTCAGGGGCTATATTTTCCATCGCCCCGGCTATGAAGTGAAAGTCAGATCGGATGAGCTCCTCGCCGTTACCGGATGGTGTCCATGTTTTACCTTCACCTTCATCCATAGATGCCTCACCATGACTGCCATGATCATGACCCCCTGATGCTTCACCATGGTCATCTGAGGATTCTTCACCATGGTCATGACCATCCTCACTTTCGGTCATTTCAGAATGATCGTGTCCGGATTCTTCCTCTTCAGATTTTTTCCCACCGGAGCAGGCCGCAACACCCAACATTAGCATGAAGAGGATAGCGGAATAAATGGTTGATTTCAGTTCTTTCATTTTATATATTATTTGAATTGTTCAATAATTATTTTTTTGTTCCCACGCCGTATTTGTAAACCAGCTTTCCCCCAAGGTCCGCTGTTTTGGCCACCATGCCCATTCCTACCATTCCCAGTATGAGCAGGCCAATCGCCACCAATTTTTTGGTATCCAGGCTTTTCCAATAGAGGAACCATCGCAAAACAGCATATCCTGCAAAAAAGTAAAGCGTGTAATGCCCCCAATCTGAGTGCTGGCTGGCTGTGACTTCTCCCTGAAATGGGACGGAAACCATATCGATGGCCTGGTCCCCGGAGAGATACGCAGCAAAAGCACTGACAGCAGCCAAAGCATACAAACTCATCGCTCCATTTCGTGTCCAGGTGCTTTTTTTGATGACAAAAACCACATCAAACAGTAAAGCAACTGCCCATAGAGCAATAGGAAAGTGAATAATCAATGGATGGATATTTGGCATCCATTCCGGTAAAAGCGCTTCCATTTTATTCAATGGTTTCTTTTACACTTCCACATGATGGCATTTTATCACCAAAGTATGGATTTGCAATTTTAGCATCATTTGATAGCCATGAAGCACCCGCATTGTCATTGGCCATGGGGCAATAATCCACGTAAATAGCTCCCATGGTTAATTTGGAGTTTTTTACCAACTCGATCATTTCAGCACTCAACATGGCAAACATCTTTCGCTTGTCTTCAATGCTTTTGGCTTCTGAAACCATTTTTGCTCCACTGAATGCTTTGTCGCCATTTTTCACCTCTTGAAGGGCAAGGACGAGTTGTGCTGCCGCATCATTTGATTTCAAAACGTCTGACGCAAAAAGGGCGTCTTTCAATGCTGTATACTTCAGGTATGCTTCACCCATCTCCTGGCTCTTAAACATTGGGCCCATTTGGTCTGTATTTTTTTTAGTTTCATTGCCATGGCTTCCATGGCTATGCTGTGCAAAAGTCCCCCAACAGCTTACTGTCAGAAAGACCAATAGAATTGATTTTTTCATTGGAATATTATTTTATGGTTGAAAAGATTAAGGGGAAAATATGAAAAGGTCTACCTTTTGTCCCAACGTTTTAAAAAAGACATGATACACAACGTTCTTATAGTTGTGGATTACTAAAACCTTGCACGTAAAAGTGACCTTATATAAACGTATTATATCCGGAAGACCTGGAATAAAATAAGGATAGAAGCCTGCCGGGGAGGCGGCCTATCTATTTCGTATAATAGAGTGGTTAATTCTTTATAGCTATTTGTAAATTGAGCAATAAAATGCTCAACCTGATTGAGTTGGAAATTGGAAAACGAAACTTGTAATTCTTTAACAAGAATTTTGGCATCATATACCAATTTGCTGGTGAAATCATCGCAGCATTCTTCTCCTTCTGATGCAGAATGGTCATGGCTATGTGCATCATGATCATGGGCATGTGAATGGTGGCCTTCTGAATGGCTCTTTTCTTCCTGAGTGTAATTGCGTTCAAACCCTGCGACATCACCCAGATTACAGACAAAATAAACCAGAAAGGTACCCAAATAGGTACTAAGCAGGGAAAAGGAGAAAATACGGTTTTTTAAAGTTCCCACTCTGGATTTAATTCTACTTATTAAAGGTAAGTAGGATCACTCAATATTCAAAACCCTTCTTGTTTTGAAAAAACAACGGATTCTTTACAGAATACTTGAGAACACTGGTGAAAAAAATAAAGCCTATTAAAAGTTTTCATAAAGATCAGTGACACGGAAAACCTCTCTCAAACTGATGACTAAAAGTCTGCCCTCACACCAAAATTGATCATTCTTGGAGCTCCGGGCCTAAGGCCGGCAGGACGGGCAGCCACTGCATATTTATTATCAAAAACATTGCTTACCGAAAGATTGGCTGAAAGAAATTTATTGATAATAACATTGGCTGAAAGATCA
The DNA here is from genome assembly GCF_040220215.1 of Ekhidna sp. Lineage (GTDB taxonomy): Bacteria > Bacteroidota > Bacteroidia > Cytophagales > Cyclobacteriaceae > Ekhidna. The sequence goes on from NZ_JAVJTR010000019.1 coordinate 22,325, forward strand.
AAAACCATGAACCCGTCTATACGCTCACCGGGAACTGTGTCCTCAGCACCCGGAACAGTACCAATCTCACCTTGATATTTGGTATTAAAAAATAAGGATGCTCGTTTATGCTGGATGCCCACGTTGACATATACCTGATGATTAGCAATATAGGGCAGCTGATCTCCTTTATTAACCATTCCCCAGGGTTCAAGTTCAGACTCAAAGCTCTTACTAAAATAAGCATCCGTATACGTATATGCAGCTATCACCGGCAATGAAATAGTGCTACTTGCATTTGCTGCATCAAACCCAACTTGAAACTCCAAACCTTTTGTTATAGCTGTTCCAGCATTGAACGCATCTCCTGAACCTATGCCACCTGCGGCAGCAATGTCCCTGCCAAGTAAGCTTTGGTAATCTGTGTAAAACAGCACTGCCGATCCTTCCACTTTACTGTTGGTTTTCCTGATCCCCAGTTCATAATTGGTGCTCAACTCCGGGTCAGTATCATCTGAACTGCCCGCCGGAGCGAACCCTCTGTGCACACCACTGAACAAATTGAGTTGGTCGGATAACTGATAATTTACACCTACGCCAGGCAACCAAACACTGAAGCTATTTGATCTTGTCTGTAGATCACTACCAGTTCTCTCCACATCATTTTTCCCATAGTCTTTCCGGCTCACAGTTATATTCTCATAACGGATACCCGGGGCAAAACTCCATCGGTTAACATCTATTTGATAGAGTATATAGCCGGCAAAAGCTTTTGCAGATTCTACTCTATTTGCTTGTGTACCGTGTGTTCCAGGCTGTATTAGCTTCATCATGCCATCGTTTATGGCATAAAGGTCTTCCCATTGATAGCGGTCCTCTTCGTCCTCATGCCATCTACCGCTTACATGAATATCATGCGAAACGTTCCCGGTTTCAAATTCATAATCCACTACTGACTGAACTCCCTGAGCATAGTATTCACGATTGTTAGCCCTTAGGCTTAAACTAGCTGTATCAGATGTACTTTGACCCCTTAGCAGTTGGTATGCGGCTGGGAAGGTTTCCGGATTATCAAGTACTGAGGAGAGGGACGGGCCATCAACGATACCCTGCAATTTGTACCAGTTTCTTGCAAAATCATTTCTGTAAGCAGTGGTGACAATATTGACACCACCGGGCATTTCTATGTAATGCTGAAGTGAAAACCTGGACTGCTCAGCATCCATATTGTCCAACTGTGAGGCCGCATATCGCTGATACGGATTGTCATCAAAGTCTGATGCAGTTAACCCCAGGTAGGTTTCGTTGGCGTCTTCAAATGTTTGGCCCACGGTCATATTCAAAGACTGATACACCTTAGCATCTGCTTTGGTATTAACCCCTACCTTTATTTGATAGTCTTTCTTATCGAACCCGGTATCATCTCCATTATTAAGTTCCTTAAACCCATCTGCCCCGTATTGAAAAGTCTCGACAAGAAAGCCTACCTGCTCTGATTTGGTACCTACGTAAGCGTGTAAGTTTTTGAATCCATAGCTCCCACTTGTCAATTGAAATTTGCTTGCAAACCGATTTGGGATGGGGGTGGACATGAAGTTGATGGCCCCACCTGTTGTAAACGGGCCAAACCGGATCTGGCTGGCGCCTTTGAGCACTTCCACACTATTCATACGGCCCATAGTGGGAAAATAATAGGCAGAGGGTGATGAGTAAGGTGCCGGTGCAGCCAATATGCCATCTTCCATAATGGTAATGCGAGCACTTCTTTCCAGGCTGGAGCCCCTAAGACCTATGTTAGGTCTTAGGCCAAAACCATCTTCTTCCTGGATGTTTACACCTGGTACCATTTTCATGATGTCATTCACGTTGGTGTAGTTATAGTTTTTCAGCTCTACAGCAGAAATGTATTGTACTGATCCAGGGATTTCCTTTAACCCAACTCTCCCGAGCGTGAGGCTTTGGCTTTCTATGACTAATTGAGGCAAGACGAGTATGTTTTCCTCTAGTTCTATGTTATCACCTGTACCAACTTTATCAATAGCTATCGTCAGCGAATTAAAGCCTATGCAGGAAATAGTAATTTCCTCAGAAGTGGCCGGAGCATATTCGATTTTGAAATACCCCTGTCCATCAGTCCTGGTACCTATTTGGGTATTTTCAACACTTACATTTGCATGAGGAATGCCTTTGCTTGTTCCCTTTTCAGAAACTCTACCTTCGATTGTTTTGGTTTGAGCAAAAGAGTAGACTGATATTATCATTAATAAGAATGTATATATGCCTCGCATTGGTTTGAATTGTTATTTATAATCATTCTAAATAATGCAAAGTACAGACTTTAGTAATTACCATACAATAGCCATTGCTAGTGAATTTTGAATCCTCCGATTTCATTATTACTAGTGAGGGAAATGGGTATTAAGTCCCAGTTAACTACCGGAAGATTTGCCACAACTATTTCACTTTTCCTTGTTATTTATGTTTATATCCACATCTTTCAACTCAATAAGGGAAAGTTGTTCCAAATCTCCATTTATGAATGCTTCATCTATCTCTTCCAGTTTCAGCTCTTTAGATTTTGGTTTCATATTGACATAATCCTGAATCATAACACCATTTACACGTCTGGCATTATAAGCCTTTCTGAACCGCACTCCGGTTCCTTCTTTTTCAACGTAGCTGTACGCCAGATAATCCATGCTGTAATCTTCTATATCAAACCAATAATAAAAAACGTCCTCGAAATCTTCCCCTCCTCCTTCTTCAGCAAACGTGATTTTGATTTTATGGTATTTCTTACCCTCAATCTCAGTGATGCCACCATACGATTTATTGACGGCAGGGTCATTGAGCCAAAGCGGGAGAAATGCAAAGTACATAACAGAATTCACTGAACTGGTATATGCAGCTCGGCGTTCCTCCGTTATTAATGTTTGCTCACCATTAATGAATCGAACCAATCCATCATTGCTTAACACATCTTTGATCTCATTAGCTGCTGTATCTGTTTGAATTCGCACATACTTATATGCCCATTTCTCACGCCAATACTCATAGCTAATATTGCGAAAGTCGAATGTTGCCGAGCCGTTTCTTAATTTCTCAGTTCCCGAAAAGGCGATGGTCTGATCTACCACTTCTTGCGGAGTTGGGTAGGTTCGGCACAGCCAATAATTCCTACAAACACTAATACAAACAACTTTCTTTTCATTTCTATCTTAATCTTAAACTGTTACCTATTACTGAAACGGAGCTGAGACTCATGGCCAATGCGGCAAGCATCGGACTCAACAAAAGACCAAATACAGGAAAAAGCACTCCTGCGGCTATTGGCACACCTAGCATATTGTAAACGAAAGCAAAGAACAGATTCTGCTTGATGTTTCTCATGACATCTGTGCTCAACTTCCGAGCTCTCACGATTCCATCCAACTCCCCCTTTACTAATGTTAGGCTGGCACTCTCAATAGCTACATCCGTACCTGTACCCATAGCAATTCCTACATTGGCCTGAGCAAGTGCCGGGGCATCATTGATTCCATCTCCGGCCATGGCTACAATTTTTCCCTCTTCCTGTAGCGCTTTGACTTTCTCGTATTTGTTTTCCGGTAAGAGATCTGCTTCGTATCCATCTAATCCAAGCTTATCTGCAACCGCTTTGGCTGTATTCTTATTGTCACCAGTGAGCATAATCACCTCCAGGCCTTGGTCTTGCAAATGCTTAATGGCATCAGCTGATGATTCTTTGATTGGGTCAGCTACGCTGATGAACCCTGCCACTTCCTTATCAATTACTACAAACATGACAGTTTGTCCTTCCAGCTGTCTTTGCTTCACATCTTCGTCATGCTCCTGATCCAGTGTTAAATCAAATTCCTCGAGGAGCTTTTTGTTGCCAATGGCTATTTGGAGCCCATCCACTTTGCCGGTTATTCCTTTTCCAGTAATGGAGTTAAAATCGTCAACCTTCTGAGGTTTCAGTCCTTTATTTTCAGCTCCCTCGACAATGGCATGTGCCAATGGATGTTCACTACTTGATTCGAGTGAAGCAACATTTTTAAGAATGGTTTCTGCACTGTATTTTTCATTAATGGACTTGACATCCTGCAGTGATGGTCTCCCTTGTGTGATGGTTCCGGTTTTATCAATCACCAATGTGGTCACCTTGTGCATTTCCTCTATGGCTCTAGCATCCTTTACCAAAATCCCCTGTTTCGCACCCTTTCCGGTTCCCACCATGATGGACATGGGAGTTGCCAAGCCTAAGGCACAAGGGCAAGCAATGATTAGCACGGTCACGGCACTGGTAAAGGCATAAACTAACTTAGGATCAGGCCCCCAAATCGCCCAAACGGCAAAAGCAATGATGGCAATCGAAACAACGATGGGCACAAAATAGCTGGACACTTTGTCAGCCAGATTCTGAATGGGCGCTTTCGTTCGGCTGGCTTTATTGACCATCTCAATGATCTGAGAAAGCAAGGTGTCGCTTCCAACCTTTTGTGCTTTCATTTGAAAAGAGTTGGTACCATTGATCGTTCCCCCTATCACATTATCTCCTTCCGATTTCTCAACGGGAACAGGCTCACCAGTGATCATCGATTCATCGATACTACTTTTTCCTTCAGTTATCTCTCCATCTACCGGAATCTTTTCACCTGGTTTAATCTTAATAATGTCATCCAGCTTCACATGCTCTAATGGAATTGTCATCTCTTCGCCATCTCTAATTACCGTTGCTTCAGGTGGTACCAGGTTGAGAAGCTCCTTGATGGCAGAATTGGTTTGACTTCTTGCTTTTGCTTCCAATAATTGTCCTAGTAGAATCAGGGTAAGAATGACAACTGCAGCTTCAAAATATAAGTGAACCGCTCCTCCCGTAGATTTGAATTGATCAGGAAAAATGTCAGGAAACAGCAAGGCAAAAATGCTAAACAGGTATGCAGCTCCAGCTCCCAATGTGATGAGAGTCCACATGTTTGGCGAGCGATTGATGATGGATTTGTACCCTCTCACAAAGAAATTCCAACACGAGTAAAAGATGACTGGTGTACTCAATGCAAACTGCACCCAACCCCAGGTCTTTTCGCTTGCGATCCCAGATAAAGAAACACCTATCATCTCACTCATGGCAATGAAGAAGACGGGGAGTGTGAATGCCACCGAAATCCAGAACTTGTTCAGCATTTTCTTGTATGCTTTTTGTTCCTCCGAACCATCATCGGCAGAAGCTTTTTTCGGTTCCAAGTCCATTCCACATTTCGGACATGATCCCGGATGATCCTGCTCTACTTCAGGGTGCATCGGGCAGGTGTAAATGGTTTTCGAACTTTCTTCCTTTTCTAAATCCATTCCACATTTAGGACAATCGCCTGGCTTTTCATATTTCTTATCTCCTTCGCATAGCATGGGACAATAGTATTTGCCAGATCCTCCAGTGTCCTTCTTTTTATTAATTTCTGGCATGGGATGATGATGATGCTCGTGAGACCCTGGAAGGTGAATGTCATAGCGATCTCCGTCTTTTTGCAAGGCTTCTTTAAGTGTTTCAATTGGAATATGAGACTCCATTTGAACAACCGCTTCCTTATTTGCTAAATCAACAGAAACATCAGAGATACCCTCAACTGCTTTGAGCGTTTTCTCTACATGACTCTTGCAACCATTGCAGGTCATTCCGGAAATTTGATATGTGTGTTTCATTTCATTAAAAAGTTAGTAAAACAAAGTTCGGAGGTGCAAAACTGAATCGATTTCATAATCATGGATTTGATTTACACAATCTTGTCAAGCGGTTTTCTATCCGATTGAAACATGGTCTTGTACTCTGACATGCTAAGGCCTGTTTCTTGTTTGAACTGCCCGGATAAATGATTGATGCTGGAATAATCAAGTATGGAAGCAATTTGAGAAAAGGAATGGGAACCATCCTGAATCAGCTCTTTGACCTTCTCGAGTTTCAATCTTAGGAAATACTTCTCAATAGTAATGTGTTCCCTTTGAGAGAAGACTTTGCTTAGCGATGAATAATCCCTTCCCAATTCATCAGAAATCATGGTCGATAGCTTGTTCTTTCGCTGAATAGGAAGCTGGTCAATCATGGAAATGAGAAACACCTTTATTCGCTCGACAGTGATTTCTTCCTTACTTTCTATTAATTCAAAACCATGTGCTTCAATGGTACCGGCGATGGATTCAAGATCAACTGATTTTGGATCAATCTCGAGCACTCCTAATTCAATGGAATGCACCTCCACACCGAGGGTGGTCAACTCGTCCTTGATCACTTTCTTGCAGCGATCACAAACCATGTTTTTGATGTGGAGGGTAGTCATGACATGTTTTCTTTAAAACCTCACTGACAATCCACCCCCACCGCCAAAGCGGTTATCATAACTCCCCATCAGTGAAAAGTTTCTGGACAGAAGATACTCAGCACCAGCGCTCCACACAATTTCTTTCGTAAAGTCCACATTGTTTTCCAGTTTATTTACCAATCCGGCATCCAGCTGATATTCATAATATCCAAAGACGGAGAATTTTGGAAAAAGCATTAATGATCTGCCAATACCTACCCTTGGTCTCAGTTCGTTATCAATCCGCACGTCCACATTAAACATGTATGGTGTGAACCATCGGATACCTGCCACTGCTGTGGTTTTTATACTATCCAGACTATTGCGTGTCGTATTTTCAACATTTACACCCCCAAAGACACGCACATAATCGTAGAGATAATATTCATAAGAAAACTCAGTTTCAATATTTTCATTCCAGCCATACTCTACCGCAAGATTGAACTGGTTACGGATGTTGGATGAAACTACATTTAGCGCACCTGTGTGAGAAGCAATATCTGCCATGCCCCAGATATAAAACTGATTGGTTTCGTGCACAAGCTTGGACACAGGGTAGGGCTCCATTCGCGGATCTCTCGGTGTGTCATAACTTATAACACGCGCCATTCCACCCATCATGTGATAAAGGATGTGACAATGGAAGAACCAGTCACCATATTCATTTCCATAAAACTCAATCGTTACCTTTTGCATCGGTGGCACATTGACCGTATGCTTTAAGGGAGAATACTCCCCGTTCTCATTGATTACTCTAAAAAAGTGTCCATGTAAGTGCATTGGGTGGTGCATCATGGTAAGATTGTTGAAAGTGATCCTTGTTACTTCTCCTTCATTGATCTTAATCTTGTCGGTTTCAGAAAGTGGTATGCCATTCATACTCCAGATGTACCGGCTCATGTTACCTGTCAGGTTTAAGAGAATTTCTTTTACGGGAACATCCTCCGAGTAGGTTGTCTTATCTGGGGACTTGAGGTAATCATAGTTATACTCAGAAAACAGGCCACCCTTGCCATCAGGCATATTCATTCCACCCATTCCTGCAGATTCCATATCGGTCGACGGTTGTGAAGTTTGCATCATTTTATCATCACCCATTCCGCTCATTTTAGTTTCTTCAGGATCGTCCTTTTTCATATCCATCCCCTGATGCATTGACATGTCATTTTTCGTGTTGTCCATGTTCATGCCGCTCATTCCATCCTTCATCTGCATTCCCCAGTTTTGCATCATTTTTTCGGGATCGTCTTGTTTTGGACGGAATTTCAGGGCTGGTGCTCCCATACGCATGTCCATCTTGGACATTTTCATCATCATGCCAATCTTGTCTGGTCGGGGTACTGAAGGTGCTGGCAGCATATCACCTTGCCCAAGAAAGGCAGAGGCGGTACCGGACCCATCTTGTGCAGTGATTTTAAACTCCATTTTGCCTCCTTCTGGAATAGTCACAATAAAATCATACGTTTCGGCTATAGCGATAAAGGTCTTGTTGTGGGCAACAGGCTCCACATTCAGACCATCTGCAGAAACAATGGTAGGTTCTCCACCACCAAAGGTCATCCAAAACTGCGTTGAAGCTGCGCCATTGATAATCCGCAACCTTACTTTTTCACCTGGTTTGAAATCAGGGTAATCTTGCTTTTGCTCGCCATTCACCAAAAATGCCGGGTAATAAATATCTGCTATATCGGCACTTTCCATTCTCTGCCTCCAAAAATTAAGCTGTGCTCCCAGTGCTCCTCGAGCAATCACCTGGTTCAGTGGTGTGGCTGTTCCTTTTCGCCAGTTATACCATTCCGTCCCTCTTTTTAGAAAACGAAGAACGCTCATTGGATTTTCATTGGTCCAGTCTGAAAGCACCATCACCAACTCTTTATCATATTCAATCGTCTCTTCCTTTGGTTCAATGACAATAGAGCCGTAAACTCCACTTTGTTCCTGAAGCATGGTGTGAGAATGATACCAGTAGGTACCGGATTGCTTTAGAGGGAATTCATATTTTTGGGTATGGCCCGGTTCGATGGGTGGAGTGGTCAAATAGGGTACTCCATCATAAAAATTAGGTAAAAGCAACCCATGCCAGTGAACCGAGGTTTCCACGTCCATTTCGTTTTTTACATAAATGACCGCATATTCTCCTTCAGTGAACCTAAGAGTAGGACCGGGGATGCTACCATTTATCGTCATCCCTTTCACCTCTTTGCCGGCCTTGTTCACCATTTCCTGTTTAAGTGTGATCGTGTATTCTCTGACCGGGAGATTGTCCACGTTTCCTTCAGCTGACTTTTCTGTAAGGTTTTGAGCCTGCACTGAAAACACACTTGTCAACAGAACGGATATTAGAAATACGATTTTATTGTTTTTCATAATATTTTATTTTTTCGTTAATTATTTCACAGCTCTTGATGAGCTATGAGTTTTGATAATTTTCCATTCATCGTCAATTTTTTTCAAAATGGATGTAGCTGTCGCTTTTCGTTCCACCTTGCGGCTATCTTCCTTCAAGACAATGTTGTAGATATAGGACTCAGTCGTGAAGGCATAAGGCATATCCAACACTACCGATATTTCATACTCACTAAAAGTGAATGACTCAAAATGACCAAGTTCAGGCCCAATGTGATTGGCGATATAGTCTCGATATGTTCCTTCAATTTTGCCCTGCTCTAAAACTTGAGAATCTTCTGTAAATAGGGCGTAGGACTCTGTCACATCCAGACTTTCGAGCGTCTCTTTGTATGTCTTCATTACCTTTTTTACCGCATTTTCTTCAGCGGTTAAATCAACCACCTCTTCCTGAGTTGACTCATTTTCTTGATTTTCATTCGAGGATGGGGTGACACAGGATGATACAAAAATTAGTGTCGTAAGTAGATATAATAAATTCTTCATGATGTTGGTTGTTTTAATTATTGGGTGTTTAGTGTTACTGTCAATGACTCTTTAGCCCTAAAACTTAAATCAGCTTTTGGATAAAATAGATTGAGTTTTTCCAAGAATCTGTGACTGATTCGTAGAGCCCTACATTAGAATTGAGTTCTATGAAGCTGCTAATGAAGCATAAAAGGGCGCTCATAAACCCAACTGACAATTTTGTAGGGTATATTATGTGTATTATATGATGAAGACCTGTTGAAGGATCGATATGTCCTCCGCTACCTGAGGTGGATCGTAGTTTGTGTGTTGTAGATTTACCTCGTCTACTGAAAAGACATCAAGGTATGAGACAGCAAATGCAGCAACAAACTCGAAGTTCAGAGCATTTTGCTCTACAATTGGTTTAAACTTATTCTCTACTTCTATGCTGAGGTATTCATTCTCGCAACAAGAGAATTTATCTAGGTAGGTCTTTCTGTTAGATTTGCCCTCACATTCTTTATCCATATCGACCATCCCACAATCCAGGTGCTCATGTCCCATCATCAATTTGGCTTCTACAGCAAGTCCTCCACAGAAGTGAGTTCCAACGGCAAAACCCAGATGACTTGTAAGCATCAGGAGTGCAAGCGATATGGATATAACCTTTTTCAAGCTAACAAATATACGAAAACTGAAAATGAAGGATTTACAGAATTATTGAAGAGAGTTATATAATTCCACTAAAACTCCCAATAGAATAATCTTATTACTATCAAGTTGGTTTTCGCAACTTCATAGTAAGTTTATCAAATTAAACGAATCATTCTAATAATGAAAAAAATCATCAACTCACCCAAAGCCCCGGCCCCAATTGGTCCATACTCACAAGCTATAAAAGCTGGCAACACATTATATGTTTCCGGACAAATCCCAATAGACCAAAATAGTGGTCAGCTAATTGAAACCTCCATTGAAGATGAAACCGAGCAGGTAATGAAAAACCTCGGATACATCCTCGAAGAAGCAGGACTTACCTTTAAGCATGTCTTGAAGTGTTCCATTTTTGTTTCAGACATGGGTAATTTCGCCCGCATCAATGAAGTGTACGGTAAATACTTTCAAGAAAACCCACCTGCACGAGAGACGGTAGAAGTAAGTCGTTTACCGAAAGGAGTCAATGTTGAAATAAGTTGTATTGCCCAATTCTCCTAGAGAATACACAGATAATAACTTGTTCAAACTTTTTTGGTCAAAGTGGGTAGAGAATGTTCAAACTTTTTTGATCACTTGTTCAAACTTTTTTGATTGATGCCACACACACACATGAGGTCAAAATTTGAACTTTTCATCAACATATGGAAAAAGGTCTTTAACACGGTTTATTGACCTTTTTTATTGTTCTACTATCTTTTTGGATTCTTAAGAAGACACAAAAAAACCTCTTAAAGGTTAAAGGAAGTTGATATTAGCTAGGTTCCCGGCTCATTATATTATTAGTATTAAATCCACGAGATAATTGATCCGGAGCTTGAATTTCTAATCTCATTCTAATCCCCAATATTTCTTATAAAGGACATTTAGTGATACTTTTCGCTCAAATGAAGTTAAGTAGAAAATCAGTACTGCTTTTGTTCATGATGTTGCTCAATCTACTTTTAAGCTTCATCTTACAATACATTAGTATAGAGACAACATGACAAAAGTTCTTTTAGTGGAAGATGAACCTGGTGTAGCAGCATTCATCAAAAAGGGCCTTGAAGAGGAGTCTTATCAAGTTCATGTAGCGTATGATGGACATCTTGCTATACAGCTATTATCTGGCAATCAGTTCGACCTCATCATACTTGACCTCATTTTACCTGGGATGAATGGAATTGAGATTTGTAAGAAAATACGGTCTTCTTCGTTGACCAATGCTCCAATACTCATGCTTACTGCATTAAACAGTACGGAGAATATAATTACAGGATTGGATAGCGGTGCTGATGATTATCTTCCTAAGCCATTTAAATTAAAGGAGCTTAACGCACGTCTAAGGGCACTTCTAAGAAGAAGTAATAAAACCGAAAACTCAAGTATTAGTGATGTTTTGGAAATAGAGGACCTAAAGTTGGATAGAACGTCAAAGATCGTTATCAGAGATGATAAAGAGATCAAGCTAACTTCAACTGAATACCGCCTGTTAGAATATCTTATGAAAAATCAAGGCAGAATTCTGTCAAGAGTAGATATTCTGGACAGTGTTTGGGATATCAACTTTGATATGGGAACGAATGTAGTTGATGTTTATATCAATTATCTCCGAAACAAAATTGAAAAGGGATTTAAGTCCAAACTTATTCATACTGCTATAGGCATGGGCTACATCATGCGAAGCGAGACAATTTAAAATTTTCGAGTAGTGAACATTCGAAACAAAATCACATTGATCTTTATTACGCTAACAGGTTCATTGATGTCTGTTGTGTTTGTGATCATCTACTTGTTTTCTTACGACTATACCGACACAGAATTTTTCGACAGGCTTACAGAACGCGCAAATATTGTTGCCCAAATCCGACTGGAGAAAGACGAATTAAGTACACAACTCTATGATGAAATAAGGAAAAAGCATGTTCAGATTCTACCGAACGAAAAGGAAGCTGTTTACAGAATCGAAGATATAAACAATCCGGTCATACCAAATGAACTCAGTATCGGCTTTCCCTCTACATTTAAGGATAAACTTTCAAATCAAAAAATTGCTTTCTTCAAAAGTGGTAATACTTATTTTACTGGTATTATTTATTCTGACAATGAGGGGGATTTTGTTGTCATTGCATCAGCTGACAATGTTTTTGGCAAAGCCAAAATGAATAACCTTCAGGCAATTCTTATTATGGCCCTCCTATCGAGTTTGGTCGCCCTATTTATAATCGGGAGATATTATGCTGGCAAGGTTTTAAAACCTATTGCTGAAATCACCAATCAAGTAAAAGAAATTACAGGCAGAAACCTTCATCTACGATTACATACCAAAAACAATAAAGATGAATTGGCAGAATTATCAAACACATTCAATGACTTATTAGATCGGCTTGAGACCATATTTGATCTTCAGATAACTTTTATCAATAACGCTTCTCATGAGTTAAAGAACCCTTTGGCTACAATTCTTGGAGAAACTGAATTTGTTTTAAACAAGGACAGAACTGCAAATGACTACCAGGTGTCAATTCAGAGCATTGAAAAGGAAGCAAAACGTCTTGATTTGCTGATTAATAATTTATTGGAATTAGCCCAAGCTGGTCATGAGGAGCAAGGTCTATTGGTTGATACACTAAGAGTGGATGAACTAGTTTTTCTGGCCAAGGATAAAATTGATGAAGTTAACCCTGAAAACAATGTTAAACTTGATTTACAATATTTACCTGATGACCAAAAATCTTTAATTATTCATGGGAATCAAAGTTTACTTCTTGTAGCCTTCGTTAACATAATGGATAATGCCTGTAAGTTTTCTGACAACAAGAAAGTAAATGTTAAAATTTCTGTTGCATCAAGTCAAGTTGAAATTACAATCGAAGATCAAGGAATAGGCATACCCAAGAAAGACCTGGCAAAAGTATTTGAACCATTATATCGATCAGAAAATGCTAGAGGAATCAAGGGATTTGGTGTGGGGCTATCATTAGCTCAGAAAATTATAAAGATTCACCAGGGGACACTAAATATCTATTCCGAAGTTGATAAAGGAACAAGCATTTTTATACGGCTCAATTGCATTGAATAAAAAAAGACCGGCTTGTTGCCGGCCTTTTTGCCAAAGGGAGGAGACCCTACTATGGCCTGACCACCTACTTACCAAATTAGTAACCTATTCCTTAGCCTTAATTCTTTCCACTAAGGAACAAATTATTTATAAAAGCTTTGTTACCAGAAGATTAGAATTCAATTAGAATAATTTAAAGGCCATCTCAGAACCATTGAAGTAAGATTCTAATCAGATTTTAATTTAAAACTAAAGTTCCTCTTAGCTAACCTCCGTATAGCTAAAAAAAGTAGATATGAGAACTTCATTTCTGGAATACAGCAAAATCATACTCACAAAGGTCAGTTTTGATAATTCGCTATTCAAAAAAGAATTCAGAAAAGCTTTAAGAATGCTCAAACCGCACGAAAGACATGAGTTAAAGTCCTGGGCAAAGACATACATTGTTTCCAATGAAGTGAAATTCTAATCCCGTTTTAATTTCCCTCTTAGCCCTCACTTATGCCGGAAGGGTAGATTAGCGCCTGTAATCAAAATGAAAATGAAAAGGAAACGGACACAATACATTCTATCTAGCATTGGCGTGGTAATTCTCCTACTGGCTCTTTTTACATCTTTTTACCCCGCAGGTTCTCAGGAAGGCTCATCTAAAGAGAGAGGCCTGGAAAAATTTCAGGTGACCCACCCTGTAAAAAAAGACACCTCCTTTGTTGCTGAATATATCGCCTCATTGCAAGCAATACAACATGTAGAGCTACGATCCAGAATCAAAGGAGTGATTGAAAAAATTCATATCGATGAAGGTCAGCTTGTCAAGAAAAACGATATTCTTTTCACACTCAGCCAACAAGAATTCGAAACAGAGTTGCTTCAGGCCAAAGCGGCTTTAAACAGTGCCATTGCAGAAAAAAGATCGGCAGAGGTAGAGATGAAAAATACGAAAGAACTCGTGGATAAGGGCATTGAGTCTCCTACTCAGCTTGAGATTGCAGAAGCAAGAATAGACGCTCTGCAAGCTAAAGTTGAGGAAGCTCGCTCCTTCGAAGAGCAAGCCAAATTACACCTTAACTATACAACCGTACGCGCACCTTTTGATGGAGTGATCGGCAGGATTCCCAATAAAGTGGGCAGTCTTGAAGAAGAAGGAACCTTACTGACAACAATTTCTGACAACAGTCAGATGTATGCCTATTTCAATGTATCGGAAAAAGAGTACTTGAAACTAACTGCTGAACAAAAAGATACAAACGATGAAAAAGTAACATTGCTACTCGCCAATCAAAAGGCATATGAGCATCAAGGAAAGATCCAAACACTGGACAATATGATCAAAAGTGAAACGGGTACTATTTCTTTCAGAGCGCTTTTTGACAATCCGGACAGAAACTTAATACATGGTGCATCCGGTAAAGTTCAAATCACAAAACAAGTAAAAAATGCCTTGTTGATCCCCCAGGTGGCCACTGTAGAAGCTCAAGACATACTTTACGTTTATGTGGTGGATGAAGAGAACATCCTTCACAGAAGAAAAGTAAACACTTTGTTTCGCCTGCCTCACCTTTATGTACTGGAGTCAGGACTATCTCCTAAAGATCAAATCGTATATAAAGGAATGCAGCACATTCAGGAGGGAATGAAGATAGAAACAGAAGTAATAACCTTTCTTCCCCAACCAAACACCTCGGTAATAGCCATGAGGAATTGATTTTCTCGAATTATCTAGTCCAAACATTTTCAAAAATTAAAAGACAATGTTCAATAAATTCATTGAGCGACCAGTGTTGTCTATTGTGATTTCACTGCTCCTGATTATTGTGGGTTTTCTTGCGATATTTCAAATGCCCATATCCCAATTTCCGGATATTGCTCCGCCAGAAGTAAATGTAACAGCAGAATATGCAGGAGCTAATGCCGAAACGTCAGTAAAAGCCGTGGTGCGTCCATTGGAGATGGCTATAAATGGTGTGCCAAATATGAGGTACATGGCATCCGATGCTGGTAACGATGGGACGAGTATTATTTCCATAAGCTTTGAGACCGGAACTGATGTGAGCGTTGCAGCCGTCAATGTACAAAATCGTGTTGCAGAGGTAGTAAGCAAGCTCCCTGAAGAAGTTCGCTTGTATGGAGTGAAGGTCAAAAAAGAAATCAATAGTATGCTGATGTATCTCAACATCACCACTGAAGACCCTACAATGGACGAAAAATTTATTCACAATTTCGTCCATATCAACATTTTGGAAGAGCTAAGGCGTGTCAAAGGAGTTGGATTCATTGATATTCTAGGTCAGCGAGAATATGCTATTCGAGTCTGGTTAAAACCGGATAGGCTAACGGCATACAAACTATCAGTGGATGAAGTGATCGACGCACTGCAAAAACAAAACATAGAAGCCGCTCCTGGAAAGGTTGGCCAGAGCTCCATGAAAGATGCTCAGGATATGCAATACATCCTGAAGTATACCGGTCGGTTTACTCAGGAGGAAGAGTATGCCACAATACCTCTGAAGTCTACGATAGATGGTGAAATTCTTCGCCTTGGTGATGTAGCAGATATTGAATTCAGTACCGCAGCATACGATACTTATGCTAAAGAAAACGGAAAGCCTTCCGCGGCAATCATTATCAAGCAACTTCCTGGCACCAATGCTCAAGAAGTGATTGATAACGTAAAAGCAAAAATGGAGGAGCTAAAAGAAAAGACCTTCTTACCCGGTATGGACTACACGTTTGGGTATGATGTGTCACGCTTTCTAAGTGCCTCCATGAAGCAGGTGCTAAAAACATTTATTGAAGCTTTTTTATTGGTTTCGTTGGTAGTGTTCATTTTTTTAGGTGATTTCCGTTCTACCCTCATACCAGCTATAGCAGTACCGGTCTCACTGATCGGCACTTTTTTCTTCATGCAGCTTTTCGGTTTTTCTATCAATATGATCACCCTCTTTGCATTGGTTTTAGCCATTGGTATTGTGGTGGACAATGCTATAGTAGTGGTAGAAGCAGTTCATGCAGAAATGGAAAGTACGGGAGCTAACCCGTTTGAAGCCACCAAGGCTTCAATGAAAAAGATCACAGGAGCTATTATCGCTATTACACTGGTTATGTCAGCAGTATACATACCCATTGCGTTCATGTCAGGGCCAGTAGGGATTTTCTACCGTCAGTTCTCAATTACCCTAGCTATCTCTATTATCCTCTCGGGAGTAGTAGCACTCACACTTACTCCGGCTCTTTGTGCTCTTTTGTTGAAAAACACACATCATGATAATGGGCAGGAGAAAAAGAAGAACTGGATCAGTAAATTCATATCAAGTTTCAACAATAGGTATAATCGGCTAGCCAAAAAGTACCGGGTCATTATAGAAACCATTGTAAATCGAAGAGTGATAACCTATGCTTCATTAGTTGTTTTTTGTATCCTGACTTTTGGTATTAGTTCCTTTATCCCATCTGGGTTTATCCCAAACGAGGATCAGGGTATCTTATATGCAAACGTATTGGCACCACCGGGGGCAACTGTGGAGCGAACCCAACAAGTTGTAGATGCAATACAACAAGTGGCAAACGATTTAGACGCAGTACAGTCTGTCTCCACACTTGCCGGTACAAACATATTCTCAGATGGAACTGGCGCACCTTATGGTACCGTACTGATCAATCTAAAAGACTGGAGTCTGAGAAAAGAATCTATTGAAGAGGTGACGCAATTGATGGTCGAACGTACCCGACACATCAAAGATGCTCAAATTGATTTCTTACCCCCTCCTGCCGTTCCGGGATACGGCAATGCCGGAGGTTTTGAGCTACGCTTTTTAGATAAAACCGGAACCGATGATCTTCGAAAAATGGAAGAGGTCATGCAGGAATTTGTAACTGAACTTAGAAAAAGGCCGGAGATCCAAAGTGCTTTTTCATTATTTGATAACAACTATCCGCAGTATGTCCTCAAAGTAGATCATGATCAGGCTGCTCAAAAAGGTGTATCGGTCAACAATGCTATGAGTTCATTACAAACCCTAATGGGTGGCGAATGGGCTTCCGATTTCATTAGATACGGTAAAACCTATCGCGTGATGGTGCAGGCACATCCTAGTTACAGGGGACAACCGGATGATGTACTTAAGCTGCATGTCAAAAACGAATATGGGGAGATGGTGCCTTATTCTTCTTTCATGGACATGGAAAAAGTATTGGGACCTGAGCAGGTAACACGTTACAATATGTACACTTCAGCAGAAATCAATGGAGAACCTGCAGAAGGTTACAGTAGCGGTAGTGCCATTAAAGCAATTCAGGAAGTGGCCGCTGAAAAGTTACCTCGAGGATATGATATTGCCTGGGCTGGTATGACATTCGATGAAGTAGCAACAGGAAATCAAGCTATTGTAATTTTTGGTATCTGTTTACTTTTCGTGTATCTACTCCTGTGCGCGCAATATGAAAGTTTTCTATTGCCTCTTTCAGTAATACTTTCTTTACCGGTTGGGATTTTTGGTGCGTTCCTTTTCCTGTGGATTCTTGGATTGGAAAACAATATTTATGCTCAGGTAGCTATGATCATGCTCATAGGAATGCTTGGCAAAAATGCCATTTTGGTTGTAGAATTTGCTTTACAAAAACAGAAAGAAGGTTACTCTCCTTTAAAAGCAGCTATCCAGGGTGCATCAGAACGTTTAAGGCCAATCTTAATGACATCCTTCGCGTTTACAGCAGGTTTGATTCCACTCGTGTTTTCATCAGGTGCAGGAGCAATAGGTAATAAAACAATAGGGGCAGCTGCAGCCGGAGGGATGATCCTGGGAACAGTGATTGGCGTCCTCCTGATTCCCGGATTGTATTTTGTCTTTGCCTCCATCGGCTCAAAGAAATCAAAAGCCAAAGAAGTGCATACCACAACTCAAACTGTACTATCCAACTGATCCTTGAAAACTTAAGAACGAGAATGAACTCATATATGAATAAATGGGCGACATTAGGTCTAATCCTTTTGCTATCAGCCTGTAAATCCATCTCTATATCCACAGACAAGCCGTTAAAGGAAATGCCTCCTGATTTTGAGGCTTATGCTGATACAACCAATATTGCCAATCTTTCATGGAGGGAGTATTTCGGTGACACCACTCTTGTCCGACTCATAGAACAAGCCATCACAGATAATCCTGACCTTTCTATTGCTCAGCAGCGTATAGAAATGGCAAGAGCAGATGTCACTTTTACCAAAGGAATGCTTTTGCCTGTTGTAGATGCAGCAGGATTTGCCGGACAGGCACGTACAGCAGAGTTTTCTGTTAATTGGGCAGGCAATGAAGGTGGCCAATTTTTGTCAGGTGATCCTCTTCGCCCTGCCTACACGGATTATTTCATAGGCCTTCAAAGTAGTTGGGAAGCGGATGTTTGGGGCAAACTAAAAAATCGCAAGAAGGCCGCATTGTCAAGATTTTACGCTTCATCTGAGGGTAGAAATTGGGTGGTTTCCAACCTGGTTGCTGATATGGCTTTGACCTATTATGAACTACTTTCATTGGATGAAAATTTGGAGATCATTCGTGAAACCATCTTACTGCAAGAAAATGCTCTTGAAGTAGTAAGGGCACAAAAAGAAGCAGGAAAAGCAAACAAGTTGGCGGTAGAGCAATTTGAAACACAACTTTTGAGTTTAAAAGGACTTGAAAAGGAAACACTCCAAGAAATTACTGTTGTAGAATACCGGCTGAATCTATTGATGGGACACTACCCAAAAGCCATTCAAAGAAACAGCTTCGCTTTTGAGGATTCAGTTGCATTAAGCGTGCTTCCTGGCGTTTCTTCTCAGCTACTAGTAAACCGACCAGACATAAGACAAGCCGAACTTGATCTCATGGCTACTAAAGCAGATGTAAAAGCAGCAAGAGCTGCCTTTTATCCATCATTGGGAATAACAGCAGGCTTTGGATATAATGCTTTTCAACCTCAATTCTTGTTCAGAAGTCCCGAATCAATAGCTTACAATGTGTTTGGAAACATCACTGCTCCATTATTTAACAGGTCTGCCATCAAAGCGGAATTCAACTTTAACAAAGCAAACCAGGTTGAAGCATTTTACAACTACCAGAAAACGCTGCTGGAAGCATATTCCGAGGTTTCGTTGGAGATCAGGAACATTCGCAATCTACAAGAACGATACGAGCTTAAATCCAGCGAGGTAGATGTACTTACGTCTTCCATTGATACCTCATCTGATTTGTTTAGTACTGGCAGAGCATCCTACCTGGAAGTACTGATCACCCAACAGAATGCACTACAATCAAGTTTGGAACTAATTGATGTACGAGAGCAACTTTATTATTCAAAAGTTAAACTTTATAAGGCCTTAGGAGGTGGATGGCGATGAGCATCAAACTCTAAGTCTCGATAAGTGTCAGGATTACTTAAATAAATCATTCAGAATGACTTTGACATAATAATTAAAAGAACTGTGTTTACTGGTTTGTAAACAATGCGATGTTCATCTTGATTTTTTAATATTAAAAAATGTAATTATCTAGCCTTTTGTAAACACTACTGAAAATGAAAGAAATCATCAACTCACCCAAAGCACCTGCTCCAATTGGACCATATTCTCAGGCAATAAAATCTAGAAATACCCTCTATGTTTCAGGTCAGATTCCGATTGAGCAAAGTACAGGCAACCTCATTGACAGCTCGATCGAAGATGAGACCGAGCAGGTCATGAAAAACCTGAGTTACATCCTTGAAGAAGCAGGCCTCACATTTGAACACGTGCTGAAATGTTCCATTTTTGTTTCTGATATGGGAAACTTTGCTCGCATAAATGAAGTATATGGCAGGTATTTCCAGGAAAACCCTCCTGCTCGTGAAACGGTAGAAGTCAGCGGCTTACCAAAAGGAGTAAATGTTGAAATTAGTTGTATAGCAACATTTTAAGGAATAAAACTACATTCCTTAACATTCCATCATCTGATTCTTATTTTTGCGCTCCAATCAAAATAATAGATGGATAACGTAAGAGTAAGATTTGCACCGAGCCCGACAGGAGGCCTTCACATAGGCGGACTTAGAACAGCGCTATTTAATTACCTGTTCGCTAAGAAATATAATGGCAAATTTATTCTTCGAATTGAGGATACTGACCAGGCCCGTTTCGTAGAGGGGGCGGAGGAGTATATAAAAGATACACTAACATGGTGCGGGATATCACCCGAAGAAGGACCGGATCAAGGGGGAGAATATGGTCCATATCGCCAGTCCGAGCGAAAGGAAATCTACCTACAGTATGCAGAAAAACTTATTGCAGACGGAAATGCCTATTATGCATTCGATACTCCTGAGGAGCTTGAGGCCATGCGCGAAAGACTCAAGGAAGGTCGTGTAGTGAATCCCCAATACGATACTATTACCAGGACT
The DNA here is from genome assembly GCF_040220215.1 of Ekhidna sp. Lineage (GTDB taxonomy): Bacteria > Bacteroidota > Bacteroidia > Cytophagales > Cyclobacteriaceae > Ekhidna. The sequence continues at coordinate 42,674 of NZ_JAVJTR010000019.1, forward strand.
ACCATGAAGAATTCATTGACGCTAACCGAGGAAGAGGTTAAGCGTCGAATTGATAATGGAGACCCGTATGTTATCCGGATCAAAATTCCTAAAAAGGAAGAGGTTCGACTAAACGACATGGTGAGGGGATGGGTGATGGTACACACAGAAGTATTGGATGATAAGGTTCTAATGAAGTCGGATGGGATGCCTACCTATCATTTAGCAAATATTGTTGATGATCATCTCATGAAAATCACTCATGTTATAAGAGGTGAGGAATGGCTGCCTTCAGCCCCTTTGCATGTGCTGCTTTACCAGTTTTTAGGCTGGGAAGATGAAATGCCGCAATTTGCACACTTACCATTAATCTTGAAACCAGACGGCAATGGTAAGCTAAGTAAGCGGGCCGCTGATAAAGCCGGATTCCCTATCTTTCCATTAAACTGGAATGATCCAGAAACCGGTGAAACTTCTATAGGATTTAAAGAAACAGGATTCCTGCCGGAGGCTTTGATCAATTTCTTAGCTTTCCTTGGATGGAATCCAGGAACAGAACAGGAAATTTTCTCTTTGGAAGAACTTGTAAATGAATTTTCTGAAAAAAGAATCAATAAGGCTGGAACCAAGTTTGATTTTGATAAGGCCAAGTGGTTCAATCAGCAATACATTAAAGCATCAAATTCAAAGGATTTTGCCGATGACTTGATTAAAGGGTTAACAAAAGAACATGGAATTGAATGCACATTAGAAAAAGCAGTTCAGATTATTGATCTTCTAAAAGAGCGAGTGACCTATCCAAATGAGTTTGTAGATAATAGCCTGATTCTATTTAATCAACCTCAATCATTTGATGAAAAAGTAGTTAGAAAAAAATGGGATGCAGAAGCTCCAAAGGCCTTGATGATTTTTGCTGAAAAACTGAAAGCAGCAGAAAATATTACTGCGGAGCATGCTAAAACTCTCTTTTGGCAAACATTAGAGGCCGAAGGGTATAAACCCGGTCAGTTTATGCAAACGCTAAGGCTGGTTCTTACGGGTGAGGGTTCAGGCCCTGATCTAATGACCATTATTGAGATATTAGGTGGTGAGAATGCATCAAATCGAATCAAATTGTCCATTGATTTGTTAAACAATCAAAGCTGATGTTATGAGTAAAAAAGACAAAGCACGCGTACATAAAGATTTAGACGGACTTGAGTTAAATGTTGATTCATTTGGTGAGATTTCATCCAATATGCCCATCGATAAACTGAATAAGTTTCTCAACAAAAATGTTGAAGACAAAAAGCTAAAAGATCGGGAAGACCTGGATGACCTGAAGAAAGACAAATAATCAATTTGCTCCCCTCCTTCTCAATTGACTAATTTCGCATCCATTCAATTGAGGAGATATGAAAAAAATCGGCATTATCAAGGAGGGAAAAGTTCCAATAGATAAACGAGTTCCACTTACACCTCAGCAAGCAAAACAAGTCAAAGAAAATTTTGATGTTGAGGTATTAGTGCAATCAAGTGATATCCGCTGCTATACCGATGATGACTACCGAAACGCAGGGCTTACGATAGTAGAATCGGTCGCTGATTGTGATATTATCCTTGGTGTAAAGGAAGTGCCAATAGAAAAGCTGATCCCTAACAAAACCCACTTCTTTTTCTCGCACACCATCAAAAAACAGTCTTATAACCGAGACTTGCTGAAATCCATTCTTGACAAAAAGATCAAACTCATTGATTGGGAAACACTGACCAATGAAAATGGGAATCGCATTATTGCCTTTGGCCGGTGGGCAGGTATAGTGGGTGCTTATAATGGTTTATGGACTTATGGGAAAAGGTATAATCTATACAACATTAGAAGAGCGCATGAATGCTTTGACTATGAGGATCTTAAGTTAGAGTATAAAAAAATAAAGCTGCCAAATATTAAAATTGCCTTAACTGGCGGAGGGAGAGTGACCAGAGGTGCAATGGAAGTGCTATTGGGAGTTGGCATTAGTCAGGTTACCCCTCATGATTTTTTAACAAAACGCTTTGACGAACCAGTCTTTACACAGCTCAACTCAAGAGATTATAATAGACGAAAAGATGGTGGTGAATTTCATAGGAATGAGTTTTACAAAAATCCAGAGCTATACGATGGCGATTTCTTAAAGTATACAAAGATGACCGACATTCTGGTTGCCTGTGCATATTGGGATCCATCTGCACCGGTATTGTTTCATAGAGAAGACATAATAAAGGATGATTTCGACATCAAAGTTATCGCTGACATCACATGCGATATCGAGGGTTCAATCCCTTCCACAAAGAAACCTACTACAATTGACGACCCCATCTATGACTACAATCCTAGCGATGATGAAATTGAGCAGGCGTTAACCGATGAAGGAAATATTACTGTCATGGCAGTTGATAATTTGCCCTGCGAGTTGCCCCGGGATGCATCGGAGAGCTTTGGAAATGAGCTGGTAAATAATGTAATTCCTCATTTGCTCGGATCAGATGAAAAAGGAATAATCCACCGAGCAACAATTACTGAAGCCGGACATCTCACCGAAAAGTATGCATACCTCCAGAGTTATGTGGATGGAAAATAAATAAGAAAGTCCATCCGTCATACGAATGGACTTTCTTTTTAATCTATTCAACGTGGCTTAGAAGTCTGTCTCATCTTCTCCATCCAATTCCTCGAACGCTTCTTCGATATCTGCGATCACATCCTCCAAGATTTCTTCCAAAATCTCTTTAGTTCCGTCATTGTATTCGATATAAGCAACATCGTCGATAAAGATAATGTCACCAACTTTAACATCGTCAATTAGAACCTCCAAGTCCACATAATCATTCGCATCAAAATTCGGATTTGGCTCATCATTTTCGTCGTACTCATTGGCATCATACCCTGCTATATCAACACTTCCTTTCAATTTAATATTACCATACTGCACATGTCCTTCGATATCAGTAGGTTCCTCCTTTTCAGTATTCTCAAAAGTTAGCAAAACTGAAACTCCAACTAATGTTTCTCCACTTTTTGTAACTGATGCACTCGCTTTTGAAGTCAAGTTATCTGAGTCATCAAAATCTAAAAGGAAAGTAAAAGGAGTTACAACCAAATCAATAGATGCTTTTTCAGGAAATCCTTCGCTAGACCAGTCAGCACTAGCAGAAAGTGAAATAAATGTTTCTCCATCAACCTTAAGTGTACCTTCAATTACAGTTGGATAATCATCTTCATACGTGCCCCACTCATCCGAAGTAGTAATGGTGATAAACTGTAGATCTGTGATCTTCAATTCGGCATTGTTAGTAGTTGATCCTTCCGATGGGAAGTTTACAATAAAGAACTCTGAATCACCAGTTCTTTCAAATGCTTCTATGTCAAAATTCCAGGTGTGTACACCTTTGATTTCGTCGAACGAAAATTCATCATTATTAACTCTGCCTGCAGGGCCATAAACGAAGTAATTTGAGATGATTTCAAACTTGGCTTTAACCCAGCTTTTATCAGCAGTTCTAGCAGAGAATTGATCAAAATCTGAAAAAAGTTCTGCAAAAGCAGTTAAGGCAGTCACTCCCTCAGAATCAACAATAGAAACGATATCAGCAGCAGCATCTTCACCCGCAGAGACAATTTTGGCAGAAGCTTCTTTAGCGGTTAAAACCGCAGGGTCACCTGAATCATCATTTTGACAACCTGTCACAAAGACCAGGGCCAACATTAATAGGGCAAGTAGTTTTTTCATTGATAGTAGTTTTAAAAAGATTTAAGGATTTTATATAATTATTTTAATGAGTCATAAAGTGAGAAATAAACCCCTAAGAGTCCTGAATAATTATTTCAGTTATTTCTTCTCAATCTAGATACTTCATTTAACAAAAATAATGCCATGAGATTGCTATTAGCAATACCCTTAATGAGGTATTTTGTATAATGGGGCAAAAAAAAAGCCAGACCCTAAAGTCTGGCTAAAAATGTATTTTTTGTTCGATGAACTAGCCATTCATGCTGACCAAAAACTCATCATTATTGGCCGTGCCTTTCATTTTGCTCAACAAGAATTCCATCGCTTCATTGCTATTCATGTCAGACATAAATTTGCGAAGAATCCAAACTCTTTTCAGCTCCTCAGGATCCATCAATAAATCTTCTCTACGTGTACCTGATGCCGGAACATCAATCGCCGGATATACTCGTTTATTAGATAGCTTTCTGTCCAATTGAAGCTCCATGTTACCCGTTCCTTTGAATTCTTCAAAGATAACCTCGTCCATTTTAGATCCGGTTTCAATAAGTGCTGTTGCAATAATGGTTAATGAACCACCGTTCTCGACATTTCTCGCTGCTCCAAAGAATCTCTTCGGCTTGTGAAGCGCATTTGCATCCACACCACCGGAAAGAATTTTACCTGAGGATGGTACCACTGTGTTATGAGCTCTTGCCAATCGAGTGATCGAATCTAATAGGATCACCACGTCATGACCACATTCTACCATTCGCTTTGCTTTCTCAAGCACCATGTTAGATACTTTCACATGTTTATCAGCTTGCTCATCAAAGGTAGATGCGATTACTTCTCCTTTTACGGAACGAGCCATGTCAGTAACCTCCTCTGGTCGCTCATCAATAAGCAACACCATTAAGTAACATTCAGGATGATTCTCAGCAATTGCGTTAGCCACATTTTTTAATAGAACAGTTTTACCAGTCTTCGGCTGAGCCACGATCATTCCTCTCTGCCCTTTTCCAATTGGTGAAAATAGGTCTAATATTCTCGTGGAATAGTTATCAGCCTTGGTGCTAAGGTTTAATTTTTCTTGCGGGAAAAGTGGAGTTAAATATTCAAAAGCTACACGATCTCTAACTTCCTCAGTAGTCTTGCCGTTTACGGTTTCCACTTTTAATAAAGCAAAATATTTTTCACCATCTTTCGGTGGTCGGATTTGTCCCTTTACGGTATCCCCAGTCTTCAAACCAAAAAGTTTGATCTGAGAAGGAGAAACATAAATATCATCCGGGCTAGCCAAGTAGTGATAATCGCTTGATCGAAGGAAGCCATAACCATCCTGCATGATTTCAAGAACACCTTCGTTCTCAATCACACCATCAAATTCTTTGATTTCTTCGTTGTAAGCCTCTTTCCTTCTCCGCTTTTCCTGACGTTCAGCCTCGCGTTCCGATCTCTGGCTATCCCTCTCTTGCTTCTCCTTGGTATCGCCTTCCTTCTTTTCTTTGTCGTCATGCTTCCTGTCATCACGTCGCTTATTATCTGGTCGGTCTTTGCTTTCCTTCCTATCAGACTTTTCTTCCTTAGGGTCCTTGTCCGATTTTTCTTCCTTACGAGGAGGTGCGTTTTTCTTAGCAGCAGGTTTCTTTTCTGATTTCTCTTTTGGCTCTTCTGCCAATGCTCCGCCTAAAGTTTCGCTCTTAATTTTTTTTATTTCGCCTTCCGGCATGCTGGCTTGCTGATCCAGGATAGCATAGATAAGATCCTGCTTTGCAAGTTTCTTATGATTCTTAATTCCTAGTTTTTCTGCTATTTCTTTCAATTCTGATAGCAGCATAACACTAAGATCATCTAGTGTGTACATAACTGTGTATAAAAGTGGGTTTCAAAATTTTTTAGTAAAATAATTCCGAAGAATTTGTGGTAATCGCCTGTTTGCTTTGCTAAGCAGAAAAACCCGGATGAGTTTTTCGTGGATTGCTTCGCAATAATAGACCATCCACCACAATAACACAAACCTCAGATAAAAATTTACCTTTTCTTAAATAGCAACATAATTCATCTCAAAATCATTTTTCTTTGCGACCTGATATTAAATCCACATTCCAATGTTGCAGGTTGCTACCATAGAAAAAGATTTTGACCGCTGTGTTAAAGGGCTCGAAAAGAGAGGCGTAGAAGGGTCGGATATTCTACTCAAAGATGTATTAAAGCTTGACGATCAGCGTAAAAAGCTACAAGGTGCATTGGATGAACTTTTGTATGAATCAAACAAACTCGCCAAAGAAATTGGTCAGCTTTTCCAACAAGGAAAGAAAGATGAAGCAGAAACTGCTAAACTTAAGACTGCAGATTTAAAACAAAAAAGTAAAGCACTAAGCGAAGAACTTAACGGCATTGAAGTTTCCCTAACTAAGCACCTTTACAACATTCCGAATATTCCTCATGAATCTGTTCCTCCTGGTAAATCTGACGAAGACAATGAGGTCGTCATACTGAATGATAGCAATATACCTGACTTAGGTGAACACAAAAAGCCGCACTGGGATTTGATCGAAGAATTTGACATTGTTGATTTTGAGCTAGGGAATAAGGTAACGGGCGCTGGATTCCCTTTTTACAAAAAACAGGGAGCTAGATTGGTGCGTGGAATGATCAACTATTTTCTGGACAAAGCGGCTGAAGCCGGGTACGAAGAAGTGCAGCCACCTGTTGTGATCAATGAAGCTTCCGGGCTCGGAACTGGTCAGCTCCCGGATAAAGAAGGTCAGATGTATCACATGGAGGCAAATGATTTGTATCTCATTCCAACGGCAGAAGTACCAATCACCAACATGTATCGTGATGTGATCTTAAAAGAAGATCAACTCCCGATTAAGCATGCGGGTCACACACCGTGTTTTCGTAGAGAGGCAGGTTCTTGGGGGTCCCATGTAAGGGGTTTGAACCGATTGCATCAGTTTGATAAAGTAGAGATCGTACAGGTTGTAGAGCCCTCTAAATCTTACGAAGTACTTGATCAGATGGTAGCCCATGTGGAAGAATTGATCAAATCTCTAAGACTTCCTTACCGTATTTTAAAGCTATGTGCTGGTGACCTTGGGTTCACATCAGTCATTACCTATGATTTTGAAGTGTACTCTGCCGCCCAGGAAAAATGGCTGGAGGTTAGTTCCGTTTCAAATTTTGAGACCTTCCAGGCTAACAGACTAAAGCTGCGCATCAAAAACAATGAAGGAAAAAAAGAGTTAGCTCATACACTCAATGGTAGCGCATTAGCATTGCCACGAATCATCGCTGCTTTGCTGGAAAACAATCAAGCTGGCGATCATATCAAAATGCCTGAGGTCCTACACCCTTATCTTGGTTTTAAGGAGATTAGAAAAGGCTAGCGACCTCTGATGTAAAGTCGCTGGGCAATTTCTTGGGTGATTATTAAATTCATAGCCTAATAAATCAAAAGCTATGAAGAGATTAACCTTTCCGCTGGCAGTTCTTTTACTCTGGGCTTGCCAGCCACAAGAAAAGCAAACCCTGGATCTCAACTATCCGGAGACAAAAAAATCAGATACAACAGACAACTATTTTGGTACAGAAGTGCCTGACCCTTATCGATGGCTGGAAGACGACACATCTGATGAAACAGCAAATTGGGTGACAGCCCAAAATCAGGTGACCAACGCATATCTCAGCAATATTGATTTTCGGGATGAAGTGAAGGCACGACTCACAGAACTTGAGGATTATGAAAAAGTAAGCGCTCCTTTCAAAGGAGGAGATTACTATTATTTCTATAAAAATGACGGTCTTCAAAATCAATCGATTTTGTATCGAGTGAAAAATTTTGAGGATGAGCCTGAGGTTTTTCTAGATCCCAACTCATTTTCCGATGATGGGACAACTGCTCTTGGTGGACTTAGCTTTTCCGATGATTACAAATACACGGCTTATAATATTTCGGAAGGAGGATCTGATTGGAGAACGGCCTTCATCATGGATACTGAAACAAAAGAATTGCTAGATGATAAGATCAAATGGATCAAATTCTCCGGAATGAGCTGGTATAAAAATGGTTTCTTCTACCAGAGATTTGATGAACCGAAAGAAGGTGATGAGCTCTCTGCTGCCAATCAATATGGAAAAATATACTACCACAAGATGGGCTCTGATCAATCGAAAGATCAATTGATCTACTCCAACCCTGATAATCCTGAAAATCGATTTGGTGCAAGTGTGAGCGAAGATGAAAGATTTCTTTTTATCTATTCCTACACCGGAACCAGCGGAAACGAACTATATGTAAAAGACCTGTCCGATCCTTCAGGTGAATTCAATCCGATTATTACTGGTTTTGAAAATGACCACTACATCGTTGACAATGATGGGGATGACCTAATCATTCACACAAATCTGGAAGCTCCGAACAACAGAATTGTGCGTGTGAACTACAAAAATCCTACTTCAGAAAACTGGGAGGACTTAATCCCTGAAACAGAAAACGTAATGACAGCCAGCACTGCCGGCGGTAATATTTTCACTTCCTACTTGATAGATGCTAAAACTTCGATCAAGCAGTACGACTATCAGGGCAATTTGGTAAGAGAAGTTGAACTACCGGGAATTGGCACAGCCAGTGGTTTCGGAGGCGCCATGGAGGACGAGGAGTTCTTTTATGGTTTCACTTCATTTACCGTTCCATATTCTGTTTATAAGTACAACATCGCATCAGGAGAATCTGAGCTTCACAGAGGGCCGGAGCTGGATTTCAATCCGGATGAATACGAAACCAAGCAAATTTTCTACACTAGCAAGGACGGCACTAAAGTGCCAATGTTCATTGTCCATAAAAAGGGTATTGAAATGAATGGCAAGAATCCTACCTGGCTCTATTCATATGGAGGCTTTAATATCAGCCTAAAGCCATCATTCAGTACATCTAGATTGGTCTGGCTGGAAAACGGTGGTGTGTTCGCTATGCCAAACATACGGGGAGGTGGTGAGTATGGTGAAGAATGGCATAAAGCTGGCACTAAGCTTCAAAAAATCAATGTTTTTGATGACTTTATCGCTGCAGGTGAGTACCTCATCAATGAAGGATATACTTCTTCAGGTTATCTGGCTCTTCAGGGTGGATCGAACGGTGGACTTCTCGTAGGTGCTACCATTAATATGCGACCGGACTTAGCGAAGGTGGCCTTCCCAATGGTTGGTGTAATGGACATGCTGCGCTATCAGCACTTCACAATCGGGCGTGCCTGGGCAGCAGACTATGGTACTTCTGAAGATTCTGAGGAGATGTTTAAGTACCTCTACTCCTACTCTCCTGTTCATAACATTGATCCGAATGCAACGTATCCGGCAGTGATGGTAACTACTGCTGACCATGATGATAGAGTGGTCCCGGCACATTCATTTAAATACGCCGCTACGCTTCAGGAAAAAAATCCTGACAACCCCAACCCACTGCTCATCCGTATTGAGACGAAGGCTGGACATGGGGCCGGGATGTCCACAGAAAAGCGAATCGAACTGAATGCCGATATGTACTCATATGCATGGTACAATATGGGTGTAATCCCGGAATTGGCTAAGAAAAAAATGTAAACGATCATAACTACACATTAAACCCTGCCTCTCACAGGAGCAGGTTTTTTTAATTTTAGACCATGCTAGAAATCAGAAAAGGTGAAAAAAAAGATCTTTTTGCAGTTCTTGACTTGATCAAAGAGCTTGCAGAATATGAAAAGGCACTGGACCAGGTTGAAAATACAGTGGCACGAATGGAAGCTGATGGCTTTGGAGAGGATCCAGTTTATGGATTTCTCATCTGTAAAGAAAATGGTAAGATCATTGGTACATCTATTTACTACTACCGCTACAGTACCTGGAAAGGGAAACGACTTTACCTGGAAGATCTGGTTGTAACAGAATCCAAACGTGGGGTTGGTGCAGGTAAGCTACTTTTTGAAGCTACATTAAACATTGGCAAAGAAACGAACTGTTCAGGAATGATGTGGCAGGTGCTGGACTGGAACGAACCAGCGATCAACTTTTACAAAAATTACGATACCAGATTTGAAGACAACTGGATCAATTGCAACATTGATTTTTAAACCTCTTCAAGTACCGTTCGGAAAGCAGCCATTTTTGTCCCATATCGAATGATTGATTTCTTTTGAATCTTTGGAGCCACAGTGTTCAAATAAGTTTCAAGATGTCCCAATGTTTCGGCCATATATTGAATAGCATAAGTTGATCCCGTATCGTCCTGACCTTCAGAAAGCATTTTCATCATTCTGTACTCCATAAAAAAACCAGTATCCATCACTTCGGGAATATGGGTTTCTTTCATCCATCCGATCCAATCTTGTTCTACATCAGCGTCTATATTGACCGTAACATTGTATAATATCATTCGTCGATTTATTAGGTTTGGCAAAGTAAGGAAACGAAGAACTAACATCTTTAGGTTTCAAACAATTTAATCTAACTGCCGGTTATTGTGGGCATGAGCGTATATTCTATAAAAGACCTGGAGCATTTATCAGGAATTAAAGCACACACCATACGAATTTGGGAGCAACGTTATGATCTATTTTCACCCCAGCGGACGGCAACAAACATTCGTTTTTATAATGATGATGATTTAAAGCTTATTCTAAACATAGCTTCCTTAAAAAACCACGGCATCAAAATCAGTAAAATCGTGGCAATGCCCGAGGATGTTTTGGCTGATGAGGTCCGAAAAATTGAGTTTGAAGATCTATCACATGAAGACCAAATAAGTGCACTCACCTTGGCCATGATTGATTTAGACGAAAAAAGTTTTGCCTCATTGCTTGAGTTGAGCATAGAGAAAATGGGATTTGAAAAGACCATGGTTGAAATTATTTACCCATTTATGAGGAAAATAGGGATTCTTTGGCTGACCAATGCTATCAACCCCGCGCAAGAGCATTTTATTTCACAGTTAGTCAGACAAAAGCTAATCGTTGCGACGGATCACACACAAACGAATGAAAATGGTCCACTTTTCCTCTTATTCTTGCCGGAAGGGGAGCTTCATGAACTGGGTCTTCTCTATGCGAACTTCTTATTAAGATCCAGAGGTGCTCGAACTGTTTTTTTTGGTCAGACTGTTCCACTTGAAGCCTTAGAAGAAGTATACCATAAGCTCAACCCGGACTACCTAATGACCTCAATAACAACTTCACCTGAATCAAAGGACGTGCAGCAATACATAAAACGTCTGGGCACTAGATTTAAAAACAGTATAGTTTATATAACAGGAAGTCGAGTTGTAGGTCAGGATATTGAAATTCCCACCAATGTTTCTGTTCTGAATCAGTTTGAAGATTTAAATCAGATCACTCGAGATATCGCTATCAACAAATCTCAAGGGTAAGCCTTCTTTTAACAAATTGAGCTAGAGAGGCATCCAGTCTGTCCGGATTTAATGTGCATTTAGCCCGCTTTAATTAAATCAATACAACAGTTTTTTTTGAAAAAATGCAGAAAGTGTAAGTTTTTCTGCAAGAATGATATGCAATAGTTTCTCTCCTTTGATTTAGGAAATCTAAACGAGTTATTGGATATCAAAATGAATAGTAATTAGTCAAAATAATGGCTTTTCAATCATGTATTTAATTTTTGTTTAATCTTTTTATTTTTTTATTAAACAAAATATCTATAACTTCGTTTAAATTTTACAACCAAACGTTAAACAATATGACAGCTTTAGAATTCGGTTATAGAATAGAAAACTTAACAAGCTCCCTGAAGCCTTATGCTTTGAAATTGACCAAAGACGGAGAAGATGCGAATGACCTATTACAGGAAACCGTATTCAAAGCCTATAACAATCGAGATAAATTTCAGGATGGCACCAATCTAAAAGCCTGGATGTATACCATCATGCGTAATACATTTATTACCAATTATCAGCGTATGGTGAGGAGAAATACGTTTATTGATACAACAGAGAATAACCACTTCATTAACTCATCAGGTTCTGTCATTGAAAACAACGCAAAAGGAAACTTCGTAATGAGAGACATTAAGGCATCCATTGACAGCCTTAAAGACATTCATAAAGTTCCTTTTACCTTGTATTTTAGAGGTTTCAAGTATCACGAAATCGCTGAAAAACTAAATATTCCAATCGGAACTGTGAAAAATAGAATTCATATCGCCAGAAAGGAATTGAAAAAGGGACTTAAAGTATATGCAAACTAAGAATTTCCATAGTAGAGTTGTTGTGATAGGGGCCGGATTTTCCGGCCTTTCTTGTTCCTGCCATCTGGCAAAGATGGGCTACAATGTGACCCTCCTTGAAAAAAATGATCAGCCTGGAGGAAGAGCCAGGAGCTACTCTGATAAAGGTTTTACCTGGGATATGGGGCCGTCTTGGTATTGGATGCCCGATGTGTTTGAGAAGTTCTTCTCCACTTTCGATAGAAAAGTTTCTGACTACTACCAGTTAGACCGGCTTGACCCCTCTTATCGAATCAAGTTCAAAAATGATACAATCGACATCCCAGCAACCATGTCTGAGCTTGAAAAACTTTTTGAAAACATTGAGCCGGGTAGTAGCAAAAAACTACAATCCTTTTTAAAGCAAGCAAAGTATAAATACAATGTAGGAGTTAAAAAACTGGTGTACAAACCAAGCCGGTCACTGCTTGAATTTGTTGATTTGAAATTGCTTCTTGGTCTTCTCCAGATGGATGTATTCACCTCTATCTCCAGGCACGTTCGCAAACACTTCAAAGATGAGCGGCTTATTCAGTTGATGGAGTTCCCCATTCTTTTTTTAGGAGCTACTGCTGAAAACACACCTGCCCTTTACAGTCTTATGAATTATGCAGACCTATCTCTGGGTACTTGGTATCCCAAAGGTGGTATGAATTCAGTGGTTCAAGGCATGGTTAAGCTTGCCGAAGAATTAGGGGTTGAAATAAAGTTAGGTGAGGAAGTAACCAACTTTTCATTCAGTGGAAAGAAAGTGGCTGCTGTAGAAACAGCTACTAAATCTTATGAATGTGACATGGTTGTGGCTGGAGCAGATTATCATTACATTGATCAACATATTCTCCCTCAGCACTTTCAGAATTACAGCAAAAAGTATTGGGATTCAAGAGTACTGGCCCCTTCATCTCTCCTGTTCTACATCGGGGTAAGCAAGCAGCTGCCAAATCTGAAACATCACACACTTTTCTTTGATGAAGACTTCAAACAACACGCGACCGAAATTTATGATACTCCACAATGGCCAAGCAAACCATTGTTATACGTCTCAGCAACTTCAAAAACTGATGATGCCGTCGCACCAAAGGGAATGGAAAACCTCGTAGTATTGATACCGGTAGCCCCGGATATTGAAGACACAGAAGAAATAAGAGAAAAATATTTCAATCTAATAATGGATAAGCTTGAGACATTTACTGGAGAGAATATTCGTGATCATATCATCACCAAAAGAAGCTATGCGCATAAAGAGTTTATTGAGGATTATCACTCATTCAAAGGCAATGCATACGGGCTAGCAAATACATTACGTCAGACTGCAGTCTTAAAACCCTCTTTAAAAAATAAAAATCTTAAAAACTTCTATTACACTGGTCAGTTAACTGTCCCGGGACCTGGCGTACCACCATCACTCATTTCAGGTGAAGTGGTGGCAAAAGAAATGGGTAAAGATTTCCCTATTTTTAAAAACCAATGATTGATCTCTACACGAAGACCGCCTTTGATTGCAGTAAGTTGATAACCAAGACTTACAGTACTTCATTTTCCATGGGCATCCGCACATTGAACAAGAAATACCATGCTCCTATTTATGCGATTTATGGTTTTGTAAGATATGCAGATGAGATTGTGGACACTTTTCACGATCACAATAAAAGTGAGCTGCTACAGCGATTTAAGGATGATACGTACAGATCAATAAAAGAGAAGATTAGCTTAAATCCGATATTACATTCATTTCAGGATGTCGTAAATACATACCAAATAGATCATGATTTGATCGAGGCATTTCTAATTAGCATGGAAATGGACTTGAGCAAAACAGATTATTCGGATCCTGATTACAAAAAATATATTTACGGGAGTGCTGAAGTCATAGGTCTCATGTGTCTGAAGGTTTTCTGTAACGGAAATGAAGAAAAGTATCAAGAGTTACTAACTCCAGCTCAGCACCTTGGCTCAGCTTTTCAAAAAGTAAACTTCCTCAGGGACATCAGGAGTGACTATGATGAAAGAGGAAGAGTATATTTTCCGGGAGTCGATTTTAAAAATTTTAGCAATGAAGAAAAGAAGAAAATTGAAGACGATATAAAAAAAGAGTTTAAAGAAGCTTTGATTGGAATAATAAAGCTTCCCAATGGAGTGCGGGCAGGTGTTTATCTGGCGTATATCTATTACACCGTGCTTTTCAAAAAAATATCTCGTCTTTCACCTGACAGAATAAAAAATGAAAGAATTCGAGTGCCAAATGGGAAGAAATTTCTATTACTTATTAAATGCTACTTTTTACATAAATTCAATTTCATTGTGAAATGAACAAGACTAGCATTACGTTCGTTATAAAAACGATAATCCATCAGGTTAAATGTCGATACTAATAAATGTACTTATTGTGATTGGCACCTTCCTTTTTATGGAAGGAGTTGCATGGTTTACTCATAAATTTATCATGCATGGGTTTTTATGGAGCTGGCATAAGTCACATCATAAAGTGCACAATCATGCACTAGAAATGAATGACCTTTTTGCATTGGTTTTCAGCATCCCGTCCATACTCACTATCTACCTTGGATATAATAACTATACAGAATTCTGGTGGCTTTTGTATATTGGTATAGGCATTCTATGCTATGGGGTTTTCTATTTTATCTTTCACGATATAATAGTGCACAGACGAATAAAGATTCCGTTTAAAGCTAAAAGCAAGTATATGAAGCGCATCATGCGTGCCCATTATGTACACCATGAAAAACACACTAAAAAGGAGGCCGAAGCTTTTGGGTTTTTATATGCACCAAAGAAATACGAGAAATAACGTTTTTGCATTATCATTTGATAAATTGCACAAAATCGTTACATTTGATCATCGTTAAAGAATCGGCTTCTTTTAATTAACCAATAAAAAAGCGAGCTAAATGGCAGATCAAAAAAAAGAAGAGGCTTGGGGTCCAATCGAAGGGTTCTCCAACTATGAAATCTCCAATAGGGGAAAAATTCGAAGTAAAAGCAGAAAGGTATGGCACAAAGGGAGTAAGACGCACATGAAGTTGCGTGGAAAGCTTATGCGTCAGCGGTGGAATAAAATATGTAAGTGTTACTTCCTGGACTTAATTGATGATAATGGTAAGCGAAGAACCGTATATCCTCACAAAGAGACAGCAAAAGTTTTTGTGAAGAATAAGGATGCAGAAAAAACCATGATCATTCACAAAGACAACAACCCACGAAACAATTATTTCGAAAATTTGGAATGGATGACTCCTTCCGAGCATATGAAATGGCAATTTGAAGTTGGCAACAAAAACAACTACAAAGTTTGGAAGACTAGAAAGAAAAGATACAAAAATGGCTTTAAGCCTGACACGGTTCTGCCAGGAAGACCAAAGAAAAATAAAGCAAAAGCCTAACCGGCATAAAAGAGTAAAGGGTCCCGAAAATTCGGAACCCTTTTTTAATACTCTAACTAACCTAACCTAAAATCGCTTAACGCAATATTTCCCTTCTTCACCACCTGCTGGTAGCGAATATATCTTAGCTAAAATGGAAGTGGATTATTCTGCAGATGGCTCTACGCTCACGTAGGATCTGTCTTTTCTTCCTTTGTGGAATTTCACAACACCATCAGATAAAGCGAACAATGTGTGATCTTTACCAAGACCAACATTATCACCCGGGTGATGCTTAGTACCTCTCTGGCGAACAATAATGTTTCCAGCTACAGCTTTCTGTCCACCGAAGATTTTTACTCCGAGTCTTTTACTTTCTGACTCTCTTCCGTTTTTCGAACTACCTACACCTTTCTTATGTGCCATGAGATTTTATCCTTTAATGTCTTCGATCAAAATTTTAGAAAACTGCTGACGGTGACCATTTCTCACCTTATAGCCTTTTCTTCTCTTCTTTTTGAACACGATCACCTTATCGTCTTTCACATGCTCAAGAATCTTGGCAGAAACTTTGGCACCTTTGACTGTAGGCGCACCTACTTTCACCTTACCATCATTATCTACTAGTAGTACTTTATCAAAGTCTACTTTTGCACCCTCCTTGCCCTCCATTAATGGAGCGTAAAGGAATTTGTCTTTCTCTGCTTTATACTGCTTCCCAGCAATGTCTACTATCGCGTACATTTTATCTTCTTTTGAAAAAAGGATTGCAAAGATACGATTTCAATACCAATATCCAAACATCGAGTGCGGATAAAATCCTGTGAAAATAATTTTAAATTTTTTTTCACTTTTTTTTACCCCCATTTCTGCGTGTTTTCATCAAAGTAGCAATTGCAAATTTGTGATCTAAATCACTAAAATACAATTCGTTATCATAAATATTTAATATCCAAATCACACCTTCCGCACCCGTAATAACTGCTTGGAATTTCCCGTCATTTTGAACACATTTGTAGACAAGCCGCGAGAAAAAATAAACCACTCTTAGGGCTGTATCCCAAGACTTAAAAAAAGTTTGAAATAAGCACACTTTATTCGTGAGCTTAGGGGTGTTTTATTGTTTAGGAAATAGATTAAAAACTATTCAGAAAACAGAGATTTATGAGCGATACAACAGCACACGTAGACGAACCTATCCTTAGAGAGAATAAAGACCGCTTTGTTCTCTTTCCTATACAACACAGTGACATCTGGGAATATTACAAGAAAGCTGAAGCTAGCTTCTGGACTGCTGAGGAAATCGACCTAAGCCAGGATTTGAAAGACTGGAACAATACCATGAGTGACGATGAAAAACATTTCATCAAACATGTATTGGCATTCTTTGCTGCAAGTGATGGTATTGTTAATGAAAATCTGGCTGAAAATTTTGTTGCTGAAGTACAATATACAGAAGCTAAGTTTTTCTATGGCTTCCAGATCGCTGTGGAAAACATTCACTCCGAAACCTACTCCTTATTAATAGATACCTACGTAAAAGATCCTAAGGAAAAAGACTACCTCTTCAATGCCATTGAAACAATGGACTGTGTGAAGAAAAAAGCTGACTGGGCACTGAGGTGGATCGATGATGGATCATTTGCTGAAAGACTTGTGGCATTTGCTGCTGTTGAAGGGATATTCTTCTCCGGTAGCTTTTGTAGTATTTTCTGGCTGAAGAAAAGAGGATTAATGCCGGGCCTGTCCTTTTCCAACGAACTGATCTCTCGAGATGAAGGACTTCACTGTGATTTTGCCTGCTTGCTTTATACAGATCATGTGAAGAATCAGCTTCCTAAAGAGACTGTTCAGAAAATCATTCAGGATGCAGTAATGATAGAAAAAGAATTTGTAACTGATGCACTCCCTGTAAAACTAATCGGTATGAACTCTGACCTGATGTGTCAGTACATCGAGTTTGTAGCCGATAGATTGCTGAATGAGCTGGGATGCGATAAAGTATATAACTCGACCAACCCATTTGATTTCATGGAAATGATTTCCCTTCAGGGAAAAACAAACTTCTTTGAGAAAAGAGTTGGAGAATACCAGAAAGCCGGAGTAATGGATGGAGATAATAGCGGAAAATCCAAGTTCTCCTTAGATGAAGATTTTTAAAGAATTTATGTGTAATCACCTTATCACGATAGCCCTATGTTAGTAGTAAAAAGAGACGGAAGACGAGAGTCCGTAAAATTTGACAAAATCACAGCTCGGATTGAGAAGCTGTGTTATGGTTTAAACGCAGACTATGTAAAGCCAGTAGAAATTGCCAAGAAGGTAATTGATGGGTTGTACGATGGTGTGTCTACCATCGAATTGGACAACCTTGCAGCTGAGACGGCAGCAACAATGACGACACGTCACCCTGATTTTGCGAAGCTGGCAGCTAGAATTTCTATTTCAAACCTGCACAAGGTTACGGAAACCTCATTCTCAAACACCATGAAGAGAATGTATGAGTTCATCAATCCGAAAACCGGGGGAAATGCAGCATTACTTTCTAAGGAGGTTTACGGAATCATTCGAAAAAATGCAAAGAGACTGGATGATGCGGTTGATTACGATAGAGATTACAATTACGACTATTTCGGCTACAAAACATTAGAGCGTTCATATTTAATGAAACTGGATGGCAAGATTGTGGAACGTCCACAACACATGCTTATGAGAGTTTCTGTAGGTATTCATGGTGAAGACATTGATTCGGCAATTCAGACATACAATTTAATGTCAGAGAAGTGGTTTACACATGCCACTCCTACCCTTTTCAATGCCGGAACACCAAAACCTCAGCTTTCATCTTGTTTCTTACTTACCATGCAGGATGATAGTATCGATGGCATCTACGACACATTAAAGCAATGTGCGAAGATTTCACAGTCGGCCGGTGGTATTGGTTTGAGCATTCATAATGTAAGAGCAACAGGTGCATATATCAAAGGAACCAATGGTACTTCCAATGGAATTGTGCCAATGCTTCGAAACTTTGACATGACTGCCAGATACGTTGATCAGGGTGGTGGAAAGAGAAAAGGAAGCTTTGCGATCTATCTGGAGCCATGGCATGCTGACATTTTCGATTTCCTTGATCTTAGAAAGAATCACGGTAAAGAAGAGATGCGAGCAAGAGACTTGTTCTATGCACTTTGGATTCCGGACCTTTTCATGAAGCGTGTGGAAGAAAACGGTGACTGGACGATCATGTCTCCAGATGAGTGCCCCGGGCTCTACGAAGCATATGGGGATGAGTTTGAAGCACTTTATGAAAAGTACGAGCGAGAAGGAAAAGGAAGAAAAACCATAAAGGCTCAAGACCTTTGGTTTGAAATCTTGGAAGCTCAAATTGAAACAGGCACTCCTTATATGTTATATAAAGATGCGGCTAACAAAAAATCGAACCAAAAGAACTTGGGAACCATCCGATCCAGTAACCTCTGTACTGAGATCATGGAGTACACTTCTAAAGACGAGGTGGCCGTTTGTAACCTGGCTTCTATTGCTCTTTCAAGATTTGTGATTGATGGGAAATTCGATCACCAAAAGCTTTATGAGATTACTAAAGTGGTCACACGAAACCTAAATAAGGTGATTGATGTGAACTACTACCCGGTACCAGAAGCACGAAATTCCAACATGAAGCACCGTCCTATCGGTATTGGTGTTCAGGGTCTTGCGGATACGTTCTTGCTTTTGAAAATGGCTTTCGAGTCTGAAGAAGCGAAGAAGCTAAACAAAGAAATCTTTGAAACCATCTACTTTGCTGCAATGGAAACTTCCATGGAGCTTGCTCAGGTGGAAGGTGCATACGAAACATTTAAAGGTTCACCGGTATCTAAAGGAGTATTCCAATTCGATATGTGGGGTGTAACTCCAGATTCAGGAAGATGGGACTGGACAGACCTGAAGCAGAAAGTGAAGAAAAATGGGGTGAGAAACTCATTACTTCTCGCACCAATGCCAACAGCCTCTACTTCTCAGATTCTTGGAAACAATGAGTGCTTTGAGCCATATACTTCAAACCTCTACCTAAGAAGAGTACTGTCTGGAGAGTTCATTGTAGCCAACAAGCACTTAATGAGTGAATTGATAGATCTAGGCCTTTGGGATGATCGAATGATGAATCGAATCAAAGCTGAGAATGGATCAATTCAGAACATCACCGAGATTCCTGATGAGATCAAAGAAAGATATAAGACCGTATGGGAAATCTCACAGAAGGCAATCATTGATATGTCCGCTGATCGTGGAGCATACATCTGTCAGAGCCAGAGCCTGAATATCCACTTACAGGATGCTAATTTCGGTAAGATGACCTCTATGCACTTCTATGCCTGGAAAAAAGGATTGAAGACGGGCATGTACTACTTGAGAACGAAAGCTGCTACTGACGCAATCAAGTTTACCGTATCAAAAGAAAAACAGGAACAGCCAAAGGAAGTTACAGCCGCTCAGACGGCAGCAGCGACTCAGACACAAGCACAGATTGATCAGCAAGCTGCCATGCAGTGTTCGCTCGACAATCCGGATGATTGTGAAATGTGTGGTTCTTAACCAATGAATAGGTAATTAGAAATTTTAATAAGTGTAATTCTTAAAAGCCCTGATTTTCCATTTGAAGTCAGGGCTTTGTTTTTGAGTGCTTCTGTAGCCAGTTAACAACCTCATTCTCTTGAATATTTCCTGCTGCTAATTCTGTAATAAAGATCACGACATCTTTCTCATCAATTTCAATACCTACCTGATTGATCAACAGAAAAGTTATAGCAGAGATGAAACCAGTCCGTTTATTTCCATCCTGAAAGGGGTGGTTTCTAATAATACCGAAGGCATATGCCGCTGCACACTCAATTATGGAAGCGCTTTCATATGCATGAAGGTTCATTGGTCTCGCTAATGCTGAATCCAAGAGTCCTTCATCCCTGATTCCTGCAAGTCCTCCATGTTCGGAAATTTGCTCATTATGAATACTGAAAATCAGCTTTTTAGTTAACCATTTAATTTCCATTACTTAGCCAACTCCCTCAAAGCGTTTCGATATTTCTTCATCACTTTTTTAGCAGCATTCATTTGCTCCTCAAATTCCACATCATAGGCTGTCAGCTCGATTCCATTGGGAGTATCCACAAAAAAAATTGTGTCTCCCTTCTCTACTTTTAATTTTTCTATAATCTCTTTTGGAAGCACCACTCCCACTGAAGATCCAATCGTTGTTACTTTAGCCTTTCTCATAATACAAAATTATAACAATTATTATAACGATAATTGACCTGTTAAAGTTATATTTCATCTACATATAATTATGTAAATTGCTTATCACTAAAAATCACATTATGAAAAAGCTATTGTCAATCGCACTTTCGGTTTTTACATTTTCATTGTTTGGCCAGTGTAATGATGCATTCTTTCCATTTGAGGAAGGCGTGAATTTTGAACAGACGTCATATGACAAAAAAGGAAAGACCCAGGGAAGAACCATTAGTACTGTACTCAATGTAGATGGGTCATCTGCCACAGTCAAAAATGTATTCTTCGATAAGAAAGATGAAGAAGTGGCCGATGGTGAATACACTATCATTTGTGAAGGAGATGTCATCAAAATGGACTTCAATAATTTCATCCCGGAGGAGATGTTGAGCCAGTACGGAGATGCAGAGGTAAAAGTAGAAGGAGATTTTATCACTATCCCGGATGACTTACAGGAAGGTCAAACGCTGCAAGATGGATCCGGAACTGTAACCATCACCATGGCAAGTCAGGCTGCTATGAATATAAAAATGGACATGGAGATCATCGATAGGAAAGTGGAAAAAGCTGAAACATTAGATACTCCTGCTGGCTCTTTTGATACCTATAAAATCACGCAAAAAACCATCGTAACTATGAACATGATGGGAATGAAAAAAACGACAGAAACTTCATCAGCTTCCTGGTTTTCAAAGGGTGTTGGGATGGTAAAAAACGAAAGCTATGACCAAAAAGGCAACCTTGCAGGCTACTCTTTACTCACAGCTTTCAATAAAAATTAACGGGCTCCTTTAATTATTTCTTCGACCACCTCAGGGTTTAACAACGTCGAAGTATCTCCCATGTTTTCAGTATCCTTACTGGCAATCTTTCGGAGAATCCTTCGCATGATTTTTCCTGAGCGTGTTTTCGGTAAACCGGATACTAACTGAATATGATCGGGCTTAGCAATAGGTCCGATCATTTTATTAACGGTTTGCCGTATCTCCTCCTCTATTCCCTCTTTCTCGGCAATCACAAACGCATAAATGCCTTGTCCCTTTATTTCATGAGGAAATCCAACAACAGCAGACTCCACAACCTTAGGATGCTCGTCAATAGCGTTCTCTACCTCTGCAGTTCCCATTCTATGTCCTGAGACATTTATTACATCATCCACCCTGCCAAGTATTCTTAAATAGCCATCGTGATCCCTCTTAGCGCCATCACCAGTGAAATACATGTTCTTGTAGGTAGAAAAATAGGTCTGTCTGCATCTTTCATGATCACCATAGGTGGTTCGTAAAATGGATGGCCATGGGTGTTTTATGCATAGGTTGCCTTCCACATTATTTCCCTCGAGCTCATTACCATCAGCATCCACAATGACAGGTTGAATGCCCGGCAATGGAAGAGATGCATGCGCAGGTTTATTTGGTGTAATTCCAGCTAGCGCTGAGATCATAATTCCGCCGGTTTCAGTTTGCCACCAGGTGTCTACCAATGGGCACCTGCCCTTCCCAATATGTTCATGATACCAGTGCCAGGCCTCCTCATTGATAGGCTCACCTACTGAACCAATCACGGTGATCGTATCTAGTTTATGTTTTTGAACTGGTTCCAACCCATGCGCTTGCAACGCTCGAATTGCGGTTGGGGCGGTGTAGAACTGATTTACTTTATGTTTATCACAGACTTCCCAAAATCGTCCTGCGTCCGGATAAGTAGGAACTCCCTCAAACATGATAGTAGTAGCTCCTGCTAGCAATGGACCATATACAATATATGAGTGACCGGTAATCCATCCCACATCTGCAGTGCACCAGTAGATATCACCAGGCTTATACTGAAACACATTAAGAAACGAATAATAGGTAAAGGTCATATACCCTCCACACGTATGCACCACTCCTTTAGGCTTACCCGTAGACCCTGAAGTGTAAAGAATGAAAAGTAAGTCTTCAGCATCCATCTCCTCGGCCTCATGCTGTTCTGACACCCCCTTAATAGCGTCATGCCACCAGATGTCTCTTCCTGATTCCATATGGACATCAGATTTAGTTCGTTGAAAAACGATGACCTTTTCTACCACAGAGGATTTCTCCAGTGCCTCATCCACTACTCCCTTTACATCGATTGTTTTGGAGCCCCTGAAGTTTCCATCTGCCGTAAGCACCATCTTCGCCTCACAGTCATTGATTCGATCAGCCAGTGCACTTGAAGAAAAACCAGCAAACACGACTGAATGAACTGCTCCAATACGGGCGCACGCTAGCATAGCAACAGCGGCTTCCGGAATCATCGGCATATAAATGATTACCCGGTCACCTTTACCGACCCCATTCTCAATCATGGCATTTGAAAACTGACAGACCTTAGCATGAAGCTCTTTGTACGTAATTGATTGACCCTTTTCATTCGGATCATTTGGCTCCCATAAAATGGCGACCTGATCTCCACGGTTTTCCAGGTGCCGATCCAATAAATTTTCTGTGATATTTAACTTCCCATCAACGAACCATTTGACATCCGGATCTTTAAAATTCCACTCAAGTGTCTTGCTCCACTTTTTCCTCCAAGTAAACGAATCGGCGATTTCAGACCAGAATTTTTCCGGATCCTTAATGCTTTGATCATAAGTTTGCGTGTATTCAAGTAAAGATGATATTCTATGTGCTTTAGTAAAATCGTTCATATTTTTAAAGCTAATAAATGTGCACCTTTGCTCCATGAGATAGGAGTACCATTCTGAATGAATGGACAATGTAAATTTCTCTTTGTTAAAAGCTTTTACATTTCAAAAGAAAAATCCTATCTTTGCAGTCCTAAAATTTTGGAATACAGAAAAGCGTTATGGCAAACCATAAATCAGCACTTAAGAGAATTAGAAGCAACGAAGCGAAGAGACTGAGAAACAAATATCAGCACAAAACGACTCGTACGTTCATTAAAAGACTAAAAGAAACAACTGATAAGAAAGCTGGTGAAGAGCTTTTGACTCAAGTTATTTCTATGGTGGATAAACTTGCTAAGAAGAATATCATCCACAATAACAAAGCTGGTCACTTGAAGTCTCAATTGACCAAGCACGTAGCTGGACTTTAAGTTTTAGCTAAAAGACATTTTTTTACCCTGCTCAAGTAATTGTGCAGGGTTTTTTTGTTTCAAAACCAAAGTGGTTTATCCCGAAGGTTTTATTTTGCATCTTCCTATGGAAGATAACCGTTTGACTATAAAACGATGGGCAGAAGAGGATAGACCTAGAGAAAAACTACTCCTCAAAGGGAAGTCAGCACTTTCTGAAGCCGAGCTCATTGCGATACTTATTGGCTCTGGTAATACAGAACAAACTGCGGTAGAGTTATCACAACATATCCTAAAGCAATGTGGTAATAGCCTTGCATCCCTTGCACGGCTCTCTGTAAAAGATCTTCAAAAATTTAAAGGCATAGGTGAAGCAAAAGCCATTTCAATTGTGGCTGCATTGGAAATCGGAAGGCGAAGGAAAGAGGCTGAACCTTTGAAACGAATCAAGATCACTTCATCAAATGATGGATTTGAACTTCTACGAGGTGACTTCATGGATCTCAATCATGAAGAGTTTTGGCTGATATTACTAAAGCGAAACAATGAAGTGATTAAAAAAGAGATGCTGAGTCGGGGTGGTGTTTCCGGGACAGTAGTCGATGCAAAAATCATTTTCAAACGCGCGCTTGAAGAAACAGCCAGTGGAATCATTTTAGCTCATAATCATCCAAGTGGGAACCTGAAGCCAAGTCATGAAGATATCAATTTGACAAAGCGCCTAAAAGAGGCCGGGAAGTCACTTGACATTTCAGTACTTGACCACCTTATCATTACTGACAGTGCTTACTTCAGCTTTGCTGACGAAGATCTTTTGTAATCTACCTAACGCTTTAATGCGACAAATAAAATAACCTATTATCCCTCTTTGGAGACGGTCCGACGTATCGGGGGGTAGGGAGAGGAAATAATAAAATGGTTTTATTTGTTGTTGGAATTGATAACTAGTTAAAATGAAAAAAGCATGGCTCATTCTTATCCCGGTTGTGTTGGTGATTTTCTTCATGGTTCGATCAGGAGGAAACGATGGAAAATACATTCAGGAGATCCATCAATTTTGGGAATCCCGTCATGATTTCTTTAGGTCATCTCAAGCCAGTCCCTTCGTTCAAAAAGGAGTTGAATATCAGAAAGTTGAATACTACCAGCCTAACTTAGATTTCAAAGTCAATGGGAAATTAGATCGTTTCACTAAACGAGAAACATTGACACTGGGTAATAGTGACGGTACCACAGCCATTTACTTAAAATTCGCAAATGCTACTTTTAAAGTAAAAGGTAAAGAATGCTCATTGCTGATTCTAAAAGCACTCGGCTTTGGCAATCAATACTTATTGGCTTTTGGAGATGCTACCAGTGGAGATACTACATATGGAGGTGGTCGGTATCTGGATGTAGTGATTGGTAAGTCAGATCAAATTTCGCTTGACTTTAATAAAGCCTACAATCCATATTGCGCCTACTTTGCAGACTTTACCTGCCCCCTTCCCCCATCGGAAAATCTCCTGGAAGTAGCTATTGAGGCCGGCGAGAAGAATTATCCTTATTAGGATCGAAAACTAATACCTCAGCTTAGGAGATTCCTTATTTTTGCCACTTAATTCAGAGACTCAAGCAAGAATGAAGATATCATACAATTGGCTGAAGGAATACATTGATTTCTCGGAAACACCTGAAAAGTTAGGAGACATCCTAACACAGACCGGACTTGAGGTGGAAGGAATTGAAAAAGTAGAGAAGATTCCAGGAGGGCTGAAAGGAATTGTTGTTGGAGAGGTGATGTCTTGTGAATCACATCCGAATGCAGATAAGCTCAAAGTCACTAAAGTAGATATCGGAGCAAGTGAATTGTCTGATATTGTCTGTGGTGCACCTAATGTTGCGACTGGTCAGAAAGTACTTGTGGCCACTGTCAACGCTACTATTCACCCTACTAACGGAGAGCCTTTTAAAATCAAGAAGGCTAAGATCAGAGGAGAAGTGTCCGAAGGAATGATTTGTGCAGAGGATGAATTGGGATTGGGTACTAGCCATGATGGGATCATAATCCTTGATACAGATAAACCAAACGGAACCCCTGCAATAGAGCTGTTTGAAACCGGAGAAGATCACATTTTCGAAATTGGATTAACTCCAAACAGAGGAGATGCTACCTCCCACATGGGATCGGCAAGAGATTTAAAGGCGTATTTCCGAAAGGAACTAAAGATTCCAAAACCAAAAAGTTTTGACATAAAGGAAGATCAGCCGATTTCTGTACAAGTAGAAAATCACGACAGATGTCCTAGATTCTCCGGCATCACCATCAGAGGATTGAAGGTGCAAAGCTCACCAGACTGGTTGCAATGGAAACTTCGATCCATCGGGTTAGAACCTATTAATAATGTAGTAGATGTAACAAACTATGTACTGCACTCCCTTGGACAGCCGATGCATGCATACGATGCTTCGCATGTAAAGGGGGATAAGATAATTGTCAAAACACTCAAGGAGAAAACTCCTTTCACCACTTTGGAAGGAAAGGAAAGAAAGCTAAGCAAAGAAGACCTGATGGTCTGCAATGGTGAGGAAGAAGGGATGTGCATAGCAGGTGTTCTCGGAGGGCTGAAATCAGGTGTGACTGAAGAAACAACGGCGATCTTCCTTGAGAGTGCTTATTGGAACGCAGATGGTATTAGATCTACAGCTCAGAGACATACGATTTCAACGGATGCTTCATTTCGATATGAAAGAGGCGCAGACCCTGAAATGACCGTTGCTGCAGTAAAGCTGGGGACTTCTTTAATTCTTGAGCTTGCTGGGGGCTATGCTGCTTCTGAGATTGTGGACATTTACCCTGAGCCAATCAAAGAAAAAGAAATTGAGATAACGTTTCAACATTTTCATTGGTTGATAGGTAAAACCTTAGATCACAAACTGATTATTGAAATCCTCAATTGGCTGGATATCAAAACAGAGAATGTAACCGAGACCGGATTCAAAGCTATTGTTCCGGCTTATAGAAGTGATGTGACCCGGCCGGCTGATTTAGTGGAAGAAGTTCTTCGGATTTATGGCTTCAATGAGGTAGAGCTTGACGAAGATTTTTCGGCAGATTATTTGGCGGAGTTTAATGTCCATGAGCCTTACAGAGTTCAGGAAGATTTATCAAAATTTCTTGCTGGTTGGGGATATTCAGAAATATTGACCAACTCGCTGACCAATCCTAAATATCATGAGAAATTTCCTCTGGGAGGAGAACCTGTGGAAATGCTCAATCCTTCAAGTGAAGAATTGACAATTATGAAAACTTCACCAGTCTATACTGCTTTGGAGTCAGTTGTATACAATATCAATAGAAGGAACCCGAACCTCAAATTCTTTGAGTTTGGTCGTTCCTACAAAAAAGAAAACAAAGAATATAAAGAGACGGAATGGCTTTCTTTTTACTTAACAGGAAATACAAAAGAAGCCAACTGGTTGGATGAACCTCGCAAAAACTCATTCCATGATTTGAGCACGACTGTGATGGGAATGCTGAAATATGCAGGCATAAGAAAAACTGAGATTATACCTTCAGAAAAAGGCTCACTCTACGAATACGGAGTGGTCATCAAGAAAGAGGGAAAGATGCTCGGGATACTTGGCAAGCTCAAAAAAGAACTTCTTTCCATCTATGGAATCAAGCAGGAAGTCTTTCATTCTCAACTGGACTGGGAAACTATCGTCAGCTTGTATAAATCTGATATCACCTATGAGCCAATACCGAAATTCCCGGAGGTGAAGAGAGACCTTTCACTGGTATTGGACAAGCGTGTATCTTACGCTGACATCCAGCAACTTGCCTTCAGGCAGGAAAAGAAATTATTGAACAGAATGAACCTTTTCAGTATCTACGAGGGGGATAAAATAGAAAAAGGAAAAAAAGCTTACGCAATTAGTTTTTTTCTTCAAGATAAATTCAAAACTTTAACAGATAAACAAATAGATAAAAGTATGAATGCGCTCATGAGTTTATATGAAAAAGAGCTTGGGGCAGTCATACGAAAATAAGATGCCTAGCGAAAAATTATATCGTGAATTTCAAAATCTGGAGCGGCAGATTCAGTTGGTGCTTAGTGAAAACAAGCGCCTGAAAGATGAATTAAGCAGCACCAGGGATGAGAACGGCATGCTGAAAGAGAAAATGAAAAGTCAGGAGGCTAATCTGAGTACCTTTCACAACCAAATGAAAATAAATAAACTAGTAAATAGCAAGGTAGTCAGTGAGGGGGATTCAGCTCAGCTGAAAGAGACGATTGATGGCTACATCAAGGAGATAGATAAATGTATTGCCCATTTGGCAGAATAAATAAATGAAAACCGAATGGCCGAACTATCCATAAAAATCAGAATTGGGAACAGGGAGTATCCCATGAGAGTGAAAGCGGAGGATGAAGAAAGGATTAGAAGAGCAGGAAAACTTTTAAACGAGAAAATAAAAAATTACCAAAACCAGTTTGGTATTGATGATACGCAAGATCTGGTGGCCATGGTAGCTTTTGATTGTCTGGTCGAAAAACTAAAACGAGAGGAAGTCTCGGAAGCTTCTGATGATTTTGCGCTCGGAGAAATTTCAAAATTAAACCAGCTCATAAGTAACTCAATCTGATATAGTGCCCTTGATTTAGACACCTGACTGTCCTGTTATTTGAACCATTCAAATACATACACATGGACACCACAATTATAATTGTAATAGCTGCCGTTGTTGGGGTAGTTATTGGTCTGCTCATAGGCAGATTCATGCAAGGAAAAAATGCAAGCAAGAAAGTAAAAGAAGCTGAAGAGCAAAGCAAGCTGATCCTTAAAGAAGCAGAAGTTACTGCTGAAGGAATCAAAAAAGATAAAATTCATGAAGCGAAAGAGAATCTCTTTAAGATGCGCAGTGAGTTTGAAGAAGAGACTGCCCGCAAGAAAAACATCATCCTTACCAACGAGCAAAAGCTCAAGCAAAAAGAATCGAATCTTAACAAACAGTTTGAGCAAGTCAAGCGTAAGGAAGATGAGCTGGACCAACTAAAAGAAACCCTTGCCAATCAAATGGAGATTGCACGCCAGCGAAAGGATGAGTTTGAGAAAATGCAAAAACAGCAAGTGGCCATCCTGGAAAAGGCTGCCAATCTTCCTGCTGAAGAAGCTAAAGCTCAACTGATGGAAGCACTGAAAGATGAGGCCAGAACCAGTGCCTCAGCCCACATCAAGGAGATTGTAGAGGAAGCTAAAATGACCGCAACTAAAGACGCGAAGAAAATAGTCGTTGAAGCTATCCAACGTACCGCCACCGAGCATGCCATTGAAAATACAGTCTCTGTTTTTAATATTGAAAGTGATGACATCAAAGGAAAGATTATTGGACGAGAAGGAAGAAACATTCGCGCCATTGAAGCTGCAACCGGAGTGGAAATCATTGTGGACGATACTCCCGAAGCAATTATCATTTCAGGGTTTGATCCTGTGAGAAGAGAAATCGCCAGGCTTTCATTGCACAGACTTGTACAGGATGGTCGAATCCACCCGGCACGTATCGAAGAGATCGTAAACAAGACTGCAAAAAATATCGATGAGGAAATTGTTGAAATAGGTGAACGAACAGTAATCGACTTGGGAATCCACGGCGTTCACCCTGAACTGATCAAGATGGTGGGGCGTATGAGATTCCGTTCTTCATACGGTCAAAACTTGTTGCAACACTCCAGAGAGGTAGCCAACCTATGTGCAACCCTAGCTTCTGAGCTTGGGCTAAATCCAAAACTGGCAAAACGCGCAGGACTACTCCATGATATTGGTAAAGTATGGCCGGACGAGCCGGAAAAACCTCATGCAATTATCGGGATGGAGCTAGCACAGAAATACAAGGAAAATGCAGAAGTGTGTAACGCCATTGGCGCACACCATGATGAAATAGAAATGACATCTATGATCTCCCCTATCGTGCAGGCATGTGATGCCATCTCCGGATCCAGACCTGGCGCAAGACGTGAAATCATGGAGCAGTATCTGAAACGATTGAAAGACCTGGAAGGAATAGCTTTGAATTTTGAGGGAGTGAATAAGTGCTATGCGATTCAAGCAGGCAGGGAGCTGAGAGTACTTGTGGATGCGGAAAACGTAGATGACAAGGCAGCTAGCGATCTTTCATTCAATATTTCTCAGAAAATAGAAAAAGACATGCAGTATCCCGGACAAATCAAAGTGACGGTAATCAGGGAAACCAGGGCTGTTGCTTTTGCTAAATAGTAGTTTTAATTGAGTAATTATTTCTCAGTTTAGCGGGTTTTGATTACTTTAATAAAAAAAACAACCTATGAAAAAATTACTATTTACTATCTGCCTTACAATAGGCTTTGTTTCTTATTCATTTGCGAATTCCTACCAAGTAAACGATAACGCAGTAGAGGATTTACTGGAAAATTCTGAACAAATAAACCCTTTTGAAAATGGAGCTGAAATGGCACAGCTAATGTCCGTTCAAGCTGCTGATCCCAATGTTTGGGTTGCTTGTGTAATCGATTTCTTCTTAGGAGGTATTGCAATTCACAGATTGTATCTTGGAGGTACTTGGATTCTTATACTTGGATATTTCTTCACTTTTGGAGGCATATTTGGAATAATTCCTTTCGGTGATCTAATCGCATTGATTATCAATAGCGATGATATCAGCAAGTACGTGGGAAGCAATGCTTTTATTATGTGGTAAGAAAAATCAAATAAATGTTAGAAGAGGTCTCATTTTAGAATGAGACCTCTTTTTTTGCTTTACGTAATATGGCTAGGCTCAATTCCTCAACTTCCCTTTGGTTTCTTTGAAGCACTAATTCTTTTGCATATTCTGCTCCTCCAAAATAGAACCCTTGAAATAGTGCTATAGATGGAATTGACTCGGTGAATATGTACCCTCTCTGTATTCCGTTCAATCCAAAATAAAAAAGTGGTGCCTGAATACTTAAACTGAGCACGCCCTTTAAGGGATGTCCTGCATAAATCTGTCCAGAACCCGGAATGATGAAGGATAAAACAAAGGCCTTTTCAGTGCTTTTAAATTTGATTTTCCTAAATGTTTCATTAACAGGTTCAGCATCAGCAATCAAAGCGAAGAAACTCCTCTCAGCAGCATCTAATTCTTGAAGTGCAACATAGTTGAGTGTTTCAAAAAGAATTATCTCCTTTGTCTTTTGATACCCATCCAAAAATGTTGTTTCAAGGATCAAATTTTTCGCTTGAACATGATTCTTTATAAAGTAGTTATTCTTGATTTTTTCATTCAAAACCTGAGCTGAAAGATTCGAGCCTGATAGGTTACTAATCCTATTTAAAGTTTTTAATGCTTCTTCAAAGCGCTCAGCTTCCTTATAAATTTTTGCCTTGATAAAAAGTAAACTATCTACAATCTCAATATGAGTCTCAGAAAATATTTTCTGTTCAATCTCTACTAAAGCGGATAAAGCTTGATCGTCTGGGAAGTCCTGGGCTTTAGTCAAAAATGGTTCGCAGAGGAACGTGCATATTAAGAAGAATAGCTTCGTCATAAGTGTCATTGATTTCGCTTTTATAAATTTTCACAGAGACCACTGATCCCCAAATATTGGCAACATAAAGAGCCGTAAATATTCCACTATATATTTTAAACCTTGTACTATTACTGCCATCCTTTAGGTATGCCTCTCGCACCTGCAAACCAACTATAGTAGATAAAAGAAGTGTCAGATAACCCTCTCCTGTTTTTCCAATATAAAATTTACCAAGCCCTGGCAAAATACCAGATAGTAATCCAGCTACAGCAGGTGACTTTCTTTTCAATTTTAAAAGTCCTTCGTAATTGCGCCTAAGTCCTTCTTCAGCATTTGCTAATTGATAATATTTTCCTGTGAATCCTTGTGAGTAATTTTCGAATCCTGTAAAATTCCTTTCCAAAAGCGCTACAGATGCCAACTCAAGATATTTTAACTCTCGCAAAAACGAACTGGTATCTATATTTAACGTGACTAAATTATTTGCCATTTTATAATCTCGTGAATAAGCATGTTGAAATGCCGTCAAAAATCGAGCTCTGATAAATATGGTTTGTGATGATGCTCGTACTCTTTCGAATGCATCGATGGATTGATCAATTCGTTTCAAGGAATAGTTAAAGTATCCTTTAAAATAATGTAGTGAATCGAGCGTGGAGCCTGTTGAGTTAGGGATGTTTTGATCAATAAAATATATTCCTTCATCATAAGCTTCGATTTCCTGCAAATGTTGGATAAAGTTGAAAGTTTGATGAAAGTTATCCTGACCATATATTAAGCCAGAGCTGTACATCATAAAAATGATGCTAATTATCCTTATTAGCGTAATCTTCAGCATGATCAGTGATAAAGCCTTCTTTAGTGAGTCTGACAGGTAATACTTGACTTCTTGTGAGTGATGAACATCTTAATCTTCTATCCACACTTAGAAAAAAACCCTTAACAAATCCGAATTGATTAAAGGATTTTTTCATAAAAACACCACATTTTTCATCATAGATGCATGTATCAAAAAATTGATTTACAGTAATATGGGTAGCTCTTAAATCACTAGGATGTGCAACCGAAATGGTTCGCTCAATAAGCTCAAAATCTGAAAATTGTTGGGCGCTTAAACTAATGAACCCACAAAAAAAAGTGACGATAAAAAAATACCTCATTTTACAAGTTTGGCATCTTTTGGAATTTCAAAATTTAACATTTCAAAATCTGACTCATCATCAAACCTGAATGAATTAAAAGTAGTCTTAGAGACAATTGAATCACCTTCTACATAATCAATTTCCGTAATCGTAGTGGGGAAATCAATACCATAACCAATGTGCTCGTAATCATAATAGAATACCTTTTTTAGATAGTTGCCTTTTCGATCTCGATACCCCATAAATATTGGCTTTCTAGCTTTTCGAACCAATTCAATATCGTTAAATCCATCAACTTTCTTGGGTGGGGTCCAATAATTAATAAGTAGATCATTCTCCACCTTAATATCGCTTAATTCAAATCCAACTCTTTTCAGCCCCATATCAGCATATTGATTCTTGAGAAAATAGTAAAACGTTGTGCTTTGTGAACCTGATTGGTAATTTGTTGATTCAAAAACTTGATTAGCAACCGGGTTGTAGATTTTTAATTCACCTTCTTCATTGTTGATAATGTATACTTCGGCCGGAGTTAAAAAATGAGACACCATATTCCCATTAGAGGAAAAGTAGATATCTGCTGTCATTTTTATGGTTTTTCCATCTTTATTTGTCCGCTTTTCCATTTCAAACTTGGCAAGCTTGAATGGGCCCTGACTAATAGGGATGAAACTTAACAGTAGAATCGAAATAATCACTTTTATCATGGGGCAATTTTAATCAGTAATTGATAATGATTTACTTTTGTCATTATGTTTATAATAGCGGATAAAAAAAGAAAATCTACTAAGAAGTCTAAACGACTCCTTTAGTCCGGCTATTGATTGAATTTTAAATACATTAGAATATTATCAAAACCGGAGTTAGCGCTTCGGTTTTTTTGTTTAACAGATTTATAAAATAAAATGGAAAATGCAAGCTTGATTCAAGCAGCCAGCACTTACGGCTCCCCTCTTTACATCTATGATGCCAATCAAATGAAGGAAAACTATAAACAGTTCATAGAAGCATTTAAGGTTAGTAAACTGAAAGTACACTATGCCTGCAAGGCATTGAATAATCAAGCGGTACTAAAATTATTTAAATCATTGGGAGCAGGATTGGACTGTGTCTCTATTGAAGAAGTTCATCTGGGACTACATGCCGGATATCCTGCTGATGATATTTTATTCACTCCTAATAATATCTCAACAGAAGAATATGAAGCGGCTATAGATCTTGGTGTGAAAATCAATGTAGACAACCTTTATACGTTGGAGTATTTCGGGATGAACCATCCCAACGTGCCGATCTATATTCGTATCAATCCACACCTGATGGCGGGGGGAAATCAGAATATTTCAGTTGGCCACATTGATTCAAAATTCGGAATCTCCATCCACCAGATACCTAATGTTGAGCGAATTGTAAATAAACTAGGGATCAATGTTATGGGGATTCATGTCCATACCGGATCGGATATCCTGGATGCCGATATTTTTATAAAAGCTGCTGAATTGGTATTTAGCGTAGTTGAAAAATTTGACTCGGTCACGCATATAGATTTTGGAAGTGGATTTAAGGTGGCTTATAAGCCCGACGATCTTCATACAGATATTTCCTCTTTTGGTAAAAAATTCAGCAAATCCTTTAACGAGTTTTGCGAAAAGCAAGGGAAGGAATATACCCTGGAGTTTGAGCCGGGTAAGTACTTGGTGAGTAATGCCGGGTATTTTGTTGCAAAAGCAAACCTGATCAAACAAACGACATCCTGCACATTTGTGGGGCTGGATACCGGGTTCAATCACCTGATTAGACCCATGTTCTATCATGCATATCACCACATCGAAAACCTATCAAATCCTGACGGTGAAAAGAAAGTTTACAATGTCGTTGGTTATGTGTGCGAGACTGACTCATTTGCTTCGGATAGAATAATACCGGAGGTACGGAAAAATGATTTGCTGGTGTTTAAAAATGCCGGCGCGTATTGTTCCACCATGGCCTCTAATTATAATTCCAGACCAAGGCC
Organism: Ekhidna sp.; assembly: GCF_040220215.1. Classification (GTDB taxonomy): domain Bacteria; phylum Bacteroidota; class Bacteroidia; order Cytophagales; family Cyclobacteriaceae; genus Ekhidna. The sequence goes on from NZ_JAVJTR010000019.1 coordinate 77,051, forward strand.
TGCTGAAGTCATGTTTTATGACGGGAAAGATCATTTGATAAAAAGAAGGGAGACTATCGAGGATATGCTGGTCACTCAAGTAGATACAGAAATTAAATTTTGATCATCTGATTCCTTGAACTAAAAAAGCTGCAGCTTTTGTCCATAACGTATGGTTCATTTCGTCAGAAGATGGAATACTCCTATTGGGATACGCAATTTCAAATGAATTGAAATACTACAAACTATGGCTTACAATGAATACCTGGCTGATAAACTAAGACAATCACTAAAAGAGCGCAGGGTCTCATTTGTTGAAAAGAACATGATGGGTGGCCTTTGCATCATGGTAGATGACAAAATGTGTATCGGAGTAATCAAGGATGATTTGATGGCACGAATTGGGCCGCATGTATATGAAGAGTTTCTTGAGAAACCTGGAGCTCGTATCATGGATTTCACCAAAAAACCCATGAAAGGGTACGTTTATGTAGATGCTGAAGCATGGGAAGACAATACAATGCTAAATGAATGGGTGGATCAATGCCTGAAATTCAATAAAGAAGCAAAATCGTCAAAGAAGAAGTGACCATGCTTTCGGGTGATTTTTCAGAAATACTTTTTAACTTTTATTGACCAAACTATCATTGATCAAAACACACAACCATGAAATACACTTGCGAAATTGTTATTGACAAGCCACGAGATGAGGTCATCAAGCTCTTTGACATAAAGTATGATTTCGGAAAACGAAAAATGGAATTGATTGAGACGATCACTTTTAGAAATCTCCCGGATGAATTTCATGGAAACTATCAGACGAAGGGAGTAGTCAATATCCAAAAGAATTACTTTAAAGATGAAGGTCAAAAAACCAAATGGATTTCTGAGACCGAATTCAAGTTCTCCGGTTTCATGAAACTAATGGCTTTTTTCATGGGCAAGTCTCCATTCAAGAAACAGACAATGTCCTTTATGGAGGACTTTAAAGCATTTGCCGAAGGAAATCCTAAGTATTGAAAAGGGTAATTACTAAATACTACTAAAATATATGTAATTAGTAGGTTTTTTGTGATTATCTACTAATCGGAATATGTTTAGTAATTAGTTGGCCAATGGAAAGAAAAACTCCAGCATGTCATCTGTTGTGGCTCTCCACAGCCCCCAGCTGTGTCCTTCGGGGAGCTCCTTCCATTCGACATCATAGCCTGTCTCAATAAGGTAATCCTTCACCTTTCGCATATTTGGAGGAAGTGAGCTTCCTTCATAAGAACCCCAAATGGTGGCTACTTTGATCGCTTTCTGCTCCCCATCCATGACAATGCCATTGGTGTGAAAGTCATTCGGCTGAAAAGCTCCGGAGTGGATGCCACAATTGCCGAAGATGTCAGGGTTTTGAAAAGCAATGATTGCCGAGATGTTTCCGCCATAGGAATCTCCGATTACTGCTCTTGATGCTGATCTTGCCAAGGTGCTGTAGTTGCTGTCAATGTATGGTACCAGCTCATTCGTGAAAAAATCCGTGTACTTGAATCTATCATCGAATGCATATTCAATATTTCTATCATTAGGAACGACGAAAACACCAATTGTCGGAACAATCCTCTTATCTGCAATTAGGTTGTCCAGTACATTCTTTGAGCTTGCCAAATTGAGGTAATCCGAGCCATCCTGAAAGTAGGCCACTGGATAATCATTGGCTTCATCGTAAGATGCTGGTAGGTAAACATGTACATCATAAGTTTTCCCAGTAGCTGTACTGGAAATTCGAATCTTCGAAACAGACCCTTTATCAATATTTTCCCTTGATTCTATTTCCTCCGGTTGCACATAGCCCGGCATGGCCAACTCGGAATTTAGTCCAAACCCTCCACCAATTTTATTTGGGTTATTCGGGTCTAGAATCCAATTCGATCCATTTAGAACGAGTTTATAGTCCAGACGTGCATTTGCCTCAAAAATCTCTTTACGATACCAAAGGTTCGTATCTCGTAATCGAGTGAAGTTTTTTCCTGTTGGATTCCATCCCGTAAAATCTCCCGCTACCTGAACAATTGATGCATTCCCCATGTAGAAGAAATAAACATTGGTATCTTCTTCGATGTAAGGTGCATCCAGTGAGTCTAAAAAATCTTCTGCCAATGCATATTGATCTGTAGAGTCGGAAAGATTAACTGATTCAATCAGCCCAGCAAAACTCGTTACATTGGTTTCGTCTTTTTGTGAAATAGGACGATCATGTTTGCATTGAAATGCAAGCAGGATCGTCAAATAAATCAAAATTTTACTCAGGTGTCTTCTCATTCGGCCATTCCAGTTTGAAATCTTTCCAGTAATCTCCAACTGTTTGCTTCATCTCACGATGCATGATTAGAATGCCTATCAAGTTAGGAATAGTCATTAATGCAATGGTAATGTTCGCCAACGTCCAAATGATCGTTGTATCGGCAAACGAAGCAACAAAGAACCCTGCCACATAGATGATTTTGTAAACTATGATATACTTGGTTCCAAACAAGTAAGTAGTGGCCCTTCCACCATAGTAAGACCAGCTTATTGCTGTACTGAAAGCAAAAAGTATTAACCCTATGGATACAATATACTTGCCGAAATCTCCAAAGTAGCCTTCGTTAAAAGCAACTGTTGTAAGCGGGGCACTATGCAAAAGTGACTTGCCAATGATTGTCACATCTGCATCTCCGGCAATACTACCATTCAGCACATTGATAGTGCCGGAATATGGTTTATCCCCTCTATTGATTTTTACATCCTCCGCAAAAGATTCGGCCGCAATTATTGTTACCCCATTTTGTACGATCCCTTCCTCGACATTCAGATTGCCTGAAAATAAAGGAACGGACTCCTCTTGAATCATATGATTTCTAACCGTTCGCTTGTCGTCCTCATCAGCTTCATCATAGACATCCGCAAGAACAATTATATCCGAGTACTGAATTTCATTTTCATATTTTTTAGCCCAGGCTCCAGACGATAGAAGTACCAAGCCTGTGATCGTACAAATGATGATAGTATCAATGAACGGTTCCAGAATAGCAACCATTCCCTCTGATACAGGCTCGTGTGCCCTGGCTGCTGAGTGAGCTATCGGTGCTGACCCCTGACCAGCTTCATTGGAGAATAGACCTCTATTTACACCTCTATTGAATGCGAATGCAAGGTTAGCTCCAAGAAAACCACCCATTGCTGCACTACCTGTGAATACGTCACCAAATATTGCGAGGATTGAAGGGAAAATATTTCCGGCATTATAAAAAATAACAGATAGTGCTCCAACGATATAAATTACCGCCATAAACGGAACAATTTTTTCAGTCACCTTCACGATTCGCTTAATTCCACCAAGAATTACAGCTGCTAACAGTACAGCTAATACTGCTCCTGTGATCCACTGCTCCACACCGAAAGTTGTAAACACTGAATTTGCAATATTATTGATTTGAGGTAGGTTACCCGTTCCAAACGAAGACATGATCGTAGCAATGGCGAACAAGCCTCCCATGAAATAACCCGTCTTTATCACCTTACCTGACTTGGTAGTGATATTCAATCGTTTTTTCATGTAATACATAGGACCCCCTGAGATTCCATCTCCAACTTTTTCCCTGTATTTATGTGAAAGTGTTACCTCAACGAATTTTGTGGTCATACCTAACATGGCAGTAACCAACATCCAGAAAAGTGCTGCTGGACCTCCTAAGTGAACCGCCAGAGCAACCCCACCAATATTACCTGTCCCCACGGTCCCGGATAGCGCTGTGGCCAAGGCTTGGAAGTGAGAAGCATCACCTTCATCATCGGCCTTATCAAACTTGCCTTTAACCACTCGAAGAGCAAATCTGAAATACCTTATCTGAGGGAACTTCAGATAAATGGTAAAAAACAGACCAGTTCCGAGTAGCAGATATACAAACCAGGAAGACCCTCCAATGGCCCCATCTATTTGATTTAAAATTTCATTTAATTCTCGCATGAATTAGGTTTTTCGATTTTCGCAATTCGACAAAAATAGCTTTTTTAATGAATCGCCAGCCATTCGGAACAATTCATTCACTCATGTGTTACATGGATGGTATCTCTAAGTCTGGATATATTCATTTTTCGTATCTTTCTTAGAACGAATTGGAAATTTAAAACTTAGCAAAATTCATGGAAGAAGTATCATCAGAAGCATCCAAATACACTCAAATGGCAATCGATCTGGCCATGTCGTGGGGACCAAAAGTTGTTGCGGCCATTGTGACCTTAATAGTTGGTCTCTGGATCATTGGGATGGTCACCCGAGGTGTTGGTAAAACCATGCAAAAACGTGATGTAGATCCTTCATTAAGGCCATTTCTGAAATCATTGATTTCAGCAGTGTTAAAGGTCATGCTTTTCATCTCTGTTATTGGGATGGTGGGCATTGAAGCCACAAGCTTTGTAGCTGTACTTGGTGCCGCAGGTTTAGCCATAGGTCTGGCTTTGCAAGGTACACTTCAGAACTTTGCAGGAGGAGTAATTATACTGCTAATCAAACCTTTCAAAGTAGGTGACTGGATAGATACCCCTAGTCATTCGGGTACCGTTCATGCTATCCAGATTTTTCATACCATACTGAAAACACCGGATATGAAAACAATCATAATTCCGAATGGTCCGTTAGCCAATTCATCCCTCACGAACTATTCAACTGAATCTCGCAGAAGACTTGATTTGACGGTAGGAGTCGGTTACGGTGATAGCACTCTGAAAACCAGAGAAACTTTAATGGAGCTTATCAATGCGGATGATCGTATCCTAAAAGACCCGGAACCATTTATTGCCGTTGCTGAACTTGCGGATAGCTCAGTAAACTTCACAGTCAGGCTATGGGTAGAAGCCAACAATTACTGGCCTTTGAAATTCGACATGAATGAAAGGATTTACAACAAGTTCAATGAAGTAGGATTGAATATTCCATTCCCTCAGATGGATGTGCATGTGCACAAAGACAACTAATCAATCAGGGATAATAAAAGATCAAAAGTCCGGTTTTCGAACCGGACTTTCTTATTTTTATAGTAATGAGACAAAATATATCATCTGGAGCCCCCTGGGAAAATCAAGTCGGATATTGCAGAGCTGTAAGAATAGGAAATACGATCGAAGTGTCAGGAACTGCGCCTGTGAGGGATGGTAAAACTGTAGGCGACAATGCCTATGAACAAACCAAAGTCTGTCTGGAGATCATCCAAGAAGCGATAGAAAAAGCAGGAGGAAAAATTGAGGATGTAATTAGAACTAGGATGTTTGTGACAGATATCTCACAATGGGTTGCAATAGGGAAAGCTCATGGTGAAGTCTTTGGCGATATCAAACCCGCCACCAGTATGGTGGAGGTTAGGTCTTTGATTGAGCCGGATATGATGATTGAAATTGAAGCTACTGCAGTGATTTCTAGCTGATCAATTCAATCATTCTTTTCAAATGACCTTTATCCGGTAGTCTTCCCAAACCTGCACCCATATTGTCAATCATATGCTTTTCCTTAGAGGTTCCTGGAATAACACAAGTAACTGCCTCGTTTGACAGTAAGTACTTCAGGAAAAATTGTCCCCAGCTTTTACAGTCAAACTCACTTGCCCATTCGGGTAAGTCTTGACCTCTTAATTTTCTAAATAAGGAACCACCGGAATAAGGGCGATTGGTCAATACCGCAACCCCTTTGTCTTTTGCTCTTGGTAATAAAGACTTCTCTGCGTTTCGATCATTGATGGAATAGTTGACTTGCACAAAATCAATATTTTCAGATTCAATGATTCGTTCTAAATCATGATGAGCGCTATCAACATAATGGGTAATTCCAATGTATCGAATGAGTCCTCGCTCTTTCCAATCATATAGTGTTTTGATATGTGTTTTCCAGTCCTGAAGGTTGTGGATTTGCATCAAATCCATTGGATTGGCCTTCATTTTTCGCATCGAAGCATTCATTTGATCAATGCCGGACTGCTTGCCTGATGTCCACACTTTTGTAGCATAGAAAAGTTCCTTTTTTAGTCCCAGTTCTGTGGACAGATCACCAACAACTTTTTCAGAGGATCCGTACATTGGAGATGAGTCAATTACATTTCCACCTCCGTCTACCAATGCTTTCAGTACAGCTTTCAGCGGCTCTCGCTCCGATGAGGAATTACCAACATCGAATGTTTGCCAGGTACCAAGACCTACCACACCAATTTTTTCTCCCGTTGAAGGAATCGCTCTTTTCATGATTTGATCGTTTTGTGAGAACAACACCTTAGGCATTCCTATGGCTATACATCCTGCAGCTAGTTGCTTAAGCGCTCTTCTTCGTGATAACATCTTGTAATTCATTTTTATCTAAGTTAAATGTCATTGAATTAAAAAGCCTGCCACTTCTTAATCCTGTAAGCGCCCAGACTAATGCCAGAGGTATGGCCAGAAATGATATTGCCTGCAATGATGCCAGTGCTGAAAGTCCGGCAAAAAGCCAGCCGCTGAGTGCATCCCCTCCTCTGTATAAAGCAGTATCTATAAAATTCTTGGCGTTGAATTTTTCCTGAACAGTCACTTTGGTGAACAACACTTCACGTGATGGTCGCTGAATGGAAAAGTTTAGCGAACAGTATAAAACCTGCACAATCAATAACACAGCCACTGACTGACTAACCCCTAAGGAGAGAAATCCAAATGAGGCCACAACAGGCACCAAAATCAAACTGAAGATGATCCCAGCTTTTCTTAAAATACGCTCAGTGATGAAAAATTGAAGGAATAGCGTACTTGAATTGACCAGCAAATCCCTGAATCCAAAATAAGATGTGCGATCCTCCGAAACCGTGAATGCCTCAGATATGATGTGAGCCTGTTCAAAATAAAGAAAAGTAGAAATGCAGGTATATAACAGCACAAATAGTCCGATTTGCATTAGATATGGAGATCGAATCATCAGTTTAAGACCCTCCCAAATACTTCCTTTATTAGGTGCCACGAACTTTATTTCTCTCCTGGTACTTGCATGCTTTATCAATCGCTTTAGGAAATAAGTGGCTAACCCTAAGAGCAGGGCTGAAATTAAAAGCAAATTGGTCACACCAATTTGTCCCGCCAGAGATGAAGTAACAACAGGGCCGAAAACAGCACCCGAGCTACCTCCGGCTGCAATAGGACCATATAGTCGCTTGGCCTGATCGGAACTAAAGACGTCAGCATTGAAACTCCAGAAAATGGAAATGACAAAGAGGTTAAACACACTCAGCCATATGAAAAAGATAATAGAGACAAAGGGTGCAGCGAAAAAAGAGAACAACACATAAAAAACCAGAATATTGACACAAAAGAAAATGTAGATACCGGGGATGAGCTTTTGTCTTTGGTATCGCTTCATGAGGTAGCCAAAAACGGGGACGATTAATAGCATGGTGATGAATGTGCCGGTAAACAGCCATTGCATGTTTTCTACTCCGGCTTGTATCCCCATCTCGTCTCTAACAGGCCTGAGGATAAAATAGCTGCTCATCAAAAAGAAGAAGTAAAAAAATGAAGCTATGACAGGCTTTAGTTCTCCACTGGAAATATTAAATATTTTTTTCACCAAGTCCATTTGTTTCTGATTCACGGACTTAGTTACGCTATCCATTCTATGATGCCTTCCGTATTAATTAATCTGTTAGGTTTATTAATTAATTAGCGCTTTCATCGTAAATGGATTACAATTCACTATTGCTGATATTTTGTAGTGCAGGAGTTATGCAAAGCCTGTTCCTGTCCATTTACATCTTTTCTTCTAAGAATATTCAATCCGGTGAAAGAGTCTTACTTGGTTCGCTCCTTTTAGCAATTACCCTGCGGTTAGTAAAGTCAATTGGGTGGTACTTCTTTGATATCAATGACCATGTATTCCTGAATATCGGTTTTGCTGCGCATGGATTTATTGGTGCACTTTTGGTGATTTATTTCGCTTACAAGTCAGCTCGTTTGAGAAATATATTTAGTCGATTGCTGATATTGTTACTGGGATTGCTACTCCTGATTGCCACTCCATTTCTGACTCTTTCAAATTTTTGGTATGCTGGCGGCTATCAGACTTTGCTCTATTACACCGTTGTTACATTACTCTTTAGCGCTTACTTTCTATGGGTTATTTACAGCGAGCGAAAAATCTATTTTCCCTGGTACCGCAACCTATTTCTAGGCGTTTCGGTATTCTGCATTTCATACTTTACCAATTACATTTTTGGTTTAAATCCATACATCACAGGGCCGGTTGTTTATTCGATAGTTATATACATTATAAGCTATATCCTTTTTTCGAATCAGGAAATATTCACCCCGCTGGGGGATAAGAAAAAGTATAAAAACATTAACCTGACCCCAGATCAAATTGCTCATCATAGAAAACGTATAGAAAGTGTGATGATAGATCAGAAACCATACCTGGATAGTGATTTTAGCTTAACTACTCTCTCACAGCTTACCTCCATTCCAAAGCATTTGCTTTCAAGATTCTTTAGTGAAAACATGAATCAAAGTTTCACTGAGTACACCAACAGTTACCGTATTGAAAAAGCAAAAAAACTCTTAACAGACCCAAAATATGACAACCATAAAATAGCATATATCGCCTATGAGTGTGGATTCAATTCACTTTCATCCTTTAATACCGCCTTCAGGAAAAATGCGGATTCATCCCCCTCAGAATACAAAAAAATGATTTTGTCAAAGGCTTAAAGCTGTATCAACTCGATTCTTTCTGTTCGATTAATTAATCAGATAGGCAGGTTATTGATTTTAACAGATTATAGTGAAAAAAAAGGATGAAGAAAGTACTTATTTGGATCTGTCTTATCGCATTGACCGGGATGGTTACTGCTCAAGAAAACACAAACTCACCTTCAATTCGAGACTTGGACTTTCTAATTGGTACATGGGAAGTGAGAGAGGATAATGAAGAAAAAGAATGGTGGGAAGAAAGTATACGAAAGGGAAGCTACATATTAGATAGTACATACATTGAGTTGAGTGCTATTGCCATCTCATCGAGTGGAAAAGAGCGAACCTATCTTTGGTTGATCCATTACAATGCAAAGGACCAACAATTTGAAATGCTGTCAATGTTCAGTAATTGGTACAAAATGCAATTCGATGTGCTGAATTGGGACAAGGCTAAACGAACATTGACCATTGAAAGTGGAGGAGACCCAGGTTCCAATGAATACCATGAAAGGTTTGGCGAGATGGTTTTTAACGAGAATTACAATGGATATATCTGGAAGGGGAAAAATAAGTACGGGGATGAGGACAATCCTGGTATTTGGGAATATGTCGAAAAAGGTTCTAAAACAGAAAATCCAAAATAATCAAGTTTATCAGACCGTGTTTACCACATCATAAATAAAACTCGCTGCTAATTTGGCAGTTCGTCCATCGTCATATTTTGGGCACATCTCTGCTACATCGAAGCTTACAATTTTGTCTGATTGAAAGATTTTGTTCATAAGAGGTTTAATGTGATGAGGCAAAGCACCGTATGGGTTTGCTGCACTTACTCCCGGTGCTACTCCCGCTGAGAAAACATCCAAATCAAGCGTTATACATACTTTATCCATTTGATCAACGAAATAATTTATGCGAGCCAATAAATCAACTTCCGATTCTCCTAGTAATTCTTCCATTGAAATGAAAGATTGATTTTTTTCTCTCATGAGCTTGAACATTGGAGCAATGTTTACGGCTTCATTGATACCAATTGGTAGATAATGGAAGTTTTCATACTCATCAAAAAGCTGATGTGCCCAACTACCGGAATGTGCACCCTGAGGATATGCTCTCAGATCAAAGTGTGGATCAAAATTGATCATGCCCACCTTTTCATCTGGAAATGCATCCATCACCCCTTTACCATGTGCATAACTGATCTCATGACCTCCTCCCATAAGAATTGGGAAAGTGCCATTACCAATCATTGCAGTCGTGTATCTAGCCAGCTCCTTTTGTGCATTCTCTAATTGATTTCCGCTTACTACCACATCTCCAACATCCGTCAACTTTGTATTTTCGTCAAAGTGAATGGCCAGATTCACCAGAGCTTTTCTGATCGCGTCAGGACCATCCACAGCTCCGATTCTACCATGATTTCGTTTGACTCCAACATCAGAACAAAACCCCAGAAAACAAAAACCATCCGGAATCTGAGCATTCAAATCAGCGGTCTGAACCACCTGATGCCAAACATCTCTGACCGATCCCGGGTCTTGCCTTCCCTTCCAAATAGATTGATTTCCTGGTCTGTACATACTAAATCTGTTTACCGTTTTTCCAGATCATATCCGGCTTGATCTTTCCCTGATTGTATAGAATCTCCCTGTAATCATCAACAGGAAAGGCAATCATGTCTGCTTTCATTCCTGCTGCTATTCTACCGCGATCGTTCAACCCAAGTGCCTTTGCTGCTCTGAATGTGATTCCTGAGAATATTTCAGCAGAACTCAGCTTTTCATAAATCCCCAGAATGGCTGCCTGAACCAACAGGTCGCCCATTGGGCCTGAACCAGGATTCCAGTCTGTCGATATAGCCAGTGATGCTCCAGCATCCAACAGCTTTCGTGCCGGGGTAAATTGCATTCCCAATCCTATACTTGCTCCAGGTAGAGCTACTGCCACCGTATCAGATTCGGCTAAAAGCTCAACTTCCTTATCTGTACTCGCTTCCAAATGGTCGGCACTTCGGGCTCCCAGTTCTACAGCAATCTGACTGCCGCCGGTATGGAATTGATCCGCATGGATGGTTAAATCAAATCCAAGGTTCTTAGCAGCAGTCATGTAGTCTTTAGCTATTTCCACGGGGAATGCAGAAGGCTCTACAAAAATGTCAATACGATTAGTAAGTCCTTTTACCATCAGTTTAGGAAGCAATTCCTTTTCCAGATAAGTAAGAAATTCCTTTTTGTCACTATACTCCTTCGGGCAAACATGAGCAGCCAGACAGGTTGGTATTAAATCAGCTTCAACTTTGGATTTTCCTTCCTTTACGACCTCCAAAATTTTCAATTCATTTTCCACATCCAAACCATACCCACTTTTTACCTCGATCGTGGTGACACCATCATGAAGGTGTCGGTTTGCCCTTCGTACAAGACCACTTAAAAGTTCATCTTTTTCCGCAGCTCTGGTTTTGGCCACCGAATCAAAAATACCTCCACCCTGCTCCAGGATTTTTTCATACGATTCCCCTGACATTCGTAGCGTATAGTCCCTGGCGCGAGTCCCTCCCCATACCAAATGGGTATGACAATCAACCAATCCGGGCATTAGTACATGAACACCTTCAACCTCATCAATTTGCTCTATCTCTTTGGATAGACTTTCAAATGACCCTGTTTTTAAAATTTTTTCGCCATCAACTAAAACACCTCCATTTTTCACGATTTCCAGCTTAGCATCATCCAGAGGTCCTTTTTCTGAAGTGTTAGCTAATGTGATTATCTCTTTAAATGGACCGATCAGTTTCGACATGGTACGATAATTGAATTATTTACAAAAGTTACGATTTTTGCTAAAGTATCACGAACCACACCCATCATGAAAAAACTCATCACATCATTAACAATTATTTTAATTTCGATTAGCTCCTTCGCTCAAATGGGCAGCCTTTCCCTGGCCTTTGGGTTACCCCAAAATGAATTCAGGGAAAACACAGATGCCACTGGTTTTGGTGGTGATCTTTCCTTTGCCTTTCCGTTTCAAAAAGGAGTGCCTATCTATTTGGGTGGTGATATCAATTATATGGTGTATGGATTGAATTCCCAGGACCATGATTTAAGGGCTGAAATTGTGGCAAACGGGCAAGTAATTGATGAGTTAATCATTCCTCTTAGAGTAACTAATACCAATAGTATTTTCGGTACGCATCTTTTTATGAGGGCCGTTGCACCTTTCGAGCTTATTCAACCATATGCAGAAGGCTTAATAGGTTTTAGATACATCTCCACAAATACCAAAATCATTGATCGATCGGATGATCGACGCTGGGCGGAAGATGATGACAGTGATGTGATTTCCAGAAAGACTGTTTTGGATGATTGGATTTTTAGCTATGGATTCGGGGGAGGATTTCTAATAAAAGTAGGCCCAAGTGTATTTATTGATCTGAGAGCCGACTTCTTTAAAGGTCAGCGAGCACAATACTATGATGGAGATGATACTTCTTCGTGGACGGTTGAGTTTAATGGTGATCCGAACAATTACGACAGAGATACAGTATCAGGTGATGATTTATCCTATGAAAACCAACCCAGAGAGTCAACCACTGATTTATTGGTTTTGAAATTTGGTGTAGCATTTAAGATGTAATCGGGTTTCTGAATAATGAAAGACCGATTTAGCCTTTTACTATCCTTTACTTTTTTCAGTCTTTCCATCATCCATTTTAATTGGGCAATGGGGAACAAATGGGGTCTGAGTAATGCTTTGCCGACAGATGCTAATGGCAATGCAGTTTTACAGCCCACAATTATTGACACACTGATTGTTGGAACTGGCCTGTTATTCTTTGCCCTGTTTTATTTCAGCCAAACTAAGTACTCATTTATCCATCCGCCACGATGGATAAACCTTACATTGAGGTGGTTTATCCCAATCATTTTCTTGCTCCGATCAATAGGTGATTTCAAGTATGTAGGGTTTTTTAAAGAGATAACCGAAACTGAATTTGCCTCGATGGACTCTCTGTTCTATTCACCGCTTTGCCTTGTTATTGCGATAGCTGGTTTTCTAATTATAAAAAAGCAAAAAGGCTAGTAACCATACTTCTCCTTCCATCTTGTTCGCAGAAACTTTCTCAACTCCTCTTCGCGTGCATTCTGTCCTGGGTCGTAAAGTTTCATTCCCCGAATTTCTTCCGGTAAGAATTCCATCTCCGCAAAGCTCATTGGATGATCATGTGCGTATTTGTAGCCCTTCCCATACCCCTGATCTTTCATGAGTTTGGTAGGTGAATTTCGAATGGCCATTGGTACAGGTAAATCTCCGGTTTTTTGCACGAGGGACTGGGCTTGGTTAATCGCCAGATAGCTGGCATTGCTTTTTGGCGAAGAAGCCAGGTAGGTCACACATTGAGACAAAATGATTCTTGACTCAGGATAACCTATCATATTCACCGCCTGAAATGCATTTGTAGCCATGACCAGAGCTGTTGGGTTTGCATTTCCAATATCCTCAGATGCTAGTATGACCAACCTCCTCGCAATAAACTTTACATCTTCACCTCCCTCAATCATTCGGGCTAAGTAGTAAACAGCCGCATTAGGATCACTCCCTCTGATGGACTTTATAAAAGCTGAGATCACATCGTAATGCATCTCGCCTTTCTTATCATACAGTACTGTTTTTCGTTGTGCAGCCTCAATCACCTTTTCATCGGTAATGATCTTTTGCTTTCCCTCATCACTTTTTATGACCAGTTCCAGCAAATTCAAAAGCTTCCTTCCGTCACCCCCGGAAAGATTAAAAAGTGCTTCTGTTTCCTTTAGCACCACCTCATCCTTCTTCAATTCTTCATCCTGCTGCAGTGCTTTTTCTGCAAGCAATGTCAAATGCTCTTTTGTTAGTGCATTGAGCGTATAGACCTGAGATCGTGAGATCAAAGCAGAGTTTACCTCAAAGCTCGGGTTCTCTGTAGTGGCACCTATCAGGGTGATCACTCCTTTTTCCACAGCACCCAGCAAAGCATCTTGTTGTGCTTTATTGAATCTATGAATCTCATCAATAAAAAGTATGGCTTTATTTCCTCTACCAGCCAGTTGAATTACTTCCCGAACTTCCTTTACTCCGGCACTGATGGCACTCAAAGTGTGAAATGGTCGCTTGACTTCATTGGCAATGATATTGGCAATGGTTGTCTTACCAGTTCCCGGAGGCCCCCACAAAATCATCGATGGCACCTGACCTGAGCTTATTGCTCGTCTTAAAACCCCATTTTCACCAACTAAATGTTCTTGTCCGACTAAATCAGAAAGTTTGGAGGGACGCATGCGCTCTGCCAGTGGTGAGGTGTCTTGAAACATGGGTTAAAATTACCAAGTATCTGAAGATGATTTTTCCTAATCCATTGGATTACTTTATTTCTTTCAAATTTCAGATTATAGCGTCTACCCACAGCATACATTTGCGCCGTGAATTGGTCTGCCTTCAAAATTTATTTAGCACTTACACTGGTAAGCCTTTTTTATGGGATCAACTACAGTATCCTGAAGATTGTGGTTCCGGAATACATTGGACCGTATGGCTTCATTGTCTTTCGTGTTATTATCGCATCTGCCATCTTCTGGTTCATTCATTCATTCAACAGGGAAAAAATAAACTGGAAAGAAGACGGATGGACCCTTGCGTTATGTGCCCTCACAGGTGTGGCCGTCAATCAACTGCTTTTCTATAAAGGAATCAGCCTTACTTCTGCCGTGAATGGCTCTATTATTATGACCCTGACACCTGTTTTGGTTTTGATATGGGCTTCTTTACTTATTGGTGAAAAAATCACCCGAACTAAAGTTTTTGGGGTGATACTGGGTTTGATTGGGGCTGTTATTATCCTCTATCAACCGGACGCACTATTGACCACCGGAGACTGGAGAGGCGACATTCTTGTACTAATCAATGGAGCTAGCTATGCGTGCTATCTCGTGCTGGTAAAGCCTCTCATGAAGAAGTACAAACCGATGACGGTTGTGACATGGGTGTTTACTATCGCAATTGTTTTTGTGATCCCAGTTGGATTCTCTCAAGCTGCAGCTGTTGATTTTAGTGCTTTACCACCGAAAGTTTGGTGGAGCATGGGGTATGCAATTCTAATCGTTACGGTAGTCGTTTATTTTCTTAATGCCTGGACACTTGTGAAGGTCAACTCATCAGTGGTTGGGGCTTTTATTTACTTACAGCCCATTTTCGCAACCATGACCGCCATCCTGTTTTTTGGCGAAGTATTTCTTTTCAAACATCTGTTGGCTGCAGCCTTTGTTTTTATCGGCGTTTACCTCGTCACTAAAAAGCAGTCAACTCAGAAATCATAATGGAGCTGAGAATCCCAGCCTTCTAAATTCAGATACAATTGATCCTCAGCTCTAAGTGAAGTGATGTTAAAAGTGAAATTCTTGGTCACAATTGCATCACATAATTCCTCATTTTTCAATGATATTTTTGCAAATCGCTGAACCGGATAAGATTCGGCAATGGCTCCTGAGTCTACCAGCTTTACCACCCATTCACTCCCATCACAACCTGAAGATTGGATTGTTACCCTCAAAGTATCCCCTTCAATTGATGCCTGGAGAATTTGATAATAATCAGTGTTTGTCTCATTATATAAATCAGCACTAATAATCACATTCTCATCAATTATAGCATCCTTAGGATTATCAGATGAACACGAGGCAACCAACAAGGTCATGCAAAAGAAAAGTAAAGTCTTCATGTGCATACTTTTAGAATTAACGAAGACTAAGCAATAATTGTGCGAATCGAATTTGAAAATTGATCAAGACCATCATCATTGAAATCAAGGTGAGTGACAAAACGTACCAAGCCCTTCCCAAACCCTACTGCTAAAATTCCGTTCTTTTCAAGCTCTTCCAACAGCCACTTCTCAGATTTCCCTTCCACTAGTTTTCCTATCACAATATTGGTATCGACTGGCATCACTTCTTCAATAAATGATAAGTCAGTAAGAATTTCCCCAATCTTTTGTGCCCTGGTATGATCTTCTGCTAGCCTGTCCACGTTATGATCAAGTGCATGGATACAAGCAGCTGCCAGGTATCCTGCCTGACGCATCCCACCTCCAAACACTTTTCTTACACGTTTAGCTTCTTTGATTTGATCCTTTGTTCCCAACAATACTGAACCCACCGGAGCACCTAATCCTTTAGAAAAGCAAATAGAAATGGTGTCGAATAATTGTCCGTAAGCTTTCGGGTCTTCTCCGGTTTTGACTAAAGCATTAAAAAACCGTGCTCCATCGAGATGAAGCTTCAAATCATGATCATCACAAACCTGCCTGATTTTCCTGATCTCCTCTATATCATAAATGGATCCACCTCCTTTATTCATCGTGTTTTCCAATACCACGAGCTTCGAATTGGGAAAGTGAATATCATTCGGATTAATGCTTTCAGCCACCTGATTAGCAGTAATCCTCCCTCGATCTCCCTCTAATAATTTTGGTGATAGCATCGAATTATACATCATCCCCCCGCCTTCATACATGTAGACGTGTGAATGTTTGTGACAGATCACCTCATCCTGCGGGCGGGTATGGATACGCATGGCAATCTGATTGGTCATCGTACCGGATGGACAATACAATGCATCGTCCATTCCAAACATGCGAGCTATTTTCTCCTGAAGTTTGTTTACTGTTGGGTCATCACCAAACACATCATCTCCTACTTCTGCAGACATCATTGCCTCCAGCATTTCCTTTGTTGGTTTTGTTATCGTATCACTTCTTAGATCAATCATTTTCTTCATTTATCAATATCCATTCTGAATGTTTAAATGGCTCCCAAGGCACACTTGCAAGATCTACATTTTTGTCAATCAATGGCCTACTCGGATGTCCGTTTAATGAAACTTTTGCGTCCGCATAAATAGCTACCTGCTTTCCATTTTCAGCATATTCTTTTTTTAACCGTTGGGCAAATTGCCAAATCATATCAGGTTGTACCATCAATGATGACTGCTGATCCCGGGTCAGATAATTGCTGATTTTTACACGCTCCCTTTCCCCCGTGGAGAGATCCTTCACATCCATTTTAATAAATCCCGATTTTGCTCGTAACATCATTCGCCAGGAAAGGCGGTGACCCTCTTCAGTAAAGGCCACATCCCCCTTAATGAGGTGGTGTCTGAGTGGAAGCAAAAGTTGCAAAATGAAATATGCGCCAAGCACATAGGTCCAACTCAATGAAAGCTGCTTTCTCACAAGGTAAACTTGCGGCTTCTTTTTAAAGAAGATACTTGTGATAGTTTCCGGAGGAAAAAAGAAAACGGTCAGGCCAATCATGAGGTATGGAAAGATGCCGATCTGAAAAACAAAAGAATTGAATAGGTTGAAAATGATGGAAAGAATAAATCCGACTTTTCGTGTTTTTGGATGCAGGAGCAAAAAGATGATCGTGCCATCATAAATAACCCCGCCCCAAGCAATCACCAATTGAAACCATTTTTCCTGAAGGAGCGGTCCTATTAACCAGTAATTTGATTTGTATTGAAACCAAATAGCTAATGGCCGTGCCTCCAGCCAGTCCCAATGCATCTTATGAATACTGGCATACACATAAACAATAATGATCTGAAGAATGAAAAACCAGTGGCAGATTCTTTGACATGAGTTATTCGGAATAGTCAACCCACTCTTAGCATCTAATGATCTACTCTTATGTGCCGGGAGAATAATCATTGCTGCACTCAGTAAGACCAACAGATAGTAATGATTGTTATAGTGTGTTTTTTGCATGAGGTATACCATCGTCCACATACTGAAAAAGACAAATGTGGAAGCACGGTAAAACAGCCCCAGCATGATGAAAATAGCTGCGGTTCCCATGATTAGAAAGTAATAGATCATGCCATTGCCTTCCAGTGGCTGTAGCCACTCAAAGCCAATCATGGTAAAGGTGAACTTTGGGTCGATAAATGCTTTTTGTACCCAACCCGTCAGAATTGCTCCATAGCTTTCGGCAGCTGCTAAAAAACCAAAAACCATTCGAAACAAGATAAGCGGACTGTTATCTACCTGCGTTCCTAAAAATGACCGGGTGGATGAGAGCATTGAATCAATTTTCTACTGGTGAAAATAATTCCTTCACGAAAGATTATTCAATGCATCATGGTTAAAAAATAGAAAAGGAGCCCGAAAGCTCCTTTATTCTAAACCTAAGTAAATATGAAGAGGATTAATTACTTACACTGTCAAACGATCCCATCTGGTTGAGGTTTAGCTATTTAACGATCTTTAACTATCCGAAAGTCGGATTCATCGAAAGTTTCAATACCTCAATGATGAAATCACTTTTACATTGTCGCGAAAAGTGTGCCAAAGGCTTTCTAATTCAGAAGAAAGTTTTATCTCATACGGTAAGAAAGACCAAATAGCAGCATTTTATGAGCGGCAATTTGCTTAAGTAATTGGTAGACAGTTTTAATCGTATATTTTTGCGGAAAATCTAAAAGAAATGAGTGTTCTTGTAAATAAAGATTCTAAAATCATTGTACAGGGCTTCACAGGCTCTGAAGGTACTTTTCACGCCGGTCAGATGATCGAATACGGCTCTAATGTCGTGGGTGGTGTTACACCTGGTAAGGGTGGACAAACCCATTTAGACAAACCGGTATTCAATACCGTAAAGGAGGCTGTTGATAAAACCGGTGCTGATGTTACCATCATTTTTGTACCACCAGCATTTGCGGCTGATGCCATCATGGAAGCGGCTGATGCCGGCATCAAAGTGATTGTGACCATCACCGAGGGTATTCCTGTGAAAGACATGATGAATGCCAAACCATACGCAAAATCAAGAGGAGCGGTGCTTGTCGGACCAAACTGCCCTGGAGTTATCACTCCCGAAGAAGCTAAAGTGGGTATCATGCCGGGCTTTGTATTCAAAAAAGGAAAAGTAGGAATCGTTTCAAAATCAGGAACATTGACTTATGAGGCAGCTGACCAGGTGGTGAAAGCAGGAATGGGTATTTCTACTGCAATTGGTATTGGTGGCGACCCGATTATTGGTACTTCTACAAAAGAAGCCGTTCAGATGTTGATGGAAGATCCGGAAACAGAGGGAATCGTGATGATTGGTGAGATTGGTGGATCATACGAAGCTGACGCTGCAAAGTGGATCAAAGAAAATGGCAACAAAAAACCGGTGGTTGGATTTATCGCCGGACAAACAGCGCCTCCTGGAAGAAGAATGGGTCACGCTGGAGCCATTATCGGAGGAAAAGATGATACCGCTGAAGCGAAAATGAGAATTATGAGTGAGTGTGGGCTACACGTAGTAGACTCTCCTGCTGATATTGGAGCTGTGATGAAGAAAGCACTCAGCTAGTTAAGAATTTTGAAAATAATAATTAAAGCCTCTACCGAGGCTTTTTTTTTGCCCAAACAATATCAACTAAAAATTTAGTTTGAAATAATTTGCAGATTAAAACTAAAGGATTAGTTTTGAAACTAAGTTATTAGTTAAAAGACGAAATCAATGAAGCCACTTACTCAAGCAGAAGAAGAGATTATGCAAATTCTCTGGCATTTGGAAAAAGCGTTTGTCAAAGAAATCGTAGAAGAATACGATGATCCCAAGCCTGCATACAATACCATTTCTACTTTGATTAGAATAATGGAAAAGAAGGGTTTTGTGGGATATGAAGCATTTGGAAAATCTCACCGTTACTACCCATTGATCGACAAAGAGACCTACAGCAAAAAACATCTCAACCGCTTTGTAGACAAGTATTTTAGCGGATCCTACAAAGAGCTGGTTTCCTTCTTTACCAAGGAGAAGGAAATGAGCGTCCGTGACCTGGAGAAACTATTGGATGAACTTAAAAAAGACCAGTCATGATTACCTATTTAATCGAGTTTGCCCTCTTGCATTTACTATTCTATACAGTCTATAAACTGATGCTTTCACAAGAAACGCAGCTGAAGTTTCTGAGATTCTTTCTTTTAGGATCAACCTGTTTAGCATTGATTGTTCCTTTCCTTGAGATACCCACGTCATCTCAGGCTGTTTTTGTGAACCTCGCATCAAGCGTTTATCCGGCGTTCGAAGTGAGTCCGGTCGACTCTGGTTCTTCTTCCAGGTCCTGGATCGAATTAACCGTATTGGCTCTTTCCCTATTCTTCACATTGAAGTTCATTTCAGGGATTATTCAAATAGTAGCTTATTACAACAAAAGCATTGAAAAGAATATTAATGGTATCACTGTGAGGGAAATTCCCAAACTGGAGACCAGCTTCACCTTCTTCCGATGGATATTTATCGATAGCAGTCATTTCGAGAATCCGGAAGATATTATTCAACATGAATTGGGGCATGCCAAAAAACTTCATACACTGGATATGGTCTTTTACCACCTTCTAACTATCCCTTTTTGGTGGCTTCCATCCATCTGGTTGATGATCAAAGAATTGAAAAAAGTGCATGAGTTTGAGGCGGATGAATTCGCCCTGAAAGTAAATGACAAAACCTATGCAAAGACCTTGGTGCTGTGCACCTTGAGAGCTCATGGGATGAACCTGGCCAGTTCATTCGATGACGCTCCTATTTTTAACCGATTAAATTTTATGAAAAAGATGAAAAAGAAAATCAGTATTTGGAAGGTAGCAAGTGTTACCGCATTAGTGGCCATTTCCGGAGCTATGTTTGCCTGCGAAGATGAGCTGGAATCAGAAATTAAGAGAATCGCTGAGGAAAGTAATCAACAGATAGATTACTCCACAGATGTAAAAGCTGCACTAGCTGAGCTCAAGAAAAATAACCCGGGAGTTGAGTATGCGGTTGTGGAAACCAGCCTTGAAAATGAAACTAGTATAGAAAAACTGAACTCCTACGATCCGGGACAAATTGCTAAGATTTTTGTAACCAAAGAAGACGATCATAAGCGTGTGGTTATGATCATTAGTCAGGATTCAGATCTTTTCAATAAAACCGTAGAAGTTCAGCAGCATGATTCTTACGATGATGTATTTGCTATCGTTGAGCAAGCTGCTGCTTTCCCGGGTGGAATCGATGCATTCAAACAATACCTCGCAGAAAATCTAAATTACCCGCAAGTTGCTCAGGAAAACAAAGAAGAAGGACGAGTTTTTGTTGAGTTCATTGTAGAAAAGGATGGGAGTATATCGGATGCGCACGTAGTAAAAGGAATAGGTGGAGCATGTGACAAAGAAGCGGTGCGGGTGCTTATGAACTCACCAAAATGGAATCCAGGTGAACAAAGCGGACGAAAAGTACGTCAAAGGCTGGTTCAGAGTATCGATTTCAAACTTTCAAGCTAATTGCTAGCTCTCATAATAACGACCCTGACCTAAAAGGCCAGGGTTTACTTGTGTCCTATTCAAAATGATATAGAAATACCATTGTTGCAGTAAATGCAGGCTTTTTCTCTCCTTTTATCTCTAGAAGTGCATCTACTTCTGCTTTTGAGATGCCTCGAAGATTTACCAGAGATTTTAAAGTTGCTGTCAGCTTCACCTCGTCATTCACTTTTACGGCCTGACCAAATTTTAGCTTATCAATTCCATAGTTCACTAACATTTTCACATTGTTGAACTCAGCTATCTGCTCCCACAAATAAGGCATCAGCGAGAGCGTCAAATAACCATGAGCAATGGTAGTACCAAAAGGGCCCTCTTTTGCTCTTTCCGGATCGGTATGTATCCACTGATGATCAAGCGTTGCGTCTGCAAACTTGTTGATTTGTTCCTGAGTAATTTGATGATAGTCAGAAACCCCCATCACCTTACCTAGTTGTTGTTCAAATTCCTGGTGATTATTGATAATTAGCTTACCCATAGTTTTTAATTAGGTCAATTTTTTTCCGATTCAAATGTAGAACAGGATTTTAAGAAAAGTTTATTTTAAAGTGTTCTTCAACGACTAGCTATGAATCTTTATTTATTTATCACACCTTCAACTTGCTGATAATAAGTTATTTACAATTCAACTCATTCTATTTTTAGACCTGCATTAAATGACAATAATTATTGATCAATAAAATTTATTCATATTAAAATTTGGATTTACTAAAATTCCTGATCTAGGTTTGCAATATCAAATCGATAAGGTATCGATTTATAAAGAAGCGCCGAGAGACAGGCTCTGTGACGCGCTAGCAACCCCCCGAAAATCGGAAACGGTGCTAATTCCTGAACGATAAATTGATTGCTATGAAAACATCAAACATCATTGGTTCTCGCTACCCTGAAAAAAATGCACCGGGGAAAACCGATTCTTCAATATCGATTTCTCATTTTTATATGTGTTGTTGTTTTAGGAATAGCTAATACTTCACTTAGCAAACCTTCCTAGTTCATAAAAACATTTTCGTAACCTTCAAACGGTTACTCATAAACACACATATATGAAAAAAATATTCAAGTCTAATTCTCTTGGTTTTAAGGTTGTGGAACCTTTGGTCCTGGAGTGCGGTGATGCACTTCGGGATCTTAGGATCCATTATACAACCATTGGGGAGTTGGATGAATCCAGGTCCAATGTAGCTTGGGTTTTTCATGCGCTTACCGCTAATAGCGATCCACTGGAATGGTGGAAAGGGCTTTTTGAGCATGAAAGTCCAATTAATCCTGAAAAAGACTTTATCATCTGTGCCAATATCCTTGGCTCGTGCTATGGAACCACGGAACCTGAAGATTTCAACTTTCCACCAATCACCGTTCGGGATATAGTAGAGGCACATAAGCTACTTCGGGATCATTTAGGTATTCAGAAGATAAAAGTTGGGATAGGAGGATCACTCGGCGGTCAACAGGTTTTGGAGTGGGCTGTTCACGAACCTGAATTGTTTCAAACTATTATTCCAATAGCAACCAATGCAAAGCACTCTGCCTGGGGTATCGCATTTAACGAAGCACAACGAATGGCACTGCGTCAGGATGATCTTAAAAAAGGACTGGAAGCAGCAAGAGCAATCGCCATGCTCTCCTATAGGAATTATAAAACCTATCAGGAAACACAAACAGATACCGATGGAAGAACAGATGAATTTTTAGCCTCCTCCTATCAGCAGTATCAAGGACAGAAGCTCAGCAAAAGATTTTCACCATACAGCTACTATTATTTGTCAAAAGCAATGGATAGCCATGATGTAGGCAGACATTATGATGGGGTCAAAAATGCCTTACAGCGAATCCAATCAAAAGCAATTGTCATAGGCGTGGATTCTGATATCCTCTTCCCGGTTGAAGAACAAAAGCAGATTGCAGATGAAATAGCTAATGGGTCATTTCATGTCATAACTAGTCTTTATGGACATGACGGTTTTTTACTTGAGACCGAGCAAATAAACAATATTTTAAAAAGAGAATTGAAGTGAAAACAGCTAAGAAAATAGGTCTTTTCGGTTTTGGAACCGTAGGAAAAGGGTTTTATGAGAATCTGAAAAAGCATCCTCACTTACCGGCTAAAATTGAAAAAGTATGCGTGAAGCGATTAGACCTTCCTCGCATTGGTCATGAGCTATACTTTACCAATAATCCCGATGAATTACTGGAGGACCCGAATTTGGACATCATTGTAGAACTCATTGACGATGCAGAAGCAGCTAAAGTTTTTGTTGAAAAAGCACTCAATAATGGAAAGGCTGTTATCAGTGCCAATAAAAAAATGATTGGAGAAAGTCTGGCTGAAATTGATTTGTGGCATCAGGCATTTCAACCCAATTTTTTATATGAGGCTGCAGTCGGTGGTGGCATCCCGATAGTCCATGCAATCGATGGTTTTTTCAGAGATCAGGATATTACGCAAATCAGGGGAATATTAAATGGATCTTCCAATTACATTCTAACGCAGATGCAACAACAAAACTGGTCTTATGAACAGGCCTTGAAGGACGCTCAAAAGAAGGGTTTTGCAGAACGCAACCCATCATTGGATGTGAGCGGAATGGATGCTGCCTATAAGCTCTCCATTCTAGCGTATCACGCATTTGGACAGGTGCCTTCTATGAAAAGTTTTGAAATAGAAAGTATAGAGGATGTGACAAGCGACGATATCAAAAAAGCAAAATCCAAAAGAAGAAAGATCAAACCAATAGCCACTTTGGTGAAAGGTTCAGATGGCATCAGTTGCGCAATAAAACCCGAAGCGGTTGGACCGAATGATGAATTCTACTCTGTTGATTTTGAAAATAATGCAGTGAGTGTGGAAACACTGGTGAGTGGAAGACATGTTGCGGTTGGGAAAGGGGCTGGCTCCTTACCAACAGGTTCGTCCGTACTTGAAGATTTAAAACGCCTCCTCCAAGGCTACAGTTATCAGGTTAGTAAAAGGGTTAAAACTGTAGCATAAAAAAGCCCCGATCTTCCAAATGGCGGACGGGGCTTTAAAAAAAGTGTAATTCTTCAAAAGGATGCCGTTTAAAGCTTGGTGATTTTTTTCACAATAACCTTGCTGTCGGTTTCAATGCGCAGTATAAAAATCCCAGCTGATTCTGTTAATAATTGCATATCAAGCCGATTTAAGGATATTCTTTCAAAATTAAATGGTATGACCTTACCGGATAAATCAGTTACATGTATTGATGTAATTTTTTCACTTACCAAGTTTTCTACCATGAATTTACTGTGAGTCGGATTTGGATAGATTCTTAAGTCATTAGCACCAAGTCCTAGTACATTATTTAATACAATATTCACAGTAGCAGCCGCTGTAAACTCACCATCGGTCGCTTCAACTGTCAATTCAAAAGGGTCATTACTGGTGAATCCATCCGGGTTTGTTACGGTAATGACACCTTCATCATTTATAGCAAAAAGTTCATCAATGTTTCCTTCAGTAATTGTGAGGGTTAGATCGTCATTGTCAGGGTCGGAAAACTCCAATACCCCTACTTCAGCATTTGCTTCCGGCTTTCCATTAATTTCAAATGTTGCATCAGCAATTATTGGTGCTTCATTCACATTTAGTAAAACAATACTAACAATGCTTGATACAGTAAACTCATCATCGCTAACCTCAATAGTCAACTCAAATGAAGGATTGTCATCAATATCTATTGCATTTGCATTATTTACAGTTAAAACTCCTTGCGCGTCAATGGAGAAAGCATCGTCTGTATTCCCATCGGTGATAACAAGCACTAAGTCATCTTCTTCAGGATCAGAAAACTCAACGGAACCAACTTCCGTACCTGCCTCCAGCAGTTCATTGATCTCGAATGTTGCATCTGAAATAGCAGGCGTTTCATTTACATTTAATATTTCAATCACAATTTGTCCGACACCTTGTAGACCACCTCTGTCAGTAACTTCTAAAGTCAACTCAAACACAGGATTCGTTTCAAAATCTATCTGTGCACTATCAGCGATTTGAATCTCATTATCAACCAAGGCAAAAGCCTCATTTGTATTCCCTGCCACAATTGCTAGTGTCCCTAAGTCCACATTCGAGTTAACATCTGTAACCACCACAGATCCAACGACCAGACCGTTTTCTGAGTTCTCATCTATCGTAATACTTTCTCCTTCAATTACTGGAGCCACATTGACATAAGCAGAATATACATGAGCTGTGGTATCACTTTCTGTAACTAAAATATCAGGAATTCCATCACTATTAAAATCACCTATTGCAGGTTTTCTGTAAGTATTTACAAAGTTGTTTGACCTTCCCAATGGACGTTCGAATACGGAATTGTAGCGTATTGAAGGAATCATCGACTCTTCCGAATTTTCCATTTCTACCATTACCCCATTTGAGCCGAAAGGTGTAAAGAACACAAAATCATCTAACCCTTCTTCGCTTGGATCTTTAATCACTTCAAACTCAAGAGATCCACTTACCAACTCGAGCTCGAATTCACCATTCATTGGCTGGCTGGTCACATTAAATGATGCATCTGCTACAAGGTCGAACGAGGTACCTCCGTAATAGATGTTTATCAGTTTATCTACTTCTAGATTTGGAACATTGAAAAAAGAAATAGCCACATCAGGAAACTCATCACCATTGAAATCGCCCGTTCGGAGATGATTGGCATCAAAATTCATTGAAAAATCAGCCGACGCAAAGTTTCCTGATGCATTACCCCTAAAAATAGAAACAACATCATCCTGAAATGTTGATACCGCAAAATCATCAATTCCATCTCCGGAAATATCTCCCAATCCTTGAACTCTACATCCAAAACTATAATCCAACGACGTGGTTTCTCTATATGAAATTGAGAAATCACTTGCGATATCTACAATATACCCTTTGGCATTACTTAAAATAGTTCCAAAGAAAAATTCGTCTGAACCATCCCCATCCACATCTCCAATATTGTTGCCTGGAATCGGGAATCCTTCATTATAAATTCCTTCAGTGCCAAGGAGCAAAATACTTGCCGGATCATTACCAAATGGTTGTGAGCCATCAAACACAAAGAAAGCATACTGTCTAAGGCCATTTAATGAATCTATTAGGTTTATTATCACATCTTGCATACCATCCCCATTGTAATCTCCCATATGCAAATCCTGATAAAACCTATTATTTATTTCGAAATCACTAAAACCTTCAAACTCTAATCCATTGGGTGACCCGGAGTAGTATGAGATTTCATTCGAGTTTTTTAGCACAATTAAGTCATCAAACCCGTCCCCATTAAAATCGTGGGCAAGTGAATTGCGGTATCGATGCTGGATCGAATCTTTTGCATCAAACGAAAAATACGGATCAATACTTTTGTACTCCGTGTTGAAATAATTAACCCTTCCTCTTACAATGCCTGAACTCAGGATCAGGTCAGGAAAGTTTGGGTGAGAAGCTTCCGCTCTAAGGTTTACCCGATTGTCTGTCGCCAGATCAAATGTTACGGTGTTGCTGGTGCTTGAAAGCTCTGTGTCATCATTGAACCATCTATATGATGCTCCATTAAAAGCAGGCACACTGGTTGTTATTGTAGACGGGCTTTCGAGTACAATCAGCTCATCCTCAGTAATCAAACCTTGTGAATTATAAATTAAAGTTTTGTTTGTGTCTGTAACAAAATCAGCAAATGGAGACAGATCGTCGAATGTTAAACGATTAAGAGAAACATCCAGATAGTACAAGTCTTCAAGACTTTGAATTCCTTGATTAATGCTTTGTGCTCCTGTTCCCGAGATATTTAGCACCTGAAGTGCATCCAAGTCAGCAATTTCATCGGGCAACTCTCCAAAAGCACCTAAAACATCCAAGTCAAGTGATGTAACCCGATTACTGCTCGTACCAACCCCTTCCCAGGTAGCAGCAATATCATTAAACCAGGTGGACTGATTCCAGAATTCACCACCCATTGCATCATATATGCTCACCAATGCCAATGAATCAGATGCCAAGATTGGTAAGAACTGTCCATCATTTCTGGTAATAACCGATGCATTTAGCTCAATATCCGCATCCGGTATTCTGTTGTATGAAACATCGAATACGTTAAGTGCTGTTAAACCATTTAAATCTGGTAGTCCATTAAACTGATTATCCCTGATATACAACAGTTCCAAGCTTGTCAGATTTCCAAATTCAGACGGCAATGCTCCATCTAAATTATTGTTGTTAACATCAAAAAGCCTAACGTTACTCAGGGAGCCTAATTCCGGCGGGATTTCACCAGTGAGCTCATTAGTGCCTAAATCCAAATTTACTATGCTCGATAGATTTCCAAATTCAGGTGGTATGTCGCCTGTTAAATTATTTTCCCATAGATAAAGCGTTCTCATATTATTTAGATTACCTAGTTCCCGTGGAATTTCACCAGAAAGTTGATTTTGAGAGAATTCCATATAAATAATATTGGTCAAACTCCCTAGCTCGGCAGGCAGTGTGCCAGTCAGGTTATTACCCCACAGATATAAAGTATGTAGGTTAGTCAAGTTCCCAATTTCAGGAGGTATTGAACCGCTAAATTGGTTTTGCCCCGCACTTAGCCTTTGGAGACTGGTTAGGTTGGTTAAGCCCAGAGGTATTTCACCAGAGAGTTGATTATTGTAAAGCTCCAGACTGGTGAGCTGAGAAAGATTTCCAATTTCATCTGGAATTGAGCCGGTAAGTTGATTACTTCTAACATCAAAGTATGTCATATCAGTCCAGTTGCCAATTTCTGAAGGAATCGATCCGATTAGTTGGTTATCGCTTACATCGAACCTGGTTAAATCCAGGTTGCCTATTGAAGCAGGTAGACTTCCGGATAGGTTATTGAACTCTAACTGTAGTTCAGTTACTTGGTTATTTTCTACCGTAACACCTCTCCAGGTCACCACCGGGCCTACTAACCAATTTGTGCTGGAAATCCATCCACTATCACTTGTTGCCTCATAAAGTTCAACTAAAGCAAGGGAATCTGATACTGAAACACTTGTGTTTTGGTCAGGAAAAACATCAAAGAAATTTACAATAGTGCCTCCACCCAATGCTATCTTAGATCCAGCTTCATCAAAAGAAACCGCATTGCTTTGAAATGAGATGTTATCCTGAACATACCAAAACCCGTTCAAGTTGGCATAAATTTCAGTTGCGGTATCAAAATTGTCTGCCACAGCCACTTTTGAACCGGAATTCTCCACGCTCACATCCCATCCAAATTGAACAGAGCCTGGAGGGCTCATAAAATAATTTATCAATTGAAATACGTCATTATCATCTATTTCATATAAATAAACTCCATCAAAAACACTTCCGACTGCAGCAAATTGACCGTTTGGACTTAAGTCAACAGAAAATCCATAGAATCCGCCTTGAAAATCATTGGATGTATTGAACCATTCGAATCCATCATATACAAACAGTTCGGCAGAACCGAATGCAGAACCTGCTATCAATGTATTTCCATCTGCACTGATACTTACATTATGTGAGCCTTCGATCAATACCTCCGGGTCTTTGACCCATGTGTCCATTTCCAACCTGTATACATTCACACTATCTGAACTAAATGCGAGTATGGTCCCATCCTGATTGAGTGCAATATTTTCGCGATAGAACAAGCCATCACCGGCACTAGCTCCTTGAATAGCCTGACCAATTTGCTCCCATGCACCTGAATTATATTGGAAAACCCGAACATATCCGGTGGTATCCTGTAGATTGTTAGCCAAAGATGCAACCGCTACTGTACTGCCATCTCCGCTAATACTTACAGCATATCCAGCATTATCACCTTCAGCTTCACCGAGAATAGAGCTTCCAATTTGAATCCAATCTCCGGATAAATTTTCATAAACACTTGCGCTACCTGCATTTAAGCCGTTTTCATCATTACCATCTGTTCCAACTACCAGCCTGGTTCCATCTGCGCTTAAATCTAAGACATCAATAAATTCCTCAGAAATGATTTGATCAAGAAATGATACGGCAAGTTGCCTGTTTTGCTGAAGGCTATTTCCGTATTCAATTTTATAATTAGTGAATCGAGTAGGAAAGCGACTTTCAGGGGTCACATGCTGTTGTGATTCAAAATAATCTGAAGCTCCAGCATTCATGCTTGCTCTGGACAATAATTGATACATATCCTTTGCTCGATCGCTACTATTTACTGCATTGATCTTAGCTTGAGACTTATCTTTTACTTCAGTTCGATGCTTTAAGGTTCGAACATTTCCCTTTGCATCAATCATTTTTGCCTCCTGAGCAAGCACCCCGAACGGGATGATTCCTAACAGGAGGAAATAGGTTTTTAAGTAAGATTTTTTCATGGTGGATCGGGTTTTTTAAAAATTAAACTAAGAATAACCCGCATGAAATGAAATACCCATTAAGGGGTATTTCTTGTTTTAGCACAAAAAAATGATGCCTTTTACTGAAATAAATGATATTGTATATACAAAAAATACAATTTTTATTATCTGAATTCTAAAATTTAAACATGAAAAAGTCCCAATTTACCAGCGATTTTCTGACAATCGAACAAGAAAGTCGACTACATCTTTAAATAAAAGGCTGCCTTACGAATTAATTATTGCTGGGTTTTGAAAATAATGCGGTGAGTGTGGAAACACTTGTGATAGAGTAGTGATATGAATCACTACTCTTTATCATTATTGAAATCTTCTATTCAAAAAGAAATCCTACCCCATTACAGATGTATCACCTCATCATATGCAGCTGCCGCAGCTTCCATTACTGCCTCACTCATGGTAGGATGTGGGTGAACTGTTTTGATGATTTCGTGCCCTGTTGTTTCTAGTTTTCTTGCTGCAACAGCTTCTGCAATCATCTCGGTAACATTGGCTCCTATCATGTGTGCGCCCAGCCACTCACCATACTTCGCGTCAAAGATTACTTTCACGAAACCATCTGATGCTCCTGCAGCTTTTGCTTTACCTGATGCAGAGAATGGAAACTTACCAACCTTGATTTCATATCCGGCATCTTTTGCCGCCTTTTCTGTATAGCCTACAGAAGCAATCTCAGGAGAGCAGTACGTACAGCCGGGGATGTTATTATAATCCAAAGGCTCAACATTCATACCTTTGATTTTCTCCACACAGATGATACCTTCTGCTGATGCTACGTGCGCAAGAGCCTGACCTTTCACGATATCTCCGATGGCATACACCCCGTCCACATTGGTTTTGTAGTAATCATCCACTACTACTTTGCCTTTCTCGGTCTTCACTCCTGTGTCTTCGAGTCCAAGGTTTTCAATGTTGGTAGCGACACCCACAGCTGAAAGTACAATATCACAATCAACCTGCTCTTCACCTTTTTTAGTCTTGATCGTCACTTTGCAACCTGATCCTTTGGTATCTACTTTGGTCACTTCAGAACTAGTCATTACTTTCATTCCTGACTTCTTGAACGTCCTTTCCAACTGCTTGCTTACTTCCTCATCTTCAACCGGAACCACACGATCCATAAATTCTACGATTGTCACCTCAGTACCAAGTGTACTGTAGAAATAGGCGAACTCCACACCTATGGCGCCAGACCCAACCACAACCATTTTCTTAGGCTGCTTATCCAATACCATTGCTTCTCTGTAACCAATAATTTTCTTTCCATCAATTGGAAGATTAGGAAGCTCTCGTGAACGACCACCTGTTGCCAGAATGATATGATTTGCATCATAGGTTGTAACCTTGCCACTTTCATCTTTTACTTCAACCTTCTTCCCTTTTTTCAGGGTACCATGACCTGCTAAATGATCGATCTTATTTTTCTTGAAAAGGAACTGAATCCCTTTGCTCATTCCACCGGCAACTTCACGACTCCTCTTCACCATGCCCGTAAAATCTGCCTTCGCATCCTTCACTTTGATCCCGTAATCCTCTGCGTGATTGATATATTCAAATACCTGAGCGCTTTTCAAAAGTGCTTTAGTAGGGATACAACCCCAGTTCAAACACACTCCACCAAGCTCTGCCTTTTCTACTACACCAACTTTCATTCCCAGCTGAGAAGCACGAATAGCTGCTACGTATCCGCCAGGTCCACTTCCGATTACAATAAGATCATATTTAGATGCCATATTCTTCGATTTAAATTGAGGCGCAAATTTAAGTCTAAAAGTTGTGGAAATTAAGTCTGCGGCTGTCTTCTCTCATGTGATTATCTTTGACCACCATTTTTTGGATCACACAATATATCACTGAAAGAAATATAGTCAATGAAACTACTAGAAGGAAAAACAGCACTCATCACCGGAGCATCAAAAGGCATAGGAAAAGCAATTGCTGAACAATATGCAGAGCAGGGCGCTAACGTCGCATTCACTTATTTATCCAGCGTAGAAAAAGGTGAGGCGCTTGTAAGGGAATTAGAAGCAAAAGGAGTAAAAGCCAAAGGGTATCGATCAGATGCCTCTGATTATGCTGCAGCTCAGGAGCTGATCACAAGTGTGGTTGAAGATTTTGGCTCACTTGATATCCTGATTAACAATGCGGGAATCACAAAGGACAACCTTTTAATGAGAATGAGTGAGGAAGATTGGGATGCCATTCAAAACATCAATTTGAAATCTTGTTTCAACACCGTGAAAGCTGCATGCAGAACGATGATGAAGCAGCGAAGTGGCTCGATTATTAATATGTCTTCAGTGGTTGGTGTGAAAGGAAATGCCGGTCAGGCAAACTATGCGGCTTCCAAAGCAGGAATTATTGGATTTACTAAATCTGTTGCACTTGAGTTGGGTTCACGAGGCATCCGATGTAATGCCATTGCTCCCGGATTTATTGAAACTGAGATGACTGATGCCTTAGATGAAAAAACAGTACAAAGCTGGAGAGATGCTATTCCATTGAAGCGAGGTGGCTCTCCTGTGGATGTGGCAAATGCGTGTATTTTCCTGGGGTCTGATATGTCCTCATACATTTCAGGACAAACTCTTCAGGTAGATGGTGGAATGCTGACTTAAGTTACACCAAACAAAAACCCTGACACATTTATGGATCAGGGTTTGTAAATGTGGGCGCTGAGGGATTCGAACCCCCGACCCCCTCGGTGTAAACGAGGTGCTCTGAACCAACTGAGCTAAGCGCCCTTTCATTAAAAAATCACCTTTGCAAAAGCTTTGGTGATCAAAAGGAGTGCAAATTTAGTACGCTTTGCTTTCCATGCAAGACCTAACAGGAAAATAATTTTAATCCATCGCGCGAGCCAGAAAGTTATTAAAGGGCTGTAGTGTTTGATAAGTCTCAACCACTTTGTCGGAAAACCCTTTTGAAATGACCTCTTTATCGGAAAACTTCTTCATGTAGATATAGTGCTTCAATTGAAGTAGTTCGATATGCTCATGATCCTTAGGGTATCCCTTTGGGGCAGTTTTTAGCTTATCCTCCATGAATGGCTCCCCAAACGTCTTTCTAAACTTATCGTTCTTAATAATGGCTTTGATATCCTTGCCATTGTAGTCGATTTCCTGTCTGATTTTTTGAAGGATATCTGAAGGTGGTTGATATACACCCCCTCCCGCAAAATTATTCTCGGGCATTATGTGAAGGTAAAAACCGGGGTTACCCGATTTCTTTCCTCCTTCTGATATCGAAGCACCGAAGTTGGTTTTATACAGGTCTTTGTTTTTACTAAACCGCACATCTCTATTGATCCTGAACAATGTCTTTTTAGGATCCAGACCGGAGATAGCCGGGAAAAAAGGAACAGTCTTTTGAATAATTTCTGATATCAGCTCAAGTACCTCTTCTTTGGCTTGCTGATATCTTTTTCTATTCTCATCCATCCATTCTTTGTTGTTGTGCCTGGACAGATCCGACAGAAAATCAAGGGTGAATTGTAAGTCCATTAGGCTATGCTTTTTAAAACGCTTTCTAATTTGATCGAACGAGATGCTTTTAAAAGGACAGTAGTGCTAGCAAAATCTATTTTTTTAAGCTCCGCCTCTAAATCCTCCTTAGAATTAAAATGGAAATCCGGATCTGCAACCCGCCCGAACTTTTGTCCCACAGTTAAAACTTGCTTCACCCCAACTTTTTTCGCATAGGCCAGTACTTCCATGTGATGTGAGTTCGAATCCTCCAACTCATTCATATCACCAAGGACCGCCAACGTATTCCCTTTTTGTTCAGCCAGATTGTCCAGTGCCACTTTCATAGAGTCAGGGTTCGCATTATACGCATCCAGAATAATGGTTGTTTTCCCTTTTTTTATGATCTGAGACCTGGCATTGTCTGGCTCATAAGCTGTGATTGCATTTAGAATTGCATCGTCAGCTACTTCAAAAAATCTCCCAACAGCAACGGCTGCTGCCATATTTGTAAAATTGTACCGTCCAATTACCTGAGTTTCCTTTTCGCTTCCATTGAGGGAAACGTGCACAAACGGCATTGAAGCCATAAGTTTAAAATCTTTCTGTGGATATCGT
The DNA here is from genome assembly GCF_040220215.1 of Ekhidna sp. GTDB lineage: Bacteria > Bacteroidota > Bacteroidia > Cytophagales > Cyclobacteriaceae > Ekhidna. Next base: position 110,606 of record NZ_JAVJTR010000019.1, read on the forward strand.
ACCGGCGATTCGAATCGCTTAGCCATGTTGGAGAGCACAGAGTCGCCCATGTTTATAAATGGCATTCCCTGATTCTTTCTCAAAAAGTCGAATAATTCGCTTTTCCCTCGAATTACTCCCTCAATCCCTCCAAAAGTTTCAGTATGGGCCCTACCGATGTTGGTAATCAATCCATGTGTTGGTTTTGCTAAATCACATAATTGCGCGATCTCGCCTACATGGTTTGCGCCCATTTCGATGATCGCAATTTCCACCTGCGGATGAATGTGTAATAGCGTGAGTGGCACTCCAATGTGGTTGTTATAATTTCCTTTGGTGGCATGTACCACATATTTTTCAGAAAGCACACGGGATATCAGTTCTTTGGTGGTCGTTTTACCATTGGAGCCTGTTATTCCAATGACCGGTCGTTTAAATCTATCTCGATGAAACACTGCAAGGTTTTGAAGTGCTTTCAGGCTATCCTGAGCCAATATGATACGCTCATCAGTCGCAAACTTCTTATCATCTACCACAGCATAAGCAGCTCCTTTTTCCAGCGCTTCTTTTGCAAATTCGTTGGCATTGAAATTAGGCCCGCTGATCGCAAAGAAAAGGTTGTCCTTTTTAATGGTTCTGGTATCGATGGAAACACCATCGCTCAGCAAAAACCTGGAGTATAAGAATTCAATAAAATCACCCATTGGGACAAAAATATCTTTTACTATCCAATTATGTGGTTCCTATATTTACCACATGAATCCCAGACTCATCAGACCCCTCGCTTTTGCGGGAATTGTTCTCGCCATGTTTCTCAGCGTTTGGTATTTGCTAAAGACGTATGAAGAGGGGAATCCTCGATGGATTTTTCTGATTATGGCCCTTGGTATAGCGGTATTACTATCACAAAATTTAAGGAGTGGGGGTAGGAGAAAGGATTGAGTATTGATCCTAATTATCTACAGCATTTAATATTAAAACTTGTCTTTTCGACGATAGGAAAAATCTTTGCTCTGTAATTACAATTTAGATGATCGTTTTGCCTCTTCTTAAAAAAGAGATATTTCATTGCATTCAATATGACAAGTTTTATATCAAAAGCATCAAGACTATTTGGTATAACTACTCCTGACTAAACAGGGTTCTTGTGGCGATGCTTCTGCCTAATGTAACCTCGTCGGCAAATTCCAATTCACTGCCCACAGGGATGCCTCGTGCAATTGTGGTCACTTTGATTCCAAATTCCTTTAGCAGCTTGGTAATGTAAAAGGAGGTGGTGTCACCTTCCATAGTAGCGCTAAGGGCCAGTATTACTTCTTTCACCTGATCATCTCCTCTTACTCGATTTATTAACGATTCAATCTTTACATTTTCCGGACCTATTCCATCCATTGGAGAAATACGGCCACCCAATACATGAAAAAGACCATTGTACTGCCCAGTATTTCTTATGGCGAGCACATCAGGAGTATCTTCCACCACGCAAATAACAGATGTGTCCCTGTACGCATTTTGGCAAGTGCATGCCTCGGTATCAGCAATGATATGGCATGTGTTGCAGTACTTAATTTTTTCTCGTAATTCTTTTAAAGCAGATGAAAGCTCAATGGTAGCGTCTTCCGGTTGTTTTAAGAGATGCAATGCGAGACGAAGAGCGGTTTTCTTTCCTATTCCCGGTAATCGGGAAATCTCTTCAACTGCCCGCTCTACCAACTGCGAAGGATATTCCATTAGACAATGTTGGCCTTTATGCCCGCTGAGGTTATTCCTTCTCTCATCGGCTTTAGCTCTTCATAAGCACCCTTTTTCACCGCACATTTTCCTTTGTAGTGGATTAGAAAAGTACATTGCTCCGCCTGATGAACATCATGTTTACACACTTTTACAAGTGTATTGATGACGTGATCAAAGGTGTTAAAGTCGTCATTGTAAACCATGAGATCCCGCATGCTCTCATTTCCGATATCCTCACCAGTCTTTATTTCTTCCTCTATCTCGATTTCAAAATCAGTACTCATACTTCTTGCCTCTTGATTTACTGCAAAATTAATAATTGCGCTACAATCAACATGATTCGTAATTTGCAGACGCATTTAATTACTTAACACTATGAATCCACTTTTCGTTGGCGCAATCGTTCTTGGATATTTCATTTTGCTCATTGGCATCTCCTGGTTGACCTCTCGAAATGCCAAAGCCACGGACTTTTATACCGCCAGCAGAGAGTCAAAATGGTATCTGGTGGCCTTTGGAATGATTGGTGCGTCATTGTCAGGAGTTACCTTTATTTCAGTTCCCGGAGAAGTGGCCAACTCCAACTTCTATTATTTTCAGGTTGTTCTTGGGTATTTGGTGGGCTATTTCGTCATCGCCAAAGTTTTACTTCCCTTATACTATCGACTCAACCTTGTTTCGATCTATACCTATTTAGAACAGCGTTTCGGGTTTTGGTCTTACAAATCCGGTGCTTTCTTTTTCCTGATCAGCCGGATAATTGGTGCAAGTTTCCGATTGTTTTTAGTGGCTGGTGTTTTGCAGATCGCCTTCTTTGATGCTTATGATCTTCCTTTTTGGATATCCGTCTTAACCACGATTATTCTCATTTGGCTCTACACTTTTAAAGGCGGCATTAAAACCATCGTTTGGACTGATACTCTCCAAACCGCATTCATGTTAGTAGCTGTTGTAGTTAGCATACTCTTTATCAAAAACGAACTTTCGTGGACCTGGACGGAATTGACCTCAAGCCTGTTTCAGGATTCCAGATCAACTATTTTTAATTGGGAATGGCAGAGCGGAACCAACTTTTTTAAGCAATTTTTAAGTGGTGCATTTATCGCGATTGTAATGACCGGACTAGATCAGGATATGATGCAAAAAAACCTGACGTGTAAGAATATTGGGGAGGCTCAAAAGAATGTGTTTTGGTTTTGTGTCATTCTTGTGATTGTGAATTTCCTATTCTTAAGCCTCGGGGTTTTGCTTTATCAATATGCCGAAATAGGTGGCATAGCCATGCCGGATAGATCAGACAATCTCTTTCCGATGCTGGCCGTAAATAACTTCTCAACAATTGGCACGATTACTTTTTTACTAGGCATAACCGCTGCAGCTTATTCCAGTGCAGATTCGGCCCTTACCGCTCTCACTACCTCATTTTGTGTTGATTTCCTTGGGTTCAAAAAGGAGAACTATGAGGAACGAAAGAAGTTAAGAGTTGGAGTTCATTTTGGTTTTTCCATCATTCTCTTTTTTGTTATACTCATTTTCCAGGCGATTAATGATCAAAGCGTAATCAATTCCATATTTATAGCCGCAGGGTACACGTATGGACCTCTGCTTGGACTATTTGCTTTTGGAATCTTCACAAAATGGGACGTCAAAGATGGATTTGTACCGCTCGTTTCTGTTTTATCTCCGCTTTTAAGTTATATCATTAACCTAAACTCAGAAGCACTTCTCGGTGGTTATAAATTCGGGTTTGAGATTTTAATCCTGAATGGATTGATTATGTTCCTTGGGTTGTTAATCATCAGACGAAATTAATACCACAATGAAAGATATTGAGACACCTGAAGATCTATACCGATTGGTGGACTCTTTTTACAATCTGGCTAAAAAAGACGAAATGCTGGGTCCGATATTTTACCAATTCGTTGATGACTGGGAGCCACATATTCAAAAAGTAGCCAGTTTTTGGGAAGCTACCTTGTTTTCATCAGGTCCATACAAAGGCAATCCAATGGCACTTCATCAAAAGGTAGATAAAACGCTGAATCACACATTGGGACAAGAACATTTTAACAGATGGGTAGAAATATGGCATCAAACCACCGATTCGATGTTTTCGGGTGAGAAAGCTGAGATGGCAAAACAGCGTGCCAGCAACATTGCCAATATCATGTTCATAAAGATTTATCAGGCTCGTAGTTTGAGCTAATTACAAATCCAACTCTTTCATCGGATCCCAGAAGTGCTTTTCGAAGTTGACGATTTGATCATTTTTCACCTTAATGCCTTCTGCTTCTAAAAGCTCTTGCATCCTGGTAGGTGATTGAAAATGATGTTTTCCGGTTAACACACCTATTCGGTTTACTACCCGATGTGCCGGAACATCGTATTCAGCCACAGCTCCATTCATCGCCCAGCCCACTACACGTGCCGACCTGGCGACACCTAAATATTTGGCAATAGCTCCATAGCTTGTCACTCTTCCTTTTGGGATGAGTTTCGCAACATCATAAACGTCCTGAAAGAAGCTTTCCTTGTCCATTAAAACCTCCGTTCTCTGATGGAGTTTCCGTCAATAACCACCAATCTACCCGTGAAAGAACTGTAAGATTTTAATATTTCTATCAAAATATCTCCTGGATCCGAAGGCTTAAAAGCACTCAGTCGAAAATAAATCACACCGGATTTTGGTCGGTGCCCAACTCTGTAAATTAACTCGCCATAGTCACTATCATGGGTTAAAATGACTCGATCCTCATCATTAGAAAGATTAATCACATCTTCATCGGGAATTCCGGGAGCAGTTTCAGCAATCCATTTTACATCTATTTGTTTCTCTCTTAAAATAGAAACACTTGGCCCAGGAAAGTTTTCATCTGCTAAAAATTTCATTTAGAAACTAATGGCCTTAATTCCGCTATAAGTCCATCCTTGACAAACTCATTTAAATAGGCAAAAACTGCTTGAAGATCTTCTTTCTTAAGTTGTGGGTAACTATCTAAAAGCATCGCCTCTGACCATCCATCAGCTAAACGTTCCAGTATAAACTCTACAGATAAGCGAGTTCCTTTAATCACGGGCTTGCCTGATAAGGTGTCTTTTTTTGACTCTATTCTTTCTTGCCAATTCATACAATAAAAATAATCAATCCAGTTTTCTAACCTCACAATTTTCAAGGATATAAAATAGATGGAGCGGATTGTCATCATTCAGCCGAAGCTTGCCGGTTACCCTCACACGCTCGTCCGTAAACCTGAATTCCCGATCGGAGTAAACCTCCACAACTGTCTCAGGACCAGCGGCACCACAGAAAAAGCAAGAGGCATAAGGGAACCTGGAAAGTACAAAATAGTCCTGATCGCTCTCCTGCTGAAGTGGGATTATAAACCCCTCAAGGGTCAACTCTTTCCCTTCCCGTAATTTTAGTTGCTCAGAAAATTTAGGTTGCTCAACTTCGGCCCCCATAAAGTCATCATGCCCCATTACGATTTCCACAGAGGATAATAATTCCCAACCGGAAAGTTGAGGGACAAACAAAAGACTTAGGAAAATAGTCAGCATAGTGTGTAACATTATGAGAACCAAAACTATCTAAAAAACGTCTTAGTGTCTTGCTAAGGCCTGACCATAATTTTTTACTTTAGCCGAATATAAAAACAGCAAATGAGCAGCATTATAAACACCACTGAAGTTTCGAAAAAGTACGTGATGGGAAGTGAAATCATCATGGCTCTCAAATCCATTTCAATAAACATTGATAGAGGCGAGTATGTTGCTTTCATGGGACCATCAGGGTCTGGAAAGTCCACGTTGATGAATATCATCGGTTGCCTGGATACACCCACAGATGGCACTTATGTTTTGAATGGTCATGATGTAAGCGACTTAACAGAAAATGAGCTTGCTGAAATCAGAAATAAAGAAATAGGATTCGTATTCCAAACATTCAACCTACTGCCAAGAGCTTCTGCGCTTGAAAACGTAGCATTGCCGTTGGTTTACGCGGGATACAATTCAGCAGACAGAGAAGAACGAGCTTTAGAGGCGCTTGCTGGAGTAGGGTTAGGAGACAGAGCTTATCACAAACCCAATGAACTTTCGGGAGGTCAACGACAAAGAGTTGCCATCGCAAGAGCATTGGTAAATGATCCATCCATCATCTTAGCCGATGAGCCGACAGGAAACCTGGATTCAAAAACTTCTTATGATATTATGGATTTGTTTCAGGAGCTGCATGATAAAGGGAACACAATTATCATGGTAACACACGAAGAAGACATTGCAGAGTATTCTCACAGGATTGTTAGAATGCGGGACGGGCTCATTGAAACAGATGAAGTAAATAAAAATGTGAGATCGTCTAAAGTGCCTGCATGAGTGCCAAACTCTATACCAAGACCGGAGATAAAGGAAAAACTTCCCTCTTAGGAGGAAAAAAAGTTTCGAAGGCAGATTTGCGCATTGAAGCTTATGGAAATGTAGATGAGCTTAATTCGTTCATTGGTCATCTAAAAGACCATGAAGACGTAGAAAACAGGCTTAAACAGCAACTTTACTGGATTCAGGAACATCTCTTTTCCATCGGTAGTATATTGGCTACTGAAGCTGATTTTAAGGGATTTGAATTGCCAAAAGTGACCCAAACAGAAGTACAACAACTCGAAGTTTGGATTGATAAATTTGATGGAGAAGTACCTCCATTAAAAAACTTTATTCTACCCGGTGGGCATCCTGCAGTTTCGCTTGCTCATATCTGCCGTACAGTGTGTCGCAGAACCGAACGAAGCATCATTTCGTTAAATGCTCACGAGCCGGTAGATGAGTCAATATTACAGTTCATGAATAGATTGTCTGATTATTTGTTCATCTTTGCGCGCGCAATCGGGCACATTTTAGGTGTACAGGAAGTGCCTTGGTCACCTAAGTCTGATTGAAATAACCCCATTTCAACCCAAAGACTGTAGAAAATGACTGAGACGTTGGATATCCAAATCACCGAAACTCAAAACTCAAAATTGCCAGGAATCAACTTTGATAACCTCGCATTTGGTAAGACCTTCTCTGACCACATGTTTGTGGCCGATTATAAAAATGGAGAGTGGACTGACCTTAGAATTACTCCTTATCAAAACCTTTCACTAAGTCCGGCAAACGCGACACTTCACTATGCACAAAGTATTTTTGAGGGTTTGAAAGCTCATAAAAATGAGCAAGGTGAAATCTTAATCTTTCGTCCTGAAGCAAACGCTCAGCGCCTGATTAAAAGCGCTGAACGCATGTGTATGCCGCCTGTCCCACAGGAGCTATTCTTAGAGTCCATTGAAGCGTTGGTTTCTTTAGATAAAGATTGGGTGCCGAATAAGCCTGGCACTTCATTATATATACGACCTTTCCAGTTTGCGGATGATCCGTTTATTGGGGTTAGACCTTCTGAGACTTACAAATTTATTGTGCTAACAGGGCCCGTTGGAGGATACTACTCTGAGCCTGTGAAAGTGAAAATCGAAAAACATTTTACCCGTGCATCTAAGGGAGGAGTAGGAGCCGCTAAGACAGCAGGCAATTATGCCGCTTCCCTTTATCCGGCGAGACAAGCTCAAGCTCAAGGATACCATCAGCTCGTTTGGACGGATGGTCAAACACATGAATTTATTGAGGAGTCAGGCACCATGAACATTATGTTCGTGATCAATGACACGTTGATTACTCCGCCAACAAGCGATTCGATTCTTCCGGGAATTACTCGTGAGAGTGCTCTTATCCTTGCAAGAGATTGGGGATTAAATGTTGAAGAAAGACCAATCAAAGTAGATGAAGTCATTGAAGCAATTGAAAATGGTTCGTTAACTGAAGCATTTGGTATTGGCACTGCTGCAACTGTATCCCATATTGCTGTGATCGGTTATGAAGGAACAGACTATACACTTCCAGCAATCGAAACCCGTAAGATTTCTAATCAACTGTTAGATGCCCTTACCAGGATCAAGATGGGACAGATTGAAGATAAGTACGGGTGGATCAAGAAGATTGGGTGATATTACTAACTTTATAGCATGGAAGTCTTCAATTATCGGATTTTATTAAAGGAAGAGCCGGAAGGAGGTTTCACAGTATCGGTACCTAGCCTTCAGGGATGTATCACTTATGGATCAACTCTTGAAGAAGCAAAGACGAACGCCAAAGAAGCTATAGAACTTTATATTGAATCATTAAAAGCAGACAACCTGCCAATACCTAGCGATGAAAATCTCCTAGAGTACAATCTTCAAATAAATTATGCCTGACTACAGCTCTAAAAAGCTGATAAAACTTTTAGAAAAGGAAGGTTTCGTACTTCACCGAACAAAAGGGAGTCATCATATCTTCAAACACCCAAATGGAACTCGAGCAGTAGTACCGCACCCGAAAAAGGATTTGCCGAAAGGAACATTCCATGCCATTTTAAAGCAAGCGGGACTTGAATAGTCCTTGGTCTCTACTATCTTCGCCACTGCAATTTTTAGCATGTTATGACAACAGACGAATTGAAAGATTTAAAGGCTCGTGTTAATGCCTTGAGGGGGTACCTTTGACTATGATGGTCGTAAGAAAGATCTCGAAGAATTAGAACTTGTAACCGCCCAACCAGACTTCTGGAATAATCCCGACGAGGCGGAAAAAACCATGAAAAAAATCCAGGGGTTGAAGACCTGGACCGAAAGCTTTGAAGAAGTGGAAACTTCTCTTGGAGACGTGGAAACACTTTTTGAATTTAATCAGGAAGGTGAAGCCACTGACGAAGAGCTGGAAGATGCGCACGACACAGCATTAAAACAGTTGGAAGAGCTCGAACTGAAAAAGATGCTGGGAGAAGAGGAAGATCAGCTCTCTGCCATGCTTCAAATTACACCTGGTGCAGGAGGCACGGAAAGTAATGATTGGGCCGGGATTCTCATGCGGATGTACATCATGTGGGGCGAAGCGAACGGTTATAAAGTTCGTGAGGTAGACTATCAAGCCGGGGATGTAGCAGGTGTGAAATCCGTGACGTTGGAATTTGATGGGCCGCTAGCTTATGGTTATTTAAAATCTGAGAACGGTGTTCATCGGTTGGTGAGAATTTCTCCCTTTGATAGTGGTGGTAGAAGACATACGTCATTTGCATCCGTATATGTTTATCCTGTTGCAGACGACTCCATTGAAATAGAAATTAATCCGGCAGATGTAGAACTGCACACTTCCAGATCCGGTGGTGCCGGAGGTCAGAATGTAAACAAGGTGGAGACCAAAGTGCAACTAACTCACAAGCCGACAGGAATTGTGGTTGTTTGCCAGGTGGAACGCTCTCAGTTAGCAAACAGGGAACGAGCGATGCAAATGCTAAAGTCACAGCTTTATCAGATGGAGATTGAGAAGCGCAATAAAGAGCGAGCAAATATCGAAGCTGGAAAAAAAGCGATTGATTTTGGATCGCAAATTCGAAATTATGTGTTGCATCCTTACAAACTCATCAAAGACGCCCGAACAGGTTATGAGCGAACGGATGTGCAAAACGTACTGGATGGGGATTTAAATGATTATATCAAGGCTTATCTTCTTCATGATGAGGAGTAAGCTAATTACTAAAGCAGAATGCTCCTTTCATTATTGATGTTGTAAATAATCCTCCCCTACCCCCTCCAAAGGGGGAAATGAAGTATGAAAAAATATTCACTCAATTTTTGGTTGCTCTCCTTAAGTTCCTTCCTGTTTTTTGGCTCATTCAATATGGTACTTCCCGAGCTTCCTGATTTTATGCGGACGTTCGACGGGGAAGATTACATTGGACTGCACATCACCTTTTTCACGCTGACCGCACTCATATCCCGTCCATTTAGCGGGAAGCTAACGGACACCTGGGGACGAATACCTGTCATGGTGTTTGGATGTACGGTGACTGCAGTGGTTTCACTCTTCTATCCATTCTTTCTGAATATTTATGCATTCTTATTTATCCGATTCCTTCATGGTTTCTCTACCGGATTCAAACCAACAGGAACCGCGGCTTATGTAGCGGATATCGTTCCAATAAACAGGCGTGGCGAAGGAATGGGCATTCTGAGCTTCTTTGGAATGACCGGAATGGGAATGGGAAACTACATAGGTGGTGAAATAGCGCTTCATAGCTCTATTGAAACACTTTTTTATAGTAGTGCCGGAGTAGCCATCCTATCAGTCGTTGTATTGGCAGGGATGAAAGAAACGGTTGAGAACAAACAGAAGTTTTCTCGCCAACTTTTAAAAATCAATGCTTCTGATATTTATGAGCCAACAGTGCTGGTTCCTTCGGTAGTGATGATGCTGGTGACATTTTCGTTTGGAGCAGCGTTGACGTTAGCGCCCGATCTTAGCGTCTCTTTAGGAATTGCTAATAAGGGGTTGTTCTTTTCTTATTTCACTATAACATCACTCGTTTCTCGCGTGGTGGGCGGAAGGCTATCTGATGAATTTGGAAGAAGAAAAGTCTTGATTGCTGCTATGCTGATTGTCGGTACCGGATCCATCTACATTGGTCATTCTACTTCTGCATTTCACTTATTTACGGGGGCACTAATATTTGGTGCAGGGTATGGTTTATCGTCACCGGCTCTATTTGCATGGGCGGCTGACCTGGCACCAGATAAATTCAGGGGTCGGGGATTTTCAACCCTTTTCATGGCACTGGAGATTGGTATAGGTATGGGTGCCTTGCTGGCCGGCCAGATTTACAATGGCAGCCCCGATAACTTTGCGATTGTATTTACAGGATGTGGAAGTTTAGCTTTTCTGGCATTTGTGTATTTGTTGTTTAAGGGGAGGTGATTTACGTCTAACTGTAAATAAATATTAGATTTGAAGAAAGCTATCACCGATATGCATTTTCAATATCGTAAAAAGCTCTTAAAAACTTATTTGATAATTGCTTCCATTTGGATCATGATAATTCTTTTACAATTAATTTCATCTGGTCCAGGTAAATGGTCTTTCTACATGTGGCTAGTGGTGGGTGGAATGAATGCCGGCTTACACGGATATCGTTTTTTAAAACCTTACATCACCATTAAAGATGGCTATTTGTTTGTCAATGACTTCCTCAACACCTCATCTATTCTGCTTTCAGAAGCCACCCAGATTAAACGATTTGCAGGTGAGTATATCATTCGGGCAGCTGATAAAAAGCTTAAATTTGATACACAGCTAATTGATAAAACCTCCCTACAAACATTGGATTTAGAACTCAATAGATACAATGTCAAGTGGGTTTAGATCCCTGTAAGGTTCTTTTGCGCTAGATAGTGTTTTAGGAAGCCTTGGTTAGAAATGAGGACTAGTGAGAGTTTGTTTACCTGCTTTTTAAGGGCAACTAAATGTATATTTGGTAGGCTCTCACCCACCAACACATGAAAACCTATTATTATCCGATCGTTAGCACCCTGCTTTTTGTGCTCTCTGTCATTGCCTTTTCTGACAACTTATTCACGGATGTTGGTCAGAAAAGTAACAGTGATCCCAAGTTCATTGTACACGGGCTGTTCATGTTTGCTTGGTTTGGGACTTTTGTCGCACAGTCCTACTTCATCGCTCGAAAAAAGTACGCCGTACACATGAAGTGGGGAAAGGTCGGTTTTGTGTTGGCAATTGGAGTGTTTCTCAGCACACTCTATGTCTTTATAGCCATTTTCAAAGGGTGGGACGCTATGGAGCCGTTTGTGAAAGCGAACCGGCTACTTATGGTCAGCTTTGCTACGTTCATTCTCCTTGCGTATCTCTACCGAAAAGACCGGATCAAACACAAGCGATTTATCTTCTGGGCCATTGTCTTACCCATTGAGCCTATCATGGGTCGTGTCTCCGAGGTATTTCAGGTAGACAACTGGCAGCTATTTTACATCCTGGTCTGGCATGCCTTTTTCCTGTCCTTCTTTGTGTACGACTGGCAGAGCCTGAAGCGCATTCATCCGATTAGCTGGTTGGCTGTGGGTTGGTTCTATATCACCTGGGCGATTGCGATTTATTCATAGAAAGAGTCTCACGCTTCCCTCGAACCAGTAGCTAGTGTAAAATTGATATATTTAATAAAGCAGATACATTCACTAAAACCGTGAAATAAATCAGGAAGGCTTATAGACAGACAACAATTGCCAATCTCATTCTACCTTTTTAGATTGCCATCTTTAAACATCTAACCATGCTTAACCTCATATTCTGGTTTTACATAGCCGTTTCAGCAGCCAACATAGTCGCCAAGGTTATTCCTTCTGAAGTACTTGATCAGTTCACCAAGCCACTGCTGATGCCGCTACTCATGGTCTACGTGTACAAATCCAGCATTGGTAAGACCACCAAAAGAATATTGCTTATTTGCCTCGCCTTGCTGTTTTCCTGGCTGGGAGACGTGGTGCTGATGTATCAGGCTGAGGAGACTTTTTTCATGGCCGGGATCGGTTTATTCCTGATAGCTCAAATCACCTACGTGGTGGTATTAAGAAAATCGAGTTATCAGCGTCCATCACTGAATCTGATGAAAGTGCTGCCATTCCTTGGCTATGGGATTATCCTGTTCTATGTATTGCTACCAGCCGGAGATTTTACGCTACCAATTATAGTTTATGGATTGGTGATTATGACCATGGCCATCATGGCGCGATTGAGGGAGGGGAATACGTCACAAGAGAGCTATCAGCTGGCGCTTTATGGGAGTTTGTTATTTGTCTTATCCGACTCTATCCTGGCGTTTAATTCGTTTCACACGGCCATTCCATATGCAGGTGTTTGGATTATGATTACGTATTGTGCCGCGCAGTTGCTGCTGGTGATAGGGTTATTGAAGCATGCGGAGTGAAATCTTTAACCGCAAAGAAAGGGAGGGTTTACCGCAGAGGGAGCTAAGAAAATCAAACCACGGAGAAAAAGAGTTTAACCGCTGTGAGAACTGAGAAGTATCACGGAGAAAGCGGAGTTTTAACCAACCGCAGGGAAAGGGTAAAAAATTTAACCGCAGAGGGAAGGAGAACTACACAGAGGGAGCAGAGAGATTTAATCGTTGAGAGAATAGAGTTAACCTGAGTTCGACGTAAGCATTTTTAAAACCAACAAAAAACCGTCATTCAGAGGCTCACTGGGCTGATAGTGGGTTGGAAGCCGTGGAATCTCTTCGAATAAGAAAGACTCCACGCCTTTTTTCCCTCGCACTTCCAACTAAAAAAGGCTCTGAGTGACCTTAGGGTAGGTTTTTTATTGGTTTTATATCGAACTGAGGTTTATATCAATTTGTTGTCCATCGCATACCTTGTTAAGTCAGCATTGGATTTCGCATTCATCTTCTTGAAAACACGGGATCGATACGTATTGACGGTACTGACACTGAGATTCAGTTCATCGGCTACTTTAGTTACAGATTTACCAACAGCTATTTTTAGAAAAGTCTGCAACTCCCGATCCGATAATGACTCATGAGGCTGGCCTTCATGTCCCTGTACCAGCTCAATGGATAAGAGCTGGGCTACATCCGGACTGATATATTTTCTTCCATTCAAGATGGTTTGAACTGCTTCAACTATTTGTTTATCGTCTGCATTTTTTGAAAGATACCCAAAGGCTCCCGCTTTTATGCACCTAACAGAAAACTGGTCTTCGGTATACATGCTTAATATAAGCACGCGTGCGCTATAATCATTTTCTTTAATTTCAGTGAGAACCTCCAATCCGTCTTTTCCCGGCATATTTATATCCAGAATAACTAAATCCCAGTCGCCCCCGGATATTTTTCTTAGCGTTTCAGAACCAGTAATCGCTTCACCAAAAGAAACAGGAGAAAACGCACTTGTCAATATATGCTTGAGACCTGTGCGTATTGTCGCATGATCATCCGCGATTAATATCCTGGTTTCTTTCTTCATAAGTTTTTCACCAGCTGGTGATATTTGATTTTGGTATACTTATCTTCTTCACTGTCAATCTCGAGCGACCCACCTGTAAGTTGGGCCCGTTCCCTCATCCCCAGTATACCCATAGAGAATGGATCATTAAGTTTAGAACGTGACATTCCAATTCCGTTATCAGTTATTTCCAAAATTATTTCTTTTTCATTGATTTGGAAAACAACCTCAACCAAAGATGCCTTTGCATGTTTGTGAATGTTATTCAGGGTCTCCTGACAAACTCTGAAGATGGCGATGGAAACATCTCCATCTATGGAAATACCATTTTCATTTATTCGTTTATTGGTCTTAATTCCTGATTTCCTCTCAAACTCATCCACCAGCCACTCCACGGCCCCCGAGATACCCAGGCTATCGAGAATGCCCGGTCTCAGTTGAGTTGAAAATGATTTCAATGCTCGTGTTGCGTCCTCCAGGCTTTTCACCACATCTGAGATTATCAATTGACTTGCTTCAGGCTCAAAGTTGATACGGCTCAAAGTGGCAAGGGACATTTTAATCCCGGACAGCTGCTGGCCAAATTCATCATGTATCTCACGCGCCCAGTGAGCGCGTTCTTCCTCCAGTATCCTGTTTAGTTCCCTCGCAAATCGACTGGTTTTCTCTGAAGCTTCAACGAGTAGCTGCTGATCCTTTCTTAAATCTGTGATATCCCTGGTAATTACCAGAATATGCGTGACCTCTTCTTTGTCAAAGATTGGAATAATGCTTTCTTCGGTGATGATACTTCCATTTGCGCCTTCAACTTCATAATTAAATGACATGATCTTTTTCGAAGATTTTACAGCATCATACCTGTCAATCCATTTACTTTCAGAGATTTTTAAGTGCAAATACTTCCTAAAAAAAGACTGAGCCGACATTCCAATCAATTCATTTTTTGATACATCTACTCCAAAAAATGCTATCGCATTTGAATTGATCTCTTCAAAGTAGTACCCGTTAGATTCTACCTTCCACAGCAGGGTACTATAGTTGGAATTTTCGAAAATTGAAGATAATCGGCTTTCACTCTCCTCAATTTTCTTTCTGGCAACTACTTGCTCTGTGACATCCACTCCGGTATAAAATATACCCTCTATCGCTCCTTCCTCGTTTCTATAGGGTTGATACACAAAATTGAGGTACCTTTCTTCCAGTTCATCACTCCCCTCCGGATAGAAATAAAAGAGTATTTCATTGCCGGAAAAGGTCTCTCCCGTAATATACACCTTATTCAGCCATTCCAGGTATCCATGACCTTCAAGCTCCGGAAAGACCTCTCTCACGTTTTTACCTATAATATCCGGAGTTCTATTGGTTAGCCGATAGTATGCCTCGTTGGCTGCCTGAAAAACATGGTCTTTACCCTTAACAATTGCCATGCTTACAGGAGCTTCATTAAATATCTGTAAAAGTCTTTGCTGCTCTGCTTTTAGCTTTTTATTTAGCTGCTCTTTTTCCGCTACGGATTTGAACTTATCAGATTCATTCTCATGAATCACGAGCACATATAATTTGTCTTTAAGCTTCAGAGGCCTGGCGGTAGCTTTAAACCACCTTTTTTCAGTGGGAGAATGACACGGATAGTGAACTTCTGAATGCCTTATTTTGCCAGCCAGTATTTTCTTGATTTCTGAGATAAAGGTTTTAGCTTCTTTATCAGCCTGGTTTGCTACCCGCAGATAATTAGCCCCTTTAAAAGCATTCGATGAAGCTCCATTCTCTGCTGCAAATACTTTCCAGGCTTTATTGATAAACAGAATTTCTCCATCCTTATCCAGAATGCAGATGTGCTGCTGAAATTGATCCAGAACCTCTTCGGTATATGCCCCCCACTCACTCATTTTCAGCTGTTAATAGCTGGTGATATTTGACCTTTGTGTACTTGCCTTCATCACTTTCAATCTCCAACGACCCTCCTGCAAGATGGGCTCTCTCCTTCATGCCGAGCAGGCCCATAGAAAATGGATCATTGAGACTGGAATCTCTCATGCCCACTCCATTATCAATTATTGATAAAGTAACCTCTTCATCATCAATATAAAAACCTACCTCAATCAATGTTGCATTCGCATGCTTTGCGATATTGTTCAATGTCTCCTGGCAGATTCTGAAAATGGCATTTGATGTACTGTTATCTAATGTAACTCCATTGCTCTCAATTTGCTTTTTCACCTTAGTTCCGGATTTTTTTGCGAATTCGTCTACCAACCAGCTAATTGCTTCTGAAATACCCAAACTATCCAGTATGCCGGGTCTCAGCTGCATTGAGAATGCCTTTAATGATTTGGTGGCCTCTTCCAGGCTTTTCACTACATCCGTGACAATCAGTTGGCTGGCTTCAGGCTCAAAATTGATACGATTCAAAGTGGCAAGGGACATTTTAATCCCGGATAGCTGTTGCCCAAACTCATCATGAATCTCTCGCGCCCAATGAGCCCGCTCTTCTTCCAACACACGGTTCAACTCACTTGCAAACCGTCTGGCATTTTGTTCTGCTTCCCTCAGCAATTGCTGATCTTTTCTTTTTCCGGTTATATCCGTTTCGATCTGAAAGTAGTGAATGCTTCCGTTGATAGGATCTTTCAGTGGTTTGCCTTCAATGGAAACCCAATAAGGTGTTTTGTCTTTTTTGTATTTTAATAATTCACAGGAAAAGGGTTCGTGATTAATCACAGCATTATGTAATTGGTCTCTTACTTCATGGTCCGTTTCCGGGCCATGTAAAAAATCTGCCGGTTTTTTCCCTTCTATCTCTTCCAGATTATATCCGGTATCTAGTACAAAAGCATCATTCGCCCACTCAATGCGTCCTTGCTCATCGCATATGAACACAAAATTGATCGTTTCTTTTGCAATTAAAGATAGTCGATGAACCAACGACCTGGATTTTTCCAATTCCAAAGCCCTGGAAATATTACTTACTACTGTTTCTACAAGTGATTCTTCCTCTCTAAGAAAACCATGTTGTTTATTTCCTGTCAAATAAACCGTGAGCCTTCCAACAGTTTCCCCGCCAACCACGATTGGAGCACTAAGCCTGGTATTGGAATTTTTAAAATAGGTGGTCTCATGACGTTTGCCTCCAACTTCTATGGCTGCACAGGTGATTTCCGGGAATTGAAACGATGAAGGAATAAATTCAATAATTAAGGAAAGTTTATCATCAAAGGATTTTTCTGGTTCACTAAGTATTTTGAGAATGGAATAAAGCCCGTTCAGCTCCTTGACCCGTTCTTTTAGGTTAAAAGATTTCTCTTCCAACTCATGCTGAGCGACTTTAAGTTCTGTAATATCCTTTCCATATGCGTAAACGAGTTTACGATCCATATCCGTAATAGTGGACCAGCTGATCCAGATATAATCACCGGATTTTGATCTGTACCTGTTTTCAAAAACGATAGTTGGTTGACCCTTAAATACTTTTTCTGTGTTTTTTACACTTGGTTTGATATCATCCGGATGGATAAACTTTGTGTAGGATTGACCAATGACTTCCTCTTCCTTATAACCCAGTGATTGTAGAAAAGCATGGTTTACTTGCAGAAAATTGCCGTTCATATCCCCTATTACAAAAAAGTTGTTTGATAACCGGAAAAAGGCCTCACTTATTTGCTTATTGATTAGTCCATCAACCCATAAAGCAATGGAGCGGATCATCGATCTTGGCAATACTTCGGATTGACTGAAATTCTCTTGCTGTCGGAAAAAGCAGAACACTCCTGAGACCTTCCCATTAATAACCAATGGAATGCCCATAGCAGAGGTCAGGTCATTCTTTTTGGCGAAATCCTTTCTTAAGAACCCTTCATTCAACTGTAGATCATTTAAAACAATTGGTTTCCTGAGGTTATATAATTCTCCTATAAATCCTGATCCTGAGGCACGATGATCGCTTTGCATTCCGTTGCTTTTACTATCCCCGTAGGTAGTGAAAAAAGTCAAATCCTTATGAATGCAGGGGGAGTTGAGCCAGCATTCTCCGATAAGGGCATCATAAAATTTAGTGAGAATCTGGAGTATGTCCTGAATACCTTTCTCTAGTGAAGTGTTTTGAGCCAGCGCCTCAAACAATTCACCTTTGAGCACTAATTCCCCCTCTTCTGCTTCAAGTTTTTGTAGCTTTTTCATCACGATTTACATCAGTTCAGCAAACAACACGAAAAAAAATGAAGAACAAAGAACTCCCTATCTAAAGATAGTTCAACGCAAAATCAATTCAAAAATCATCAAGGGAATCCTATACTCGAATATAAGACCAGTTATCACTGATCATTTATATTTTAATTTCTCAGATAATCAATGGCCAAATTCCACTGCTTTTCTGAGCATCTCTTTTTCGGCACGCAAACACCGATAAAAGTATTTTGTGCTATTCTGGAAAGTTTAACATTGGATGTCTCATCCTCGTGGAGATAGAAGTCAACACTTTTGGTGAGTTTATCAATGCCATGATCCATGTCCAATGAGATGACGCGCTGCTCGCAATCTGAGCTTTCTTTCGATTTGTACACAAATGACCGGTCTGTAGTGTCTATAATGAATACAAACCCCTCAGGCACTAGTTCTCTAAGTGCATTGATTTTTTGGTGAGCCTCTGATATAATCATAGCTTATTGTTACTGTTATAAAACGGTGGTTTTATATGTCAGTATGCGCTTAATTAAACCAAACTTAATGAATGAGAAGGTTGGATTTATCTATGGAAACTACTATA
The DNA here is from genome assembly GCF_040220215.1 of Ekhidna sp. Taxonomy (GTDB): domain Bacteria; phylum Bacteroidota; class Bacteroidia; order Cytophagales; family Cyclobacteriaceae; genus Ekhidna. The sequence continues at coordinate 128,954 of NZ_JAVJTR010000019.1, forward strand.
GTTCAGTTAGTCATTATCACTAAAAATCACGGGGTGATTAAACCTAAATTCATTGCTTTCTTGATGAGTTCTGCCATGTTTTTAGCATGTAATTTTTTCATGATATTGCCTCTGTGAGCTTCTACCGTTCGCTCGCTTATAAATAGTTTTTCGGCTATTTCCTGACTTTTTAAGCCATCTGATATGTCGTTTAGGACTTCTATTTCGCGTTTTGTCAGCTGAACACTTTCTGCTTTCTTTTTTTCTTTTTTTATCTCTTTATAAGAATTGAGTGCAGTGTCTATCACCTCCCTGCTGAAAAATTTTCCACCATCGTTGACTTTTTCAATCGCAACCAAAATCTCATCAGCCACACTGTCTTTTACTACATACCCGGCGATATTAAAGTTTAGCCCCTCCATTACATATTCCTCATCTTTGTACATACTCAAAATGATGATTTTTACATCCGGGTATTTATCCCCGATGAGCTTAGAAGCCTCCAATCCGGTCATCTCAGGCATGGAAATATCCATCAATATGATATCCGGCATATCCCCACCATTCATAGCTTCAATAGCCTTTGATGCTCGATCATATTCCCCCATGATATCAATAGAGGGGTCTAAATCTATAATACTCCGAACGCCCTTTCGAACCAGTTCGTGATCTTCAACGAGAAATAGTTTAGTTTTTTTCATGTGAATTGTGGTTCATCTTTGCCACTAGAAATTCATTTTAAAAATCAACCCATACAAGGTAATAAGATGTCAATTTTTAACGCTCATTTCATGCGGAATTTTTAAACTAATAAAAGTACCTGATCCTTTTTTGGAATCAATATTACACTCTGCATTTAAAACTTCAGCCCTAAACAGGATATTCTGTATACCATGGTGAGAGGTTTCCTTATCATAATCTCCTATTTCAAAGCCATCACCGTCATCCTCTATGGTCATTTGAAGGTGCTTCTCGAAACCATAGAGCTGAATTGAGGCTGTCTTGGCCTTTGAGTGCTTGATGATATTTGAAATATTTTCCTGGGTGATCCTGTAAATATTCACCTTATGTTTCATGTCCAGGTCCGGGAGGTCTTCTGCCTGGAATTCAAACCGTACATTGGAGCTCTTGTTTGCCTGGTCCACAATTTTCTTAATGCACACATCAATTGGGAAATCACTCAAAAGTGTAGGTAGCAATCCGTCAGTAACCTTCCTCATTTCATCCAGAAACTGATCTACCATATCCGCCAAAGTGTCCCCTGTATCGCCCTTTTTTACAGCTAACTTAATCATGTTAGCTATCTGACCAACACCATCGTGAAGATCACGTGCAATCCGTTCGCGCTCTTTTTCCTGCCCTTCTATAAAAGACAGTAAGCGGCGATTCTTCATATCTTCATTGGCTTCCCTGATCCGTACACGCTCTGTGATGTCCTTGAAAAAAAACAAGGTATAGCTTTCGTCCAGAGAAACTTTATGTGAATAGAAGTCACCAAATACTTTCTCGGAATTGCCCAGTATTAGTTCCATCTCTGTGGCATCCTCCATACCAATTATATTGGCATGCCTCCCTCCATCTTCATCTTTAAACTCCAGTATTTCATTAATATTCCGATCCATCAACTGATCAAAAGACCTTGAAGTGACCCCCTCAGCAACAGAATTTGTGTACTTAATATTTCCAGTCTCATCAAGAAGGAAGATGGCTTTATCAATCGAATTAATAATGGCCTGAAAAAGCTCACTATTTTCTTTGATTTTCTTTTCCGCCTGAGCCTTGTAGAGTGCAACATCAATGTTGGATAAGAGCTCTGCTTCATTGAATGGCTTTACAACATACCCGTATGGAAGGCTGAACTTTGCCTTTTCGATCGTGGGCTCATCAGTAAGAGCTGTCAAAAAAATGATTGGAATATCGAGTTTCTGTTTTACCTCATAGGCAGCATCAATACCATCTGAGTTGGTCTCCATCATGATATCCATTAGGATAAGGTCAGGAAATTCTTGTGACGCTACTGAAACGGCTTCTTTTCCTGAGTATACTGACAGCACTTCATGACCTCCGGATTCTAATGCATGCTTGATATGTTGATTGACAATGAGCGAGTCTTCCGCAACTAAAATTTTTCCCATAGGTTCTGCGTGATTACTATCAATTTATAAGATTTTGTGAGATATTACAATTGTAAGTACTAAGAAACGAGCTGTAATATGAAAGAGATTTTCATCGTATCAAAAAATACTTCACTAGCTAATTATCTATTCCTTATTCTTGATGAAATATGTCCGAAAACCCTTTCAATGGCTCCTGATTTCAAGGAAGGCCTGGACATTATTGTTGTTGACACAGAAACAATATCACCTAACGAAATGACACCTTATAGGTCTGGTGTGCCAATCGTTTTATTTGCCTATGAAATACGTCCGCTACTGATCCAGTATACGTCTGAATATGACATAAATGGAATCTTTTCATTAAACATGGAAGCATCTGAAATATTGAAGACGATCCAGATGGCAATGAATAATGATATTTACTATGATGAAACAATGATAGGAATGCTTTTTTCCAACAAGGCCAATGAAATGGCTGAAAAAGTGAAATCCTTGACCGATCGGGAAAATGAAATTTTGATTCTGATCATGCAAGACTTAACTAATGAGGAGATTGCACAAAAATTGGATTTGAGCGTAAGAACGGTCAATGCCCACAAAGGCAATATCATGAGGAAAATTGATTCCAAAACAACCAGTGGCCTTATTCATACCCTGATAGAGTATTCAGCTACTTTTAAAAAGTCGCTTTAAGTCCGTTATCTTTTTCATCTACTTCTACCGTGCCACCAAGTTGTTTCACGAATGTTTTCACCAGGGATACACCTAGTCCGGTACTGCTCTCTAGAATATTTGGTTCCATCTTTTTACCGTCATTGAGAACTCTAAGAGTGAATTTTTTACCTCTTCCTTGCTTGACAAAATGAATGGTAATGGTTCCATTCTGATCTTTTTTAAAGCCATGTTTTACTGCGTTGGCCACCATTTCGCTCGCCATCAAGCCTATTAAAAGTGCTTTTTCCACGTCCAGAATAATACGCCTTGTAATTACTTCAATCCTAATGTTTGAAGTTCCTTGTAAAACTTGAAGCTCCTTAGCAATATGATTTAAATATTCCCCCACATTGATTTCTGAAACATTGTAAAACGTATACAACTTATCATGAATAACCGCCATAGCTTTGATGCGGTCATTTACCTCATTGAAGATGGCCCTGGATTTATCATTGTCAAGCTCATAAGATTTTAATGCCAGTATAGAAGAAATTAGCTGCATGTTGTTTTTAACCCGGTGGTGAACTTCCTTGATCAACACATTCTTTTCATCAAGGGATTTTTCCAGTTGCTTTTGCAATCTTTTATCAACGGTGATGTCATAGATGACACCCACCATCCCTTTTATCCTAGATTTTTCGTCTCTTAGAATCCTGGTAAATGCCCTTAAATACTTCTCTTCCTCATCAACCTTTATTCTAAAATCAGATTCTAAGAAATTGATCCCATCCCTAATCATTTTAAGGCTTTCTTTTAGCACTTTTTTATCATCCCCGATAAAATAATCCTGCAGTTCCTTGTGGGAAAGTGGGGTATTTGTATTGGAGAAAATAGCGTACATCTGATCTTCCCAGAAAATCTCTCCGGTATCCCGATCATACTCCCACACCCCTAGATTGGCGATTTCTGTAGCCAGCAAAATACGATCTGTCAATCGCCTTATCTTCTCTTCCGCTTGCTTTTGCTCCGTGATGTCCTGAACTGTTCCAATCATTCTAACGACTTTTCCTCTTTCATCTTTTATCATTTTGCCACGTCCTGAAATCCACTTGATCTTTTTTGTGATTAAATGATAAATACGATAAATATGAAAGAAATCTTTCCCTTCTCGAATGCACCTTTCGAGCTTATTCGTAAATCCTGAAACATCTTCCGGGTGAATGAGCTTTTGAATAACAGAAATATCACGATCTGAGGGAGCAAAGCCCATCATGGAAATCATCTCCTCTGAAGGGGTGAATTGCCCTGTGTCTACTACATACTCATAATTTGCAATCTTGGAGATACGCTGTGACTCCAGCAATTTATATTGGCTTTCCTGTAGATTTCTCTCTGCCGCTTTCAGTTCGGTCACATCCAACATGCCAGTAATGGATCTTTCAAAATTTCCTTCTTCATCATATTCTGCTACAGCTGATAAGATTACATCCATCACCTCTCCTGACTTCTTCACATATTTATAGGCAATGTTTTTGACCTCACCCGACTCAAAGAGCTTTTTCAGGTTTGGGGATATTTTTCCCAAAGACTCTGGGGCCATAAAATCAATTGGAGTCTTACCAATTACCTCATTTCGCTCATACCCCATCTTCTCCAGCCAAAAGTCACTCACGCTGATAATTTGTAATTTGTCATTGATCGAATGCATCATTACGGGAGCTTTGTTGTAAATGCTTCGGTATTTTTTGAGCGACTTTTCTAATGCAATTTCAATTTCCTTTCTTGTATTAATATTCTGCCATGCTATTACTGCTCCAAACGGCCCATTCAAAGGTGTAGCTCGTAAATTATACCACTTCCCATCCGCCAATTTCATTTCATGGTCCAGCACTCTTACTTTTTGATTCAAAATGGACATAACACCATTTTTTAAGTAATCACTTTCATCAAAAAATTCAATAAACTCAAAAACAGATTTTCCAATTTCCAATTCTGAATATGGTTGCCCTTTTACGTAGGTACGTAAATTTTTATTTACGCTAATGATCAAACCCTTGTCATCAATAACAAGAATTGCTTCATCCAGTGCATCCAGGATTCCCTGCTTTAGTGATTCTTCCCTTTTAGTCTTTTCCTCTGCCTCCACATAGTCTGTTATATCTTCGGTGAAATAAATCACATTATCCAGTTCTCCGTTGGCATCAAACAATGGATAATACTTCAGTCGATAGGTCTTTCGGGATTGATTGGCGTGAGTGAGTGGAATCTCAGCTGTTATCTCACCGACTTCTCCCTTAAATGCCTTCTCAATTGTCGCCTTCTGAGATTCAGAGGTAAACAAATCATTGTTGAAAATATTAAACTGGCCGATGTAATCTTTGAGATCAACCAACCAGTACTCTGCGCATTTTGCGTTCGCGGCAATTAAGGTTCCATTTCGATCATAAATAGTAATGGCATAAGGAGCCTCTGCTACCATTTGCTTGTACCTCTGTTCACTCTCACGTAAAAGCATGCGGGAATGCTTGCTTTCAGTGATGTCTAGCGTAATCCCTCGAAGTTTTTTTGGCTGGTCATGCTCTTTCACAACTTCCACCAAATCCCGAACCCATATCACACGCTCATCCTTACGAATAAGTCGATATTCCAATTGATAACTATTTACCTCCTTTATTTTATCTGTCTCATAAGAGATAACTCTCTCTTTGTCGTCCTTGTGAATCCTGGATTGCCAAAAACCCTGTTTAAGCCACTCATCTTTGGGAAATCCCAACAGTTCTTCTGCTTTTGGACTGACGTACGAAAAGGTCTGAGTACCAGGGACGGTCTCCCAAACCACGCCGTTGATATTTTCAACCAAAATCTGATACCTGGCAGATTCCTCTTGCTGTTTTTTGTCCTTTTCAATTTTATCTGTGATATCTGCAAAATTGGATATCGCACCTACTAACTCATTCTCATCGTCATAAATCGGTGCTGCATTTACTGAATACCACCTTCTTTCACCATCAATCAGGCATCCCTGAACACTAGAGGTTACAACACGCTTTTTTGTCAAAGCTTCATAAAGCGCATGAGCCTCCGGCAATAATGTTACTTCGTTTTCATCAAACTGAGTCCACGCAAACGATTCATAATGGATACCAATCAACTCCTGTTCTGATGCTACACCGAGAAGCTTAAACCCGGATTTATTGGCATAAATGATTTTTCCGCTGAGGTCAACCTGAACCACACCGAATGGCATGCCTTCCAAAACATTTTGGTGGGATATGTTTAAGTGATTTTCCAAACTAGCTGGTTTGTAATAGACATAAATTTATGTGAATAACCTGAAAGCGTTGAACCCTGAACCATTCGATTTACGTGTCTAAGCATTTTAACTAAATCAATTTCCTCATTACTACCAAGGATTTAGATTGGTCACTCTTTGTCTATTTGTATCAGATAATGATTAATGTGTTATCTGAAAAAACTAGGTTCAGGTTTTGAATAAATTCCTGTTTAAAGATACAATGCGTTCAGCAGTGTGATTAGGTGATTAGGTGCCTCGGAGGAGGTACCTTTTTTTGTGCCCAAAAACTTTATTTAGATTGATTCTAAATAATTAGATTTGCCCAAAATCAAATGACTATGAAATATATAAAGCTATTATTACTCACACTAACTATAGCCTGTACCGGAGGTAAAGAGAAGACAGGAGAATCTTCAACTGAAGAGCAAGTTCTGAATGTTTATTCCCACAGACATTATGATGCGGATAAGGAGGCTTTTGAAAGATTTACTAGGGAAACCGGTATAAAAATTAATTTGGTAAAAGCAGGTGCAGATGAGCTAATCAGCCGATTGGAAATGGAGGGCGAAAACTCACCGGCGGATGTGTTAATCACCGTAGATGCCGCGAAACTTAACCGTGCAAAAGAGCTGGGATTGTTGCAAGCCGCGGAAGCCAATACCAACAATCGGGATGGTTTTGTTGATCCTGATAAAAACTGGTACGCTATCACCTATAGAGCTAGGGTAATAGCTTATGACAAGGAAGATGTAGATGTTTCTGAACTATCTACTTACGAGGATTTGGCAAGTGAAAAATGGAATGATCGTATCTTGATCCGTTCTTCAAGCAGCTCATACAATCAATCGCTTCTTTCTTCTATCATTCATGAAAATGGCAATGAAGCAGCACAAGAATGGGCCAATGGAATCGTAGAAAACATGGCACGTGAGCCAAAAGGTGGTGACCGTGATCAGATCAAAGCGATCGCATCCGGCATTGGAGACATTGCAGTTGTGAACACCTACTACGTTGGTCTTTTATTAAATTCAGAAAACCCTGAAGAAGTAATGGCTGGTGAGCGTGTTGGTATTTACTTTCCAAACCAGGATGGCCGTGGCGGACATATCAATATCAGCGGTGTTGGAGTAACTAAAAACGCACCAAACAAAGCCAATGCTATCAAATTCATTGAATTCCTTACAAGCGAAGAAATTCAGAAATTCTATGCGTTGACTTCTTTTGAGTACCCGGTTCATAAAAATGTAGCTCCTGATTCTACAGTAGCCGCATGGGGTGACTTTAAAATTGATGATCTGGAGTATGCTACAAATCCGGCATTGCTCGAAGAAGCAATAAAAATATTTGATGAAGCTGGCTGGAATTAAGCAACCAAAACATCTTTTCTGGCGACTCGCTACAAACCTTGTATTAGCAGCAATCCTGCTTCCTCTGGTTCTTGTAGCGAGTCGTTCATTTATGCTGGACACCTCCAATCTAAGGCATATTGCCAGCAACCTATTGCCTTTGTATCTCTGGAATACTTCTATTTTAGTGATTGGCACCTCTCTTTTAGCGCTTGTTTTAGGAGTTAGTACTGCCTGGTTTGTTACCATTTATGAATTCCCATTTCGCAGAAAATTCGAATGGGTTCTTATTCTTCCACTATCCATCCCCACATTTATCAATGCCACCGCTTATGTCGGGCTAACTGACTATGCAGGCCCAATAAGAATCTTTTTGAGGTGGGCTGGCACTGATTTGTACATGGATATCATGAATCATACAGGAGCAATCCTGGTCATGAGCCTGGTTCTGTATCCATACGTTTATGTCACTTCAAGATCTGCCTTTTTGCTGCAGTCTGCTTCCTTAATAGAGGTCTCCAGATCTTTGGGGCAATCAATGAATAAGACTTTTAGAAAGGTGGTATTGCCACTGGCATGGCCTGCCATCTTCGCCGGACTCATTTTGGTAATTATGGAAGTCCTAAATGACTATGGGGTTGTTACCTACTTCGGCATTCCCACCTTTACCGTTGGAATTTTCAGATCCTGGTTGGCACTTGGGGATTTATCTACCGCTATCTTCCTATCAATGGTAGTGCTCACTTTTGTCGTCATTCTCTTAATCATCGAGTTTAGTGCCAATCGAAAAAAGAAGGTGACTCATGACAAAGCAGAGCGCACACTTTCCAGAATTAAGCCAAAGCATAAATGGCTCATATTTTCCATTTGCCTTATTCCAGTTATTGCAGGATTCATCATACCTGTCGCTCAGCTTCTTTGGTGGTTTATCCTCGCTTATGCTCCGAATATCTGGGTTGAACTTGCCATGCTGGCAGGCAATACTGCATTACTCGGCTTTCTGTCAAGTATTATTATTACTGCATTGTCCATTCTGCTTGTTTACACATTCCGGCTTGTTAATAAACAAGGAATTAAGAAAACCATTACCAAGCTGCCCATGTTAGGGTATGCAATGCCCGGTGCTGTGATTGCTATTGGTATAGTGGCCTGTATACTTATGATAAATCCGAATCTTATCTACTCAGGATTGATTGCTTTAATCTTCGGCTATACGGTCAGGTTTTTTGCTGTCGGCTATGGTTCAATAGAATCCGGATTTGAAAAAATACCGCGGGAAATTGATGATGCTGCTGTATCTCTTGGCAGTAATACTTTGAGGAACCTGTTGAAGGTGCATCTACCGGTTTTAAAACCTGTACTTGTTGGCGCGCTCATCATGGTTTTTGTGGATGTTGCAAAAGAGTTGCCGATTACGCTTATGTTACGACCATTTAATTACGAAACACTAGCTACAAACGCTTTTCAATATGCGAAGGATGAAATGGCTCCAAGGTCTGCTTCTGCCAGCCTTCTGATTATTTTTGCGAGCACAATTCCCGTTTACTACCTGAATAGAATTTTGCACCGCAAATGAACTTAAGCGTCGAACATATCGATAAAACCTTTGGGCAAAGCAAAGTATTGAAAGATGTTTCTCTTGAAGTGAAAAAAGGAGAGATTCTATCCCTTACAGGAGAAAGTGGGTGTGGGAAAAGTACGCTCCTACGTATTATTTCGGGTTTAGAGGAACCGGATAGTGGTTCTATCATTTTGAATAACAAAGACATCACTAACTGGAAGCCTGAAAAAAGACAATTTGGGTTTGTTTTCCAGAACCTTTCGCTCTTCCCTCACCTAAGGGTCAAAGACAATATTTTTTATGCGATTAAAAGGAAAGATCAGACCAACACAAGACTGACCGAGTTGCTGCAGATGACTGGACTAAAAGGGCTCGAACAAAGATATCCTCATGAACTTTCAGGCGGTCAGCAGCAAAGAGTTGCGCTGGCCAGAGCACTGGCAATCAATCCTAAATTGTTGATCCTCGATGAGCCATTCAGTAGTCTCGATGAACTTTTAAAAGCAAAAATCAGAGAAGAAATCTTTGATCTTCTACGCTCGCTGCAAATCACAACTATTTTAGTAAGTCATCAGGCTTCAGATGCCTTTTTGATTGCGGACAAGCTGGTGGTGATGCGACATGGTGAAATTCAGCAGGTGGGCACACCATCAGAAGTTTATAAGCAACCAATATCGCCCTATGTTTCTGATTTCTTTGGGGCAAGCGTGATTATTAACGCTAAAAATATTTCAGACAATCTTGTCAAAACATCTTTTGGATCGCTTAAGGTTATAAACGACAGAACTGGCGACTTCCAAATATTTATGCGTCCTGAAAACATCCTGATTAGCACTGCGAATGATTATAATCTTTCAGGCAGAGTTATAAAAAAGGAATTCAAGGGTCCACACGATGTATTGAAAATTGGGAATGAAAGCACACATGAATTTATCAGCCTCGAAACTGAAAGGTGCCCTGTTGAGATCGGAGAAACTATTTTTTTAAAAGTTCCGGAAGACCAGATTCAAATTTTCAATTAGTGTACGATCTTCTTTTTTACAGTGTTCGCATCTGCACATTGACAAATCCGTAGTTAATTACAACTGATTGATAATCAATTAGTTAAGATGTTTGGCATGGCCTTTGGGTATAAGAATATCAAATGTCGACCAACCGAACAAATATTAAATTCAATCGTACATTGCTCATTCTTTTGGGTATTCTACTGGCATGCCTGCTTACGCTCAATGCTAAGTCATTGTACTCAGCTGACTTATTGAGTAATCCGACCAAAACTAATACGGTAGAAACCATCGAGCCCCAAACCCTCTTAGACCAAATCAGTAAGATCAGTTTTAAAGAAATTCATAAAAAAATTACATCTTTAAACTAAACAAGAATGGAAATGACAAAACGACTATTCAGATCTAATGATCGAATGCTTGGAGGCGTATGTGCCGGAATTGCAGATTACTTTGGTTGGGATCCTACATTGGTTAGAGTAGCATATTTGGTGCTGTCAATTGTAAGTGCAGCATTCCCCGGACTTTTGGTATACATCATCCTCTGGATTATTATCCCACAGAGGTATTAAACCTTATTATAAAAATTCATCCAGCGATCCGGAAGCTCGCCTTTAAGTGCCAAATCATAATCGCTGTAGTTACAGGCAATCATCCGATTACGATTAAAAAGACCTTCTGCTTCAGGGTTTGGCACTTCCATCCACCACCTTTCTGAAAGTTTACTTTTATAGAATCGAATGGTCTCAGGATCGCCACCCAGATGGACCTCATACATAAGATAATCGTTCGATTTAAAGTTTTTATCCCCCTTCCGATGATAGTATCCCTCTATAAAATACCAGACCATTGTTGCCATGACAAAGGCAGTCCTCCGATCATCTGAATCCAGTGCTGCATCATAGTTATATAACCCGACTGAACTCATCTTTTCATTCTGACCGGCATACCAGCATAGCTGACAAGCCTCTTCTCCAGTGAGGCCATAAACTTTTGAATTGCTTGCACCCGGTGCGTAAGCACTTTGCAAAGCAGACAAATCAAAAGACATCATGTCTGCATCACGTACAATTGGTTCAATGTCTTTGATATTCTCCTTTACCATTCCAAGCCTTACCGACTCAAACGACAACTGTTCCAAAAGCTCAATAGATTTCTGATTGGTGAGATAGCTTTGATAGGCTAAGTGATAATAACTAAAAAGGTAATTTGGACTGTGCTTGAATATTTTATTGATGTGATTCTGAGATGGAATTTTATCATCCTCCAGATCCAGTTGATTATCAATATTTAGCACCGAAATTAATTTTTCGCTCGACTCATAGGCATAATATTGACCGAGATCAAGGTCATGAGTGCCACCAAATAAAACAGGAATGATACTCTTCTCCATCAAATAAGCACAAACTTCCTTCAGTCTCAAATACGTATCTTCTAATGTTGGTCCATTCCTGAAATTGCCGAGATCTATAATTCCATAGTCACCAAATCCTTTCTTCAAATTGTATAATTGCTTTCTTACTTCGTTTGAAGAATTAGAATCCGCTTTTTCATTTTCACCTCTGTACTCACAAAGTCCTATAAGCGCAATGTCCATACCTTCATGATCAGGCATTTTATGTCTGTTTATATAGATAGAAGATTGAAAAGAGGCTGGTGCCTTGTCCTCATCTATATCGATGGGATCGAAGAAAAGCTTTAAGTCCATGAAGCTAATTTAGGCCAAAACAAAAAAGCCTCACATCACTGCTAGGCTTTTATGGCTCTTGGTTAAAATTTTATCTTATCGTGAACCCAAACGCTTCCTCAAAGTTTTCACCTTTTACCAAGACAGTATAGGTGCCCTCTGAAAATTCGATCAGGGAAGTGAGATCTACCTGAGAATTATTTATTTGCGTTTCAACTTCATTGTTGATGTAAATCTTCACGTCTTCAGCAGTTCCAACCTTCAAAGTGGCTGTAGTATTTTTAGAAAATACGGGCTGACCGCTTTCAAAATCCAATGCTGCATCTGAAAATTCAATACTTGGCAGGGCTTCAATGGTAGTTGCTGATTTAGGGCTATCAATTGCGTTTTCAGAAAAAACCAGCGCGAGAATTAGGATGAACTTTGGCATTTTATTGTGTTTTTATTGATTGAATTCTACACAAAATTGCAAATTCAAACGCCGAAATAAAGGAGTGAAATACTGAATTACATATAGGTGAAACGCGTATTTTGGGTATGCGGAAAATAAAAATAGCCTTGCATTGCTACAAGGCTATCATTTTTAAATTCTTTAGTTATTTATCCTCCGAAATCATCGAATCTGATGTTTTCGTCAGGAATTCCAAAATCTTCTCCCATTTTTTGAACGGCCTGGTTCATCAATGGAGGTCCACAGAAGTATAATTCAATTTCTTCCGGCTGATCATGTTTGCTTAGGTAATGATCAATAACAGCCTGGTGTACGAAACCTGTAAATCCATCTCCTTCATCTTCCATGCTGCTCTTAGCCTTCCAGTTATCTTCTTCAAGTGGCTCGGATAACACTACATGGAATTGGAAATTTGGAAAATTTTTCTCCAACTGGTAAAAATGATCAAGATAGAAAAGTTCACGCTTCGATCTACCCCCGTACCAGTAAGTAACTTTTCGACCGGTTTTTAATGTCTTAAATAGATGATAAAGGTGCGATCTCATTGGCGCCATACCGGCACCACCTCCTACATATAGCATTTCTGCATCCGAAGGATTGATGAAGAATTCTCCATAAGGACCTGAAATGGTTACTTTATCGCCTTTTTTCAGCCCAAAGATGTAAGATGAAGCAATACCGGGATTAACATTCATCCAACCATTCTTCGCCCTATCCCAAGGTGGGGTTGCGATACGAACGTTCAGCATAATCTCTCGGCCTTCCGCAGGGTAAGAAGCCATCGAGTAAGCCCGCTCGATTGTTTCATCATTCTTCATTTTCAAATCCCAAAGTCCGAATTTATCCCATTCCAATTGGAATTTATTTGGATCGTCATGCTCCTCCGGGTGAGCTGTGATATCCATGTCTTTGAATTCAACTTCACATTTTGGCACTTCAATCTGAATATATCCACCAGCCTCATAATCCATCTCCTCCGGCAACTCCACAACAAATTCTTTAATGAAAGATGCCACATTCCAGTTTCTAACTACAGTAGCTTCCCATTTCTTAATTCCGAAGATTTCTTCCGGAATTTCAATCTCCATATCATTCTTCACCTTTACCTGACATGCCAAACGAACATTCTCCTTCTGCTCAGAGCGGCTAAGGTGGCCCACCTCTGTTGGCAACACATCTCCTCCACCCTCAATTACCTTACACTTACACATAGCACACGTACCACCTCCACCACATGCTGATGGAAGGAATACGCTCTTCTGTGATAGGGTAGACAACAAGGTGGATCCAGCTTGTGTGACCATCGGGTTTGCAGAATCACCATTCACCGTGATTTTAACAGGACCTGACTGAACCAATTTTGACTGTGCCAATAACAGTATCAATACCAATAAAAGGATTAAAACCGTGAAGGCGATGATTGAAGTAATGACAATTGAAGACATATGTCTAAAACCTTTTTTATTTAAAAATCAGGGCAAATATAGTTTATCTGACAAACCATATTCACCGATAAACAGAACCTTTTTTTGTCCTTGTTTCTCTAACACTTTGTTTTCGTAAAATGTTGTCTTAATCTAACATTTTTAATAGCATGGTTAGTCGTGACTTTAATTGTCTCCTATCGACAATAAAATCAAGGAACCCATGATCCAAAACAAACTCAGCACTTTGAAATCCCTTAGGTAAATCTTTTCCAATCGTCTCTCTGATCACTCTGGGTCCAGCAAACCCTATGAGCGCCTCAGGCTCTGCAATATTGAAATCACCCAGCATCGCATATGAAGCAGTAACCCCACCAGTAGTTGGGTCAGTCAGCAGTGAGATGTAAGGAATTTTAGCTTCGGAGAGCAACGCAAGCTTAGCTGACGTTTTAGCCATTTGCATTAATGAAAAACCTGCTTCCATCATCCTTGCTCCTCCAGACTTGGAAATCATCAGGAATGGAATTTTATTCTTCAGGGAATAATCAATTGCCCTTGCAATCTTTTCTCCAACCACTGAGCCCATGGAGCCGCCAATAAAGGCAAAATCCATACATGCAACCACGATAGAGATACCGTTCATTTTGCCTGTTGCACTACGAACAGCATCTTTTAGCCCGGTCTTCTTCTGGGTTGCTTTTATCCTATCGGGGTATTTCTTGGAGTCTTCAAACTTCAGCGGATCGCCTGATGAAAGGTCTGCATCCAGCTCAGTGAATTTGTTATTATCAAACAGTATTTCGAAATACTCTTTTGAACCAATTCTGACATGATAATCATCATCCGGACAAACGTACGAGTTGTTTTTCAACTCTCGCATGTGGATAATGCTGCCGCTTGGGGTCTTATACCAGAGTCCGTCCGGGACTTCTTTCTTATCTTCTGTCTTGGTGAGTATTCCTTTGTCTTGTCGCTTAAACCACGCCATTCGAATTCTTTCTCAGTGAATTAGCAAAGCTAAATGATAATTGGTAAAAGGTGTCAATAAAACAATCTGTCATTTTTGCTAAATTGAATTACTGAAAATCAGAAAGAAGATAACTCTAAAAGAGGAAGCCAACCGCCATGAAGTTTATTGCCAGCCTTAGCTTTTGTGCTTTTCTAAAGATTGCAGTTTTTGCACAAAATAAAGTAGATAGCCTAAATCAAGTCATAGTGTCATCGGATGACCCTAATACAAAAATTGAGGCGCTGACTGCCCTTACAGATGAATTTCAAAACCCAAATGATAAGATTGTATATGCCAGACAAGCGTATCGTTTATCTGAAACTGCAACAAGCCAGAGTAAAATAATGGCCTCAAATAAGATGGGTGTCTGTCATGGGATGCTGGGGCAAATAGATTCATCTAAATACTACTTTAATAAATCATTAGAAGCAAGTTTGTCCAGCGGAGATAGCGCTTATATATCCAGTGCATATAACGGACTTGGAAATCTTTCAAGGATTACAGCAAACCTGGAGCAATCATTAGAGAATTTTCTAAGTGCATTGGATTATGCTGATGCGGTTCCCAATAGAAAATGGTATGCAGATATTCTAACAAATATTTCCGGAGTTTACTTTGAACTTAAGAATTATGAAGCTGCACTTGTAAAAGTTTTGGAAGCCAGAGCCATCTATGAAGAACTAGGCGATAACCAAAACATCTCATATTCTGCCAATCTTCTGGCTATAGTCTATCGGGCACTAGGTGAGTTTGATAAAGCCTATCAGTATAATCAGGAAGCATTAGAAATGCTGCTAATAAGCAATGACACCTCTCAGATCATCTACAATTATGTCAATACTACTGAAATTTTAATCGAAAATGGTGAACTCAATAAAGCGGCAGAAAACGCTTTAAAGGCTATAGAATTGGCGGAGAAATTTGGGGACAGAGATCCGCAAATATCCAGTCTGATTACTTTATCAAGCATCTATTTTAGGCAAGGAAAAATCAACTTGGCAAAAAAATATGTAGATCGGGGGATTGAAGTTTCCATGAAATATAACTTCAAATCACAGTTGCCGAATGCATACATGATGCAATCCCTAATCGAGTCAGCGAAAGGAAATCACGGTAAGTCTTATGACTGGATAGAACTTCGGGAGGCTGTAAATGATTCCATTAGAAGTAAAGAAGTAAGCGATCGAATTTCGGAACTGAGTGTACAATATGAGACTGAAAAAAAAGAAAATGAGATTGAACGATTGAGTGCAGACCAGGAAATTAGAGAACTCGAACTTCAACAAGCTCAGACTCGAAATCTGCTTCTTGGAATCATCGCAGTTTTGTTCATTCTGATTGGCTCCATCACATACTACTTATATCGTCAGCGAATTAGGATAAATAATCAGCTCAGGGCTGTCAATAAGACTAAAGACAAACTCTTTTCCATGATCGCGCATGATATTAAAAATCCATTGAGCGCATTTAAAGCTATTGCTCATGCCCTCGAAGAAAATTATAAATCAATGCCGGAAGATGAGGTTGATCTTTTTATTTCTCAACTGGATACCACTTCTAATAAACTACTGGACCTACTCCAAAATCTACTTGAATGGTCCATTACTGAATCAGGAAATCTTCGATTTAACCCCGAGAAAATTAAGCTAAAGTCCATTGTTGATGAAACAACCGAGCTATTTCAGGGGGCAATCGACGCTAAAATGTTGAATGTTAAAAATGAGGTTCCAACTGATGTCGAAGTGTACGCTGATTATAAAATGCTGTTCTCTATTATCAGAAACCTCATTTCTAATGCAATCAAGTTTACTAAGCCTAAAGGGGATATTTCAATTAAGACAAAACTCGTTGATCAACTTTTGGAAGTCTCCGTGATTGACAATGGAAAGGGGATGACAGGCAGCCAATTGGAAAATATATTTAACAAAGACTCGATTACCGATAAAGATGGTACTGGACTTGGTTTGATTATATGCAAAGAATTCGTAGAGAAAAACGGAGGTAGAATGTCAGTTGAGAGTAAAGATGGGAGTGGGACAACTTTTAAGTTTACCTTAAAACCCATACTCGATTAATCACTTCACCTCCTCGTAATCCACATATTCACCCCCAGAAAACCCTTTATCTTTATTCGATTTGCCGGTGGGCACCTTGTCGATATTGAGGTTGCCATCTCGCGCTCGCCTGGAACTACGTTGATATTGCTCTTGTCGGCCAAACTGCTGATGCTGCGTGAAACCACGGAAAATTCCTGAAAAAATAAAATTGGTCACTCTGTAACAGACGTAACCAATCAGAATTAATATGATTATTACTTTCAACATGCCTATTAAACCTATCGACTTAAATACAAGTTTCGTTCTGCGTAGATTTCCATGAAATAATCATCCATCAGGTCATCAATGAAGTAGATCGCCTCGCCTGTGGATTTCATTTCAGGGCCCAATTCCTTGTTCACATTCGGGAATTTATGGAAAGAAAAAACAGGCTCTTTGATTGCATACCCTTTCTTGTAAGGCTTAAAATCAAAGTCAGTCACTTTCTTTTCTCGTAGCATAACTTTCGTTGCATAGTTTACATACGGTTCACGGTATGCTTTGCAAATGAACGGTACCGTACGAGACGCCCTTGGGTTCGCTTCAATGATGTACACCTTGTCATCTTTTATCGCAAACTGGATGTTAATCAAGCCAACCGTTTCCAACGCTATAGCAATTTTTTTGGTGTAATCTTCAATCTGGCGAATGACCAAATCCCCAAGGTTATATGGTGGCAATACCGCATATGAATCACCAGAATGGATGCCGGCAGGTTCAATGTGCTGCATGATCCCAATGATATACACATTTTCTCCGTCGCAAATGGCATCTGCCTCTGCTTCAATGGCTCCTTCAAGGAAGTGATCCAAAAGAATCTCCCCATCTGGTTTGTCCTTGAGAATTTCTACCACATGCTGCTCGAGCTCCGTTTCGTTGATTACAATTTTCATGCTCTGCCCCCCCAGTACATAACTTGGTCTGACCAGCAACGGAAAACCTAATTTTTTGGAAAGTTCAACAGCTTCCTCCGCATTCTCGATGGTGCCATAAAGTGGGTAAGGAATATTTTGTTCTTTCAAAAGATCTGAAAATCTGCCTCTAGCCTCGGCAAGATCGAGTGCTTCGAAACTTGTACCTAGAATTTTGATTCCGTATCGCTCAAGTTTCTCAGCTAGCTTTAGGGCGGTCTGACCCCCTAGTTGAACAATAACTCCCTCAGGTTTTTCATGGAGGATAATATCATAGATATGTTCCCAGAATACCGGCTCAAAGTAAAGCTTATCAGCTACATCAAAATCGGTAGAAACGGTCTCAGGATTGCAGTTGATCATGATGGTTTCATAGCCACACTCTTTTGCCGCCAATACACCATGGACACATGAGTAATCAAACTCAATTCCCTGACCAATTCGATTGGGTCCAGATCCAAGGACTATAATCTTTTTCTTATCGGAAACAATCGACTCATTCTCTTCTTCAAAAGTTGAGTAATAATAAGGAGTCTGTGCCTCAAACTCAGCCGCACATGTATCAACCAGTTTGTAAACCCGCTTGATTCCTAGGTCATTTCTTTTCTTGTATATCTCGCTTTCCAGACAGCCGAGCAAATGCGCCACTTGACGGTCGGCATAACCTTTCTGTTTGGCCTCCATGAGGAGATCCTTAGGAATCGAGTTCACATCATACTTTCCTATCTCTTTTTCCAGCGTTATCAGCTCTTCAATCTGATTTAAAAACCACGGATCAATTTTGGTCAGTTTATGAATGGTTTTGAATGGAATTCCTAGTTTAAATGCATCATAGATATGGAAGAGCCTATTCCAGCTTGGATTTTCAAGACTATATAAAATGGCCTCCTGATCTTTCAGTTCTCTTCCATCTGCACCCAAACCATTTCGCTTAATCTCCAATGACTGACAGGCCTTTTGAAGTGCTTCCTGGAAATTTCTACCGATTCCCATCGCCTCTCCTACGGACTTCATTTGAAGACCAAGTTTTCGATCTGACCCCTTGAACTTATCAAAGTTCCATCGAGGAACTTTTACAATCGTGTAGTCAATTGCAGGCTCGAAAAATGCTGATGTTGTCTTCGTGATTTGATTTTTCAGCTCATCCAGATTGTAACCGATTGCCAGCTTTGCAGCAATCTTCGCTATTGGGTAACCTGTTGCTTTTGATGCTAATGCCGATGATCGTGATACCCGTGGATTAATCTCGATTCCGATTATGTCTTCAGTATCCGGGTGAACTGAAAATTGAACGTTACACCCTCCGGCAAAATGTCCAATTCCATTCATCATCTTTTTCGCAAGGTCTCTCATTTTTTGATAGACCGTATCAGAAAGTGTCATGGCAGGTGCTACCGTAATGGAGTCCCCGGTATGCACGCCCATCGGATCAAAGTTCTCAATCGAACAGATGATAATGATATTCCCTTTGTTATCTCTTAAAAGCTCAAGCTCATATTCTTTCCATCCCAAAATACTTTGCTCCACAAGTACCTCATGTATCGGAGAAGCCTGGAGACCCGCATTCAGCGCATAATCAAATTCTTCAGCAGTGTTTACAAAACCTCCACCATAACCACCCAAAGTATAGGAAGGTCTGATAACTAACGGAAAGCCAATCTCTTGCGCAATTTCTTTCCCCTTTAAGAACGAAGTTGCTGTTTCCCCCACACACACACCAACTCCCAACTCGATCATTTTATGACGGAATTTTTCGCGATCCTCGGTTGTCTCAATCGCATCAATATTGACGCCAATCATCTCCACATTGTATTTTTCCCAAATTCCTGCCTTGTCACAATCGATAGCCAGATTTAAAGCTGTTTGGCCTCCCATGGTTGGAAGAACAGCGTCTATTTGAGGGTGCTCCTCTAATATCTCTCTAATTGATTGCTTGGTCAATGGCTTCAAATACACATTGTCGGCTGTAACCGGGTCTGTCATGATAGTTGCCGGATTTGAATTGATCAACGTCACTTCGATTCCCTCTTCTCTCAGAGATTTAGAAGCTTGTGATCCGGAGTAATCAAATTCGCAGGCCTGACCGATGATGATGGGTCCACTTCCGATAATTAAGACTGACTTGATGTTTGGGTTTTTAGGCATTGGATAAGAATGTTTCCTGTGAGTTAATCAGGTTAAAACAAATTCCGGCAAAATTAAAGTATCAAAGATGGGTGGCAAAGGAATTTCTTAATTAGTAATCAGGTTAATTGGTAGGTAAGCCAGAAGGCTGAATATTTGCGAAACGAACATAACCCACAAGCAATGAAGGAAGCATACATTATAGACGGCATACGTACGCCGATTGGAAATTTTGGAGGAACACTCGCTGCAGTGCGCACGGATGATTTAGGAGCTCTGGTTTTAAAAGAGTTAATGAGCAGAAACTCGAATCTGGATCCTACAGCTATTGATGAGGTGATCATGGGGTGTGCCAATCAGGTCGGTGAAGACAATCGTAATGTTGCCCGTATGTCACTTTTACTTGCAGGGTTACCGTATTCTATTCCAGGTGAAACAGTAAATAGGTTATGTGCTTCCGGCATGTCAGCTATCATCCATGCCAATAGAGCGATCAAAACCGGAGACGGTGATTTGTTTATTTCGGGAGGCGTTGAAAATATGACAAGGGGTCCATGGGTAATCTCCAAGTCAGCTAAGCCATTTGGAACAGATGCCAGGATGTATGACTCTAGTTTTGGGTGGAGATTCATTAACCCAAAAATGGAAGAACTATATGGCACTGACGGAATGGGTAATACTGCTGAGAACCTTGTTGAGATTCACAAAATCAGTCGGGAAGATCAGGATGCGTTCGCCTATCGTTCGCAAATGAAAGCCACAGAGGCACAGAAAAACGGCAGGCTTGGTGAAGAAATTGTGGCTGTGGAAATACCTCAGCGAAAAGCTGATCCAATCATCTTTGATAAGGACGAGTTTGTAAAACCAACAACCTCAATGGAAATCTTAGGGAAACTAAGAGCTGCTTTCAAAAAAGATGGCTCGGTGACCGCCGGAAATTCTTCCGGATTGAATGATGGAGCTGCCGCCGTTTTGGTGGCTTCTGAAGATGGTGTCAAAAATCACAATCTCAAGCCGCTGGCGAGAATTGTTTCATCAGCCGTTGTTGGTGTAGAGCCAAGAATCATGGGGATAGGCCCTGTTGAAGCTTCCAAAAAAGCTTTAGCAAAAGCGGGACTTACCTTAGATCAAATAGATATCATTGAGTTGAATGAGGCTTTTGCAGCTCAATCGCTGGCATGTACCAGGACTTTGGGAATGGCTGATGACGATGACCGAATCAATCCAAATGGCGGTGCGATTGCTATTGGTCATCCGCTGGGGATGACCGGGGCACGAATTACTCATTCTGCCGCTTTACAACTTCAAAAGACCAGCAAGAAATATGCACTTTGCACGATGTGTGTAGGTGTAGGCCAGGGCTATGCAGTCATTTTGGAAAAAGCATAATTAAAACTGGAGCTTAAGATATAAAAACATAGCGCCTCCGTAGGGTCTATATACCGAAACTTCCATTCCTAAATTAACAACCCAGGCATAAATGCCGCAATTAAATGCGGCACCTATGGTTCCAAATGAAGGTGGATCTGTGTCATCTATATCGTAGATTCGGTAGTATCCGAACCTTCCACCGATATAAGAAGCAAATGGACGTTCTTTACTTCTTACTTGAAACGAGGGTGAAAATGAATTCACCTTATGGGGTTCATTTGAGTCTCCTAACTGGAAGTTTTTATGATTGAATTCAAAGCCAATGGAAATGTTGTTTGCAAATGTATACTGAGGTTCGATAGAGAATGCACCTCCAAAACGTCCTTCAGAAATAACACCTCCTACACCACCTTCCAAGTGAAATACCTGTCGTGGGTGTGGCTGAAACCCACCTACATTTAATTGACCATATAATGAACAACATAAAAAGAGTGAGAATAATAGCGTGAATGTGATGTTTTTCATAGTGGTGACTTTTGAGGTAAGTCTTTTTGAAACTTATTCACCCTCAATAATCTCCACTAAAAAAGCCTTTATAGAGATCTACAAAGGCTTTACTATTAAATAATTCATTCGCTCTTAATCAATAATCTTGACCCCCAAGATGAATTGAAGAAATGTAATGTCACCAGCTGAATGATAAGTTACACCCAAGTTGGTTCTTCCTATGTTAACCCCCAAACTAGGAGCAATTCCAAATTCAGAAATATTTTCCTCACTTTGCTCACTTCCTCCCAAGGCAGATTCAGAAAATGTAGCAACTTTCGCAAAATACATTCCGGTACCAAACCCCAGGTATGGACTTACCTTACTATCCAGAAATGCATATTTACCTTTCACTAAAACAGGTACTACAACGGTAGCATCCACTTTACCAGAGGTTGATCCAATTTCGCTCCCTGCAAAACCATTACCACCAAACTGTATACCTACATTTACATTTTCATTAATTGCGTAGGCAGGTTCCAAATATGCTCCTGCGCCTATTTCATAAACATCTGAAAAATCTGATGTCGGTGAGTTGAAGCTAAAACCGAGCTCCAGATTAAACTGCGCAGATAATTGAGACACTATAAAAGTGATTGTGCAAAAACTTAGTAGTATTCTTTTCATAATCGACGTTGGTTATTGACTTTTGTTGATTCTTACCTTTAAGTAGAACAAGGAACATTAACATTTGTTCCATAAAGTCCAGATGATACTATGATCTACGCTTTCAACAACCTCCGCCCTGTCATCCACCCATCCGCATTTGTTCACCCATTAGCGGCAGTGACAGGTGATGTGATCATTGGAAAGGATGTCTATGTAGGACCTGGGGCAGCAATACGGGGAGACTGGGGTAGAATTGTGATCGAAGATGGCTGCAATGTGCAGGAAAATTGCACCATCCACATGTTTCCTGGAATCACTATCACTTTAAAAGAAAGTGCCCATATTGGCCATGGAGCGATTGTGCATGGTGCGAACATTGGTAAAAATGTTTTAGTTGGTATGAATGCGGTAATTATGGACAATTCAGAAATTGGTGATGAAAGTATTGTTGGAGCTTTAACCTTTATTAAAGCAGATTCAATTTTTGAGAGAAGGAGCCTGATTGTAGGCAACCCGGCTAAGAAAATAAAAGAGGTCAGTGACGAAATGATTGCCTGGAAAACGGAAGGCACCAAACTTTATCAACAATTACCCCAAGAGTGTTTTGAAACACTAAAAGAATGCGAACCTTTGCGGTCTGTCGAACCTAATAGGCCAACCGCATCTGCAGCCTATAAAACCTGGAACGAATCCAAAAAATAATCGACCAATTCTGCTCGAATGAATGACAAAAACATGCACATCGCCGTTTCCGGAAATATCGGCGCTGGGAAAACCACGCTCACAGAAATGTTGGCCAAGCACTATGGCTGGCAGGCTGAATTTGAATCGGTAGATGATAATCCGTATCTCGAAGATTTTTATGGAGACATGCATAAATGGGCATTTCATTTACAGATACACTTTCTAAACAGTCGGTTCGAACAAATCAACAAATTACGAGGGGGTAGCAAAACAATCATTCAGGATCGCACCATTTATGAGGATGCCTACATTTTTGCCGAGAGCTTGTATAAGCAGGGGTATTTCAAAGAAAGAGATTATCGAAACTATCGGGCACTCTTCGATTCTATGATTGAATTTGTGAACCCACCTGATTTGCTTATCTACCTGAAATCGGACATTAGCAAGCTGGTGAAAAATATTGAGACGCGGGGTAGGGATTATGAAAACCTGATACGAATCGAGTACCTGAAAGGACTTAATGAGCACTATGAAAACTGGATCGCTAATTACGATGCTGGAAAGTTGCTGATCATCAATGTTACTGACCTTGATTTTGTGAAAAACCCGGAAGATTTTTCGGATATCGTTTTCAAAATAGATACCGAGCTGCACGGACTGTTTAGCTAAGCTTACAATTTTACATAATCGTCTTGCGCACTCACGCTCATGCGCAAACGATCTCTTTTCTTCGTTATAGGCTCCATTATTTGATTATAGCGTGGGTCTTTTCTTACTTCTTCTAAGATCACATCACTTCGCATCAATTCATAGGTCCATATACTTCCGGTATTCACCATTTTCTTTACCCATCGTAACGCTTCGTCTTTATCATCCCTTAATGCGGCTATTTGTGCATACGGTATCAGCACATCACCGTCTTCGTGATCCAGTCCCCATTTAGTTGAATATGCCTCATAAAATTGATTTAAAACTCGATTCAAAGAATCTAACTGATTCTCTTTTTTAAGGACATACGCCAGTGCCATTGTACCACGATAATTGTCCAGGTAACTATATTTCGGATAATCAACCAATTTATTAAGGACCATCTTGACTTTACCCATTGGGAATTTGGCATTTAAAGAAAACTCACATGCCATATCCAATGCTTTGAGACTTCCTTCTTTTAACAATTGATTGATATACTTTTCCGTTTGATCGTACTGACCTGTAACTAATGAAATATGCGCAAGCCGGTCAATGTTTATGAGGTCATTTGGTGATAATTCCATTGTAGAATTAAAATAGGTATTCGCCATGTCATACATGCCTAAGAGTTCATAACAGGTCCCAAGGTTATAATTGTAAACTTGCAATCGCAACGGATTTAGCTCTTTCACTTTTTTAAACAAAGGAATGGCCTGATCAATTTTTCCCTGGTTTCTGAGCAACAGCCCTAAAGTATTAATGGATTTGGAATCATTTGGATTTAGTCGAATGGCTTTTTCGCTTAGATCAATAGCCTTATTGAAGTCCCCTTTAATCAGGTAGTTATACGATAAATTACTTAATGCTTCCGAGGACTCAGGATCAGCTTTTACCAGCTGCTTTGACGCCTCCAGCATGGAATCATAAAGCGTATAGGATCTCAAGCCGTATTGAGTAATCGATTTTGAATATGCACTTAACAGATGTACACGAGCAATTGTAAAACTAGGATCAATTTCCAAAGCTGCTTTGAATAGTTTAATAGCTAATTCATTTTGCTCTGGTTTTTCTTGTTGATATCGGCTAAGCCCTCTCAAATAAAGATTGTAAGCCTCGAGACTTTCTGTTGGCTTCCTATTCAATTGCTTTTCTTCCTCTTTGGTGAGCTGTGCTCTCAGGTATTTGGCGACCTCAGTAGCTACTTCGTTTTGAATGGCGAAAACATCCTCCATGCGCTTATCAAAGTTCTCCGCCCAGGTCTGCTCCTCAGGATTTACCTGAACGAGCTGGCAGGAAATACGCAGATCCTCTCCAGCTTTCCGGATACTGCCAGTTAGTAAATACCCCACGCCCAGCTCCTTTCCAATCTCTTCTACAGATTTTCCTTTTGTGTCATACTCCTTTAGCGTAAATCTCGAAAGCACCCGCAAATCGCCAATTTTGGAAATATGAGTCAGGATATCTTCCGTGACACCTGATGCAAAGTAGGCATCTTCATCCCCACTCATATTTTCAAATGGCAGAACAGCTATAGACTTGTCCGGGTTTGGAATGTCTGAGATTCCGGTAAAATTGAAAATACGATCTGAGATGAGTAGCAAAACCACTACCACCAACCCCCCGATGATCATTCCATTTAATCGCTTCCCCGTCTGTTTATGAACCGAAACTTCAGGTGCCACCTCTTTGGTTTTCTTAAAACCCGTTGGTGTCCACTCATAGAGGTAAGCGAAAATGACCCATACAGGGAATCCAATGGCCAGGGCAATGAAAAAATAGCGCATTACACCTGTACCTATATTAAACATGGGGAACACAATCGAAATCACCTGTAAGATTAGCCATGCTACTACCAGATAGGTGATGGCCGCCTTAATGACATTCCGGCGATTGAGTTCTTTGAAAAGTTTCATAACAGGTGAAGTGGTGGTTGGTATTGGAAATATACTGAGAAAATATAAAAGATTCAGGTATTCACTGCTCTGTAGAGTCATACAGAGCCATTCAGTTTTGGACAAGCGAAAGACGAAATAAGATTCCGGTATTCACCCACCACACAGGCCAGACATGAAAACGGAATGACGATTTTTCTCTGTTCGTCATTCCGGTTTTGCACAAGCGCAGCGAAGGACAAATACCGGAATCTTTGTGAATAGAAGCAGTACACTAGAGATTCCCATATGCTCGTTCCTCGCAAACCTACCACAGCAGGCAAGCCGGAATGACGTGAAGGGGTGGAATAACGAATGCTACATCTTCTCTATCTCCTGCTCACCCGCCAGCACATTCATGCGCATGCGGGTGAGTTTCTGATCCAGCTCATCCATCATGGCTTTAAACTCCGGCTCTTGTTGGATGTTTTTCAAGGGTCGAACCGTCATGAGATTTGTTCGATCCATATACCCTAAGTCAATGGCCTTGCGCAACCAGTGTAGCGCTTCTGTCTTCTCCCCGATGCTGGCATAACAGAGGGAAATATTAAATGCTAAACCTGTGTCATCGCTCTCTTTCATCTGGCTTAGGAATGACTTAAGTACGGGTCTAACCCAGGTCCTTGCCGAGTCCTGTTCGCCTGCTTCCCAAAGCAAGTGCCCCATGCCAAGGGATACAGCATAATTCACGATCGGATCAAAGTCGTCACTGGCCATGGCTTGCTTAGCATAGTAGTAGAAAAGTTTGGTATCTACGCCAAGGGCAATGTCAGTTGCCATTTCATTGAGTAACGGATCGGAAGAGTCCACCGCCACCAGGCTTTCCAAATGCTGTTTCGCTTTATCGGATTGTCCCTGGATACCGTACAGCCAGGCAATGTTGTAGTGGGTAAAATAAGCGCTTGGATTGAGGATAAGCGCTTGCTGATAAGCCTCCTCGGCTTCTTCGAACATTTCTAAGATTAAATATTTTTGACCCAGATTAGAATAACTTCTGAAACTCAGCGGATTGATCTGGATCGTTTTTTTGTGCAATGGTATCGCTTCGTCTGGCCTGCCAGTATAAGAAAGTATATTGGCTAGATTATCTAAAGCTGGAGTATAGTTGGGATTGAGGCTGATAGCTTGTTGATATTTTTCTATCGCCTGATCAAAGTCGCCTTTAAAATCAAACCCCAATCCCCAAGCCTTGTATGCTTCTGCACTATTAGGGTTAAGATTTAGCGCTTTTTCAGCCAGCACAATGGCTGAATCTACATAGGCTAAAGGTAAAAAACGCATCATTATTGGACTTCCCTGGTTGTACGCATCTGCCAGCCCAGCATAGGCCAGTGCAAAATCGGGATCGAGCGCAATGGCTTCTTTGAAGTAGGTAATGGCGCGTTTCATAGCCTCTGGTTCGTACGTATAGTATTCTTCCCTTCCTTTTAGGTAGATGTTGTAAGCGGCTATGTTATCCGTAGGGGTCTGAGCGAGTTTTTCTTTTTCTTGTGGGGAAAGACGGGCCTGCAGCTTGGCGGCCTCCTCCTCTGCCACCTGCGTCTGTATCGCAAAGATGTCGTCCATGCGCTTGTCGAAGTTCTCTGCCCACTCTTACTCTTCGGGGTTCACCTGCACCAGTTGGCAGCTAGTCCGTAGCTGTTCTCCTGCCTTGCGGATACTCCCAGTCAGCAGGTAGCCTACGCCCAGCTCATTGCCAATCTGTTCGATGGTCTTGCCCTTCGTGTCATAGTCGCGTAGGGTGAAGTTGCTCAGAACGCGTAGATCGCCTATATGTGAGATGTGTGTAAGGATGTCCTCGGTCACCCCTTTGGCAAAGTAGGCGTCTTCTTCCGAGCTCATGTTTTCAAATGGAAGCACGGCAATGGATTTTTCTGGGTCAGGCGCATCTGAGATACCAGTGAAGTTGAAGACCCTGTCTGTAATCAGCAGTAAAATGACTACTGCCATTCCTCCAATGATAAAAACATTCAGTCGCTTACTTGTCTGCCTGTGCACCGAAATTTCAGGTGCTACATCGTCTGTCTTCTTAAAGCCGGTGGGCGTCCACTCGTAGATGTACGCAAACACAACCCAAATGGGAAAACCAATAAGCAAGGCGATAAAGACGTACCGCATGATACCGTTCCCGATGTTGAAAATGGGGAAGACGATAGCAAATACCTGCAGGATCAGCCATGCTACCACCAGATAGGTGATGGCCGCCTTAATGACATTCCGGCGATTGAGTTCTTTGAAAAGTTTCAGGTGAAGTGGTGGTTAGTATTGGAAATATACTGAGAAAATATAAAGATTCAGGTATTCGCTGCTCTGAAGAGTTATACAGAACCATTCCGGCTTTTGACTAGCAAAAGAGGAAATAAGATTCCGGTATTGCTCCTACCTCACAAATCTACCTCGGCAGCCAGGCCGAAATGACGGGAAGTGGACGGATAGTCAATAAGTAAGTAACCGGAAGTCGGTCAGTAGGAAAAGGAAGTCACAAGATGGAGCGAAAATACCGCTTAGTTAAATAGATTTGCCTAAGGCGTAAAAGAGAAAAACAGATCATGGCAATACCTAAAATAAAACACTATATCGCAGGGCAATGGATGGAAGGAAGTGGTGATGGTGAAGTACTTCATCATGCGATCACCGGTGATCCCGTGGCAACACATACCATCGAGGGCATTGATTTCAAGGATGCCTACGATCATGCGAGAAATGTAGGGAATCCCACGTTGCGAAAAATGACCTTTCAGGAGCGTGGATTGATGCTCAAGGCATTGGCCTTCCACCTGATGGATGAGAAAGAAAAGTTTTATGAGGTTAGTAAAGCAACAGGTGCAACCCGCCTGGACAGCTGGATTGATATTGAAGGTGGGATTGGAAACGTATTTTCCAATGCGAGCTTGAGAAGACAATTCCCAGATCTTCCCTATCATGTAGATGGACAAACTGTACCACTTTCAAAAGAAGGAACCTTTGTAGGCCATCACATCATGGTACCAAAAGAAGGTGTTGCCGTCCATATCAATGCATTCAACTTCCCGATTTGGGGAATGCTTGAAAAGGCTGCCGTCAACTGGCTAGCCGGGATGCCATGCATCATCAAGCCTGCTGAACAAACCTGCTACCTCACTGAGGTGATGGTAAAAAACATTATTGACTCAGGTATTCTACCTGAAGGTGCGCTTCAACTGGTTGCCGGATATGGAAATGGCATTCTGGATCATGTGGATATGAACGATGTGGTGACTTTCACCGGATCATTTGAGACAGGTAAAAAACTTAAAACACTTCCTCAAATTGTAGAGAACTCAGTTCCTTTCAATCTGGAGGCTGACTCACTGAACTGTGCAGTACTTGGAGAAGATGCGGTTCCTGGAACCCCGGAATTTGATTTGTTCATCAAAGAGGTTCGAAAAGAAATCACAGTTAAATGTGGACAGAAGTGTACAGCAGTAAGAAGGATCATTGTACCTGAAAAGCTGGTCGAAGATGTGCAGATTGCTTTGGGTAAAGCATTCGAAAAAACAACCATCGGTGACCCAAGTGTGGAAGGAGTTCGAATGGGAGCATTAGCAGGAAGAGAGCAATTGGATGAGGTGACTAAGCGGGTAGCCGAGCTTGCCAAGACTTCTGATCTGGTTTATGGCTCACTGGACAATAAAGGAGAAGCAATGGGTGCGGACTGGCATAAAGGTGCCTTCATCTCACCGATGCTTTTCGTGAATCAAAATCCTTTGAAGACTGAAGAAGTACACAACATTGAAGCTTTCGGACCGATCAGCACTATTCTTCCATATAAAAACTTGGATGAGGCGATTGCCATTTCAAAGAAAGGAAAAGGTTCGCTTTGTTCGTCCATAACAACTGCGGATGATAAAATCGCCAGGGAGTATGTAGTTAGAGCAGCGACACATCATGGTCGTATTTTGGTTCTGAATGAAGCGTGTGCCAAAGAATCTACCGGCCATGGCTCACCCATGCCACAACTAGTACACGGAGGGCCAGGACGTGCAGGAGGTGGCGAAGAAATGGGTGGTAAACGAGGTGTGATGCACTACCTGCAACGCACAGCGATTCAGGGATCACCAACTACATTAACTGAAATCACTCAGCAGTATCAGTATGGTGGTGAATACAAGGACACAGAAAAACATCCATTCTCGAAGCACTTTGAAGATCTTGAGATTGGTGACACTGTTATCACCGCTAAACGCACAATCACAGAGGGTGACATAGTCACGTTTGCGAATGTAAGCTGGGATCACTTCTATGCACATACAGACGTCACTTCTCTTGAAGGCACAACTTTCGAAGGACGTGTAGCGCATGGCTATTTTATCTTATCCGCTGCAGCAGGACTATTCGTTCAAGCTAAGAAAGGGCCTGTTCTTTTGAATTATGGATTGGAAGAATGTCGATTCACCAAACCTGTCTATCCGGGCATGACCATTGGCGTGCGCTGTACCGTGAAAGAAAAAGTAGATCAGGAAAAGAAAGACGATATCGCAAAAGGCATTGTGAAGTTTCTGGTGGATGTCTATGATGAAACCGGAGAGACAGTTGCCATTGCTACGATTTTGACAATGATTAAAAAGAGGGATCAGAGTTGATTTGAAGATTTTTTCGCTTTGAAGATTCACTCTGCTAGAACGTCATGCCGGACTTGATCCGGCATCTTCGTTTTTTAGGGCTGCTAAATACTTGAATTCCGGAGAATTAATAACCTTAAATAGATTTCCGTTTTCCTAGTAATATTCATTCAAAATTTTCTGTCGATCCAAGCAATCATAAAACCCCACCAATTTTCCTTAGAATTTCTTTTTCAAAACTTTATGACAATTCCTTTACCTTCCTCTCCAAAATTGTTAATCGTTCCTCAAGATCATAGTAGTTTTCTTCTATGAACTCATAGAATTCATAATTTCTTTTTTGAAGATCTTCAAATCCTTGCTGTAAGAATTTGATGCTGGCATCAATTTGGTTTTTGTGTCTAGATAGTTCCTTTTTAAACTCTGATCGCTCCATAGATATAAATATACGTCAAATACAAAATTTGAGGTGAACATTTTTCACAATCCGAATCTAAGAAACCTCAATCAATCCCTTCTTAATCGCATAAAGCACCAAGCCTGCTACATTTCTCGAATGGGTTTTTTGTAGCAGGTTGTTTCTGTGTCCATCCACAGTCTTTGAGCTGATGAACAATTCTTCGGCAATTTCACCGGTGGTTTTTTGCTGACAAACCAGACGAAGCACATCTACTTCTCGCTTTGTCAAATCTTCACCCGGACTTTTTTTGGAGCTGGTCTTGTGCTTCTGATTCATCTTTTTTTGAATCGCCAGAAGTGTCTTTTGATTGATGTATGAGCCCTTTGAATAAACTGATTTTATAGCCTCAGTTACTTCATTCGGATCAGAATCTTTAATCAAATACCCATGTGCCCCCCGCTCAATCAACTCTGCAATAAAAGCATCATCGTCATGAACGGATAATATCAAAATTTTAGTTTCCGGATGTTTTTCAACCACGGCATCTGTCACAGCAATCCCATCAAATTCAATATCATCTTTTTTTGGAAGCGAAAGATCCACCAGCAAGACATCCGGCATTACCGGACTATTAGCCAGCTTATCCAGCACAGAATATCCATCTTCAGATTCAAAGACAACCTCAAATTCATCATAAGAAGAAAGTATTGACTTCATACCCTCTCTAAAAAGAAACTGGTCTTCAACCAGACCGATATTAATCTTATTCTCCATGCGATTCTAAATTGGAGCTCTTAACCGAGCATTAAAACCATCTCCTTGTATAAATTCCAGACTCCCTCCTATTGATTTAATTCTTGCTTCCATACTTTTTAACCCTAACCCATGAATCGTCTCCTTCGGAAGTCCAATCCCATTATCCTTAAATTCGATAAAGACATGTTCCCAGTCTTCACTGTAATTGATATCAATTTTTGTTGCCTTTGAATGCTTAAGGGTGTTTTGAATAAGCTCCATAAATATCCGATACAGACTCAGCTCTTTTTCCCATGAAAACTTAGTTGGATTTGAAGGAACAGACAGGTCTATCTCAATCTGCTTTGATTCATTAATTTGATCCACCATGCTTTGAAGTGCACGTATCAATCCAAAAGCTTCCAGCTGAGTTGGCATTAAATGATGGCTTATCTGACGCACCGACGAGATAGAAGACTCTATAATGCTACGGACATTGCCCAATGACAGCCCCTTGGATTCGAGGGAAGGATGCATCTGCTCCAATCGCACAAGGTGCATTCTCGCTATTGACAAAGTTGCCCCAAGCTCGTCATGCAGGTCTTTGGCAATTCTCTTCCGTTCAGACTCCTGTGCTTCAATGTTTGACTGAAGGAGCTCTTTTTGATACTTATTTTGCAATTCTTCCTGTTCAAGCTTCTGTCTATATAGATTTTTTTGAAAATGCTGATTGAGCAGAAAAACGCTTATCGCAATAATGAAAATTACCACAACCAGCGGCAATAAGATATTTAAGAAATCAATTTCCTGGGTCGCTTCCATAGGCCAATAAAAAAGCAGATATACATGACTGTTGAAAACATTGTATGAAATGCCCAAGTATATTGATTAATAGTTGGAGAAAAATTCTTTGTGAGATAATCCCCGAAATAAAAAATCAAGAGACTTGATGTATAGTAGATAAAAAGTCCCGAATTGATCCAATTCAAGCTTGAAATCAGTTCCAACCTTTGCTCTTTCACAATATCATTCAACAATAATATATTGGTGGATAAAGATAGGATGATCACCAGAATAGCTTGCACTACCAGTGCGTTTGAATTAAAGGTATAGATCGTTTGAAACGCTACAGAGTTTATTATGGTATAAACAGTAAATGAAACCCCTAGTGCAAGAAAAACCTTGCGACTTATAAAGCCACGTAGAATTGAATCATAAAAAAAAATAAGGATTACAAATCCCGCTAATACATACAGATGCAATAGCGGGAAATTATTAATCTTTATGTACCATAATAGTGTTGAGCTCAATTCAATAGCTCCGGACAAAAGGATAAACCAGGCAATTAGTCTTAGTTCTTTTCTTAATTGCTTATAAATGAACCCCGCATAGATAGCGCAACCAAGCACCGGGATTGAAGCAAACTCAAGAATAAGATTAATCACTTTTTCCATCCTGTACTACTATTGCTCTGGACAGGTTGTCGGACAGGGCTTTGTGAAATCCATCATATAGGGGCCGTCGCTATCTGAAACTTCACTATTACCATTTGGAATCCCTTCATATGGTCCATCAAGGATTACATCCTTCCCTGCTATGCCTGCACTCAACTTTGCTCCCTCCACCGGTGTTAGATACAGTTTGAATTGATCAGCACTGTCCAGGCCGAGGTAGATTCTTACATGCTTGTATTTGGCAATTGAGTCTACCTCTGGTGATAATCCAATTGCTTCAATTAAATCAACAGATCGAATGGTAAAGGCTCTGATTGGGTCATTTTTGAGGACCTTTTTGGCTATAGTGTCATAATAATCAATGTTTTTTTGGGCTTCTGCTAATGAAACCGCATACATAGATGGCTCAGAATCCACAACCTTGTAGCTACTTTCAGCAGGTTGTTCCGAGTTTGGTTGTTGGCATGAAAGAACTAGCAATGCCAGCATTGTAATCGTTAAATTTTTCATAATGTTAGGTTTTTAAACAAGTCTAATGCGATCCGTTCATATATCAAAAACACTTACTTGTGAAATAGATATTTCTATCCATAAAAAAATCAAAAACAGGTATAAATATCTGTTTGAATAAAGGGTCAATTTCCCTCTGGTTATCATCCTTTCAATCAATAAATTTTACAATACCGATTTTAAAAAGATATCTGAGTCTTGAGGAAACAGGAACCACCAAAATTTTTAAAACTATGTCTGAAATAAAAGTAGATTTCTCAGTATATGGAGCCTTAAAAGACGGAAATGAAACTAACGGTCGCGCCATGGATGTAAAGACCATCCTTCAAAACCTGATCAATCAAAACAAAGGTGTTGTAACCATTACCAGTTCATACCTGGGCGGTGACCCATGCATGGGCTACACTAAGCAGTTTGGTGCTCAGGTACAGCGTCCGGGTGGAACCTATCATTTCGCATGTATGGAAGGCCAAACCATTGATTTTACTAATGGCGGAACAATAACATGATAAGAAATTGAAAATCTCATAGTAGTGTACTCAATGCTCTCCGGCTGATATCCGGGGAGGTAGCTGGTTGGGAAAAGCTCTCCTTTTTGGAGGGCTTTCTTTTTTTATATCATTTGATTCAGATAGAATTATCCGAACCGGATAAAAATACCCATATTCTAAAATCAATAATTTCCCTCTTATATACGAATAACGGTTTATCGAATTTTACATCACTGATATCAGAAAGTGGATCCTGCTCACCACCAAATGCAGGGGCGGATTTCGAAAAGCCTTATGAGTAGAAAACATTTTAAAAATAAGAATTATGGCTATTCAAATAATGAATGCAGTATATGCAAGTCCAAATAAAGGTGTAGATGTCACCATCCAATGCCAAGGGCTTGTAGATAATGGGAAAACAAGTTTTAATATTGACCCGTCAACTTTTGGGATTCCTGATCCTGATTTTAATGTCGTAAAAGGGTTTACGATAACCTACGGTTCTGGAGGAAAGATTCTTTACAAAGGAGGTAAAGACGGTGATACCATTAAATTGTAATTCATCATTCTTCGAATAACTTAAAAAGTCCTTCAGTCGAAGGGCTTTTTTTTGTTATGGCATTTAACAAACAGAGGATTCCTATTTTTGCGCTATGAGCAACTACGTAAAACTTGATATAAACAACGGGATCGGTACCGTTGAATTCTTTACCGAACAAAGCAACTCCCTCCCTGGAGACATCCTCAAAAAACTGGCAGACACAATCACTGAGGCAGGAAATAATCCAGAAGTGAAAGTGGTCATCCTTAAAAGCGGTGGCAATCGTACGTTCTGTGCAGGTGCCAGCTTTGATGAGTTGATGGCTGTTGATAGTCCCGAAAATGGAAAGAAATTTTTTATGGGCTTTGCCAATGTAATTAACGCCATGCGAAAATGCCCAAGATTCATCATCGGTCGTCTGCAGGGAAAAGCAGTTGGAGGAGGAATCGGACTTGCGGCATCAGTGGATTACTGCTTTGCATCCAAACATTCAGCGATCAAGTTGAGCGAGCTTGCACTCGGAATCGGGCCATTCGTTGTAGGGCCTGCGATTGAACGTAAAGTAGGATTATCTGCCATGTCCCAAATGGCCATGAATCCTGATGAGTTTTATGATCCGAAATGGGCGCATCAAAAAGGGCTTTTCGGTAAACTGTATGATGACGCTACTTCTCTAGATAAAGCAGTGAATCAGCTGGCAGAAAAACTGGCTGCATACAATCCTGAAGCTATGGCGGAACTAAAGAAGGTCTTCTGGGAAGGAACTGAGCACTGGGACGAGCTTTTAGCCCAACGAGCTGAAATGAGTGGAAAGCTGGTGCTTTCAGAGTTCACCCGAAATTTCATTCAGAAGTTTAAGGACAAGTAATGCCACAATTCGCCTTTTAACCCTGAAATCCCTAAAGGGAAAGGCGAAAATCAATTTACACCCTTTAGGGCTGGGGTTGAATAAATTGATTTTTCAATTTAAACATCAACTTATTGACGGCATAAACGACCTGACTGTCTCAGCAAGAGTGGTCAGGTTTGTTTGTTCTATGGGGTGCTTGCTGTCTGGAATAAAATGAAATCGGCTATTCGGTATCCATGCATTTACCTCTTCAGTCTCCTCCTTCGAAACCATTTGATCCTTATCAGCCAAACACAATTGAACAGGAATATTAATCTGTTTCATTCGACTTTCCGTGATAGGAGGTTCATCACCCAGGGCTTTCATAAAAGCAGCCGTACGATAGAGAACTTGCTCCCAATGAACTCCATGCTTCTTCTTCAACGCTTGCGCGAAAGCAGGCACTTTCTCTTTGATTTTTTCAGGGTTTAGGTGCTTAACCTCTTGCTCAGCAATCTCCGAACTCCATTTCATTTTAGTCCCTAAAGTGGTGATGGATTGAATGTTTGGATTTCCTGATGCAGCTGAAAGCAGCGCAATAAATCCACCCATGCTGTACCCGAAAATGTGTGTGCCTCCGATTGAGTCTATGAAGTCATCTAGTTGATTTACAAAACCATCGATAGCGAATGCTTTCTCATTTGACGAACTGGCACCATGACCCTCTAACTCCAGTAGATGAACATTAAAATCCTTCTTAAGCATTTCTTTCAAAGGCGACATCTGGTCTGCAGTTCCAAGTGCACCATGGATTAATATCAGATTATTCATAGGAATTAATAGTCACTCACCCGATTCATCGATTTACACTTTTTTATGGCAAAGTAAATCGCCTGCCCCAAAGCTATGAGTTGTTCCCTATCATCAGAAAGCATGATAATGAAATTACGCCTTCCGGAATCAGTCTCAGAAACATACTTAATCTTCCATTCTTCTGATATTGTATTCAGGATCAAACCCCACTCACCATTGGGCTGCTCGAGAACCTTCATTTTAGTTTCGTCAATATCTACAAACCAGAAAGCAAACAAATCCCATTTCGTGCTATCCCCCTTCGGGGTTTGTTTAATTTCAAGGTTACAATTATCATAGTTCAGACGGTAGGCTTTATAATCATAAGAACTGTTGGTTAGGATTTGAATTTCCTGGGTCACAAAATCAATGGTGTCCATCAATTGTTTCTCCGGATTTTGTCCAATAGCTCCATAAAAAGCCAATGACAAAATGAATGACATGATCACTTTCGTATTCATTAAAATTAGCATCAATTGGATCTTAATTAACAATTTCATCAGTAAAATGAGAATAAGTAGTTTTAGGTATGTTTTCATCCAAATCAAAGCGTGGAAGATGGTCTTGGGCCCTTGTCGATCTATTTGTGGTAATCATTGGTGTTTACATTGCTTTTGTCCTTCAGAATAAAGCTTCGGAACGAAGAGATGCAAAAGAGCAAGAAAAAGTCTTTACTGCCCTTAAGTATGAATTAGAACATTTTCGGCTACAAATGCCAGGTATGGCTGGATACATGGAAGGCAAGGTTAAAGAACTTATCGTGATACGCAATGAAGATCGATATGGCAGTTTCTATGATTGGCGATTTATTGAACCACAATATCGTTACCAGATTATTGAGTATGCGATCAATCTTCAGAATACTGAAATAGTTGATTTTGAACTATATAGTGCACTACAAAAATTGTATGTAGAAATAAAAAAATTAGAACATGCAGAAAGGTTGATAACATCTACCTCGCTTAAATATCAAACACTTCCAGAAGGACTCCCTAAAAGTGATCCGATTTATCAAATCAATTGGGCCAAAAATTATGACAACTTTGGACGATTCATCACTTTTCTGAATGATCGAGGAAGAGTTTTGCAGGCTATTGCCGATGCTTCTGAGGTCGCACTTCCATTAATTAATGAAAAGCTTGATCCACTTCTCAAGGTGGCGATTGAAAAAGATTTAATCTCTGAGGGAATTAATCGAGCGCCTTCCGAAGATGCTGCTGTCAAAATGATACAAGGTTATTTTCCTGACATTCCGGAAAACGAAGTGAGGCAGCTATATCAACAGGCAGCAGACTCTACTCAGACAAAATCCGATACAGCTCAAGATTAAGGTAATAATGGTGTCCTGAAATAGTTCGCTTTTCCAAAACCCCCAGATCTACCAATTCATTCAGGTAATTCCTTGCTGTATTCTCAGCGTAAATTTTAGCGTCGGTCAAATGACTCACCTTTGTCAATGGCTGTGTGAAAATCATCTGAACAAGAAGCTCTGGTTTCCTGATTTTAGTATCTGATTCGATGGACTCCATAATTCCTTCTTTCGCCGCAAGGATGTCATTGATCTTATCAAACGTCAGGTTAGCAGTAACCTCTACTGCCTTTAACATGAATAAGATCCATCGCTCCCACATTGCTCGCTGAGTTACACTGGCTAGGTTTGAATAATAGTCATTCTTGTGATCGATGATGTATCGACTCAGGAATAGAATGGGCAGATCCAATAGTCCTTTTTGAGTCAGAATGTTAATATTGAAAATCCTGCCAGCCCTTCCATTTCCATCACGGAAAGGGTGGATTACTTCAAATTGATAATGCGCAATCGCCATTTTGATTAGCGGGTCAACGGGATATTTTTCATCATCATTTACAAACTCGGCGAGGTTCTGAAGTTTCTGCTCCAGAATCTGCTTTCCTCTTGGAGGGGTGTAAATCGCAGTACCAGCATTTGGTCCTGTCCCTCCCTGCTTAATGTAAATATGTGCGCTTGGTGGTCTTAGACCGTCATTCGTTTGTTTGACAATTCGGTAAACCTTAATGAAATAATCCTGATCAAATACTTCATGCTGTTTCAGGTGCTGATGTCCAGCCCAAAGTGCCTCACGGTACCGAAGCACTTCTTTGGGTGCACCTTTGATGTTCGTATCCTCACCTTCTTCACTATACGCCTGATACAATTCATCATCGGTTGTGAATATATTTTCAATTTCACTCGATGCTTTTGCTTCCTGCAAACTGATCGAATTAATTAAAATGCCTTGATTTGGAATAGCAACGGATCGGCCATGTAATCGACCCAGCGCAGACTTGGTATTCCCCAATTGCTCCATGATGTCGACGGTCCGATACAAATCGGGATGGATCGGTAAGTCCGGAAGGTCATTCCAGGGTTTGTTCCGGTCCGGGTTTATGTTGAAAAGGGGTTGTTTCATTTCTATTTTGCATCATTACAGGGGAGACACGACCGAAGTAATCTCTCTTAGAATGAGATCAATTCGCTATGCTCGTGATGACGTTACTTTTTTAAGGTTTACTTCTTATCAAACATCAATTAATTAAATTTTTAATGTTTACTCGAATGTAAGGCATTAAACTAAGGTCTGCAACTTCATAAACATTAATTTACGATTATTTTAATGTTTAGTAGGGATTGGGCATTAAAATGATCCATTTGATCTGATAAACGGTTTCACCACAAACCTTTGCCTTTGTAACTTAGCGCCCCCAACGATAAACTATGTCAAAAACAGCAACAGCACCCAAGAAGAAGAAAGAAACGGCGATAGACTGGAAAGAGATCGCGTTGAAAATGCTCATCTCCCGAGCGATGGACGATCTGGAGGAAAACAAGCTCGTTCCTGAGAAAAAAGTATTGTATCAGTTCTCTGCAAGAGGGCACGAATTGGGACAGCTAATCCTTGCTCACCTTCTCGACAAACCAAAAGATTCAGCGAGTGCCTATTATCGCTCACGACCGCTTATGATCGGACTTGGGCTGTCGGTGGAAGATGCACTTTCGGCTCCTTTAACGAGATCCGGTGGCTACAGTGATGGACGCGATATTGGAGTGGTGTGCAACATGCCAAAATCTGACAGAGGATGTGTGGTGCTACCAATGGCTGGTGATGTGGGAGCTCAATACACACCGGCGGTAGGTTGGGCCCAGAGTATCGAGTACCATGCGAAGACACTTAAAAACAAAGAATACAAAGATTCCATTGCAGCCATTCTAGGAGGGGATGCTTCCGTGGCTACCAATGGATTTTGGTCTGCACTGACCATTGCTACCACGCAAAAGCTACCGGTGCTCTTCTACATCGAAGATAATGGATACGGCATTTCGGTAACCAGTGAATACCAAACCCCGGGTAAAAACATTGCGGAGAACCTGGCTTCATTCAAAAATCTGGACATCTGGGACGGTAGCGGTACCGATCCTGAGGAAGCATACAAATTGCTAAAGGCAGGAACGGATCATGTGCGATCCAGAAAAGGACCTGCATTGGTGCGCCTGACCGTACCTAGATTAAACGGTCACTCCTATCAGGATAATCAGGCTTACAAGGATGAGAAGCTGGTCAAAAAAGAACAGGCCAATGATCCATTGAAAGCAGTAAAAAAGATGTTTCCCGACAAAGAGTGGAAAGCACTGGAAAAAGAAGCGCAAAAGATTGTAGATAAATCAGCAGAAGCTGCGCTGAACCGGCCACAACCTGATGCTTCTAAAGTTAAGAAATTTGTATTCTCCGAGCCGGATGAGGTACAGGAAATTGGTGGCATCCGTCCGTCCAATCCTGAGTTTCCAGCCAGCAGCGAACAGCCAAATCCCGACAAACGAAGGATCAATATTGGTGAAGCAATCAATCTTGCATTGGATTATGAGCTAAAAACCAATCCGAAAGTATTGGTCTTTGGGGAAGATGTGGGAATGAAAGGTGGTGTGCACGCCGTGACAATGGGCTTACAAACCAAATACGGACAAGACCGTGTGTTTGACACCTCGCTTTCGGAAGAAGGAATCATTGGTCGTGCGGTGGGCATGGCCTACGCCGGGCTGATGCCAGTGGCGGAGATCCAGTTTAGAAAGTATGCGGATCCGGCCATGGAGCAGCTCAACAACTGTGGAACCACACGCTGGAGAACTGCCAACCGATTTGCAGCTCCGATCGTAGTGCGGATGCCCGGAGGATTTGCCAAAGTGGGTGACCCGTGGCACTCAGTGACCAACGAAGTGATGTTTGCCCATGCCATTGGCTGGCAGGTGGCCTTCCCGAGCAATGCACAGGATGCCGTGGGATTGATCCGCTCAGCGATGAGATCGGACAACCCGACCATGTTCTTCGAGCACCGAAACCTGAACGACAACCGGTACGCCCGAAGACCATACCCTGGAGATGAATTTGTGGTGCCATTTGGCAAGGCGAACCTCCTCAGAGAAGGAACAGACATCACGCTCGTGACCTGGGGAGCGATGTGTGAAGCATGCGAAGGCGCAGTAGATGAAACTGGCATATCAGCTGATGTGATTGACTTACGTACCATCATGCCGTGGGACAAAGAAGCCGTGCTCAACTCTATCAAGAAAACCAACAAATGCCTGATCGTGCACGAAGATGCGATGACGGCAGGGTTTGGAGCTGAGATCGCTGCAGTGCTAGCTTCCGAAGGGTTTAGTTACCTGGATGCCCCAGTAGAGCGAATAGCCATGCCGGATATTCCTCTTCCGCATAATGTGCCTTTGATGGAGTCAGTGGTGCCTAATGCGGAACGGATAAGTGAGAAGATGAAGGAGATTTTGGCGTTTTGAGTTTATGAGATTTTTAGTATTCATATTATCATGTTCTTTTGTAATTGCATCATTTTCTCAACTCGTAAAGAATTCAAAAAATGGGCTCTATGAGCACGTCATTGATAATTATGATTCTTTACATCTCCTAAAAAGATTTCAAGAGCTTAGGTTGGACATCAATAATAACTTACAATTTGAAGGAAGCTTCTCACATATGGTCAAGCAATTCGCTCCCGTGGAAATTAGATACATCGGTAAAGTAGAAAGCGAAAATTACATACTTACTAGGTTTCAATTAAAAGGTGGCATTTCTAATGCTTGGCTTAAGCTTGAAGAAGCTCCTAATAAGCAAAGAAGAAAATGGATTGAAATCATTGAAAATGAAATTCAAAAAATGGGCTTAAAAAATTAAGATCCCGGATCAAGTCCGGGATGACGCTCGGAAATAAGGAACTGCGAAATAACAATAGAAAGTGGCCCTGAACTTGTTTCAGGGTCTGTGATTACCCTAAATATCCTTCGCACGTTCTGCAATCTCTTCTAGTCGCTGATCAATAGTGGCTCTGTCCAGCCACTGCCCCCTGACCATCACCCCTACAGGGTTTCTAAGGTTTTTCAAGTCTTCCAACGGATTTTGATCAAGCAGAATCAAGTCCGCACTGGCTCCTTCGATCACCTCTCCGAATTCACCTTCCATATTAAAGTACTTAGCAGGATTGATGGTACCAGTCTGAATCGCTTCCAGTAGATTCAATCCAATATCTTCAATAGCATCCAGCTCATGATGAATGGAAAAACCCGGCACATTAAACACCTGAGGTGCGTCCGAGCCCAACAGCAATCCATGACCATTTTCATGAAGAGATTTAATAAGTTGGTATCGAATGTCTGTAAACAGCATATACTTCTCTATGGTAAAGTCCGGGTTTTCAATCAGGCTCTTTTTGCTGTTTACCCATTGATCCACCGTGGATTTTGGCATGTATTTGAAGTCGGGATCAGCCCTGAACCTTTCAGGATCGACCGGGGAAAACCATCGAACAAACAGACTTTGTGTGGGCACCACCCACACCTCCTTCTTTTTGGTCATCTGCACCAATTCATCAATCAAGTCAGTGTCAGCCAGGTGTGAAAAGTTATATCCAAAGAACCCGTTTTCGTTCGGGTTTACATCCACGCTCTCCGGAACCAGTCCCTCAAGGAATCCATCCACATGATCAATGGTGCCATATCCATTTTGTATTGCGTGTCGGATACCAACATCCACCGGCACATGACCGGAAAACCCAATCCCTACTTCATTAGCTGTCTTTACCACCTGATCAAATACTTCGCGCTTTAAACCCGGATGGATCTTTAGAAAATCGTACCCATCTTTTTTGTATTTCGTTACTTTCTCAATTGCCTCTTCCATGGTCTTCACCGTGTTTCCATTTACCGAAGGACTAGAGGTAAAAATGCGTGGACTCAAAATCTCATTATTCGCAGCTTTCTCCCTGAGCTCCAGATGAATCGGATGTCCGAGCATTCCCCGAATGGTGGTCACCCCGTTTGACAAATAAAGGAACAGGGTTTCGTCGGTGTTGTCTCGTCCCCACTGAGGAGAGGGAATGTGTGCATGCATCTCTGTCAAACCTGGCATAACATATCTCCCGGTTCCATCAATAACCTCAGTATTCGATTCCACCTCCCCGGTTTTGGTTATGGATTTTATCCTCTGACCCTTAATGTGCACGTCCATTCCTGACTTAACCGAGCCATCCCGAACATCAATGACATTGACATTCTTGATGATATACCCTTCCTCTGTTTGCGGATTCTGCGTCGTAGCAGTGCAGGAAATAAATAAGAATACTACTGCAAATAGATGGTTCATAATGCATTCATTTTGATTGAATGTAATTGGATTACTCAAACAATCAAAGCGTTATTCCACGAGTGGATTAGGTTCACAGACACGAACCTTAGCGTAAGGATACTTCTATCATTTCGGAAGGTCCCGGATCAAGCCTGCCTTCCGACTAGGTGGGTCCGGGATTACCCACGGAAAAAAGTAGTGCTATAAAAAGAAGGTCACCTTGAAAAATAAAGCTGGATAAATTTCGAAGGTATCATCCTAATCCGCCAGTTGGCGAAGAAGAATCTCAAACCAAAAACTCCTCCACTACCTCCACAAACTTTCGCATGTGTTCCGGCTTGCTGATGCTCACCCGAATGTGATCGGTCATATCCGGCCATTTGGTAATGAGGATGCCTTTGTTTCGCATCTTAGCCACCAGATCATTTTCAAATCGCTCCAGACGCGCATAGATAAAGTTTGTTGAAGATGGATTATACTTCACTCCCCATTTATCATATGCATCATACACGATCTGCTTTCCTTCTGCATTTTTTGCTACACACTTGTTGATAAATTCAGGATCATCCAGTGACGCATTGGCTGCAACCAATGGCGGCCAGCCTGTTGAGATTTCAGCACCTAAATGTCGATCCCTCAATGCCTGAATATTGCGAACATTCGAAACAGCATACCCCATGCGCAACCCGGCCAGACCATAAGCCTTAGAAAATGTTCGGCAGATCACAAGGTTAGGAAGTTCATTTACAAGGCTGATCATGCTCCCTTTCAAACCAGCATTTGAATACTCTACATAAGCTTCATCCACACAGATCAAGACATTTTCCGGCACTTTTCTACAAAAGGCTTTGAGATCATCAGTTGGCAGTTCGGTACCCGTTGGATTGTTAGGATTACAGATAAAAACAAGTTTCGTTTTGTCAGTAATTGCCTCAAGCGTTTGATCCAGATCAATGCGATCATTGGCATCCAGCTTCACCTTCTTGATTGACGCCCCTGCTCGTTCACCAAATCGCAAAGCGGTGGGAAACGTTGGGTAAGGGGTGAGTATCTCTCCTTTTTGTAATCCGACATGTTGCCCAAGTAAACTAAGCACTTCCGTAGACCCTGCTGTCAAGAGAAAATTAGCCGGTTTAAGACCATTCTTTGCAGCCAGCTTTTCTTTCAATTCATTGATTTGTTCATCAGGGTATCTGTTTGCATATTTCATAGCATCATTAACTGCCTGAATTGCAGTATCTGATGGGCCATACGGGTTTTCATTCCAGTTCAGTAAAATGAAATCGTCCTTTCCCTGCAATTTCGATGGTCGTTCACTGGCACAGCCCTGTGCAATGTGCGGACCAGCCACCAGCATCGTTGCAGATGCCAGTAAACTTTGTCTGATCCAGTCTCTTCGGTTGATGCTCATAATGGTTGTGATTGATTACCAGCAATTTAATTACTTATTCACTAAACATCTGTGATTACATCAAAGCCCTTAAAACTACCTACAATCGCCAGACCCGTTACCTTATTCGCAACTTGCTTGTTATTGATTTTCTTAGCTATTTGATTCATTGTTGCCCCAGATCCCATCGCGTCATCCAGCAGTAGCACATGATTAAATCTTCTTTGTTCAGTCACTGCAAACGTGTTTTCCGCATTTCTGATCCGCTCATTAATCTTTGATAACGATTTTTGTGGTACAGGTATCAACCCACTTGTTTTATGCAGGCTAATTATTGGTAAGGAGATTTGGAGTTGTTCCCGAAGAAATTTCATAATCTGCACTTCCCTTCGAATTGTAGGCGGAACGAATCCAACAGCATCAATTCCATAATTATTAATAA
The DNA here is from genome assembly GCF_040220215.1 of Ekhidna sp. Taxonomy (GTDB): domain Bacteria; phylum Bacteroidota; class Bacteroidia; order Cytophagales; family Cyclobacteriaceae; genus Ekhidna. The sequence continues at coordinate 173,311 of NZ_JAVJTR010000019.1, forward strand.
AAGAGTGGACTCGTTCCTTTATCTCATCAACAATAATTTTCATAAGGAATTTGTTCTGGCCCTGCTTAGCATAATGTAGCAGCACCCCTAATCGGGTTTTTCCAAATCGCTCAATAGCATAGAAATCTAAATAATAAACATTTTGCAGCCATATCTTTTCAAAACCCTCAGTATTTAAAAGCTTATCCGTTCCATCAATAACCTCTTTAGAACTAAAATATTTTAAGTATTTCTTCCGGGTGAAAATATACTCATCCATGGTTTTAAGAACCGGCAGATTTCGTTGACTGCACCAATATGAAAAGCCTTCCAGTCCCGCTTTCATCTCTCCAATCTCCGTAATCAACAGAAAATGATTCTTCAGGAATTTAGCATCTGCTTCTGATATGGTTACTTTATCAGGCTGTTTAAGATGTGTGGTTTTAAGCTTATATATCGTTTTAGGCGGTCGACCAAATTTCTCAACCTTACCTTCTTCGAGAAGCTGCTTAATCGCATGGTGGACCATCTGGCGAGAAGCATCTACCTTATTTGTGATTTCTTTGACACTTAGTTCACCATGCTGTTCAAATAGCTCAAGAATTTGATTTTTATAAATCATTTTACAGTTTACAGTAAATTGTCAAATATACAATATTTACATAAACACTGCTTTCATACCCTTGCAATAATTATTTAATGGTGCTGGCAGTATTAGGGTTACTCAATAGCTCTTTAAAAACTTCCCATCTCTTCTCTGGCTGATCCGCCGTACCGCCTTGCGATTCTATATAACTAGCCACCAGATGCTTGCCGAGGTTATAATTGATCACATAGCTGCGGTATTGGTCAAAGAATCGTGTGCGTTGTAGCGCTCGCTCGCGCTCACTTAATTGATATTTTACCATCCAGTCCGCTGCTTCTTCCCTACTGATCTCACCATTGAGATACATTCGGGCCGCTTCATTTCCGGCGTAGCTTAGTTTGCCAATGAGACCCTGCACCTCATAAAACTTATCGGCCATGGAAGCATCCAGTCCGGCAAGCGGAAACAGCACTTCTTTTTCATATTGCATGCGCTCCTCACCCGGAAATGCCACATCGATACCATAATTGGCACTACCTTCAGCAATGAGTGATTGTGGGGAGAAAAGCGGATACACTGAGTATTCCTTCCATCCTTTATTGTTTACCAGGTTTTGCTCCAACAACGCATTGAATACATGATGCCCGGGGTAGCCTTCGTGACAGGCCAGGTCAATCGCACGACTGATTTTGATGGGCAGATCAGTATTAATCTGAATAAGGCTTTGACTATTACCCTGATAGTAATTGTAGCCCGACCAGCTCTTATCTGTCACATATTCCAGTACAAAATTTTCATTTTCCGGTAGGTCATACCGTGCCATGGTTCTGGTTCTGGCTTCCGCTATGGCTGTTTGAAAAACCGTATCGAGTCTCTCTCTTGGAATGTTGAATTGATTTACAAACTCATTGTACCGATCGGCAAGTTCACCTTCTCCGGGAACAGCGTTTTCCAGATCCATCAATAAACTATCGAAGTAAGACTCAGAATAAGTTGGTGGCTTAGCATCATATAAGAGCCTGGCTTCTTCATCGAAGGAATACACCTTTCCATTCATCATTTCCACTTTGGTTCTGGCTGCAATCAATTGCTTCACCAGCATGAACTTGCGATCTTTATCACCTTCTACTGACTGGATTTGACTAATCAGATTGTTGGCTCGTGTGATAAAATCATCATCAGGTAAGGAATCCGGTTTTGCTTCAGGTCTCCACTCTTCAGGTCCGTAATAGGCATCTACAAAATCAGAATCGTGCTGCCCGATCTCCAACATGAGCCTGACATATTGCTCTGCAATTCCATCCATGGTTGGTGGTTCTTCTGGTGGAGTACACGCAATAAATATGACTAAAGAGAGAATCCAAATACTGGTTTTTTTCATGATTAATTCAAATTAGGTTGTCTCGTAATTTACTTAATTGGAAGATTATTAAATCATTCTTGAAAAGTTAAAGATTTCTCGCTCAGCTCGAAATGACACTAAAAAACAATTCATTCCTTGTCATCTCGACCGAAGGGAGAGATATTTACTTTATGCCCTCACCTGGATCAACTCGTAATTGCAAAACCTGCGGAAATAAATTTAATGGCAACTATTGCAATCATTGTGGCGAAAAGATCATAAATCAAAATGACCGAACGCTGAAACACTTTTTTGGTGAGCTAATAAACGCCTTCACATTTGCAGATAACAAACTTTGGCGAACACTCAAGGTAATTATCCAAAAACCGGGATTCCTTTCAAAAGAATTTGCTGATGGCCGGCGTAAGCCTTACATGAAACCAGTTTCCATTTTCTTTTTAGCTAACCTCATTTATTTTCTATTTCCGCTAATCAATACATTCACAACGCCACTTAGCATTCAAAGAAATTCATTTCACTACAGCCCACTGGTTGTAGAGTGGGTGGATGAAGTGATTGATCAAAGAAATGTTTCTTTTGAAGAATATAAAGCAGTCTACGACACAAAAACAACAGAACTCTCGAAGCTACTCTTGGTTGTTTTTGCATACATGCTAGCGATTCTTTTTTGGCCCATTCATCTCGGAAGCAAGCGTAAATATTTTGCGGATCATTTAACGATAAGTCTTGAAGCAATGACCTTCACTTTACTCATTGTTATTCAACTATTTGGCTTTTTTGCTGTTGTTTTGAGACAATTTGACATCATAAATCTGGGGACAAACTTTTACTCAACAAGCTTTGCCTGTTTAGCACTTACCTATTTTTTTTATTTCATGGAACGCAAATTCTATAGCTTCAAACCATGGAGGGCTTTAATAAATACGATCCTTTGCATATGTGCGGTCTTGGTTTGTTTAGTTAGCTATAGAGCGCTTCTGTTTTTCATCACTTTTTGGTCTATTTGAGATATGAAAAAAGTCTATTATCTATCTACCTGCACTACCTGCAAGCGCATCATGGGTGATCTAGGAGAGCTGATCTCTGATTTTGATATGCAAGACATCAAAACCGATCAAATGACCTTCGATCAGATCGATGAGATGAAAAAGAGAGCCGGTTCTTATGAGTCGCTTTTTTCCAGAAAAGCCATGAAGTATCGATCGATGGGATTGGGTGACAAGAATCTATCAGAGGCTGACTATCGTCAATTGATTCAGGAAGAATACACCTTCCTAAAACGACCGGTATTTATTGTTGCCGATCAGATTTTTGTTGGCAACAGTAAAAAAGTGATTGAATCTTTAAAAAACCATTTGAGTTAAACCTGATTATGAATGGGGCGTATAACCCTTCATGCCCAAATACCTCATTCTCCTTTTCTTGATTGCCTGTGGTCCAGATCGAAGTATAAACTCAATTTCATCTCTCGAAACCAAAATTTTAGAAAATTACAAAAATCTATCAACTGCTCATCGGTTGCAGATTGGCAGTCCGGACGAACCGGGAGAAAAATTAGCATTATGCCTGACATTTGTCGGAAAGGTGTCAGGCGCTCCACTCCCAAATCAAAAAGTGCATTTTTACCATACTGACAACAATGGGGAATATCGTCCATCAATTTCCAACAATGAATCCACTGCTAGATTGAATGGTTCTGCAATTACAGATGCTGAAGGCAGGATATTCGTCCAAACCATCCTACCCGGTGACTATGGAAGCTCTTCTGACAACCGACACATTCACACAACTGTTTTCGGAGCGAAACCGGAAGCATATGATATTCATTTTAAGCAATTCACGGGTTTCATGGGAACCAGATTTGCAGATAGGAGCGATCAGCATTTTCAAGCTGATTTGAAACGTAATAACGATGGATCACTGATCGCCTTTTTATCGATAGAAGTGAAACGCCCATATACTGAGAATTAGGATTCATCACTAAAACACCATTTATCCGACAAATTCATTAAAGTATTACTTTAAGTAAAAGCGTCTAGAAGACACTAGGAGTATTGCTTATATTGAAATGAGCGTAATTAAGGGGGTTTTCGTGCCTTTTTGACATCTAAGTTTGTATTGTACCAAATTGAATGGGTATGGCACTAATTACACTACTACTTATTTTAGGATTCCCACTTACTAATGAAGAGGGAGGGAACGAATCAAGAAAAAGTCGCGCAGAGAAGGGACTTGACATTATGGAATCAGCCTTCGATCGATTTCATATCAATTATGAAATGAGCCGGGTTCACAACTTTGGCTATTACAAAGAAACCGTTTCTAAACGTCAGAATGACATTTATGAGGCCGAAGGAATTGTAGACATCTACATTCCATGCAATCTTAATAAGCGATTAGAGGCAATGATTAGCCCTATTAAGACACGCAAGAAAATTTACAGAAAGGTTGATGAGGATAAGCTGATAGAAGGACATGCCGCAGAAATGGCCCGTTCATCCATCTGGCGAGGTAACTCTTTCCTGAATGAAAAAGAGCGCTCTCAATATCAATACATGCAAGTCGGAGACACCCTCTTCAATGACCGAGATAGCTACATCATCTCGTTTACCCCACTTAAAAAGTTCGGAAAAACGAAAGGAACCCTTTTTGTTGATAAAGAAAGCCTGGCGATTGTCCATATGGAATACAGCCCGATTTTCGATACCAATAAATCAATATGGAAATCCATCAAGTGGACTGAGGATTTTGAGTTTAAGGAAGGCGCATTTGTGCTTACTGAAGTCAAATTCAAAGGAATAACCTATGATGGCTATATCTACAACTCTCTTCTGAAAATGGATCGTTTGGAGGTGGTGAGCGAAATTCCTGAGCATGAGCTCTTTTTACCAATGGGAGCGTCTTTATTTGGAAATGCCCAGGAATTGGATGAAGAAACATTTTGGGATGGATTCACATTCCTCAAACCCAAAAGTGAATAAACACTAATCTTTATCAGTCATTCGAGTATAAAAAGGGGAAATTGGATAATTTTCTCCTATGAACCGAATTGACCGACTCAACGCACTCCTCATCCACTTGCAAGGAAAACCTCGAGTCACTTTGAACGAACTTGAGGATAGATTTGAAATAGGCAGACGGACTGTTTTTCGGGATATCCGCTCACTTATCGATGCTGGAGTGCCTATCGGTGGTGATGCCGGTGAAGGATATTTCATTGTCGAAGGTTATCATTTACCCCCTGTAGTTTTCAATAAGGAAGAAGCTGCTGCAATACTGATGGGTGCGAAGTTTGTAGAGGGAAACGCCGATGTTTATACTATTCAGGAATACGAAAAAGCCATGTATAAAATCAAGGCGGTGCTCAAGTATTCTGACAAAGAATTTCTGGAAAATCTGGATGAGCGGATAGCGATCCGGCCCAGCCCTACCCCTCGCCAGCCTGTCGATTCCCATATCGCTGAAATCCAGCAGGCGATAGCAACCAACAGGTTAATATCCATGACTTACTATTCCCAATACAATGACACTACAACTTCGCGGGAAGTAGAACCATTAGGAATGGTTTTTTACTCCCAAAGGTGGCATCTGATAGCTTTCTGCCGGTTGCGTCAAGATCTGAGAGACTTCCGTACCGATCGGATTAAGAAAGTCAATGTATTACCTGAAACCATAGACCCGGCACAACACCCCAACTACCTTGATTTTCTAAATGAAGCTTTAATTGGCACGGATGCGAAAGCGGCAACTATTAAGTGTACAGCGAAAGCGGCAAGGTTTATGGGTGAGCAAAAATATTATCAGGGGTTTGTAGAGGAAAGTAAATTAGAAGACGGCCATTATGAAATGAAATTCGTTACTCCATACTATGATTACTTTGCCCGATGGCTAATGATGTATGGTGATGAGATTGAAATCCTTTCTCCTTCCGAATTACAAGGAATAGCAGCCACTTTTGCTAAAGAGCTTTTAGAACATCATAGCGCACCTTTTCTAGCTAAAACATAAAATCATGAAAGCAATAAATACGATCCTCCTCTTTTTAATATGCATTTCAGTAGTTGCTCAAACAGCACAGCAGGAAATTGACGATCAAATATGGAAACCCTTTACCAAAGCATGGGAAACCAATGACGGTGAAGCTTTCAATGCCATCCACTCGGATGATGTATGGCGAATCAACCCCGGAAGGCTACTTGTTGGGGATGAATACAAATCCAGAAACACTGAAAACATGCAAGGGCAGAACAGAGAGCGTATCATCGAGTTTACGTTCGAAACACGTACAAGTAATGGAAACAATGCGTACGAGGTTGGATATTATCGCATCACCGATAATTCACAGGAAGAACCAAGGTATTTTCTTGGCCGATTCCACGTGGCAATGAAAAAAATCGATGGTGTGTGGAAGATCATTCAGGATTGGGATACCGGAGAGATCAATGGTGTTGAAATCACGGCAGAGAGTCTGAGAAATAGGGATTTTATTCATTTTGAATAATTTTCCAAAATATCCATTTTAGAGTGACATAGGGTTGTCACTATGGCTTATTTCTTTGTTTTCATAATCTTAAACTCACACAATTATGGAAGCAACAATCGAAAAATTAGACCTACAAAAAGCTGATCCAAACTATTACAAAGTAACTGCTAAACCAGAGATCAGAGATTTGGATCCATACTACTATCTCACGGTTGAAGGAAGAGGTCACCCTGAATCTGAGCCGGTATGGAATGCAGTAGGCCAGCTATATGCGGTAGCATATGGAGTTAAATTTACCTGTAAGGCAGAAGACATGGATTTCAAGGTACCTAAGATGGAAGGTTTTTGGTGGATTGACGGAGGACCTGGAGCACAGAAAAACTTCACTAAAACACCAAAAGAAGAGTGGAACTGGAAGTTTCTTATCCGTATGCCGGATTTCGTTGAGGGAGATCACTTTTATCGGGCTGTTCAAAAAGTTAAAGCGAAAACACCTGAGCTTCTTGATAATGATGAAGTTAAGTTTGAGCTTATAAATGAGGGTAAATGCGTTCAAATCCTTCATATTGGAAGCTATGATGCGGAGGAACCCACCATCATGAAAATGATTGATTTTATGCAGAAGAATGGATTGGAAATGAATGGGCATCACCATGAGATTTATCTTAGTGATCCAAGAAAAACGCCAACTGAAAAGTTAAGAACTATTATCAGGTACGCTGTAAAGTAAACGAACTATGAATATACTAGGATTACGAACTACAATCTATCATGTACCGGATCTGGATGAAGCAAAGGAATGGTACACAAAAGTTTTTGGGGTTTCTCCATACTTTGATGAAGAGTTCTATGTTGGATTTAATGTGGCTGGGTACGAGCTGGGGCTAGTTCCCGATGCTACTCCTTCCGACAAAAAATCGGATAACATTGAATCATTCTGGGGAGTGGAGAATGTAGAAAGTGAACATCAAAGATTTATAGAGTTGGGCGCTACAGAACATGTTGCTCCTACAAATGTTGGAGGAGAAATAGTCGTCTCTAACCTCAAAGATCCCTGGGGAAATGTCATTGGATTAATATATAACCCAGACTTTAAACTGCCTTGAGCTCAATAATAAATTTTATTTCAGGACTCGATGGTCAACAAAAGGCCATCGTTTCTTATTTACATCAACGATTAGCTGAGCATCATGGATTGGTTCAGCATATTAAATATGAAATTCCTATGTACTATCGGAAAAGCTGGGTTTGCTACTTAAATCCGATTAAAAATGAAGGAATAGAGCTTGCCTTCCTGAATGGGCATAAGCTTTCAAATGATCAGGGAATTTTAGATAGAAAAAAACGTAAGATGGTTGCTGGAATCGACCTTTATCATGTTTCCAAAATTCCGGAACGTCAAATAGATGAAATCGTACAAGAAGCTATCATATTAGATGATTTGGCTAAATCAAAACGATAAGCAAATTACTTATCAATTTTATAGGTGAATCCACCTAATTCTTACGGTTCTTAAGAGAAGATTAGGCTTATAGTTCCGATTTTTGTTAACCCTCATTTATCTTTCAAGATAGACTATTAATAAACCTGTTGGAAATCTCACCTACTGTTTCTGTTACCAGCATTCAGGCCCTATTAGATGATGCTTATAAAAAGCGAGTGAATGACCTCAAAACGAGCATCAAACTTGCAGAAGAAGCATTACAGTTGAGCAAAGAGCTTGACGATAAAGCATGCATTGGAAAATCGCTATCTCAGCTTTCACTTTTCCACATGATTATCGGTGATTTCGATTTGTCTATCAATATGGCCAATGAAGCGATTGAAAATCTGGAAGCCGTTAACGATGAAAAAGGAATAGCTGACGCTAAATACACCATCGCAGGCGCTTTATATAAAACAGATGATTACAATCTAGGCCTTACATATCTTCTTGGCTGTCTAGCTACCTATAAGAAGCTAGAAGATTACCATAACAAGGCACGCGTTGAAAAATCCATGGGCACCATTTACGAGTTTTTCGGAGATGTGGATAGTGCTGTCAAAATTTATCAAGCTTCGATAGAGTCAGGGGAAAAAGCAAAAGATCTCAACCTGCAATCTAATGCCTTCAACCCCCTGTCAGGAATCTACCTAAACCAGGGAAAGGTCAAGCAAGCCATGGAGCTAATTGAGAAATCGATTGCCTTTAAGAAGAAAACGGATGATGTCAGAGGGCTCGCTTTCGCACTTTATGGACGGGGTAAGGTCTATACCCATACGAAAGAATTTGATAAAGCTGAAGCTGATTTCATGGAGTCTGAGCGAATCCATCAAGAGATGGGTGAAAAGCTGGGCCTGGCCATGTGCTATCACAAAAGAGGAGCACTTTACATAAAGATGGGACGGCTTGATGAAGCAGAAGAAATTCTGGTGAAAGCACTGGAGTACAGCAATAAAAACAGAATCATTTTAATCAAATTCCGGGCTAATCTTTTGCTGCATGACATTGCCAAAAAGAGAGGAGATCATGAGCTGGCACTAAAATACCTTCAGCAGTATATTGATGAAAAAGAAAGTGTCATTAACGACCGGACTGCCAAGGTGATCGAAAGCTATGACGTCATCAACAAAATGCATTTGCTGGAACAGGATGCCCGTGTTCAGAAAGAAAAAGCGGACATCATCGAGCAGAAAAAGATTGAGCTTGATTCATTTTTTTATCGCATCTCCCATGATTTAAAAGGCCCTATTACCTCACTCATGAGTTTGAACTATGTAGCAAAGCTCGAAGTGGAAGATGAAACAGCACTAAAGTTTATTGATGACTATGAAAAACAGGCCAATCGACTGAACACCATTTTGGATGGTTTGATCAACTTAACCAAAATGTCTTTTAATGAGGATGCGAAGCAGGAAATTGATTTTGAGAAAATTATCTACGACTGCATTGCTTCCTACAAGTTTCTCTCCAACTATGAGCGGGTAGAATTCAAAATTGATGTTGAACCGACCATTAAATATGAAGCAGAGTGGGCACTTGTCAACACCATCATTCAAAACCTCATCGAGAACGGCATCAAGTATGCCCGGGTTGAAGAAAACAAGCCATACATAGCGATCAAAGTAGCAGAAAAGGATGGCAACATTGTAGTTGAAGCTTCAGACAATGGTATCGGAATGGATGAAGAAACAGTCTCTAAAATATTCAGCATGTTCTTCCGTGTGAACCGTAAAATTGAGGGAACAGGCCTGGGCCTTCATATTTTGAAACGAGCTGCTGAAAGACTCGACGGTGAAGTAACTGTGGAAAGTAAGTTAGGGGAAGGCTCAACTTTCAAAATCACCCTCCCCAAATAATTTTTACATATGAATAGGTCTGTTCTCAGTAGCTGCAAGTGCCGCTTCTTTGAATGCCTCCATGTAGGTTGGATGTGCATGAGACATCCGGGCGATATCCTCCGCTGAGGCACGGTATTCCATTGCAGTCACACCAGCTGCAATCATATCCGCTGCACGTGCTCCAATGATGTGAACTCCTAACACTTCGTCAGTTTCCTTGTCTGCTAAGATTTTCACCAGACCTTCAGTATCCATACTTGCACGGGCTCGTCCTAATGCTTTGTACGGGAACTTTCCGGTCTTATATTTTCTCCCCTGCTCTTTCAATTGCTCCTCAGTATACCCTACTGATGCAACCTCCGGCCAGGTGTAAACTACCCCGGGAATTAGATTATAATTAATGTGTGGCTTTTGACCAGCAATCGACTCAGCAACAAAAACCCCCTCTTCCTCCGCTTTGTGAGCAAGCATTGCACCTTTTACTACATCTCCAATCGCATAGATATTGTCTACATTGGTTCGCAGGTGATCATCTACTTCAACTCGTCCCTTATCATCCATCTTCACTCCGGCTTTATCTAACCCAAGCTTATCTGTATAAGGTCGTCTACCAATTGAAACCAGGCAATAATCCCCTTGTATTTCAACGCTCTCACCTTTTTTGGTCTCCGCTTTCACTGTTACATTTTTCCCTTTTTTCTCCACGCCGGTCACTTTATGGCCCAGATAAAAATCAAATCCAAGGCCTTTCAACGATTTCTGAAGCTCTTTGCCCATCGTAGAGTCCATTGTCGGAATTAAGCTATCCAGATATTCAACGACCGATACTTTCGCCCCAAGTCGCGCATATACAGAACCTAGCTCAACACCTATCACTCCTCCCCCAATTACAATCATGTGCTTGGGCACTTCTTTCAGTTCCAATGCCTCAGTACTCGTGATCACACGTTCTTTATCCAGCTCAATGAATGGTAAGTTGGCCGGTTTGGAACCGGTCGCAATAATGACTTTTTCAGCAGTGATTTTTTGCTTTTTCTTCCCGTCTATCTGGATGGTATTCTTATCAACGAAGCTTCCCATTCCGTGAAAAACATCGATTTTATTCTTGCTCATCAGGTAATCAATGCCTTCCACATTCTGCTTCACCACATCTGCTTTGCGACCAATCATTTGTTTCAGATTCACCTTAGGCTTATTGATATCAATGCCATGCTCTTTGAAAGTATGTTCTGCCGCATGAAAATGCTCCGACGAATCCAGTAATGCTTTAGATGGTATACATCCCACATTCAAACATGTACCTCCTAACGTGTCATACTTTTCGATGATAGCCGTCTTCATTCCAAGTTGGGCACAACGAATGGCCGCTACATACCCACCGGGACCTGAACCTATTACTACTATTTGATAATCCATTCTTATTGATTTTAGATTGGGAGATTTTAGAATTTAGAATTAGACACCTAACATTAATCTGGTTGGATCTTCCAACAATTGCTTCACTCTCACAAGGAAACTCACAGATTCGCGTCCATCGATGATTCTATGATCATAAGAAAGAGCCACATACATCATTGGTCTTACGACAACCTCTCCATTTTCAACAACTGCGCGCTCCACAATGTTATGCATACCCAAAATCGCAGACTGAGGAGCGTTGATGATAGGCGTTGACATCATGGAACCGAACACACCACCATTGGTAATCGTAAATGTTCCACCTTCCATTTCTTCAATGCTCAACTTATTATCTCTTGCCTTGGTGGCTAGTCTGATAACTTCTTTTTCTATCTGCACAAAGTTCATAGACTCAGCATTTCTAATCACCGGCACAACCAATCCTTTAGGTGCAGAAACAGCAATAGAAATATCACAGTACTCACTGAAGACTAGTTCATTACCATCAATTTGGCCATTTACTGCTGGCCATTCCTGAAGTGCCACACAAACTGCCTTGGTGAAGAAGGACATGAACCCTAAACCAACCTCGTGCTTTTCCTTGAACTCTTCTTTATACTTCTTTCTTAAATCCATGATTGGCTTCATGTTCACCTCATTGAAAGTGGTGAGCATGGCCGTTTCATTTTTAACAGAAACGAGTCTTCTGGAAACCGTTTTTCTCAGAGAAGACATTTTTTCTCTGCGCTGCTCCCTGCTCACACCTCCACCAAATGTTGGAGCTTCAAATTGTGGCTTGGATGGCTTATCATCAGATTTACTCGCCTCTTTGGGTGCGGATTTTTGAGCACTCATGGCGTCCTCTTTCGTGATGCGCCCATCTTTTCCGGTTCCTTTTACATCTCCAGCTGAGATTCCTTTCTCGTCCAGAATTTTTGCTGCTGCCGGAGAAGCATGACCTGTTGCATATGTTTCTTTATCTGAAGAAGAGGCTGTACTAGCAGATGGTGTACTCCCATCCTTGCTCGCCGAAGATGAAGCTGAAGGCGAGCCTTCCATCACTTCAATCTTGCAGATTAAAGCACCAATTTCCAATGTATCACCTTCTTGCGCTACAATCTGTAGTTTTCCTTGTGCCTCGGCAGTAAGTTCAAAAGTGGCCTTATCGGATTCAATCTCAGCGATAACCTCATCCAACTCCACAAATTCACCATCACCTTTCGCCCAGGTAGAAATAGTCACCTCCGTAATAGACTCACCCACAGCAGGTACTTTCATTTCCAGCACCTCACCTGTCGCTTTGGCCTCAGAGGATGAATCATCAGATGACCCTTTGGATTCAGGTTTACTTTCTGAGGATGACGATCCTCCGCCACCTTCCGCACTCTCGTCAATTTCACATAAAACAGCACCTATCTCCAGGGTGTCGCCTTCCTGAGCTTTGATGCTCAGCTTTCCGGCCGCTTCAGCGGTTACTTCGAAGGTAGCTTTATCGGACTCAAGCTCGCAAATCACTTCGTCCATCTCTACCATGTCCCCGTCACTTTTTGTCCATGATGCTACGGTCACTTCTGTGATTGACTCACCTACCGTAGGAACTTTCATTTCAAGACTCATTTTCTTCTTGTTTAATTTTTTATACTCTTTTCAGATAATGTCTACTAAATATCAAAAGCTTGTTTGACCAATTTGGCCTGCTCTTCTTTATGAATTTTTGAATACCCGGTGGCCGGTGAAGCACTGATCTTTCGAGCAACTACTTCAAAATCCATCTCTATGCGAGTTTTAATAAAACTCCAGGCACCCATATTTCTTGGTTCTTCCTGAACCCAAACAAGCTTTGGTTTATTGTATTTCTTAAGGATCGCATCAATCTGCTTTTGTGGCCAGGGATAAATTTGTTCCACACGAACAACCGCGACATCCTTGGACTTTTTCTTCTTCTGCTCTTCTAGTAAATCAAAGTAGACTTTTCCGGAGCAGAACAATACTTTCTTCACACTCTTATTCGTCACATAGTCATCTCCAATAATCTCCTGGAAACTTCCCGAAGTGAAATCTTTCATTGGAGAAACAGTACCCTGATGCCTTAATAATGACTTAGGTGAAAAAACCACTGCAGGCTTCCTAAACTCCCATGTTACCTGACGCCTCATCAAGTGGAAAATATTGGCTGAAGTGGTCAAATTGGCAATTATAATATTCTCATTAGCGCACATTTGCAGGAATCGCTCCATTCGTGCACTAGAGTGCTCCGGGCCCTGCCCTTCATATCCATGAGGGAGCAGCATCACCAAACCATTCATCCTCTGCCATTTGCTTTCAGCACTGGCGATGAATTGATCAATCATAATCTGAGCACCGTTCGCAAAATCACCAAACTGAGCTTCCCAAATCACCAAAGCATTCGGAGTAGCCATGGCATAACCATATTCGAAACCAAGCACCCCATATTCAGATAAAAGTGAATTGTAAATCCTCAATGGTTGCTGATCCTTTTGGATATTATTTAATCCGCAGTATGGTTCATTTGTGTTTGAATCAAAAAAGTAGGCATGTCTGTGAGAGAAGGTACCTCTTTTCACATCCTGACCAGTCATTCGAACAATTGTTCCTTCAGCCAGCAACGATCCGTAGGCCAATAATTCCGCATCTGCCCAACCCAGTTCTTTCTTTTCAAAGAAGTTGGCCTTCCGGTCTTTTATCAATTTCTCAATCTGCCGGAGAGGCTTAAATCCTTTGGGTACCTGAGAAATGGCCTTACCCACCTTGTCCACCATTTCCTGAGAAACTTTGGTAACAGGAGATTTATCAAAATCAGCCTCCTTAGACCTTCTTAAGTGATCCCATTCCTCCTCAATCTTTTGAGGTTTATAAGGAAGCGGGTGCTCTTTTATTTCGTTAAGCCTGTCCTGCAGCTTATCCTTAAATTCTTTTTCTAATTTATTAACCTCACTATCGCTTAAGTCGCCCTGTTCAGTCAGCTTCTTCACATAGACTTCCCGTGGATTTGGATGTTTGCCAATGGCATTATACAGCTTAGGCTGTGTGAATTTAGGTTCATCGCTTTCATTGTGTCCATGTCTTCGGTAGCACAACATATCAATGAAAATGTCCTTGTTAAACTTCTGACGATACTCTATCGCAAGGTTTGCGCAGAATTGAACAGCTTCTGCATCGTCACCATTTACGTGTAGAATAGGAGCATCCACAATTTTAGCCAGATCAGTACAGTAAATACTTGATCGTGCATCCGCAAAATCGGTTGTAAAACCAACCTGATTATTGATCACAAAGTGGATGGTTCCTCCAGTCTTGTATCCTTCCAGCAAGGACATCTGGATACATTCATACACAATTCCTTGACCTGCCACCGCTGCGTCACCGTGAATCAAAATGGGAATTGCCTTACCCAAATCCCCTTTGTACTCATCGTCAATCTGAGCCCTACAGTAACCCAACACGACAGGGTCTACTGCTTCCAGGTGAGAAGGGTTTGGGGCCAGTTTGACATACATTTTCTTTCCTGATGTGGTTTCTAAATGGGATGAGTAGCCCAAGTGGTACTTCACATCACCATCTCCCATGGTTAGGTCTACTTCCTGATTTCCTTCAAATTCGCTAAATATCTCTTCGTAGGTTTTACCCATGATATTAGCCAGCACGTTTAGTCTACCTCTGTGGGCCATCCCGATAACAACCTCTTCTGCATCCAACTCCCTCCCCTTATTGATGATTTTATCCAAAGCAGGGATCATGTTTTCACCTCCTTCCAGTGAGAACCTCTTTTGTCCTAAAAATTTGGTGTGAAGGAAATTCTCAAAACCACTGGCTTCATTCAGCTTAGAAAGGATGCGGTGCTTTTCTTCTTTGGATGGGCTTATGTTTGCTCCTTCCGTTTCAATTTTTGATTTCAACCACTCGCTCACATTTGAGTCCCTGATGTGATTGTATTCAAAACCAATAGAACCGGCGTATACTTTCTTGAGCTTCTCCAGAATTTTTCGCAGAGACGCTTTTCCTAGCCCTACTTCTGCGCCAACTTCAAATTCCGTTTCCAGGTCTTTTTCAGACAAGTCAAAATCCGACAATTCCAGCTTAGCTGTATGCGGTCTTCTCTCCCGTACAGGATTTGTTTTAGACACTAGGTGTGCCCAAGCCCTATAGCTATATATAAGGTTTCTAACCGCCGTTTCTTTTGGGGTTGCTACAGCCTTGGGCTCATCCGGCTCCCCATACTTTTCCTGAGCAAATTCAAACCCCTCAAAAAACTTCTTCCAGGATTCATCAATGCTTTCCGGGTTATCTTTGTATGCTTTGAATAGCTCATCCAGGTAATTGCCGTGAGCATTCGCGATGTAGGAATATTTATCCATATTCATATTGTGTTCTGAAACAAAGGTATAACCTAGAAGGTTTCAATAAAAATTGTAAAATCGTTTAAGCAAATACACATAGGTATTATTACTGAACGTGAAGCAGTTACATTTTTGAAAAACCTTATTCCCTTTACCAGAAAGGGATAAAAAAAATAAGCAGTTCTTAGAAAATTTATAACTCAAAAAAGGAGATGTTTTATTCTTTCACCTTAACCTTCTCAGAACGAGAAAAATAAACTACATTTGCGCTCCATTTTTAAAACTTTTGATGGACGAGTTCCATAAACAAAAAGAATTATGTCAGTAAAAATTAGACTAGCGCGTCGAGGACGCAAAAAACAAGCCATGTACGATGTAGTAGTGGCAGACGCTAGAGCACCACGAGATGGTCGCTTTATCGAAAAACTTGGTACTTACAATCCAAACACAGATCCAGCAACCATTAATTTGGACAATGACAAGGCGTTTGATTGGGTGATGAAGGGTGCACAGGCAACTGATACTGTTAGAGCAATGCTTTCTTACAGAGGTATCATGATGAAAAAACACCTTCAAATTGGTGTGAACAAAGGAGCTATCACGCAGGAAGAAGCAGATAAGAAGCTGGAAGCCTGGATGAAAGACAAAGAATCTAAGATTCAAGGTAAAGTAGAAAGACTTGCAAAATCAAAAGCTGACAAGAAGAAAGCTGCTTTAGAGGCTGAGAAGAAGGTGAGCGATGCAAGAGCTGAAGGATTGAAGAAGAAAGCTCAGGAAGCAGAGGCTGCATTGGTTGAAGAAATCAAAGAAGGTGGTGCTGAAGGTAACGAGGATGTAGAAGAAGATGTAGCCGAGGTAGAGGAAGCGCAAGCAACTGAAACCAAGGAAGAAACTCCTGCTGAAGAGCCTAAGGCTGAAGCTAAAGAAGAAGCACCAGCTGTTGAGGCGAAAGAAGAGCCAAAAGCTGAAGCTAAAGAGGAAGCTCCTGCTGAAGAAGCAAAAGAAGAAGACAAAAAAGAGGGTTAATCTGCTATGCGGCAGGATGATTGCTACCAACTAGGGGAAGTGATCAAGACCCACGGTCTTAATGGAGAAGTCAGTATTTCATTAGAAGTAGACTTCCCGAACGAATATCAAAATTTGGAATCAGTATTTCTGGAGCAATCCGGAAAACTGGTTCCTTTTTTTATTGATACCATTCAGGTTAATAACAATAAGGCCCTGGTCAAATTCGAGGATATTGATTCGCTCGATCAGGCCAAAGCGTTAGTGAAAGCAAAACTCTATTTACCTCTCTCCCTTTTGCCGGATTTAGAAGACGGCCAATATTATTTCCATGATTTGGCCGGATGTGAGGTGTTCGAAGAAAATCAACTCATTGGTGTTGCTAAAGAAGTGATCGACCTTAATGGCAATCAGCTTCTGTCTGTTGATGTGAACGGCAAAGAAGTATTAATCCCGTTAAAAGATGAAATTCTGCTCTCAGCAGATATTAAAGCACGAAAAATTATAGTCAATCTTCCGGAAGGACTACTCGACGTGTATCTGAAAGAGGATTCTGACCTTCTTGAAAATTAACCATTAAGAGCTCTGTGCTCTCCGTGATTAACTTTGTGCTCTACGTGGATAAACTTAGCGCCCTCTGTGGTTAAATAAAATGCGAATTGACATCATCACTTGTCTACCTGACCTTTTTGAAGGCCCTCTGACCCAGAGCATCGTAAAACGCTCGATGGACAAAGGACTGGTAGAGCTTGAAATTCACAACCTTCGCGATTACTCAACCAATAAGCATCTAAATGTAGATGATTACGCTTTTGGTGGTGGTGCCGGCATGGTGCTGATGATCGAACCTATTGATAAATGTATCTCCGGGCTAAAAGAAAAAAGAGATTACGATGAAGTGATCTATTTAACTCCCGATGGAGAAACGTACAATCAGTCTATGGCCAACCAGCTTTCCCTTAAGCAAAACTTCATTTTCCTGTGTGGCCATTATAAAGGAGTAGATCAGCGGGTGCGGGATCATTTGGTGACCAAAGAGATCAGCATTGGGGATTACGTGCTTTCTGGTGGGGAATTGGCAGCCATGGTTTTGGCTGATTCGTTAATCAGGCTTGTTCCCGGAGTACTGAATGATGAAACCTCCGCCCTCTCCGATTCCTTTCAGGATAATCTATTGGCCCCTCCTGTATACACCCGTCCGGCAGAATACAAAGGATGGAAAATTCCTGAAGTACTTACCTCCGGTCATGAGGCGAAAATAGAAGCCTGGCGAAACGAACAAGCTCTGAAAAGAACACAGGAAAGAAGGCCGGATTTGCTGGAATAAACCTCACATTAATTACCAAATACCTCCACCGGGGTATTTTTTTTGTCCTAAACTAAGAGGAATTTTAACTCAATAAAGAATCCGACTGCAACACATCGGAAGACGATCAGCTATTCGGTATATTTAGAGAAACCTATTTCTAACCTAAAATTTATATAATAAGATGAATGACAATGATCACTTTTTCAGAATGGTCTTGGGGCACCAAGGAAGCAGACACACCATTTCAATCGAGGTTTTAATGAACAAAAAAAATCTTCCTTTAAAATGGAAACATACCAAAATCAACGGAAAGGATAATGAATACAACGTTGAGCTTGATTTTATTGGTGACAATCCATCTTGGAGTAACCCAAGTAGAAGGGAGCCTACGGGAGGCAATATATTTGGAGGTCGAAAGGAAATTTGTATATGTACTTTCGATGTTGAAGAAGCTGTAAGTAATGGTGTTAAAATTTTTGATGTTCACATCAGCGGACTTGGTGAAACTGATAAGAGCCATGATGGAACTGTACACCTTCCAGGAACTGGTGGTTGAAAAAAATAGCTTTCATATTGCTAGTTAGCGTGCTGCCAATAAATTTGATAGGACAGGATTCTTTATCTCACATAAAATTTCTTGATAGCACGCTTAACATTTCTGATAAAGGTTTGGCAATTGAACTTCTAAAAGAAAAAGTATTTAAACTAGGTAATACCCATTCCTATATTAAAGGACTTTACTATTTAAGAATTGGAAGGATATATGGGAATCAACATCAACTTAAACTTGGTGAAGATTATTACAGAAAAGGACTACAAATTGGGCTAAAACTCAACAACGATAGGCTATTAAGTCAAGGGTATTTAGGAGTTGGGGGTATTCAACTGATTGATCAATTACATGATCCAAAAAATGCTACTTATGATTCAATCTTTCTTTATTTCGAGAAAGCTTTGCCTCATTTGATTATAGAAAATGATAAAAAAAACATTGAAGGGCTTAACTCAAACATTGAACTAATTTTAATCAATTTAGGAGAAATTGACAGTGCCAAATCATTAATAAAAAACACATTAAAAAAACGTGAAGAAAACGATGATAAAATTGGGGTTCTTGGCAGTTTAAATAATATCGCATTGCTTTATCGTAAGAGTAAAAATTATAATGAGGCTGAGAAATATTATATAGAAACCTTCAATTTAGCTAAATCAGACTCCTTATTGAATCAAATGACAAGCGCCAAACTTGGTTTAGCTAGGCTTTTCATGGAAAAAGGAGAATTTCATAAATCACTTTCAAATTTTCTCGAGTATGATTCTTTAAATAAGCTTTCTCTGAATGCAGAATTTCAAAAACAAATAGCCAATTCGGAAACTAAGTTCAAAACCGCAGAAATTGAGCGAGACAATGCATTGAAGCAAGCCGAGATAGAAGAGAATCGTAGGCAATTACTTCTCCTTTATGCATTTTCTTTCTTACTCATTCTTGCTTCCGTATCCAC
Source organism: Ekhidna sp. (assembly GCF_040220215.1). GTDB lineage: Bacteria > Bacteroidota > Bacteroidia > Cytophagales > Cyclobacteriaceae > Ekhidna. The sequence continues at coordinate 192,615 of NZ_JAVJTR010000019.1, forward strand.
ATACCTTTTCTTCAATCAAAGAAGGAAAAGGCAAAAAATAGCTTCAGAAAAAGCAATCCAGGACCTCCTCCAAAGCCAGGAAATGAAGACCACTTATGCGCTCCTTGAGGGGCAGGATAAGGAACGAAAAAGGATCGCCGCTGAACTGCATGATAACTTGGGGAGTATTCTCGTAACTCTAAACATGTATGCAGATACACTTCAAAACAAAAAACCAAAAGATATTCCTGCGCTTGCACAAAAAATTGCCGATGTGGCTCAGCTCGCCAATACAGAAACACGAAAAATTTCCCATAGCCTGGACTCAGGGATGCTACGACATTTCGGGCTTGAAGCTGCTATCAAGCAATTAACCGAGGCGGTTTCATCTGCCAGAAAAATCAAATTCAATCTTTCCATTCAGACGGGTGAGATTTCATCGGAAGCCAGCATCGAGATTTATCGCATCATTCAGGAGCTGGTCAACAATACCCTCAAGCATGCACAATGTACCAAAGTGCACCTCGAGCTCACCCATGTAGATCATTCGTTTAGTATTATCTATGAAGACAATGGGATTGGGTTTAATCCAAAAGAAGCAAGCGGTGGTATGGGGCTTAAAAACATTCAGAATCGTGCCGAAAGATTGGATGGAGAACTCACTATTGACTCCACCCCCGGAAAAGGCAGTTCATTCATCATTGAAATTCCACACCTATGAGCCAGATAAAAATACTCATCGTTGATGATCACCAGATTGTACTGGACGGCCTGAAACTGGTTTTAAGCTCAAGGGAAGGTTTTGAGGTTTTAGGTGAAGCATCCAATGGCTTGGAGGTGCTGGACTTTTTGGAAAAACACAAGGTAGATGTGGTTGTATTGGACATCAACATGCCGGAAATGGATGGGATCAAGTGTGCCAAAAAAATCAAATCGCTTTATCCTAAAATAAAGGTCATCATCTTAACCATGTATGCCCAGAAATCCTTCGTGGAGGAAATCATCAAGATAGGCATAGATGGCTGTCTGTTAAAAAACAACACAGGCAAGGAATTGACAGATGCCATAGCCAGAGTGCACAGCGGGAAATCCTACTACGATCAAATCCAAAACTTCAGCAAGGATGATGCAGATCACAAGGAATATTCGCTGAGTGAAAGGGAAGTAGAAATCATCCGGAAGCTTGGTGATGGCCTAACAAGTGCACAAATCTCAGAAGCCCTTTTTATATCCGAACATACGGTTAAAACTCACCGAAAGAACATTTTGAAGAAGTTAGACATCCATAGCAGTTCAGAGCTGATTCAATACGCTTTAAACAATGGAATTATTTAATTCAATATCTTTTTTTCCAATACTTATTTCTATATTTGCACTCCTTTTTCAAAACACTCAGTAAAGAGTACAGAAATGAGCACAGAATTATTGAAAGTAGTAGCGGAAGAATATAAAGACGTAAAGGCCAAGCATCCTTCATTTGCTCCTGGTGATACGATCAACGTACACTATAAAATTAAAGAAGGTAACAAAGAGCGTGTGCAGCAGTTCCAGGGTACTGTGATGTCCATCAACAACAAAAACACGAACGGTGAGACCTTCACTGTAAGAAAAGTTTCCGGTGATATCGCTGTTGAAAGAATCTTCCCAATCCTTACACCAAACATTGAAAAAATTGAAGTGTTGAGAAAAGGAAGTGTAAGACGAGCAAAACTTTACTACCTCAGAGGTCGAAAAGGAAAAGCGGCTCGTATCAAAGAAAAGCTTACCAAAAAATAAAATTTCAATCCCCTGCTAACCGGCTGGGGATTTTTTTTGTGATAACTCAGAAAGAGCTGAGAAGGCACAGTGATAACTGAGACTTATTGAGGTCGAATGCTACTCTTCTCTCGATTCTTTATAATTTTTGCACACCGCATTGGTAAGCCTCTGTGTCCGCTGTGGTAAAACTTACTTTCTCTGCAGTTAAATACCCCACTCTCTGTGGTTAAAATCAGTCTTTCGTGTTCTCTCTCGCTCCTTCGTGCACTCTGTGGTTAAACCTCCCTTCCTCTGCGGTTAAAAAACTCTGTTTTCTCTGCGGTTAAATCAAACTAAATTCGCTCCATGGAGCTCAACTTCACCAAATATCAAGGTACCGGTAATGACTTCATTCTGGTTAATGACAGGAATGGCCATTTTCCTCAGGATATTGATCTGATTCAAAAAATGTGCGATCGCCGGTTTGGAATTGGAGCGGATGGCCTGATTCTCATTCAGGAACATCCTGATCTTGACTATCGTATGGTCTATTTTAATTCAGATGGCTCTCAAAGTTTGTGTGGAAATGGCTCCAGATGCGCTTTTACATTTGCTCAATCCCTCGGATTAGTGGCAAGCTCTGCAACTTTTGAAACTACCGATGGTATCCATCAAATAAAAAGCGAAAATAATCTTGTTCATTTCCAGCTATTTGATGTAAACGAGATCAATGAAATCAATGAAAAAGAGTGGTACATCCATACCGGATCTCCTCACCACATTGTCATTGTCGATGATGTAAACAAGTCAGATATTGTACCTGAGGGAAGAAAAATTCGAAACCTCCCTACCTATTCCAGCCAAAATGGCACGAATGTCAACTTTGCACAGCTTTTGCAGGATAGGGTCAAAATCAGGACTTATGAAAGAGGTGTAGAAGATGAAACACTGAGCTGTGGTACCGGAGCAACTGCCGTTGGAATAATGGCCGGAAAGCTAGGGTACGAAAGCCCGGTTCAAATAGAAACGGTGGGAGGCAAACTCCAGATATCCTTCAAAAAAGAGGACAATAAATTCACCGATATTTGGCTGGCCGGACCGGCAGAAAAAGTGTTTGAAGGAAGTGTAACAATCTGATCTCTCTTACATTAATCCATTATAACTTTAAGGCCTTATAAAAAGGTTAAATTTTAAAACTTGACGGCAAAACTCACCATGGGTATAGCCTCTAAATAGAATTTTTCAATGCTAGACTCGATAACGAAGGGATTTGCCAAAATCTTTGGCACAAAAACAGAAAAGGACCTCAAGGAACTCAATCCTTATGTGGGCCTCATCAATGCAGAGCACGAAAAACTCCTCAACATCACTGATGATGAGCTGAGGGGAAAAACAGCAGAACTTAAAGGCATAATAAAAAATCATTTAAAAGATGTTGATGACCAGATAGATGCATTGCACAAGCAAGTTGATGAAGATAAATCTCTTGATGTTCATCAAAAGGAAGACATTTTTGCTCAAATAGATAAACTGGAGAGTGATCGGGATGAAGAGCTGGAAAAAGTACTTTTAGATATCCTGCCGCTAGGCTTTGCAGTTGTTAAAGAAACAGCACGAAGATTCGCCGAGAACGAAAAAATTGTAGTTCAGGCTACTCAACACGACAAAGAAATTGCTGCTAAGAAAGATAACGTTGAGATAAACGGAGAGACTGCCATCTGGAAGAATAAGTGGAACGCCGCTGGTAATGAAGTAGTGTGGAACATGGTGCATTACGATGTTCAGCTGATTGGTGGCGTGGTGTTGCATCAGGGTAAAATTGCCGAGATGCAAACAGGTGAAGGAAAAACGCTAGTAGCTACCCTCCCGGCCTACCTAAACGCATTGGCGGAAAGAGGCGTACACATTGTGACAGTAAACGACTACCTCGCAAGACGTGATGCCGAGTGGAATGCGCCAATTTTTGAGTTCCATGGCTTAAAAATTGACTGTATTGACAATCATCAACCAAACTCACCTGAGAGAAGAAAAGCATATTTAGCAGATATTACTTACGGTACGAATAACGAATTTGGCTTTGATTACCTCAGGGACAATATGTCCAGAAGTCCGGAAGAGCTGGTTCAAAAGAAACATCACTACGCAATGGTTGATGAGGTCGATTCGGTATTAATTGATGACGCTCGTACCCCATTGATCATTTCAGGCCCAATTCCAAAGGGAGATGAACATGAATTTTATGATCTAAAACCAAGGATTCAGCTACTGGTAGATGCACAAAGAAAAATTGTAAGTGATTATTTGAATGAAGCCAAAAAGCTTATAAGAGATGGGAAAGAAGGGGAAGCCGGACTTTCACTTTTCAGGGCTTTCAGAGGATTACCTAAAAGTAAGCCACTCATTAAGTTCATGAGTGAAACAGGCATCAAACAGATCCTTCAGAAAACTGAAAATATCTACCTGGCAGACAATCAAAAAAGAATGCCGGAAGCTGATGAGCCGCTTTACTTCACCATCGATGAGAAAATCAACAGCATTGATTTAACAGAGAAAGGCATTGACCTGATCACAGGTGAAGGAGAGGATACAAACTTCTTCATCCTGCCAGATATTGGCGATGAAATTGCAAAATTGGAAAAAGATGAAGGGATATCTGAAAATGATAAGCTTCAGAAAAAAGAGTCCATCATTCGTGATTACAATGTAAAAGGTCAGCGAATACACTCTGTTAACCAGCTACTCAAAGCATACTGTATGTATGAAAAAGATACAGAGTATGTGGTAATGGATGGAAAAGTGAAGATTGTGGACGAGCAAACAGGCCGGATCATGGAGGGTCGTCGATATTCCGACGGACTACACCAGGCGATAGAGGCAAAGGAAAATGTAAAGGTGGAAGATGCCACTCAAACCTATGCCACCATCACACTTCAGAACTATTTCCGGATGTATCATAAGCTTGCCGGGATGACCGGCACAGCGGAAACAGAAGCTGGAGAGTTTTGGGATATCTATAAACTGGATGTGGTGGTTATCCCAACCAACCGTCCAATTTCAAGAAAAGATGAAAACGATAAGGTTTACAAAACCATTCGTGAGAAATTCAATGCCGTTGCTGAAGAGGTCGTAGAATTAACACAAGCCGGAAGACCGGTGCTGGTTGGTACCACTTCTGTGGAAATTTCTGAGCTTTTGAGCCGAATGCTTAAAATGCGAAACATCAAACATCAGGTTCTAAATGCAAAACAGCATGCTAGAGAGGCTGATGTAGTAGCTGAAGCCGGTAAACCGGGTGCGGTGACCATTGCAACGAATATGGCTGGGCGTGGTACTGATATCAAGCTTACTCCGGAAGTAAAAGAGGCAGGTGGATTAGCCATTATCGGTACGGAAAGACACGAATCACGTCGAGTGGACAGACAGCTGAGAGGTCGTTCCGGTCGTCAGGGAGATCCTGGTTCTTCTCAATTCTACGTTTCATTAGAGGACAACCTGATGAGACTATTTATGTCTGACAGGGTGGCGAAAATCATGGATCGTTTGGGACTTCAGGAAGGTGAAGTGATTCAGCATTCGATGATTACAAAATCCATCGAAAGAGCGCAGCGAAAAGTAGAGGAAAACAACTTCGCCATTCGTAAAAACCTCCTCGAGTACGATGATGTGATGAACAGTCAGCGTGAGGTAATTTATAAGCGAAGAAGAAATGCACTGTACGGGGAACGCCTGGAGCTCGATATACTAAACATGCTTCTGGAAACCTGTGAAGACATCATATTCAACGCGAAAGGTACCAATGACTTAGATAGTCTGAAACTTAACGCCATTTCCATCTTAGGTCTTGACTTTAGCATCACTCAGGAAGAGCTGGAAAAAGGTGATGAGAACACGTTGGTAGAAAAGCTGTACAATGAAGCATTGAAGAACTACAAACAAAAGAATCAACTCATCAAAGACAAGGCGTTACCCATTCTGAAGCAACTAAACCTTACACGAGGAGCCACTTTAGAAAATGTACTTGTACCATTCACAGATGGTAAGAAACAAATTGGAACGTCTGTTAACCTGAAGAAAGCGGTTGAAACCGAGGGTGATGAAGTGATTCTGGAAATGGAAAAAATGATTGCCCTGGCAACCATTGACCTGCTTTGGAAAGAACATTTACGAGACATGGATGATCTTCGTCAGAGTGTGAGAAATGCGCAATATGAGCAAAAAGATCCGTTGTTGATTTACAAGTTTGAAGGGTTTGAAATGTTCAAACGCTTTGTTGGCAAGGTGAATGAGGAGACTGTTTCATTCCTGATGAGAGCAGAAATTCCTGTCGAGCAAGCGGATGATGTACAGGCTGCTCAAAAACAAAAAACTGCCAGAAACTACAAGGAGCAGAAAGAAGAAAGCAGGTCCGCACTCGCTGGGCCGGAAGGAGGCAACAGGCCGCCGGTACAGCAACAGACAAAACCTGTTCAGTCACAAAAAATCGCAAGTAGAAACCAGCGAGTAAATGTGCAATATGCGGATGGTTCTGTAAAAAAAGATGTTAAATTCAAAACTGTAGAAGACGACATTAAGAATAATAAATGCGTACTTATCGACTAGCTATATTACTCCTGCTTGGGGCTTGTAAGGCAGCTACACCAAGCTCCACAAGTATCTATTCCGAAGACCTAAGCGTTCATCGGCCTGTGATGATAGATAAAGCAGACACCACGGACACTAGTACAGGTCAGGAGGAAATAACTGAGACCTATTCTCCCCTAAGCGGACATATTAAGAATGAGTTGGATAGCATCTCGAAAATTGCATACGCTCAAAATAAAGCCGGAACCTATGTAGATGGATACGTTTTACAGGTTTATTCAGGAAGTAGCCGGGAAGAGGCCAATCAGGCAAGGTCAAAAATGTATAGTACATTTCCGGAACTGGAACCAAAAGTTTCCTATCATCAACCCAACTTTCGAGTAAAGGCAGGGCGCTTTACCAATCGATTAGAAGCGCACCGGGTATATACCGACGTAAAAGAGATATTCCCAAGAGCTTTATTGATCCCGGAAAGATTCCTGCAAAAATATGAGTGATCTGATACAAAAAATAAAATCACTCTCCGAAACTAATTTTGACGAAATCCTTTCGATCAGGAGACAAATCCATGCTCATCCGGAGCTCTCCTTCGAAGAGCACAACACTGCCGCTTTTATAGAATCCAAATTGAAAGAGTTTGGAATTACTAATGTGACTAGAATTGCAGAGACGGGCGTGACTTTTTGTCTGAATGGTAAAGGGGAAGGGAAAACAATCGCGCTTCGTGCGGATATAGATGCACTTCCGATAACAGAGGCAAACGAAGTACCTTATAAATCCAAAAACGAAGGTGTGATGCATGCTTGCGGGCACGATGTTCACACTTCTAACCTACTGGGTGTAGCCAAAATATTATCTGAACTGACAGACCACTTTAGTGGAACAGTAAAGTTCATTTTTCAACCTGCTGAAGAAAAATCACCTGGCGGGGCATCTATTCTCATTAAAGAAGGCATCCTTCAGAATCCTACTCCGGAAAAAATTCTCGGTCAGCATGTTATGCCCCTGATCCCCGAAGGAAAGGTGGGGTTCCGGAAAGGAAAATACATGGCAAGTGCAGACGAAGTATACCTAACAGTCAAAGGAAAAGGTGGGCATGCAGCCATGCCCGAGACTTTTGTAGACCCTATTGCAATTGCCAGTCAGATCATTGTGTCACTGCAGCAGATTGTCAGTCGTATGGCAAATCCTAAGATACCTTCCGTGCTTTCCTTTGGAAAAATTGCAGGAGGGAATGTGAATAATGTAATTCCTGACGAGGTTAAAATCGATGGTACTTTCCGAACCTTTGATGAAGAATGGAGAAAGGTTGCTTTGCAAAAAGTCAGAGACATTTCAACATCAATAGCCACATCACTGGGTGGATCTTGTGATGTGCATATAGCCTCGGGCTATCCATTTCTGGTTAATGATGAGGACTATACTCAAAAGAATATTGATGCCGCAAAGGCTTATATGGGGGATGATAATGTGGTAGAACTCGACCTCTGGATGGCAGCTGAGGATTTTGCCTTTTACACACATGAAGTTCCCGGATGTTTTTATCGATTAGGAACCCGAAACGAAGAAAAGAGGATAACATCAGGAGTCCACACCCCTACCTTCAACATCGATGAAAATGCATTGAAGACAGGGATGGGGCTTATGGCCTACCTGGCCATCAATGAATTAAATTCCTAATTAAAGAGCAATTTCAGTTTGGAACCTGAAAATTAAAAACTCAGTATCTGATCCTGCAAAAGTTTGATAGCTGATGTCACTCTGAAACTTTAAATCATGTCCTGAGATATATCTTGAAACACCCAGTGTGTATTCTTTTTGATCGGGGAAAACAGCATGACTATCATCAGCATCAATGGTAGTAAATCGACTTGCCAACTCCCAGTTTGAAGGGAACAGGTAGCCTGCCTGAAATACAAATCCTGTTCCTGTGCCATATCTGCTTTCATTATTTCCCGCGGATCGTTTTATAAATTCTGACATAGCAGAAATTCCATTAAACTTAAACATCATGTCGGCTATAAATGAGGTAAGATCAGATGGTAGATACGCATTGCTTGCATCTGTAACAAAACCGCCCAGGTTACCTCTGGATCGCACGGCATTGGTATTTAAATCCCCCGTTATACCAATAGATAGCTTAGGAGTTGACTCCCTTTTTAGGTCAGAACCAAAATAATCCCCCTTCCCGGTAAAACTTCCCATTGGGAGAAATTCCATTCGACCTGTAATTTGATAGCCCTCAGAGGGGTTTCGTGAAGTGACATTTCGCCCCTGACCCATTGAAATAGCCAGGATTTGACGAAACTTATCGTTTGAGCTTTTATGCCTCAACTGAACTCCAACATCTCGATCGAGATTGAATCTGGCGTTAACTAAGCTTCGATCAACGAATTGAAGATTTTGAGAGGAAATAACCCGCTCTCTGTTTCCGGGCAACTTGGTTTGTCCCCACCATACATGCCAGTTATCGGCAAAATTCCATTTTACCACCGCATCCAGCACGATGTTAGCTGTATTACCGGACTCTGCATTATGACCACTGCTTTGATCCCTATTTGAAACTGCTAGCTCAAGCTTATAAACAATCTTAGGGTCGATGGCCCAGCCATCAAATTTCAATCGACTTCTTCTAATCATCATTGCATCTTCATACACGTCTGTATTAAGATTATACCTGCCATCGTATAATGTTTGAAATCTGAACCCGAATTTGAAAGCAAAGGTGGAATCCTGTGCAACAAATTGTAATCGCTTTCCCCATGTACTTGATACCGTATCCTGTGCAATTGCGGATTGAAATGATGCGATCAAAAGCAATGCAAAGCATACGTTTTTAAAAAATTTCATAAATTTTTATTGATTTCTTTAAAGAAAGCGCAATGTTAGGCTTTACGTATTACCTGAATATTTACTCAATGTTAAGTTCTTAACTTTAGCTTAACATTGAATAAAAGCCGAAAAAAGTATAAAGTCATATCTAGTGTGTTTAATAAATTGGTTTTAGAATACACAATTTCTTAACATATACGAAACATTGTAAGAATACCTTTGCAAACTCATACAATTAGAAATCATGAAATACGGACTGTTCGAATTCCTCAACCTGCTAGGCGCACTTGGATTTTTCATTTATGGAATGAAAGTAATGAGTGAGGGTATCCAAAAGGTAGCGGGTGCCAAAATGCGAAACATTCTAAGCTCAATGACCTCAAACAGGGCAAAGGGTGTGTTTACCGGATTTACAATTACCAGTTTGGTACAATCCTCCTCAGCCACCACGGTTTTGGTAGTCAGCTTCGTGAATGCCGGACTGCTTTCGTTAACAGAATCCATTGGGGTAATTATGGGTGCCAATATTGGGACAACCATTACTGCCTGGTTGATTTCTATCGTAGGTTTCAAAGTGAAAATAGCCAGCTACGCCCTTCCTATTATTGCGATAGGCTTTCCCCTAATGTTCTTTAATAAAGAGCGCCTTAAGTTTTGGGGAGAAGTTCTAGTTGGATTTGCATTACTATTTATGGGGCTTGCCCTTTTAAAAGATTCGGTACCTGATCTTAAAGCGAATCCTGAAATTTTAGAATTCTTGAGCCGATACACAGATCTTGGCTTTCTTTCCATATTGCTATTTGTGCTAATAGGAACGGGTATTACGGTTGTAGTGCAATCATCTAGTGCTGCTATGGCATTAACATTGGTTATGGCCAACAATGGCTGGATTCCTTTTGAGCTAGCTGCCGCAATGGTGCTTGGAGAAAATATTGGAACCACTATCACAGCCAACATAGCTGCACTTGTTGGAAACGTACATGCAAAAAGAGCGGCTTTATCACATTTAATTTTTAACATTTTTGGTGTTGTTTGGATTCTCATTCTAATAAGGCCTGCGTTAAGCCTGGTAGATTGGTACCTGGTTTCCAGCGGATCTGCATCCCCCTTTGTCACTGCAACAAGCATCCCGGTGGCATTATCCATTTTCCATTCGGCCTTTAACATTTTAAATACCCTCTTACTGGTTTGGTTTGTAAACTTTATTGCTAAAACTGTCACCAGGCTAATCAAGTCCACTGGTGAAGATGAGTTCTCACTCGAATATATCAGCACTGGCATGATGAATACCGCTGAGCTATCGATAGAGGAAGCCAGAAAAGAAACGGTGAGGTTAGGTGAGATGACACAAAAAATGTCCAAGCAATTTCAAAATCTCATTGAAGAAAACAAGCCTAAGAAGCAGAAAAAATTGCTTAAGAAAATCAGGGATTTTGAAATAATGACTGATCGAATGGAGCAGGAGATTACCGAATACCTCATGAAGGTAACCTCATCCGGTACTTTGAGCGATACAAGTTCTATTAAAGTAACTAGTCTTTTGAGTGCTGTGAATGATCTAGAGCGAATCGGTGATATCTTTTTCCAAATGTCACGTGATGTAGAGCGCATTCTAAAAAGTGAGAAAAAATTCAAAGGGAAGCAGGTTGCCAACCTGCAGGAAATGATGGGGTTAATTGATCAGGCACTTGCCATAATGGTAGAAAACCTAGACTCCACAAGTCGCACAAACTCGCTTGAACCTGCAATGGTAGTTGAGAATAAAATTGATAAGTTGAGAAACGCTTTGAGAAAAGACCTGACCAAGGATATTAAAAAGGACAAATTTGATCCACAAAGAGATGGCTGGTACAAGGACCTTTTCCACTTGTGCGAAAAAGTTGGAGATCATGCAATCAATGTTTCTGAAGCCATGACTGGCGAAAAAGAGCGTGAATTAAAAGAGGAGTTAGAGGAATAAAAATATGATAGGCGAAATATTCCTGTCTTCAGACGTGGAAAAAAATAACTATCAATCCATACTTTCCAGAACACTGGTAATAGGAGTTTCTATCCTATTGTTCTTGCTTTCCATTGAGCTCATGGGCTTATCCATTGCTAAGATGGCGGAAGGCTGGACCAATAGTATATCCAGGGTTACTGAGAATCCGTTTGTTGGACTATTCATAGGGCTTCTGTCTACCGCTTTATTGCAAAGCAGCTCCACAACAACTTCAATCGCTGTTGCGGCAGTCGCCTCCAGCGCTATAAGCTTGGAAAACGCCATTCCTATCGTCATTGGGGCTAATATTGGAACAACAATAACCAGTACTATCATCTCCATGAGCTATATTTCTAAGCAAAAGGAGTTTAGAAAAGCAGTTGCGGCCGGTACCTCACATGATTTCTTCAATATCCTTACGGTACTGATTCTTTTCCCGCTGGAAGTAAACTATCGTTTCTTAGAAAGAATCAGCGCGTACATCTCTTCATCGCTTCATGTCGGAGGTAGTATTCAAAATGAAATAGTGGCAAGCTCATCTTTTATTGAAACATCTACTGAGTGGTTTGTAAGTGCTGCTGGTCCTATTATCTCGCTCCTGGCTGGTATCTTGTTGCTTTTTGGATGTATCAAGTTTATTTCAAAGTGGCTTTATAAAATACTTATAGGTAAAACGAAGGATCGTTTCGAAAATGTAGTCTTCAAAAACAAGTATCGGGCTTTTGGATGGGGGCTGGTTATCACCTCCATTGCACAGTCCAGCTCATTAACCACATCAATAATTGTTCCCCTGGTAGCAACAGGAAAGGTAAAAATCAAAAAGGCATTTCAATTTATAATGGGAGCCAATATCGGAACAACTATAACCGCACTTCTTGCTGCTATATTTCAATCTGAGGCCGCCATCAGCCTCGCGATTGTTCACTTCCTTTTTAATCTGACAGGCGTAATGATTTTCTTTTTGATTCCGTTCATGTCCGAAATTCCGGTGTATCTGGCAAAAAAAATGGGAAAATTAACCATGAGGGTTCGCTTGGTGGGCTTTGCATATATCCTTATCGCCTTCTTTTTGCTACCATTCACTTTAATTTATTTCTCAGAATCAGCTGAAAAATCGCCAGATACTGTAGAAATACTTTCAGAGGATTAGCTTTGTGGTAAACAGGTATCTATGGCATCTTCAGCAAGCAAGGTGATTAACAACATTGTAGAGTTTATTGAAATAAAAACGGAACAAATAAAACTCCGCATTATCGCCCGAGTGGCTAAGATGCTCTCAGGGGTAATAGCTGTTTCGATGCTCTCATTGTTATTACTTTTTTTCTTGTTCTTTCTCACATTTGCATTTGCGGAAATGATTAACGCTGGTCTTGAAAGTCCTTATTGGGGCTATTTGATTATGGCTGGGGCTTATTTTTTGTTAATTATTATCGTCGTTCTTTTGGTTAAAAAAAGGAAACTACAGCGCTGGATTGAAACTGCTATTGTTAAATTAGAAGAAGCTAAGTATGAGCAAGAAAAGAACAATTGAAGATCAGGCAAAAGCTCTCTCTCAGAGAGAAGAGAAATTAAAGCTGCAACTAACCAGTGATTCGGATGAGCTGAAAGACAAAGCAATCCGTGTTGGAAAAATCGCTTTGGTGGCTGGCTTAGTAGGGCTACTCGTTTACTGGATATTCAATATGTTCAGCGATGATGAGGAAGAAGAAAAACCAAAGAAAAAGAAGAAAAAGCGAAGATCTACCTCGGGTGGAATTTCTTCCCGCCTAACAGCTTTGGCACTGCCATATTTAGAAAAAGCCATTGGAAGCATCATGCAGGAAGTGGTTGAGGAAGAGCCTATTCGAAAGAAAGAGAAACAGACCAGGGAAGAAAGCTAGACATTCATCAAAGACTCTCTCCTTCGCATTTTGCCGGCAGGTATTCCAAACATCATTTTAAATCTTCTGCAGAAATAAGCTGTGTCTTTGTAGCCTACCTCTTTGCCAATATCACGAATACTTTTCTTGCTGGTCCTTAGCAAGTTTACCGCAGCTTCCATCCGTTGATATTCGATATAGTCCTGAGGGTTTATTCCTGTGAGCATCTTAAAATACTGCCCTACATAGTCTTCCGACACATTCGCTACATTGGCCAACACTTTATTGGAGAGATCATCCGAAAGATGTTCCTTGATGAAAGTGAAGATGTCTATCAGTCGAGGGTCTTTGAAATAGGTGCTATTGGTCGCAAGCTTCTCAACAAATAAGCTGTTGTTCAAAATATACCGGATCAACTCGATGGTCATATTCTCTGTGAGAACTTTCACAATCCGATCTCTACCCGGCATGGCAGCCTTTACTTCATCATTGATTTGCTGTATCAGTCCCGCTAGCTTATAATTTTCTTCAATCTTAAAAGGAGGTATATCCAGTGAAGAAAAAAAGTTTACAGAATCAAAGGCCTTAGCATCAAACGCAACGTAGCTGTAGTGCTCGTCGCTTACCGAATGCTCATTGTAAGATTTCAGAAATTGATCCTTATTTGTTAAAAAATCGTCTTTTGAAAGCACTGTAGGGGTTCCGGTTCCATAGCTCATGGAAATTGGCCTGCCTCCCGGAACAAAAATGACATCTCCCTCAGCGGCGGCTTCTTTTTCCTTCCCGAACTTAATTTCACCACCCGTCACCAGCATCAGGTAGTTCTCTACCTCGTAGTTATTATCGATTGTTACTGGCTTCAAAATATTAATATTTCTAGCCTTGACGAATCGAATTTCTAGCGACTCTATAATTTTGTTATAGTCCTCCATTTATGAATAAAGCTGGTTAATCTATCAATAAATCATAAAATAATAGGACGAATCTAATAATATTCGCCCTTAAAACCTAATAAACGGAGGGTGATTGAAAATTGAGCTATTGAACTATTTCAATAAACTACGGGAAATAACGATTCGCTGTATCTCGGAAGTACCTTCGTAGATTTGGGTGATTTTTGCATCACGCATCAATCGCTCCACATGATATTCCTTTACATAGCCGTACCCCCCATGAATCTGAATAGCCTCCACAGTTTGTGTCATCGCCACTTCAGAAGCAAAAAGCTTTGCCATTGCACCTTCTTTGGAGAAGTCCTCTCCGGCATCTTTTTTCTGAGCTGCCTGCAAACATAAAAGTCGGGCTGCTTCAATCTGAGTAGCCATATCAGCCAGTTTGAACTGGATAGCCTGGTGTTTAGAGATTTCAACGCCAAACGCCTTTCTCTCCTGAGAGTATTTTAAAGCTAATTCAAATGCACCCGATGCAATACCTAGCGCCTGAGAAGCAATGCCAATTCTTCCTCCATTCAACACATTCATGGCGAAAGTGAATCCAAATCCATCATCACCAATTCTGTTTTCTTTTGGCACTTTCACATCCTGGAACATGAGTGAGTGTGTATCACTACCCCTGATCCCGAGCTTGTCTTCCTTTTTACCAACCACAAACCCTTCCATGTCCTTCTCAACAATAACCGCATTGATTCCCTTGTGCTTTTTCTCTACATCTGTCTGCGCCATCACGATATAAATGGAGGCCGAATTCCCGTTGGTAATCCAGTTCTTCGTGCCATTCAATAAATAGTGGTCCCCCTTGTCCTCTGCTGTAGTTCTTTGAGAAGTAGCATCTGATCCGGCCTCAGGTTCAGAAAGGCAGAATGCTCCAATCTTTTGCCCGCTTGCTAGGGGCTTTAAATATTTTTCTTTTTGTTCTTCAGTGCCATATTTTTCCAATCCCCAACAAACCAAAGAGTTATTTACAGACATACACACCGAGGTAGAGGCATCTATTTTTGAAATCTCCTCCATGGCCAGCACGTAGGAAACCGTATCCATTCCACTCCCGCCATATTTAGGGTCAACCATCATACCCATAAAACCAAGTTCACCTAGTTGTTTGATCTGCTCAACAGGAAATTGTTGTTTCTCATCTCGCTCAATTACACCGGGTAAAAGCTCTTTTTGCGCAAAATCCCTTGCTGCATCTCTTACAGCCAGTTGCTCCTCTGTAAAATTGAAATTCATCTATGTTTTGGATTAAGATTTAAAGATTTGGCCGCAAATATATTCAATTCACTTGCAAGCCATTGTCTTTAAACATTGTAGCACGAGTTTTGTTGGTCATTCAACGAAACGACATGCAAGTGTGTCGTATAAGTCGTTAACTTTGAATGTTCACTCTTAAAAATTATAAATCTATGAAAAAAATGAAAATGAAATTATTTACTATCGCATGTCTACTTGCTACAGTCATCATCACAAGTTGTGGTAAGGATGATGAGCCAACAGCTGCTTTACCAAGTGTAAGCGTTTCTGCTACCGTGGATGGAGAAGCATTAGCCAATGGTGGCGATGTATCGGTAGGGTCTTCTGTTGTATTAAATATTACAGTGAATGCTCCTGGTGGTGTGAATGGACTGGATGTTAATGGTGACTCATACAATAGATCCGAATTAGGTGCTGAAGCGGGTGATACGTCCGGAAGCTTGACACTAAATATTTCTGCACCTACCGAAGGCGATATTGGAGCTACAGCTTCTTTCGAAATCGAAGCGGTTGATGATTTAGGTCAGACATCAACAGTGGTTACTTTCACTTATACCATTATTGCCGCACCATCACCGGATGTTAATCATTTCGAACAAGTGCTGATTGGCGGTTTCTTAAATAGCACCTTAGGAAGTTTTTATGATGCTGTAGAAGATGTGGTATATAATTCTGATGATGCACAGATGAACGATGAAAAGATTGATCTTCTTTTCTATTATGCTGAGACCCCAATGTACACGATTGCCGCATTAGATAATCCAGAGGCTGATGTAACAATTGGACAGCAAACAGGTGGTGATTTGGATAATTTTGATCCACAAAATCCAACAAGATTTAAAACTTTCTTAACTGCCCCTGACTTTGATGCAATTCAGACTGTTGCAGACCTAGAAAGTGCATATGCAGGAGATGCGGCTACAAGTGGTGAAAGTCGAGTTACTCAGCTTGCTGCAGGTGCTGTTTTTGGCTTTGAGCTTGCTGAAAGTAGAGGAAGTAAGAAAGGTTTAATTAAAGTGACTGAAACTAGCGGAACATCCGGAAGTGATAGAGCTATAACTATTGAGGTCAAAATCGTTCCTGAATAAAGTTTTTCATTTTTTAACTAAAAGGGACTCCAAAAATTGGAGTCCCTTTTTTATTCCTAAATAAATCTTAATCCCTACTTCCTGGAAAGATCATCACTTAATAAAGCAATGGGATTGATAAAATGAAATCACTTCCTAATATTCAATTCAATAGCGGATATTTTATTCGTCTGGCGACTAAAAATATCCTGTCTCAACGATTTGTCTAACTCAAAAAAGGAAAGGTCGGACAACTAAAAAAGCCGATCCAGTTTTGGATCGGCTTTCATTATTTTCCTTTCGAAATCCTAATCCCTGCTTCCTAAAAATATCATCACATAATAAAGCAATGTAGCCAAGGCACCCAGAGCGGCTACCAGATAAGTAGAGGCTGCAGCATTTAAAGCATCTTTTGCCATTTTATGCTCCCGATCATCTACAATATTACGATCCTGAATCCAGGCCAGCGCCCGATTACTCGCATCGTATTCCACTGGTAATGTCACGAAAGCAAACAATGTAAACACACTGTAACACCCGATGATCACTAACAATGCCAGTTGTGGGTTGATGATTCCCGGCAAAGCAAAAGCTCCAAAAAACATCGCAATAAAAACGATGTTAATCACTCTGGCGCTCACGTTCTGCACCGGCACCATGGCCGACCTGAATTCTAACCACTGATAGGCTTTCGCATGCTGAACCGCGTGACCACATTCGTGAGCTGCAACTGCAGCTGCAGCCGCAGACCTGCCATTGTAAACGTCAGGGCTAAGGTTTACTGTTTTGTTGGCAGGATTATAATGATCTGTCAGTTTACCTTGTACTGATGTGACCGTCACATCATGTATTCCATTATCCCGAAGCATCAACTCGGCTATTTCCCTTCCGGATAATCCAGAGCCCAGTTGAACCTGTGAATATTTTTTGAATTTATTTTTCAATCGCCTGCTAACTGCCCAGCTGGCAATCATGAACACAACTATTATTACAATTAACATACTTGTACTTATTTATTTTTAATCTAAAGTGATTCTGTTTTAAAAGCGAATAAACGCTATTTTATCTGCAATACGATAAAAAATCTATAGAAGTTGTAGCGATTTTCAAGCCAGATTATAAACCTGTCATTTTGTCGTTTTTATGGCCGATTTGCGTCTTATAATAAAAGAAATGATCAAGGCAACACTGCCAAACAAAGCTATTGCTATCAATTGAGACGTATGAAGTAAAGTAGCTAGAAATATTCCTGTTGTTTCGTCTATTGAGTAAAGTAATAACATACCTGCTATCATTCCATGGTAGGTCCCAAAACCGCTTTGAACGGGGATGGACAAAGCGATACCTCCGGTGATTAGCAACATGAATCCAGCACCAAGTCCAAGGTGAGAAGTTTCCGGGAGGGAAAATACAATGATGTATGACATCAAATAATAAACACTCCAAAGAATCACAGTAGAAATAACAAAACCTACTGGTTGCTTAATGTCTTTTAGTGATAAAAATCCTGCAACAAAGCTTTTGATCAAACCGGCAAATTTCCCCGTCAAACGGTTTTGACGTCTCAAAAAAAGGACAAGTCCAACCACTCCCAAAATTGAAACAGCTATAATAGCAATCACAACATACGTAGGGATGTTCAAATCTTGGTAAGCTGTTTCCAAAAAAGTGAATAGCCGATCCGATTCAATAATTAGGCTTAGTAGAATTAACAAAAAAAGCGTCAAAACATCAATGATTCTCTCCGTGACCACACTCCCCAGGGCACTCGGTATTGCTACGTTATCATTTCTTTTCAGTACGCCACATCTTGTAATCTCTCCTAGTCTAGGAAGTGCCAGGTTGGCCAGGTAGCCAATCAGGACGGCCAGAGTAGTCCTGGATGTTTTAAGGTCATACCCAAGAGGTTTGAGTAAAATATTCCACCTGTATGCCCTTGCTACATAAGCGACTATCGATAGGATGATTGATGCAATTACCCAACTGTAATCAACTGTTTTTGCCCGCTCCCAAAACTCTTTCCACTCTACATTCCTAAAAACGAAATACAGAAGTACACCGGCAAGGCCTACACTTATGCTTATTTTTAAACCTGCAATTATATTTTTTTGCATGGAGGTTAAGAGCCTAGCCTGTTCTTCTCGTCAGGAAAAATGACCACAGGGTTATGCGACTTGACCTCAGACTGGTCTATCGAACAGTATGATATGATGATAATCACATCTCCTACTTGAGCCTTGCGGGCTGCAGGTCCATTCAAGCAAATCTGACCCGATCCTCTAACTCCTTTTATCACATAAGTCTCTAGTCGTTCGCCATTATTAATATTAACAATTTGAACCTTCTCATTCTCCATTAGATTGGCTGCATCCATCAAATCTTCATCGATTGTAATGGAACCAACATAATGAAGCTCAGCTTCTGTGATCTTTACCCTGTGTATCTTTGATTTTAATACCTCTATGAACATGCCCTACTCTTTGAGGCGCAAATATAAATTATCAATCAGTCTTACGCCCTCTACATAACCAGCAACACAGATGGCAAGTTCGGTCAATGAAAAATATTCTTCGACCGAATCCAGCGTTGTTGGATCTATTGCTTCTAAATACTCAAGTTCAAAGTCATTTTTTCCTTGATATAGGGCTCTGGCTTTTTTCATTGATTTGCTCAAGGGCTCTCTTTTCTCCACGCCTTCTTTTATAGCCAAAAGTCCTCTGTGAATAATAGCAGCAGTGTTTAAACCTTCTTTTGAGAGTCTCCTGTTTCGTGAGGATAATGCCAAACCCGATTCTTCCCTGATCGTTTCTACCCCAACAACCTCGCAATTAAAGCTTAAATCTTCGCACATCTTTCTTATCAAAATAAATTGTTGCAGGTCTTTCAGGCCGAAATAGGCTCTGTTAGGATCGACCAGGTGAAAAAATTTGCTCACAACCACTCCTACACCTTCGAAATGCCCTTTTCTGAATTTACCTTCTAGTTTGGTGGAGAGCGGTCCAAAATCAATCGAAACAATCGGATTTGATGGATACAGGTCTTTTTCACTTGGTGTGAATACCAAATCAACATTATGCTTTTTAAGCAACATCAAGTCCTCATTTAATACTCTTGGATAAGCGTCCAGGTCGTTAGTATTGTTGAACTGAAGTGGATTAACAAAAATGCTGACTACCGAAAAATCATTTTGAGCTTTTGATTTCCTGATTAAGGACAGGTGTCCTTCATGCAAGGCGCCCATTGTTGGCACAAACCCAATAGTTTTTCCATTTTTTTTAAGTCCTGAAATAGTGTCTTTTAGCTCGCCCAGGGAGCTTATATGGCGCATATATTATGTTGATTTTGGTGGCTAACTTATTGAAAGCGTTGATAATAAATCAAAAAAATGGTAAATTTGTGGTCATTTTTAAAGTCCCATCAAGAAATTAATCAAAAGCACTTATGGAAAACATTAGAATCCTCTATGTGGCCAGTGAGATCAATCCATTTCTCAAAACCACAGAAGTAGCGGAGTTTGTAAGAAGGCTGCCTCAAGCGATGCAGGAAAGGGGAATGGAGATCAGGATTTTAGTTCCACGATTTGGACTTATCAACGAAAGAAAAAATCGTTTACATGAAGTCGTGAGACTTTCAGGTATCAACATTGCGGTAGGTGATGAAGAAAAGCCTTTGGTAATCAAAGTTGCTTCCATTCCGAATGCCAAACTTCAGGTATACTTCATCGATAATGAAGATTACTTCTACAGAAAATCTGTCTTCTTTGACAAAGAGGATAACTTTTTCGAAGACAATGACGAAAGGGCGATTTTCTTTTGTAAAGGTGTTTTAGAAACGGTTAAGAAATTAGGATGGTCACCAGACATCATTCACTGTAATGACTGGATGACAAGCTTAATCCCTCTTTACACGAAGACAACTTACAAGAATGATCCTATTTACAAGGATTCCAAGACTGTTTTCACAATTTATAACAATCGTTTCACCCATAAATTTGGAGATGATTTGTTGGAGAAAGTAAAAATGATCGATATTGACGATCAAATGCTGGATCCATTAAAAACGGCAGATTATGACGGGTTTGTGAAGCTTGGCATGCAATATGCGGATGCAGTTATCAATGCAAATGAGGAGAACACCGAAAGCTTTGAGAAGCTGATTGCAGATTTAGGAGATAAGAAAACGGATACGATTGAAAAGAATGAAAATTTTGAAGAGTCTTACTACAATTTATATAATGAACTTATTGGCTAGGACACTTTCTTTTAAAAATATATTAAAGCCGGGATTAATCATGTTGATCCCGGTTTTTTTCGGCTGTGAAACTCAGGGGGATTTTGGTATTAAGTATCCACTTGAAATAGATGCAAATGTTAAGTATGTTGAGTTTACGCTTCCTGCAACTAACATATACCTGGACAGTTTGAGAACAGATGGGGAAAATAGAATTCTAGTTGGAAACTATAGCGACCTCTTAACAGGTAGTGTTTCTGCAGAGGGGTATTTTAATTTCACTTATGAAAAAGGCCCCCTCCCAAGTGCAAAATCCTCGGACAGCAGTCCAAATCCTCCGGATACATTACAAATTGATTCGGTTGTTTTGATTTTGGAGACAGGCGCAATTATTCCTCAAAGAGGTAATTCCTTTCAGGAATTTGCGGTGCATGAACTTCAAGATTCCTTGCAAAATGAGGCTGTATATCTGTCTAATTTGAAACAAACTGTGGGTGTTCAAATTGGAGCCTATTCAAAATCCATAAATGTTGCACATGATACGTTATATAGATTAAAACTTAGTGATGCATTCAAATTAAACCTCTTTCAAAAAATAAGCGAAGTATCAAAAGATACGGATCAATCTATTACATCAGCAGTATTTAAATCTATAGGGTTAGTTCCCGGAACTTCATCGGAAAGTATTGCCTCGTTTAATCTTGCCAGTGATACCTCACGGTTGATTGTTTATACATCCCCTTCGAACCCAAGCTCAAAGGACACTACTTATTTAACCTATTTCAGAATAAGTGGAAAGAATTACACCTATTTAGATAGAAATCGATCAGGCTCCAGTTTTGCAGGAATAGAGGAAAATGAAGATTTTGATTTACCTAATAATCAAACATTAATAGACCCTCTTAGTGGTATTTCAACAGCCTTCTCCCTTCATCAATTAGAAGACTTTTTTCGCGATAATAGACGAATTCTTATCAATAATACATTTGTTTCATTTGAATTCGAAGCGGAAAACAACAGAGATACATTGGTTAGCTTCATGAACTTTTTTCGCAAAAAAGACAAAAGTATTTTTGGAGCTGCCACAGTTCGCAACTCTTTTGATAATTTAGTAATGTCTGATAATGCCTATTTTACTTTTCAATCCGATCCTGCAAGAGGTGTTTTAAATTACAGCAAAGAGGAAATATCTATCTCATCAACACTCTTTTACCAACAACTACATCGTCAATCTCAAGACAGCCTATCTTACCTTGTTCCAACAACAGGGGTTGTTAAACCTATAAATGAACTTGTCTTAATTAGCATTGGCGATGTAACCCTTCAACGAACTATTTTTAAAGAAAATGGAATTAAGTTAGGGATATATTACACTGAAGTAGATCAATAATTATAATTTTTTTGTAGCGATGTGTGGAATAGTCGGATATTTGGGCAAGAATAAAGCCTACCCAATTCTTGTTAACGGACTTAAAAGACTTGAATATAGAGGCTATGATAGTGCCGGCATTGCACTGATTGAAAATGGGAACATTGAAATTTTTAAGAAACAAGGCAAGGTTCAGGATTTAGAGAAAATTACATCTTTAAAAGAGCATTCAAGTAAAATCGGGATCGGCCACACCCGTTGGGCTACTCATGGTGAGCCAAATGATGTAAATGCACATCCACACGTTTCAAACAGTGGTGATCTTGCCATTATTCATAATGGAATTATTGAAAACTATGGCACCCTCAAAAAAGACTTAGCCCAAAAGGGTTATACATTTAAAAGTGAAACCGACACAGAAGTCTTTGTCAACTTCATTGAAGATATTAAACAAAGCGAGAACTTATCCTTGGAAGATGCTTTGAGGATAGCATTATCAAAAGTTGTTGGTGCTTATGCAATTGCGATTATCTCACAAGAATCACCTAATAAATTAGTAGCAGCACGTAAAGGAAGTCCATTGGTTCTGGGGTTAGGGAAAGATGAATTTTTCTTAGCCTCTGATGCAACTCCGATTATTGAGCATACCAATGAGGTGATTTATATAAAAGACGAAGAGATTGTTGTTTTGGAGGATGGAAAATACTCCATCAAAGATGCAAAAGATGTACCTCAAACACCATATATCCAAACACTTGAATTAGAGCTAGAGGCAATTGAGAAAGGCGGCCATGAGCATTTCATGCACAAGGAAATTTTCGGCCAACCAACCTCCATTGCTGATTGCATGAGGGGCAGGCTGAATGCTGAAAAAGGAGAATTGACACTCGGCGGAATTCATAACTATGCCAAGGCTCTGGAAAAAGCCGACCGAATTGTAATTATTGCCTGTGGTACTTCCTGGCATGCCGGATTGGTAGCTGAATACGTATTTGAAGATTTATGCAGAATTCCTGTAGAGGTAGAATATGCATCGGAATTCAGATATAGAAACCCAGTTATCAAAGAAGGTGATATTGTCATTGCCATTTCGCAATCTGGAGAAACAGCCGATACGCTCGCTGCAATTGAGCTGGCAAAAAGTAAGGGAGCAATTGTACTTGGAGTTGTTAACACCGTAGGTTCTTCAATATCCAGAGCTTCACATGAAGGAGCTTATCTACATGCAGGACCAGAAATAGGTGTTGCTTCCACAAAAGCATTTACAGCCCAGCTTACTGTGCTTTATATGATAGCATTAAGAGCAGCCCACAATAAAGGCACCATCACAGAAAGTAAATATCAGGAGCTAATTCGAGAGCTAAGCCTGATACCAAGCAAAGTAGAGAAGGCACTGCTTTCAAATGACAAGATTGAACATATATCCGATATGTTTAAAGATGCCCATAACTTCCTTTACCTGGGAAGAGGATACAATTTTCCGGTGGCACTCGAAGGCGCACTTAAGCTGAAGGAAATCTCCTATATACATGCGGAGGGTTATCCAGCGGCTGAGATGAAACATGGACCAATTGCCCTAATTGACGAAAACATGCCTGTGGTGGTCATCGCAACGCGCGATAGCAGCTATGATAAAATCGTTTCTAACATTCAGGAAGTAAAGGCCAGGAAAGGGGTTGTTATCGCTATTGTAACCGAAGGCGATGCTTTGATTCCTGAAATGGCTGACTTCACCATTGAAGTCCCGGCTACACACGAATCATTGATGCCTTTGGTTTCTGTTATTCCATTACAACTAATGAGCTATCATATCGCCGTAATGCGAGGTGCCAACGTTGATCAGCCAAGAAATTTGGCAAAATCCGTGACTGTGGAATAATATTCTGCCATGAAATGAGCACATGGCATCAATCAAAAAAGTTTGAACGTGACCAAAAAAGTTTGAACAAAAACAAAAAAGTTTGAACAATTCATCAGCAATCCAAAAAAGGTCAATTAACTCACATAATTGACCTTTTTTGGCTCTTCATTATTTTTTTCACACTCAGTATTGATCTTTTTCTAGCATCTGTTATCCTTATGAAATTTGAACATATGTGGATTAGGCTTTAAATTGAGGCTTTACCTACTAGAATATACAATTGGCCAACTTTATCTCCTATGATTCCAAAATCAAACAAAAGAGAGGGAAAGGTGTCGGCAAAAACTACAAACCATGGTACAAGGTTGGTGAAACCAATCAATCAATCCCTGGACAAAAGAGTAGAGGAAATGGTCATAGAGTAAAAGGGCTGAAGTCCAAAAGAGTTCATCACTTATTATCAGCCTCAGAATTTATGGTCTTCATGGTATTGGATTTAAATCCTAATGTTTCTGACATAAGAGAACAGTTCCCACTCCTAGATCTCGAATTAGCGAAAAAAATTTCAACTGAGCTAGGAATAAAATATCCCAATCATACTGATAATCATATTCTAACAAGTGACTTCTTCATTGAATTTAAAAACGGAGAGAAGAAAGTCATTACTGTTAAGCCGATATCCAACATTAACAAGAGGCAACTTGAACTGTTTCAAATTGAAAGAGCGTACTGGGGAAAATTAGGAATTAATTGGGAGCTGATGACCGATAAAGATATTGCTAACAACAAGTTTCTCTTGATGAATTATAGAGATATCTATTATTCGGTAAGCTCCTTTAACAACAAAGAATTTGAACTTTCTGACATACAAAATTTCTATACCAACCTAATGACTACCTATGAAGATCATATAGAATTAGGGATTGTAGATTATTGTCTTAAAACAGATAGTGATATGAATTTTGAACCGGGATTAAGCCTTAGAATATTGAAAGTCCTAATTGGCAGAAAAATCATACAGGCTGATTTAAACGAAAGCTTATTCTCTAATCAATCGAAATTGAACTCAATCAAAATATTAAGCAATGTCAAACATATTGATAAATCAGATTTGGCAGCATAAAAAAGCTGTTTATAGAATTCTATATGTTGATAGAGACATTGATCTATTGGTATGGGTCAATCTGGATGACGCTCAAAAAACCTTTCCAGAAGAAATAACTCTTGCTGATTTTGATAAGAGGTTAGAAGATAATTCAATTAAAGAATTAAATATTCAGGATCAATTTGCAAATCTTGATTTATTGGATGAAAAATCAATAAATAAATATGAAAGGTCCTGGGATATAATAAAGTCTGTTGTAAGAGATGAGCCTCTAATCTTTGACAAAAAATATTTCAACGCAAAATGTAATGAATTAGCAGAGCTTCACAGTGTATCCAGACAAACTGTTCAAAGACTATTGTTTAGATATTGGCATAATGGTAAGTCCAAACTAGGAATAGTGCCAAAGTATTATAACTCAGGAGGTAAAGGAAAAGAGAAAAATTTGACCCTGACAATAAATGGGCGTCAAAGAACAGACAGACAATCAACAATCATTCTAGATGAGCAGTTAAAATATAAAATAAGGAAAGGTTATAAAAGATGGTATTTGCGTGTTAAACAAGCATCGAAGAGAGTAGCTTATTCCAATTTTATAAGAACAAGTTTCAAGTCTGAATGGAAATCAAAGGAATTCGCAAAAGTGCCTTCCTTAAGGCAATTTGTTTACTGGGGAGAAAAAGAAATACCCACTGAACGAAAACTAAGATCGAAGAAAGGAGATATAATCTTTGATAAGGATTTAAGAATTACAGAAGGATCTTCGGCAAATTCTGTTAATGGACCCGGATTTTCCCAAATCGACTCGACTCCTTCAGATATGGAACTAGTATCTGAAATAGACAGAAAAACTCCAATTGGATGCCCTACACTTTACATTATAAGCGACGTTTACAGCGCTATGATTGTAGGTCTATTAGTAACTCTTGAAAATCCATCATACACGCAGGCTTCTGAAGCTCTGTACAACAGCTTTACGAACAAAGGAGACTTCTTTAAAAGATCTCTGCTTTACCAAATTGATGAATTTGAATTCACCGAGGATGATTGGCCATGTGAGTATATCCCATACAGCATTGTTGCCGATCGTGGTATAGAGTTAATTGGAAAAAATTCTGAAAGCCTTATAGAAGATCTTGGAATCCATATTGAAAATAAAGAATCCTACCGCCCGGAGTTAAAAGGGATGATTGAAAATCACTTTCAATTGCTTCATAAGGATTTGAAGGGACTAGATGAGAATACTGGGCTGAAAGATATTGATGATGGTAGGCGTGGCGCAAGAAAGGCAAGAAAAACTGCTCGTTTCACAATGAGAGAATACCTGGCAATAATAATTAAGATAGCCATCAAATATAATAAGCACGCGAAGCTTTCAAACTATCCAATAGACAAGGAAATGCCACTCGATGATTTGTATACTCCAACTCCGGTAGAAGTATTCAAATGGGGACTAATGCATAAGTCAGGGAAGCTTAGGTCAAACAAAATTGAAAATCTTCGTGAAAGAATGCTTCCAAGGGGCACAGGGAAGTTAACTAAGAAAGGAATTGAGTTTCTCAAAGGTTGGTACTTAGTTCCGCTTCATCATAAACTCAGAGATCTTCAATTAAAAACGCAGCGAAAAATTACTAGAGTTGAAGTGTCTTACGACCCCTATAACCTAAACTATCTAAATGTTTTTTATGAAGGTGAGATCATTAGATGTGAACTGAATACTAACAGAAGTCCTATTTATAAAGACAAGACATTGTGGGATATTAAGCATCTAAGAAACGCTCAATCAAAGTCTCTGAATACAAATAATGAAGAAGGAATCTACGCAGATATTGACACTTTACAGTTCGCCTCAAACATATTGGCTAAAAGAAAAGACCAAAAACCAAATAGTAAGACTGGTTCTAAATCAGTAAGGAAAAACAGAGAGAACGATAAGAAAATTGAAAGAAAGAACAGAAAAAATCACAAGAGTGATTCCGGTAAAAAGAAACAAGGCAAAATTGTTTCTATGAACCATACAAATCTTGAGGAACCCAATGATCTTGATTTTATCAACAGACTTTTAGATGGAGAATAAAATTTACCCAGCTGATTTACGAAAACCTGCCAATCCATCTCATCTTGGCAACCCGCTCATAGAATCCCTTTTCGACCAATTAACCGCCAAAGAATTTTACGAAATACTTGTTAAAAGAGGCCCATTAAGTAGGGACGAAGTGCTAAAAATGGAACGCTCTATAAGGGCACAGTTTCTTGATAGTATACGAGCGAACTTCTTAATTCCTAACAGAAGGCTTTTTAACGTCTATGAACTAATCCACTCCTCTATCAACAATAGCTATGCATTAAGAAATCCTCTCAAAAACTCAATTAAATCCAACATTCAAAGAGATTATAGAGATTTTGCGAGCCAGTTAACAGACAACTTTGAACCAACTTTTTCCAATAGCTCGATGATCGTGGGAATATCTGGAATTGGCAAAACAACATCTATCAATATCGTTTCAGCTTTATTCCCTCCGGCATTACAACATACCGATATTGATGGTGAATCATTTATTCAAATCCCGATTGTTAAAATTGAATGCCCTAAAGATGGATCAATTAAAGATTTATGCAGGTATTTCTTCATTGAGCTAGATAGGATTCTAGGCCGTAAAAAATACGAAACAGAATATTGTAGGAATAGAGATAATGCCAGTGATAGAGTGGTAGCTATGTCCAAACTTGTGGCTGCTCATTGCGTCGGTGTTCTAATTGTTGATGAGATTCAGCACCTTAGCAAAGCTAAAAGCGGCGGTCATGAAGCTATGCTCAATTTCTTTTTGAACTTAGATAACACTCTTCATATTCCAATTATCGTTGTGGGAACCCCGGAAACGGTCGACTTATTTTCAGAAAAACAAAGACTAAGAAGAAGATTCACCGCTGGAGCTGCATTAAGATGGGATCGCCTCCCAAATGATCATGAATGGAATACAATAATTAAACAACTCTTTAAGTACCAATACACTGAAGAGCAGGCTGATCCAAATGTGGATTGGGCATCTTTATTTTATAGTCATGCTTTAGGAGTAATAGATAGAGCTATAAAAATCTTTATTGCCTCTCAGAAATTAGCTTTTAAAATTCAAGCAAAGTCTATCACTATTGATATAGTCAACAAAGCGGTGAATAATACATTGTGGATTGATGAAGATATATTTAAGAGTATACGTGAGGGTAACCTGAATCAATCTAGAGCAATGGACCTATTCCTTCCAGATGAGAAAACAGATAGAAAGGAGAATTATCGCTTAATAAATATTCAAAATGAGCTTCTGGATTTTAAAATCCCAGAAAACTTCTACTTCCCGCTTATAGAAGATTTTATCAATAAAAATCCAACGGATACAGATACTGAAATTGCTTTTAAAATCATAAAAGCGTTCCGTCAAGAGAACGAGAAAAGTAATTCCAAGTCAACCAAGCAAATAAAGCTTCAACCCAACTATATAGAAGGAGATTTAAGAAAGTGTAACACGGATGATCCATCCGCTCTTCATCAAGATTTGGTCGATTTAAATGTTATTGCTAAACTTCAAGATTATATGATTTAACTGAATGTTGAATTACTGGACCAATCCATATCCTGATGAAATCTTATATAGCATTGTTGCCAGACATATCAGCTACTTTGGAAGTAAAGGTCCAAAGCAACTTCTACCACATCTTTTTGGCAAATCAACTGTAAGTTCAACCATTGATCTACCAAGTGGTCTTGCAAGCCTGGCCAAAAAGACATCCCAACATAAATTAGGCTCTATGGATTTGATCCATAATCATACCTTGTTTCCGTACTACAGCAAGTTTATGTCAGATGAGAAAAAAGGAAAGGTAATTTCTTCAATGCTGAATTCATCTGGAGACATTCATACAAGATGCGGAATAAATGCTGGACAATTTCCCTCTGTTAGAATGCCCAGATACTGTCCTGAATGCCTCAATGAAGACTATAGGGTTTTTTCCGAGACATACTTTAGAAGAGCTCATCAAATACCATCATTAAAGATTTGCACTACTCATAATATTTTTCTCAAAGAGGTTGAGCCCAATGCAGAATCAATAAATAAACACTTTTTTGTCAAGCCCCAATTCATATCAGAAGACTGGAGCTTCTCCAGATCAAATAGTAATAGATCCATTCTGGATGTTGGAAATAAAATCGTGAGCACCTTGAGTAAAAAAAAGGACTATTATTATGATGGAAATCCATACTATTATAATCAATTGATAAAGCAACTTGGGTTTAGAAAAGGAGGTAGCTCTCTTCAGATAGCTAATATCTATGAGTGTTTTCAGAAATTCTATGACGATGAAACGCTATCGCATTATGAAAGTTCGGTTGATGTTGAGAATGAAAATTGTTGGCTAAAAGCCATCTTAAGAAAACACCGGAAGGGATTTGATCCTGTGAGACACATCCTGATACAGGACTTTATTAATGGGTTAAAATTGAAAAGAAGTGCCAAACATTTCTTTGAAAGAACTAAACGATATGATTGCAGAAATCCAATTTGCAAAGAATATAAAACGGATAAGAACACCAGTTTTAAAGTACGGATAGATCCAAAATCAAAACGGGAAATCATTTACATTAAATGTGATTGTGGATATTCCTATACAAAGAGCTTCATCAAAGCTAAAAATAGCTGGTTTATTCGAGTAGAGGATTTTGGGCCATTGTGGGAAAGAGAGCTCATGAAACTAATCAAATCCGGCAAAAGCATAAGGTCAATTGCCGCAAGTCTACAGGCAGATTCTAAAACTATAAAGCAAAAACTAAATAGGGTTACAAAGCAAAACTCACCTTCCACCATTATCAACAAAAAGAAAGAATGGGCTCAATTGATGAAGAAATTTCCATTTCATTCCGTAACTGATTTAAGAAGAGTCAATCCAGCTCTATATTCACTATTGTATAGGAATACTAAGAACTGGTTATTAGATCAGAATTACGCTTCTAAGATTAGAATTCCAATCAAAAGGATTAATTGGGGAGAAAGGGACTCTCAATTATTGAATGAAGTAAGGGTTGCATTCGACCAACTCAAAACGGAGTATCCTAAAAGAAGACGATCTACTACCACACTTCTCAATCTTATGGGCAAGGATTCGATGTTTAGAAAGAACAAAGCCAAACTTCCAAAGCTCACAAAATTTCTACATGCAAAATCAGAGAGCCTTCATCAATTCAGATTACGCAGACTTGCAATGGTAGCAATAGAAATGAGGGAGAGGAAAGAGCCTATGACCTATTGGAAATTGTTAAGGGCTGCCAATATCAGAAAAGAGTATGTAAATGAATCCATTCATAATATTGTACTCAAAATATTAAATGGTAATATTTATGATCCGCTGGAGATCAGTCAAATCGCATAAATAAGCTATGTCAATCGAGATATTTTCAATCCCATATGCGCAACTAAAAAAAGATGGGTGGTACTTACAAAGTTTAGAAATAGACTTAAATATTAAACCATATACTACAAAGTACAATGAGTACCCAATTTCTCAGTCAGCTCTACTTCCTATTGGTGTCAAGATTGATAAAGGAATTCATATTGATAAAGCAAGTAGGCCCATTAAAGATTATAAATTTATAGATTTCAGTAAAGGTACTATTGAGCCTTTGGGCAGTCTGAGTCATAAAGTCTATCCCATAGATGTACCAAATGAAATATATACCGAAACGATGGTTTATTCCATCATGTACGAGGGTCGTTTGACTGTCTTTTTTACATTCGAATTATTTCGCCAATTCCTTGCATATGACAATCGTATTTGTCGATACCTATTGGAGCCAAGCATGCTTGAGATGTGTATCGACAATGAAGATGAAGCAGAAATTGATGGGCAAACCACTTTAAAGCTTGATCTCAGTTCTACAATGCAAGGAGGACTAGCAAAAAGTAATGATTTTATCAACCACTTTGTCTTTCTGCTATACAATAAGGAACTAAACAAGTATTGGAAAGAAATATTAAATACCACCGATGATGGTAGTAACCATTTCGAATTCAAAAAGCCTCCTTTTAAAAAGCTTTCATGTTCAGCTCAAATCAAAGAATACGCGGATTTTGACTTGGTCTTAAATATCACAGGTATGGATGTAGACTTTGACTTTCCATTTGATGAATTAGAAATAACGCATCCATCAATTGTCGAAACTGCTAAGAATTCGGAGGGAAAGCCAAAGCATGGTAGAATGGAAACAGATGTCCCGGAAAAATTTGATTTCGAGGATCAAGAACAAACACCAAACACCAAGAAAACTTCTCAAGTAAGTATAGAAAGGCCAGGCTTAAAATTCAAGAAAAAGCCCAAAGTCAAAAGAGTTAAAACCAAAACAAAATCTGATAAGCCGAGAAGTAAGAAAACTATATCTGAAGAGTTCAAACTAAAGGACATAAAACTCTCCTTTCAGGAACCTGGAAGTAAAGGAGATGTTTCGGTTCCAATTCTTACTGACTTCAAGGACGAACCAGCTTTTGACTTTACCAGCATTCCAGGTGGTTTGCAGCTTTTTTGTAATGCGATTAGTCTTCTTGCGAAGATTATGGAGCTACATTATAAGTACGAGTTAATTGAATTTGGTCCTGAGATTAAATCATCTTTCGCCTTTATAAATGGCGCTAGAAGAAATGCTGTCTTGATCACCTTCCCTAGTCAACCTGCCATTCATTTATTGGAGATAGATAGCTCAGATGAAAGGTTTATTTCAACATTGATATTTAAGGATCTTACTATTGACAAGTCTAAATTTTTAAAGGAGCTTTTGTCCAGACTTGCTACAAGTGGTGGATCCTGGGATATGGAATATTTAAAATCAAAGTGCGTTGCAGACAAAATCAGGCATCCAAAGAAATTGGGTGATTATGAAAGGATGACCAAAGAAAAGGTGGATGATTCATTGACAAAGCGAATCGCTTTTAATCTCTTGAATATTTTAGGTGGTTAGATTATAAAGAGCATTAAATGAATCTACCTTATCTTCTGCGTTTCATCGTATGAGGAATTTACTCTTTTAATAAGTTGAAAATCTGCCTGAGTAAAATCTGCTAACTTAATTTTATACCACTAGAAGGTTTATTTCTCATAACGTTACGCTATATTTAATGTATTGTTCACCAATAAATTGCATAGATATGGCCGTAAAGCATACACCTACAAATGAAGTTCATAAAGGATATAAGGGAGGAACTACAGGATGTGGCTTTGACACAACTGAACATCCAGATCATTGGGTAAGTACAACGGAGGGAGTAACCTGTGATAAAAACGGATGTAGAAACTAAGCTTCTTTGTTTCTGATATAGTTTTTTCTAAAGATGCTGTTCTTTGAAATTCAGCCTTTTTAGCTTATTAAGTTAATTGAGGATTATCACCATATCAATGGGTGATAGTTGGACAATGTGAGCATCCAACAACTAATTAATTTTAACTCAGATCATAATAAGACCATATATATGACCAAAAAACTAAGAATCTTACATCTATCTGATTTCCACTTAAATCAAGACACATTAAAAGATTGGAATCTTTACCTAAAAGACGCACTTATAGATAAAGTTAAAGCTTCACCAAATGGACACAATATTGATTTAGTTGCATTTACTGGAGATATATTGGATAGAGGCGGAACAGCTTTTCAAAATGAAAAAGAGGCTTTTTCATTAGCTAACAAAAATGTTTTCCAACCACTATTAGATTCATTAAGCCTTGGTAGAGATCGGTTTTTCATCGTTCCTGGGAATCACGATATTCAGCGTGAAAAAGACCTGGAACGTGATGAGCTAGGATTGAGATCATATTTTGAAAAAGATCAGAAAAACATTCGAAAATTTATTAATGAGTCAGAAGATGCATTTGATGGCATCAAAAGAATTCAAGCTTATAAAGAATTCGAAAATGATTTTTATTCAAATGTTAATCTCAGCTTGATTGGTAAGTTCAGCTCATCGTTTATAGTCGAATTAGGAAAAAAGACAGTAGGTGTTGTATGCATAAACTCAGCATGGAGATGTTATGATAATTCTGATCATGGACGAATTATAGTAGGAATGGATGTTTTAGCCAAACATTCTAAACGACTTGAAAATTGTGATCTCAAAATTGCCTTGATGCATCATCCACTAGATAGCATTTCGCACATGGAAAGAGATGTAATTTCCAGTCACCTAAGTAGCCAATTTGATTTAATGTTATTTGGGCACTCCC
Organism: Ekhidna sp.; assembly: GCF_040220215.1. Taxonomy (GTDB): domain Bacteria; phylum Bacteroidota; class Bacteroidia; order Cytophagales; family Cyclobacteriaceae; genus Ekhidna. The sequence continues at coordinate 225,682 of NZ_JAVJTR010000019.1, forward strand.
ATAGAACATTTACTTCAATTACATCAGGATTTACAGGAACCATATTTTTAAACATGGCTCCATCTGGACTTAATAACATATACACAAAAGATCGAGATTATTCAAATGGCTTTACAATTATTGAAATAGATGAAGATCGAATTTGTGCTGAATACTGGAGGTTCAATCTAGAAAAGAGGGAATTTGTACTCAATACTGATGCTGGTCAAAAAAGTACGGGGAGATTATGTCAAGATAGACCTGGCAAAAATGTTGCATCTAAAATCGGAACTTTCAGAAGTCTTGTTGAAGATATTAAGGAGAATCATTTTCAGGAAATGGATGATCACCTTATTGGGACCAGAGCTGAGCTTAAGGGTGCATCAGGTATTAAAGAATCATTTATTATGCCCCCAATCAGTTCATGTAAAAGCTCGGAAGATGATAAAGAGGAATTGCTAACATTAAATCAATTAATCTCATCACCTTGGAATACATTTTTTTTCGGAGGTACTGAATCCGGGAAAACAGTCTTGTTATATAGATTACTTCGTGAATATGTAGAGAAGTTTGACTATGTTGGAAAAGTACCCGTATTTATTGATTTTGATCTAATAGGTAACCAGAGTATAAAAACGTGTATTAGAGAATACCTTAGTTGTTCTACTTCCACTGTCAATGATCTAATAGACAAAGACAATCTAATTCTACTTATTGATAACCTCGACTACAGAACATTTGACCTAAATAGTGATCAATTCAAAAGATTTCATAGTTTCATTCGAGACAACCCAAAAGTGCAGGTAGTGGCAACAGCAGAAGGCGGATACTCAAATGCTCTACCTATAGAATATATTGAAAATTGCAAGGTTCCATTTGCTGAATACTCAATTAAGTTCTTAAGGGTTAAGGAAATCAAAAGTTTAATGATCCAATGGGCTCCTGAGGTGGATCAACTTAAGGTTAGCAATAAGCTCGATAAGCTAATCAATGATTTCAATTCCTATGCATTACCTAGTACAGCTATGTCAGTTTCATTGTTTTTGTGGAGTACTGAAAACTCAGACAGAAAGCCGATAAACAAGGCTGTTTTATTGGAAATTTATATTGAAATAATTCTCGAAAAACTTCATCCAATCAATGTTTACAGAGAAACATTTGACTTTAAAAATAAATTACAACTTCTGGCCAAAATAGCTAATGAAATGCTTGTTGCAAGAAAAGAAAATTACTCATTGACATACAGCCAATATTTAGAAGTTGTGGAAGTATATCTTGACGATGAAGTAGGGTTTGATTTTGACGCAAAAGTAATTGCTGACTATTTTATAGAAAGAAGAATATTTAATCGATTCAAAACCAATCGTATCAAATTCTCATACTCATGCTTTTTCCATTTTTTTCTAGGACAAAGGATGGTGCATAATTTGGAGTTTAGAGAACATGTACTAGCAGAGAGTGAATATTACAAATATTTGCCTGAAATCAATTACTATACTGGTTTAACAAGAAGTGATAAAAAAACTCTAGAACTTATTCTTGACAGGTTTAAGAATGTTTTTTCTGAAGTGGATGAAGTTTTCGTTGATCTTGATAAATCTTGGGATAAGCATTTTATTGTGACTTCTAAGGAAGAAGAAAACTTTAAACCATTAGTTGAAAACATCGATATAAACGCTATAAAAAAGAATAGGCCGTCAGAGGAATCAATAGATAAGCTAAGAGATAAAAAACTGGCTAGCACACAGAAATCAGGAGAAATATATCAAAAGCATGAGGAACTTAGTTTTGAAGTTTTATTAATCCTTTTAGCAAATACCCTTCGCAATTCAGAAGGTGTGGAAAATAAGGAATTGAAGCTGGATGCTTATTCCACGTTAATCAAATACTCTATGGTATGGATGATCCTTTATAGAGATGAACTTATTCGTTTTATAATTCGCCATAGAAGTTTACCGAATCATATTCCAATTGGAACTGATATTAAGAAATTATTAAGCAACATTCCATATCATACACAACTCGGCATGAGTCGTCATGTAGGAACATCAAAGTTATCTCCAATAGTCTTAACAAAGATCTTAGAAGATTTAAAAGGGAATAGTGAGACAAATAGTGATTTAGAGGCGTTTTTGTCTATTTCACTATATTCCGATATCCAAGGAAAAGAGTATCCAAAATATCTTAAGAAGCTGATAAATAAAGTAAAGAATAATCCGGTTAGAGACTATTTATTATATAAGTTGTTAGAGTATTATTATAGAAGAACAAAAGAGGGATCATCCAATGAAGAAATGTACCTTGACATGATTGCCGATTTAAAAATTAAGACCAAGCAAATCACTGTTAGAATGAAGCATAAATTCATAAAATCAATGAAAGAGGCTAAGAAAAAAATGCTTTCAATGTCAAACGGATAACTCTAAGACTCTTGTGAAGCGCACCCACGCAACTTCTTTAGCCAATACTTTCACAGATAGAAATCCAAAGTTGATATTGAAATTTCACACAAAAAATATCACTGATTATCGAATGACTTTTGAGTTGCAAAATAGAGAATCTGGTTATCGGAATAAACTACGATTGTTGAGCAGACGTTGCTGATTTCACCTTCCTATCAGCAAATCGAACAAAATAAGGATCAAAAAATCTCAACCTCCCATCTTCTAACTCTATCAGTGCCTGGGTTACACTGCAATAGTTGGAGCTGGAGTAAACAAATCTGTGGAAATAGCCTTTAATTTTCTTGCCATTCTGCTGCACCTCAACCGGCCTCAAAGCATTCTTATTAGACATTCTGTTCCTACTTTTTGAGGTTCTTTATCATATCCTCTCGTATTTGATTCTGAAATTCCGCCTTCCAATTAGATAAGATATTGTGAATGAGATCTGATAATGGGATTTTATAATGATTGGAAGTTTGCTTCAGAAAATAATGAAGGTCTTGATCCACATTTATCGTTCTATATTTTCTCTTTTCATCTCCCAGGCGAGTAGTTAAGAATTGATCTAGGCTCATCAAATAATCCGATTTAAAAGCGCTCAATATATAAAAACTAAATTACATCTTGCCCTTTAGGCTATGGTGAAAGCCTGCTAATAAAAACAATTTGCTCATGTGAATGATGAGCAAATTAAAAGAGCGTTCGGCAAGGTTTTGAAAGAACTGAGAGAATCGAAGAATATCTCTCAAGAAGCCTTAGCACATGCTATCGAATCACATGCCACTCATATTTCACGGCTTGAGAATGGTCATAAACAACCTACACTTACTACACTCTTTAAAATAGCTGAGAAACTCGAAATCGAACCTGAAGAATTCATAATAAAGACAAAATCTAAGTCACTTAAATCTTAATTTTAGATATATAGAAAATGGCCAAGCCCTAAAACAAGGACTTGGCCATCATCATTCATTTCTCTTTTACCAACTCATACACGCATGGTATCACAATCAAATTCAGCAAGGTAGCTGACAGTAATCCGCCAAGAATCACCACCGCCATAGGGCTTTGTATTTCATTCCCCGGCTCCCCACCTTTCAAAGCAAGCGGTATCAATGCAAGTCCAGTGGTAAAAGCTGTCATGAGTATTGGATTTAACCTGTCTAAAGCCCCGGTTTTAAGTAATTCAAAACCTTTCAAACCCTCGCTTCTCAAATCCTCATAGCGAGAGACCAGCAAAATCCCATTTCGGGTAGCGATACCAAACAAGCTGATAAAGCCAATGGTCGCCGCAATGCTGATGATGCCAGAAGTGAAGTACACAATCAAAATCCCACCAATCAAAGCCAAAGGCAAATTGATCAAGACAATGAATGAAAGTTTCACATCCTGAAACTCATAGTAGAGCAATAGAAAGATGATCAAAATGGCAACAACAGCCGTGATTAGTAATAATTGTGAAGCCTTTGCTTCACTCTCAAACTGACCGCCATACTCTACACGATAGCCCTCAGGCATGTCAATATTCGTATCTACGATCTGTTGAATCTCATTGACCACTCCACGCAAATCACGTCCCTGCACATTAGCAGCTACTACGATCTTACGCTTTACATTCTCTCTGGAAATGGTATTCGGAGAACTTACAGATTTTACATCTGCCAATTGATCCAATGTGATTTGTCCTCCGTTTGGTAAGGTGACCAAAGCCGCTTGTATGGATTCCATACTGCTCCTTGACTTCTTTTGGAAACGGACGATAAGGTCAAAATACTTCTGCCCTTCATAGATTTCTCCGGCCTTTTCTCCGGCAAAAGCCACATCCACTTGCTCCATCAAATCACCAACCGTCATACCATAAGCAGACAGCATTTGTCGCTTGGGTGTAATGCGAATTTGTGGCACTTCGATCTGCTGATCTACTGCCACATCGGCAATTCCATCAATGGAATTGATATTGGTTTCTACGCTTTTACCCAACTCAAACAAACGCTGCAAGTCATCGCCAAAAATCTTGATGGCAATGTTTGCTCGAGTACCAGAAAGCATGTGATCAATTCGGTGAGCGATAGGTTGTCCCAAAGTGATATTAACACCCGGAACCACACTTAGCTTGGTTCGAACCTCTTCAAAGAATTGCTCCTTTGATTTTCCGTCCAGCGTAAAAGGCACATCTATTTCAGCCGCATTCACGCCCTGAGCATGTTCGTCCAGCTCAGCTCGTCCGGTTCTTCTGGTTACCACATCCACTTCAGGCATTTCCAACAGCAATTGTTCAATCAGCTTTCCGTTCTTGTTACTTTCTTCTAGCGACATACCGGGTATACCCACTGCGCTGATCACCAAGGATCCTTCATTGAACTCTGGTAGGAAACTACGACCCAGTTGCGTTAGCAATATCAAACTGATTATGAATGCACCCACTGTTAAGCCAATGACTGTTTTTGGAAACTTCAGTGTCCGTTCTAATACACCAACATAGCGAGCGCGAAGGAAGCGTTCCACTTTTGTCCCTTCAGCCTGCCTGGTAAGTACCTTTTCACTTTTCAATAAATACGAACACAACACCGGAGTAACCGTAACTGCTACAATCAGGGAAGTCAATACCGAAGTGATAAATGCTATGCCAAGTGGCTGCAACAATCGTCCTTCCATCCCACTCAGAAAGAATAGTGGAACAAACGATACAATGATGATGAGCGTAGCAATAATGATCGAACTACGAATCTCCACTGAAGCGTCCTTCACCACCGTAAGTACAGGCTGTTGCTCCTCTTTTGGTTTTCGAATATTCTCACGCAATCGCTTGAAAACATTCTCAACATCAATGATCGCATCGTCTACCAATGCACCAATGGCTATAGCCATACCTCCCAAACTCATCGTATTGATGGTATATCCCAGCATTTTAAGAACAATGATGGATACCAACAGCGAGATGGGAATGGCCAGCAATGAAATA
>NZ_JAVJTR010000020.1:0-275725 GCF_040220215.1 Ekhidna sp.
AACAGGATCGGTTTCCAGTGTAATAGTTGTTTTAGGAACAGAGTCAACAGTTGTTGATACAGAAGAGAATTCAGCTACTATAGCTGTTAATACTCAAAATGCATTCAGTCTTACTGATGGTACGAACACCAACAATACGCTAGGAGCTCAGGCTCAGGCTACATTCACAGATGGCGCAGCACCAATAGTAGCAGATCTTGAAATTTTTGATACCACTCTTGATGGCTTTATTGATCGGATTGATATCACATTCAGTGAAAATATTGATACAGATAATGGCGCAGCACCAATAACCTTAGATCTTGGAACATTGACATTGCCGGATGGAGAGGTGGTAAGCGAAGCAATTTCAGCCCCAACCATCTCTGTTCCTGCCGGGGCAACAAATATCGTTTCTGTGACCGGTATAGCAGACCAACTCACTGAAAACACCAGTATAGGATCTCTTGGTATAGACGGTTTGACAGGCCTGTGGGAAGATGCAAGCGGTAATGCAATTACTGCATCAGGAGATGATTTTGAAACGCTTACTGATGGTGCAAGTCCTGCACTTGTTAGTTCTTTCCCGGCTGATAATTCAGCCAGCTTTCCACCAGCCAACAATCTAACATTAACCTTTTCTGAGGATGTTGTTTTTGGTAGTGGAAACATTGACTTAAACAACATTACAACTCCTGCTTCATCTGTTTCATATGATGTGACTTCAGCTACAGAATTAAGCCTTGCTACAAATACGGTCACTATTGATCCGGCCACTAACTTGACATTAACAAATGAGTATGCTATTCAAGTTGCAGCAAGCGCTATTGATGATGCAGTTGGCAACTCATACCCTGGTATTTTGAATAATGATGACCTTGACTTTATAGCCAATAATACAGCACCTGTTGAGTGTACGTTCGATTATCAGACCACCTATGATGAACCAAATTCAGGGAGTGATAATGGCCATCTGGCTGCTTCACAATGTAATACAGATCCCGGAGTGATATCGAGTTTGATTGATTCCCAAACAGAAGCTGTGAGTGTTTTTCACTATCACTTACTTAATGGAAGCAATGGAAGGGAAAATGTAACCAGTGTTACATTCAGAAGAGGATCTGGAGATGACGTTGACTGGTCTGTCGCACTTGCAGGTGCCATACTTATAGATGAAAATGGCCAATCACAAGCCGGGGTTATCAATTCAGATAATATCGCATTTACTTCAATTCCTCATGGCAATGGTCAGCTGGGGGATTTACCAGGAAATGATGACGGGGACGATGGAACATATCTAGGTAAGGAATATGCTTTAAGAATTTGGTTTAACACCAACTTAGGCGTAGAAGCTGTTGATATTGATGGCAAGGACTTGATATTTGAGCTAAGCACGGCTGACATGGCTAATGTGGATAGGGTTTCATTGGCAGGAGCCCCTTATACCACTAGCAGTACACCAATTACAACATCAGTAACTGTAAATGTTGTAGCAACAGAATATGCATTTTTACAACAACCATCAGATGTGAGCGCAACAGCGGTAATGACACCAGCTGTAACATTGGAGGCCATCGATGAGAATGGCAATAGAGATCTTGACTATGACAATGTTGCTGATGCTGTTCAGATTACTTCAACAGGAACTCTATCGCCTGTTTACGCCACACCAAGTGTGGCTAACGCCTCAGATTGGGTTAATGGTGTTGGTACCGTAAGTGAAATTGTACACAATTTACCTGCTTCAGGCAGAGAGCTTAATACGACAGCCGGAGCTTTGACTGACGCGCCAACCAGTAGTACATTCGAAGTAACGGCGGATATGTCACCACCTGTATTTTTGAATGCCTATTATTATGATACCGATGGTGATGGTGATATTGATGAGGTAGCCGTAGAAATGGGAGAGGAGATCGACGAAACATCCGCTGATGAAAATAATTTTACCATAGGATCCGGAACAGTAGATGCAGCTGTTTTGAGTCTAGCTGCAGTTAACCCGTTAGATGCTACTGACAATGACCAATACTTTACGCTTCAGGTGACTGTACCTGGTACACAAGCAACCACATTAGCATACACGCAAGGCACCCTCGCAGATATATCTGCAAACCTGGCAAATTCCAATGCATCCATAACAACCGTGGATGTTGCCGATCCAATCTTTGTGGCAGCACATTTCTTTGATTCCGAAACAGTTAATGGAGTGATTGATGAAGTGGTCATTGAGATGAGTGAGCCGATTGAAGATGGCTCTATTGTTGCTGCAGATTTCAGTATTGACGGTGCAGCACCGACACTTGATGCATCCATATCAAATTCTCTGGACCCTGACGCAACAGATGACCAATATTTCACTCTCCAGGTAAGTCTGGTAGGAACGTCCACATTTTCAACTTCGTATAGTGCAGGGTCGTTGGCGGATATTGCCACCAACGCAGCTGCCTCAGATGCATCTATTACCGAAAGTGATATGGCATCACCGATCATAATTAATTCCCTTTCAATCGACTCAGATGGTAATGGAAATACGGATGCCATTGAACTGGAATTTTCTGAAAATGTGAAAGACATTACATTCGCTCTCTCTTTAAGCGATTGGATAGTTTCCTCTGATAATTTTGTGTCAGGACTTCAGGATGATGTGATTACTGGATTTTCTTCTGAAGTTACAGATTTAGCTGCTGTAAATGCATTTGATGATGAATATGTTCGGTTAGAATGGACTCCATCAAATACTTCAGGAACTGGAGCCTATCATTTGGAATATACCAATGGGGGTGACGATATCACCGATAATTCATCCAATCTAAATGCAATCGCTGATTTTTCTAATCTTGCAATTACGGATGGAGCGCTTCCAATTTTACTTTCGGCTAGTACTATTGACGATGGCAATGGATATCTGGATGGTATTCTGGTAAGGTTTTCTGATGTAATAGATGTAGCAGGGACTCTTGATGAAGATCCTACGGGAGGATTTGATGATTTTTTAGTCACCGGTGGCTATACCATTACGGCAGTTACCCCAGTTGCAGGGGCAGGGATAAATGATGATGAAATAATATTAACGGTTGCTGAAATGGGAGCTTTCGATACGGATGCCACACCAGACGTAACCGTGAATGGTGGAGAACTGGATGATACTGATGCAAACACCATTCCGGGAGCCACCTTAACGGCCTCTGACAATGCCGATCCAGTATTCATCTCTGCAACTACTGCTGATTCTGACTCAGATGGTCAAATTGACGAAATCACAATTCTATTCTCGGAAGATGTAGATGCAGGTACTATTGATGAAATTTCTGCTGGCGGATTTGACGATTTTTCAGTTGCCGGCTTCACCATAAGTGCTGTGACACCTGCTGCGGGTTCCGGAGTTGATGACGATGAAATTATACTTACAATCACTCAGAGCGGAAGTAATGATACAGGTGCAACGCCTGATGTAACCCTGAATGCAAGTCAGGTGAACGATTTAGTAGCTAATACAGCCTCTACAGCAACTTTAACATCCATAGATGGGGCTCCAATTTTGATTACAGATGCTACCTGGAATGATGTCAACACTGTGGACGGTAACATTGATCAGGTAGTATTAACGTTTAGTGAACCAGTAGATATTAGTGACGCTTTGTTAGGTACTGATGGGTTTGATGGAGTTCAAATTAACGGTGGAGCTAATGCCATAGATCTGGGCAATTATTCAGCAGATGGTGTAACCTCATTAACATTAAATTTTGACGGATCACCAATTACCGGTACAGGAATATCAGGACACACAGTAGCATATGTTGCAGCTGGTCTCAATGATATCATAGAGGATGGTGTTTCGGCCAACGAAATGCAAGATGCGCTAGCACCGATTGATTATACGGATAATGCAACCCCGATTGCCAATACAATATCAATTTCATCAAACAATGCAACAAATAGTACGCATGCCGTTACCGGAAATACGGTGACGTTAGCCTTTACGATTGATGATGATTTTAGTACCGATCCCACAGTGACTTTTAGAAGTGGAGGGGCTACTGTAGACAATGCAGTGACAATTGATAATTCATCAGCCCCTAACTATGAGGCAACTTATGATGTTAGCGCAATTGATAGAGACGGGAATGTGACTTTCACCTTAAACTTTACGGATGATGGTGGCAATGCAGGAACAACTGTAACTGCAGTTTCAGATGCAAGTTCGGTAACAGTAGATAATACCATCCCAACGTTAACAATTACAAGAAATGCACCTGCAGCTGGAACGGTAAATGGCACAAATAGCAATTCTGTTTCATTTGATCTTGCTTTTAGTGAAGTGATGGATGCAGGATTTACTTTCAATGATATTACTTTGAACACGAGTGGAGTCACTGCGAATGCATTGGTTGGTGGGGATTTGGTAGATGATGGCGGAGGCAACTATACGCTTACGGTATCGGGCATAACTGGTGATGGCACACTAGGAATCACTGTTTCAGGAACGGGCTCTCCTGACCCTGCCGGCAACACGCTGGCCGCTAATGTGGTATCCAGTGTCTTCGCCATTGATAACACAGCCCCTACAGCTACGATTACTAGAAATGCAGTAAGCAGCGGGTCATTTACCGGTACCAATGATGCTTCGATCTCTTTTGATATTGCATTTAGTACTGCCATTGACAATAGCACTTTTGTATTGGGAGATGTGACTATCAATAATCCGGGTGGTGTTACCCTTGGTGCTGCGTCCCTTACATCAGATGGAGACAATCAGAATTACACCTTTACTATTCCAATTACCAGTGGTAATGGAAACATAAGTATTTCGATGGCCGCCGGTTCTGTTGCTGATGCAGCCACAAATGGACTTGGTAGTGCAGCATCTTCAGGAACCATTACGATAGACAACACAGCACCTACAGCATCGAATGTGACGCTTACGTCAAACAATGCAGATGATACCCAAGCTGTTACCGGTAATACGGTTACGCTTTCATTCACTGTGGACGATAACCTGACCGGAAACCCTGCGGTTGTTTTCCGAAGTGGTGGTGTGGCTGTAGCCGGGACAGTAACTATAGGGGGATCAAATCCGAATTACACGGCAAGTTATATTGTGGACGCAAGCGATAGAGACGGTAACGTAACCTTCACGCTGAATTTCACAGATGATGCAGGTAATGCGGCCACACAGGTCACAAGTGTATCGGGATCGGGCGCAGGCACCAGTGTGAATGTTGACAATACGATTCCTACCCTGACGATCACAAGAAATGCTCCCGGAACCGGAAGCGTAAGTGGAACGAACAGTAATTCCGTTTCGTTTGACCTTGCTTTCAGTGAGGTAATGGATACAGGATTCACTTTCGCTGATATCAGCAGAAATCTGTCGGGTGTTACTACTAACGCATTGAATGCCGGTAGTTTGGTAGATAATGGAGGAGGCAATTACACATTGACAGTTTCCGGAATTGCGGGAAATGGTACATTGGGCATTACGGTTTCCGGTGCTGGATCGCCGGATCCTGCTGGTAACACGCTGGCCGCAAACGTGGTTTCTGAGCTGTTTACGATAGATAACACCGCACCGACCGCAACCATCACTAGAAATGCCGTAAGCAGTGGATCGTTTACCGGTACCAATGATGCTTCGATCTCTTTTGATATTGCATTTAGTACTGCCATTGACAATAGCACTTTTGTGTTGGGAGATGTGACTATCAATAATCCGGGTGGTGTTACCCTTGGTGCTGCTTCCCTTACACCAGATGGAGACAATCAGAATTATACCTATACCATACCGATCACAAGTGGTAATGGAGATATCAGCATATCGCTGGCTGCCAATTCTGTTGAGGATGCCGCCACAAACGGGCTAGGCAGTCTGGCTTCTTCAGGAACAATTACGATAGACAATGCAGCACCTACAGCTTCGAATGTGACGATTGTATCAAACAATGGCACGAATACAGATCAGGCGATTACGGGGAATACGGTTACGCTTTCATTCACAGTAAATGATGACCTGACCGGAAATCCAACAGTTGCCTTCCGAAGTGGAGGAGTATCAGTGGCTGGGACGGTGACCATCGGGGGATCAAACCCTAATTATACTGCAAGCTATAATGTGGACGCTGGTGACAAGGAAGGGAATGTGACTTTCACCCTAAATTTCACAGATGATGCAGGCAATGCGGCCACACAAGTCACAAGTGTATCAGGATCGGGTGCAGGCACAAGTGTGAATGTAGACAACACTATCCCAACGCTTACGATTACAAGAAATGCCCCGGCAGCAGGAACAGCAGATGGAACAAACAGCAATTCTGTTTCATTTGATCTTGCTTTCAGTGAGGTAATGGATGCGGGATTCACTTTCGCTGATATCAGCACAAACCTGACGGGTGTTACTGCTAGCGCATTGACTGCCGGTAGTTTGGTAAACGATGGAGGTGGCAATTACACATTGACAGTTTCCGGAATTGCAGGTGATGGCACATTGGGCGTTACGGTTTCAGGAGCAGGTTCTCCGGATCCTGCCGGTAATACGCTGGCTGCAAATGTGGTTTCCAACCTGTTTACAATAGATAATACCGCTCCTACTCTTCAAACTGCAACGGTGAACAGTTCAACCTCCATAACTGTCGCGTTTAGCGATAACATGCAGATTTTAAGTAACACACCAGGAGATTTCAGTATATCAGATGCACAGGGTACTGCTTTTACAGTAACAGGTGTTTCGGATGGAACTGCCGGAGATGCCAATTTGATTTTGACGGTCAATAATTTTTCAGGTTCTGTAGGCGATCTTACATTGACTTATGCTTCTAGCTCAAGTAATTATGCGGATCTCTCCACCAATTCACTTGCCGATGATGCAACAGGATTGTTGATAGAACGAGACCTCAATCTAACTCCCGCGCTATCTGAAAACTCAACCGGATTGACAGAAGATGTTGATTCTGACGTTGCTATGTACCGTACCAATACTAGTGGGGTAGAGACATCAACGCCGATCACAATTACACCAAATATTACCGGCACGAGTACCATTACGATTTATTCTGATGCTGCACTATCAACGGTAGTTTATCAGGAAACAAACGTGGCTGCAACCACTTCTCCAACGCTTGCAGACTTTTTCCCTGCCGTGGATTTCTCTGATGGCACTGAGGATCATGGAATCTACACTTTCTACATAACAGAGACGGCCACCAATAGTGTGGATAGCGAAGGACCTTCAGCTAAGTACTCGATTGCTTTACTGGATGCTGTTGAGCTTAGTCCAAACCTGACCGCCTTTAGTGAAGATGATAATAGCGGCACAACACTAACAGTAAGAAATCATCCATCTGATCAAACCCTGACTTTCTCAGGAAATGGGTTGACGGATTTTGATTATGGAACGACAGTTTCTGATGTACGATTTGTCCCGAGCAGTGCGGGTAATACAAATTCTCCACATAATATAAGATTGGAATTTGAGAATGCAGATGGAGAAAAGGCAAGGTTTATTGCGCAAACTCTTGTGGTGAACTCAGCAAATAATGTTTTCAATGCCGGACAGACCACCAGTTTTTGTCGGGTAGATGGTATTGAGGTGATCAATGTTAATAGCAATCCGTCCGGTATAGATACAGGCGAAGATGGAGATACTTCACAACCCGACTTCTATGATGTAGAGGTATACTACGTTAAAAATGGCAGTGCTTATACGAATTGGAAACCAAATAGTGCAATCACCACCGGAATAGCAGATGCAGGAAATATTGCAAGAATAATACTACCTTATGATAGAGATGGTGATGATGCAGATGATCGTGATGATGTTACATTGGGAATTACTTCGGGGATTCCAACTTTTGCATTGAATGGCATTTGGAAAATTGATCCTTCAGCATTAACCGATGATCTTTTTGATGTATCTACTGACAGATCTTCGGTTGACACACTTAGATTTATATATTATGCAACAAATAATTCGGGATCAGTATCTCAACGGATTAGTCAAGTTGATGTGTATTTCTACCCAGATCCGGTTGTGGAGATAACGAGTCCTAACGATGTAGTATGTGAAGACGAAGACCCATTTGCACTGTCTGCTACTTTGAATGGACTCTCCGTTACTGTTGATAGCTATGAGATTTCGCTGGGTGGAAGTTCTGCCACCATCACTGGAAACTTGTTTGATCCTGCGAACCCACTAGGTATGGCAACTGCTCCTGATGATCCATCTGGTGATTACCAAATTGTTTATACATCGGACTTGAGTGATGGTGGGAATGGCTGCACGGATACGGATACGATTAATGTTGAGGTACTTGCCAAACCGGATATTAGAACTCTTGATACTGATATCTCCGGAAGAGGAGAATTGGTGGGGAATGTTTATACACTGGAATATTGTGAGGGAGAAACTTTCGATGAGTTATCAATTACGATTGGTTTAAATGAGGAAATTAGATGGTTTACCAATCCATCTCTAACTACTTCACTAGATATTGTAGATGGAAATGCGGATGGTTCTTCAGTCACTGCAACTGATTTCTTCGGTTACTCCCAAGTTCAGGGTGGTGAAGATGAAGACTTCTTTTATGTATTAGTAGACAACACTGATAAAGGGGGTGTATGTCAATCAGATGCCATTCAGGTGAGGTTTATCGGACATAGTACGCCGGATATTCCAGAAGCTGACCTAACATCATCTACTGCTGGTGGATTAATCAACTCTTCTTCAGTAGAATACAATTATTGTGTGAACACCGGGGCTAGTGCCACAATCGAGGACATAGTTCTTAATCCACTTCCTGCCTCCGGAGAATCGTATTTTACTGTGCTGGCTGACGATACTGTACTGTTCGCTCAGTTGACCAACACAACCATGCAATTTGATTCGCTTTTGTCAGACCTGTCACCAGGGGCTTCTTATGAATTCGAAATCCTGATTGTGGATCACGATAATTCCTTCCCGGCGACTGAACCAGCGGAAGGCAGGGAATTTACCGGTTGCGCAAGCGATAAACTGACAATAACCATCAATGTTTTTGAGATACCAAATAAACCGGATCTTTCAGAATTTTCAGATAATCCAAATGACGTTAGTGGAGTTGTCGCGTACTATATGTGTGAAGGGGAGTCATTGCCGGATATTAGTATTAACCCACCAGATGGTGTCAATGAATATTTGTATGACTGGTTCCTCAATAGCGATGGTACCAATCAGGTAACGCTAAATGACACACAGGATGACCGGATTGTTGCTTCAGATTACAATAATGCCTTTGGTGTAGACGTACGTAACACTCCGGGGACATACACTTTATACATGCGATTAAATTCTAATGTTAGAGATGATGCCGGGTTTACAGGTTGTACATCAGGACTTACACAGGTTGACTTGATTGTATATCCAATCCCCGACACCCCAACAGTGAGTGCGCCAACAAACACGTCAACCGGGGCTTTAACAGGAGGTTTTGACTATTCATTCAATTATTGTGTGGATGCGAGTGCAGGTTTAGCATCAAACACCCCGTTTAACGTATCCGTGCTTAGCTCGCCAGCTGCAGGTAATGATGATCGGGTCATTTGGTTTACTGCCAGCGATGATGGGACGGCCATAGTTAATGCCAATCCTGTTGCATTCGGTACTAATGTAACAGCCGCGAATTTGGGTTTGTCCGGTGCTACCAATGAAACGTTCCAGTTTGCTTTAATCCATAATACGGATCTTGTGCCGGGATATGATGATTTTGAAGGATGTTTCAGTGATACCGTGTTTATGGAAGTATTGGTAAGTACCATTCCTGCAACTCAATTTAGAATAGATGGCATTACCGCCGGAGAGCCTACCACTTTTAGTTTTTTCGACGTGAATGCATCTACTATCGCAACAGATGGGGTTGTTTTTGAGGTTCGGGATGCATCAAATACTTTGGTAAATAGTGTGACACAGGATGATTTAACACCTGCTACCTTTTCCATTCCTACAGCCGGAACATTTACGGCCAGTTTGAGTATTAGCTCAGAAGCAGGCTGTGAATTGACGGAAACAAGAACCTTCCAGATTCTGGAAAAGATCACGGTAACAGGAATTTACAGCCAGGATTTTGAATCCTCCGATGGAGGCTGGTTAGGAGAGTTCCAAAGTGACGATGGTTTGACAGGCGACCTGAACACCCCTGCAAGGCAAAATAGCTGGGCATGGGGGGCTAAAACCAATGCCGGTGAGCCGGATATTGTCAATTTTACCAGTGGTGCTAATGGTACATCACGTGGATGGCATACCAATTTATCAGGAACCTATCAGGGAGGAGAAGAGTCTTATGTATACTCACCAACCTTTGACATATCAGCATTGGTAAACCCTGCTTTATCCCTTTATACATTTAGAAGCCTGGATAGCTCTAAGGATGGAGTAGTGATGCAATATTCTACGGACGGTGGTGAAATCTGGAAGAATATTGGTGATTATAATCCTGCAAATACAGTTCCATCTACCGGCAACAACTGGTACACTGAAAACGGTATCTCAAGTGCGCCTGGTGATCTGACAGTGGGGTGGGGTGCAGGGTTGAGCACAGATTATAATGATGGAGATGTGGGGTGGGCAAATCAGGAACCAAACCCTCAAAATCAAACTTGGCTGGAAAGTGTCCATGCATTGGAATTTGATGGAGTAGATGATCTTTCAAATGTACGGTTCAGGTTTGCTTTAGGAGCCTCCGGAGCAGTGACCGATGTTAAAGACGGATTGGGTTTCTCTTTTGATGAATTCACAATCTTCCAATTGGACAGAAATGTGCTAGTTGAGCAATTTTCAAGCTTACTCTCTGCAACCAGCAGAACAGTCAGTAATGCTGTAGAACAGTCTACTCCAAATATTCTAACCATTAACTATTTCACTGGTCTATCCAACAGTGGTACACGGTTTGATCAATTGAATAGAAGAAGTAAAGCGGGTCCTGCGGCCAGGTCTTCGTACTATGGCATTGATCAGGTTCCAAGTTCTGTTTTAGATGGCGAGCTTTATCCTCAGTCAGACCAGCTAAACTGGGATGAAAATGACATTGAGGTTAAATCCATTCAGCCAACCAAGTTTTTATTGCCACTTGGAGCAAGGGGTGTGCGGATTGATAATGATGGCACGGATGACCAGCGAATAGAAGCCTCAATTTCGTTTGTAGCGCAAAACTCTGTAGCTGAAAACCTTGATCTTACTTTCCATTTTGCAGTAGTGGAGAAAGAGGTTTTAATCGCAGACATAATTGCCGATGATCCCAATTTTGATATTGGGGTTTATCAACCGAACGATACCCTAAGGAATGTGCTGCGGGTCATGCTACCGGATGCTGCAGGCTATAGTTACAAGGGTGTAGTAAACCCTGGCCAATCATTCGATTATACAATTGAATGGGATATTACCAATGTTTATTCGCCGGATGAACTGAGGGTAATTGCCTTTGTTCAGAACAGAAAAACGAAGCAAATTTTACAGGCCGGATGGGGTGAAGTGAATGGTAAGTCCCAGTTGGCTCTTGGTCTGGAAGATCAGCTTGCTGAGATGGATATTTATCCTAATCCGGCAGATGGAGAAGTAACATTAGATTTTAAAGATCCTATTTTGGAGAATACAGAGTGGATTGTATTCGATCAGTCCGGTAGGGAAGTACTGAAAGGGCAGATAGTCAAAGGCACAAGAACCTTGACAGTTGAAACAAAAGATGTTCCTTCAGGACTATACTTCATCTATCTCTACGCAGAAGAACGAAAACGGCAGTCCAGAAGGATATTAATCGTACATTAAGGTTTGCAAATAGAAAAGAGAACCCCCTGATGAATTTCATCAGGGGGTTTGTTTAATTGTTATGCCGGACTTGATCCGGCATCTTCCAGCGTTTTTTGGATAATAAGTAGATTCTTTACTTCGTTCAAGGATGTCACTAAAAAATTAAACCACAATATTCACAATCTTCTTAGGCACTACGATCACCTTTCGAGGTTCTTTGCCGTCCATCCATTTCTGGATGGTTTCATTTGCCAAAGCTCCCGATTCCACTTCTTCTTTGCTGGCGTCAGCTGCAAAGCTGATTTTTGCCCGCATCTTTCCATTTACTGAAACCGGATATTCGATGGAATCTTCCACAAGGTACTTTTCCTCAAAAGCCGGGTAGGCTGCATCAACGACAGAAGTTTCATGACCTAGCAAATGCCAAAGTTCCTCCGCAATGTGAGGAGCGAAAGGAGAGAGGATGATCGTCATTGGTTCCAGAATCGCTCGCTTATTGCATTTCATTGAAGACAGTTCATTCACAGCAATCATGAAGGTACTCACCGAAGTGTTCAAAGAAAGTTTCTCCGCATCATCGGCTACCTTCTTGATCGTGCCATGAAGGACTTTAAGTTCTTCTTTTGTTGGTTTTTCTTCTGAAATGCTGAATGTATCGCCATCATGGAAAAGTGACCAGAATTTTCTTAAAAACTTGTAAACCCCTTCAATACCATTGGTATTCCATGGTTTACTTTGTTCGATGGGACCCAGGAACATTTCGTACATTCTTAATGTGTCAGCGCCGTATCGTTCGACCAGCTCATCCGGATTGACCACATTGAATTTGGACTTGGACATTTTCTCCACTTCCCATCCGCAGATATACTTGCCATCCTCAAGGATGAATTCAGCATTTGTTGCATCCTGTCTTGATTCTTTAAACGCTTCAATATCCAGAATATCGTCTTTAACAATATTCACATCCACGTGTATAGGAGTGGTATCGTATTGGTTCTTCAGTCCTTTCGAAACATACTTGTTCTCGCCGTTTATGCGATAGGCAAAATTCGAGCGCCCCTGAATCATTCCCTGATTGATGAGCTTTTTAGCAAATTCATCCACTTCAATGATTCCCATATCACAAAGGAACTTCGTCCAGAAGCGGGAGTATAGCAGGTGGCCGGTGGCATGTTCACTTCCACCCATGTAGAAGTCTACATCCTGCCAGTAGGCTCTGGCATTCTCACCGCAAAACTCATCTTCATTATGCGCATCCATGTAGCGGAAGAAATACCAACTACTGCCGGCCCAACCAGGCATGGTAGATAGCTCATACGGATGTCCATTGTAGTTCCAGTCTTTAGCTCTACCCAATGGCGGATCACCATCCTCCGTAGGAAGGTACTCATCTACTTTTGGAAGATTTAGAGGTAGATCTTCATCAGGAATGAGTTTTGGAATACCATCTTCATAGTATACAGGGATAGGTTCCCCCCAGTATCGCTGACGACCGAAAATGGCATCCCGAAGTTTGTAATTGACTTTTCTTACACCAATACCTCGCTTTTCTACTTCCTGGATTCCTCTTTCCATTGCTTCTGTCGGAGTGATGCCATTCAGAAAATCTGAATTGATGATTTTCCCATCCCTGGTTGGATCAGCTTCGGTTTCGGTTAGCTTTTGCGCATCGTTAATCAGAGGAATCGGTAGATCAAACTTTTTCGCAAAGTCAAAATCCCGTTGATCACCACTAGGAACGGCCATTACTGCACCTGTTCCGTATCCGGCAAGGACATAATCTGCGATATATATCGGAATTTTTTCCTCCGTAAAAGGATGTAATGCATAGCTTCCGGTAAACACCCCGGTTACGTTTTTCGCATCACTCATCCGTTCTCGTTCCGAACGATTCTTCGCAACGCTCACATATTCATCTACTTCTTTCTTTTGATCATCAGTTACCAACTCATTTACGAGTTCACTCTCAGGTGCAATGACCATAAATGAAACTCCGAATATGGTGTCTATTCGTGTGGTGAAGACTCGTATATTTTGTTCTGAATTTTCAACTTTGAAATCAACTTCTGCCCCATAGGATTTACCTATCCAATTGCGCTGCATTTCTTTGATTGGCTCAGGCCAGTCAATTTTGTCCAAGCCGGTCAATAGCCGATCAGCATAGGCAGTAATCCGCATGCTCCACTGAGGCATGGTTTTTTTGACCACTGGGTGTCCTCCGCGCTCCGAGTAACCATCTTTTACTTCGTCGTTGGATAACACAGTTCCTAATGCAGGGCACCAGTTAACCGTGGTTTCTGCCTGATAGGTCAATCTGTACTTGAGAAGGAATAGTTGCTGCTCTTTTTCAGAGAAGTTATTCCATTCTTCTGCCGTTATGATTGGTGTATGGGCATCACATGCCGCATCGATATTAACATTCCCTTCCTTTTCAAGAATAGCAATCAATACATCAATATGCTCCGCTTTGTCAGTTTCATTGCTGTACCAGCTGTTGTAAATGAGTTTGAAAATCCATTGCGTCCATTTATAGAATTTAGGATCGCTTGTTCGCAATTCTCTGGACCAGTCATAAGAAAAGCCAAGGGCCTTTAGTTGCTCTTTATATCTGGCGATGTTTTCGTCGGTGGTTATTGCGGGATGCTGGCCTGTTTGAATGGCATATTGCTCGGCGGGCAATCCGAAACTATCAAATCCCATTGGGTGTAGGACGTTAAACCCCTTTAGCCGTTTGTATCGTGAAACAATGTCAGAGGCTATGTAGCCCAGTGGATGACCAACATGTAGTCCGGCCCCTGACGGATAGGGGAACATGTCGAGCATGTAATATTTTGGTTTGTCGGATTCGTTGGGCACTTCATATACTTTCTGGTTTTTCCAGTATTGTTGCCATTTTTTTTCGATTCCCTGAAAATTGTATTCCGCCATTGTACAATTAAAATTTAAAGCTGGCAAAGGTAAAAGATGCAAATAAGAAATAGGTTTACAAAACGAGGAAACCATTCATTGTTTTTACTGTCTTTACCCCAAACACACTCAATTAAAAAAGGAATGAAGCATATTTTGATTTTGGCAATTGTTTTAATGACTGGTACAGCAATTGCCCAGGAAAGTGACAGTACAAAGACAGAACATAAACCAATACCTGCTGATACCATCCCAAAACCTTCACAAGAAGTGAAAAGTACGCCTGAAAGTGGGAATGACACACCTAAGATCATTTATTATCAAAGCTCAGAGCCGGATAGAAAGCGAGAGCGAAGACAAGACATTAAAACACTTAGTGGTTCCATGAGCCATAGCGGTGGTTTTGGTGCATTATCGTTTAGAAGCACGAAATTTCGAGAAGAGTCAATGGTTTTAGCAGGGCTAAGAGGTGGTTGGATCATTAACCGGACACTCGGGATTGGACTGGAAGGACATGGTGTAATTCCTACAGCAAAGTTCGATGACATTGAAACGGGGCAGGAAGTTAATATCCTGGGAGGGTATGGTGGAATGTTTCTAGAGTTGATCTTTTTTTCCAACGAGGTTGTCCATGTTACTTTTCCTGTATCCGGAGGTGCTGGATGGCTGGGATATCATAGAATTAATGAAGACAACACCATGCCCGGACCAATCGATAGTGAAGTTGATGGAGATGTGTTTTGGTACATAGAACCGGGAGCCGATCTTGAATTCAATATTAGCAGAAACTTTCGTTTAGCATTCGGGGTGAGTAAACGGTTTACCCAAGATTTAGAGCTGATAAATACGGAATCAGATTCCTTTGATGAACTTAACTATTTCATCACGCTAAAAATTGGCGGTTTTTGAAAGAATGAGAAACTTCAATTTTAAGGACTCTTTCGTTTTCCTTCCTGATCAAAGTTTTCTTTTAAGAATTTCTCTACTACAATAAGACTTAAAACCAGTAAAATACACATTAGACCGCAAGAAGTAAGTACTGCTATTTCTCTGGGAAAGATAAAATATAGAATTATCTGAGAAATTATGGTAATAATCGCCACATACATCATTAAATCATTAGCATACTTATTAGCAGCATTCCATGATTCCTGAGACTTCATGGATCGAGGAGTTCTGTAGCCATAAAGCCAATTGATCTTTTTTGGTGGAAAAGCCTTAAACAATAGTGCAAAGACTAATAATAGTGGTCCAATGACAAGATTGCTGATTAAAACGGCGGTATTCATTTAAAGATCTATCTCCATATTCTTCACATACTCATAGCCTATATCAAATATTTCCTGAGCATGTTTGGTATCCATGATGTCATAGTTGCAAAGGTCCGGCGGCTCTATAAATACATCACATTGCTTTTCTAATTCCTTTGTACTTGGGTTGACTGCCAGTTGAAACATACGGGTAGTTACCTGAATGAGACTGGTCAACTCTTTGATTTCCTGAATGGGGCTTATACTCACGCCGATTACTTTTTTGCAATGATTTTTGAGAGGTCTGATGGGGACATTATCAAAAATACCTCCGTCTGAATACAGCTTATCATTTATTTCGACAGGGCTGAAGAGTACGGGAATGGAAGCTGAGGCCTGAATGATGTCAGCCAAAGGGCCTTCAGTCAGGTATTCTGGTTTTCCATCCAGCATATTACTCACACATATAACAAGTGGGATTTCAAGGTCTTCCAGGTTTTTAGTCGGAATTTTTTTTAGCAGCCTTGACTTCATCTTGGCAGAACTTAGAAGGCCTGTTTTTGGAATATTCAGTTCTGAAATGCCGGTGAACCGGTACTGCTTAATAATGTCGAATGCTTCTTTTGGCGAGTGCCCTGATGCAATAAATGCCCCTGCGATAGCCCCGGCACTAACCCCTGAGATTGCATCAGGTTTGATCCCTTTTTCATGAAGAGCTTCCAACACACCTAAGTGAGCAAACCCTCTTGCACCACCACCGCCTAGTGCAATACCTAAATCATACTTTTTATCTCCCGATCCAAACATTCACCTAAATTAGATATACCTGATAAACAAATAAATATAAAACCCCTCGAAAATCTTCGAGGGGTTCAGTCTTGGATTGGTTAATTCCTATTTTTCAACTCCTGGCGCTCGTTCAAGGTACTCTTCATAGAGTTGAGTATGTCTGCTCACCATCGGAATGTTCCATCCTTCAATGAACACATATTTTACCTGCGTTCTGGTTTCGAAAGGATCCCCATCCGTCACAAACAAATTTGCTATTTTCCCTTTCTCCAGTGATCCTAGCTGATCCGAAACTCCAAAAATTTCTGCAGGAACGATAGTGACTGCTTTCAGCGCTTCGTCTTTGCCCATTCCATAAGTTGCTGCGAATCCTGCATGGTAGGGAAGGTTACGGGCATTTTCCACTTCATTGGTTCGTAAAGCTACTTTAACGCCCGCCTTTTGCATTGCTCCAGCATTAGCATATGGGCGATCATAGCGATCATAATCCCGGGTGGGGTTGCTGAGAACAGGTCCGGTTATCACAGGCACTCCTGCTTCAGCTATTTCATCTGCCACTCTCCAGCCTTCAGAAACGCCACAAAGAATTGCATCAACGCCATTTTCATCCAACCACTTCAGTGCCTCTTTGATATCGGCAGAGGAATTCACATTAACCAACATTTTCATTTCTCCCCTTACAACTGGTAGCAAAGCTTCCATTTCCGGATAATAGGGTTGATCTTTTCCACCGCTGGCAGAATCAATCTTGTGATATTGAATAGCTTTTGTCCAAACTTCATTCAGTTGTTTCAGTGCTTTCTCTGCAGCTTTTTTGATATCATCATCTGAACGTCGATCCCATCGACCTCTTCTTCCTGTTGTTGGAAAGTTCAAAACAACTCCTTTGAATCCAGCATACATTTGGTCTGGGGTGTAACCATGCAGGTTAATCAATGCGGCTGTTCCCGGAAATAAACCACCAGAAGGCATAGTCAAAGCAGTTGTAACACCATTCACTCGTGTTACCGGATGAATGGCTGAACTCGGGTTGACCGCAGTTAATGCCTGAATGTGAGGGATAACCTCGCCAATTTCATTGTTATCTCTGGTTCTTGGATCAGAGCTCACCTCAACCAAACCGAGTTGAGTACCTCCGTCGATCATTCCGGGATAGATAGTCAGTCCTGAGCAATCGATGGTTTTAGCACCTTGTGGAATGGATACTCCGGTTCCTACCTCGGCAATTTTACCATCAGAGATAATCAATGTGCCATTCTGAATGGTTCCGTTCGTTACTGTTTCAATGGTTGCATTCGTCAATGCGAACACTCCTGTTTCTGCACTTGGGATCTGAGCAAAGGTGAACCCGGCTACAGTGATAAGTGCGAGAGTTAATATGTTTTTTATGTTCTTTATCATGATATCTTATTTATCAGTGAACAAAAATTCAGTGTTTGCCATGCATCTGTCGTGATCCTCTGCTTCCCAAAGGGTCACGTCGATTTTCTCTTCGGGATCTGGATAGATACGTATATCGGCCGGGTCATTTTCCCGATCAAATCGAACGATTCCGTCTACAATCGTTACCATTGGAATAGCGTAGATGGATAGTGGGTGATTTTTGAAAATCGCCACATCACCTTCTTTTCCTACTTCTAGTGACCCCACACGATCTGAGATTCCAAGCTGCTTGGCCGGGTTGATTGTGATAAGCGAAAGTGCCTCATCATCTGTCAAGCCTCCATATTTCTGCGACTTAGCTGCCTCATGGTAAAGGTGTCTGATCAATTCACCGGAATCTGAATTTATTGAAGTAGTCACACCATTCTTGGTAAGAATAGCTGCATTATATGCGGTGCTATAATAAACCTCAAATTTGTATGCCCACCAGTCTGCAAATACCGAAGCACCAGCCCCAAACTTTGCAAGTTCAGGTGCTACTTTGAATCCTTCATTCACATGCTGAAACACCAATCTGTCAATACCAAAATCCTTACATACCTGCATTAGCATGTAGATTTCATCTGCACGATAGGAGTGACAATGAATGATAATATCGCCTCGCAGTATATCAGCCAATGTTTCCAGTCTTAGGTCATAAGCCGGAGCTTTGCCCTTAAAGCGTTTGTCATTCTTTTGAGCGTTATATGAATCCCATGCTTCCATGTATTCTTTTGCTTGTTGAAATGAACTTCTGATAACATGCTCAACCCCCATTCTGGTTCGAGGAAGAATTCCGTTTCCGCTACCATGTACACGGGTAGGATTTTCTCCCAGAGCAAATTTGATAGTACGCGGAGCGCCTTGCATACGCATTTTATCCGGATCAATCACTCCGTATCTAAACTTCACCGTTTCGCATTGTCCACCAATTGCATTGGCCGATCCATGCATAGAATGTGCTGATGTAACTCCACCTGCTAATGCCTGATAGATGCCTACATCCAAAGGATCTATTGCATCTCCCACCCAAACCTCGGCTGTAACCGGATTAGTAGCCTCATTCACTGCATCCAATGCTAAATGTGAGTGCGCGTCAATAATGCCGGGCATCACATACATGCCATTAGCATCAATGGTCTTTGCTCCACTCGGAGCGCTTAATCCTTGTCCGATCCTGGAGATTTTTCCATCTCTGATCAGGACATCTGTATTATCTAGTGTGCCATTGGTAACAGTGATAACTGTTCCGTTTTTTATTAGCACACTTCCTGTTTCCTGTGCCATCACAAATGTGATAGACAGAAGCATTGCTAGGTATATATTAAGTTTTTTCATGTCTAATCTCATTTTTGTGGTTCTCTAGATCCTTCCATCGGAAAACTACCGAAAGCTGCCACAGATAAGGTTCCTTCGAATGAATCACCATCAATATCCATACTGATATCAACTGTGATTTCTTCACCCATATTCATTTTGAAGGAGAAAGAAACATTGTTCCCATCTACTACTACATTTTCAAGATCGTTGGTACTTCCATTGAAACTCACTGTGATGGTTCCGCTGTAATCTCCTGGCGTACCTTTAATGGTAATCACACCACTACCATTTCCCTGAGGAGTTTCAGTTGTGTAGTTCCACACACCAGATGCATCGACCGCTTCATCACCGTTGCTTTTCTTTTTCTTCTTTGCTTTGGCCTCATAATCGTACTTCACA
The DNA here is from genome assembly GCF_040220215.1 of Ekhidna sp. GTDB lineage: Bacteria > Bacteroidota > Bacteroidia > Cytophagales > Cyclobacteriaceae > Ekhidna. Next base: position 19,837 of record NZ_JAVJTR010000020.1, read on the forward strand.
CCATCCACAAAAACATACCGTACATTGGCATCTTTAGTGAAATAGGCAGTATCTGAAACGATCAGGTTGGCCATTTTACCTGACTCGATGGTCCCCATCTGACTCGATACCCCCAGAATACTTGCAGGCTCAGTTGTTAAAGCAGCAAGTGCTTTATCCTCTGAAAGACCATTTTCAATGACTTTCAAAAGGTTGGTTTTAAAATCCTTTGATTTTACCTCCAGGGTAGAGAAGCCAAACTTGATTCCATTATTATTGAATTTACCCGCTTGGGTATAATAATTTTTTATCATGGCATTTTGTCTTTCTTTCAAAGCCTTCTCTTCCAGCTCTGCTTCCGTAGGCTCTTTTTCTTCCTTCTCGCTTTCTTCTTCACCATCCTTTTTCTCTTCTTCTTTTTTCTCTTCTTCTTTCCATTCCGGATAATCTAAGGAAAGGAATACAGGTGCTCCTGCTCCCTTGATTGCTGGGATTGCATCCCAGCCCTGCTTTACTTCACCTAGCATCATTCTGAAACCAAGATCTCTTTGAAGGGCAATCACACGCATAATGTCTTTCACGCTTTCTGCTTTGAAAGCAACTGTCATCTGCTTTGAAACAACCGGATAAAGGGCCTCTAGTGTGGCATCTGTTGCCGGACGTTCCATTCCATTTGGATTGCTGTTGTATTTGGTTTGATAATCACGGGCCTGACTTGCCTTTCGGTAAAGGTCGCGATATTTAGCCATCACGCCGATCACGGTGTTTGGGTACACTCCATCAGCACCTGACAATTGAGAAAACATCGAAGTTTGATCTTTAACGACCATACTTTCACCATTGCTTCCTCCCAACAAGATGATTGCTCCCATACCAGGAAGCATGCCATTATGTGGTACACTGTGAGATGCTGTAAAGCCTAATTTTCTAAAATCCTCAACTGATTTTTCATCAGCCTTCAACATTTCTCTGGCAGTGCTTCCAGGAGTTATTCCAGCTCTTTCATAGGAAGGATTACCAGTTAACTTTCTGTCATCATTTTTATCCTCTTCTTTGGGCTTATCCACCCCGATGTTGGATAATCCACTAATGAATCCTGCATACACAAACATGGAATCTGCATCTACAACCCAGGCATCCGCCGGTATCGATACATTGGCACCTACGGCCTTAATTATTCCGTTTTCAATCAGGACGGTACCATTCTGTATGGTTTTTCCTGGTGCCTGCACAATGGTAGCATTCTTAATCGCATACTTATTGGTTACAGGCTTCAGGTCAGTATCCTGGGCCAAACCGATCATTGGAATTACACTGATCAGCAAAAGCCAAAGGACAGACCTGAACAAGCTGTCACATTTTTGCATTGGTTATTTACTTTAGGTTTAAATAAATCGAGCTGGAATTTAGGAAATTCTCAGGGTTAGAAAACCAATATTATATGAGTGGTGTTTCATGTGTTTTATTAGCTATTTTTCTAATAGGCCACATGGAATGCCAGGTTATTCTTATAATTAAAGGGAATGATTATGTTGGAGATTAGAACAGCCTAGAATGATCATATTAAATTTAAGGCATTTCTTTGCAGCATACGGCCAAAGTACTTTTGTAAATCACGACCATAAATGAAACTAGATATTCTCGCCATAGTAGCCCATCCGGATGATGTAGAACTATCGTTTGGAGGTACGTTGCTAACTCATCAAAAGCAAGGATTTAAAACCGGAGTTCTGGATCTTACTAAAGGAGAACTTGGAACTCGTGGCACACCAGAGATACGAGCGAAAGAAGCTGAAGATGCAGCCAAAATCCTAAAGCTCTCTGCACGGGAAAATTTGGGTCTGGCAGATGGTTTCTTTGAAAACACTAAAGAAAACCAACTAAAAGTAGCAGAGCAGATCAGACGCTTTCAGCCAAAGATTGTCATTGCCAATTCCATTTATGATCGTCATCCGGATCATACCCGTGGAGCACAACTGGTAGAAACTGCCTGTTTCATTGCTGGTTTGAAAGCTGTAGAAACAGAATGGGATGGGAAAAAACAGCAGGCTTTCCGCCCTGAAAAGCTGTATTTCTGCATTCAGAGTACGGCACATGAGCCGGATATATTGGTGGATATCTCAGATGTGATGGAGGAAAGAAGAGCAGCTATCAATGCATTCAAGTCACAGTTTTATGATCCTAATAGCAAAGAGCCGGAAACATTCATAAGCTCAAAAGGCTTCATGAGCATGCTAGAGTCACGCACCAGAGAGTGGGGCCAGCGAATAGGCGTGGAGTATGCTGAGGGATTTAAGGTTAAGCATTTTCTTGGGGTAAAGAGCTTTTTTGATTTGGTTTAATATTCCTGTTCAGTTCAGGTGTGGATGAAGGGGATTTTAGTCATAAACAAACAGTTTAAAATGTAATTAGGTTGTATATTCCTTAAGCAAGAATTTTAACCTATCCGCCATTGTATCAAAGAATTCTTATCAGCTTTATTGCTATTTACAGCCTTAACCTAAAAGCCCAATCGGACTCTACTAAATCCTGGCTGGAATTTGAAGCGGTGTATTCTGCTTTACCTTGGTATAATGCCAGTGGAGGAATAGAGACTGGCTTTGTCTACATAGATAATGCTGACGTAACAGCTAAGATTAACTTCGATCAGATTTTTAACCTAAAAGAGAATCTGACACTGTTTGTTTATGGATTAGGCAATCATGGAGGCAGGGCTACAGACCTGATGGGAGACTTTCAGGTTGCCAGCAATATTGAAGCGGTGGAGGCATGGAGGATTTTTGAGTTATGGTTTCAGCACAATTTCATCAATGATCGGATTTCAGTTTTAGCGGGATTGTATGATTTAAATTCCGAATTTGATGTGCTAAGACCTGGCACACTGTTTATAAATAGCTCATTTGGAATAGGCGCGGAATATGCGCAAAGTGGAGTCAATGGCCCTTCCATTTTTCCCATCTCTTCATTGGGTGTTCGCTTTTCCACGTTTGTTGGAGATAGAACAAGGGTACGATTAGCAATTCTGGATGCAGTTTCTGGAAACCCGAATGATCTGACGAGTAACGAAATTCACCTTTCCAAAAAAGAAGGAGCTCTTATTGCGGGAGAGGTATCTGTATATACAAGTAGTGATTTTAGTGAAGATGAACGAAATGTAGATCGTTCCTATGTGACCAGGCGAAGAAAAGTGGGACGCCAGCATGATGTATACAAAAAAGATAAGATCAATATCGGAGGGTGGTATTACACATCTGACTTTCAGTCTATGGATGGATCGGAACCGGAGAAAGGTAATTCAGGCATTTATTTTGGGATTCAAAAATATATTCCACTGGATGCAGAAGACGACTACATAGCTTTCTTTGGAAGGTATGGAATTGCGAACCATCAAATCAATCGCTATGGATCAGCGCTTTCCGGTGGCTTTGTTATGAGTAACCCAATCTCAGGTTTTGATGATAACTTTGGACTAGCCTTTTCATCCGGTTTGAATGGAGAAAGTTTCCAAGAATTGCAGGAGAGTAGCGAGAATGCAGAAACTGTATTTGAGTTTACCTATTCACTCCCATTGGCATCTTGGTTTTTATTGCAGCCAGATGTACAATATGTGGTCAATCCTTCAACTAAAGAAGAACTGGATAACCCGCTTTCTTTTGCATTGTTGATACAGTTTTCTATTCAGAATTTATAGAATAATCACCCTTTCCACTCCCGATCCAAATACCTCAACTGGACCAAATAGGATTCTTTAGTGCCATTGAGTAGAAAATGTTTTTGTCTGAGCCAGTCAAGAGCTTCTTCCAGTTCCACGTTTTGGTAAAACTCATCCCTACAGAAGTGTACAAACTTCAAAATCTTAAACGCGTCAAACCAGTGAAAGAAGCGCTTTCTGAATTGTTCCTGTGAGCTTACTTTGCTTTTCACTTCAGCAATCTGATCCTGCCATTCATCTCCCAGAAATATGGCCAGCGTACGTGGGATTTTCCAATCTTCTTCCGTCCAAAAAATGTCCAGCTTACTGAAAAATAGTTTTAGATCCTCAAAGATGTTTGGATGATACACGGAGTATTCTTCTGAATCATTGAGCATATCATTCACTGCCTTGCCTGTCCCAAAAGGTACACGGTCAGATACCCGATCAGATGGACGGATCGTAGTGGAATTGATCTCCACAAATCCTCCCTGTGGAATGGTTTTGTTAAGGAAATAGAAGTCTTCGCCTGCTTTCCGGGTGTTCATTCCTCCAACTTTCTCATACATGGATGCTCGTACTGTGATGCATGAACCCAAAGTTTGGTGTGCATAAGGAAAGCCTGCAAAACGCAAAGCGTCGATGTAATACCTCAGATACAGTTCATAATCTAAAATAGCTTCATGATGCTCTCGGTGTAGGTGGTGCTCGTAGAAGACAATTCCAGACTGGGTCTCAGGTCTGGAATAGGCTAACTCAATTTCATCCAGATAATTAGCATCACATCGACAATCTGCATCGTAGCATACAATAGCCCCATCGTTTCCTGCCTTTCTGAAAATTCGGACAGCTTCATCCATTCCCACTTTTCTGGCTAGGCCGACACCTGCTTTTTTCGCAGGAAGTTTTTGATAACTAATCAACAAATGGTATTTACTACGATAGTTTTTAAGCTGTTGAAGCGTGGTTTTGTTAGCTGTTTTAATTTCTTGGGGGGCACTCTCAGACTCGTTTATCACGATGATAACAAGTACTTCACCTTGGGGATAATCACATCCGTTGAGGGATTCTAATGCACCTATAAGATCAGGTTCCTTAAAGCACGGGATAACCACAATGAGTGATAAATTCTCGGGTGGTTGGTAATCAGGAAAGAGCTTATGCGGCCAGGCGTACCGCTCCAGGTATATTGACATCAGGGTGACAGTCGGCTAATTTTCCACGTTCCTTCCATTTCATCCTGATAGTATATTCGGTCATGCAGGCGACTAGCTCTTCCTTGCCAAAACTCAAACGATTCAGGTATTACAAGGTAACCTCCCCAGTTTTCTGGCAGTGGAATTTCTTTATTGAGAAAGCGTTCCTCCAGCATTTTAAGCTTTTCTTCCAGTATTGACCGGTCAGCTATTTCGTTACTCTGCTGAGAAGCCCATGCCCCCAACTGGCTTTCTCTTGGACGCGAATGGAAATAGTTGACTGAAGTTTCTTTCGAAACTTTTTGTGCTTTCCCTGTAATGATTATTTGTCTTTCCAGATCATACCAGGGAAAAAGTAGGCTTACGTGCGGATTTCTTTCAATTTCCCGACCTTTTTTACTGTCATAATTGGTGTAAAAAGTATAGCCTTCCTTATTAGCGTCTTTAAGTAGTACGGTCCGTTGAGAAGGGATTCCGTTTTTGCTTACGGTACTGAGCACCATGGCATTTGGTTCAAGTATTTCAGATGCCACCGCTTCGGTAAACCATTTCTCAAATTGATTGAAAGGATTGACATCTATGGTTCCCTCATTCAACTCAGCCTGTGTGTATTCATTTCGTAAGGATGCGATATCTTCTCTCATGTTACCTATTCCGTTTACTTTTGAAACTCATCTAAAGCGAAGGTAAAAAGGTTAAAATCAAAAATCGATGAAGTTTAGAATAGACTTGACGGTAGACTCAAAAAAGGAGTGGGTAGAGGCAGTATTGAATGATTTTGATGCGTTCCTACAGGATCATGCAGATTGTGAAAGAAAAGCTTCAGGCATGGCACTAAGCTTAGTGGCAAAGTATCCAAACAGAACCGAGATCATTCCAGAATTGATAGATACTTCGGTTGAGGAGCTGGAGCATTTTAGGGATGTGTATGAAATAATGGAGAATCGAGGAATCCAGCTTAATCATGAGATACCCAAAGACATGTATATTCAAAAATTACTGAAGATTTGTCGGGATGGGAGAGAAGAGCGATTTATGGACAGACTTCTGTTAGCATCCTTGGTTGAGACCAGAGGTGCCGAGCGTTTTAGGTTGATATATGAGGCATTAGGGGACGGTGATATGAAGCAGTTTTACCATAGATTGTGGGCATCTGAGGCCAGACATGGAGAAGTATTTGTGAAAATGGCCCTCAACTATTTTGAAGAGGAAGATGTTTACAATAGATTGGAAGAAATGAAACAACTGGAGGGTGATATTTTGAATGACCTTCCCATTAGACCCGCTTTACATTAATGGACTTTTTTTCATCAGATCAAATTATTGAACCCGAAAAGGGGGACTTACTCATTTCTGAGCCGTATCTCCCGGACCCCAACTTTGATCGTACGGTAATATTCCTGTGTGAACACGATGAGAATGGAACTTTCGGGTTTGTTTTAAACAAAAAGGCGAATATTGGCCTAAGTGAGATTGTGGATGAGGTAGGAAACTACCCTGCCAAACTTTTTGTGGGTGGACCTGTGGAGCATGATACTTTACATTTTATACATCGTGAGCATGAATTGGCAGGCTCATCCAGAGAGGTAATCAATGGTGCATATTGGGGTGGTGATTTTAATAAGCTTACGGAGATGATGAACACCAGATCCATTCAAACAGAAGATATCAGATTCTTCATAGGTTACTCGGGTTGGGCAGCAGGGCAGCTTATGGATGAGATGCGTGCCAAGTCATGGATTGTCTTGAAAAACACCACTGCGGAAATGATTTTCGATTGGGACAACCAAGACCTATGGAAAGCGTGTCTACAAACCATGGGTGGTAAGTATCGCCTAATTTCTAACTATCCAAAAGATCCTCGATTGAATTAGGGTATTTGGTTAGTTTTGTGTCTTACTAGAGAAATAGAAATAGGTTCCATAATGGATAACGAGAAATTGCAGGACGTTTCAGGGCAAACCAATGAAACTCCTGAGGAAGTTCAGGATCAAGCTGAATTACGAGATGAAAATCAACCAGAAGTAGCAGAAAAAGCAGACGGTGATAAAGGATCAGAAGAACAACCTCAGGAAGAAGAAAAAGAGCAGCCACGGGAAGAGGTAAAAGCCAAGGAAAAACCCGTAGAAGAGAGCAAGGAGAAAACCGATGAGAAAGCGGAAGAAGCTCCGGCCACTGATTCTGAAGAAGAGGATCATGATGCTGAGGAGGATCATGAAGAAGAAGAGGAATTGGATTTTGATCATGCATCCAAGGAGGAGCTAGTTGTTAAAATCCGTGAAATAAGAAATGAAGAAAATATTCGCTCTCTCGACCGGGTATTGAAAGCCATCAAGCCTAGATTTGATGAGCTATATGAAATCTCCAAAAATGAAGCATTACAGAAGTTCGTTTCCGATGGAAATGAGGCTGATGCATTTGAATATCATGGAGATGAAATAGATAAAGAATTTACAACGCTATACGGCCAACTCAGAGCCAGGCGAAATAAGCACTACAAAGACTTAGAAAGTCAAAAGGAGAGTAACCTCAAAAAAAAGGAAGGTATTCTAGAGCAGCTTCGTGAGATAGTGGATGGAGTGGAGTCTGCCAATAGTATCAACGCTGTTAGAGATCTTCAATCCGAGTGGAAAAAAACAGGCCCTGTTCCGGGTGCTCAGAACAAGACTTTATGGGCGAATTATAATGCTCTTCTTGACAGATATTATGATAATAGAAGTATCTACTTCGAACTAAAAGACCTGGACAGGAAGAAAAACATGAAGCTGAAAGAAGAGCTTTGTGAAAGGGCAGAAGCGCTGAATGAATTGGAGGACATGAAAACCGCCATTATTCAGTTGAATGACCTGCACGAGGAATACAAACACATTGGTCCAGTTCCCAAAGAAAATCAAGAGCCATTGTGGCAAAGATTTAAAGCGGCTTCAGACGCTATCTATGCCAAGCGTAAGGAATACTTCGAACACCTTAAGGAAGAATTTGAAGCAAACCTTGTTAAGAAGGAAGAACTTATTGCAAAGGTAGAAGAGCTTTCAAAATTCAACTCTGATCGCATTACTGAGTGGAATGGAAAAACGAAAGAGTTGCTGGATGTTCAAAAACAATGGGAAGCTATAGGTGGTGTGCCCAGAGAAAAGGCCAAAGCTACCAATAAGGCATTTTGGAATTCTTTTAAGGCATTCTTCGCAAACAAGAATCAGTTTTTTAAAGAGCTTGAATCCAAGCGAGAAGAAAACCTTCAAAAGAAGCATGAACTCATAGCAAAAGCAGAAGAACTAAAGGATAGTGAAGAGTGGAATTCTACTGCTGACAAACTAAAGCATTTGCAGGCGCAGTGGAAGGATATCGGACCGGTTCCGGAAAAAGTCAGGAACGAAACGTATAAGAAGTTCAAAACTGCTTGCGATCATTTCTTTAATAAAAGAAGGGAACAGAATCAGGAGCAATTCAAGGAATTTGAGGAAAACCTTCAGTTGAAATTGAAGATTTGTGATCAACTGGAAGAAGCGGGCAGTGGTGACGATGTGAATCTGGATGATCTATATGATTTGATCGATAACTATACCTCTATTGGGTTTGTGCCGAAAAATACGATCAAGAAAATCAGGAATCGGTTTGATAAAGTGAAGGAAGTAATTCTTAATAATGAATCAATTCATGAGGACGATAGAACTGATTTGAGAAATCATATCTCGATGGGACGGTTGAAGAATACTCCCGGTGGTGAGCGGAAGCTTCACAGAAAAGAACATTCTATCAAGCGAAAGATTTCTTCTATCGAAAATGACATCTCGACCTGGAACACCAATATGGAATTTTTCGCAGATTCTGCTACAGCAGACAAGCTAAAAGCTGAAATGCAAGAGAAGATAGACGAGGCGGAGAGTGAGCTTGAAGAATTAAGATCACAACTTGCAGCAATTTCTGCACAAAATTGAGAAATACATTTGCGAAATAGCGAGACACTGCTATTTTTGCAAACCGATTTTCAGCCTCGCTGAAAAGTCCTCCATAGCTCAGTTGCGGTTCGACGTTTCGACCAGAGCAGTGCACTTGGAATTATCCCACCGCAAAAGAGAGGTGGTATTTTTTAAAAATAAACTTAGCCTCCATAGCTCAGTTGGCCAGAGCAGCGCACTTGTAATGCGCGGGTCGTTGGTTCGAATCCGACTGGAGGCTCATGTGAATAATAAAAACCCGTTTCAAATTAAATGAAGCGGGTTTTTTTATTTTAGGTCAAGTTATAGGTCAAGTTATTTGCAGTATGTTGACGTGCTTTATGGGAATTGAAGATTTCTATCTAAAAAAATCAGCAACAGTACACTTCAATATTTGTGAAAGTTTATACAGCGTAAGACTTGTTGGATTTGTCTTACCGGTTTCAATACGTGTATAATTTCCCCTGTCCATATGCATTCTTCGAGCAACTTCTGCACTGCTTAAGCCAGACTGTTCCCTTAACTCTCGAACCCGCATTGCAAGAGCTTGAATGAACGCATTTTCAGAAGGTGTTTCCTGCATTGAAATGCAAGAAATGAATAGGGCTTTACTATATTGCTATCATATATGACAGCTACTGATTTTAACCTTATAAATTCAATTAGTGGGTACAGAAGCATTGATGAATTTGATTTTGATAAATCAAAAGAGTGGTGTGAACGAAGGATTAAGGGAAAGATATGTGAAATCCTAGTCGAGGAGATGTTCAAGTCGATGGGATTTAAAGTAACTCCCTTAGGAGTGGAGAGCATGATGCCGCATTTATTGGGTGAGCTAAAAAACAGATATGATGAGCAGTCATTGCTCTTCAAACAGGTTCCGGATTTTAGTGTCTTTGACCCTAGGAATAATGAAATGTTTATCATAGATGTCAAATACCGATCGGACGGGAATTTTAACAAGAGCAGATTAAATGGAAACCCTTATAAGAATGCGTATATCGTATTAGTTACTCCACATCATATTAAGTGTGCTTTGGTAAGTGAAATATATAATGGTAAGCATATTAAGCCTGGTAGAAATAAGTTACTTGGAGATAGAAAGGAATTCAACTTCGAGACAAAACATAAACGAATCATTCATAAGTATCTTAGGCTCTGTAATAATGTCTTTGAGAAGGAGCCTTTTACAGATAAAGTAGACAAATGACAATACAATACGCCTCAGATTTACATCTTGAATTCGAAGACAATAAAAGGTTTCTGGAATCAAATCCAATTAAAAAAGTCGGTGATATCCTGATATTGGCTGGCGATATTATCTATATGAAAGACTACTATTTTGACCTACCAATTTTTGATCAATGGTCGAAGTTGTTTGAGAGAGTTTATATGATTCCCGGAAATCATGAATTCTATCAACGCTCCTTTCCCATTTCAAAGATCTTTCCTTCTTTTAAGAAAAAAATTCGTGACAATATTTTCTTAGTCAACAATTACACCGAGGTTATTGAAGGTTGTCATTTTATTTTCTCAACACTATTCACTCGGCTTGATCCAATCAAGTCCAAAAGGATTAGGCAAAGTTTAGGTGATTTTAGCCAATCCAGATTCAATGAAAATGCGATACTATTCACAGTAGATGAATACCAATTCTGTCACACAAAATCAAAGTCATATGTAGAAATTGAACTGGAAGAGTCTGGTGGTAAATCGTCAGTACTTGTGACTCATCATGTTCCATATAGTAATAGGTTTATTCCAGAGTATCCATATGAACATGATGGTTTACTTAGCAGTGCTTTTCATGTGGATTTATCATACTGGATGAGAAATTATGATATTAAGTATTGCATTTCAGGACACACTCATGTGAATCATGAGCCAATTAGGATTCACGATACAACATGCTTAACAAATCAGTTGGGTTATGTTGGTTATGGGGAACACCACAAGTTCAATCACAAAGCAACGTTCGATATTTAGTAAGTAGAACTTTTAATTTTCGATTTAAGATAATCTGATATCGTATTCCAGTTTGGAAACTTGACTGAGCCGTAATGAAGCAATTCGCCTTCAAAGTTTTCCTGACCTCTACCCTCCGTCCAATCATCTACCAAATAGTCACCTTTCACCAATCCCTTGTTCATAGTCAGAATTAGCTTTTCGATATAGTCTGTTCCAAGATGCTCTTCAATCCATATTCTTTTCTCTGTATAAGAGTGCGGATTCAATGGAGATGGGCAGGAAAGTATGTAAATGTCATAACCATACTCTTCAATCTCCTTGATGGTAACAATGGCACCTTGGATAGGCATTAGGTTTCTGTAGAAGTCAATTTGAGACTGAGGGTACTTGATTTCAAGATTATGCCTAAGTGCTTCTTCTATGGCAGGAGTGTAATGCAGGATGGTGTCATCCATATCGATATGAAGGATCGGTTTCTCTTTCATTCTTTATTTGATTGTTTTTTAAGTTTCTTGATGAAGTCCTTAACATCAGGATAAAAGACAACTAGTGCTATAAACATAAAGCCTATACCCATTGTGAAAAATATTGTATCTATATCAAAACTCATTTTGATAATTAGGTCTGGATATAACGCATAAGTCCTATAGGTATAACGTATATGAATTTAAAGAGTGCTAAATTTATTATCAAGTTTAATGGAATCGGGAAAGCCGGGCTAACACCTAGGAGGGTGATGGGGGCTGGACTGCCTGCATGAACAGTGATTTCAGGGAATTAACCCTCTTCTTAATCACCGCAAAATTGGTATTGGCTAAAAATGAAAAAGGCACTCCTCTTAGTTTCAATATTGATTTCTATTCTTGCCTATAGTCAAGACAGTAAATATCTACCAGTTTCAAACCTGCCCTTGGAAATCGTTAGCCATTCACATTATGTCTTAGGTTATTCAGAGGATTATGAACAAGCTCTTTGGGTAGCATATGAACTTACCTCAGACGAGTTAGTTGCTCGCTTTGAAAGAACTGATAACTTTCGAGAAGACCCTGAGGTAAGTACAGGATCCGCTTCACTTTCAGATTATAAAGGTTCAGGATATGATCGCGGACACCTTGCTCCTGCTGCCGATATGTCCTTCAGCTCAACGGCAATGACTGAATCATTCTATCTATCGAATATGAGCCCTCAGGTGCCGGGTTTTAATCGAGGGGTGTGGAAACGACTGGAAGAGCAGGTCAGAAGCTGGGCTGAATCTAAAGGCTCGATTTATGTAGTCACGGGTTCTATAATAAGCAGCAGTGATTTGGAAATAGGAGTTAATGGAGTAGAGATACCTTCACAATATTATAAAGTCCTACTTGATGAAGAATCCCAACAAGCCATTGGTTTTGTGCTGAAGAATGAAAGTAGTTCTGGAGAGTTACTCTCTTTTGCTGTAACGGTAGATGAAGTTGAGCTTTTAACCAGTCTCGACTTCTTTTCTCAGTTAGATGATTCCCTGGAAGAAGCAATAGAAAGCGCTTATTCTTCTGATACTTGGCAACCGGTTAAGTTCACAAAAACCACTAATTATCAAAATAGCACAATTACTTCACAGCAGTGTAAAGGCATAGCAAAAAGCACCGGAGTAAGATGTCGCAACAATACAAAGAATGACAGTGGGTATTGCTACCATCATACCGATCAGGCTGGGAGTAAAGATGTGGAGAAAGTGAATCAACCTGCTTCTAGCGGTCGATGCATGGCTACTACTAAAGCTGGATCACAATGCAAACGGAATGCTTCATCAGGAAGCAGCTATTGCTGGCAACATCAATAACTTTTCCATTTCCATATTTTGTCAGCAGCATCATTAAGGTCAGCAATTACCTCTTCAGACAATTCCTGTGTCATCTCGACTTTAAATTTTACTTCGTCATTATTAAGGTTTTGATAATTGTTCATTTCTTTAAAGTCTAACATTTATACATCCTAATCATTATGTAACTAATATTAGTTATTTTCGTTATATTTGCATCATAGCTATTATGTAATAATGAGTAAAGTTAATATTAAAGAGTTATTACTGGATCTTTTTTCGGGTTATTCCTTTCGAACGAAGGTGAAGCATGATCCGGAGGGAGAGGTTTCAGTTATCCAATTGAAGGATTTGGATAGTGATTATACTGAGATTGGGTCAAGTATGTCCCTTGTTTCTTCTGATTCAATATCTTCTAAATACTTCCTAAAAGCCGGAGACGTCTTATTTATATCAAAAGGATCTAACAATTATGCTATTCATTTTGATAAAGACGGATCGTATGTAGCAGCATCTGCATTTTTCGTACTTAGGCCCAAAGTTGACAAAGTAGATTCCAGATATCTAGCCTGGTATCTAAATCAAAAGCATATCCAACAATATATTAAGGATAACAGAGCAGGAACCTATGTTCCAAATGTCAATAAAGGAACCATTGAGTCATTGCAAATAGATATCCCTCCAATAAATATTCAAAAAATTATTGCCAGAATCAGTTTTTTGCAAAATCGGGAGTATTTATTAATGAATGAGCTGATGGCTAAACGAGAACAGCTGATTTCAAATCAATTACTTGAGTTTTTAAAAGACTAAAATTATGAATGAAGAAAACAGGACTAAAATTGATAAACTTATAGAAGACCTCAAATCCAAAAGTAAAAGGATACTTAATCTGATCGAGGAGAAATATCTTGAATCGGACAAATCTGGTGGCTTTCTAAATCCCGGAGAATCGATGGATATCGATTACGACAATTTAAGATTAAAGAATGAACATCTTGCGCTTTATAAATCAGTAGAAGGAGAGATCAACTCCTTTCTTAATAAGATTGAAATTGCTATGCAGGATTTTGATTTTAATCCCGAATCTTCTTGGCTGAGGGATAAGGAAAAGATCGCTGAGGAGTATGCAAATAAACTAAATAAATTGCTGTAATGGATACAAACAATCGGATAACACAAGACCAAATAAACAATACCCTTTGGGCGGCTTGCGACACTTTTCGAGGAGCATTCGATTCATCTGAATATAAGAACTACATACTTGTATTCATGTTTCTCAAGTACCTCAGTGATGTATGGAAAGACAAGCTTGATGAATATAGAGTTCAGTATGGTGATGATGAAGAGTTGTTGAAGCGAAAGATGAAGCGTGAGCGCTTCGTCCTGCCGGAAGATTGTACATTCGATTACATCTATGATCATCGAAATGATGCAGATATTGGAGAGAAGATAGATAAGGTGCTCGCCAGGATTGAAGATCAAAACCTTGAGAAACTGGAAGGAGTCTTCCGTAATATCAGTTTCAACTCGGAGAAGCTCGGTCAAACCAAAGACAGAAACAGAAGACTTAAAAACCTCATTGCAGATTTTGCCAATCCAATTCTGGATTTTCGTCCTTCGGTATTAGGTAGAAAGGAAGACCTGATTGGCAATGCCTACATGTACCTGATTGAGCGATTTGCTTCTGGAGCAGGTAAAAAGGGAGGAGAGTTTTACACACCGCATGAGGTGTCTGAACTACTGGCCAAACTTGTTTCTCCCAAAGCAGGTGCGAGGATATGTGATCCAACTTGTGGTTCCGGTTCGTTATTGATTACGGTAGCAGAGGAAGTAAAAGATAAGAATGGAAAGGCATCAAATGATTTTTCCTTGTACGGTCAGGAAAGCAATGGTGATACCTGGGCACTTGCGAAGCTTAATATGTTTCTGCATAGCATGGATTCTGCCGACATAGAGTGGGGCGACACGATTAACAATCCTTTACTGCTGGAAGGAGATAACCTTATGAAGTTTGATGTGGTGGTTGCCAATCCTCCTTTCTCCTTGGACAAGTGGGGACATGAAGATGCTGAAGCTGATCGCTTCAAGCGATTCTTGAGAGGGGTCCCCCCAAAGAGCAAGGGCGACTATGCTTTTATTCTTCACATGATTGATACTGCATTGCCAACTGGGAAGGTAGGTGTGATTGTATCACATGGAGTATTGTTTAGAGGGAGTGCAGAAGGTAAAATCAGGCAGAAGCTTATTGAGGAAAACTTGCTAGAGGCAGTCATAGGCCTTCCAACCAATCTATTCTTTGGAACGGGTATTCCTGCCGCTATTCTAATTTTTAATAAAGCTAAGAAACACCAAGATGTATTATTCATAGATGCCAGTAAGGAATATCAGGAAGGAAAGAAGCAAAACAAATTTCGCAACGAAGATATTGCTCGCATTGCGGCCACCTATCAGTCATTTGAAACGGTAGAGAAATATGCTTATCGAGCAAAGTTGGAGGAGATTAATGAGAATGATTTTAACCTCAACATCCCACGTTATGTGGACACTTTCGAAGAGGAAGAACCAATTGATATTCCAAAAGTACAAGAGGAGATCAAGCAACTTGAAGCTGAACTTATAGAGGTGCGAAAGGAAATGGATGGATACCTAAAAGAGCTTGGATTTTGATAAGTATCGATAAAAAATATCATGCACTCGAAGGCGTCAAGAGGGCTCATAAACTCCTGAAGGAGTTAAAGAATCTACCTGAACCAAAAGCGGAGAAGAGAAAGGAGCTGTTTGATAAATATCGTTTGCTGTGGAACTACCATTCCAATCACATAGAGGGCAATACACTTACCTATGGCGAAACGCAACTTTTACTTTTAAAGGATCGGGTTTCTGGAAATCATGAACATCGGTTTATTAAGGAAATGAAAGCTCATGATTTGGCCGTTGAAATGATATATGAAAGAGTCGGGGACAAAGATCGGGAGCTGACTGAGACGGACATTCGCCAGTTAAATAAAATTATTTTGGTAGAGCCATTTTGGAAAAGAGCAGGTACTATCGATGGTCAACCAACACGAAAAGTAATTCAACCTGGAGAATATAAAAGCACACCTAATTCAGTACTTCAAAAGGATGGAAATATACATGAGTATGTGGCTCCTGAAGAGACACCTGCATTGATGAAGGAACTTTTTGATTGGTACAGGACAAATATGAATGAAGATTCGATTGTGCTTGCAGCCCTTGTCCATCACCGGTTTACCGAAATACACCCTTTCGATGATGGGAATGGAAGATTAGCCAGACTGTGGATGAACTACATTATTCAAAGAGCTGGATTTCCTCCGGTTATAATTCCAACAGAGAAGAAAGAACAATACTTGAATGCATTAACCAAAGCCGATCATGGGGAATATGAGGATTTCATTTCCTTCATTGCCGAAGAAGTGATTTGGTCAGTTCAGCTAGCCATGAAAGCAGCCAAAGGTGAGTCATTGAAAGAGCCTAATGACTTAGATAAGCGATTAGCAGTGATCAAACGAGAAATAGATGCTGAAGATGATGAAAACGAGATCAAACGACTTACACAGGTTTCATTAGAAGATACACTTGAATTGTTTGGTTTCCAGCTACTAGACTCTTTGACAGATACCCTCATTAAACTTAATTCATTTTATGACAAGCCTGAACATCGATTAGGTATTAATATCGACGGCCAAAGTACTTCCTTACCTGTAGGAGGAAAGTTTCCTAGAAATGAACTTCGCAAGTTCATGGATGAATACTTTGAAAAGGACCATAGAGACTATTTAAATGAAGTGAAGCTTTCACTCCAGACAAATTATGGTATGTATATAAAAGGGGGGATAAATTCCTTTGGGTGTAGCTATCGGGTGGAGCTTAACTTCACCTCTCATTATTACCAGCTAGCTATTTCAGAGTTTGACCCGGAGGCACAAGGGCAGAATCTGAAAGAGTACACCAAGCGATTGCTTCACAAGCCGCTTCTCGAGGAAGAGATTGAACAAATAGCCATGGACTTTGGAGAAACACTAGTGAATCATCTGGAGTATCATCGTAGCAATCTAAAGACAACTACCGATGACTGAGGTAATGGAAAATAGCGCAAAAACCATGGACCAAAAGCCAGGCTACAAGCTCACCAAATTGGGGTGGATTCCAGAGGATTGGGAGATGGAACAACTTGACTTTGTAACTCCAAATGGTGAAAAGTATGGGATAGTAGATGGACCTTTTGGATCAAATCTGAAGACCATTCATTATAGGAATTCAGGAGTTCCAATTATTACAAGTGGATATGTTACTGAGGGAGTATTTCATGCCGACGAATATTTATATGTTGATCAGGAGCTCTTCGAAAGGGAAAAAAGAAGCTCTGTAAAAGGAGGTGATATAGTGATGGCTAAGATTGGAGCAAGATGTGGAGCGAGTGCCATTTTGCCAAAAGATCACCAAACCGGAATTCTATCTGGTAACGCATTAAAGATTTCTGTTGATGAAACTAGACATTCAAATTTTTATGTCTGGAGTTGGCTATGGTATTTATATCAAACTAGAAAGATAGAATTACTAAAAACAGTGGGTGCACAGCCTGCAATTTCAATGTCTAGTCTGAAAAAATATAAACTTCCAATTCCCCCACTCCCCGAACAACAAAAAATAGCCCAAATCCTCAGTACCTGGGACAAGGCCATCACCAAAACCGAAGAGCTGATAAAACAAAATCAAAAGCGCAAGCAAGGCCTTATGCAGCAATTGCTGACGGGAAAGAAGCGGTTTAGGGAGTTTGATAAATCATGGCAAGTGTTAAAAGTCAAGGAGGTGGCCGATGTTGACAAGGAAAGCTTAGGCTCTAATACCGCAACGAGTTATAGCTTTCGATATATATCCTTATCAGACGTTGAGGATGGTAGAGTTAGTAATTCACTTCCGACACTTGAATTTGGATTAGCTCCTTCAAGAGCGAGAAGAATAGTTAAAAAAGGAAGTGTGATAATGGCAACAGTTCGTCCGAACCTGCAAGGTTTCGCGAAAATTAAAAGTGATGAAAATGATCTTATTGCCTCAACAGGATTCGCGGTTTTAGATGTAAGAGAGAATTTCTCTTCTAATTATTTATTTCATTATTTATTCAGTCATCACATGACTAAGCAGATAGATTCATTGATTGTAGGATCAAACTATCCTGCTATTAATAGCAAAGAAGTAAAGAATCTCAAGATCAATATTCCATCGTATTCCGAGCAACAAAAAATTGCTTCAGTCCTTTCATCAGCTGATCAGGAAATCAACTCGCTTCAAAATCAGCTAGGGAAACTCAAAGAACAGAAAAAGGGCTTAATGCAGAAGCTTTTGACAGGAGAGGTGAGGGTTAAAATTGATTGATTATGCAGGAGTACTTGACTGAAGATATGATCAAAGAAGCGATTAAAACTCGTCAAGACGGCACCTTGATAAAACGAGAATCATATACACTTGAATTTAAAGAGACATTTGATTGGACAAATAGAGCCTCAAGAATCAAATACTTAAAATCAATTGCTGCTTTTGCAAACAATCGAGGTGGATTGATGGTCTTTGGTATTTCTGATGGTCCAAGGAAAGTTGTAGGAATTGATAATCTTTTCATTGATTTAGATGATTCGGAGTTGGGACAGTTTATGGGCCAATATTTTTCTCCAACTCCTGAATATGAGAGAAGAGAAGTAGCGATACGCAATAAAAAGATAGGAGCATTATATATCCATCCTGCTGAAAATAAGCCAGTAGTATGTACCAAGAGCTATGGTGATTTAATTATCGAGGCTTCAATTTATTACAGGTACCATAGTAGAAGTGATAAGATTAAGTCAGGTGATTTGATTTACCTCATTAAGCAAGCAAAAGAGGATGAGACACGCAGGTGGATGGAGCTTTTTTCAAGAGTCTCAACAATCGGAATCCAAAATGCTGGAATTTTCAATGTCCAATCGGGAGAGATTAAGACTTCAGCGGGAAACAAGTTCATCTTAGACGAACGATTAATTAAGGATCTCAAAGTATTAGATAAATACTCCTTGCAGGAAGACGGTGCAGAGGCTGTTAAAATAATTGGTCAAATTGATGAGGCAGGAGCAGTTATCCATAGGTCATTTGCGATTCACGATGATGATATTCTAAAAGCATTTTTAACTGGTCAAGTTGTTGATGAGCCATTTGAATACCTTGAAGCTATTTGTTATCAAAGTTCAGGCATTTTCCCAGCTCGCTATTTTGTGAATTTGCTAGGTGTATCCATCGATGATGCAATTGATCGTCTTAAGGGTGTTAATACAAGGACACAAGCAAAATCACGCCTAATATCCTTGCTTTCTGATGAGGCATATCTAGAGGAGTTAAAAAACAATTGTCGGTTGGATGCAGATACAGCTACAGGAGAATTAAGGCGTGAGTACCATGATAATATGGTAAATGGCAATGCAATTGAAATAGAGAATGAAGGTCAAGCAAAGAGGGTATTGGAGGCTGTGCTTAACCTTGAAAGAGATAATTATGATCAACAAGTTGTGAAGGAAACATTGTTGGAAATTGTCGAAAGGTTCTATGCGACAACAATAAGGACTCAGATAAGACAAGCAATCTCTTATTTGGATTTATTGGAAAATGGAGATTGATTAATTCACCTTGCTTATGGGAAATACTAGAAAAATACCACAAACAATTCAGAACCTTATTGGAGAAGTAGGGGAAGGACTGGTACTATTTAAGTTGTATGAGTTATGCCAGGATTCTAAGAAACTTGAGGTATTCAAAAATTACTCAGAGCCGGGATACGATTGTGGAATTAGAATTATGGATCCATTAAAAAAAGGGAAAAGTGACAAGGTTAAAATTGAAGTAAAAGCGCGTCAGCGGCTCATTTCAGTGTCGGAAAGTAAAAACTCAGCCCATTTTACCCTGACGGAGAATGAAAGAAAGTGTGCCGATTTTCTAGTGGGTTACTGGCTTGAATACAATCATTTTTTCATTGTCCCGGTGAATGATTTAAATAAGGTGAAAAGCGGAGAAAAAGATGGAAAGGCCAAATATGTTTATAAACATATTGCAACAAGGAGTGCTTCCAAAAAAGTCAAGTTTGAGTCGGAGATAGATCGCTATACACAAAAGAGTCATGGTTATTTCGATAAGTGGGACTTGATTCTGGAGGAGATAAAACTCAGGAGGTTAGAAAAATAGAAGCTATGCAGGATCAAATAGTAGTTCTTAAAAATACCAAGCAAGGAATTCAAGTCGATACGGTTTATTCAAGTAATGATACCTTATTCATTGATTTTAATGGGAAGACAACCCTCGAAATTCCGGAAAAAAGGTTGGAAGTAAGCACATTTCCTCCTGAAAAGAGTGATCTAGAAATATTCGTTTCTTGGGCCTCAATTATAGGAGGTATTGCTGGATTTATTGCAGTAGCCATTGCCCTATATAAGCTTTTCCAAAAGGACAAAGACAAACAAGAACAACTTAATAAAATGACTGGATTAGTTGGAGCCTTGGAAGCTCAGAATGAACTTATTAAAGAGGGTAATGACAATATGAGAAATTATCTAATTGAAATGACCAAGGGGTCAAACAATGACCTAAGTGATCGTTTAATCGAGCTTGAAGAACAGCGGTTAAGGCTGGTAACTAAGCCAGCAATATGGAGTAATGGTGGGGGTTATAAGGGCTATGAAGGAAGTGTTAATATTTCAGTTGATAATCGAGGGGAAATATGTTTTATTGATGATTTTGAGATAGTTGAAGGTGATGAGATTGATTTAAATAAATGGAGTAGGCCAGTCCCTCTTGAAAAGAATGGTCATGTTAGAATAACTGGAGATGTGATCGGTGGTAAGCATCCCAAAGAAGTTAGGTTCAAGATTAGATTAGATTATCATGATCAAGAAAACTATAGATATCAGACGATAATAGAGTGGGTTGGAGGTATTACCAATGTACTAGAAACAATTGATTTGCCTAAAAATGACTAATTACACCGAATGGACCGATTCACAAAAACCAGCACTTGATCTACTCAAGAAGCTCGGTTGGCAATACCTCTCTCCAGAACAAGCTGAGAAAGAACGAAGTGGTATTCTTTCCAACGTGATACAGGAGAACATTCTTGAAAAGCAACTTCATGCAATCAATGAGTTCGAATACAAAGGAAAGGCCTGTAAGTTTTCCCAAAGTAGTATACAATCTGCAATCAATGCACTAAAGAATACTCCAGATGAGGGGCTAGTTCGAACAAATGAAAATATCTATGATCTTTTGACGCTAGGGAAAAGCTTTACCGAAACAGTTCAAGGAGATCAGAAAGCGTTTACTCTCAAATTTATTGATTGGAAGAACATGGAGAATAATGTCTTCCATGTTTCGGATGAATATGTAGTAGAAGGCTCAAAAGGTTCTCGCCGACCGGACATAGTGTTATTTGTCAATGGTATTCCTTTCGTAGTGCTGGAAAACAAACGAAGGGATAAAAATGAATCACTGGAAGAAGCTATTTCGCAGCACTTGCGAAATCAAAAGAAGGAATTGGGAGTCCCGCGCCTTTTTCATTATGCGCAGCTTCTCCTGGCTGTCCAACCCAATGAAGTGAAGTATGCTGCAACCGGCACACCCCAAAAGTTCTGGTCAGTTTGGAAAGAAGATAATCTGAAGGAGGTTGAGCATATCATAAAGCATGAAGGTAATGGAGTTGTAGCTGAGAATCGATTAGGTACTCATCAGGATCAGTCCATCCTTGCCCTTTGTCATCCGCTGCGACTCATGGAGCTGGTCTACAAGTTCATTGTCTTTGATGGCCCGGACAAAAAAATCGCTCGCTATCAGCAGTTCTTTGCTGTGAAAGAGGCACTAGGAAGAGTAAAACAAACGGATGAAGAAGGTGTAAGGAAGGGTGGAGTTATCTGGCATACACAAGGAAGTGGGAAATCGCTTACCATGGTCATGCTTTCCAAGTCGATTGCCTTGGAGGAATCAATCAAGGATCCAAGAGTGATCATCGTAACAGACAGGATAAGTCTTGACAAGCAGATTTATAAGACCTTTTTGAATTGTGGTAAGAATGTAAAGAAGGCTAAGTCTGGCAATGATCTGATCGAGTTGCTTAAGGATAAAGGTATTGAAAACATCACGACCATCTTAGATAAGTTCCAAACCGCGCTTAAGCGAAAGGACTTTAAAGACCATTCCAAAAACCTCTTCGTCCTTGTAGATGAAAGCCATCGAGGGCAATATGGTTCGGCACATGCAAAAATGAAGGCAATGCTTCCTCATGCATCATACATTGGTTTTACAGGAACTCCATTGCTAAAATCTGAGAAGAGCACAGCACGAAAGTTCGGAGGATTCATACACAAATACACCATTGATCAGGCGGTAGAAGATGAAGCTGTACTTCCATTATTGTATGAGGGACGCTCAGCAAAATTGAGCGTGAACAAGCAACAGATTGACAAAGGCTTTGAGCGGCTTTCTGCCCCGCTATCGGAAGATGCACAAAAGGACTTGAAGAAGAAGTTTGCGACTATATCCAGGATTTATGAATCTGATCAAGTCGTTGAAGAGATCGCTTACGATATATCTAAACACTTTTGTCAGAACTGGCAAGGGACAGGATTTAAAGCACAGTTAGCAGTACCGAAAATTGATACCGCGATTCGGTATCAGAAGTATTTTGAGAATCAAACAGACCCGAATTTAAAAATCAATACTCGGGTTGTATTTACGCCACCCGATAGTCGAACAGACTATGAGGATGTTTGGCAGGAAGCCAGCAGTGAAGCCAAAAATTATTGGAATGCTTTAATGGATAAGTTTCGGGGACAAGAGGAGTACGAGACAGACGCTATTGAGAGATTCAAAGATGAATCACATGAAGTGGAGCTAATCATTGTGGTGAGCAAGTTGCTAACCGGTTTTGATGCACCACGAAATACTGTATTGTACTTAGCAAAACCTTTGGTGGAGCACAATTTGCTTCAGGCCATTGCCAGGGTCAATCGCTTGTTTGATGGGAAAGACTTTGGTTACATCATTGACTATGTGGGCATTCTGGGTAAACTGGATGAAGCACTTACCAAATACAGTGCATTCGAAGGGTTTGACGAAGAAGACCTGAAGGGTTCGGTTTTGGATATCCAATCGGAGATTGGGAAGGTACCCGCAAGGCTTGCCGATATCTGGGATTTATTCAAAGGAGTTCCTAAAGTAGACATTGAGGCGTTGGAGCGTCATTTAAGTCCTAAAGATGTTAGAGACCAGTTTTATGCTCGGCTATCTACCTATGCCCGAGTATTGCAAATCGCACTTTCGTCGGACGAGTTTTATCGGGAAAACACCGATGACCAAATTCAGCATTACAAAAAGGAGCTCAAATTCTTTCAAAAAATGAGAGTCTCTGTACAGAATCGGTATGCTGAGGTAGTTAGTTATAAAGAATATGAACCTAGAGTACGTAAGCTTTTGGACACCTACGTTGGTGCAGACTATGTCGAAAAGCTCACTGAGGAAGTAAACATTTTTGATCAAAGCATGGTGCATGAAGCACTCGAAGCATATGGCAAAAGCCCAGCATCAAAAGCTGATATGATAGCTCATCAGATGAAGAAGGTCATTTCGGAAAATATGGAGAAGGATGAAGCTTTCTACAAAAAATTTTCAGACCTAATTGAAGAAACCATCGCAGCATTTAGGGAAGGAAGAATTGATGAGAAAGAGTATTTAGAGAAAGTCCTGAGCACACGAAATGATCTTGAGTCTGGGCATCAGGAAGGTTTGCCGGAGATACTAAAATCCAATAATGAGGGACGAGCATTTTATGGTGCTTTGATATCGATTTTGCCCCCCTCGATAGAGCAAAATCAGGTTGAGTCAATCAAAAAGCAAATGGCTATTGCTGGGTTAGAAATTGCCAAGATTGTTGAGAAGCTTACCATAAGGGATTGGAAGAGAAATATTGATGTCCAAAATAAAATGGAGAATGAGATTGAGGATTATTTGATCGATCACCGAAAATCTATGGGTATGGAAATCACATTTGATAAGATCGATGAAATACTGGTGAAGTGTTTGAAAATAGCTAAAAATAACTACTAAGATGGAGCAAGTTGAATACGGAAATACTCAGCTTGAATTTGAACTTGATCGATCAGGTAGAAAATCTCTAGCAATAGAAGTGCACCCGGATCTATCCATTTATGTCAAAGCACCAATTGATTCTAGCTTGGACGATATCAAAGAACGTGTCATAAAAAAGGGTAAGTGGATAGCTAAGCAGAAGATTTACTTTGAGCAGTTTCTACCTCGCACTCCTGAAAGGGAGTATGTTTCAGGGGAGACCCATCTCTATCTGGGAAAGCGCTATGTTCTGAAGCTTCGAAAGTCAGATAGGAAAAGTGTAAAGCTCAAAGGTGGGCAATTGATTGTGACAGGTCCTAAGCAAGACCCTTTGTCCATCAAAAGTGAACTATCATCCTGGTACTACACCAAAGCTAAAACGAGGTTTAGAGAGAGCATCATTTCGAATGTGATCAAGTTTAAAAAGTTTGGTACCGAACAGCCACCATTGGTTGTGAAGCGGATGTCAAAGCGATGGGGGAGTTGTACACCGAACGGGCGAATCGTTCTAAATCCGGAAATTATCAAAACTCCTGGCAGATGCATTGATTACGTAGTGATCCATGAACTATGTCATCTGATTCACCCCAATCATAGTAAAGACTTTTATGACATTCAAACAGAGATGATGCCGGATTGGGAGCGTTGGAAGTTGAAATTGGAGAAGACCTTGATTTAGATGATTGAATTATTTTCCATTCTTGGATATATAATAGTGCCTCTATCAATAATCTATTTGATAGTGGTCAGCCCTTTTTATTTCTTAATATTTAAAGATTTTGATAAAAAAATTCCTCAAAACAAGTTTTTAATAAGGGCAGAATTTGACCTTATTCAACAAAAAATTGATAGGATAACTACAACCTTTAGTTCTGCAATTGTTGAAGGTAAAAATGTTAGCGTAGAGCACATTGATACTGAAAAAAGGAATATGCTTCGTCAGTTCAATAGAAAAACATTTCTTAAGATTAAGAAAAACATTTCTAAAATGAGCTTGGAAGAGGTAAACAACGTGGCTACTTATATTAGGCAATGCCAGCAAAATGCGGAGGTTCATCTTAGTCAAAGAAATCCGCTCAAAATGCAAAGCAATGCTTGGATCCTCTATTTAAAGTATTACAATCATGCATTAAATCTTTTAGTAAATAGAAAGCATTTTCTGAGTTTTCGTGGGTACCTATCTGATAGGGCAATTAAAATATTAGATAACTACAAAAAGGCTGGAATTCTACTAGGGGAGAAAGAAACATATCAATATCATAAGTTTCGTGAGTCACAGTCTTACATAGCATCACTCTTGAGGTATATCTGGGATAATAAACTTGTTAATAAAGAAGGATTCTATCATAACCGAGAAAAGTACTTTTATGAGTTTTTTGAATTCATAAATTATTACTCAGAATCACAATATGAAAACTGGGATAATCAAGCTAAAAATAGAAACAACATACCGGATAATCATTTATCGGTTTTGATTGATGGAAAACTTTTAAATCCCTTGAAATAAAGGGACAAAAGGGACACGCTTGATTAGTCGCTGTTAAAGATCATTGAGGGAAATTATTGGTAATTAAAACCCCTTAATGATGGATAAACAATTAACAGAACAAATTCAGACTGACCTGCACAATGGCTTTCCTTATCGGTCGTATCACCAGACCTTACTCATCTTAAATTGCTCTAAGTTCTATCTGGAGAAACTCGTGAGAAATGGTATAGTCAATAAATACTACTTCGAGTTTAAAAATGGGAAAGGGTGCGGGAAGCCTTACTTTCAGCTTTCTGAGCTTTCCAGGGCATTAACTAAAGATTCTGATTTAGATCAAAGTATCTAAAAACACAAAGACCCTGAATCGCTTCAGGGCCCATGATTTCTTATTGATCTGCAAATCAAAGATAAGGATCATGGCTTCAATAAGCTAACAATCATAAAACGAATTGACATGATCTTTAACGCATCATACAAGGATTACTATATCCAATGCATCCGTAAACATAAGGAGCAATACCAACTCAAAGACCAATACTATACCCTCTTTCGTCATTTGGTAATCTGCTGTTGTCAGAACGGTGGGTCGCCTGAACTAAAGACAAATGTCCGGGCGATTGGGAAGGAGTTTGGTGTAAGGGAAAGAACGATTTACAATAGAATCAACGTCTTACTGGACAAAGAGCTAATACTTGAAAAAAGGCGTCTTCCTTATGGGATTTTATTGCATTTGAACACCTCACCTTTTGAGACTGATCGGAAAAATTTACCGCCTTTAATCTCTTCAGGAAGTAATAGAAAGAATTATAATAATAGAATTGAACCTAATCCTGTGGATAATCTTCCGGCTGATTTTTGTGGTGACCAAAGTGAATATGTCATCAAAACAGTTTGGTATCTGATCCAGGTTATCTATCCAGATCAAGCGTTTAGCAAATCAACCATCATCGAAGCTACGAAGGAGATTTATATTGACTATTTCTCATTCTTAAAGTCTAAATCACAAACACGGAATACCTACTTCAACCTGTGTCAGTTGATAGATAATGTTCGAGGTTGGCTGATGGATAAGCCGGAGTTTAAGATGCCCGGTCTTCTTCGCTACCTAAAAGAAAAAAATAGCTTCGGGTTTTATCAGCTAGTGGTTGCTCAGAATCAAAGGAACAACTCGAAAAAGATCCGAACACTACGTATCCAAATAGCTAGAGAGGCAAAGCAGAATGGAATGGATCGTCAGGAAGCCATGCATGAACAAGTGGCCCGTCATGCAGCACTTGTGAGACAATGTAATTCTCGGGCTTTCAATGAATGGTTTGTTCGAAACGCTTCAAATCTCTATAACCTATGAATGCCATCGCATCATTTCTTACCGGTTTTGGAGCGACGGTTTTAGGACTGCTGGTGTTTGTGGCTTATCGGTTCTTCGAGGTACAATCGCTATTTGAGCGATACCTTCCTTTGGATGGGTCTGTAAAAGTGTTGGCTTCTTATTTGATTGCATTTGTAGTCGTATTCTCTTTGCTAATCTTCTCGGCCAATCTGGATAAGTTCAAACTGAACCGATTCGAAGATTCTGGCGCCTGGATAAAATGGGTGCTCTTTCTCTTTACTATTGTGATCAATGCTTATTTCTGGGACGTTACTAAGGGGGACAATCAAACTATATTTTTTAAGTCTGTACTAGTTGTTTTCCTCGGCATAACCGACTATGCCTATAACCATCTGTTTGTATCCTCATGGATGGATAAGCAATCACTAAACAGAGCTTTTACTTCTCTTAGCCAGCTTCAAGCTAAGGAGAGCGATCTCCGAGCCAAGGTGAGCAAACTGTCAACAAGCTTGAGCGAACTCATAGCCAGACAAGACCCAAAAGTCTGCCCACGATGTGGTAAAGCATTCGATAACTCAAATCAGAGAAATGGCCATCTACGGTCGTGTCAAAAAACACTTAAAATCTCAAATAATGAATTGTGAACAATTGAATAATATGGATCCTGAGCTTTTACTCAAAGAACTAGGATGCAGACCTGTGCATAGAAATGGAGCTGAGCTATTATACAGTGCTCCTTATCGCAAGGATAATCATCCTTCACTATCCGTGAATAAAACAAAGAAGGTGTGGATGGATCATGGTACAGGAGAAGGTGGAACAATGGTCGATCTGGCTATGCGAATTATGAATGAAAGTTCTGTTCAAAGCATGCTTCAGCGTATCAAATCGAATAGAATAATACCTTCGGTTTTATCCAAGATGCAACCTGTATATTCTACTAGTCCTGCCTATGAAATTCTGACTGTAACCAAAGTAAAGTCAAAGCCTTTAATTCAGTATCTAAACAAACGTGGAATATCGCTGAAGAAGGTAAATGAGCTAATCCATGAGGTACACTACAAAAATCCAAAAGGCACATTCTATTCCCTTGGTTTTGAAAATCGGAGTGGGGGATATGAGTTGAGAAATGCCCTAATGAAAAAGCCTATTTGTCTGGGGAGTAAGGACATTTCAATCGTAAATAGAACGGGATCAGACACAGCTATTTTCGAGGGTTTCTTCGACTTCTTTTCCTATCTGGAATTGTACCCGGATAAGGCAGGCGCAACTCATGTAATTCTGAACTCAGTAGCGATGATAGATCGCGCTATTCTATTCCTTAGAGAGCAGGATATCAATGGGAAAATCGAGTTGTATTTAGATCATGATTCAGCTGGGCGGAGAGCGTCTGAAAAGCTGATAAAAGCTTTTGGTGATCGGGTGGTTGATCAATCAGAGAGCTATCGTTTGAGTAAGGATTTGAATGATCATTTGGTCAAGCTAAGAGCGAATTCTGTACAGCATGAAAGAGGTTTTGATTTTTAAGGAGCCAGATGTGTTTTCCGCATCTCAAAACGAGGTTTTGAGCGCTACAAACAATCTGGTTTTGCTCACTTAAGGTTCGCAAAAGTGGCCCGCCCGAAGAAGACCATCACAAAGAAGAAACGGCATACTGTTCATTGTACAGTGTCCGAATCCCTGACCATAAAGGGGAAGGCAAAATTGTGCAAAATGACAGTTAGTGAATACCTATTAAAGGTTGGGTTAGGTAAGCAAGTAAAAGCAAGATTAACTGAGGAAGAAGTAAGGATCTTCAGGGAGTTAACAGCTCAAGGTAACAACTTAAATCAGATAGCAAGAGGAGTCAATCAAACAGGTTTATTGAGTCCTTCAGACATTGATGATCTTATGAAAATCAAGGAGCTAATTAAGAGACTATTATGATAGGAAAAGCAATCAATGGAAAGAGTTTTGGAGGATGCGTGAACTACTGCTTGGACGAAAAGAAATCACCCGAAATTCTGGATACAAATGGAATCATGATTGGAAGTAAAAATGAGATTACCCAACAATTCAATGCCATCAGAAAGCTTCGTCCCCAGGTATCGAAAGCAGTCTGGCATACACCCATTGCTTTTGCTATTTCTGATAAAGTAGATAACCAGTTAATGCAGATAATCGCGAGAGATTACATGAAGGAAATGAAACTAGTAAATAACCAGTATTTGGTTGTAAGGCACAATGACACCAGGCATCCTCATATGCATTTGATCATTAACCGGATCGGCTATAATGGCGAGGCTCTGAGTGATGGATTTAATAGTGTCAGGACAATGAAAGTCATGCAAAAGTTCGAAAAGAAATATGGATTGACTGTTGCCATCGAGCAGGGTAATATTCGGAAGATGACTATCAAAAATGAAATTGAAACAGCCATAAAAAGGAGAGAGTCATTTGATCAAACCATGACAAGAATCAAGACAATGGGATATGAGATAACCATCAACAAAACAAGTAAAGGCGAGCTCAACGGCGTTTCATTTAAACACCCTGATGATAAGATCATCTACAAAGCAAGTCAGATTAATCGAAGCTTGCCTAAGATGCTTAAAACCCTTCATCGAGCTTTAGAACAACAACATGAAATGACACGATAATGGATAATGATCAGGTATTATTAGAAGCATTAGCAGAAGATCAGGAAAGCCTTAAGAAGAAGGTGAAACAGCTAGAAGCAGTTATCAATGAAGAAACTAAAGGAGCTCTACATGATGAGCAAATGGATAAGCTTGTCAAGCTATTCAATCACTTATCAGCTCGACTTAAGAAATTGGAAAATCAGAATGATGCTTCAGTGGAATTAGATAAGCCCAACGAAACAAAAATCACCAGAGTTAGAATCAACCGTAAAATGGTAGTGGCTTTCATGCTGATTGGTAGTCTTCTTTGGTATTGTGCAATACTTATAAATAGAGGCATTAAGTATGAAGAGCCATACTATAAATATCAATCAATGGATCTGTTTGGTCTGAGTAAGAACGAAGTAGACTATCACTATCAGCTGAATGAAGATAGTATGATACAAGTGGTTGAAGATTCAATCAATCATATCCATAAAAGGCGGAAGGCTCAGAATGAAATCGAAGAATACCATCAGCGAATTAACAGTCTTAAGGAAGAGTTTAAACTTAATTCGAAAAATGAATGAATTGAGTAAAGGTCGGTCACGCCCCCAGCACTCCCCACCAAATCGGTTCTTCACTTCTCGGTTTAACCTAACAAAATCAGCCCGCCTTAAATCCTCGGCACTCAGACTTCCATTTGGTTTACACACTCTCGTGACCGGGTACATGACTCAATTAATCATTGTTTCATGTAACCTTAAATCAGATGAAAAACCAAAGCGCAGATGAGATCTTCATCTATGTTTTACGACTTGAAAACGGGAAGTACTATGTTGGACAGACAAACGATCTACCAAGACGTTTCAGAAATCATCTTTCCAAATCATCAGGAGCTGAGTGGACCCGACTTCACCGACCGATTGAAATTCTTAGGCGTTTCAGAACAGGATTGAATGATCCTGACTTAGCACTCAAGTATGAGAATGAATGCACGCTCCAGTGTATCGAAGAGTTTGGATGGCAGCATGTCAGGGGTGGAGACTATATCTATGTGGATGAGGAGCAGCACTACCTTCATCTCATTCAGGAAAGCAACCTCGGAAATCACATCTGTCCAGTTGAAGTTGAAGATGGTATTGACATATCAACTATTGAAAGGTGTGTATTTACGTTGGAGCTGGAAAAAGAGAAATATTTTGTAAGTACCACTAAGAATCTAAACCTGGCAATTCTAAGTGAGCTGAACGGGAGAGGAGCAGACTGGACCAAGATATTTAAACCTAAGAGATTGATACGTATAGTCTCAGTTAATAATGATCAGGAGTTTGAGGCCATGCACCTCCAGGAACTCAAGCGAGCATTTCTGAGGTATCGTTGTGAGGATGTGAGGGGAGGGAGGTTTAATTTGATCCATCCGGAGAGTCATTGGCGGATGATAGAGAAGAAACTGATATGAATAGCCACTATTTGATCTGACGATTAAGAAGTTACCCTACACTCTCATGATTATCCTAAATATATTGCTTTCTAAACTTGAATTGAGGATTTTTTACTTCGCTGAAGTCAAAATTAATTTTTCATAAAATTTTATCTAATAAAAATATTAATTTAAGAATTAATGTTGTTTAGGTAAGAATGGAGTCAATTCTCTTGAGGTCATTCTGAACTCATTTCAGAATCCATTTTCAAAGAATGATTGCCGCTGAGAGATTCTGAAATAAATCAAAATTATATTGATTTAAGAATGGTTTATCTCCAAAGCGATCTCATTCAGATGCTGATTAATAAAGAAATGTCCGCCTTCAAGATGATTAACCAAAACTTTTCCAAAGGAAAATTTTTTCCAATTCTCAATAAAAGATGCATGCTTTTCATTATTACCCATGATTGCTAGAACATCAGTTTTGATATATTCATTGGGTAGATCAAATTCCTCCAATATTTGGAAATCAGATCGAAGAATTGGATTAAAAAAATTGAAGAGTGAATCGTCACTTAAAACCTCTTCAGGCATTCCACCGAAACTTCTTAAAACTTCCTTAAACTCATTATCAGATGATAGGTATTCTTTCTTGTATGATGCAATTCCAGGACCAGCACTTCCTGTCACAATAATTCTACGGGGGGCATCAAATCGACTTTCAAGTTGAAGTGTAAGATAGAACGCCATAATCGCACCCATGCTATGCCCGAAAATTAAATATGGCTTACCATTTCTCAATCTCATAATTTGATAAAGATAATCTCGAATAGCTGCTTCTCGATTTCGTATTAAATCTTCACTAGTTCTTTTTCCTCTTCCCGGAAGTTCAAGTGTGAAAATGTCGTAATCTTTTGAAATATAATTCGTTAGCGATCTATATGAATAGCAATTACCTCCTGCAAAAGGCAGTAGAAAAATCTGTTTTGACGACATAATTGATTAAGTATAATTCCCTGAGCTTGCTAAAAGTTTATTGACCAAACTTTTTAAAATCTTCTTCACATGGTGAGATTACGAACAACTATTTCTCTTTTCTTCACATCTTCACATTTTATTTTCTGATGAGAAGTAGCAATATGACAGATATATTCTTTATCCAAAAAGATTTCAGTGACAAAAAATGTTTCACTGTCAAAGCAAGTTTTTCCGTCTTCAATTTCAAAGGATTTTAGTGGAATAGACAAACCTTTACCATTTGCCTTTAAAATAGCTTCTTTTTGGGTCCAATGTTCAAGAAACGCCGTTTCCCTATTTATGGAATTAAGGACTTTATTTTGTTCAGATAGGGTCATATGATTTTTGAAGTCTTCGATTTTTATGGGATGATATTTCTCAATATCAATGCCAAGACTAGCACGTTGATTTGCAACTATTACCCCTACTAATTCTCCAGAATGAGATGTGTTGAATTGAACATCAGAGCCTTCTAAATACGGTTTGTCAAATTGAGTTAATCGTAAATTTCTGAGGTCTACTTCTTCATTTAAATATTCCAATCCTTTCTTTAACAGTAGCCTACCAAGCAAAGATAGTTGGGCGTCTTGCCACCTTTTATATTTCTGCAGCTTTTCCTGGTACTCGATTGAAAATGAGCACGAAAAATTTTTCATTAATGAATGGTGTGATTTTTCACATATTTTGGAATATAATAAGACCACTGATCTCTAGAAATTGAAATATATTTATTGTACTATGAACTTATCTCCATATTATCAAATATATGGCCTCTTTGTTAAATGTATTCTTCACTCGGGTAAAATATGATGGTTTCTTACTGAATACCTTGGCTGATTTTGATAAATTGAATTAATTTAACTTCTGTTTCTTTCACTTCAAAAATGCAATGAGCTTAGCAACGAACGATAGAATTTCAGCTTTGAAGAACGTCAATGTTCAGGTTCCGGCTAGTGATTTCACGCTACCATTTATGATTTCTCCAAAAGGAGGAGAAGATTTGGTCAAATGGGCCATCAATCATCAAAATTTACTATTTGATCTTCTTATCGAACATGGAGCTATCCTATTTCGTGGAATGAAAATTGGATCAGCTTCGGCTTTTGACGAGTTGTTTTCCAAACTATGTGGGGGATCAATTGAATATATCAATCGGACTTCTCCCAGGGATAAGGTAGTCAATAATGTCTACACCTCTACAACCTACCCCAAGGAGCACCCTATCCATATGCACACGGAGAATTCCTATTCACCTGAGTTCAATAGAATTATCGGCTTTTTTTGCCTAAAGCCACCTATGAAAGGTGGCGAGACTCCCATCGCTGAAGAGCGACTTTTATTAAAAGAACTTCCTGCAGAAACTGTATCAAAGTTTCGAGACAAGAAAATCCTTTATGTCAGAAATCTGGTAGATGGGATTGGTATAGACTGGCAAACGGCTTACCAAACTTCGGATAGAAATGAAGTAAACCGGAGACTGGAATCAAGCAACATCAGCTACGAGTGGATCAGTGAAGATCATTTGCGCACCAAATGGGTTTTGCCGGCAGTGATTAACCATCCTATCACTGGCGAAGAGGTGTGGTTCAACCACATGTATTTCTATCATAAATCGCTTTATGATCCTTCTATTTTGGAATACTTCGAGGATGAGGATTTACCATTTTCCAGCTATTATGGAGATGGAAGCAAAATTGAGGACGAAGTAATCAACGCCATCAGGCAGTTTTATCAGAGGTACTCTATTGTTTTCAAGTGGGAAAAGGATGATTTTCTCTTGATTGACAACCTAATTTTCTCACACGGAAGAAATCCCTTTGAAGGAGAACGAATGATATTAACTGCTATGTCTGACCTTCTCACTTACTGATTCAGTCCAGGATCATCATGTCTTTTTTATTGTAAAGGATTTCTTTCTCTCCAAAAAGTCGTTCGGCCATGATGCCGCTAGCCTTACACTTTTCAACCAGCTTGTTCGATTGTACAATAGGGTTGGATTCGTCGGTGTATTTGATACTGGAAATAAACTCCACCCATGGTTCTTGTCCCATGGCATAGACATATACTTCACTAGGTTTGAAAATATCAATGAGTTGCATACCTTCTTGGCAGTTAGACCCGCTCAGCCTTCGGCTCTGATCCTGGGAGTGACTCACCTCTTTGGAGAACAAAGGTCCATATAACCATGATAGGGGAGCACCGTCACACTCCATGCCCATGAAGATCACATCAACAACACCTATCTGCTTGGATACGTGCTCGTACAGCCTTGGTTCTATGATCCTGGAATCGGCTGTGAAGAGCAATTTGAAATCTGAAATAGAGATCGTGTAGCACGATTTAGACATGATATTCAGGTCACAATGTTCACCTGTGAATGGCAGAGAGGTGATTTCCACGTCCGAGAATCGAATGGACTCCATTTCCAGTATGGAGGTCACATTTTTAAATCCGATGGTGTTGAGTAATAATTTCATGTCCACGTCTTCGAGCCTTCCACTTCTTGATCCTGGCACAATGATATTTTTGATACGGTGCCTGAGCGGTAGTAATGTTTCAAACAGGATGTGGTCTTGATGATTATGGGTGATGAGGACATAATCGATGAACTCAGGAAGGTCTGCATCTGAAAAATGTTCTAGGTCGGTTTGATACCCGTAATAGCTTACAAGCGGATCGACAAGGATAGAAACCTCACTGGTCTCCAAAAGGATACAGGCATGTCCGAAGTATCTCATTCTGATTTTATCACCATGGTATTCCTTGTAAGGGGGTGGTGCTTCTGTTGTGAATAATGTTCGGAAGTGAGGTTCCTGCTCAGGGGTGATCCCAAGCAATTGAGCAATTTGATGGTAAGAGTCTGCTGTTCTCCTCATACGAGACAAACGATCTATTCCTTCATGATCAAAAGAGATCGGCAAATGCAGTTTATCCGTTTCCCCAACAAAAGGTGTGCTTAGACAAAATGGTCTTTCGTCATTTTCTGTTAACCATACGGCGATACTCTGTAAGTTTTTATTATAGTACTCACTTTTGTACCAAAGCGGTTCAAAAAACCTGAAACCGGGGTTATTTCTTCTGTCATAGTACAGCTCTACGAATCCTTTCAATGGGTCAGGTACCTTTTCATAAACCTCCTGTAAGCTATGTCCATCGGTGTTTTCAGTCAGCATTTCATCCAAATCATGGATGGCATTCGATAGCTCCAGTAATTTGTCCAACCCTAATGTGCTTTCTTTCAATCGGTTGACATCGGCTGACCTGTCTTCACCACCAAAATCCATGAAAGGCCCTCCACGCATGGAGGGAAGCTTAAGTGCTCTTCTGTGCACTTCTGGTTCTTCAATGTAAGACTCAATGATCTTGAGTTGCCTGTTGGCAATCTCCATGGCTAGCGTGGGAGGGTAAATGAGGTGGGTCCAGGCATACCAATTGTTCACCATAGGTTCGATCACCACATTTTGTTTTAGGAAAACTTGATTTTGCATATTAATCAGATTGAGGTCGTTTGAATATTTTTTAGTTAAGCGTCTGTAATTTCTTTTTCTGCCCAACATGTTCATGAACCAAATGTGCAATGACTTTCAGCCCCTGGGTCAGATCTGCGCTAGTGATGTTGATTGGAGGCATTATTTTTATTACGTCACTATTTCCGCAGATATCTACTAAAATGCCATTGTTAAATATGGCTTTCTGCAAAATAGAGGTAGTTTCTTGCGTTTCGAACCTAAACCCTCGCATCACACCCTTGCCCTTCAATTCACAGTATTTTCCCAAATTGTGATGGATGAAAGCTTCTTCAAGTGATGTAGCAAGCTCTCCGATCGTTTCGCGCTGCATGTTGGGCTCAGACCACAGTTCGCTCATGCATCCGGCAGCCACAAATGCCATGTTATTCCCACGAAAGGTCCCGTTGTGTTCACCAGGATTCCAACAATCTATTTCCGGCTTGATCAGGTTCATAGCAAAAGGGATGCCAAGGCCTGACAACGACTTGGACATACAAATGATGTCGGGATCAATAGCTGCGTCTTCAAAGCTGAAGAAAGTACCTACACGACCTACTCCTGTTTGTATGTCGTCTATTACCAGTAAGATTTCATAATCCTTGGCCAATTGATCCACAGCTTCAAGCCACTCTCTGGTTGCAACTTTCATACCCCCCTCTGCTTGTATTGTTTCGAGTATGATCGCTGCTGGCAGTTCACTGGTTTTACAATTGCTAAGAAATGTTTTCAGACTCAACAAGTAATTATCTTCCGTTGCGAACGGGAACCCCAATGCATGCTGGACATGGTCTTTATGAATGTTTGGACGGAGCTTTCCCGAGATCGACATCGAGCCATATGTCATGCCATGAAAGGAATCATGAAAGAACACCACATTTTCCCGACCCGTAAATTTTCGAGACAACTTTATCGCAGCTTCAATGCTATTGGTTCCTGTGGGGCCCGTAAATTGGAATTTGTAAGTCATTTGTCGAGGCCCAAGGATGTTATGCGTAAAATCTTCAATAAACTGCCATTTGGCTGACGTCATTTGATCCAAAGAATTGACAATGCCATTCTCATGGAGGTAGGTGGTCAGGCGCTCGATGATTTTGGGATGATTATGGCCGTAGTTGAGTGATCCTGATCCACAAAAAAAATCAAGGTACTTTACTCCATTTTGGTCATACAGAAAGCTGCCTTTTGCTTTGGCAAACACCTCGGGAAATATCCTATTGTAGAAGCTTACATCGGATTCTGAAGGATGTTTTGCCTCTGCACTTACATTGTTAAATTGTTTATTCATTGAAGTCAAATCTAACCATTCAATTTATTTTTTCACTAATAGTGTTTTTGTCTGATATTGAGAGTTCATTAGCCTTCCACTTATCAATTTGATTTCGAAGAATCTTACTTGTTTCAATTGGGTTGTGGCTTATGAACAAGTGATGAGCTTTAGGAATAACCGTCATTTCTAATTCATCCGAAACAGCGTTCCAGCTTTTGTATTTTGATTCATAATTTTCAAGATGGAAATCACTGTCTCCATACACGGTATGTACGGGAACTTGGAGTTTGTAATTGCTTTGTAGTAGTTCAAGCAAAGTTGCATTTAGCGTATGGGTCAATCGCGTTTCTCTCTTCACATTGTCGAGCACCTGCTGCCTAGAGGCAGCGTCTGCATTGGTCAAGTATTCCTCGCCAGTACTCACGTAGCTCCAGATTTCCTCATCGCTCATATTGTTGAGGCTGGAAACCCTTTCCTGTAGCTCAGTTTCGGTGAGTAAGAAATTTGCTCCAAGAATTAGGCCTTTCAATTGGTGGTTCTGCCGCAATTTAAAAGATAACCAGGTGGCGATTAAAGTCCCGGAGCTATGACCGTAGAAGATGATCTCACCTGTTACCTCACCCTTGATTTCCAGAAGCAGTAAGTCCAGTACCTCAAATAAGTCCTGATGATGATCTTCTTCCAAGTCGTAGGTTCTCCATGGGAGGTTTGCGATGTATACGTTGCTATGGAGGGCAAGTTCGCGAGCCATCTGCCTGTAAATACCTTCAACAGCACCGATGTACGGTATAAGAATAACACTCTGGTCGAATTGAGGTGAGAAAAAGAAGTTTTGTAAGTAACAATTCGTGGAAGAATCACCATACACTTGCGCGGACGGCGGTGTCACCTTGCTCCTTTGTTTCAGACTGAGGGAATAAAGTTGATCGATCAGGGACTTCAGATATTTCTCATAGGCTGAAGTAAGCTGCTTCATTTTGTCAACTTCAAAA
Organism: Ekhidna sp.; assembly: GCF_040220215.1. GTDB lineage: Bacteria > Bacteroidota > Bacteroidia > Cytophagales > Cyclobacteriaceae > Ekhidna. The sequence goes on from NZ_JAVJTR010000020.1 coordinate 57,194, forward strand.
TCATCTGTATTGTAACTGATAGACAATCGCAACCGACCTGCAACAATCATCCCTGAGACGCTAATTGGTAATTCATATCCATTGAGTTCATTGGTATTGGCTCCAAGTGTCTCGTCCGCATATTCAAAAATGGTATGATGCTTTTTACTGTGGGTTAACTGATGGCCAAAGTCACCCAGGTAATTAAATTCAATGGAGGCCTGATGCGAAGGCATCTTTTCGTCGGTAAGGTGTTTGATCACCCCATGGTCAAAGCCTTTGTTGGGTATTTTTCGTAGGGCTTGACGTACGTGTTTTAGCACCTCCAATGCCTGCCCCGAGCGGACAGAAAGCAAGAATGGATACACTGAAGTAAACCAACCCACGGTGCGGTTGACATCCACTTCCGGAATCACCTCTTCTCTGCCGTGTCCCTCCATCTGAACGATGGACTGGTTAATATCAAAGACGTCTTTTAGAGCCAAGCCTAGCCCAGCTAGCAGTACATCATTAATTTCAGTATCTAAAGCATGATGTACCTGGGTTTGAATCCGCTCTGTCATATCTTCTGAAAGAAAGAGCATTTGTGTGTTGTTGTAGAAAAACCTTTTACTTGATGCGGCAATATCTTGAATTTTATTGGGAGCAACCTCCCAAGAGTTGTCGGTCCAAAATGCTGCCTCTGCAGTGAGTGAATCGCTATACCTCTGCAATTGCTGGGACCAGTACTTGAAGGAATCTGTCTTTGGTTGTAATCCCGGATCATTACCCTGATCAATTTGATCGTAAAGGATGGCCAAATCTTCCAGAAGTATTCGCCAGGATATACCATCCATGATCAGATGATGTACAATCAATCCAACTCGATCAGCGCCTTCTGCTGCGAAATGACAGACCTGTAGCAATGGTCCTTTCGTCAGGTCAATGCCTGATTGAATCTTATTACCGACCGCTTCAATTTTTGCATATATGTCTTCCGAAGAGGATATTTCTTCATAGGTCAGGGAGAAGGCTGCCTCGAGGTTGTCTTGATGCGTTTGTGACCAGACTCCATCTTTTTCGATAAAAACCATACGGAGGGCGTCGTGATGTGTCACAAGGTGGGTAAGGCACTGACGGATTACTTCATGATTAAGCTTTTTCCGGCTTTTCAATACGATAGACTGATTGTAATGCTCGGGGTGTGGGAGTTCGAAGTCAAAAAATGCCCTCTGGATTGGTGTGAGTTGAACCCTTCCTGTCACCGTCGATTGATCGATCTTCCGTTCTGCTTTCTTAATCAGCGCTGCTAGTGCTTGCACATCCTTGGCCCTTAGAATGTCCTGTACTTTCAATATCAGATCTTTTCGTTTGAGCTTTGCAGCAAGCTGGATGGATTTGATGGAATCTCCACCTAGCGAAAAAAAGCTATCTTTTAATCCAATAGGCTGATGGCCTAAGACTGCCTCCATCACGCCTACCAGCTCGATTTCTAAATCGGTCTTTGGTGCGACGTATGTAGTCTTGTTACCAAAGTCTGCAAACTCTCCCAGACGAGCCTTATCCACCTTACCATTTTTAGTAAGAGGGAAAGACTCCAACTCGACCCAATGATGCGGAATCATGTAGTGAGGCAGGCGTTCCTCTAATTGCAACTGAAGGGCAGTGGGAGTCAAATCCTGATTTTGAACGAAATAGGCAACCAGATGGTGACTTCCGTCTTCCATTTCAAGCATCTCGAGCGTTGCCTCCGTTACGCCGGGCAGTGCACCTAGCTGTTGTTCTACCTCACCGAGTTCTACTCTGAATCCATTAATTTTGACCTGATCATCTGCACGGCCAACGTAAACCAAATTACCATCGTCTCTCCAATACCCAAGATCACCAGTTTTGTACATCATGCCATCTGATTCATGAGGGTTGGGGATAAATCTTGATTTGGTAAGTTCTTCGCGATTGAGATAACCCTGTGCTAAGCAATCACCGCCAATATAAATTTCCCCTACAATTCCCATCGGCTGTAAGGCCAGGTCAGTACTGAGTACGTAAACACGACTATTGGCAATAGGTGTTCCGATAGTGATGTCTGAGGCATTGTCTACTTTGAAGACAGTACAGCCCACTGTTGCCTCAGTGGGTCCATACTCATTGTAGATTGGTATGCCAGGAGCTACTTTTTGTAATCGATCAACATGATATGATTGCAGCGCTTCTCCTCCCACTATTGCAAATTGCAGATTTGTTTCGCCAAGTACTTTTTCCTCTTCGATTATGGAGATATGGGAAGGCGTAAGCTTTATTCCGCCCAGATGATCGGTCAAATAAGCGTTTAATGTTTCTGCAATCTCATCTTCCTGTCTGAAGACTCTGAGCATTGACCCTCGCAAAATGGTGAAGAAGACGCAGCTGATGGTAAGATCAAATGATAAAGAAGTAAAGAGACCGAAAGATGCATTCGATCCCTCAGCAAAGTAGTGGCTCAATCCCCAGCTGACATAGTTGTACAATGAGTCATGACCTATTTTTACTCCTTTAGGCTGACCCGTCGACCCGGAGGTATAGATCACGTAGGAGGTGTCCGAAGCCCCTACAGCTACTGGATATGTCGTACGGTTCCACTTGTCCTGGCTGGAGATAAAATCTGCCAATATATTAGTGTCCAGGCAAGCTTTGCATTTGCTGTCCTCCATGAGGAAAGCCTTGCGTTTTTCGGGATATTTTGTATCTACAGGCATGAATGCTGCCCCAGACTTCATAATGCCCAATATTCCCGCGATGGCCCACGGGCTGTTTTCTAAGTGAAGTGCCACCAAATCTCCTTTGGCTATTTGGTGATCCGTCGCAAGGTACCAAGCTATCTGATTGGATATTTCGTCTAATTGAGCATAGGTAAATTGCTTTTCTTCCTGTGCGACAGCTACATCGTCAGCAGATGCAATGGCTTGCTTTGCAAAAAGATCCAGCACCGTGCCACTTCCAAAATCAACATGTGTGTCGTTCAGCTTTCTGAGCTTTTGAAGTTCATTTTCAGACAGGAAATTGATTTTATGCAGCTTAGAGGAAGGTAACGCTATGAAATTGCCGATCAGTCGGACGAAATGGTTCTGGATAGCTGTCATTGTCTCCCTGTCATACAACCGTTCATCGTAGCGGAACAGGATTTCCAAGCATCCGGGGGATGGCAAAATGATGATATTTAGTCCGTAATTATTATCTTCAAATACTTCCACTGAAGCCACCTGGAGATCCATTCCAAGCCCGTCCTTCACCTGATTGACTTCCTCGAAGAGCAACTGTTGAACCGGGAAGTTTTCAAACGTCAGGATATGATTGATGAGCTCCATTCCAAGCTCATTTCCTGATTGCACCTCTGCCAAACTCATGTAATGATGAGGAGTGGAGGCTATGGTTTCATCACGCACTTGGTGCAACAGGTCTTCCACGGTCATTTCAAAAGGGTCATATCTCACCCGCATCGGGATGGTATTGATGAAAAGACCGATCATTTGTTCCACACCATGCAGCTCACCAGGTCTGCCAGAAACAACCGTACCGTATACCACATCTTGTGCGTTGTTGTATCTGGCTAGGAGAAATCCCCAAGCTGCTTGCATAAGCACATTTTGTGTGATGCCCAAGCTGCGACAATACCTATCGAGCCGGTCGTACTCTTTACCTTTCAAGTAGTAGCTGGTTGAAACCTGTCTAACCTCCTCACCGTAAGATTGCTGCTTGCGCTTGGGCAGAGAAGCAATGGTTCCGTAGTCGCTCAGATAGTCACTCCAATACCGTAGGGATGTAGATTTGTCAAGTTTTTCTATCCACTGGATGTACTTCACGTAAGGTTCATTAGCCAACGGAGGTAATTCTGCCTGGTTAAGTTTATGATACAAGATTTGATAAAAATCGTTGATCAGGTATCCAACACACCATCCATCCATCAGGATGTGGTGATGACTCCAAATGAATTCGAAATTTCCCTCACCCATATCTAGGACCTTTAGGCGCATTTGTGAGGGATTTTCAAGATCAAACCCCTTCATTCTGTCCCTTTCCTTTTCTTCGTCCAGCCAGGTGTCTTTCGAGTCAAATTCGAGTTGTTTAGACCATCGGAGGAAAGTGAAGTTCCCACGGGCAGTGCTGTATACGATTTGTAGAGGCGTTCCTCCAACATCATTCCTGAAGCTGGTTCGCAAGACAGGGTGGCGATCAATGAGGCATTGAAAAGCCCATTCCAGCAATTCAGGGGAGAGATCTTGTGCGGAGAGACTGTATGACATTTGTTCCATGTAAAGTGTCTTCGAAGGCTCAGCCTGCCAATGAAAATACATGCCTAGTTGCAGTGGTGAAAGTGGGTAGGCATCTTCGAGTTCCCCACGATCCGCAAGCTTCAATACTTCGTACCATTGAAGTTGCTTGTAGGTCAGATCGGAAGGAGTCAGATAGGTTTTTTCTTGATCCTTCAAGAGCAATGCGTATGATGAAATCGCATCCTTAAAGTTTTTACAGAAGGCCGAGATGGTAGCTTCTAAGTAATGAACTGAAGGATAGTTAATTGTCAGCCTCAGTCCATCTTCAACGATGATCCCCACAACACTAAGGAATCCTTCATCGTAATGATCCTCTGCTATATTGGAACCCAATGATTCTGATGCATACTCAAATCGGTTGTCTGCGGTTTCTCCAGAAAAAGAGTTACTGAAATCCCCTAGAAAATTATACCCGATCTGGTAAGGAAATTCTCCGCTTAGGTATGAAGTGAAGTACTTCAACAGTCCGTATTCCAGTCCATTTTCAGGGATACTGCGTATTGCTTCTTTGGTCTGAACAATGTTTTCAATGTCAGAAGTATTGGTAGCGTATTTTAGGACATGTGGAAAAACACTAGTGAACCATCCTACGGTTCTGCTAATGTCAACAGCTTCGCATAGAGAGGTGCGACCATGACTTTCCATCCTTACCATGCACTCTTCTATCTGGAAGGTCTGGTGGATTGCCTTCGACAGTGATGTGAGCAAGATGTCGTTAATATCTGCTCGGCAAACTCTGTTGGACTCTCTCTGGATTGTTTCAACGATTGAGCGGGGCAATGTAAAGATTTTCTGTTTATCCTGTTTGATTTTGCTCGATCTCTCGCCAATATCAATAGGAAATTCAGGTAGCTGCCTGGCTGCCAATCGAATCCAATGTGTTCGGCTTTTTCCGATGTTTCTAACCTGCTTGCGCAATTGGAATGCCCATCTTTGAAAGGAGTCTGTCTTGAGAGGCAGCTTTACTGGAGTCCCCGTGGTGACTTGCTCATAAGCCGTGGCCAGGTCTTCCAACAAAATCCTCCAAGAAACGCCATCAACTATCAGATGATGAATAATTATGCCCAGTCGGTCTCCGTCTTGCAATCGGAAGTGCAGCACCTTCAGCAATCCCCCATCTAAATGTAGACTTGCTTGTGCTTTTGATCCTATTTTTCTAATATTATCAGATGGGTTAGCGGCTTCTGATAGGTCGAAATAGTCTACCTCAAAATGAGAATCATTGATTGCTCGATGAGACTGTTTCCAACTATCTCCCTTCAGTGAAAAAACGGATCTCAACACGTCATGATGGCATACTACAGCCTCCCAGGCCTTACCAATTGAAATCGTCTCCAGCTTTTCCCGGGACATCAGAAGCATTGACTGATTGTAGTGATTGGGTGTCGGGTGATTTAAGTCAAAAAAGGAAAGTTGAATAGGAGTAAGCAGGGACTCACCAACCACCTCTGATTGGTCAACAACCCTTTCGGCTACTTTTACCAAACGAGCCATCGCGTCAATCTGAGGATTTCTCAGCATGTCTTCGACCCTTAAGGCCCAGCCATGCTGATGTAGTCTTGATACTATCTGAATACATTTGATAGAATCCCCTCCAATGGCATAAAAATTATCTGTAAGACATACTTCTGAAAGCTGTAAAACATCTTTTAGTACCTTGACTAGTATCTGCTCCTGTTCATTCTTTGGCTGGATAATTTTTCTGGAAGCAGGTTCTGGATCAGGTGCGGGTAGTTTGCGCGTGTCAATTTTGCCATTGCTTGTAAGTGGGAAGTGAGCTAGCTCTATATAGGTATGAGGAAGCATGTGGGCAGGAAGACGATCTTCCAGAAACACACGTAGTTCATCGGTATCGACAGGTTTCTCCGATAGATAGTAAGCTACAAGTTTATTATCCTTTGAAATGAGCTTACAGTCCTTGACATAGGAGTGTGTTTTCAGGTTGGATGCTATTTCTCCAATTTCTACTCTGTAACCTCGAATTTTGATCTGTTCATCTGCTCTTCCTAGGAATTCCAACTCACCTTTTTTGGTCCAACGACCCAAGTCACCGGTGCGGTACATCTTGCCTTGTCCGAAAGGATTGGTGATGAATTTTGAAGAGGTCAATTTACGGTCTTGATAGTAACCTCGAGCCAATCCGGGTCCGGTCAGGCAGATTTCTCCAATAGCGTTTATCGGTGTTAATGATTCCCCGGGACCCATGAGATACACTTGAATGTTGGGAAGGGGAGTTCCTATTACACCAGGTATCCACTCCAAGTCAACTTTTCGAAGTACTCCTCCAATAGTGGCTTCTGTTGGTCCGTAGTGATTATACAATTCAATATCTGGGAATTTCTTGCGTATTACCTCTGTTATTGCTGGTGAAAGCACGTCTCCACCGAAGATCAGCTTTTTCTGAGGAACTAACTTGACGTTTTCCAGCGCTTTCCAGTGTTCCGGAACAATTTTGAAACAGTCGATAGAATGATGTTCGAGGTAGTCTTGAAATAAAGCAGCATTTAGCGTTGCAGATTTCTCCATTACATGTAGACAACCTCCACTAAGTAAGGCACCATACAAAGTGGTGTACCCCAAGTCAGCACAGAGTGAGGTAGGCAGAGCGAACGTCTGACATTCGTCAATGGAGATCGCTTCCACCATAGCCAAGTAGTAATTCACTACACTGCCATGGTTAATCATCACCCCTTTTGGCTTACCAGTAGACCCAGAGGTGAAGATCACGTAGGCCAGATCATTCGGATCAACTTTATGTAGATGTGAAATCGGAGTGATCTCTTCTACGTTCTTTTTGAAAAGGTCAATGAACGGTTGATCGATACAGAGTCCACCTACATCATTAAGAATTGTGTTTTTACGACTTTCAGGCAATTCCGGATCGATAGGCACATATGCCGCTCCCATTTTGAGTATGCTTAGGATGGCTATCACAAACCAGTCGCTATTCTCCAATGAGATACCAACTAAACAATCAGAGGTGACCTCTTGCTCATGATACAGAAAAGAGGCCATCTTGCTGGAGATCAGGTCGAGTTCGGTATAAGTCCAATGACGATCGGCAAAAACGAGGGCATCCTTACCTCCATGGTTCTGTGTGGTAGTTTCAAATAAGCTTAATAGCGTGTGCCCTGAGTCAGGAAGCTTCTTTCCTGTTCCAAAGGCCTTCAAACTCTCAAGTTCTTTTTCTGTAATGACTGTGATTTGGTTGAGTGGTTTTTCTGGTTGCTCCAGAAACTGCCGTAGCAGTTGCTCAAATTGTGCCTGCATTCGTTTGATTAGTTCGGAATGATAGCGCTCTTCGTTGTACTTGAAATCAACTTCCAGTCGCTGGTTTCCTTCAGATATGATAATTTCAAAATCGTAATTAGTTTCTCCAAAGGAGGTCAGAGAATCTAGTTTTAGCTCCACAGCCGAATCTTTCACCTCCATCAGGTTCTCCAACGGATAGTTTTCGAATACCAGTATATGGTCGAATAGGGTTCCTTGCATATCGCTGGTACGCTGCAGGTCCCCAAGGTTCAGATAATGGTGTTCCAGGCTTTGTGCAGCTTGATTCTGAATGGATCGAACCAGACTGCCTGGAGTATCTTGATCCCTATCAAAACGTATCCGAACAGGAACGGTATTGATGAAAAGACCGACCATCGACGCAATGCCTTCAAGTTCTGGAGTCCTGCCAGAGACGACAGAACCAAAAACGACGTCATTCGTGTGATTGTATGCGGCAAGGAGGTAGCCCCAGATGGCTTGCATCAGGGTGTTTTGAGTGCATGCATGATTCCCACAAAACGTGATAACTTGTTCCAGAGTCTTACCTTCGATACAGATGGAACTGGTTCTTAACGTGCGTAATTCTCCCTTGGAGGGTGTTGGGGGCGAGGTGATCTCAATATATCCGGCAAGATAATCGTTCCAGTATTGCTCTGAAATGTTGGGGTCAATTTGTTGTAGCCACTGGATGTAATCCGAGTAGGGTCGAAGCTCCGGAAGGGCTATTTTGATGTTGGTCGTGGCTGCCGAAAGTAGTTGATAGAATTCATTGACCAGGATACTCACACACCAACCATCCATTAGGATGTGGTGATGTGTCCAAACGAACTCGTAAGTCCCGGGTGTAACTTCAAGAACAGTGAGTCTCATTTGACCGGGTTCCAGCAAAGAAAATGGTTGGTTTCTATCCAATTCAATTTGGTTTTGTACCCAGGTTTCTGCATCCTTGCCATCGAGAGTTGGGTTTGTCACAAATCTAAATCTTGTTGGGACCTGCTTGTGAACAATTTGAAGAGGTATGCCTCCGTATTCGTTGTGGAAACTTGTCCTAAGCACGGCATGCCTCTGAACCAATTGGTCATAGGCCTTGGAGAGATATTCACTGTTCAATTTTTGGGACTTGATCCTGTAGGCTGTCTGTTGGTGATAAATGGAGTTCTCAGGTGCTGACAACCAGTGGTAATACATACCCATTTGCAATGGGGACAGTGGATAAACATCTTCCAGATTGTATGCTTCCAATACTTCCAGTTCATCAATTCTCAATGATTTGAAGGTTAGATCTGAAGGTGTCAATCTTGGGGTCCTGTCAGTTTGAGACAAGGATTCTATCAACTGCTCCAGAGAAGCTTGAAAGCACTCTGTCAGATTTCGGATCGTCTCCTCTTGATAGTGTATTTCCGAGTAATTGATGGTCATAGTCAGTTTCTCATTGACAACCATTCCAGCTACGCTGATAAATACCGGACGTTTGTTGGCTTTACTCACCTCCAGGCCAAAATTTTCCGCTGCATAGTCAAATAAGCGATCTTTATCACTTGCAGTTTTTACACCACTACCAAAGTCGCCTAGGTAGTTAAATTCAATCTTACCTTGAATATCAAGTCCCTCTTCATTTCCGAGGAACTTCAGGATGCCATAATCAACTCCATTATTCGGTATCTTGCGTAGTCCTTCCTTGATGTCGATCAGTGACGACTCTATATCCTCTGATGCCGAATCCATGACAAATGGATAAATCGAGGTAAACCAACCCACTGTACGGGTTACATCCACATGTTCCAGGATCTCTTGCCTGCCGTGCCCCTCTAATATTATCACGTATTTTTTGGCTTCAAAAACTTCCTCTAGAGCGATGCCCAGTGCCGTTAGCAATACATCGTTTATCTGTGTATGGTAAACTCGGTGGATGACGGTTTGAAGCAATTCGGTCTTTTCAGGACTGAGCGAAAAATGACATAGGCCGTCAAGGGTTGCAGTAGTTTCATAATTTCCTTTATCTATGGGTAAAAGAGGCAAATCGACCGTTGCCTGAGCATTCCAGTAGTCAGCTGCCGATGACCGGATTGGTGCGTAATTTCTGAGCTCGTTGGACCAGGTAAGATAGGCGTCGGTTTTTAACGGAAGTTTGGGTTCTTTGCCAGAGATGTTTTGATGGTAAAGTGTGGAAAGGTCTTCAAGCAAAATTCTCCATGAAATGCCGTCGCTCACCAGATGATGGAGTACAAGACCCAATCGGTAATTGTCGGATAGACGGATTATGCAGACTTTGAACAAAGGGCCGTGCTCCAAATCCAAGCATTCCTGCATTTCATCTCCGATTTCTTCTATCAATAGATCGGCTTCTCCTTGACCCCTAAGATCATGGTATTCCAATGTGAAGTGATCTTGATCGGTAGAGAGGCAGTGTTGTACCCAATTATTGCCTTGTCTTATGTATCTCATTCTGAGGGCGTCGTGATGACTGACCAAATGATCAAGACTTTTGCGCAAGGAATGTTCCTCTATGGGATCATTGCTTTTGAGAAGCACCGACTGGTTAAAGTGGTGGACATTGGGTAAATCCCATTCGAAGAAGTTAGCTTGGATTGGTGTGAGCGGAACTTCCCCAACAATTTCCGATTGCTCCACTTGTTTGACGGAAGTGGCCAGCTGACTAACCAACTCCAAAAGGTGGGATGTCCTTAGAATATCTCCAACTTTGATGGAATAGCCCTTTTGCTTCAACTTCGAAACCACCTGAATGGACTTGATCGAATCACCTCCAATATGGAAAAAGTTATCAGAAAGGCTCAAACCTTTTTTATTCAGTACCTCCTCCAGGGTTTCGATTACCAGATGTTCAAGAGGAGTGGAGGCTGCAACAAACTTTTCGCTTTTCTCACTTTGGTTGGGGTGTGGCAACGCTTTCCGATCTAGCTTGCCATTGGATGTAAGTGGAACTGAGTCCAGTGGTATCCAATAGTGAGGGATCATGTAGTCAGGCAAATGTTCAGACAGTGCATCACTAAGCGCGTCACCATTCCATCCATCTTCTGGAATGATGTAGCCGACCAGTACTTTTTCTCCATCTTCCCAAGCTATCGGCACACATACACCGTCTTTAATGCTAGACATCTGTCTGATGTGGTAAGTGATTTCCCCAGGTTCAATCCGGAAACCTCGAATCTTTACTTGATCATCCTTTCTTCCTATGAATTCCAATTCTCCGGCGTTGTTCCAGCGGGCCAAATCTCCGGTTCTGTAGAGTAATTCACCTTCCGCAAAAGGATTCGGTACAAAACTGGCACTTGTTTGCGATTCCAACCCACAGTATCCTGCAGAAAGGCTAGCTCCGGAAAGGCACAGTTCTCCTACTGCACCTAAAGGTTGAAGGGCCAGGCCGTCATTTAGTACATATACCTTGGTATTCGAAATCGGTTTTCCGATGGGTATAGGTTGTGACCAATCCGTGCCGACCTTGTGATAGGTGGCTACGACCGTGTTTTCGCTAGGTCCATAATTGTTGTAAATCTGAAATTTGGGTTTCTGATTCAGTTGCAGCCGATCTCCCCCAGTTAATACCACTAAATCATCTAATTGGGTATCCAGGCTTACAAGGTTCTGACAGATTTGTGTGGGTAAATAAATGTGACTTATCCTATTGTTAATCAGGAATTTCTCAAGCGCTGACATGTCATACCGAAGCTCTTCTTCGATTGGGAACAATGAGGCTCCTGACATGAGATAGGGGAATATTTCCCAGACGGAGGCATCGAAACCGATGCCGGAGTACAATGTACCGCGACTTTCAGGTACAAGTTCATACACCCTCTGATGCCAATGACACAAATTAAGCAAATTGCTGTGTGTGACCATTACCCCTTTTGGCTTTCCGGATGAACCAGAGGTATATACGATATATGCTACATTAGAGGAGGCCACATCAATGGGTGACCAATTTTCGGCGTCAGTTGCTTCCCTGTAAGCAAGATATGTTGACATGAAGTCATTGTTAATGCATACCTTACTCTGGCTGTCTTTCAACATGTAGTTGATGCGTTCTTCCGGATAGGAGGGATCAATCGGAACATAGGTGGCTCCAGCAGACAAGACTCCAATGACAGCAATAATGTAGTCAGCACTTCGATCCAAGCAGATACCCACTCGGTCGCCAATTTGGGTACCATGATCCTTAATCAGATGGCTGGCCAGAGCTCTAGTTTCCGAAGACAGGTCCTCATAAGTCCATTTCCGACCATGGTAGTTGAGGGCCAGGTTGTGGGGTGCTGACGCCACTTGACTATCAAACAACTGCATGAAATTTTGGTCCAAAGGGTATTCAGCGGAGGTTGCGTTGAATTGAATTTGTTGAAGATAAGTCTCTTCATCAGAAAGAAAATTGATTTGACTTACTGATGAGGATGGTGCCTGGATGAGATTTAAAAGCAATTCTTCGTAATGCGCAAATAATTGTTCGATCATCTCCACCTCGTAGACATCTGTGTTGAATTCTATCACGATACTGAACTGGTCAGCAAATTCTAGGACTTCAACATCCATGTCAAACTTTGGTCGGCATGTTCCTGAGTGGATCTTGTCTAATCCGAAGTTTTCATCGGAACGGAGGTCCACCAAGCTCTGATGGGAAAAGCTGATGTCAAATATGGGGTTTCTTCCTGGGGGTTGCGCCAAGTTTAATTCATCGCTCAACTGATCAAACGGATAGGACTGGTGACTGTAGCTTGAAAGACAGGTTTCTTTGACTTTTTGGAAGAAAGACAGGAACGCTTCTTCAGGATCAATATGTGTTCTCAAAGCTAATGTGTTGACATAAAAACCTATCTGATCCGTCAAATCAGCATGATCTCTACCAGCAATTGGGCTGCCAATAATGAGATCTGTTTGTCCTGTATAGCGATATAGCAAGACTTTCCATGCGGCTAATAACCCCATAAAATTGCTCCCGCCTTCTTTCTGACAGAAAGTACCTAACTGTTTCTTCAATGAACTTCTTAAATGCTTCACAATACGAAAGCCATCAAATGTCTTGAGATGAGGTCGGGTCTTTGATGATGGCAAATCTATACGCCCTAATTCACCATCAAGCTGGGCTAGCCAGAAATCTCGATGTGTGTCCAATGCCCCTTCCTTCAACTTGTGTGCCTGCCAGTGTGCAAAGTCTTTGTACTGGATCTCTAGAACGGGTAACTCCGGTGCAGAGCCACTGACCAGCGCATGGTAAAAGACCATGAGGTCTCTTTTCAAAAGATCAGTTGACCAAGCATCAGTGATGATATGATGCATGTTGTTGTAAAGCATATATCGATCATCATGAACCTTTAAAAGGGAAATCCGAAACAAGGGGCCGTGCTCCAGGTCAAATGGGATATAAGCATCTTTTTCTGCATATTGAGCTGCTATTGTTTCGGGATCCTGTTCTTGACTGAAGTCCAGTATTGTCAAGTTAAATTCAAATGTTTCTGCCTGTTTGATCCACTGTCTGGTCTCTCCCACGTCGTTTTCTAAGAACACTGTTCTTAGTATTTCGTGCCGGCTTATAATGCTGCGGATGGCATCTTTAAAGAGTGCTTCATTAATTGGAAAATCAATTACTTGAAGCGAGGGCAAGTTATAGGCGATCAGACCATCTTCCACTTGGGCTGCCATCCAGATTCTTTGCTGGGCATTGGAAAGCACATATGATTCTTGCTTTGGTGCAGGGGGTATGTTACTTACGCTTTGATAGGACTTCAAATAGTCGCTTACCTGTGACTTGGACTTCTTAAGTTCACTCAGTAGTGTTGGAGGTACCACCTTGTCCGGGCTAAAATGTATCTTAAGATTGCCGTCCTCCTTGAGCTCCAACTGGATCTCATGCTTTCTTAGTTCATCCAGCAGGTGATTGATATGATCGGTGTGGTTCTTCATGGTTTTTATTTTCCTAAAGTTCTCCTGGTAGGAGATAGCTATGAAACATAATTGAGGTATGACTGATAGAATGAAAACAACTTGTTTGAGGGGATCCCGAGAAACAGCCCTAATGCAACTATATAATTGTAGTAGACATTTTGGGAAGGAGCTCCACGGAAACCTGAAAGTAGACCTGTCCAGACACTTTTCTTCGTATGCCAATCAATATTAAAGGAAACTGAATTAGATAAGCCGTGCACCTGGTGCAAAGTCCCTGGTGGGATATACAAGATGTCACCTGACTCGACCAACGCCTTTTCTACTTTGACATTTGCAAAAGATGGAAACTTTTCGAAGTCCGGATGCTGAACATCCACATCTGACCATCTCCAGCTGTTCATATAACATTGATTTTTGTATCTGGAATCGATCAGATAGAACAATTTTGACCCAGTGACTTGAAAGAATAGATTATGAGTCACTAGTGTATCGAAATGCAGGGGGGTAAGACTGCCCTTACTTCCCATAAAGAACTGGACAAATTCCCACCAACGATTTCGATACCACCTGCTAAGGTATTCAACTGGGAAGGAGGTGATATCTGAGCGCAACTCTGGGATCAAAAGGAAAATTGGAACATCATGCAGGTAGGGTGGCAGCTCTGGGGAATTAGATTTGGTAAATTCAATTAAACAGTCGGAGTACTCCGCTAAAGTCATCGTCTTTTTTTCCCCTTTTGAGACATCACCTACTTTGACCGGAAGCTTATGATCGCTGGAAAGATTTGAAAAGAATTCAAGATTCCATTTATCTACTGCGGGCCAGTCTTTCATCATGCCCTTGATGAGTACGGGTCGTTGTTTTTCTACAAATTCCTTATAAAGTCTATCACGACCCAAGTGTTGCTCTACAGCAATGGTAGTTTTCGAAAATACCTGCTCTGAGATTATACGGTGATCAAAAACATCTTTATTCATCATAATTTCATTAAATTTCGATAGTACCTTTTTCTTCATCCGAATTGACATTGGCTCCACTCAGCCACAAGAGTCGGTGGATCTCAGCTGTGAGGTCCTGAAATTTAGTATGTCCCAAGACATAACCTATATCTAAAGTGATTTGAAATTCCTGCTCGATCCTGTTCACCAATCGTATGGCTTTCAGACTGTTACCTCCCTTCTCAAAAAAATCATCCTTTAGGTCGATGGTGTCATACTTCAGGATTTCTTTCCATAGCTCCTGTAATCTCAGCTCTACAAGTGATTTCGGTTCTTCTTTGACCTTCGCTGCTTGTTGATCTTGCAACGTTCTGGGGTCAGGTAGTATCTTTTTATCTAGTTTTCCATTGGCTGTCAATGGAAAAGTATCCAAGCGTACCCAGTGCTGTGGAACCATGTAGTCAGGTAGATAAGCGGATAATGAAGCTTTCATCATTTCAACATCCATATCACCTTCAGTGATGACGTAGGCTACCAGTTCTTTCTCACTTTCTGTCCAATCTATAGCTTGGCTCATTGCATCGATTACATTTTCCAGTTGTTTTAGGTGGTGATCGATCTCGCCAAGTTCAATCCTATACCCACGTACTTTTACCTGATCGTCTTTCCTACCCATGAACTCCAAATTTCCCTGCTGGTTCCAACGAGCCAGATCTCCGGTCAGGTAGAGCAGTTCACCTTCCTCGAAGGGATGTAAAACGAATCTCGATTTGGTTTGGTCTTTTAGTCCCCAGTAGCCAGCGGAAAGGCTGGCCCCGGAGATACATAGCTCACCTACCACACCAATGGGCTGCAAGGCCAGTTTGTCGTTTAGAACGTATACTTTCGTGTTAGCAATTGGTCTCCCAATAGGGATCGATCTTGCACTACCAGGACCTACTTGATGGTAGGTAGTTACCACCGTGTTTTCACTCGGGCCGTAATTGTTGTAGATCTCGAATTGAGGTTCTTTATTGAGTTGTAGTCGGTCTCCCCCTGTCAATACTTTTACATTCTCCAACCGAGCCCCCTTGGATACAAGGTTCTGACAGATCTGAGTAGGTAAGTAAGCATGACTGATAAGGTTACTGTTGAGGAACTCCTGCAGCTTGGTCATATCATATCTTGTTGTGTCATCTACTGGGAAAAGAGAGGCTCCCGACATCAAGTAAGGGAAGATCTCCCACACAGAGGCATCAAAACCAATTCCGGAGTACAGCGCCCCCCGACTGGATGAGTCAACCGCATACGTCTCTTGATGCCAGTAGCATAAATTCAGCAAATTCCTGTGCGTTACCATGACCCCTTTAGGTTTTCCTGAGGAGCCGGAAGTGTAAACCACATAGGCCAGACTTGATGGTGAAACCTTGACCGTCACGTCTTCTTTGCGGGTGAACTCCTTCATTCTTGATTGGAACTCTGTGAGCCTATCATCATTGATGCACGTCGTGCTCTGACTATCCGACAGCATGTAGGTGATTCGCTCGTCAGGATAGGATTTATCAATAGGTACATAAGCAGCGCCAGCATAAAGTACACCAAGAATGCTTAGCACATATTCTGCACTGCGATCGAGACATACTCCCACTCGATCACCAACTTGGACGTCATAGACAGTTTGTAAAAAATTAGCCATAGCTTGTGCTTCAGATTTAAGAGCCTGATATGACAATTCCTGACAGTCAAAACTCAATGCTAGTTGATCCGGATTGGACTTTACCTGAGCGTCCAGTAACTGTAAGAAAGTCTGATCAATCGGATAAGGAACATCAGTTGCGTTGACTGAGGCTAAAAGCTGGTTTTCTGAGGACGGCAGGATATTTAATGAATTGATGCTTTGATCCAAACCTTCAGTAAACGAATGAAGTATCGCTTTCAATTGGTGTGCGATCCTTTCCACACCCGCATCGTCGTAAACCTGAGCGTTGTATTTGAAGTTGATCTGAATCAGGTCTGCCTTTGGGGAAATCACCATCTCAAAATCGTAGTTCGTCTCGCCGTGAAGGTCTACGGAAAGTACTTCCATGTCTAATTGGTCAGCATTCCCATCACCAGATTTGACCATTTCTTCCACAGGATAGTTCATGAATACCAAAATGTGATCAATCAGATTCATACCAAGATCGTTGAGAGATTGCACTTCTGATAAATTCATGTAGTGATGCTCGTCGCCAGTTAGGGCGTTTTGCTGCATGCGTTTCAGTAAGGATAAAATCGTATCTGAAGGCTCAACCTGGACTCTGACAGGAATTGTATTGATGAATAGGCCAATGATATCCTCCACGCCTGGTAGTTCTGATGGACGCCCTGACACAACAGTGCCGAACACCACATCTGATATGCCGTTGTACCTTCCCAGCAAGCATCCCCATGCAGTCTGTAGAAGAATACTTTCAGTGATCGACAATTCAAGACAGCACTTTTGCAAATCAGCATGAAGCTTGCCATCAATGGTCAGTCCTTTGAACTTGATTTTCTTATCAGCATCTACGCCACCTTCCTTTTGTGCTGGTAAAGTGGCGGTTTCATGATACCCATGCAGATAAGAGCGCCAATAGTCCTCCGTTTTCTGGAAATCAAGTCTCGATAACCACTGCATATAATTAACAAATTGAACCGGAGTGCCCAAGGATGCCTTCTTTTTACTTGTCGACGCTGCTAATAGGGTGTAGAATTCCTGAATCAAGGCACCAACGCACCATCCATCCATAAGAATGTGGTGGTGGCTCCATATGAACTCGTAATGTCCATTTCCAAGGTCAAGGACTTTCAATCTCATCTGAGACGGGACAGCAAGGTCAAATCCCAGTGCCATGTCCATTTTCTTTTGCTTTTCAATCCAATTTTTTTGATGGTCCTGCATCCCTTTTTGCTCCCAAGACTCAAAAGCAAAGTGTCCCTCAATTTGTTGATGTACTATTTGAAGAGGTACACCCCCCAGGTCATTGCGAAAGCTAGTCCTAAGCACATCGTGTCTTTTTATAATCTCCTCATAAGCCCATCTCAGTTCCTCTTCCTTCAGTTTGGAAGACTTTACACTGTATGCAGTTTGCTCGAAATACAACGAGGTGGAGTTATCGGACAACCAGTGGAAGTAGATACCCGATTGCAATGGGGAGAGCTCATAAATGTCCTTTACGTTAGCGCCCTGTTGAATATCTTTGAGTTCATCCATTGAAAGCTTGTTGAACGTGAGGTCGGAGGGAGTAAGTATAGAGGGCATGGAAGCATCTGAAAGGCGATAGATCGTTGACTTCAAGCGCTTCTGATATGCCGCTATTAACCTTTCCATGGTAGCTTGCTGAAAATGCTCGGTGGGGTAGCTGATCGACAAGCTTATTTCATTATTCACTTGCATGCCTGAAATGCCTAATACACATGTTTCTCCGTTTATTGGGCTGATGTCCGATCCAATGGATTCCGCTGAAAACTCCAATGTTGTTCCTGTTCCGTCTTGGGTGCCTCCTGCTTGGCTACCAAAGTCGCCAAGGTAGTTGAATTCAATGGAGCAATCCATTGTCGATTCCAATTGATTGTGGAGATACCTCAGTATCCCATAATCCACTCCCTTGTTTGGAATTTGGCGAAGGGATTCTTTGATAGCAATTACCGTATCTATCTCGTCGTTGCTCTCGGATACTTCGAGAAGAAAAGGATACTCCGAGGTGAACCATCCCACAGTACGTGAAATGTCAAGCTCACCCATGATTTCCTCACGGCCGTGACCCTCCATGCTGATGGCAGTTTTTTGGATTCCAAAACTATCATGCAGGGCTAAACCCAATGCTGCAAGTAATAGGTCATTGATCTCAGTATTGTAGCGGTTGTGGACCTTGGTGATCAGCTTGTCCGTTTCGGTTGCGGACAGCCGGAATGAAAGCAGGCCATCCCTGATGAAGAGTTTGTTTCGCTTCCCAGAATCAAGTGGTAGGGGGTCTACTTGCTTACGAACAACGTTTATCCAATAGGTCTTGACATTCGTTTGCGCAGGTTGATAGTGAGCCAGAGAGGCAGCCCATTTTTGTATAGAATCTGTTTTTAGAGGGAGTTTAAGCCCCTTACCTACACTGATCTGACTGTAGAGGGTTGAGAGGTCCTCCAGCAGTATTCTCCATGATATGCCATCTACTAAGAGGTGGTGGATAATGACTCCGAGTCGGTCTCCGTCCTTCATTCGAAAATGGAGCAACTTCAGCATCGGGCCATCTTTTAGGTTAAAAGTTTCATGTCCCAGTTGTCCTATGGTTTGCATTCTTTCGTTGGCATCTTCTGCATGGCTCAGGTCTGTGAATTCTAACGCAAAGCACCTCCGTGCATCTGGTTCAAAATGGGCTGTCCAAGAGCCATTGGTCTTCCGGAAGACCTGTCTTAGTGCATCATGGTGGGACACCAGGTGTTCCAATATTCTGTCGAGATATTCTGTCTTCATAGGTGTTGCACTTTTTAGCACAACAGATTGATTGTAATGTTCTGGTTTTGGGAAGGGTAGGGTAAAGAAAGCTTGTTGTGCCGGCAGAAGCTGTGCTGAGCCTTCTACTTTGGATTGATTGATTTGCCTGACGGCGCGGTTCATGAAGAGGGCCATAGAGCTTAGTTCCGGGTTTTTGAGGATATCTGCGACTTTGATCTCAAAACCACGCTGCTTCAGCCTTGAAACAATCTGGATCGACTTAATCGAGTCCCCTCCAAGCGCATAGAAATTTTCATCTATGCTGATAGTGTTCCGCCCCAATAGCTCTTCGATTACTTCCAGAAGTACCTTTTCATTTTCCGTTTTAGGTGGTACAATTTCAAGGTCATTTGATACTACCTCTTGCTTTGGTAACGGAAGGGCTTTCTTATTGATCTTTCCGTTGGACGTCTGTGGAAACTCATGCAACAGGATCAGTTGAGCGGGGACCATGTATGAAGGTAATGTCTCTCTTAGGTGGTCAAACAGGTCTGCTTCAATTGCTTTTGGGTTCCTCCACCCAAAACTGGATTGCACGCTTCTTGTCGTATTCTTTTCCTCTTTTGCAGTTCTGATACCAAATACATTGTAGAGTCTTGTATTGGAGGTAAGCGATTCTTCCCGATCTATCGAAATGCTGAATCCATGTAGCTTGAGAAGTGTGGATATCTGCTGCAAACGATCGTCATAATCATGGACTTCAATGACTATTTGCTTGATTTTTGTCCAATCCGCTTCTTTGATTCCTGCTAGGACCAGATGCTCCACATTCTCTACATCAATCTTCAAGAGGTCGATGCTGGAAATGCTCTTGGATCTGATGAAATCAGAAATCGTGGTGGCTTCGCACGTCACACGCTGCGGCTTCAATTTCATGTCCAACAACTCTTCTAGTTCATTATTACCTAATGTGGAATTGTTGGTATGTGTAACGTAGGAAAGAAGAATGTTGCGGGCTTCCTGGCGATCATCCGAAACGGTAGAAAGCATGGTCATATCAGGATAATAGTTGAAGCTGATTTCGCCCTTCTTGTCCATCACTGCTAGCTGGTGAACTTCTCCAGCGATGCCATATAACTTCTGATTGATGCGCAGGTGCTCGCTTACTTCAGGCACAGGCTCAAAGGCATGTACAGTCACATCATTAGCGATTTGGTTGACAAATACGCCAAACAGCCCCACATTGGCACCGACATCCAGAACTACATCATGATCATCGATCTGGATTCCATGCCGCAGGTACTGTTGATCATCAAATATCTCTTTCCATAAATACTCCAATTCATTTTCATTCGGTCCAGCTAAAGGAGGTCTGTCTGGCAGGGTCTTTATTGATCCCTTAAGTTGGGTTTCTGCTCCTAATTTCAAATATTGATGAAGCAATGGGAGCACTTTTTGATCGATCTGTAAATATCCGATTAACTCTTTGTTGACTTGTTTGTCGGATACCACCACTTTGGTATGCTGGATTTCATGCAGACAAAGCAATGCCGCTTCTACTTCGCCCAGCTCTACCCTGTGCCCTCTAATCTTCACCTGATCATCCTGTCTTCCAAGAAATTCAAGATCTCCATTTGGAAGCCATCTTCCAAGGTCTCCTGTTTTATACATTCTGCCTTCAGGATAAAACGGGTCATTCTTAAATTTTTGTTCCGTCAGTTCTGCCCGATTCAGGTAGCCTCTTCCTACGCCGATTCCTGCCACACAAATCTCGCCCACCACCCCTATCGGTTGTGGTAGTCCGCCTTCACTAAGCACATAAATGCGATTGTTCATGATCGGTTTGCCTACAGGGACAATATTCGATTTTGGTGCTTCTGTCATAACATGGAATGTGATGTCATCTGAAGCTTCGGCCGGGCCAAACGCATTGATCACCTTTACGTCAGGATAAGAGACGAACCACTTCTCCAACATTTTGCGTGAAACGGATTCTCCTGCTACGGAAAGGTATCTTAGGCTGCTCAGAAACTTTATGCCTGTAATGGCTTCATAATCCATTATCACTTGCAGATGCGTAGGTACCATTTGTAAAATCGTGATGCCATGATCTTTAGCCATTGGTAGGAACTGATCCATTTCCAGTACGATATCGTCATCATATATGGCTGTTTGCCCACCTATGATCAACGCATTGAGCATTTGCCATATGGAGATATCAGAGGTGCAGATGGCAGTTTGCGCAAGAATTGTTTCCTCATCTAGTTCGAATTTGTCCACCATAGCCACCATGTGATTCATCATGCCAAGGTGTTCAACTATGGCACCTTTAGGTCTTCCGGTAGAACCGGACGTGTAGATGACATAAGCAATATGACTCGGATGAATAGGAATAGGCTCAAAATGGCTTGAATATTTATCTTTGATCTTTTTGAAGTTGGAGATCAGATTGGTATCAATCACATTGTTGCTTTTGCTATCCTCCAGCAGTCCATTGATCCGGTCTTTTGGAAAGGTTGGGTCAATAGGCATATAGGCGCAACCTAATTTGTAGATTGCGAGCATACATATTAACATCCATTCGTCGCGCTTGATCACCACAGTGATTAATTCCTCCTGCGATGGATTGAATTTTTCGCGAAGATGACAAGCCAACTGATTAGACAGCATGTCCACCTCTTGGTATGTCAATGTGTTATCACCGTACCGAACTGCAATTTGCTGGGGGGTGTCGTTAACAAATTCCTTAAAGTAGTCGATGATGGATTTTTCTGATGGAAAATCAACATCTGTATCGTTAAATCGTACCAAAATCTGATTTCGTTGGTCTTCTGAGAGAAAATCCAACGATCCAATCTCGGCCTCCGGCGCAAGTAGTAATTGATCCAGCAATTGATTGAAGTGATCCAATAGACTTTCTATCATGAATGAATCATACACGTCTAAATTGTAGGTAATGCTGTGACTTAAGCCATCAGGCTTTTCGATCACGTCAATTTCCAGGTCATATTTGGACATGCAGCTTTCTAAGGCTACAGGTCCTTCCTGAAATACTACATTCGCACCAGAGTTGTTTTGAAGCGAAAGTGTAATGTCAGTAATAGGATTTCGACTGGTGTCCCTAAAAATATTCAGGTCCTCCACTAGCCGATCAAACGGATAAGACTGATGATCAAATCCGGTGATGGTGGAGGTTTTGATTCGTTCTAATAGGCTTTTGAAACTATCCGATGAATCGAGATGATTTCTTAAAGGGAGCAGGTTGACATAGAACCCGATCTGATCATGAAGGTCAGGGTGGTCTCGACCCGCAACTGTAGTTGCAATGATGATGTCTTCACTTCCGGTGTAACGATGTATCAGGACGTTCCAAGTAGCTAGTAAACCCATAAAAAGGCTACAATTGTTTTTTTGACAGAATTTCTGCAGTTTTCGAGTGGCTTCTTTTGTTACCTTAGAAACTGCTCTTCTTCCATTGTTGGTCTGAAAATTTGGTCTAATCTTGGAGGAAGGTAGATCCACAATGGGCAGATCACCTTTGAGGAGGTCTAACCAATATTCTTTTTGTTTCCGCAAACGACCACTTTCGAGTTGCTCACGTTGCCAAACAGAAAAGTCCTTATACTGTATCTTAAGCTCTGGAAGTTTCGGTAAAGATTTTGACGAAAATGCCTCGTAGTAAGCATCTACATCCCTGATTAAAATTTGCATAGACCACCCGTCACTGATGATGTGGTGCATGTTGTAGTAGACAAGGTGCTCACCGTTTGGTAGGGTTATGATTTTGACTCGCACCAGTGGCCCTTGGGCAAAATCAAAAGGCTGGAAAGCATCCTCCTGAATGAGCTGCTGTGCCTGACCTATCGGGTCACTTGCTTTGGAAAGATCTTCCTTCCCAATTTCGAATTGGAAGTCAGAATAGGGGATGATTCGTTGTGAAAGTACACCTTCGTTATCCTCCTGAATTACAGTTCTTAGAATGTCGTGACGATGAATGACTGCATGGATCGCTTTTATGAACGCATCAATCTTATAAGATTTATCCAGATGTACATACGATGGGATATTGTAAGCTGCTGAGGCTCCTTCAAATTGACCGAGTATCCATAGACGTTGTTGACCGTCTGATAACGTGTAGGAGGGAGCTTTAGGCACACGAGGAATGGTAGTGTATTCTTGGACTTTGACCTCTTCCATAAACTTTAGGTGCGACCTGATAGTTGTGTGCTGGAAGAAATCCTTCACCTCCAGTTTTTTTCCAAGTTGCCGGGAATACAGATTCAGTAGCCGAACCATTTTAAGACTTTGTCCTCCCAGCTCAAAAAAGTCGTCTGTTACGCCAATTTCAGTTTGTTGCAGCACCTCTTTCCACATTTCCACGAGTTGCTTTTCTAATGGCGTCTTTGCGGCAACCAAGTTTCCTTGTTTTGTTGAGAGTGGGTCTGGTAATGCTCTGAAATCAATCTTACCATTAATTGTAAGTGGAAATGCCTCTATAGCGACAAAGTACTGGGGGATCATATGGGCAGGAATATGTGCAGACAGAAAAGCCCTGATCTCTCGTACCTCAAGGGAGGTTTTGCCAACGAAGTAGGCTATGAGTGCCAGCTCACGTTCTGTTGATAATTCTTTCGCAATTACAAGTGCTTCCTCTACGGCCTTGTGTTTCATTAAATGGTACCTGACTTCTCCTAGTTCTATTCTATGACCTCGTACTTGGATCTGATCATCCTTACGACCATGATAGTTCAAAGTGCCGTCTTTTGTCCACGAGGCGATGTCTCCGGTCCTGTACAATCGCTCTCCTGAGAGATAAGGATGTGCAATGAATTTTTGGGCGGTCAGTTCATCTCTATTCAAATAGCCCCTAGTCACTCCGAGTCCCCCCACATATAATTCACCTTCACATCCAAAGGGCAATAGCTGCTGATGTTCATCCAGAATTAAACAGGTGGTGGTGGGAATCGGCTTACCGATGTTGAGGTTCCTAGTATTCAGTTCAAGCTGCTCTAGCAAATTATATGTAACATGGACGGTGGTTTCAGTAATTCCATACATGTTAACCAGCTTTACAAGAGGGTAGCTGGATTGCCAGTCTTGAAGCTTTTCTGCAAAAAGCTTTTCTCCACCGAAGATTACCCACTTCAATTGCTCAGGGTTGGCCTTTTTCTCAAGCGTTGCGGAAGACAGTTGGTAAAACGCTGACGGTGTCTGGTTTAGTACAGTTACCTGTTGATCTAGTAGCAGATCAAGGAATTTTGAAGGTTGTCTTGTTGTTTCTACAGGAACGATTATCAGCTTCGCTCCGTGTGTGAGCGCACCAAATATTTCCCAAACAGAGAAATCGAAGCAGTAGGAATGAAACAGGGTCCACACATCATGCTGATCA
The DNA here is from genome assembly GCF_040220215.1 of Ekhidna sp. Taxonomy (GTDB): domain Bacteria; phylum Bacteroidota; class Bacteroidia; order Cytophagales; family Cyclobacteriaceae; genus Ekhidna. The sequence goes on from NZ_JAVJTR010000020.1 coordinate 81,383, forward strand.
AAATCGAAGGGAGTTTTCTCAGGTTTGAGTAATCGAACAACATTACGGTGCTCTACTAGCGTGCCTTTGGGTTTTCCTGTGGTGCCCGATGTATAAATTGCATAAGCTAGCTGGGAAGGGTGGATGACTACTTTTTCTTGCCTATCGGCGGATTTTTTGGAAGCCTTAAAGGCTGTCAGCATCTCTTCATTGATCAAAATCTCACTTCCACTGTCGTTGAGTATATAGTCGATCCGTTCGGAGGGGTAGTCTGGATCAATGGGAACATAAGCTCCTCCAGACTTAATAATGCCCAAAATAGCAATCACAAGCCACTCAGATCTGGGTAAACAAACTGCAATAAGTGTTTCAGGCTGAATATTGTATTGGTTCCTTAAAAAGTTAGACAGTTGATCAGATATCTTGTCAAGTTCGTTGTAGGTGACCTCAAGACCTTCGAAATGTAGCGCGATACGATCAGGGTGTTTTGCAACTTGATCTTGGATTAAGTCAACTATGTTTTTTTCATGTGGGAATTCTGAGTAGGTATCATTGAAAACACATAGGAGTTGATCTTTCTCCTGGTGAGTAATAAAATCCAGACGTGCAACTGCCTCATCAGGGTTGGACAAAATGGATTGAACCAATGATCTAAATTGACGGACAATTTGGAAGGCAAATGTTTCATTTATTACGTCTTCGTTGTACGAAACCCGAAAATGTAAATGGTTGCTTACTTCATGGAAATCAATGTCCAGATCAAATTTGGGCGTGGCGACTCCCTCTATGGTAATCTCCTCAGTGTCTATTATTTCTTGATCCTGAGGGGCTTCAAGGTCTTTCTGATCTACCCAGGTCAAGACGACATCAAAAATTGGATTTCTCCCCGTATTTCGTACTAATTCAAGGTCTTCTACCAGTCGGTCAAATGGGTACATTTGATGTGCGTAGGCCAAAAGGGCATTCTTTTTGACCTGATTGAGAAAAGTTCTGAATGATTGCTCCGGATCCAGTTGGTTGCGAAACGCTAGCGTGTTGACATAAAACCCCAACTGATCTTCCAGGTCTGGGTGTTCTCTTGCAGCAACAGGACTGCCTATCACAATATCGCGCTGCTGGGTATAGCGATAGAGTAGGAGATGCCAGCTGGCCAACAGTCCCATGAAAATGCTGGCTCCCTGATCGCTACAGAAGGATTTCAGTGATTTACTAGTATCCGCATCCAGATAGGCGGACAAACATTTTCCCTGAAATCTTCTCACTTTTGGTCTTTTGCCTGATCCCGGTAAATTCAAGACCGGCAATTCCCCTGAGAGCTGGTCAATCCAAAAATTTCGATGGCTGTCGAAAGCTGAACTTTCTATTTGATTCAACAGCCAATGTGAATAATCCCGATATTGTATGGATAAAGGTCTAGGTGTGAAATTTTTATCTTTTGATAGCTGGTTGTAGAAACTTAGCACATCACGCTTCATCACGGAAGTGGACCACCCGTCGGTGATGATGTGGTGTAAGTTGTAGTAGAAGATGAGGTTATCCTTCAGCTGTACCAGCGCTGCCCTCACAAGTGGACCTTGTACTAGATTAAATGGTTGTTGAGAATCTTTCTTAATGAACTGATCAAGCAACTGCTCAGCATCAGGCGACTTTCTCAGGTCCATTACTTTCACTTTAAATCCCAGCTCTTTCATTGGCAGCACTTCCTGAAAAATGACGCCTTCTTCATCTTCTCTGAAGACAGTCCGCATAATCTCATGCTGATCTACTACCATTTCAATGGCTTTGGCAAAAACCAAAACGTTGGTGTCGGAGGGCATCACATTCTTAGATGGAAGATTATAAGCCACTGAGGCTTCCTGAACCTGACTTGCAAGCCACAGTCGCCATTGGCCGGGTGATAGTGGATATCCACTGAGCTTGGGAGCCTTAGGTATTGAGACTGAATCATTGCTCTTACCGTATTTTTTCAAGAAAGAAATAAGCTTTTGCTTGTTCTCTGAAATTGTTTTAAGGAGTTCCTGATCCACGTCGCTATTTCCATAGCTCAATTCCAGGTCATCACCTTTGACCTCGATACCAATGTTTTTTTCTGCTAGTTGATTGATTAAGCTGTGCATGATTATTTAGATTCTTATGGTGATTGCTCCCTTTTTCCCGGACTGCATTTTTTTAACGTGTATTGCTGCATCAATTTCGCGTGCCAAGTCCCTTACATTGGGCATAGAAAAGAAATCGGTGACTTCCACGTTGACATTAAACTGTTTCTGCATTCTCTTGATCAACGCCATGGCCCGCAACGAATCGCCGCCGAGTTCGAAAAAGTCCGTGTCCACAGAAATGTCGTTTCTTCCAAAAAAGCGACGCCAGACCAACAACAGCTGCTTTTCAGTTGAGGCGAGTGCTTGCTCCTCTTTCCCTAGGGCAGCAGTCTCGTCTGTCTTACTGATTCCTTCATCTTGAATGTTATTGATTTGATTGACCCAATGCTCTAGACGTTGCTGCAGATCGGTGGTCGAGATAAATATCTGGTCCTCCTCCTTCCACAATAGCACTAGATCGATCAGTTTCAATAACTGGTCAAAGTGAATTGCTTTGCTAGATGGATCAGCGCTGAAGCCATCGAAGTTTACGCTTATCCAATTTTTGAGAAGACCATGTCCTTTAAGTGCGCGGAGGTAGTAGTCCATGACGCAATTGGCAGTCGCATATGCGGTGTAGCCCATACCTCCTAGCGAAACTGACAATGAGGAGTTGACAATGCAGAAGTCCAGTGGTTTGTCCCCAAACACGTTGGTCAAATTGATCAATCCCATAACTTTGGGGGAGAAGTGACTTTCAAAGTCCAGTTCACTTACTTGCATTATGCTGCTGTGAGATTCTTCTTTAGAGACACCAGCTGCATGAAAAACACCATTTATGTTTCCAAAGTGGGTTTCTGCTTGTCTTACAACATCTGAAAGCTGAATTCGTGAGGCAACATTGCAGGTAAAATAACGTACTTGACCACCTTGTTGCGATATTTCTCGAAGGCGTTGTATTTTGGCGCAAACTCGCTGATCGGAACCCTCATCCTCCAAGTAACTTTCCCACTGATCGCTATCAGGTAAAGAGGTTCTTCCAGTCAGGATCAACTTTGCATCGTAATGTTGGGCTAGCTGTTTGGAGAGGTTGAAGCCAAAGTCGCCTAGACCTCCGATCAAAAGGTATGTGCCTTGGTGTTTGAATTGTCCGGAGGAGTTATGCGTAGACTTGAGCTTCATAAAGGACTTGGAAAACCTATTTTTCTGTCGGTAGCTGATGTCGGTTCCGTCTTCTGTTCTTAGCTCTTTTACAATTCCCTGCAAGATTTGAGGTTGATCCCAATCTGATGAAGCGATGTCAACATGTTTTGTCTTGAATCCTGGGAATTCCTGAGGAATCACTTTAAGCAAAGCAAGTGCAAGTGATTTGTGAATGCTGTGTTCAGGCACTGGATTGAGTACTTCATGAATTTCATTGGTGATAACCGTCAAGCGATTCAATGTAATTTCTAGGTTTCGTGCACATCTGATGGCATGGATTATACTATGGAGGAAGTGGGTACTTGCTTCGACAAACTTATCTTCAAACGGTGCGGTATCCTCCTTATTTACCCCTAGGCAGTGGACTAGATGTTCTGGGTGAATGGATTGTTCTGAAAGCACTGAAAATAGCTCATTATGATCAGGAGCCTTCTCGATGTTTATTTGATAATGGTATGTGTCAATTTTTGCAAAAGAAGTGTCTGGATAGACGTACACGACCTGATGACCAAGCGTTTGTAGTCGTTCTCCAAGAAGCTCTGAAAACCCCTGTTGATCTGAGAAAAACAAAAAAGTTTGTGGGGGGTGGTACGGAGTTTCCAGCACCATAGGCAGTTTCGACAGTTGCCAGGTAGCGGAATAGAGCCACTGCTCCATTGGCCTGCGCTGATAGTTCGAATTTGTTTTCAACCTAGTAAGGTGCTGATTAATATCTACATTCACAGGGAAAGCCAATTTTTCGAAAGAGTAACTTGGTATGTTAACCTTACGAAGATTTTGTGATTGGTAAAACTGCTTCCATTCAATGGGGATACCCTCTTTCCAAAGACTCTGAAGTCCTTCTAACAATACCTTTAATTCATTCTCATCTTTGCTACCGGATAATCGGATCACTCTATGTTCTGGTCCCCTGTTATCATGCGAAAGTACAAATGCCCCCAGCGCCTTACCAGGACCCACTTCAAGGAATGTAGTGTGATTAGTCTGCAACAGATGTGACAGGCCTTTGGAAAATTGTACTGTATCCCGAATCTGTTTTGACCAATAGGTGGCACTGGAAAGCTCTCTTTGAGTTATTACCATACCGGTAAGATTTGAAATGAATGGGACTTCCATTTTCCTAATTTCAATTTCCGAAAAAGCCTGTGCAAATGGCTCTATGGCCCCTTCCATGAGATGTGAATGGAATGCATGGGAAGTCTTTAGTACGGTGTTGGTCACCTGATCTTTTTCCAGCCTTTTTCGGACCTGGTCAATTGATTCGGAGTTTCCCGAGAGCACCGCGGCTCCTGAGGAATTGATGGCAGCTATGCTTATGTCCTCATAGCCTTTGAGGTAATCATTCAATTGCTCTTCTGGTAGAATTACACTAAGCATATCACCTGTTGGCATATCCTGCATCAACTCGCCTCGCTTTATCACCAGCTTTAATGCGTCTTCAAGAGCAATGGCACCGCTCACACAAGCAGCGGTTAATTCACCAAGGCTATGACCTATCATGACATCAGGTTGAATTCCTAGGATGCCGAGCCAACGAGCGAGGGCCACCTCTACGATGAAAATAAGAGGTTGAGCATAGCGTGTTTGATCGATCGACTTGTGATTTTCCAAATGGATTCCTTTGAGCCCCTCTAGCCCATGTCTGGCGGCAATATCATAACATTCTTCCACCAGTTCTCTGAACTTGTGCTCTGTATCGTAGAGCTTTTTAAACATGGTCTTGGATTGTGATCCCTGACCAGGGAACATGAAAACTAAAAGTGGTTTTTCCCGGACCGGGACAACACCTTTTCTTACTTGTTCAGCCATATAAGCCATGCTGGCATGAGCATCTTGCTTGCTGCTTGAAATGACAGAAGTACGATAAGGAAAATTAGATCTGCCTACGTTCAACGTGTAGGCGATATTTTGTAGCGAGGGTGCATGATAATTTTGAAGAAATTGCTGGAAGTTCAGTAGCTGATCAGACAGGCTTCTTGGAGTTTTTGCAGAAAAATTCAACAGGTGCAAACCAATAGAGGAAGCAGTGGTTTCTTCAAGGGGGGGAGATTCTTCTAGGATAGCATGTACATTGGTGCCTCCTATACCGAATGAACTCACCCCTGCTCGACGGGGCCCTTCTGATGTCCATGTCTTCAGGTCTTTGTTTACATAAAACGGGCCTGCTTCAAAGTCAATTTCCGGATTGGCCTCCTGAAAATTCAAGCTTGGCGCAAGCTTTCGATGCTTAAGTTGCAACACCGTTTTTATCAATCCTGTGATCCCTGCAGCTACATCTAGGTGTCCGACGTTGGATTTGACAGAACCAATGGCACAACTATGCCCTTCTTTTTTCCCATATGCCAGATTCAAGGCCGCCAGCTCTACTGGATCACCTAACTTGGTTCCGGTCCCATGTGCTTCTATATATGAGATAGTCTCTGCAGCCACCTTGCTCCATTTGAGAGCTCTTAGGATAGCATCGGCCTGCCCTTTGACGCTAGGTGCTGAGTATCCGACCTTTTCTTTGCCATCGTTATTGATCCCGGTGCCTTTAATGAGTGCGTGTATGGGGTCTCCATCCTTCAGCGCATCTGAAAGCTTTTTGAGTACCACTACTCCTACGCCCTCTCCACCAACGGTTCCTGAGGCGTCTTTGTCGAAAGCACGGCAATGTCCATCTTTTGAGAAGATCATCCCCTCACGATATAGATAACCGCGTTTTGAATTGTTTCTTAAGTTGATTCCTCCGGCTATTGCCACTTTGCAGTCTGATAGCAATAATGACCTACATGCCAAGTGGACGTTGACCATGGAGGTGGAGCAAGCCGTAGTTGAAAATATAGAGGGTCCTTTGAAGTCGAGCGCATGGGAAACTATTGAACTCAAAAAATTGGTGTCAGCTAGCTGCTCTGCCACAAATTGATCAATCTCACCGGCATCTTTCGAAAAGTAAGTACTAGCCAGCCAATCACTGCTATTTGCTGCTCCTAAAAAAACACCTACGGGATTGACTTGACCGGGAACCATTCCTGCATTTTCAAAAGCCATCCACACTTGCTCCAGCATGATGCGTGTCTGTGGATTCATGAGCCTGGCTTCGGCAGGAGTGAAGTTGAAGAAGGATGCATCGAAATGTTCTTTGTCCTCTAAGTAGGCCTTGGCTTTGACATAGTTGGTCTGTGTAAACACTTCTGATTGTTCTCCAGCTTCTGTAAGCTCCTTATCTGAAAAGAAACGAATACTGGATTTGCCTGCTTCTAGATTATACCAGAAATCGCCAACGGTGGCCGCACCAGGAAATTTCCCAGACATTCCGACTATTGCTATTTCCAATCCGTTATATTCTGACATTAAGATTTGTTTTTTGAGTTCACTAGTGAGGGCCTTTTGGGGTTCATGCTAACAGGGATCAAACGTCATCCCGATTGAGCAGTTTTAACATTTCGTCTGCTTCTTTGACTTGATCATCAATTTCTCCTGAGGGGTGCTCCCCGGTAGTCTGCACATTTTGAATGTAATGAGATAACGACTCGATAGTAGTAAACTCAAAAAAAGCAGATACAGGTATGTCTGCTTTTAGTACGTCCATGATCTGCTGATGCATTTTGACAAGTTTCATGGAATTTCCTCCTATTTGGAAGAAATTATGATTCACACCAATTACCTCTGGTGGTACTTCCAGCAGGTCACTCCAAATGGATAGAAGTTGTCTTTCCAGAGGATTTTTGGGAGGGACCCGATCGTCTATGGGTTTGAGATCCATAGCTAACAACTTGGCTGTGTCCAGTTTGCTATTTTGAGTCATTGGAAATTCCTTGACAAGCCTAAAATGTGCTGGAATCATGTATTGAGGGATACGGTTTCCCAGAAACCTCCGAAGTTCGGCTGATGAAATGGCCTTTTTAGAGCGATAAAATGCTACTAGTGTAATTTCTCCAGCGACTTTTCGAGCCAGGACTACCGACTCTATTATTTGATCGTACGCATTCAGGTGATGCTTTAGTTCTTGTAATTCTACACGTTGGCCTCCTACTTTTACCTGATCGTCTTTGCGGCCTACAAATTCCAACCTACCATCCGATCTCCACCTGCCCAAGTCTCCTGTCAAATAAAGTCGCGTGCCTGGAATATAAGGGTTAGGAACAAACTTTTCTTGCGTTAATTCATCTTGATTGAGGTATCCTTTTGCCAGGCTCAGCCCGGAAAGCCCTATTTCGCCAACCACGCCTAAAGGTTGCAGCATAAGTTCTTCGTTCACAATAAATACATTGGTGTTGTCAATGGGCGTCCCGATCCCGAAGTATCCGTCTTCGGTAATTCGTTGACTCATCGTGGAAACAATGGCATTCTCCGTAGGACCATAAGCGTTAAAGAATTCAACGTTGGGGAGGATGTCCTTACATCTTGAGATCATTTTGCCATCCAGCTTGTCTCCACAAAAGACAGATCTTTTCAACTGGACTTTATCCGGTTCTTTCAAGCTATCGATGATCGAAGAGAATTGGACAGGGATCGTATAGAGGTTTGTAATGTAATTTGATTCAATCAACTGGGCTATTTTTTCTGGATCTTTACGGGTATCCTGATCAGCAATTAGCAGTGCACCTCCTGAGATCAAGGGGAGAAATGCAACAAGGATGAATCCATCAAAGCTGTAATTCATTAATTGCAGCATGACATCACCAGAATCCATCTTGGTTTCATTCTTTTGCCAAAGCATTGAATTATAAATTGATCGGTGTGGAATCATGACACCTTTGGCCTGGCCGGTAGTCCCTGAAGTGTAAATAATATAGGCCAACTCTTCCGCATCTATTTTGACCTCTGGATTGGTGTCTGGGAAGTTTGAAAGCTCCATGATCGCTTCCATTAAAAAAACATCATCTACAACTAGTACAACATCGCTGTCCTGTTGTAAAAATTGTTTTCGAGCATCGGGAGCTTCAGGGTCAATGGGAACAAAAGCAGCTCCCGCCTTCAATATCGCCATCATCGTGACCAGCACCCAGTCACTTAGTTCACATGAAATGGCGACTCGATCTCCAGGTAAAACACCTTTTTTGTTAAGTAGAAAATGAGCGAATTGATTGGTCCTTTGTCGCAACTGTCTGTAAGTTGTATGCTTAGAAAGAAAAGAGATTGCCAATTCATCTGGCATCTGATCGGCTTGCTCTTCGAATAAACTGATGAGGTTTGAATCCGGATCAAGTGCCTGTGATATTGGATTGAAGTCGCTGATCAGTATTGCTTTCTCAGCTGCGCTAAGCAGGTCAATCTGGGCTACTGGAGATGTATGATTTTTCAAAAGGTGATGGGCAAGATGTGCAAAATGATGAGTAAATGACTGAATGAGTTCTAAATTCAGTATGTGCTTATCAAACTTGACTTCCAAAACGAGTCGGTCACCCACTTTTTCAAACGTAATATCGAGATCGTATCTGGACACGCAATCTCCACGGTTCACCACCTGTCCAGCCTTAAGGTCATCACTGAATTGGCTAACCGATGACTGTCTCAGGGTCATGGTCAGGTCAAACAGTGGATTTCGGCTGGTATCTCTGTTCAGCGCTAGTTCGTTGACCAGCGCATCGAAAGGCATGTCCTGATGCTCGAATGCTTCTATGATGGATGCCTTCTCGTATGCGAGCAACTGTTCAAAGCTTGCCCGGGTATCGATGTTGCTGCGAATGACCAGCGTATTAACATAAAATCCAATTTGGTTTTCAAGATCAACGTGGTTCCTGCCAGCCAAAGGGGTCCCAACAAGAATATCTTGTTGCCCAGTATACCGGTTGGTCAAAATTTTCAAAACAGCCATGAGTCCGATGAACAAGCTTGCTCCGCGATCCTGGCAGTAGCGTTCCAGATCATTATGAACTTTTTTATCTATGAGTGTGATCAGATGATTTCCCGCACTCTGCTTCATTTTAGGGCGTGCTTGACCACTGCCAAAATCCAGTAATGAAATCTTGCCAGATAATTTATTTAGCCAGTATTTACGACTCTTTTTAATTGAATCTTCTTGCAGAAGGCCTTGCTGCCACGCTGCATAATCCTTGTACTGTATCCTCAGATCAGGTAGTGAAGCTGCTCTATTTGACATTAGAGCCTCATAATATTCGAAGAGGTCTCGTTTGAGCACATCCATTGACCACCCATCGCTTATGATGTGATACATATTGACATAGATGATCAGGTGATCTGTGGCAACTTGGAACAGTGCGATTCTGAAGAGGGGGCCCTTGACGAGATCGAATGGTTTAGCTATGTCCTGCGAAAGGTATGCATGCATTTGATCTAGTGGAGTTGGAGATTTGGAGAAATCCTTTTCAGTGATCTCGTACTGAAAATCTTTTGGCGCTGTGATCCATTGTTTGATTTCACCCTCCTCGTCTTTTTTGAACGTTGTGCGCAATATTTCATGTCTGGCTATGACGAGATCCAGAGAACGTTTCAAAACGGCTGTATCATGGCCACCCTTTAATTCAAATTGAGCAGGCACATTGTATGCTACACCGGCATCCGGATGCCTGCTTCGTATCCAAAGTCTCATTTGAGAATTTGACATTACATAGGATTCTTGCTCTGGTAACTTAGGTATTTGATCGCAGCTCGTCCTTGAATTGAGATTGGATAAATAAACGATCAGGTTCGTTTTGTGCGCTTTTACCTGTTGCAGAAGTGCCTCAGGAACTTTGGTTCCTTTATCAAAAACCAAGCTCAATTTATCACCTTTTTCAAGGTTTAGTCGGATGCCAGCCTCCTGAAGCTGTTGCAAAAGATGTTCTGTTTGATCCATAGTCAATTCTTGATTTTACACGATAGTTTAAGCTTAGTCATATTTCAATCACCTCAATGTCTGTGCCCTCTGTCCCAGTTTTGGAGAACCAGATCAGTTTGTCGATTTCCACGGCCATGGCCCTGATGTTGGGGAATTCAAAGAGGAACTTGATCTCTAGGTTCAGATCATACTCCTTTTGAATGGCATTTATCACCCGAAAAGCCAAGAGGCTGTGACCGCCGAGGCTAAAGAAGCTGGAGGTGACACTGATCTGATTTAGATTGAGAATATTGTTCCAGATCGTCACTAGCCGATGCTCCGTCTCAGACTCCGGAGGGACATAGGTCTCCATTGTCTTTTGGGAGAAACCATGTATGTCTTGCATCGCTTTTCGGTCTACCTTGCCACTTGATGTGAGAGGCAAACGATCCACCAAGACCACGTCCGTTGGAATCATATAGGAGGGGAGTGTTTTTTTCAACTGTTCCTGATACTCATGGATGAGTACCGCGGGCGATTCCCACCCAGAAAGAACCCCTGTCTTTAGCGAAGTCTCGGTATGACCAGATCGGCTAGATTTTCGGCCATAGATATTATATATTTTGTCATCTTGGGACAGCTGACTCTCTTGATCCAGTACAACTTCAAAGCCATGCGAAGTTAAAAGTTCACGAAGCCACTCGACTCTTCCATCGATGTCATGAACTTCAATTATTACTTGCTCAACTTTTGACCAATCTTTATTGTTCAAGCCTGATATCACGAGATGTTCAGAGTTTTCGACATCTATTTTCAACAGGTCGATCTTGTCAATCTTCTCTTCGCTAATAATGTTCGATAATGTGGTTGATTTGCACACCACCTTTCTTTTCTGGAGCTTCTCATTAAGAATCGCATCCAAATCAGCTTCAGTCAGGATGGTGCCATCGGTTTTTTTGATATAGGATTTTACCGTTGTTCTGACATCATCTTCCTGATTCCCGTGGTGGGAGAGGATGGACATTCCAGGATAGTAACTGAACTCTATTTCCTGCGCTTGATCTGAGACGGCCAGAGGGTAGGCCTTTCCAGCGATGTCATACAAGTCCCAGTTGGCCTGTAGAGAATTGTAAACCTCAGGAATTGGCTCAAAAGCGTAAATTTTTACGTCGGAAAGCAATTGGCGTATGAATACTGAGAAAGAACCGACATTGGCGCCTACATCAAAGACACAACTTCCTTCGCCAAGCTCAATGCCATGTTGCATATAGGTATTATTTTGAAATATCTCCTTATCTAGAAAACTAACTTCGTTTTGGTTTTTTGCGAACAGAGGGGAGCCATTCAAAAGGGTTTTTAAGTCGTTGGAATGCTGTCGCCCAATGCTAATTTGGCGCAGACATCTGTGCAACATGGGATATTTTTTTGCATCTGGTTGAACAAATGCTTTCAGCCAGGAGTCTGACTCGTTGGCATCCACTACGACTTCAGCGTGACTGATCCCATTTTGGATGGTTAATGCGTGTTGAATTTCCCCAAGTTCTATTCTGAATCCCCTGATTTTGACCTGGTCATCCGTTCTTGAAATGAATTCCAGATTGCCATCGGGCAAGGTTCTGACCAGATCGCCGGTGCGATATATTCGCCCATTTGGAGATAGTTTGAGGTCGGAAATAAATTTCTTTTCAGACAGCTCGGGGTGATTAAGGTATCCTCTGGCTACCTGAGTACCTGCGATATATAACTCCCCAATTACTCCTGTAGGCACAATTTTCATTTCTCGGTCCAACACATACAGTTGAGTGTTTGCTACTGGTTTTCCGATGGGTACCAAGGTTTCGTCACCAGTTACCGAATAAACGGTGACATCAATGGTTGCTTCTGTTGGACCATACAAATTGAACAATGCTACGGCTGGCATTGCCTCTCTGATCTTTTTGATCTGAGCGCTCAGTAGGGACTGGCCACTACACAAAATTCTACGAAGAGAAGAAGTACTGGATTTGGCTGCTAAGGCAAAAGAAGGAAGCATTGGCGGCACGAAGTGAATGGTGGTGATTCCATACCGATCAATGGCTTCATGCAAATATTGAGGATCAGCATGTTTGCCAGGCTTTGCAAGAGCAAGACTTGCCCCAGAAACCAGTGGCCAGAAAAATTCCCACACAGAGACATCGAAAGTGAAATTTGTTTTCTGTAGAACACGATCGTCCGCCTGCAACCTGAAGTAATCCTGCGCCCACAAAATTCGATTGACCAAGCTGTCGTGATCTACCATTACGCCTTTAGGTTTACCAGTGGTTCCTGATGTATAGATGATATAGGCCACATCCTGATGGGTAACAGGGATTGTCGTATTATCTGTACCTCCTGCCATCATAGGTTCGTCGAGATTGAGTATTGAGCACCTTGTGATTTCGCTGAATCTGCTTTGGTAGATGCTTGATGTGAGCAAAACATTTGCCCCACAATCTTCTAGGATAAAAGCAATACGCTCATTCGGCAATTCTGGGTCGACTGGCACATATGCGTTGCCAGTTTTCCATATAGCTAGCAGGCCAGCGATCATTTCAAGGGATCGGTCTAAACTAACAGCAATAGGGACACCACGCTGTGATGATTTGGCTAATATGGTAGTGGCAATCTGACTGGATCTTATGTCCAATGCTTTGTATGTTAACTCATCGTTTTCGAATAAAGCGGCGACTCGATCCGGGAATTTTAGTGCATTAGCTCTGATATGATCGATTACGGTTTGTTTTGAATCATAATTGACTTGAGGTCCTTTCCAATGATCAAGCAACATTTGCTGTTCACCATGAGCAATCCATTCAATGTCTGTATACCTGCCGTTTGGCTTGCTGATCATGTACCTGAGTACTTTCTGAAAGTAACTCAGCATACTCTTCATGGTACTTTCGGAGAAAATATCTGAATTGTATTCCCACTCCACCAATATTCCCTCTTCAGCTTCCATGTTTTCTTGTGCCGCTTGTTCCATGGGGGTCACCACTACCACATTGATATCGAACTTGGCTGATAAATTGTGAGAGTCCAACACCTCCAGTTCCAGACCAGGTAGTGTAAGGTGCTTGGAAGGAGTATTCATGAAACTAAAGAAATATTGGAACAACGGCATAATGCCAAGTTGTCTTTCAGGATTCACGTGCTCAACTACTTTGCCGAAAGGGGTATCTTCATAGGCGTAAGATTCAAAACAACATTCTCGAACTTTAGACAGCATCCCTAGCAAATCGTCTTCCTCGTTGAATTGCGTTCGAAGTACGAGGGTGTTGATCACCATACCCAAGAGCTGATCCGCAGCTTTTATGCGCCGATTGGCTACTGCTGTGCCAACTGTAATATCTTCTGTGCCACTGAATCTGCTCAACGTGATCTTGAATGCTGTCAGCATTGTTATAAATAAGGTCACATTATTGTGACGACTGAATGCCCGTAGCTCTTGGGAAAAGGTCTTGTTCCAACGCTCGATGATCAATATGCCATTTCCACTGATGGCTTCAGGACGTTGCGTTTTGTACGGAAGCGGGAGTTCAGGCAAATGACCATTGAGCTTCTTTTTCCAGAAATCAAGATGACTGGCTAACCTTTCCTCGTTGAAGAAGGATTGCTGCCAATAGGCAAAATCCTTGAATTGTAACTCAGGTTTTGAAAATTGATAGTTCGGATTTTTTGATAGTTCGGTGTAAGTTTCAATGAATTCTCGCAATAGGATACCTTGAGTCCAGCCATCATGGATCATATGATGTTCGCAAAACACAATAACCGACTCATTGGGAGACTTTTTCAGCTGGGTGACCCTTAATAGTGGCCCATTGTCAAGATCAAAGTCGTGAATACCCTCTTTTGCAATAAACTCATCAATCTGTCGTCCCTGTTCATCAGCACTTAGATGTTCGAGTGAAATTGTAGGAATATCCATTTCGAATGGCTCGTGAACTTTTTGATAAGGAATGCCATCAATCATGGGAAACGAGGTCCTGAGTGTTTCGTGCTTAAGGATAAGCATGGAGAAGGTCTTGATTAGAAGCTCCAAATCAATGGAGCCTTTCATTTCTATCGCTCGTGGCACATTGTAGGATTTGTTAGACTGGTTCAGGTGATGCAAGAACCAGAGGCGCTCCTGGGAGAACGAAAGCGGATAGTAGTCTTGTTGAGGAGCTTGTTTCAGTACCAATCTTGGGCTACTACTTCCTAACGATAGCAGCTCCGCTTGCTTAGCTATGGTTGGTTGTTCATAAAAATCTCGCAGAGTGATTTCTATCGCGCAAATTTCCCGGATATGACTCACGTATTGATTGGCCAAAAGGGAATGTCCTCCCAATTCGAAAAAGTTGGTGTGGATATCTACTTCATCCAGCCCAAGTAGTTTTTGCCAGATGTTGGCTACTGTTAGCTGTTCTGAAGTAGTAGGTAAAGTTTGAGCTGCGGGCGATTTTTTTATGGAGGCGGCTGGTAAAGCGTCCTCGTCTATTTTGCCACTTGCAAGCGTTGGGAACTCATTTAGCACCACAATGTGTTGTGGAATCATGATGGAAGGCAATTTCTTAGCGAGAGGGATCAGGTAATGTTCCTGCTCCTTCGCGTCAGCGATTAGGTAAGCTACCAGCACTACGCGCTGGGCTACTTCCTTCATGGCCAAATGACAATTTGAAATCGACTTGTCAATTGATTTCAATGCTTCCTCTACTTCTCTGGCTTCTATACGGTGGCCGAGAAAATTCAGTTGTCGATCTCTTCGACCTAGGAACACTAACTCACCCCTTTCGTTCCACTTTCCGAGATCTCCGGTTCTATAAACACGCTCCTCGTTGATTGTGGTAAATGACCGACTTGTTTGCTCCGGTCTGCCGTGATAGCGTATAGCCACACCTTTTCCTCCTAGCACAATTTCACCTATTGCTCCTTGGGGCAAAAGACTGTTTCCGTTCATCAAAAACACTTGACGATTCGTAATAGGGCGACCGATTGGAACTGGTTTTTCGTCGGAGGTAACATGATGGTAAAGAGCACATACAGTACTCTCTGTAGGGCCGTAGGTATTGTACACTTCATATCTCCGCCATAGCCTGGAGATGTGATCGGACTTTAAGACGTCCCCACCGCTGATCACCACTCGCAGGTTTAATCTATATTGATCGAAGTGCTCATTGAGATATTGTACTACAAATGGACTTGTGCTTAGTAGGGTGACTTTTTCACGCTCGCAAGTTGCTAATACTTCATGAAAATCCTTAGGATTTTCCTCAATTGCCAACGTGCCACCGGCGCTTAGAATGGGAAATATTTCCTCAACGGATGTGTCAAAGGAAAATGAGGATTGCTGCAAAACAACATCCTCAGCATTTAAATTGAAGTGGTCTTTGAAAGTACAGGTATAGTCGTAAAGAGACTCGTGAGAAACGACCACTCCTTTTGGATGTCCTGTAGATCCTGAAGTGTAAATAATGTAAGCAGGATCTTGTGATTTAGGACGAGTAGGTAGCTTATTGTCTTTACTCGAGTCTTCCAGCAACGACGTCAGTGTGATTTGAATACCTGGGAGAGTAGGGTAGGTCTTATCTACAATAAGATAGTCAAGGCCACAGTCCTCAATTATAAAATATTTACGTTCATCAGGATACGCTGCATCAATGGGAACATAAATACCACCAGACTTTAATATTGCAAGTAATGTTATGGCTGAATATTGAGATCTAGGCAGTAGGACACCAACCTTGACACCGGTACTCACACCATGTGCTTGCAGTTTGGTGCTCAGGGCATTGACCAACTCATTCATTTGATAATAGGAATAGTAATGCGCCTTAAATGCCAGCGCTTTTCGATGAGGATGAGCTGTGCAGACTTGTTCCCAAAGATCCAGAAATGTCTCTTCATCTCTTACTACCACTGGCCCTCTGGATATGTTCAGGATTTCCTGAATTTGATCATCGCTTGCAATTCCTACATCGTTGATTTGTGTTTGCTGAAGGTGATCAATATTTTCGAGAATATGACCTATTGAAACAGTAAGTTCCGTGGCCTCGTCCTCGGTCACATAGCCACTATTGAAGTCTATACGAATCCTTAGCCCTCCCGATTCATAACCGAAAACATGTATAGAGATGGGGTCGTCTTCTTGTCGGTTGCTAAGAGCCCTCACTTCACAGGGATAATCTCCGAACTCGCTGTCCTGATAATCAAAATTTTCAAGGGAAAACCTCAGGTCATAGAGTCTAGAGTACCTGTGAGAGAAATCAGCTAGTAGATGCCTGTGTTGATATTTCTGATGCCTGTAGCAGGAAAATAGATGTGCCTTGATGTCCCGAATGAGATCTGTGAATGACTTAGAACCAGGAACTGATATCGCGAGAGGAAGCACATTGAGAAATGGGCCGAAGATCTTCTTTTCGTCTCTACTGGTGCGTCCTAACGTTGGGACTCCGACATAAACTTGCTCAGTTGCATAGAATTTTGCAAACACGATGGACATCTGAGCCAACAGCATCTGAAATAAGCTAACATTGAATCTTTTGGCACATGCTTCCATCTCCCCCTTTGTTTTTTCAGAGATAATTAAGGTTTTACTGAAGTTTTTTTCCCGCGATGAGGTTCCGGAAAACACGAGCTCAGGGCCTTTCTTGTAGTTGTCAAGCCAGAATTCACGATCCTTTTCGAAGTCAGTAGAAGACTCGTACTGCTTTGTGCGAGCAATCTGGGAAGTGTAGGCACCCTGAGGTTCATGAAGAACTACCGGGTCTTTTCCGTGATACAGCTCACTGACTCCCTGAAAAAGGAGCTGAAAAGAGAAGCCATCCGAAATTACATGATGTAGCTTTGCATACCACACGAAAAGATCCTTTTCTATTCGGATCAAGCTTTGTTGCCAAAGTTTTCCTTCCTTGATATTAAAGGAAATCAAAAAATCTTCTTCGATTTGTTCGATGGCTTTTTCAAGCGTCTCTTCGCTTGAAAAAGCAAAGTTTTCTGAAGTATCAACAGGGTTCTCTTTGGTGTAGAAGGGCGTTCCGTTTTCTTCTTCAAATCGAAAGCTGAAAACATCATGCAGATTCACTAGTTTGTTCACAGATCGCGCAAATAGATCCACATCAATGGATCCATGAATGACTATGTATCCGCCTATATTATACTTCGCTGAGTCGGGATCTTTTAACTGATCTAACCATATAGCCTGTTGGATTGGAGATAACTGGTTCATAATTCATGTTGAAATGACAAATCATCGCTCAAATTTTAGTGACTTCAAATTTTCATATCAACTCATTTGGTTAGATTATTTAATTCTTAACTTCTTAACGTTACCCCACCTTTCAACAGGGTAGCAATTCTTTTAAACTCATTCGGAACCAACTAAATCCTTAGTGGGACTTAGCGTTTCGAAATGATGCTGAAATCCTTCTTTGATATATATTTGTCCATTGCTCCAAATGTAGTTGACCATCCCCCATTCCATTACACTTCGAACATCTGGAAAAAAACCTTTGCCACTATAATTTGCACTAGTGTTACAGAGAACAGGTACCGAAGTGATCTTCTTATATTCCCGTAACAATTCGTATAAAAAAGGGTTATCATGTTTACCCACGGTCTGAAGTCTGGCGGTTCCATCCAGATGAATAACAGCTGGTATTCGTTCAATCCAATCCTTTCTCACCTGATGATCGAAAAGCATGTAAGGGTCGGCACTACCTGGATCAAATATGGCTGGTGCATCTTCTTCCAGACAGATGGGTGCAACAGGTCGGTAAGGTTCGCGATTTTTAATACGATTCAATATATCTTTCATTTCGGGTGAATGGGCTGGTGCAAGGATACTTCTGCTCCCTAGGGCTCTAGGGCCTAGTTCGGCCGGTCCATCAATGATTACGACTGGTTTCTGGACTTTGGCCAGGAGTTCTGCCAGCTGCGTAGCATCACCAGAATACTGATGCCAGTTTTCTCCTATTTTTGTTCTCGATACTGTAGGACCTTGATAAACGTTCCAGCGGATGCTCCGATGTGCGCTAACCTCCATCAGTTTGGCACAGGCTGCTCCTAAAGCACTACCTGAATCATTTGGGAACGGATGCACCCATACATTGGAAAATAACCCACTATTCCTGATGGCACTATTCCATTTGATATTTAGTGCACAACCCCCCGTCAGGCAAATATTGTGTGTTTTGAAAGAGTGGCGAACAAGCTGTTTCCCCAATCCATCCAGCAATTTTCGTTGTAAAAAGACATGCATAGATGCCAGAATGTCTTCATTACTGAACTGTCCATCGTCATTGGACTTAAAACGCTGAACGAATGAATGGGGAAAGTTCAAAGAGAGCTCCAGGTGGTTTTTTACAATTGATTCAAATTGTTCTATCAATGCCTCTCGTGGTTGGCCTTTAGCAATAAATGCCATCACTTTTCCTGCTATGGATAGATCTTCTAAGTGATCCGGATTAGTCTGGTTGAATGGTTCGAAATACGACGCAAACAATTGATAAAAATTGCCAGTGATCATGAACAATGGACCTAGGTTTGAGACTTCATGCTGCTCATAATGATAGTGATAAAGTCTTGGGAACATACCGCCGTCCCACACCAATACATAACTGTCTTCCTCAGAGCTGGCAAAAGGACTGGTGCAGTAAGCACTGGCTAAATGTCCCGTTACATGCATAAATGACGAATAGTCTGCTGAGAAATCTGGTTCTAATAGAAGGCCAGAATTTTTTTTGGATTGTAGGATGTTCTGCTTCAGGTGTTTTTCCCTGTAATTACCTACCTGTAACCGCAGCTTTTCCCCCTTATAAAA
Source organism: Ekhidna sp. (assembly GCF_040220215.1). Lineage (GTDB taxonomy): Bacteria > Bacteroidota > Bacteroidia > Cytophagales > Cyclobacteriaceae > Ekhidna. The sequence continues at coordinate 100,200 of NZ_JAVJTR010000020.1, forward strand.
GGTGTCAATCCACGAATCGGAAAGACCGGCCCAACCGTCAATCACAAAGTGATTGACATCAGACAATTTAATTCCATAATCATTCAGAAGCTTTGAGATCTGGGTCAAATCGTCAATGGCACTAAACCGCGCATTATTGCCAATTTTCTCCATCTCGATGCTAAATATCAGCTCATTGCCTCGTAATACCGCAACGGTACCATCATGAGTGAGTTTCAATCCACAGATAACAGGTTCTATGTTGTTCATAAAGATTATTAAAGCACTGAGACAATTAGATAGTAGAAGGGCATGAATGTTGGATGAAATCTTAGATGTACTATTTTTATATTTTTCATGTAAAAAAACTGAACCAGTTATAATGGAATTCAAACATCAATTTTAAAAAAGAATTGATTAATATTCAAAGAGTTGAAGAGTCAATTTTCTATTATTATATTAAGTTCAATTCCGAATTACGCATTTTACCTTGGTCCAGATGGATCAACCGATCAGCATGATGATAGTATGTGTCGTCATGCGTAACAGCTAAAATAGTTTTACCCTGCTTTTTCAGAGAGGGGATCAACTCTTCATAAAAGAACCTACGGAAGAAGGGGTCTTGGTCTGCAGCCCACTCGTCTAGGACGATAATCGGTTTTTTCTCCATGAGTGCATATATTAGTCCAAGCCTTTTGGTCTGCCCCTTTGAGAATCGTCTTCCAGCGTTATCTCGATAATCAGGAGAGATCAGATGACTTAGCTTCATCATCTCGACGAGATTGCGAAATTGAGGATTATCTCCAGTAGGGAAACCATGGTAATTGTATGTAAAAAGATGCCCTTCCGTGAATACCGAAGACATCAGTTGCTGAAATATGTGGGGGGATTCCTCAGTTTTACCATTCAGTAGCAATTGCCCTTCGGATGCAGGATATAGCCCAGTGAACAGGTTTACAAATGTACTTTTGCCTGAGCCATTTCCTCCTGAAATGAAAACGACCTCTCCTTGTTTAATGCTAAAGTCAATAGGTCCCAACGTGAAATTTTCCTGACCATTTTCATTGTGGTATCGAAAGGTCAACCCTTTAAATTCCAATGATTCAAATGTGGTCTCCTCTCTTTCGTTTTGTCCGTTTAAAATTTCTTTGAAATCTGCCTTGAAAGCCTTGATTCTTCTGATAGCGACTCTAAAACGAGTAAATGAAGCTTGGAGGTTAACCAATGCGGTAATAGGCCCCGAAATAAATAATAGTACAACTACATAAGATACCAATGCCTCAAATGAAATAAGCTCAAGTGCTGGCAAAGCGAATAATATGATGGCAAGTACAATATACATGCCGTATTGGCTGGTCATGCTTAGGGAGATAAATACAAAATTGACACGATAATCCAACTTTTCTGCATCCAGACGATTTGGGTAAAGGAACTTCTCAAGAAACATAACTCGTTTTCTTGCACTTATACGAAAGTTTTTGAAACCCTTGAACAGGTCATCTACATAGACATAGTATTGCTCTCCTAGCTTTCGCAGTTTCATGATGTCATCTGACATCAATTTCATCACTTTAAAATAGATTGTCGCTATCAATCCAATTATACCTACTATGATTGCCGCCGAGATAAAGGATAGCGTAAACATATAAATGACTCCTAATAATAACATAACGCCAGCACTTAATGTATTGGTCACTACGGCAGGTAGCCTCGCAAAGACCCTAATGTCCTCAATAATTGCATAGAGTCTTTGTGTCCCCATTTTTTCAAGGGTGGACAGGTCTGTATTGATGATTTGCTTAATCATGTTTCTTTCTTCCTCATAAAGGATTCGACAATTGAAATGGTTAAGATGTTTTTGGTAGAAAATGTTGATGCCATAGGCACCGAATACACACAGGAGGAAATAAATGGCAATATGATCGCTTAACGATCCAGGATCGTTGGTCAGTACCAAATTGATAATGTAGATCAAAATAAAATTGCTTAGCGTGCTAAGCAAGACAAATACTATCAAATAGAAGACCTGAAGTCTGGTGATTTTGAACATTTCTGGAAGTAGGCAAAAGTGATTGATGCTAAATGTTTGACTGGCTTTAATTTTAAAACTATAAACTTAGAGTTGTTTTCCAACTCTAGTTAGCACAAGGTGAATTCCTAGACCCCGATTATTTTCTGAGCACCCGGATATGCCTATCAAAGTGGCTAAATCAATTGTCGATTCACACAAGTGTGTCGTGTTGATTTGACTCAATGCTATGCCCGAATCGGTTTTGCTTTGCAATCGTTTCATTATTGTCCTTACAGTTTAGTTTAATATTATTCAAGGTGTAAATATGGGATTGAGCTTGCTCAGAGGGATTAATTATATTGCAGATAAAGCTTTGAATAGTTTAAAAACTTGAGGTAATTTGGGACAATATTTCAAAATATGAAAATTAAATATATAATAATTGGGATGAGTAAGGGTCTCCTCGGTTTTAAGTTCTCAAACTAGTTTTTGAAAGGCACGAGTAGAAGGGATAATTATTATTTTATCAAATTTGAAAACATAAATTTTTGATTATTCATTTATGGAAAAAGATGCAGGAGACAAAATATTGGTCAACAACGCTTCATGGTCATTTTCAGGTAAGGTTCCTATCACTTTCGAAGATCATATTCTCAAATCTGTTCCTTTATATCCACAAGGACATCAACTTATTTTAGAATTATCTGATTTCTTTCTCACTAATCATTCCATTTGCTATGACATAGGGTGTTCCACTGGTCTTCTGTTGGAGTCATTAGCTAACAGGCACTCCTCCATCAAATCTGAATTTGTTGGTTTGGATATTGAAGTAGATATGATAGAGTACGCTAACAATAAGCATAAAAAAGCCTCCAATGTCAATTTTATCCATTCAAATGTAGTAGAATTTGATTTTGAAAAAGCAGATTTAATTGTTTCATATTACACATTACAATTTGTCAGACCAAAAGTCAGACAATTAATAATCAATAAAATTTACAACACGCTAAATTGGGGAGGTGCTTTCATTTGTTTTGAAAAGGTCAGGGGCCCAGATGCTCGATTCCAAGACATATCTAATCAGTTGTACACTGAGTTCAAATTGAACAATGGGTATTCTCCTGAGAACATTATAACAAAATCAAAAAGTCTAAAGGGAGTTTTAGAACCTTTTTCGACACAAGGTAATCTTGATTTATTCAGACGAGCAGGATTTTCTGACATAACTACCATTATGAAATACATTTGTTTTGAAGGTTTCTTGATGATAAAATAAAGCGCATCACTTAAAATTGATAATTAATGCCACTTGATTCTAACTTTATAGAAATAGCTTATTCAAGATATAATCCTTACAGAAGAAGATCAGGGACCGAGCATGTAGCTATGCTCCTGTATTCTTTAATTAGAATGAGCCGATCAGAGATCGTTGTTGAATTTGGATCGGGTCATAGTACGCTCTTTATTTTAAGAGCTTTAGGAGACAATCTCGAAGACTTTATTGAAGAGAGGGAATCTCTCATCAAAAAATCCCGAGACTTGGGAGACTTATCTCTCAATTCAGAAGGTCAAATAGAGCAGGAGTTCTTAGAAATGGCACAAACCTGGTATGAGACTGGAGGTAAATCAGTCGGAAAAAAACCGAGCTATTATCTTGATAACTACAGTCCACACCTTTATGACTTTGAAGAATTGCCTAAAGATCATGAGTATGTGAAGGACTTACAATCCGTGGTCAACAAGTTAGGTCATGAAAATATTTTTACATCAATCACAAATCAGAAGTTTACACAAAAGTTACTTCCGGAGGATAGGTGGATTGATTTGGCGTGGAATGATCACTATGAGTATCGTGATTTTTTTTCTGAGTTTTGGCCAAAGATTAATCCTAAGGGGGGATTGCTTGTTTTCCATAATACAGTCTCTGTAAAGCAAAATATTGAAGACATAGATTGGATGAAGGAGCAAGTGCTGCTTAGCGGCGCTAATGACTTAGAAGTACTCAATCTCGAGGAACCCCACAAACTCCACCAAAATGGTTGCACCATTTTAAGGAAAACAGCAGGGTGTCAATCTGAGATATATCTCTCTGATCTGGGGAAAATCAAAAGAGACATAGAGCAATTGTTGATGGACTGAAATAGTATTTGATGGGAACAAGAAATTCAAACCTCCTTCAAATTTAAGATACAGGACAACTACACTTAATTACCTAATAAAATGTACAAGCACGCACTCATTATAGGTTTTAGAAATTTTATTCGTAGAAAAACCTTCACTCTTATCAATCTTTTGGGACTTGCTGGAAGTATGGCTGTAGGCTTATTGATATATCAGTTTATTCAATTTGAAAAAAGCTTCGACATATTCCATCCTGATTCAGATGAAATATATCGTATTGTGTACCACAGCAAAAGAGGCGAAGTAGATCTGGAATCTGGGATTTTTGGGAATTACGGACTGCGTGATGCCATTCAGCAGCAAGTTTCAGAAGTAAAAGAAGTCATCAGAGTTCACCCTCAGCAAGATGGTTTTGTTTTTGCAAACAGAGAGAAAGAACTTGTTTTTCAAGAAGACAATATCTGGTTTGTAGACGAGAAGTTCTTTACTGTTTTTGGATTTGAACTAATCGGAGGGTCTGCAGAGACTGTTCTGGAGAAGAAGCAGAGTGTAGTCATGACAGAAAGCACTGCTAAAAAATACTTTGGGAGAGATTCTGCATTGGGCAGGCAAATTAGTGTAAATGCAGGCTGGGCAACGAATACGTATGAAGTGACCGGCATTGTTGCCGATCCTCCCTCCAATAGCCACATGCAATTCGATATTGTTTTCCCGATGAAGCTTGTTTTGGAAAACAACCGCATTTACAATAGTGTAGATCATGGCTGGAAGCTCGATAATTTTGTCACTTACATAAAAGTAGCTCCCGGTTCGGCGTCTAAAATAGTGACTGAAAAAATCGATCAAATACTAGTAGATAGAAAAACTGAATTACTCGAAAGCGGAATCAACATTGAAACTTCATTGCAGAACCTCATTGACGTTCATTTAACTTCCGATTTTACGCGGGATATTAGTACTAATCACGGAGCCTCTCAAAACATCGCACTCTTTGCGGTTATTGTTTTTTTTGTCCTTCTGATTGCATGGATCAATTACATCAATTTATCCACAGCATTTTCTTTGAAAAGAACTAAAGAGTTAGGTATTAGAAAAGTGCTGGGTGCTCACAAGTTTCAACTTGTCGGTCAGTTTGTCATCGAGGCAGCTATCTATCACATCATTTCTTCTTTCATTGCACTTACTTTAGCATTGCTACTTCGGAAGTACCTGAATGGAGTCATTGGTATTGAGCTGGAGATTTCCATTTTGTATACATGGGAATTCTGGGTCTGGTATGTAATAATCATGATGATAGGATCTACGGTCTCGGGGCTATACCCATCGTTGTTGGTTTCGTCATTTAAGCCAGTGAGTATTTCTCAAAGCTTGAAAAGTTCCGGAAACCGCAGCAAATCGCAGAAGTTTTTGGTTGTATTCCAGTTCACTGTTTCCTTGTTGTTAGCTTCTGGAGCATTGCTTGTTTATCGGCAGATCACGTATATGCAAAATAAGGAGCTGGGCATAGATGCTGAGAAAATTTTAGTAATCAATGGTCCTAGAGCAGTTCTTGAATTGGCACGGCAGGGAAAGTTAGAAGAATTGAAAAACAGACATCAGTCGTTTAAAAACGAGGTATCCGGTTACTACAATGTAGCTGAGATAAGTGGTACGAGCTCCGTCCCTCTCAAAGGTGCTTTCTGGAGCGGTAATATCCGAAAATCTGGCGGGTTAGATAACACACCCTTCGAGGCAAATATTATTCTTGTGGATGAGAATTTTTTAAGGACTTATGAACTTGAGCTCGTTGCGGGGAGTAATGTCAGAGATGATATGTTTTGGTTAGATGACGGAGTGCTTATCAATGAAAAGGCTGTTGAAGCCCTTGGATTGATATCTCCTAAAGAAGCAGTTTCTCAAAAAATTATTCTCAGTGTTGGCGATACATTAAGGGTCTTGGGAGTTTTGAAAGACTTTCATTGGAATTCAATAAAAGAAAGCCAGGCTCCTTTTGTATTTGGTCCAGACTATTACAATGCTTATTTCACTGTGAGGCTTAATGCGGAAGTAACCAGTGAAACCGTCAAATACATCAGAAACGCCTACGCCAAATTTTTTCCCAGAGACTCGTTCAGTTATTATTTTCTGGATACGGAGTTTGACCGTCAATATCGTTCAGATCTACAGTTCAGAAACCTGTTTTTTGGTTTCACTCTTTTTGCTGTTCTTGTAGCATCACTGGGTCTCTTCGCACTGGTCTCTTTTGCTACACATCTCAGACTGAAAGAAATTACAATCCGTAAAGTATTAGGAGCGACCACACATTCTATAATGGTGTTGCTTTCTAGGGAATACATCCTACTGCTTATCATTGCAAATCTTTTGTCAGCTCCACTTGTATTTTATTTCGGAAGTGACTGGCTCGAAAACTATCCTTATCATACCAGTATTAATTGGACAGTATTCTTAATTCCCGGAGTGGTACTATTAGTGGTATCTGTTTTTACTGTAGGCTATCGCATTTTCCAAGCAGCTAAAGCAAGCCCGGTAAGCACACTGAGAACCGACTAACTGAATTACTATTGATCTGAATGAATGTAACTAAGAGGAATCCCTTATGATTGACAGTTTAAAAGACAATAAAACCCTTTCCGTCCTTGATGAGGCTGAGTGCCAAAAATGGTCTCAACAAGTTATGGACTTAAAGCATGTGTGGATTCATCGTCAAAAAGGTTTACATGGTTTCTGGACATTAGGGCGAGCTTCTTATCTGGATGGCACCTCTGCACATGGGGACGGTATCTCTGAAAACGAAGTTATTGCTCAAAATTTTGGTCCCCTTCTGAGTCAAGTGACAGAAGTACTTGAAAAGGAGCTGGGCAGATCGGCTTATACTTGTAGAGATTTTGCATTGCCCGGCTTTCACATTTACCAAGGCAATGAGGTGTTTCCAACTGGATTGGCCTATGGGGGGTCTGTCCATCTCGATAAACCTCACATACAAGCAGAATTCAAATTTGAAATTGAAGATGTGATTTCTTTTACGCTGCCACTCCGTCTCCCAGAGAAAGGTGCAGGACTCAACTACTGGGATGCTATTCCTGATTTTTTAGTTGATGAAGTTCCTAGCATGACTCCGTTGGCTCAAAAGTGGCTAGGCGATCATGCACATCATCACTGGTATAAAATCGGAGAAATGCTTCTTCACGATGGCAATACATACCATCAGATTTCGAATCTGGTACCCACCACCGAATCTGATTGGCGGATTACCCTGCAAGGACATGGAGTCTTGACAGAAGGTCGATGGTTACTCTTCTTCTAATGTCTTCACAATGAGAACTTTAGGAATTTTAACGGTTGGTCTGATTACTTTTTGTTTTTCCTGCACTCCCTCATACACCGAATACAATGATCTGATCGGGCTTTGGGGGTTAGAAGATGTTAACATCGACGGGTTTAATAAAAATTTTTCGAAAGACTATCTTCAGTTTCAACCAGAAGGTGTTTTCGCAGTAGGTAGCAGAAGGGGTGACCTGTCAGGCCTGTGCAAATTGCACGAAGACAAGCTGTATCTGAGAGCTGTTGGCTCAAGGTGGTACAATATAGACTGGGATTTGTTTTACAAAGATGATCAAATTACAATGAGTGGAAATCCCTACTACGGAGATAAAATCAACGCTGGAGGAATGCCTTTCATGACTCGAAGAGTCACTTTAAAATTCAGAAGGATCGAGTCCCTTCCCGATGATAAAGAATTCCTTGATAAGGTCCACGGTCGATGGGAACTCTACAAAATGAAATCAAAAGGTGTAATCAACAAACTCAGCGGTGTTTACTTTCTACTTTCCGAAAATTCAAATTATGTAATATCTGGTGACAAAAGGTATGCAGGTTCCGGTGTTGCAGTAGTCAATGCAAGGCACCGGAAGGTCTACTTTGAAAATCACGATACGGCGTGGGATATTCGATTCTTTGGAAAGGAACTCCGACTCACAAATAAAAGGATGAAGGTCGAATACAGTTTAAGAAAACCGCCCTTATCCTCAATTACTCAGCTAAATCAACAATTCGTCAAAACCATAAATCAATCAAACAAATGAAGAGAAAGTTATTACGTATATTAGGTTCATTAGTCTTGGTAGGCGCCATTTACACTGGATACCACTTTTCCAGACTATTGCCGCTTGCCACTGGTATGGGAGCGAAAACTCTCTGCTCATGCGTATGGGTTGGAGATCGAGCTGTCGATAATGTAGTAAAGAATGAATTAAATATCTATCCACTCTCATTGGTCAGCTATGGCGTAGATCGGCAAGACTCTTCAGCCACTGCATCTTTCTTGGGTATGTTCAAACGAACGGCTCAGTTTCGTCCAGGACTGGGATGCTTACTCAACGTGCCCGTACAGTATGTCAGCGGCTCAGGAGAATACCGCGTAACGCCTCCTGCTGACTCAATACTCTCCAATCCCTGGCCGGTCGGCAATGTTGTGAAGAAAAGATTTCCAGAGGAGATAGACAGTGTTCGTATGAAAGAAATTGTGAAAAAGGCCTTTGAAGACAAGACTGGTTTACGCCAAATGAGAACGATTTTGGTTGTGTATGATGGCCAAATCATCATAGAAGAGTATCGGGAAGGGTTTGGCCCCGAGTCCAAGCAGATGGGATGGTCTATGTCCAAAAGTATTCTCAATGGACTGATTGGTATGGCAGTTAAGAATGAGTTGATCTCGTTAGATGAAAGTTCATTGTTTCCTGACTGGACCGATGTGCGGGCAAAAATCACTGTGGATCATCTGATTACTCAAAGCAGTGGTCTTAAGTGGCAGGAAGACTATTCCAATCGAAGTGCAGTTACTGAAATGCTTTTTGAATCTCCCGACATGGCTGCCTATGCCATGGACAGGGCTTTGTTGACTCCTCCTCCTGGAAAGTACTTCTGGTATTCTAGTGGGAATAGCAATTTACTGTCTGACCTGCTTAAGCAGAGGATTGGCGAAAAGGAGTACCTTCCATTTATTTATGAAGATTTCTTGCATAAAATCGGAATGTACAATACCGTTATTGAGACAGATGCAAGTGGGACCTATGTAGGGTCCTCATACACCTATGCCACTGCCAGGGATTGGGCCAGATTCGGATGGCTCTATTGTCAGGGGGGGGCATGGAAAGGGGAACAGATCCTGCCTAAAAGTTGGATTGATTATACTACTGTGCCTTCGCCAGCTTCTGCAGAGGGAAATTATGGTGCGCATTTCTGGCTGAACCACGGTAGCAACGACAACCCAAATCATGTTGATGGTATAATTCCCGGGGTGCCGAAGGATGCATTTTGGGCGGATGGCTTTGAAGGACAGCGGGTTTTTATCATTCCAAGTAAGAAGCTAGTGATTGTTCGGTTAGCTATGACCAGAGGCAATAATCTAAATGAAAGAGCCTTTCTTTCAGAAATGATGGCTTGTGTAAAAAGATAATTTTAATTGTGTTTAATGTCAAAATATTTAAAATTACCAGACTTTCAACTATTAAAATTGGACCAAATTGTATAGTTGGGCAAGTCTGACTTTTGGTGCTGAGGAAGGGCATAGAAAGAACACAGAGTAAATGGAGGTTTCCAAATGGAGGTAGATGACATTATAAAAATTGCAAAACCACAGACTAATTCGTCTTTAAATATCTTACAAGATGAAAGTCAACTAAAATATGAACTTCGAAAGTTATTCCACAGAACAAAGGAGCTTGATACAGTTTCTTTCATCTCATTCAAAGGACCCAAAATTTCAGAATTTTCCTTATACAGAGGAACGACCTGATATTTTTAAAGGGGACTTGCAAGCGATGCCTACATTTGTAAACGAGAATCAAGTCACACACATTGCAGAAATTAGTCAAGAGTTGACAAGAATCATTACTCAAATTCCTGAGAAGATATTCAATAACAACTTGTCTTTGATGTATCAAAACTGGTTGGCTGATAATGAGATTCCAGAAGAACTTGCGGAACTAATACTTCTGAAAAATCTAGAGAATACGAACAACTTTGTTTGTCGAGGTGACTTTATTCTCACCGATAAAGGATTCAAATGCCTTGAATACAATGTAGCATCCAATATCGGAGGATGGCAGGCGGAACCAGCCAGAACAATGTATTTGCAGCAGGAAGTATTTAGGAATTTCATCGATCAAGAAGAGATCATTGTTTCTGTAAAAAATCCATTGTTAGAGATGTATAAGCATGTCATCAACATCGTTCCTTCCCATATCTCAAGGTTTAATGGAGAATTAAACTTGGCTGTATTCTACGATCCCAAAGATTCGTGGAATAAATATGGACATGTTTATTCAGAGCGAATCTACAAGAGGTGCCTTTCACAAAGTGGCTTGGACTATTCAGGGAAAATTGTTTTTTGTACTCCAGATGATCTTAACTTTCGAGAAGGTTGTGTCTTCGTGGGAAACTTGAGAATCCATGCCTTGATTGATCAAGGTCTCATATGTCCGATTCAAGTGTATTTGAGCCAATCCGATGGATTTATCTTATTGTTTAATGGATTGGCTGGTCATCTTCTTGGAAAAAAAAGTAACCTAGGAATGTTAAAAGAACCAGAAAATATGCGAAAATTCTCAAGTCACGAGCAGCAAATTATTGACACCTTGATCCCGGAAACTCACAGAATAAACTCATCTTTGATGCCCGAGTTCAAATCTCAGTTCGCGAATGGGAAAGATAATTGGGTTTTAAAGCAAGTTGATGGATCTAGTGGTCAAGGTGTTTGGGTTGGGAAAGAAACAGAACTGGATGAATGGGTGGCATTACTTAACAAGGCTTTTGATCTGAATACATACATTATCCAAGAATACGTGGAGTCAATTCCTATTACATATCGAAACAATCAAGGAGAATATACAGACCATAATGTTATCTGGGGGTTTTTCATATCTGGGAATAAATACTCTGGGGGATTTCTCAGAGTGTCTGAAAAAGGAAACAGACTTGTAATTAATTCGTTTACTGGAGCAAGAGAAAGCTATATGCTCGAAATTGAATCTAATTAGCAACTATTGATACCGCTATAGGGTAAGTTCTTTTCATAATCAAATGCATGATTTATCTGCTGCTTAATCGTTTCCTTATCTATTCCATAATAGTGCTTGATAATGATCTCAACACTCTTGCCCGTAATTTCTGAAACTGCCTTTGGTGAAATTCCTTTCTTGCCACATAATGAGATAAAGGTTTTAATAGCTATGTGAGATGTAATGACTTTCCATTTTGGAACATACTCATAGGATTTGTTGCCTGAGCTAGTTTTTATGAGCTCTACCTGCTTGTCTATCCCAGCTTCTTTACTCGCTTCTTTTATATAATTATTAAATTTTTGTTCGGACAGGCTGGGAAGCTCATAATTATATTTCTCTAAGATTTGAAGTGGCCTCTTGGTAAGAGGTACATAAATATCTCGTTGATTTTTATAGGCTCTCATCTCTATTGCACCATCATGGATGTGGTTTTTGTTGAGTCTCTGAAGGTCAGAATACCTTAGCCCAGTATAACAGTTTAAAACAAACACATCTCTTACTCTTTCATATTTCTCTTTACTAAACCTGAAGGATAATAATTGATCAATCTCCTCTTCAGTCAGAAATACAATTGTTTTCTCCAGTCTAGGCACCTTGATCTTATTTATGATGTCGGGGACTTTGTATGATCTATCTTTTAAATAGTTGAGGAGAACTTTAAGGTTCTTCAGTGTAGTACCTACTGAACTATCTGAGATTCCTTTCTCTTTGCCTCCTGGTTTTACTAAATCCGTATGAAGGAACTGTCTGAAGTTGTCAATGAATTCCAGGCTTATGTTTGAAATTCTCAGTGGTGATTGTAGTTTAGTTTTTTCGAAAGCAGTAAGGTGATAAATGGCTGTTTTATAATTAGCCTTAGTTCCATCACTTTTGGAGGTCTTATCCATAAATTCTTTAAACAATGGAATGAGCTCATAGTCAGAAGATGGGGTTATAATTTCCTTTTCAATAAACTTTGCTTTTACCAGGCTAACCTCAGGATCTATTTTGTTTAACTGAAGCTCGCGCGCTATCTCTAAAATTTTAGCTTTGGCTTGTTCAATTTTTGTGTTCACTAGTAAATCAGACTGCATTTTTGATTTGAAAAGGGATTCATTAACCCTTGTTTTTCTGATTCCCTTGATGGAATTCACCTTTTGATTTTTTTCATCCCATTTAGATGCAACTATTTTAATCCCGGAGCTAATGTCCTTTACTTTTTGCTGATGGCCGTATCTAAGGTATATAACAGCCTCACCATTAGCGTTTATTTTATTGCTTCTTATAAGTGATTTTACCGTTGCCATGACCCAAATATATAGTATAATAGGTCAAGTTATAGGTCAAGTTATTATACGATTTTAATTGTTATTATAAGTATTTAAAAATTATTAAAATAGATTTTAAGTTGATTAGGCTACTTTTAACCTATTTTGATTTTATTGGTTCGAATCCGACTGGAGGCTCTCAAAACCCACTCAAACGAGTGGGTTTTTTTGTTTATAGTTCGGATGAGAACCAACGAAGTTGGTCGAAAGCGAAGCTTCACGAGGGGCTGTGCGGCAGGGATTAGAGTATGAGTAATCCGACTGGAGGCTCTCAAAACCCACTCAAGCGAGTGGTTTTTTTGTTTTTCATTCCACTTTAGGTGACTTTTTCGTCATTGCCCGTCTAATCGTAAACATTTTCACACAATTAAAAAATGAAAACAACAATTAAAGTATTTGTGGTTGTAGCAGCGCTTGCGCTTGCCTATCAAGCCAGCGCACAGATTAAATTCGGCGTTAAAGGTGGAGTTAATATTGCCAATGTTTCAACAAACTGGAAAGGGGACTTTGCTGAAGATGAACCGGACTTAAAGTCTACATTTGGTTATCATATTGGTGCTATTAGTGACATTTCCTTCACTGACAAGTTTGGTTTTCAACCTGCTTTGTTACTATCTATTAAGGGGGCCAAAGATGAGGGGGCTGGATATAAAGATGTAACCAGGTTTACATACTTAGAGCTACCACTTAATGCAAGATATAATGTAACAGAGAGTTTCTCAGTGTTAGCAGGACCTTACTTAGGTTATGGTTTAAGTGGTAAGAATACTTACAAAGAAGACGGAGAGCAGGAAGAAAAAACAGACATCAAATTTGGTTCTGGAGAGATAGATTATGACACATTCGATAGCAGCGAGGAGATGCATGCAAGAGCGTTAGATTTTGGAATCAATCTAGGTGTTGGTTATAACATTTCTAAAATTACTGTTGGAGCTAATTATGGAATGGGTCTAAGTAACATCCTACCAACAATCACAAACGTTCCTGGCTTAGGAACAATTGATTCTGATGACTGGAAAAACTCTAACAGGGTATTCTCTGTATCTGTAGCATATTTTATCAAATAAGATTAAGAATTAAAGCTCTCAAAACCCACTTAAACGAGTGGGTTTTTTTATGTCTTTTTCTAAAAAGATGAGCCATAATATTACCTTTACCATAGCTCTGGTTCAGCAGTATACAAATCTGAGAATGTAACAATAAATGAGCTTGTTCGATGCGCTAGATCACGCCCACTATGGGGATCATCGAATGTGTTGACTTGCATCATAATCCTTCTAATAAGAGGTTTGATATAGGCTGGCCGGAGTTATTTTTCTTGCGGATACTTGAAGCTAACTTCCAAATTGTTGTAGTTTTATTATTGTTATGTATCCAAGAATGAAAATGAGATATCTCTTCACTTTTAGCCTGATGTCAATAGGGCTGTTCTCCAACGCTCAAATTTGCAAGTATGTGGTCAATGAACAAGACCCACTAACGGATGATATTATCCGGACAGTTAGAACCCGCCTTACAGGCCCGACTCCATACTACTATTTTTCTTACATCCGAAATGGAAGCGATTATAAGTTTAATGTTGAAGTAGGGGATTACGGAGAATTAGACAGCCCGATACCGAAAGATAGCGAACTGATAATGAGAGCAGGGAATGGAGAGGTCATCCGGATGAAAGCCATTGAAAGTTCTACCCCTGAACTTATTGATGATTTTGGAAGTAAGATCACAAGGTATGATATCACGTACCAGATGACCGAACAAAATATGAAAGATATTGCTGAATCTGGTATAGTCTTTATCCGCATTCAAGACATGAAAAATACATTCAGCGATCAGGAAATCCCGGCTGCAGTGGTGCAAATCTCCAAAGAGAACGGTGAATGTATTTTCAAGTAATTATTCTGCACGAAGTGTTTCACTGGGATTTTTATTCGAATTAACCCAAACCTGCGAAATGATTGTGGCAGTTGCAATGCTAAGGATTATAACAATAGTTGGGACAATTATGGTTGCATCAATTGCTGCATGAAATGCCATCTCATTTACCCAAAGGCTATTGATCCATAATCCTAGCGGAATGGCAATAACAGAACTTACTATAATGATTATGATGAAGCTTTTGGCCATCGAAAATGTGAGCGATCTGAAAGTTGCACCTAGCACCTTTCGAATTCCGATCTCCTTTACTTTCGTTTTTAGCTCAAAGCTGACCATCCCCAGAAACCCTAATCCGGTAATGGAAAGAGCAATTAATGCGATGTAAGTAAGGATGTCTCCAAAATCATAATAGAATTGGTAAAACTCATCCAACTGCTCATCTAAAAATCCTCCTTCAAACTCTCTTGTGGGATCGAAAGCTATCCACGCATTCTCAAAACGCTTAGCTTCATTGAACATGTCATCACTTTTGACTTTAAGGTAAGCATATTCATATCGCTCCGGCTGAATTCTTAATCCCATTGGCCTTATGGATTTCATCAAGGGCTCCCAATGGTAATCCTTTACTACGCCTATAATCATCAGGCCAAGCGTATCTAAAAATAGCGTTTCTCCAATCGCCTGGCTGGCTGATTCAAATCCATAGGTCTTTATTGCCGTCTCATTAATGATCAGAAACTTTTCGTTCTTGTCATCTGCTTTAGGAAAGTTATTTCCAGCTGCAAGTTCCAAATTCATGAGGTCTATATAATTGGGATCCACTGAAAAATGATAGAGAGTAATCGGTTCCTGATCTTCTTTCCATCGTGCCCCATTGCCATGCGATCTGCCAATGGCCGGATGATGAGAGGTGAAAGAAACACTCTCAACCCCGGCTAATTTTCCGTAATGTGATTTCAGCACCTGCGGATCATGATCATGGGTGTTTACGTAAAAGACCTCTGACTCATTAAATCCATAGTTCGCATTTACCAAGAAATTGGCCTGCTTATGCAAGATCAAAATGGTAACAAGCATCAGAATGGAAAGGCAAAACTGAGCACTAATTAGCGTTCGCTTTCCAATGAAAAGTGACGCGAACGATCGTCGTTTGGTAAAAGATTGAGATAATGATCCTTTTAGCGAATTGACGGTCTTTATCTTTGATAGAAATATAGCTGGCCCAATCCCGGTAAATAAGCCTAGTACTATGGTGAAAAGGATAAAGTAGCCGTAAGTGCCTACTGAATCCTTGAGTGAAATTCCAACCTGATTAAAGATCCAGATTTCATTGAACACATTGATGAGGTACCGGTAGATGAAGACTGCAATGACTAATGAAATAAGGGCTGTAAGTACCGATTCCGTCAAAAACTGAGAAATGATCTGTCGCCTGCTTGCACCATTTACTTTTCTGATGCCAATCTCCTTGGCTCTACTTAGTGATTTGGCAATGGAAAGATTGGTATAGTTGATTGATGCTGTGACAAGTACAATCAAACCGAGTAGCCCGAAAAATGCTAGCATAAACCAGGGAAGCGTAAACGATATCTCATTAGACATAATTCTACCGGGTACAATTTCATTCAACGCTTGAAGTCGGAAAACTCTGTTAGGTCTATCTTCCTGAATTTCAAGGTTCGCTTTTGCGATCTCATTGATGATTTGTTCGGTTTTCGCTCTGTCAGCACGATTGTTTAGTACCAGGTAATTGTAGTTATCCCAAATATTTTCCCATTCATCGTAGCGAGCACTGATTAGTCCTTTCTCAGCTAAAATTGGTAATGTAGCCATGGAAGCAAGTGCTTCAAATTCAAGATGAGTATGATCTTCTACCCTTGATACAATGCCTGTGACCTTATAGCTCCCATGATCCTCAAATTCAATGGTTTGACCAAATGCGGATTCTACAGGGAAAAGTTTATCGGCAAGCTCCCGACTCAACACTACACTATATGGATCAACTAATGCCTTGGCGGGATCACCTTCATCTAGTTGAAAACCAAACACTTCAAAAAAGTCTTGATCTGCATATAATGATTGGATATTAAGAATTTTGTGAGGTGATCGTACTTCTCCTCTAAAACTACCATTTAGGTTAGTTGCTTTATTTATAAAGGAATAATCATCTATCAGATGCTTTTTGAAAAGCAAAGAGGATGTTGCATAACCTTCATCAAACATCCCTTCCTGTCCTTCAGCATAGGTAGTGATGCGATAAGTAGTGTCACCATGAGGATGAAACTTGTCGTATTGGAAATGATCGTAAACCAATAGAATTAGTACCAGACAAATAGACATACTTAGTGATAAGCCAAATATGTTCAGGCCCGTAAATAGCTTATGCTTCCAAAGATTTCTGAAGGCAATAGTTAGGTAGTTCTTTAGCATTCTTTTTAGCGTTTTGTCTTGCATGATATGACATTGGTAACACTAAGGATGTTGCAGTTTTGATTTGGTTGTATGAAACCATAAGCTTTATTAAGAGTATATTATTAAAAATCCAATCCCTCCCATGTTTAAGAATCTGATAATTTCCGCCCTAAGAAGCCTAAGAAAAAAGCCGGCTTTTTCAGCTATTAATATTTTGGGTCTCGCCCTTGGCATGGCTACCTGCCTAACTATTTTGCTCTACGTTAATCATGAAACTTCCTTCGATGAATTTCAAAATGATAATGTATACAGAGTTGCTTTGAACCGTGTATATCCTGAAAGAGAAGTTGACTTTACAGTAATCCCACACTCGATAGGGCCACAGATGGTAAAGGATTTTCCTGAGGTTAAAAATCAAGCACGGTTCTTCAAGCCCAACAACATAGCGACATTTCAATACGAAGACAAAACACTAACGGAAGAGCACTTTGTATTCGCAGATTCCACCATCTTCTCATTGATGTCAATTGAGCTTATAGAAGGAGATGTAAAATCTGCCTTGGTAGAGGAAAATTCCATTGTTCTGACAGAAAGTACAGCCAAGAAATTTTTTGGAGATGAGCCTGCGATAGGTAAATTATTGAGTGTTCAAGGTGGTAATAGTCTTGAGGTGACAGCAATTACTGCAGACTATCCTGATAAATCTCACTTTGAATTTGGAGCCATTATTCCGCTCCATTCCATTCCGTTTTTCAGACAGAGTAACTGGGCAGGATTTTCAACCTTGACCTACATAGAACTGGCAGAAGGCGCTGACCCTGATGCGTTTGAAGAAAAAATACCAGCATTTATTAAACAGTATGCCGAAGGAGAAATTCAGCAAAGAAATGGAATATCCTATGATGAATATATCGCTGCAGGAAACGGTTATAACTATTATTTGCAGCCGATTAAAGACATCTATCTGACAAGTCATATATCCGGGGAGCTTAAACCAAACGGAAACATTACCTATGTCTATATTTTCTCAATTGCTGCAGCTTTCATCTTACTAATCGCATGCATAAATTTCATGAATCTGGCCACAGCGAGATCGGTGGAGCGAGCGAAGGAGGTAGGAATACGTAAGGTAATGGGCTCTCATAAAAAACAGCTGGTTGCTCAGTTTTTATCAGAGTCTACCTTCATTGCCATAATGAGTGCGGTTATCGCTCTGGTGATTACTTATCTTTTTGAAGGAAATTTTGCTCAGCTTTCAGGAAAAGACCTTTCGTTAATTAGTTTTTTAACTACACAGAATACGTTTATTCTTGTTGTTTCTGTACTGACAATAGGAATTTTAGCTGGATTGTACCCGGCTTTCTTCATATCTTCTTATTCGCCTGTTGGAATTATGAGAGGAAATCTAAAGACTTCTAAAAAAGGTGTTGGACTTAGAAATGCTTTAGTGATTTTCCAGTTCACCATATCTATAGCTTTAATCTCGGCTACTCTATTGATTTATAATCAAATGGATTACCTGTTAAACAAACCTTTAGGTTTTGAAAAGGAACAGGTAGTAGTGATTGAAAATGGATTCAGCATTAATAATGATCCAAACAATCTGAATTGGGATCGTTTTGAGACCTTTAAGAATGAAATTATGAACCTGCCAAGTGTTTCAGGGGCTGGTTATACATCCTCTCTTCCGGGTGATATCCTTCAGGGTTTTATTGTCCGGGTTCCAGGATATGGGGAGAAAGAAAGCCTGGTGACCAGAATGATTTCTGCGGATGATGATTTTTTGACCAGTATGAATATGGAGATATTGGAAGGTCGAAATTTCTCTAAAAATTATAATGACTCTTTATCGGTGATCATTAACCTGGCTACAAAGGATAAATTAGGATTGGCTGATCCGATTGGGAAGAGGCTTATTCATGTAGATGATTCTTCTCAGGTATCTTATACTGTTGTAGGTGTTGTAAATGATTTCCACTTCGAGTCGCTTCATTCCGAGGTAGAACCTATGGTGATTACTAAAATGGGATCAGCACAAAGTTTTGTAAACAAGTATACAGTCAAAATCGATGGCGATAATGTTCAGCAGGCACTTGCAAATATGGAAGAGGTATGGAGACGTTTTGTTCCTAATGCACCGTTTAGGTACTATTTTCTGGATGAAAGCCTTGAGCAGTTTTATCAGTCTGAACAGACCTCCGGGAAACTATTTACAGTCTTCACGTCCTTAGCCATCATCGTAGCTTGCATTGGTTTGTTAGGATTGTCTGCTTTCATTATCAATCAAAAAAGGAAAGAAATAGGAGTGAGGAAAGTGTTGGGTGGAAGTATTTTTTCTATTGTGTTCCTTTTGTCAAAGGACATTCTCAAGCTGATTCTTATTGCCACATTGATCGCCATTCCTGCCGCCTATTTTTGGGCAGATAGCTGGCTTCAAAACTTCGCTTATTCGACAGGAGTAAGCTGGCTGGTTTTTGTGTTTGCAGGAGTGGGTGCACTGCTTATAGCATTGATTACCGTCAGTTTTCAATCAACTAAAGCAGCCATGGCCAATCCGGTGGAATCGTTGAGAGATGAGTAGAACGTCTATTGGAATTAGTAAAACTGAAATGAATGAGTTAATTTGTTACGTATAAACTAAACCTAACTCATTATGTCAGAAAACAAATACGCAGGATTTTGGCTCAGATTTGTAGCCTACTTGATCGATGCAATTCTTTTAAATTGTATAAACTGGCTGGTCATTTTCCCTGTCATGGGAGCGATCGGATTTGGAATTGGCGCAACAGCCACCGGGTTTGATTTTGACACCATGTCTGAGGGTGACATCATAGCAATGGCAACTGCCGTAGGTGGGATGCTCTTCGCAGGTGGACTTATTGGAACCGTAATCAACATACTTTACTTCACCCTAATGGAGGCAAGTAAATACCAGGCAACTATTGGTAAGCTAGCGCTTGGTTTGAAGGTCACAGATATGGATGGCAAAAAATTGGATTTTACTAAAGCACTTATTCGACAGGTAGGTAAAATTGTTTCAGGTATTATTTTACTTATCGGTTACATCATGGCAGGTTTCACAGAGAAGAAGCAAGCATTGCATGACATGATCGCCGGAACTCTGGTTGTGAAAAAATAATTGTGATTTTTAAAAATGAAAGCCCCGAAGCAATTCGGGGCTTTTTTTCTATCAACTCCCTAATAGTTTAACCTAATCGTATTATGAGTAGTAGTGATTATAAATCACTAGATAGTAGCATATACAGTGCAAAATAGATGCCAAGGTGTTGATTAGGTAGCTACTTTTTGAGAGAATTTTTTCTTTTAACTATTTCAATTTTTTCCTTTAACTATTTCAATTTTTTCCTTGGAATAAATCACTCCAAAGGAACTGTTACCATTTTCAATCACGCATTCAAAAGGAAATGGAAAGGCTGTGTCATTACATGGAATCCAGTCTTTTTGATTGTAATCAATAGTTATAAATAAACCGGTCTCTGATCCTATGGCACAGAACTTTTGAAAGTCGCCACTGAATTTCTGAAGGTCACATTCCTGATTGAGTAAATCATACACATTTTGTACATCCTTAACAGGCAAACCAATCTCACTTATGTGTAGAAATGATTCAGAATCAAAAGATGATGTGGATGGAATTTTTAGATTTTTTCGAGCGATAAACTCAACAATATTCCCGGCAGGATCATAAAAATACAAAGCCTCCGCATTCCAGTTTCTAAAGTCTACAATTTCATTTCCGTGAAAGGGTAGAATTTTGGTTCGCTTGCTGATCCAGTCTTTTGCTTCTTTGATTTGATAGGAAGGGATGTTGATAGCGAAGTGGTAGTAAGATTTTTGCTCCACTTCCTGATAAGTCAGTCGAGTAGATCCGATTTTTAAGGTAAAACGATCATGATGACTTTCCTCCAACTTAATACCTAAAATGTCCCGATAGAAGTGTTTTTGATCTTCAAGTTCAGAGGTGTAAAGTAGGAGCGAATTGATTTTCATCTTAGATTACTCTATTTCTTCACCAAACATGATTCGATGGCCATCTATGGTTCGAATGCCAAATTCTCGTTGACCCCAGGGCTTATCCGCAAGATTGCTTATGATTTCAATCTTTTTTTGTTTCAATTCTTCAAAGATTAGATTGATGGCCTCAACATCTATATAAGCAAAATACGAATGGTTATTGGTGTCAAATGCCGACACATCAGCAGGACATTCTCCCAGCATAATCTCAAAACTTTCACGCCTAATGCACACCCAACCGTCCACTTTCCATAATAGTTTAAATCCCAGCTGGTTTTCATAGTAGGATAAGGATTTATTCAAATCCTGTACGGCTAATACGTATCTTGTTCCTATGATTTTTGATTCGGGCACATGTTCAATATAACAAAAAAGCCTCGAATTTCTCCGAGGCTTCAAAATCGTTTAGACTTCCGAACTATTCTTCAATTCCTTCTAAATCGAAAAGGAATGCATATTGAAGGGCCGTTGTTTTATATTGCTTAAACCTTCCGGAAGCTCCTCCATGTCCGGCTTCCATGTTCGTGTCCAGAATCAATGTATTCTGGTCTGTTTTCATGTCTCGTAACTTTGCCACCCATTTGGCAGGTTCCCAGTATTGTACCTGAGAATCAAACAGGCCAGTTGTTACAAGCATATTCGGATAGTCCTGAGCGGTCACATTATCATAAGGAGAATAAGACATCATATATTCATATGATTCCAGCTCTTTAGGATTTCCCCATTCGTCAAATTCGTTCGTGGTTAATGGAATCGTTTCATCCCACATCGTTGAAACCACATCCACAAAAGGAACAGCAGCCAGGACACCATTATAAAGCTCAGGTGCAAGATTTATAACTGCACCCATCAATAAACCACCGGCACTTCCACCTTGCGCATACAAGTGCTCAGGAGAGGTGTAGTTTTGTTCAATTAGGTATTTGGAACAGTCGATAAAGTCGTTGAAAGTGTTCATTTTCTTGAACATTTTACCATCTTCATACCATTGACGTCCCATCATTTGCCCGCCTCGGATATGTGCAATTGCGAATGCAAATCCTCGATCCAGTAGACTGAGACGAACCGAGCTAAAGCTGGCATCCATAGTAGCTCCATATGATCCATATCCATATTGAAGCAATGGGCCGTTTCCATCTTTCTTGTATCCTTTTTTGTATACAATCGAGATCGGCACTTTTTCACCATCTCGAACAGTAGCCCACAATCGTTCAGTCACATAGTCATCAGGGTTGTGACCACCAACAACTTCCTGTTGCTTCAGCAAAGTCTTCTCCCTGGTCTCCATGTTATAATCAAAGGTGGAATTCGGTGTAGTCAGAGATGTGTATCCGAATCGAAGCACTTTTGTATTAAATTCTGCATTGACCGAAGTATAAGCGTTATATGCAGGCTCACCGAAATCAAGGTAGTGCTCATCTCCTGATTTTTGATCGATGATGCGAAGGTTGGTCAAACCATTCTCTCGTTCATCCACCACCATATAATCATTGAAAAGCTCAATACCCTCAAGCAGAACATTTTCTCGGTGAGGAATCACATCTTTCCAGTTCTCTTTTCCTGTTGCGTTGGCTGGAGTTTCCATCAAACGAAAGTTAGTAGCGTCCCAGTTAGTTACGATGTAAAATTTATCTTCAAAGTGGGCGATACTGTATTCATGTGCATTTTCATCCCTAGGTATGAATTGTTTAAAGTCTCCTCTCGGTGTATTTGCATTCAGAATGTGATAGTCACTCACAAGCGTGCTGCTGTTCCAAATGATAACATAATCATCAGATTTGGACTTGTAAACACCAATGTAGAATGATGGATCTTTTTCATGGTAAACCATCACATCCATTTCTGGCTGTGTGCCAAGCTCATGCCTGTATATTTTCTCTGATAGGAGAGAGACCTTATTTTTTGCCGTGTAGAAGAATGTTTTATTGTCATTGGCCCAGGCACCACTACCAGTCGTGTTTTCAATTTGATCCTCCAACATTTCACCTGTCTCAAGGTTTTTGAAGCGGATGGTATAGATTCTTCGGCTCAGTGTATCTTCAGCAAAGGCCATTATTTTGTTATCCGGGCTCACATCAATTCCACCGGCGGAATAGTAACCATAGCCCTCTGCCATTTCATTGACATTCAAAAGGATTTCTTCTTCGGCTTCAAGCGTCCCTTTTTTCCTGCAGTATATTGGGTATTCACCACCCTCTTCATATCGAGTATAGTACCAATATCCATTTGAAAGATACGGAACTGACTCATCCGTTTGCTTGATACGGCCTACTATCTCATCGTATAGTTTTTGCTGAAGGTCTTCAGTATGTGACATCAACGTTTTTGTATAGTCATTCTCGGCATTGAGATATGCCAATACTTCCTTGGTGTGATTGTCTGGGTCTGCGGCTCTTTTTTGCTCATCAGTTAAGCGCATCCAGAAATACGGATCAACTCTTGTTTGTCCGTGCTCTTTTAAAATCGTATCAGCCTTCGCTGCAACAGGTGCATCGGGTCTCATGGTTTTTTCTTCAGTTTTTTGATTAGTACATGCTGCAAAAAGTACAAAAAGTAGCAGCAGCATAAAGGATTGAGTTTGTTTCATTTTTGAAGTGAATTTTAAGGTTGTAAGTTCCTGATTCGCTCAAAAATATCCTAATGGCATTATATGATCGGTAAATAAAAAAAGGCAGATCTTAGATCTGCCTCCCTGATTGTTTAGCAGTCTTATCAATTGAACATTCCACTCACGACCAAATCTTTTGAGCCGGGTGTGTATTTATAAAAACCTTCGCCTGTTTTGGCACCTAGGTACCCAGCTGTCACCATGTTCACGAGTAGTGGACATGGTGCATACTTTGGATTGCCAAAGCCTTCATAAAGGACGTTCATAATAGATAGGCAGACATCTAGACCAATGAAATCCGCTAATTGAAGAGGTCCCATAGGATGAGCCATTCCCAGCTTCATTACAGTGTCTATTTCTTCAACTCCGGCAACTCCTTCGTGCAGTGTGATGATCGCTTCATTGATCATTGGCATCAGGATTCTGTTCGCAACAAAACCAGGATAATCATTAACCTCAACAGGCACTTTACTGAGCTTTTTGCTCATTTCCATGATAGTGTTTGTGGTTTCATCTGAGGTCGCATACCCTCTGATTACCTCGATCAATTTCATTACCGGAACCGGGTTCATAAAGTGCATTCCGATTACTTTATCCGGTCGCTTAGTAGCTGCTGCTATTTTTGTGATTGAAATGGAAGAAGTATTGGTTGATAGGATAGCATTGGCCGGAGCATGAGCATCCATCGATTCAAATATCTTCTTTTTGATATCGAAGTTTTCTGTCGCCGCTTCTACAACAAGATCCGCATTTTTCACTCCTTCTTCTGTTGAAGTAAAAGTGGTGATGTTCTTGAGTGCTGTTTCTTTATCGGCCTCAGAAATCTTTTCTTTTTGGACCATTCGATCCAGGTTTTTGGAAATTGTAGCGATTGCCTTTTCCAGAGCTGTTTCATTGATGTCAATTAGTGAGACATTGTATCCACTCTGAGCAAAGACGTGAGCGATCCCATTGCCCATGGTTCCACTACCTATTACAGATATATTTTTCATAAACTAGTTTTTTTAACCGTCATTGCGAGGAGGAACAACGAAGCAATCCCAAAATTAAGATTGATTCACTTTGCTACCCTGCAGTTCTTTGCAAGTTCACAATGACGCTAATGTATTTAAGCGTTTTTACCTACACAGTTCAGATCCTCAAAAGCAACCTTTAGTCTCTCCACAAAAGACTTTTCCGCTTCTCTGATCCAAACGCGAGGGTCATACTTTTTCTTGTTAGGCTTGTCTTCTCCTTCAGGGTTACCAATCTGTCCTTGCAAATAGCCTTCGTTTGCCTGATAGTATTCTTTTACACCATCCCAATATGCCCATTGCAAGTCGGTATCGATGTTCATTTTGATAGCTCCATAAGATATTGCCTCTCTGATTTCCTCTCTTGATGAACCTGATCCACCATGGAAAACAAAGTTCACAGGGTTCTTGTCTGTATTATGCTTTTCCTGAATGTGGTCTTGAGAATTCTTAAGGATAACAGGTGTAAGCTTTACATTCCCTGGCTTGTATACACCGTGAACGTTACCAAATGCTGCAGCAATGGTGAAATTATTACTTACTTCTTTAAGTTTTTCGTATGCATAGGCTACTTCTTCAGGTTGAGTGTAGAGCATGGAATTATCAATTCCGGTATTATCAACACCATCTTCTTCACCACCGGTTACGCCAAGTTCGATCTCAAGCGTCATTCCGATTTTACTCATTCTTTTGAAGTACTCTACGCATGTACTGATATTCTCTTCAATTGGCTCTTCCGAAAGATCCAACATATGGGATGAGTAAAGTGGCTTGCCTGTTTCTTGGTAATGCTTTTCCCCCGCATCCAACAAACCATCTATCCATGGAAGTAGTTTTCTGGCGGCATGATCCGTGTGAAGTATTACTGTAACGCCATATGCTTCAGCTAATTGATGGACATGGTGAGCGCCTGCGATACCACCGGCGATAGCAGCTGCTTCACCTTCATTCGAAAGACCCTTTCCGGCCATGAAGGCAGCACCACCGTTTGAAAACTGAATCATAACCGGAGAGTTAATATCTCGTGCAGCTTCAAGTACTGCATTGACAGTGCTTGAGCTGGTTACGTTTACCGCAGGGAGTGCGAAATCGTTTTCATTGGCATAATTTAGAAGGTCTGTAACCTCCTGTCCTGTGAGTACACCAGGTCTGAATTTCATTGTATCAAGATTTGAGAGTTATAAACAGAATTTTGTTCTGCAAATATAACTTCTCATCCATTGAATGAAAACGTTTAGATCATGCTTCGTGGTAGGCTTGCTGAATTGTTTGGGTATCAATGTGTGGGTCTGAATCGATTAGTTGCGATTCGCTTTCCCATTTGTAGGCAGCTACGGCGAATAGGATGATCAGGTATAGAAGCTTGATTAGGATTTTCCACTTCATAGGATTCATTAGACACATGATGAATCCCGAAGGTTTAAAACGATTGCGTAAAATTAATTTTTGTAGACGAACGCCTTAAATTCTTAGACGAATAAAAATGACGCAACTGTTTGATTTTGAGTTTTTTGACCACTGAGTTGCGTCATACTCCCTATCGCTATTTGTCGTCTATTTCTCTTTTTACAATGCCATAGTACGCAAGAAATCCAATAGCTAAGCTCACTGCTTCAATTCCGTAGGGCATTGCTTCATCACCATCCAATCCCATGGAGTCGATTACAATCAATCCTAAACCGCCGAACAAAACAATCAATCCCCATTTCAGGGCACTTTGTCTGCTGTCCTGTTTTTTGAAAAGGTTCGCTGTATCAGTATTGACCATGTCTTTGTCAATTAGCTTCTTTTTGAGGGAATAGTTCGTAAGGATATTCACAAATAGGATTACCGATCCGAAAACAGATATAATGGCAATAACGGGTATTAAATCATTCATAATTGTGTAGATTTTAATTGAACATTTCTCCGTATGACATCAAGGGTTTGTGAAAATGTTGCAGGCTAAAGAAATATTTCTTTTGAATGCAACATTTCTACTTCATTAGCGGACTAACATGGTATCCATGGATGAAAAACAATTGGTAAAGCAAGTTTTGAGTGGAAGCGATTCTGCGATTAGGCTGCTCATAAGTAAATATGAGCGGCTGGTTGTTCATATGGTGGCCAGAGTGGTATCAGATGACATGGATAGCGAGGAACTTTGTCAGGATGTGTTCATAAAGGTGGTTGATAAACTAAGCACTTTTCATTTCGACTCAAAGCTTTCCACCTGGATAGCAACGATTGCATATCGTATGGCTGTGAATTTCGCTAAGAAGAAAAAGTTAGTTCAGGTGGATTTAGATGAAGTAGCTTTTAAGGTAGGAGAGGATGCTGAAGTAACGGAAGAGGAGGATATGAAGCGATTTATTTTAAAACTCTTAGATCAGCTTCCAATCAATTATAAGACAGTCCTAACTTTGTTTTATCTGGATGGATTTAGCTATCCTGAAATCATGGAAGTGACCGGAATGCCGGAGGGAACAGTAAAAAATTACATTCACAGAGCAAGACTTAAGCTAAAAAAGATTGTAGAAGAACAAGCAAGAAAGGAGGTAGCACTGCTATGACAAAAAGAATAGAACAATTAATTGATGAGGCCTTAAGAATAGAGCCCTCATTTCAACTGAGAAAAGACTTTAAGGACCGGGTTGTTCAGGCAATCCGAAAGAAAGAGAAGGCTAGTCAGCGAAAGCTATATATGTGGATGGCACTTGGAACCTTAATTATCATGGGATTTGGCTATGGAGTCATTTCGTATTTTTTGCCTTCCATGCTTGAAAGTTTCAAGGGATTTAGAGGGTCAAGTCAAATAGTTCCTCTAGCGGTACTTATTGGTATTATTACCATTGTGATACAGTACCTGGATAAGCGATTGGTTAAGGATAAGATGCTTACATCCAATATGTAATGCCTCAAAGAAAGGGGGCATCTATGGGTTCCCAGAGCTCGATCTTCCTGCCTTCAGGATCCATGATCCAACCAAATTTACCGTATTCGAATTCTTCAATCTCACCAATTACTTCCACACCTTCTTTCTTTAGTTGAGCTAAGAGTTCAACAAGATTCTCTACCCGATAGTTAAACATGTACTCTTTATCGCTTGGACGAAAGTAGGTGGTGTCTTTTGAAAATGGACCCCATGCAGTGGTGCATTCTTTATCTTTGTCTTCATGATCTCGCCACTTAAATAAGCCACCATACTGATCTGATTCGATTCCCAGGTGGGACCGGTACCAGTCTTTCATTTTTTCAGGGTCTTCGGTCTTAAAGAAGATGCCTCCAATCCCTGTTACTCTTTTTTTCATTATTTCAATTGTTTGAATCAAATAAACGGAGAAAATGAGAGCTGGAAAAAACAAATGTGAAAATCATCTGAAAGGGTGAGTGGTTATTGAACAGCCTTACACTCCTGATACAGTTGCATGACTCTTTCAGCTTCAGTTTGAGCCATTCTTGCTTCTGCTGCTCTATCAAGTGCGAATTGTGCTTGCATATCGGCTCTTTCTTTTTCTTTTTCTGCTTCTTCTTTAGCGACCACTGCTATTTGAGCATTCTTTTCCGCTTCATAGTCTTTAAAATACGCGAAGGTTATCGAGCAAGCTGTTGTTATTAGTAGCATGACGATTATGACATTCTTCTTCATGATTAGGTTATTTAGATTGACAGTCTCTTAAGGCAGCTTCTGCTCTAGCCATTGCTTCCTCAGCGTCAGCTTGAGCCATTCGGGCATGAGCTGCTGCTTCCTCAGCCATCGTTCTCATTTCATTTGCTTCTTCTTGCAATTGGACAACCTGAATTTGGAGCTTCTTTGCTTCAAAAGCAGCTTTTTCTGCATCATTTGCTTTTTTTAATGCAAACGCTAAAAATGTGATACATACCAACGATATGAGACAGAAAGTAATGATTTGGGTAGTCTTATTCATATGAGGTCTAATTAATAATCTATCTAAGAAAAATATCGAAACCAGAAATGGTATAGCAATAAAAACCAGGTCCAAATACATCGCCGGGACAACCATGAATGCTCCAACTACTTTTGCATAATCAACCCAATGTTTGTCTGGTCTGTTCCTGAATCGGTTAAAGTAAACTATCGATAAGGCTCCTGCCATAGTTGCTGGGAGCCATGAGTCTCCAAGGTTATAATTTCTGGACAGGACCAAAGAAATTAAAAAGAGGACGAAGAGTATAATTGTTGGTTTTTGATATTTCTTGTAAGGATTGTCTAGCAAATAATAATAGATCGAAATGATTCCGGTCAAAAGGACAAATCCAACCTGACCAACTTTGATTCCCAGCTCACCTAAGACAATTGTAATTGTTAAAAAACCTAAATAGGGAACTATATATTTGATTATATCCTTCATTTGACTTTAAAAATAATGGTTTGGTCTTAATGGGTCGACCACTCACAAAAAAACTATTATTTTTAAAATCAATCTTTTCAATATTGCGTTGAAAGAATACGTCTAAAAAATATTCATATGAACAAGTTGTTGTTGATTGCCGGGTTTGTACTACTCACTTCTTTCGGTGTTTCCACTGAGTATGGTCAGGATATTCAGTCTTTTATTGAAGGGGATACACTGAAAACACTAGCCCCTAAAGAAGAGCATCCCAGTGAGGCATATGTTATTACCAATCTCCTAAATAGAATTCACTATCGAAAGCTGCCTTTGTCAGACTCCATTTCATCAGTCATTTTCAATAGCTACTTTGAGTCACTGGATCCAAACAAAGCTTACTTCTTCAAGTCTGACGTAGCAGAATTTGAAAAATATCGATATGAACTGGATGATCAAATTCCTGAGGGTAAACTTCAATTTGCTTATGATGTATTTGACGTATATCGTAGAAGAGCGCTTGATCAAATAGATTATGTTTTTACACTTCTTGAAACGGAGTTTGACTTTTCAAAAGACGAAACTTATGTGTTTGACAGAGAGGAAGCAGACTGGCCGGAAAACAGTGAGGAACAGAATGAAATATGGAGAAAGATCATCAAAAATCAGGCACTAAGCTATAAGCTGGCCGGCAGAGAATGGGATGATATTTCTGAAAGCTTGACGAAGAGGTATCAACGTATTCAAAAGGCTATCTATCAATACAACAGTGAGGATGTATTTCAGAGCTACATGAATGCCTACACCAGCTCCTACGATCCGCACACAGATTATTTTTCCCCACCGGATGCTGAAAATTTCCAGATAGATATGAGTCTTTCGCTCGAAGGAATTGGTGCGCGATTGATGCAAAACCTGGATTACACACAAGTGGCTGAAATCATCCCTGGAGGTCCTGCTTATAAGAGCAAGCAACTTCAGAAGGATGATAAAATCATTGGGGTTGCCCAAGGGGATGATGGAGAGTTTTTGGATGTCATTGGCTGGCGATTGGATGATGTAGTTTCTAAGATCAGAGGACCAAAAGGTTCTGTGGTACGACTCCAAATCCTAAAAGCAAGTGAAGGAATCAATGCATTACCGGATACCCTACGTTTAGTTAGGGATAAAATTAACCTGGAGCAACAAGCTGCTAAATCGGAGATGATACCGATTACAGAAGGTAATACCACTTATAATTTAGGTGTCATCACTGTGCCAAGTTTCTACCTGAACTTTGATGAGTTGCGTGAGGGAAAAGAAGATTACAGAAGCACCACAAGAGATGTGAAGAACCTGATCACAAAGCTTCAGGAGCAAGGTATGGATGGACTACTTATAGACCTTCGATTTAATGGCGGTGGATCGCTTCAGGAGGCCATTGAGATGAGCGGGCTTTTCATTCCGGATGGTCCTGTCGTTCAGGTTAGGAATTATGACCAGTCTGTGGATAAGATGGACGATGAAGATGGTGGTGAGGTGTTTTATGATGGACCACTGGCTGTTTTGGTAAACAGGGGAAGTGCTTCTGCATCGGAGATTTTCTCTGGAGCTATTCAGGATTATAAGCGTGGAGTGATCATTGGTGAAAGCACTTTTGGAAAAGGCACTGTTCAAAATGTGATTGACCTGAGCAGATACATTCGAAATCCGGAATTGAATCTTGGACAAATTAAAATGACGTTAGCGAAATTCTATCGGGTGACTGGAAGCAGTAATCAGCGTGTGGGCATTGCCCCGGATGTTCAGTTTCCTTCCATTTATTCGCCGGAGGATTTTGGAGAGGCGAGCAGAGAAAATGCTTTGCCATGGGATGAGATAGCTGGCGCTAAGTTTAAGCCTGTGAATATGATCTCAGAGGAGCTTTTGGATCATTTAAATACACTGTACCGCGATGATTTAAATTCTGATGAAGACTTACAAAAGCTGGCAAGAGATATTGAAAAGGCGAAGGAAAACCGAAACAGAAAATCAGTATCGTTGAATCTGGAGACACGTCGGGCTGCCTCTAACAATGATGAAGATGACCTGGCAACAGCCGTCGATAATAGTGATTTGCCTGATCAGGCAGATATTGATGAAAAGCTCAAAAAAGATCCTTATTTAAAAGAAGGACTTAGATTACTTGCGGCGATGAAAAAATTCAAGATAGGCTAGGCAACCATTTCGGAAAATCTTCATCTTTAAGTTATAATCTAAAATAAAGTCATGAAGAACCTATTAATTGCGATTTGCACGCTTGTATCATTATCAGCCATTTCACAAAATATCCTGGCAAAAGCTGAACTGGGAGCTGAAAACGTGGATGAGGTGAGAATTGAAGGCTCATTTGTTGATGTTTATGTAAACTCCGGAGATAAAGTCTATTTCAAAGGTGTAATAACCGGTAATGGAGATGAGGACGATTATCGATTTGATACTGATATTGTTGGCAAAACCCTCGTTATTCGAGTGGATCGAAAATCGAACCTCAGTTGGAAAAACTATCGAATCAACGAATCCCGCATTGACCTGACGATTGTTGATGGTGTGCGATTGGATATTGACAACTCTTCAGGGGATATCAATGTAGCAAACTTGAGAGCATCAACATCAAACATAGAAGCTACAAGTGGCGATATAACACTACGCAGCATTGTGTCAAATCTAAAAGTAGAAACCTCAAGTGGAGATATTGACATAGACGGACTTACAGGTGATTCGGAGATTGAATCAACTAGTGGTGATCAGGAGATTTTTAACTCCAAAGGAAATATTGAGACAAGATCCAGCTCGGGAGATATTACTGTTTCTGGATTTAATGGAAAAATTAAAATTCAGGCAACCTCCGGAGATGTAGATGTCCGTAAGGGGGTTGGTGCATTAAAAATCAGAACCTCTTCCGGTGAAATTGATGGGTATGGAATTGAACTTAATGATAACTCATATTTTGATGCGACATCAGGTAATATAGAAATAGACTTTGTCAATGATCTCGATGATCTAAGTTTTGATTTGACCGCTACTTCTGGTGATCTGGAAGTAGGAAACAGGTCTGGAGAGAAAAGGCTTGTGATCGAACGTGGAGGGATTAAAGTAATAGGCACTACATCAAGTGGCGATCAGGAATACGAATAATTTCGATTTCGAGACACCCAACAGTTCAAATAATTTCGTATTTCTTTTATTGCGTTAGTAGAAAAGCGAAAGAAATTGGACAGATTCATTTTAAAGGAAGGCGAACCAATACCATCAATAAATGCGTTTGACATTTTTGACAATGAATTGGATTTAGAGTCTTTAAAAGGGAAAAAGCTTTTAATTGCATTCTTTAGGCACGTTGGATGTCCATTTTGTAACATTCGGGCCCACACTCTTCAAATGGCTTATCCGCATTTGAAAAAGAGGGGGATGGAAATGATCTTCTTTTTCGAATCAACAAAGGAAGTCTTGCTTGCCAATCATTTCTATGAAAATATGTCTCCGGTCCCGATTATCTCAGACCCGGACAGGGAGTGGTATCAGAAATATGGCGTAGAGAGTTCTCGCTCCAAATCAATAAAAAGCCACATTGTTTTTTTGATACAAACAACGCTTGTGGCAAAATTTAAAAAACTTCCGGTGCATTGGATGGCAGGAGAAGAGTCTTTCAACACTATTCCTGCTGAGTTTTTAGTTGATGAACGAGGCATCTTAAGAAAGGCCAATTATTGGAATAACCTGAAAGACAGGATTTCAATGGATGCGATCATGTCTTTCATTAAACGATAACAAAATTAGGTTAAAAAAGGGCTGGAAAACCCAGCCCAAGTTATTTATAGATACTCCAAATCTACTATGCGTGCTCCAGTTCAGGGGCAATAGGAAAATCGATATCTGTATCAGCAATATGGTTCGTATAGTTGGTGATGGTATTCACTGCAACAAATCCTATTAATTCAGCCAGTGCTTCTTTGCTATATCCTGCAGAAAAGAAGTTGTTAATAAATTCCTGATCTTGATTTCCACGGTTTGTGGTCATTTCTTTGGCAAGCTCGGACAATGCCTTCAGCTTTGTATCAGCTATTTCCCCTGATCTGATTTCGATCGTTTCTTCTTCTGTTAATCCTTGCATCTTACCTACTGCAGTGTGTGCTGCCCTGCAATAGTTACAGTCATTAGCTTCAGCTACTGAAAGGGCAATAGCCTCAACTTCTTTTCCGGTAAACTCACCTTTCGATAGCGTCTCATTTAAATCAAGTACTCCTTTTAGCGCTTTGGAAGAGTTACCGATGGTTGCGTATATGTTTGGCACTTTGCCCATTTTCTCTTTTAGTGCATTGAAAATTTCTTTTGATTCTTCAGGTGCTTGTTCAAAAGATAACGGTTCTAAATTTTTCATGTGTATTGTATTGTTTTAATTTATACTTACAACCACACAACAAGGGTGAGGCTCATAGGTTCTATGAATATGAGTTATCCTGCGGCTATGTCATCACATTGACTTTGTGCCTAATCACGTCAAGCTATGGGAACTATCAATTAAGGGTGGTGAAATCCATTTTTGTTTAATCCAACACAAATAGACATTTTTGCCGGTGTTGAAATTCAAAACCTAACCTAAAACCAACATAATGGAAAAACCATACATTGACTCGAATACCAGCCTGCCTGAGATTACCGTCAAAGCAGTTTTGCTGGGAGCCCTTCTTTCCGTGGTGCTTTCGGCGGCCAATGCCTACTTTGGACTATTTGCCGGACTGACTGTTTCAGCATCAATTCCGGCGGCAGTTATATCTATGGCTTTATTGAAGGTCTTCAAGAACTCAAACATTCTCGAAAACAACCTGGTGCAAACAGCAGCCTCAGCTGGTGAATCTCTGGCAGCAGGTGTTATTTTCACTATTCCGGCCCTGGTAATTATGGGCTATTGGGAAAAGTTCAACTATTTTGAAACCATGGCGATTGCATTATGTGGTGGAGTGCTTGGAGTACTTTTCACGATCCCGCTAAGGAAAGCATTGATTGTAGAAGAAAACCTGAAATTCCCGGAAGGTGTTGCCACCGCAGAAGTGTTGAAGACCGGTGAAGAAGGAGGGAAGTCCGTGAAGTACCTAATATGGGGATCGGTCATCGGGGGTTTATTTAAGTTGGCAGATTCATTCCTGAATCTTTGGAGCGGACTATTCGAAAAAGCTGCCTTGTTTGGACAGAAATTTTATGGATACTTCAGTCTTAACTTATCACCTGCCTTGGTGGCAGTTGGATACATTGTTGGTCTTAACATTGCCTTTCTGGTATTCTTTGGAGGTGTGATTACATGGTGGATAGCAATGCCAATCTATATTGGGTCGAATGGATTTGACGCAGTTGCGGCAGAACTGGTTGCCCTAGGGAAATTTACCAACGTGAGCGATGTAAATGCAGACACTATTGGTAATGCGCTTTGGAGTGCTAAAATGAGATATCTGGGAGTAGGAGCAATGGTAGTTGGAGGACTATGGGCTCTACTTAGTCTGGCCGGATCTTTAGGTACCGCTTTTAAAGCTGGAATTGCTGCATTCAAAAAAGGTGGTACCTCCATGAAGGATCAGGTTCGAACGGAGATGGATACACCTATGTCCTGGGTAATCATTGCAATTGGTGTGCTTGTTGTTCCAATATTTCTCATCTATCAATCTGCAATTGTGGACATTACTGTGTCCACTACCATGACATTAATTATGGTAGTTGCAGGATTCCTGTTTGCTGCTGTCGCTGGCTATATGGCTGGTTTAGTTGGTAGTTCAAACAACCCAATTTCAGGAGTAACGATAGCAACCATACTCTTTGCTTCAATCC
Organism: Ekhidna sp.; assembly: GCF_040220215.1. Lineage (GTDB taxonomy): Bacteria > Bacteroidota > Bacteroidia > Cytophagales > Cyclobacteriaceae > Ekhidna. The sequence continues at coordinate 134,791 of NZ_JAVJTR010000020.1, forward strand.
TTCTTCTAACTTTGATGGGGACAGGAAACGAAATGGCTGGAGCCGCAGGAGCCATACTTATAGGTGCTGTCGTTTGTTGTGCCGCGGCAATTGCCGGAGACAACATGCAGGATTTAAAAGCAGGACATATACTTGGTGCAACACCTTATAAGCAGCAAATCATGCAAATTGTAGGGGTAGTAGCCGGTGCCCTTGCGATTCCAATTGTGTTAAACATACTTTTGATAGGCAATGGCATAGGGGCGCCAACCCCGGAACAACCTGAGTCCTTAGCTGCCCCTCAAGCGACTTTGATGATGAGTGTGGCGCAGGGCATTTTCGGAGGAGGTTTACCATGGAATATTATTTATATCGGGGCGGCTATCGCTGCTGCGATTATAGCGTTTGATCAATACTTAAAGTCAAAAGGATCAGAATTTAGAATGCCGGTGCTTGCAGTAGCTGTCGGACTCTACCTTCCATTTGAGCTGGATTCTTCAATTTTTGTTGGAGGGGTGCTAGCTTATCTACTGACCAGGGCTACAAAATCAAATAAAAATATTGAAAGAGGTAACAATGCAGGCTTGTTACTTGCCTCAGGACTGATTACTGGTGAGGCGTTGATGGGAATTTTAATTGCAGGTCTAACGGTTGGAGTAATGAAGTCAGGAGGAGATCCTAATGCTATGCGAATTTTTGAAGATGCCTCTAGCTGGCCTGGTTTGATCATTTTTGGCTTGATTATATATTTCATTTACAAAGTTGTGATCAAAGTATCTAAGGAAGAAGAGTAAGTACTGTCCAAATACGAACGATTTTGGTGTACACCTGGCTTCACTATTCAGAATGAAGTCAGGTGTATTTTTTTGTATATCAGCTAGTTATACAATCTGGCATGGTTTTAACTTTTAATAGTCTGAAAACCTTTTAACCATGCTCAAGAATTATCTTAAAACGGCGCTTCGCAATCTCTCAAGAAACAAAGTATACAGCGTTCTCAATGTAATTGGTCTAGCTCTGGGCATTGGGTGTGCGTTGGTTATCTACAAAGTCATTGTTTTCGAAAGCAACTTTGATAAGCATCATGAAAACTACGATAATATTTATCGTATAGTAGGTCAGGGGATTCGTGCGGGTGAGGTAAGTAAAGGTTCAGGAACACCTCACCCGGTAGGACCAGCCATCAAAGAAGATTTCCCTGATATAAAAACGGTTGTGCGTACACATTATGTATGGAGCCATCAGATCAATATCCAGGATGGTCAGAACATCAAGAAATTTCTCTTAGAAGAAGGGGTGGTCTACTTAGATCCTGAATTCTTTGAAGTTTTTACTGTCGATTTTATTGCCGGGGATAAAGAGTCTGTATTGACAGAACCAAATACAGTGGTTCTTGCAGCTTCTGAAGTTAGAAAGTTTTTTGGACTTGAAGTGGGAAGTGAGGCTCAGGCAATGGGCAGAATGATCAATGTTGGCAACCTGCAGGATTACAAAATTGTAGGGGTCATTGCTGATCCACCGGAAGCCACAAACTTTGAATTTACCGTATTATTGGATTATTACTCACAAGGCATCAATAACCCATACTTTGGTGACGGGAATAGATGGAATTCAACAGCCTCAAGTACCAATACATATATTCTGGTTGAAGATGGATTTAATCCTGAAGATTTTGATTCAAAGCTAATTGGGTTTGTAGAAAAGCATTATGAGGAAGGTGCTTCTGAGAGAAGAAGATTTGTAACTCAGCCTTTATCAGAAATTCATTTTGATGACGAATACGGCAACTATGTTTATTCTACTTCACCTGCCCTGATCAAAGCACTGGCTGTTATTGCCATATTTTTAATTCTTACAGCATGTATCAACTTCATCAATCTGGCTACTGCCCAGGCCGCTAATCGGTCAAAAGAGATAGGCATCAGAAAGGCTATAGGTGGCTATTCCGGACAATTGGTTATTCAGTTTTTTACTGAAATTACATTGATCACACTCGTTGCGTTGTTTTGCTCCTTGGCAATTGCTGAATTTTTATTTGTTCAGCTTGAAGATGTGATTAGGACACGACTTTCCCTTGATCTATTGACAAGCTTTGAAACTGTTGGTTTTCTATGTATTCTACTCATATTGGTGAGTTTCTTATCCGGATTTTATCCTTCTATTCTCCTGAGTAGTATGAATACCGTCAAGGCACTGAAGAGTAAGATTACGGCTAAAGATGCTTCAGGTGGACTTAATTTGCGGAAAGCGTTGGTCGTTGCTCAGTTCACCATCTCTCAATTTCTGATCATTGGGACGGTTATAATTGGAGCTCAAATGAAGTACTTCATGGAAAAAGATCTTGGCTTTGAGAAGGAGGCCATAATCAAAAGCTATTTACCAGAGCGGGATGAAGTAAAAAATGCTCGGTTTAAGAACCTAATGCTGGAAGATCCTACCATTGAGCATGTTACTTTTTCAATTAGTTCACCCACCGGAAATTCCAATTCACATTCCAACTTTAACTATCCCCCATTGGAGATCGAAGAAGACTTCAATGGTAGCTTTAAGCCTGCAGATGAACATTACATGGATCTTTACGAACTAGAGCTACTGGCAGGTAGAAATATTCGTAAAAATGATAGCATCAATAAGGTTGTTATCAATCAGCAAATAGCAGACCTGATGGGCTTCAAGGATAATTATGCTGGAGCTATAGGGGAGCAGTTGACATCCGGGTGGATAGAAGGTGACCTGGAAATTATTGGAGTGATGAAGGATTTTCATTCGAGGGATTTAAGCGAAGGTCTTCAGTATGTTTTCTTATTACGTCATCCGGATGTGTACTATGAGGTAGCTTATAAGACCAAAGACGGAGCTAACATAAAGACCGCTATCACCCACTTTGAAGACAGTTGGGAGAAGGTATATCCAGAATTTGTCCTTGATTGGCAGTTTTATGATGAGGAACTGGCAGAAAATTATGAGCAAGAGCAGAGTGTTGCTACTCTAATGAGCACGTTTGCTACCGTATCTATTATCATAGGTTGTCTTGGGCTCTACGGTTTGATTGCGTTTATATCCGCGAACAGGACGAAAGAGGTGGGAATCAGAAAAGTGTTGGGGGCATCCATTCTCAGCATCATTGGTAAGTTCACCAAAGAGGTATTTGTCTTGGTTATCGTGGCATTTTTGATAGCTGCACCGGTAGCATACTACATATTAAATCAATGGCTGAATGACTATGAATTTAGAATTGATATTGGTGTAGGATTTTTTGCTGTTGCTTTTGTAGTAACTCTTATTATTGCTGCCTTAACAGTAAGTCACAGAACAATTAGTACGGCATTAATCAATCCGGCAACAACTCTGAAGGACGAGTAAGCGGTTTCAGTTTTTAAGAAACCTATCCTTTATAAAAATGGCTTCTCTAGCCTGCTAAACTTTCCATATATTTGGCGGATTCCCAAATTCGCAAATGTGATTTATGAGCAAAGAACAGTTTAGTAATCGTTGGGGTATTGTATTGGCCGCTTTGGGCATGGCCATAGGTGCCGGTAACCTTTGGCGATTTCCACGTCTGGCAGGTCAGTATGGTGGGTCATTTATTTTACTTTGGATTCTTTTCTTGTTTATCTGGTCTATACCACTTTTACTTTCAGAGTTTGCTATTGGAAAGAAATTCAAAAGCGGTGTAGTAGGAAGCTTTGCGCAGTTTGCCGGCAAGAAGTACACCTGGATGGGTTTTTTTATTACCATCTGCACGTTAGGAATTGCATTTTATTATTCCATTGTCACGGCATGGTCCTTTAGATATCTGACTTTCTCATTTAACAACATTTTTAGAAGCGAAACTTTAAAGGAAACACTCCAGTCAAATCCGGACTACCTGACCAATTTTTGGGCGGGTATTTCAAATGGTGACTGGATTACGGTAGCAGTTTATATCTGCGTCATTTTTCTAGCGGCCTTCATCTTGATTCGTGGTGTTAAAAATGGACTGGAAAAAGCCAACAAACTTTTGATCCCAAGTTTGTTTATTCTATTGGTTATCATTGTCATTGTTGCACTCAACATGGAAGGTGGTGTAAGAGGCCTGGAATACATGTTTGCAATAGATTGGTCCTTATTCAGCAACCCCACCATTTGGATTGAAGCACTTTCACAATCAGCATGGAGTACCGGTGCAGGCTGGGGGCTAATGATGACACTTTCAGCGTTCTCCAGAGATAATGAAGATGTGACGCTTAATACATTTATTGGAGCGTTTGGAAACAATACGGCTTCATTACTTTCCGGTATGGCTATACTTCCTGCTGTTTTTGCATTGGCCGCTTCAGACGCAGAGGCAATATCATATTTACAATCAGGAAATCAGGCCTTGACTTTTACTATTATTCCAAAACTTTTCACGAATGTGCCCGGAGGTGATTATTTATCAGTGCTATTCTTTCTTGCGCTATTTGTAGCGGCATTTAGTTCGTTATTGCCCATGATTGAGCTTTTCCTTCAAAATGTCGCTGATCTAAATGTTTCCAAACGGAAAACGCTTATAGTAGTAATCATTTGTTTCATTGCTTTTGGTTTTCCTTCTGCATGGTCTTTAGATTTCTTTTCCAATCAGGATTGGGTTTGGGGTGTTGGGTTGATCGTTACAGGCCTATTCATATTGATCGTGGTGGCAATGAACAATCCTGTTAAGTTTAAAGAGTCCACTATTGATGTTGGATCCGATATGGTGTTGCCATCATCTTTTTTCCGTTTTGCCATTTTCAGCAACATTGCAATTGGATTTTTCCTTATTTATTGGTGGCTGTCTCAGGATTTCAGCTCTACATGGTTCAATGAACAAGGGCAATGGGATTTATTTGGAGTGTATAGCAATGCCTCTACCATCTTACAATGGGGAGTTGTGATTATTGTCGGCTTAGTGCTAAATGGATATTTGTATAAGAAATTTGTAAAACAATGAGTACTGGAGCAATCATAAGCATGGCCATTATTCTGACCGTTGTGGTTGGAGGCTTTATTTATTTTTTAATACGAGCAATCAAAAAAGAACGAAATATCAATGGATAAAATTGACCCGTTAAATCAAGTAGCTGAATTCCATAAAACATTCCGACATCCGATATTAAATGATCCACAGATACCCAGTGAGGATCGCTGCAAACTAAGAGTATCCTTAATTGCAGAAGAACTAAAGGAACTGCAAGAAGCCATAGCAGATAATGATATGGTGGAAATTGCAGACGCTTTGTGCGACATTCAATACGTTCTCTCGGGAGCTGTATTAGAATTTGGGTTGGGGGAGAAGTTTCGCGAATTATTTGATGAGGTACAGCGCTCCAATATGAGCAAGGCTTGTGATTCTGAAGAGGAAGCAAAAAAAACTGTCACACACTACAAGACTGAAAAAGATACAGATGCCTATTACGAAGAGCGTGACGGGAAATGGCTGGTTTACCGAGTAGGCGATAATAAAACACTCAAGTCGATTAACTATTCACCTGCAGATTTAAAGTCTATAATTGAAAAATAGGGAAAAGGAACAGTCGATTGTTTTTAGATCGTTATGAAGCGATCTTCCTTTTTCATTTTATTCTGTTTACTGGCTTGTCTCAGTTTTGCTCAAACTGTAAAAATTCTTTTTGTTGGAAATAGTCTAACCTACACAAACAATCTTCCGGAGTTAGTTGAGAAGGAAGCCAAAAGCAGGGGAATTAAAGTCAAAACTACCTCGCTAACTTTCCCAAATTATGCAATAGTGGACCATTGGGATGATGGTGAATTACAAAAGCACATTATGGGTAAAAGTTATGATTTTGTTATCGCTCAACAAGGTCCGTCATCTCAAGCCGAAGGGAGAAGAATGCTTATCGAAGATGGACGAAAACTGAAGAAGCTGTGCGATAAGTACGAAACAAAGTTTGTCTACTTCATGGTATGGCCATCCCAAGCATATTATCACACTTTTGATGCGGTAATTAAAAACCATCGGGATGCTGCGACTGAAAATGGTGCTATTCTCTGTCCGGTAGGTGAGGCATGGAAAGCTTATTTTGATGGAACGAAAGATTTTTCATTGTATGGAATGGATGGATTTCATCCATCTCCAAAGGGTAGTAGGTTAGCTGCGGAAGTAATAGTTGATACATTATTTAAGAATGAATAAGCTAGAAAAAATGAGAAATTATGCTGACCTTCCGATTCGACTAGCGGTTGGTTTTCATTTGATCTACGGAACTCAGGACAATGTCTTTTCCTGGAATAGAATGCTGGAATTTCGTGATTTTTTAGAAATTTTTGGAGCTCCATTGCCACTGGCCTCTGCTATCATTTCCGTATATGCACAGTTCTTTGCAGGCATCTTGTTCATTCTTGGCTGGAAGGTGAGAGAGGCAGGCGCTGTGATGATTTTTAACTTTATTGTAGCAATATTGCTGGTACATCTAAATGATCCTTACCCTAATATCTACCCGGCTATTTCTATGCTCGCCGGTGCAATATTTTTGGTCTTAAACGGGACTGGACATGTCAGTCTTCAGCATTGGCTTGAAAGTAAAAAAGGCAACTAGTATTTAGCTGCCTTTCTTTAGTAGTGGTGATTGTGCGAGTTCTTAGTTTACCCGAGTCATGTAAACCGTTCGATTGTCTTCATGCTCATCACTGACTAATATCCCATCAATAAGCTTCCATTCATCATCATCGGTGGTAATGTTGAAATCATCGTCATCGTCTTCAATGTCTTCGATGATCAAATAGCCTCTTTCATTAATATACCATGAGCCTTTTTCGGTTTCGGTCTCGTCATAGGCATTTACCGTAATCTTCAGGTCGTTATTAGCCCGAAACTCAAAGTAAATTTCAATGTCATCCATGATGCCATCCACAAATCCGGAGACCGCTTTAATGAATATTTCTTCGAGCATCGTGTCAGCTTCTTCAGCCTCTTCCTCTATCTCTTCTTCAATATTTATTACAAGTTTCCAGGTTCCAATAATATCCCTTTCTTTCACTTTTTGAGCTTGGGTGACAAAACCCAAAAAGAATGTAGCCGCTAATAGTAGAGTGATCCGTTTCATTGTTATTGTATTTTGTAATGCAAGGTACTGGTTATACTATAATAAATTTAAAAGGTTTCATTTTTATGGAACTATCATCTACTGAACACTATTTTATACCTTTGCAACTGGATTTTTAAGAGCAATTATGTTTGATAGTTTAAGTGTAAAACTGGATAGGGCGTTTAAGACGCTAAAAGGACAAGGGCAGATCACCGAGATCAATATCGCATCTACTATAAAGGAGATACGAAGAGCGCTCGTAGATGCTGATGTTAACTATAAAGTAGCTAAAGATGTAACTGATAACATCAAGGAAGAAGCACTTGGAAGAGATGTTTTGATTTCAGTTTCTCCAGGCCAGTTGCTTACAAAAATTGTATCTGAGGAGCTAACCAAATTGATGGGGGACACGAATGTTCCAATCAGCCTTGATGGAAACCCTAACATTATCCTTATTTCAGGCCTGCAAGGATCCGGTAAAACAACTTTTACTGGTAAACTAGCGAACCTACTCAAAAAGCAGGGACGAACGGTTATGTTAGCTGCCTGTGATATCTATCGTCCTGCGGCGATTGATCAGCTAAAAGTGCTTGGAGAGCAAGTAGGCGTAGAAGTTTATGCTGAACCTGAAAACAAGGATGCTGTCAAAATTGCGCAGAATGCAATTAAGTATGCAAAAGAAAATGGAAAGAGAACGCTGATCATAGATACCGCCGGTCGTTTGGCTGTTGATGAGCAGATGATGAATGAAATATCCGAGCTCAAAAAGGCTGTGAATCCTGCAGAGACACTATTCGTAGTGGATTCAATGACAGGTCAGGATGCGGTGAATACCGCAGCAACTTTCAACGAACGCTTAAATTTCGACGGAGTAGTATTAACGAAGCTTGATGGAGATACACGAGGGGGTGCCGCACTTTCAATTAGAAAAGAGGTAGAAAAGCCAATCAAGTATATATCAACCGGTGAGAAAATGGATGCTATTGACCTGTTCCACCCGGACAGGATGGCTAGCAGAATCCTTGGAATGGGTGATGTGGTAAGCTTAGTGGAGCGTGCACAGCAGAACTACGATGAAGAAGAAGCCCGAAGGATCAATAAAAAGATTCGTAAAAATCAGTTTGGTTTTGATGATTTCCTTGCTCAGATGGAGCAGATGAAAAAGATGGGAAGCATGAAAGACCTTTTGGGTATGATCCCTGGTATGGGAAAAGCGATCAAAGACATTGACATAGATGACGATTCATTGAAGCCAATTGAAGCTATTATCAAATCGATGACTCCAAAGGAACGCACGCAACCTGAAGTTCTGAATGGAACAAGAAAGCAGCGGATTGCAAAAGGCAGTGGAACTTCAATCCAGGAAGTAAATCAATTACTTAAGCAATTTGAACAGATGCGCAAAATGATGAAAATGATGAACAAGTCAGGGGGGAAGAGAGCACTTGCTAATATGCTTGGGGGAATGAAGTAGGGTTATTCGAATAGAATTTTCATCAATCCCTCGGCTGTAACCGATGACTTTTCTTTAATGAATTCCATTGGCGTGTTGTCTCCGATCTCATAAGTAATTCCGGGAACATTGAACTGTGCAACAAACCAACCTTTAGATACTGGAGATTGTAATCCAGAAGGAGCATCTTTCACTTTGTATTCAGGTATATTGTTTTCAATGTACTGAAACCACTCATCTGTAAACTTCCTATTTTTTGTCTTAAGGGTGCGATCTGTGCTATAATAAACATCGTACCATGTGCTATGAAAATCCAGGCCTAAAACGATTTCAAGTCGATCATCGTTAAGTGTGTTTATGATATGATTGGCTATTGCATTGACTTCCGGCTGTTTGTAGTACTGCCAATCCCTATTCAGGTCAACGCCAGCGGCATTATGTCTCCAATGCCCTAAATCTACACCATCAGGATTAACTAGGGGGTAGACCAGAAAACAATATTCTTTTAGAAATTTGTCACTTAATTCATTTACTAATATTTCATTGAGAAAGTATTTCAAGGCAAAAAAACCAGTAACTTCAGGTGGATGTTGACGACTTAAAATGACAATGGTCTTTTTACCAGATCCTATTTTTAGGAACGGTAATTTCCTACCAAGCATGCTTAAACCTGCGCTACTTGATTTCACATTTTCAGCGTGGGATAAGCTATCACACCAAGTACCAACTGTAGTGGATGAAACTATTGGCTGTGCTGCTATCCAGATAGTATCTGAGATTAAGGACAATTTAATTGTCAATTGCTGGGAATCTTCTGAAATCTTAACTGCTGTAGAATCAACGCGTGACCAGCTTTTCTGATCAACGCTTATATTGGGCCAATACCTATGTTTATATTTATGAGGATAGTCTATGCAAATAGTTAGACTAGTTGGAGATTTATCTAAAGCAGAAACTAGTCTTAATGCATACCAGGGACTAGAGTTTATAGGTTCATTTTCCGGAGTTGTTGTGATTGAAATTACGGAATCATTGAGAACTGTAAGGTTAGAAAATCGCGCTCCATCAAACTGATTATCGATCGTTATTGCTTCATTAACTTTAAAAATCCTTTTTTCCTGAATCGTTATTTCATTATCAGTAGTATCTACAGGGTTGGGAAATCGATGATTTTTAAGCTGAACCCGACAGCTTATTAGGCACCCAATAATTAAGAACGAAGTTAATATTTTCAAAGCTAGATTAGTAAATCAAATCTTTTAGAAGCTATCCAATGATTTTTATTTTTGATAAGTTACTGCCTTCACAGCCTCAATTGTACGAGCCACGTTAGGTAAGACTTCTTCTATTAAGGTAGGAGCATAAGGAAGCGATACATCTTTATTAGTGATACGATGAATCGGGGCATCCAGCCAATCAAAAGCATTTCGTTGTACATGGTGACTTATCTCTGAAGATATGGATGATAGCGGCCATGCTTCTTCTACAATGACCAAACGGTTGGTTTTCTTCACTGACTCCACAATTGCTTGATAATCGATCGGACGTACGGAGCGTAAATCTATTACTTCCGCTTCCGTTCCATCTTTGGCTAATTCTTCTGCCGCTTGATTAGCTACCTTCATCATCTTACCGAAAGAAACAATGGTCACATCGGAACCATCCCTTACGGTATTGGCCTGACCAATTTCCAGTAAATACTCTTCTTCAGGGACTTCTCCTTTATCTCCGTACATGAGTTCGGACTCCATGAAGATGACCGGGTTGTCGTCTCTGATAGCTGTTTTCAAAAGACCTTTTGCATCGTAAGGATTCGAAGGTACAACTACTTTCAATCCAGCAGTGTTTGCATACCAGTTTTCGAAATTCTGAGAGTGCTGCTGGCTCAGCTGACCTGCATTTCCCGTTGGTCCCCGAAAAACGATTGGTACATTGTATTGCCCACCGGACATAGATAGCATCTTGGCCGCACTGTTTATAACCTGATCAATGGCCACCAGGGAGAAATTGAAAGTCATAAACTCAATGATAGGGCGAAGGCCATTCATTGCTGCTCCAACACCCACTCCTGCAAATCCAAGTTCAGTAATCGGAGTATCGATTACACGCTTGGCCCCAAATTCGTCCAGCATTCCCTGGCTTACCTTGTACGCACCATTATATTCGGCCACTTCTTCACCCATGAGAAAGACATTTTCATCTCTTCTCATTTCTTCACTCATTGCTTCACCTAGGGCTTCTCTAAACTGGATTTCTCTCATGGTTTCAGTTGTAATTTTCGGTGTGCTAAATTAATGATGAATGCCTGATTATTGAGGTTTTAGAACAACCTTTTCAGATCACGAATACATTAGGGCATAAAAAAAGCCCTGCCATTGGCAGAGCTTTTCTGATTTTGTTGTCTGTAAATTACTTCACAGCTTCGTTTACTGCATCAGCGTAGTTAGCAAACTCAAGATCGTTCAATGCCATGTCCTTGTATGAAGGTTCAGCATCAACAGCTTTCTTAAGGTTTGACCCTACTTCAGAAGCATTGTTTTGTCTTGCTGCAGAAACCGCTAGTAGGTAGTAAGCATCAGCTCGTTCTACTTGCTTAAACTCTGCATCAGCCATGCTGTAATCATCACTCAATAAGTAAGCAAGACCTCTGTCGATCATCACATTTTCATTGTTTGTTGCTGAAGCAAAAGAAGCTTTTGCTTTGTCATATTCAGCCATTCTTACTTCAACAGCACCTTTCATAGCATTCACTTTGCCGTTTATGTCGTTTGAAGAAGAGCTCACATTTCCAAGGGTTTCGTATGCAGCAGCATAATCTCCTTGAAGTATCTGTACAGCAGCCATGTTAGCCTGAACTTCACCGGCAGAGCTCATTTTGTTCATTGCAATTTCAAGCTGAGTAGCAGCGCCATCTAGTTTAGAAGCATCGCCTCTTTTAGCCATCTGAATGTGAGCAGCAGCAAGGTTGTTGTGGGCTTGCCACATACCAGACTTATCAGCAGCTGCTTTGTAGATTGCTGCTTTTTCCTCCAAAGAAGGAGTAAGTGTTGCACTGAACATTAGCTCTTCGATTGTAAGGGTGTCAGCCTCAGCTTCTCCGTTTACAATAGCTTTTGCCAATACTGCAATCTCCGCATTTGATTTCTTTGGCTTTACAGTAAGTACTTCAGTTTTCGCAGATCTTAAACCAGGATAGACGTCATTGAATACTTTTTTGTAAGTAGAAAGCTTCTGCATTTCTTTTTCTTTTTCAACGAAAGAGCCTGACCCATTAATGATGTTATTGTATGCTTTTTTATCGTCAGCAGAAATACCCTCATAGGAAGCTAAAGCGGCTTTAAAAGCAGCCCAATCCTGAATTACAGGCTTAAGGATGAAGTCAATAGAATCAGCTGCTCCTTTATAATCGTAACGATCCATTCTACTTCTATAGAACTTTTCGATTTCTTTCGCACGATTCTGTGAAAGATCGCTGTTTATTGTTTCAGAACCTTCTGGTGAGTGAGTACCTGTAATGGTAACAGTTCTGGTAACGTTTTTCTCAGCGATAAATGCATTCAAATTATCTCTTTTTGCTTTGTTGGAAACTCCATCATAAGTCAATGAGGATCTAAGATTAGAAACTCCTTGATCAAAGTAGAAATTCACGTTGGTTGGTACCAACTCTTCTTTATCATTGTATCCGTGCTCAGCATAAGAAGCCATTGCTACATCCTTCACCCAAGCAGAAGTCATTACCAACCCTTGAGCAACAGCTAAGCGATCAGTAGATTTGGTCTTACCATTTCGTGTATCTGTTGCAACACCTTGAACATAGAGCGTTCCAGGGTTCATACCTTCCTGGTACGGCAATGAAAAGTTTTCAGCTTTTCTTGAAGTTGTAGTGGAGCTATTAGGAAACTCAGAAGCTTGGAATTCAATTGACCCAACACTCACTTCCTGATCACCATAAACATATATCGTATTCAAGGTAAAGCTTGTGTTAGAAGGAAGAATTTTTGGAGGAAGTACAGCACTCATTTCGAATGGAACATTACCACCATGTACCTCAAGCGGATTAGGGTCTACTTGAAGGTCATTCTCCTGAGCCAATTTTATCATCTTATCGAGCTTACAACCGGAAAGCAAAATTGCTCCGGCAGCAAATGCCATGGCTAGGTTAAATTTTTTCATTTGATTCAGTTTTTTAATTGTACAAACAATAAATAGTATAATTCTTAGTTATAATGCTGGCAAAATTAATCGAAAATATCATTTTCAAGCACTATTGGAGCAACTATCTAAAACATGTATTGTTTATCTTTGTGCCAATAAAATCATTATGCAGGACTATTTAGAGAAATACGCGTTTGGAGTTTGTACCCGTTTGGGAGAGAAATTTCGTATACCTACCTCAAGCATACGCCTCTTCTTTATCTATTCATCCTTTTTGACCTTTGGTTCCCCTGTGATCATATATCTGGGACTTGCTTTCGTGATGAACTTCAGAAAGCATCTTAGAAGAAGAAACAATACCCTCTGGTATTATTAAAAATCACTGAATTTCCGCTTCTTTTTCACGTAATACTCAAATACAACCATCATTGATTGCGGCGTGGCTGATGTGTTCTTCCTCTTTTTTAGGGTTTTAATCGAATAACTTAGTATATAAAAATGAGCTTTTAAAACAGCAGTAGCATGATTAAAGCTACCTTCCAAGATAAACTTGAGGGCCGCCAGCCAGTCTAAGAATATTCGAATTGGAAATTTCAGGATTAGGTGGGGCAATGGAAGGTTTTTAATAAGCAAGCTGAGCCCGTTTCTGAAATTGAGGTACGTTTTGAATGAACTTGATTTATTTAGTGTCCCACCCCCAACGTGATAAACTGTAGCTGCAGGAATTGCTCTTATCTTCATGCCCATACTCTGAATTCTCCAGCATAGGTCAATCTCTTCCATGTGAGCAAAAAAGTCCTGATCAAACCCTCTGGCGTTAAAAAACACCTCTGACCTGATCAACATACACGCTCCTGATGACCAAAAAATGTCTATTGGATCATTATACTGTCCTGAATCAGCTTCCAGCTCATCGAAAATTCTACCCCTACAGTAAGGATACCCTAATGAGTCAATGAAACCTCCACTCGCTCCGGCATATTCGAATAGTGCACGGTGATTGTAGTCTTTTATTTTTGGCTGGCATGCCGCATATTCCGGGTTGGAATCCAGAAAGGACACTAATGGATTAATCCAGTCTGGTGTAACTTCTACATCAGAATTTAGGAGGAGATAATATTCTGCTTCTATTTGTTTAAGGGCTTCATTATACCCTCCGGCATAGCCATGGTTTTCATCAAGAATTATGAGTTGAACTTCAGGATGATTGGCTTCTAAAAAAGCGACAGAGTCATCTGTAGAAGCATTATCGGCAACAATAACTGTGGCATCCTTAGAATATTTAATCACACCGGGAAGAAACTTTTCCAGATAAGCTCTTCCATTATAATTAAGTATGACGATTGCAGTTTTGGTCATTTACAACATGCCTGAGAGATCCATGCCGGGAATGTTTGGCATCAGGCCTTCCGTGGATTTTTTGATGTGCTCTTTAGCCTGGAAATCAGCTTTTGAAACAGCCTTATTAACAGCTGCGATGATTAGGTCACGCATCATATCCTTATCAGTTCCGTTTACCAGTGTCTCATCTACCTCCAAGCCAATAAGTTCCTTGTTTCCATTAGCGATGGCTTTCACCAACCCGCCACCGGATTCGCCTTCCACTTTTATGTCTTTGAGTTGATCCTGGGCTTCCTTCATTTTGGCTTGCATCTCTTTCACCTTGCCCATCATTTTCATCATATCAAACATATCCTTCTTATTTTTTAATCAATGCAAAAGTACCTTTTTGCGTTCGTTTTTCACCACTTGCTGTTTCAAAGATGATTTCGTATAGATAAGTTCCCTGCCCTGCGAGAGAACCATCGATTGTACCATCCCATCCTGGTGTTGGCTGGTCGGATGAGTATATTAACTGGCCCCAGCGATTATAAATATGGATGGTGGCGATCTCAGTGGGAAGCCCTAAAAACTCCAGTGTGTCATTCAACCCATCTCCATTTGGTGTAAAAGCATTGGGCACATAAATCACTAATTCATGTCTAACCGTAATGGCATTGGATTTTAAAATTAAACCATCAGAATAAACGGATGTAGCAGTAATGAACTGTCTTGGACTGCCGTCTTTACCATCTAATTGAATAGTAAACTGGTCGTTATTGATTTCTCCGGTGGTTTGAGAAAATGAATTTCCTGATTGATATTCATTTGATGGGATTTCGGTGAGTGAGTTAACGGGGGTAGTAAAAACTACCTGATATTCATTTGTTCGAATAGATGAAGCCTCTACCAACGGTGGGTTTGTTTGGGCAGTATAGAGCACTTGCTGACAGCTATCCACATACTCAATTTGATAAAAGTATTTTCTGCCATTTGATCCAATGATGTCAGTAAATGATGACGTTTCTTCTGAGCGGAATTCAAATTCATTATCCTCAAGCTTTCGATATACATTAAATGTTCCTGTTTCAACCAGATCAAGATTTATGAAAATCCCAGAGGAATCATATGTCGAGTAGAGTGTTTCAAACGGAGAGAGGGAGAGGTCGGTTGACTCGGCGCAGAAATCAGTACTCGTCTGACTGGTGTTATTGCAGGGATCATATGCCACAATGGTCACGCAATAATCTTCTTTGCTAAATATAATATCCTGAAGAGTCAGCGAAGTATTCTTCAAATACCCATCGTAAATTTTAGAAGACGAGGTTTGGTGAATGTTTATCCTGTAATTGGTCAAAGTATCTATTTGATCCAGTTGTAAGTAGAGTGTAAACACATCCTTGCATGATTCTTTTATCGAGGCATTGAGAATTTCAGGTGCCTCCAATACCGGAATGGGCACAACTTCCTCAAAAAACGAATTACAGTTTTCATTAGCATTGTTGAAAAAACCTTTCAATCCTATACTTTGGCTGGCGGTGGTTGAAAAAATGAAGGTGGCAGATTGATCAGTTAGCAGTGTGGCAGAGTCTGTGGATGAGAAGTAAACCCTGATGCTATCATAATAGCTATCTACAGAAGTGACTGAGACTTCAGATCCATTACATTTTTGAATTTCGATTTCCGGCTTGATTGAAGCAAAAGCTTGTACAAGTAGTGTATCAGTCTTGTCATCTATCCCGTCCGCACCGACTACCTGTACAATCTGATAGGTATCCGAATCCTGGTAAGTAAAGGTTTTACTATTTGTAATCCCCGCACCTACAAAATAGTAGTATTGACGGGTCACATCACCAAAAGAGTCGTGTTCTGTAATGTTTACGGTCATGGGGGTACATCCACGATCAAACTCCACGGAAAACCGACCCTTGCTGCTAAATACCTGGGCACCAGCCAGCATGGGCATTAGTAGTAGGATCAAAATATGTTTCCATTGTTGCATCAAACAGATTTACGAACAAGTATCGTAAAGTTAACCTTTAAAAAGCTGGATTATTTCATCCGGTTTCATAGGTTTTTGCTCTCCTGATTGCATGTTTTTAAGCATGTATTCACCCGACTCCATTTCATTATCTCCTATAACCAGCGTATAGGGGGTATGAATTTTATCAGCATAATTAAACTGCTTCTTCATCTTTTCAGAGGTAGGATAGAGGTCTGCTTTGATCCCTGCCTCACGTAGTTTCATTACAATTTTTTGTGCATGCTTAAGATTTGATTCATTGAAGTGGACGATCAGAATATCCAACGGTTGAGTGATTTTTTCTGGAAACAGGTTTAACTCTTCCATTACATCGTAGATTCTGTCAAGACCGAAAGATATACCAATGCCGGAGGTTCCTTCCAGTCCAAACATTCCGGTCAAGTTATCATACCTTCCACCACCACAGATACTGCCCATTTGTACGCTGGTAGGTTTTACTTCGTAAATCATCCCCGTGTAGTAGGAGAGGCCCCTGGCAAGGGAAAGGTCCAATTCAACTTTCAGGTTCTTGTCAGCGAATTGACCCAAACTTTCGAAATATTGGGACACTTCCTGTACGCCTCGGTTTTTCGTATCCATTGACCTCACCTTATTCATTAGCTCATTTCTGTCTTTGGATGAGATCAAGTCCATTACTTCCTCAAGCTTCTTGCTTTCTCCCCCTATGGAAAGTATGTTTTCCTTGACTTGTTCAATTCCGATTTTATCCAATTTGTCAATTTCCGAACAGAAAGAAACTTCTTGTCCTTTCAATCCTGCATGAGCTGCGAGTAGAAAAAGTATCTCCCTGTGGTTTACTTTAATCACGTAATCCTCAAGGGTTAAATCGTCAAAAACATCATTGAAAAGTAGTGTTAGCTCTACTTCATTCCAGATGCCATTGCTGCCTACTATATCCGCATCGCACTGATAAAATTCCCTATACCGCCCTTTTTGTGGGCGATCAGCGCGCCACACAGGTTGTATTTGAAATCGTTTAAAGGGAAATGAAATCTCGTGCTGGTTCATTACCACAAATCGGGCAAATGGTACAGTGAGGTCATACCTTAACCCTTTGTCGGAAATTTTTGTAGTTAGATGCTTACTCCCTTTGGCATAGTCTTTATCCTGAACCTTGCTGAGATAATCTCCGGAATTCAAAATCTTAAACAAAAGTTGATCGCCTTCGTCCCCATATTTTCCGGTTAGCGTGGAAAGGTTCTCCATGGCTGGAGTCTCCAATTGACTAAACCCGTATTTGATAAAGTTGTGTTTAATTTTTTCGATGATGTAGCTTCTTTTTGCAGAAACTTCAGGACCAAAATCGCGTGTGCCACGGGGTAGTGTTGGCTTACTTTTAGACATTTACAATTCGTTTTGGACAAAACTACATAATCCCCTAAATTTGCGGCTCATTTCACTTAAGAAGACCAAGAAAATGGCCGTAACTAGATTAGAAAGAAAAGGAAGAAAAAATAAGAATGTCGCTAAGAATAGGGTGAATGCTATGAAGCGTTTGAATACTGTTCCTACTATCAAAAATGTAGACATTGAAGAGATAAAGGCCGAATTCGCTAAGAAGGCCAAGTCTAAGAAGGAAGAGCCTAAAGCAGAAAAAGCAAATCCAAAAAAGGAAGAAGCTCCGAAAGCAGCTGCTGAAAAAGCAGAGGTGAAGGAAGTATCTAAAACGGAGGACAAAAAGGCAGCACCAAAGAAAAAGGCAGCTCCAAAGGCGGCTGATAAAAAAGAAGCAAAGCCGAAAGCTGAGAAAAAAGAAACAAAGAAGGCAACTCCAAAGAAAGCTGCAGCTAAGAAAAAAGAGGATAAGTAATATCCTTTCTTATCAAGCCAAACAGCCCTGACGGTTACCGTCAGGGTTTTTTTATGCATAAAAAAAGCACTGAAATGTCAGTGCTTCATGATTAGGTAGATTAAGTGCTTATTCTTCTGTAATTCTTTGCCTGATCCGCTTAACCTCCAGGGTGATGTCACGCATCACATCCCTCGTTAATACAAATTCGGGATCACTCTGCATTTTTGCTTCTATCTCCTGTAGGTCACCTTTATAAAGCCTGTCCAGAATAGACAGTTCAGTGATCATATCTGCAATGGTATCATCAAAAGGTAGGTCATCCAGTACCTGAATGATGTCCAAAAGAGCTTCTTCTTCCCCCAAGACAATCTTCACAAGAGGTTCCAGTAGTTTTTGATTTTCAGGAGTATTTGGAAATGTTTCCAAAGTGATCACCGCCTGGTAAAGCCCTTCTACAAAACTGCCTGTAAGTGCAAGCCCTGCCATAGTTAAATGGTGGTCTTCCTCCATTTTCATACTTGTTTCGAGGAAAAGCTTTCCTAAAATTCGAGCAATTTCTTCTTCGTTTTGGCTGGAAATATGACCTCTGAAATCATTTAAGTCTCCTTCGTTATATATAGCTGAGTCCCCCAGAAATTCAGCCATTCTATGAGAGGCCCTTAAATAATCAATGCAGTCATCTTCATGCCCGTATGCAGCCAAATAACTAATATCAGATGCATATACACCCATATTGAGGGCCATTTTATCACGATTCTTTTTGTAACTATCGATTCTGTCCAATGAATTAATATGGCCTTTATCAAAACCAGCCCCGACAGACTTTAAAGTGAAGGGTACTAACGATGGATCGGGCAAATCCTCCATTAGCTTTTCTAAATCCTTCATGGTTTTTTCTTCTGCTAGTTGCTCTTTTGACTTCTCGCTTTCTCCCGAAGATGAACTTGTACAGCTTATAAGAATAGCTGAAAGAAATAAAATGGTTAGGGATTTCAAAGGTGACTTCATTGGTTAACTTTAATGTGTTCTCTATTCAAGTTTAATGTTTTTTTGAATTAAAATGAGCTTCCAACCAATAAAATAGTGGTAGAAATCCTACCTATATGCCAATGTCATATAAAATCCCCGGCAGATCACGAGGCTGATCATCCAGTTCAACTTTTAGCTTATTATTGAGGGATTGTGGTTCATGTTTAAAAGCAAAGCTCTCGACTCCTTCATCAAAGAACACATTGATTTCCTTCCTGGTTATCAAAATATCCACGATTAGCTCTCCTTTATTGACATCAACACTGTCCAGGCTAAACTGATTTTTTTCTAAATCAATGTTACTTCCATTTACAAACCAGACGAATTCCGTAGGACTGACATCATTTGCAATTGTGATTTTGACTTTGCTAAATGGGTCCGCTATTCTTAAGCTGAACCAAGACTCACCGTCTGAGGTAAGGTTGCTCAATTTGCTTCTACGCTTGCTGGCTACATTGGAACGAACATTCTCCGGTATATAAGTGCCCGACTCTTTCTTTATAAATTCTACCACCCCGGAAGCTCCTGAGTTTTCTTTTTCAGATGAGGTGCACCCTAATGCAATAATAAGTGGCATCACCCAAATCAAACATCTTTTAATCATGAAGGAAAGTTAGATAGAATCTATTTCCTCTTCAATATCAAAGCTGAAATTAAGGTAACTATAAGCCCAACCGGAAAAATCTCAGTAAAAGTTATAGCGGCCATAACATGAGGTTGCTGATAGGTTTCTATCCAGTCTTTAATGTCTTCGATTTGCTTTTCTTTTTCCGCTGTGGGCACGTCAGACTTCTCAACTAGCTCAATCTGTGAGGCCTGATATTTATCAACGAAATCCGGGGCAAAACTCGGGAAGTAGATCATCCATCCAACAACGTAGATAATTGAAGCAACAAGAGTTATCCCTAATCCATTTACAAATCCCTCTTTAAATGTCAGGCTACCCTTTTCATCCCTGATACTTTTAACACCCATAAATACTGCGGACAAAGCAGCCAACATTATAGCATAACCGACAATTTCTCTACCTGAAAAATCAGGGTTATCACCAGATCCAATTGTGATGAACCATGAGCTTACAATCAATGCACCACTGATAAGCCCATATTTAACTACTGTTTTCTTTTTCATTGTTTTTCTTTTGGTTCAAAACACGATTATCCTGCAATCTTTTTCTTCATCCTTTTGGGTGATTTATAAAGAATCACACTTTTGAGGGATGAATTAGCGCTATTTCACGGGCCTTTTGGATAGCCTGGGTTCTTCTCTGTACATTCAATTTGGCATAAATATTTGAGATATGAGTTTTAGCAGTGTTTAGTGATACAAAAAGTTTATCTGCTATTTCCTGATTTGACAAACCTTCTGCAAGAAGAGCTAAAACTTCCATTTCCCTTTTACTCAGCCCCAGTTTTTCAGGATCAAAATGATCTGGTCTTTTTCTTTTAAATGATCCGGCCCCTAGCCACAGACCAAACCCCAGAAAAACTATTCCGATGATTGCACCATAAATTTCCATACTTAAATCGCGAACTATAGTCCGATAATGGATAACTTCAAGTATGATCATCAGAAGCCCCATTACTCCCCCGTAAATCCAGTAGATCTTATTTAGCTTGTGTAGCTTTCTCAAAATATTTCTAATTTTCGTTTCATTAAATCACTCCTATGCTTAGAAAAATTGCCTACATCGTTGCTCGTTTGGCTGCCGCATTCATCATGGGTCAAACCCTCTTTTTCAAATTTACAGGTTCTGCTGAGTCTATTTACATCTTTTCAATGGTTGGTATGGAACCTTGGGGTAGATGGATGGTGGGCGTCTCTGAGTTGATAGCCGTTATTCTTTTGATTATCCCCGCTACAGCTTGGGTCGGGGGTATGATTGCAGTTGGATTAATGGTGGGCGCCATTGGTATGCACCTCACTATTTTAGGCATTGAGGTAATGGGGGACAAAGGCCAGTTGTTTTATTATGCATTGATCGTTTTTCTTTGTGGCTTATATGTGGTTTTCAACAACCGAGAGAAGATTTTAAACGATGTACTACCAAAAATTTTAAAGAAGTAATGAAGAAACTTATTTGGATTTTAGCATTTGTTATTAGCGCCTGCGGAGGTTCAAATACATCCAATTCATCAAACACCGAAGGAAGTCAAATTCCCGGAGGAGCAATCATCCAGGATTATAAATCTGTTCCCGGGCTTCAGAAAGCAATTGTTAAAAAGGATGAGGTTACTGTTGGAGAAGGGGATTTTCTGAATGGTCAATATCATGGTTCGTGGACCAGCTATACGGCTGATGGTAAGGTGCAATCCATCACCACCTATTTAAACGGGAAAAAGCAGGGTGTTCAGCTTTTGTTTGACAATGTAGGCTATGTAGAGACTAAAGCTTCCTATCACAATGATCAACTCAATGGTGAATACCTGGTTTATAAACGAAGAATAATCGTTGAGCGGAAAAACTATACCAATGGAGTATTGAATGGATTGCAACAAAAGTATTACGTTGACGGAACGGTGATGGAAGAATCGAACTATGTAGATGGTAAAATAGATGGAGTTGCCCGGTGGTATGATCAGGAGGGAAATCTCAAGATCGAATATGAATACGACATGGGTAAACTGGTAGAAAAATGATTACCGGATCATTTGTTCTAAAAAATCTCCAACAAAGTAAGATAAAGTAGCCGCTGCTCCTCCCAGGAGCAGTGTTTCCATTACGCTCTTTAGTTTTTTGGTACCGGTGACTACACTTTTAAGAAAACCGATCCCAATAAAACACAGTCCGGTTAAAACGGATGAGATCATGAATAAATCAGATGTCATTGGATTCAGGTAGTCCACCACATAAATAAGTAGTGGGATGAAGCCAAGTAGCAAAAAGCTAAGAAAGGTGATGGCACCCATTTTGAAAGGAGATTTTGTCTCTTTTGCCATCTCAAGTTCTTCCTTCATCATAATATCCACCCAGCGATCTTTATCTTCAGTGATCACATCGACTACTTTTTCCAACAGCTCCCCTTTAAAACCTTTGGCCGCATATATTTCGCGGATTTCTTCCCGCTCTTTTTCCGGGAGGTTGTCCACTTCCCAGTATTCTATGGCTTTATGCTTTTCGTAATTTTCCTTTTCTGACTTGGTAGACAAATAGCTACCTACAGACATAGCAAAACCGTCCGCAATTAGATTGGCAAAACCAAGAATGATAACAATAGAACTCTCCAGATTTGCACCAGCAGATCCTGCCACCACCGCAAAAGTGGTGACACTTCCATCGATACCCCCATATACAAATTCACCGAGGTAGGCTTGAATCCGACTCAAGTAGGTACTTTGTCCGTGTAGCCTGGATTCGTGCTTTTGATGAGCCATTACTGAATCGTGTCAGCAGGGTCTTCTTTCATGAATATATAAGTAGTCACACACCCGGAAGAAGTGGAGTCAGAAGACAATTCAAGGCCTCCTTGCGCAAGTAAAGCAATGTATTCATCGCAAATTGTCTCACCTTCCTGATCTGAGCAGAGCTTTAGTTTACCATCCAGCACCCAAAATCCTGACTCAACGGTAAAGTCTTGTTGAAAAGTGTAATTTCCATCTCCCATTAGCTCTAGTCTGTAGCAGGAGTCATCGCATGGAACATCCTCACTGCCATTTCGGCCTTCATCCGCACAGCCGCTAACTTTAATCGTTTCGGCCACCCAGGTTCCCACAAATGAATCAGCCGAATCATCTTTACCACAACCCAATATCAATATCAGGCTAAATGTCACTATGAGTAATTGAAATTTTTTCATAAAGTAAAAATAAATCAAAATTGGGTCAATAATATTGCTTTCAATATGAGTGGATTGGCATTTTCAAGTATGCGGGTAGGTAAGAGGTACCGATTGGTCAACTATGGAGAGAAAAGCGAGTTTGTCCTGATGGAAGTGGTAGGACGAAATGACTATCGCCTAAAGGACATTTCTTCGATGGAGGATTACCTGATGAGCGAACTCATCCAATACGGAAAAGGTGAAGATTTTGAACTTCGTGAAATTTATGACTGAAATATTCTAAGTTCGTCTTAAGAAAATGCTATGAAAAACATCCTTGTCCTTTGCGGTGGCCAATCTCCGGAACATTTAATCTCTGTACGATCTGCCAGAAATATTTTGAATGCGATGGATCATTCAAAATACAAGGTAACGTTAGTCGGCATTTCACAGCAAGGTGCCTGGAGACTAATCACTATGGAAGAGATGGGTGACGAAATAACTACGCAGGGTCGTCCTGTAGCTATTCGGCCAGGTGAAAATGAATGCCTGACCTGTGAAGGTGAATCGCTTGGAATGATTGATGTGGTATTTCCAATCCTACATGGCCCGAACGGGGAGGACGGAACCATTCAGGGACTCCTAAAATTGCTAAAGCTGCCATTCGTGGGGCCGGATGTCTTAGGTTCTGCGGTATCCATGGATAAGGACGTGACCAAACGTCTGCTTCGAGATTCGGGAATGAAAGTAGCTGATTGGATTTTGATTGAAAAAGGGGAACCAGCCTTTGATACCATCACGAAAAGTCTGGGATCCGTCGTGTTTGTAAAACCAGCAAATATGGGGTCTTCCGTAGGAGTGCACAGAGTGACCAATGAAGCTGAATGGAAGGAGGCTATTTCAGATGCCTTCAAATTTGACCGGAAGGTTTTGGTCGAAAAGGGGATCAAAGGGCGGGAACTTGAATGTGCCGTGCTGGGAAATGAAGACCCACAGGCGACAGGCGTAGGTGAGGTGCAGTCGGGTGACTTTTACTCATACGAAGAAAAATACACTTCCACATCTCATGCAGAGATCATCATTCCTGCAAAAATTGATGAAAAATACCTACCTGAATTAAAGCAAACCGCGATAAAAGCATATAAAGCACTGGACTGTGAAGGAATGGCCCGTGTGGATATGTTCTTAACAGAAACAGGTGATATTTTAGTGAATGAGGTGAACACCATTCCAGGATTCACCAACATCAGCATGTATCCCAAGCTGTGGGAAGAGGCCGGCATCAGTTATTCAAAGCTGATTGATAAGCTGATCGATTTAGCTATTCAAAGAGGTAATTGAGAAAATACCACTAATCGGGTATTTGATTTCGGGCAAAAATTGATTCTCTTTAAAGAACCAACCTAATCACTTAACCCATGAGGCACGCACTCATACTTATCCTTGTTGCGGTAATTACGATTTCAGTTATTTTGATTATCTATCGTCCAGATTTGCTGGAGGATGTTTGGTTATGGTTGGTTGGTTTGATTGGCCCGATCATCGGGTTTACGAAAGCCATCATAAAATCCGTTTCCAACTTCTTCAAATCCCTGGACCATGCTTAACCTTTACCAATCACGAGATAAGGAATTGTTCAATCGTGTTTTACTTCAAGGAGTCGTTCTGTTACTTGGTGCTTTTTTCATCATACTCTTTATCCATGAATATTTCGGAAATCCCTGGATCAAGGGCTGGGGCAAACATGTGGCGGTGATCATCTCATTTGGCGTGTTTATCGTGGTTTATGCCTTTTATAAGTCCACAACAGGGAGCAAAAAGAAGAAACCGGACTCCATGTCTAAATTCTTCTTTTGGGGCATACGGGTGATCATTTTCATTTTGCTGGGTCTGGGTGCCTTTGGTGTGATGATGGTGTTTGAGACCAATACCGGAGAAAGCGCGGTGTTTAAAGCAATAGGACTTGGGATAGTGACGCTTTGGGCGTGTATCTTTTTATCTTATTTCATTTGGGCCATCTACTTCTACAATGTAAACCTTGGACTCACCGATGAGGAGTGGAACAAGATTTATTCTGCCAAAGAGGATAAACGAATGGGCAACTTCTACCATGAGGATGACATTGAGGCGGAACCGGAATACAATCCCTATAAAGACGAGACTTTTGGAATGCCAAACGGAACTGTGCGCGGAATGATTGCTTTTTCCTTGCTGTTTGGAGCCATAGCACTACTTGTGGTAAGCTTTGGAATGACCAATGAAATTGACCCAACTTCACTTTTTTGGGATCAGTATGAGTTTTTCAAAACCGCTTTCCTGATGATGATTGCATTCTATTTTGGCAGTCGTTCGCTGCAGTACTTACGACCGAATGGCGCTCCCGTTCCTGTTGGTAAAAATGGAACACCATCTGCCAGCCAGCGCGCAAAACCTTCGATCGCTGATCAGGTACAGAAAGAAATCAAAGAGCCTTCACCTGTAGGAGCGGATGATCCGATGAAAGCAACTGCGGAAGAGGCACCCAAAAAGGAGAAACCTGCTAAGGAAGACTTCTCTACCGTTGATCCAATGAAAGGCTGACAATGAGGCGACTGATTTATATCGTTTCGTTGCTGATCTTGCTGTCTGCCTGCAAGGATGATCGAGGTTTAGTGGTCGGCAAAATAAAGAAGGCCTCCAAGCTGGCTACCACGGAATTTACCATTGATAAGATCGTGTATGGTGTCAAACGAAAGCGTCTGCTTTGGGTGGTGAAGCTCAATGAAGCAAAGTTTCTGGCACATTCCAAAGCGATAGTGAAAGCAGGTGTAGACCTGGAGAAACTGAAAAAAGAGGATGTGGATATTGACGGGAAGAGCATCTCACTCAAATTGCCACCCGTCGAGGTGATCAATTTTTCATATCCGGCGGAGCAATTCAGGCAGGATACGCTTATTTCCACAGATGCCTTCCTCAATAAAATTTCATTGGAAGATCAGGAAAGCTTCTTTCAGGATGCAGAGATCGATATTCGAAACTCATTGAAGCACATGAACATCATTGAGGCGACTGAAAAAAAGACACGCCTGATGTTGGAAACCCTACTCCGCACCCTGGGCTATCAGGAGATTTACATTGACTTTCATAAAGGGGAATTGATCCCGGAAATCACAGAAGAGGAGGTAGGTGTATGATTTACTTTCTTCTCAAAAACTGGAAACTGTTCCTCGATATTGTACTCGTCGTGGGTGTACTAATCGCCTTCACTTTCTGGGATCCCATTGGCATGTTTACCAATGCCCGGACCAAACAAACGGCCAATCTGGTGACGGGCGTTCGGGATATTGGACAACTGGTCACGGCAGAATACTATGGAGAAGTGATTTCTTCATGGAAGGAATTTAAGCTTACGGAGTTCCCGTCTGATACGCTGACTGATTTTGCGGAGAATGCATGGCAGGAAGTGGCACTGACTATATGGGAAAATAAAAATCGTAAGAGTGAGCTGAAAAGCAAGGTGCGAAACACTGAATTTCATTTAGACCTGCCATCTAATAATACTTTCAACGAGTTTGTGGCCTGCCTTGGAAACAACTACCTAACCCGCGATATGAACCGGATTTACAAGGAAGCAAGCCTGGTAGGGAATGTAGAGCAGACCATTTACAAACGGATGCTCAAAGACTTTAAGAGTGAATTTAAACGTCTCAGCAAAACCAGTGGACTCAAGGGGAGTAAACTGGACTCTGCCATGAATGAATATCTGCTGGAGGTACCGGCGTTCGTATACGATTTCTTTCCGTTTTATCAGTATGTCATTGGGCAGGACCTGGATCGTGAGAAAAAGAAAAACATTGTTTTCATCGGACGGGGATCCGTCAAGGCAGGGTTTCATTTTGGTCAGTTAGATGAGAGCAACTTCCTCTATGAGGAGGATCGAAAAATGATCCACTTCTACGGGATTAAACCGACTGTTCTGGATGTGGATATCAACCCCTGGTTTATACCGGAACGGAAAGTCAAGGGCTTTGAGCTGGTGTCTTTTTCCGGCAATGTAAACTTCGAAGAAGCGAAGGAGGTGAAGCGTCAATGCAAGCAAAAGCTACTAGAGCAGGCGCGGGGTGCCGAAATTGTGGAACGAGCAGAAGCGAATGGAAAGGAAGCCTTAAGAAACTTCTTCTCCTTATTGCTGGACGAGCCAGACCTTCAGGTTTCGTTTCATACCCATCCGTATGATTTGCACCTCGCCTCCATCAAAGCAGATACCCTGGTAGATCGATATGAAGCTGCCTTTATCGATAGCCTTTACCAGCAGTATCTGGGCATGATCAATACCGTAGGGGTGGAGAAAGCAGAGAAGATGACGCAGCATTTTAAACGGTTTGTTGTCGATCTGAAAAAACTGGCCTTTTTGGAAAAGCAATATCCGTTTAGCTACTACTCGCTCGGTGTTGCCAGTATTTTAATAGACACCTTAAACATCGATTCTGCCGATGTGCTACAGCTTATAGCCACACGGGATAAGCTTCGTACCAACGAATATGAGCTGATTACTTCTGTAACCATTCAGCATTCTGACTGGTTTGTATCCGGCGATTTTCGGCAGGAATGGAACACCGCGCTGGTCGCGCTGGATAGTGCAGCTCTGAGCCGATACGACAGCACACTGAATTTGAGCAAGTTTAAATATCAACTGATTCCTCTTAAAGATTCCGTGGATATGGAGAAATGGAAGGCTTTGGCACTGAAGATGCCATTTCCATGGGATTCGCTCCAGCTGGCTGAGGTCGATACCGTGGCGAAGGTGATCACCAGGAAAAAAATGGAGGAAGAAAAACTTCGCCCGCTGACGCGCATGCAGGCTCGCATCACTGATTTTATTGACAGACTAAAAAAATAGCACCATGATCAAGAAACACTACATCAAAGAACTGAACATCTCCAAAGTGCTGAAGGTAGGAGCAAAGGGGTACGACGTGCAAAAAGTCCAGGAGTGGCTGAACCTCTGGCGGTTTGTTGATCCTGGGTGGTTTCATCGGGTGTCGGTAGACGGAGACTATGGTCCGCAAAGCGAGGCAGTGGTTCGGGACTTTCAGGCACACAAAAAGCTGACGGTGGACGGAGAGGTTGGGCCCAATACATTCCGAATGCTATGCAGCCCCATGTTCAATGCGTTTAGCCGAATCAATGGAAATGACCTCAGGCAATTGATTGTTGCCTATGCCCGTCAGCATTTGCAAAATATCCCTCGGGAGCTCTACAATTCCAACATTGGTCCGTGGGTGCGGGCTTACATGGATGGCAATGAAGGCAAAGAATGGGCATGGTGCATGGGCTTTGTGCAGACGATCCTAGATCAGGCCACTACCACACTAGGAAAGCGATTTACGGAGATCATGCCCCATTCATATAGCTGTGATGTGGTGGGAAGTCATGGCCTGAAAGAAAAGAAATTGCACCGAAATGTCAATCTTAGAAATAATCCTAAGCTTATTGAGCCGGGCGATGTGTTTCTGAATATGAAGACCCAGTACGACTGGGTGCATACTGGCATTGTGATTGGTGTGGAGGGTGATTGGGTGCATACGATCGAGGGAAACACCAACGATGAAGGCTCCCGCGAAGGGTTTGAGGTTTGCCTGAGAAGAAGAAACTTTCAGGCAAACACAATTGATGTGTACAAAGTGAGTTAAAGAAGAGACTTAGTACTTGCTTTTCTTCTCTCTTTTCTCAGCTTTTTTCTCCTTGGCCGTCTTGGCAGGAGCTTTTTTTACAGCTTTTTTTGCGTCTTGTGATTTTGACATAATGTTTCTGATTTAAGTACGCTAATGTCGCTATTTCAGGGTGAGAAAATATCAAGGTCCGGAAAATTTATTTTCAAATAACCCCATTGCATTCATGCAAGCACCCAGTGGTGGTGTAAGGACTCATTGTTGCAAAGTAAATACCCATTGGAGAGAAGTAAATGCTCATTGCTTTGCTGCAAGTCCTTCTTGCTACGCTTGAAGTCTGTCTTGCTGTACTTTAAATACTCATTGTTTTGCTACAAATGCTTCATGCTGTGGTGAAGGTGTTTATTGTTAGGATGACACATGGTATTATTTACGTGAATGTCCCGGATTTATTCCGAGACCTTCTTGTTTTTTCTGGAAGATCCCGGCACAGGGCCGGGATACTTAGTAGTATCGTTTATGGGACACGAACCGAGGCAGGTTTTAATAGACTTCCTAAGTTTTAGAAACTTCGGAAATATGAACTTATAAAATAAAATCATGATGAACACGGAAGTAACTTCCGCGCTAGGAGGGTTTATATATTTTTTAAATACTCACCAAATTTCTATCCTTTCAGTTTCTGATCTGTATAGAGCGTTTCTTTCATTGACTTTAAATGCATCGTAAAATGGCACTAAGTTCGAAAGTATTCCATTGATCCTGTACTTGTCGGGCATGTGAGCGTCAATTTGAATCCGCCCGAGTAATACTTCATCTGTGTAGATCGCCCTTTTTGATGCAGCATATGATATAAAAAATAGTTGCTCGGCAGAATATCCGTTTACTAATTCTCTTTTTGTTGATTTTTTTATGTGACGTTGTAATCCGTCAAAGGCTATGGCAACTCCAGCTAGGTCAGCAATGCTTTCATGAAGAACCAGTTGCCCATTTAAGAAAACATTGTCCATTGGTTCGTAGGTATCAATTTGCCTGGCAAATTTCTCTGCCTTTTCATCAAAACTTGCTAAATCTGTTGGCGTCCACCAATTATTCAGGTTACCATCCGCATCAAATTTTTTTCCCTGGCTATCAAAACCATGGCTGATTTCATGCGCAATAATTGATCCAATCCCACCATAATTTATAGCTACGTTTGCTCCTGCGATGTAAAATGGCGGTTGTAAAATAGCAGCGGGGATTCCGATTTCATTAAATAATGCATTGTAAAAAGCATTTATAGTGACAGGAGACATCCTCCATTCTTCCGTGTTTATTGGTTGGTTGAGAGCTTTTACTTTTTTATCAAATTGAAAGCGAAAACAGTTCATTACGTTTTGAACGTAGGAAGAATGAACTGAATCGCCATTAATATGAAGTTTGGTGAAATCAGGCCATGCCTCCGGATGTCCAATTTTAATTCTTAATAGACGAAGTTTGGAGAGGGCATTTTGTTTTGTAGAGTTTGACATCCATGACAGATTATTAATACGGTTGGCAAACGCTTCTTTTATATTATTAGCCATATCCGCTACCTCTTTTTTTGTCTGCGAGGCAAAGTGTTTTTCAACATATATTTTACCTATAATATCCCCCAATGCTTCATGTCGCATTACATTTAACACCCTTGCTTCCCTCGAACTTAATTCTTGTTCACCCCTCAAGTGCTTGCCAAAAAAGTCAAAATCAGCTTTAACAAATTTGTGATTTAAATATGGTGCAAATCCATCCAACAATCTCCATCGCAAATAAGCTTTAATATCATCTGGCTTGCTTTGAGTTAAAACCTTTTCGATTGCTTTTAAGAACCCAACGTCTCTTGAATATATTGAGTCCTGAACTAAACCTAGTTGAGAGAAATAATCAGTCCATTTAATGGAAGGTGTATATGATACCAGATCACTGATTGGAATTTTAGCCCAAAGATCTGGGTCTCTCCTTTGTACAGCATTAAGCATTGCTTCAGCTAACTCCGTTTCAATCTCTAAAACCTTTTCGGCTCTGTCACTTGCTTGAATGCGATAAATCCCACTCAAGGTTAAAATGTTTTCAATATGTTCAATATATTTTCGTCTGGTTCCTTTTGATTGATCGTCTTGCAAAAGATAATAGCTACTTTCATACAGCCCCACTCCCCAAGCGTCAAGGTAAAGCCCCAGTTGTTTGGTATTTCGCAAATCAGAGACTACACGCCAACTAAAAAAGGGTGCGTACCAGTCATGGTTTCTGGATATTTTATGAGCCTCAATCAAGTACTTTGTTACATCATCATTGTTCTTAATTTTTTCTATTAACTCTAGGTAGGGGAGTAGCGGCTTCAATCCAATTTTTTCGGCTTGAACGGAATCCATAGCTACTTTGAAAAAATTATATACCTTCTGTCTGTCAGAAGGTTCATCAACCTGATGTTTTAGAGGTCCTTCTTTTATTAATTGGATTACCTGTTGATTTGTCTTTTCTTCTATTTCTTCATTGCTCCCCAAATATGAATAACCAATTGGTAGCCTTGTGTTGTCTATCCATCTTCCATTAACAAATCTGTAAAAATCGTCACCTGGATTAACAGTAGTATCCATCTCATCAGGTGAAAACCCGGATGTTTGTACAACATTTTCTTTATTTGAAGTACACCCATTAAAAAAAATGACTGCTAATAGAGATAATGATATTATTTTCATCAGATTCAGAGCCTAAAATGCTTGAATACGCATGCACTGGGGAGTTGACATGTATCCTAAATATACGAACAAGTAAAATGATTTCATCTATATTTTAAGGCAATAGAGATGATATCTATTCACCAGTAAACTTCACTACCCATTGTTTTGCTACAAGAGCTTCTTGTTGTGGTGCAGGTGTTTATTGTTAGAATGACACATGGTATTATTTACGTGAATGTCCCGGATTTATTCCGAGACCTTCTTGTTTTTTCTGGAAGATCCCGGCACAGGGCCGGGATACTTAGTAGGTATCGTTTCGTGGGACATGAAACGAGGCAGGGGAGGGTTTTATTAGACTTCCGAAGTTTTAGAAACTTCGGAAGTATGAACTCGCTATTTCCAAGTAAGTAAAAGATATAGCCTAAAGATTTTTTTTCAAAAAAATCAGAAATGCTTCCAAATGTAGAAACGAGAAAAGTTACTAAACTTATCCAATGCGAGAATTGAACTTTAAATTTCTCACTTTCCTGTCCGACGAAGCACGAAATCCCTGCTTGCGTATAGGTGATGTTAGAGACTGGTGTCTATTATTTGTTAAAGTGGGTATTGTTAAACCCTTACTGAAATACTAAAAATTATATCCGAAATGTAGCCCTGGCTCAGGTGTCCATTTTGGCCACTTGTCATCCTTTTCTTTAAATCCAACTGGCATTTCAGATTGATATGGTCGGC
Source organism: Ekhidna sp. (assembly GCF_040220215.1). Taxonomy (GTDB): domain Bacteria; phylum Bacteroidota; class Bacteroidia; order Cytophagales; family Cyclobacteriaceae; genus Ekhidna. The sequence goes on from NZ_JAVJTR010000020.1 coordinate 166,448, forward strand.
CAGCAATACCAATTGATGGCTCGAAAAAAAACCTATCCTTAAATAGTTTGATGTGATAACCAACTCGATAAGTATTGAATATAATGAGACCATCACCAACTTTCTTATCGTTTTCACTCTTAAATGTTTGCCACATAGGCCCTGCATGCACTGCTGCGTAAAGACCTTTCCAAAAGTATCTTTGATAAGCAACAGAAAAACCATGTTCTCTTATATAACCAGGATATTTCTCTTCAGGTGTTCCGTATGCCTTATTATAAAAAGGGTTTATTCCAAGTGGCCAAGAATGTTTCCAGGTTATTAGTTCAATGGAAATGGCATCCTTTCCAGTGATGCGATAGCCTAAATTAAGTTGAGCGAAACCCGGGGGGTCTACTTTATCTAAATTACCCAATAGAAACATAGTGCTTCCAACGAAGCACCGTTTGTAATTGCTGTCTGTTTTAGCATATTGTGCGCTGAGTTGGAGCGTACTTGTCATCAGAATGACAAAACCAAAGAGTGAAATTTTCTTTTGCATATATTTTCTTTTTATGTGAGATGAGAGTGCAAAAGTCTGTAGGTAATAGACTTAAAATTGTTCACTTAAGTTAAGAAATGAAGTCGTGGTTATTTTCCCGATTAGGATGTTAAAACTTAAACCCAAAATCAAGCCCGGGTTGAATAAAGTAGTTACGCCATTTTTGTTCTACTTCTATAAAAGATTCTGGAACATTTGTTCTTACCGGCCAATAGCTAATTCCAATGGCTGGTTCAAAAAAGAAGCGGTTTTTACAAAACTTAAACTGGTAGCCTACATAGAAGTCCAGATATAACGTGTAACCATTTCCAACCTTCTTATTTTCCTCATCCATGTATTTTTCAAAAGCATTCAATGCATAAACGGATGTATAGACTCCTTTCCCCAAAAACCGCTGGTAACCCAAGGTAGGAGCAAGTATGCGCGCGTGTCCGGGATAGTTTAGTCCCGGTGTATCAAATGATGGCCCAAAAGGAATTCCTATTGGCCAGGCATAAGTGGATCTTTTAAATCTAAAATGAAGAACATCTTTAGGTGTAATCCTGTATCCAACATTTAATTGGACATACTCAGGTGGATTTGGGTCATTCGGAATGAAATTTCCTAACATCAGGAGTGAACTCCCAACAAACCACTTTTTATACGTGCTGTCTTGTTTGGCTTCTTGTGCTGCAAGTTGTAAAGTGCTTGTCAATAGTAAGGCAAGGCCAATCCATAGTACTTTCTTATGCATATCTTTTCAATTGATACTGCAAAAGTGGATTGGCGAGAAGTGACTACTCGTTCACTTAAGTTAAGAAATGAAATTACCTTCTATTTTTTCTCCATAATCCTAGCTCTTAGTCTGCTCAGTGATTGAGGTTTGATCCCTAAATAGCTCGCTAATTGGTGTTGAGGAACACGCTGGATTAGGTAAGGTCTTTTTTGCAGTAAGTTCAGATATCGCTGTTCGGGGGAAGAAGTCTTAAACTCGTCAAAATCGGTTCGTTCCTTGGCTAATAATTCTTCTGACAGCATCCTGCACATGATTTCAAACTTTGGAAATTTACTGTTCATTTCTGCTTCCATATCTGAATTTCCCACTGAAAGAATACTGTCTTCAACACAACTAATGTAATATTCAGAAGGAGCTTTATTTATCACACAGTGAGGCGTTAGGACTTCCATTTCTGTGTAGAAAGCTGTTGTTTTTTCTTCTCCGTCTATTAGGTAATAAGTCCGAATACAGCCTTTTAGAATAAAGTAACTATCCAGTGATTTCTGTCCTGCTTTGAGTAATGCCGTCCCTTTCTTTACGGAGCGAAACAGGTCTAACGAAAGTATTGCGTTCTTCTCATCTTCTGTCAGTGAAATGTATTTTGATATAAAATCAAATAGTAAATTTTGCATTGTTTATTTTGTCAATACTATTGTATGTTTCACTTGCCACCAACCATTTAATGTAACGTACGCTAATGCGTGTTATTTACATTATATATTTCGGTTCTTTTATCAGTTAACATGTTGATAGCCAGTAATCAGAACCTGCCTCGCCGGCGGTTCTATTCAGGTTATAACACGCACTCCAAATATATAAAAACGATTTGGTTACTTGCTAGATAGCGGAAGTGGTATTTTTAACCGTTAACCTGATGGGTTTGCCTGAGAAGACGAAACTTTTCAGGCAAACACCATTGATGTGATAGGATAGATTAACTCCTAGCTTCCTGCGAGGGGAGAACCAAAAATACCTACCGCCAGTTCTGCCCAGATAAGAAGAAAAGCAATAAGAATGATTGCAATCAGCGCAATGCGATTTTCCCTGTTTGGTACTTTTCTTAAAATCATCTCAAGCACAACTCCCGTAATGGTTAACAGAATCCCCATTACCAGAAAGTCAAAGACTGTCCAGTTGATCTCCGATGAAAATTGCATTGCGAAAAAAGGAATCAGCAGCAGGATTGGTACTGCGATCAGAATTTTCACAAGTCTTTTGTTTTTGTTCATTGCGTACATCGTATTAGAATTTAAGTTAATAATGTTTTACAAACCAGACATTTCTGCAAGATCACCTACCGCCAGTGTGACCCACATAATTAAAAAAGCCAGGATGATCTTGAAGAGGTAAGGAAACTGTAGTCCCAGCCGCTTCATTGCCACTGTGCCTAACGGCGGACAATAAATTAGGGAAATTGAGAGGTAGAAGATACCAGGAACCGGGTGTACAAACACCGCATTTAGTACACCTATTATCATGAACATGATCATAAATGCCCAGCTTAATATATTTTTAATACTTAGTGCCCTATTCATTTTCTTACTTGTTTAGCTAATGCTTGATTCATAATCATTTGTTTTACAGTTATTTATTCTGTTTCAATATTCAATTTGTACCAGTTAATATTTCTGGTGAAGTACATGGTTAATCCCAGGATGATCGTCAGCCCAACGCTTCCCATTAACAAGGCATAATCTGCTAATTGAAGGGTGACGAAGAGGAATCCGTAAATGCCGGTGATCGTGGTTATTAGCAGAAGCGAAAGCTTCATTTTTTTGAAGACACTTAGTGAGTATAGCGAGATCATAATGACAATCCCAAGCGTGGAAATTCCATAAGCTACATTAAAGTTCGTATGCTCAGAAATCGAGACCAAGAGGATGTAAAACAGGCACAGCGCAAGCCCTACCAGTGCATATTGGAAAGGATGAATTTTTCGCTTGTTCAAAACCTCCACCAGGAAGAATATGAGAAATGTAAGTGCTATGGTCATCACCGCATATTTTGCTGAACGATATGATTTTTGATAATCATCCAGTGGTAAGATCAGTTCCACACCAAAGGATGACTCCTGCATTTGCTGGCGCTGGCCATTACCAATCCATGTCTGCGGATAGTTTCTGTTGAGCTGCAGAATAGTCCAGTCTGCTGTAAAACCATCTTCACCCAGCTCCCTGTTGTCTGGCAGAAAATTTCCATTAAAAGAGGGGGACTCCCATGGCGATTTTAAATTGACATTTGTAGTGCTGCCGATTGGGATGAAAGCTAGTTTTTTGCTTCCCTGGAGGTCTAAGTCGAACGAAAATGGAATCTCATTTCCTGTTTGTTTTGCTAAAGACGGAAGATCTATGGTTACCCCCGAGTAGATGATGTCCTGAAGTTTAGAGCCGGGGTTTACGTTGAGATTCCCACCATTCCATTTCAGATTTATCTTGTTCTTAATTCCTCTTAGATCAGATATGCCAATGGTGAGAAAAGCCTGATCAAATTGAATTTGTTTTAAGTTATTCGGATCGGGCTGGCTCTTGATTAGAAAATTACCTGAAATAGCCAATACTGATTTGTATACAACCACTTCATAAATTCCTCTTTTCAATTTCTCAGGAACTATGTCACCGGTAATGTTGAGATTTTCTGGCAGGATTTGCCAGTATTTTGTGACGGAAATTTTCTCGTCATCTTTTTCATACTCATAAATCACAGGGATGGAAAGGATAGGCCCATTGATGAGCTGCTCATTCGCCCATTTGGCACTTACTTCGTTCGTTGTTTCATTATTCAGTTGCTCTCTTTCCTGGATAATTGACTGAATCATGGATGCGGGAATAAGCAGGAGCAGCATCAGGAAAGTGATGGTAACTAATTTTAGCGTAACCGAATTCTTAATCAGGTTGCTCACTTTTTCAATGGGGGTGTTATCTGTGTTCATAATGAGTAATTAAAAGTACTTTGTATTTCAAAGTGTTTATGTAAAATTTTTATTTCAATAATTGTTCAATAGCGTTAATATGTTTTCTGAAAGCTTCTTTGCCATTCGTGGTGGCAGAGTATTTTGTGTTGGGTTTACGATCAAGAAATTCTTTTTGGAATTGTACATAATCACTTTTCTCAAGCGACTTCAGGTGACTGGCTAAATTTCCATCCGTCACATCAAGTAAATCTTTAAGTGTATTAAAATCTAAAAAATCATTGACCATCAAGGCAGACATAATCCCCAGTCGAACTTTGTTTTCAAATGCTTTATCTAAATCTTGTAAAAGTTTTTTCACGACTTGTATCTCCAATGCATAATCGATCCATAAACAATATGAAGTACACCAAATCCAACAGCCCAGAAGATCAATCCGAATCCAATGAAATGCGTAGCGATAAGTCCGAGTACAATTTGAATCAGTCCTAAACTTCTGATTTCATTGAGGGTGTACTTGCTGGCATTTACAAGTGCAAGACCATAAAAGACCAGCGTCAATGGAGCGACAATTCCCACATACCCTTTGAAAAGTAACATCAGACATAAAATCCCTCCGGTGATTAAGGGAATGGCGAGGTTGATTAGAAGTCGCTTTGTTTGGATGTCCCAGATCTTTTGATTCCTCTTTTTTGTCTCCCGTGTGGTGAAATAAATTCCAGTAGTAACGGCTAGTACTAAGGTACCCACCGCAATTAAAAGAAGTTGAGTCAGGCTTTCACTCGTAAGAATAGCACTCCGATAGCCAAGATAATCCTGATTAGTATACACTGTTTGATAGGCCATATAGGCACCAAATAGTGCTATAATTCCCGCCGAGACGCCCGAAAGTCCGCTGAGTGAAATGAATCTGGAAGACCGGTTCATAATGTCCTTGATTTCCTTCAGGTCTTCTATGTATTTTTCTTTCATTTAAAAGTACTTTGAAATACAAAGTAATAATACGCAATTGAATTTTGCAAGTTTCATTGGAACGAAGAATCAGCTCTCAGTAAACTGCACAATCTCATCTATGGCCATGCGGTCTCTGAGCCCGTTTGCGTAGTGGACCTTTCGAATGATCCCTCGCTCATCCATCAGGAATTCTGCAGGGATGGTTTTGATGGATTCATTTCCATTCATCCAGTGTACCGGTAGTCCTTTTTTCTTTGCCTCAAACACCTTTTGAAAGAAGCTGGTGAAATGACTTTTAGCAGATTTGAGTCCGGAATTTTCAACTCCATAGGCATCATACCAAATTTTGCCCGGATCGGAAATTAGGGGAATGGGGGAGATGGTTTGATGGAAATTACTGGAGAGCAGCAGTTCCTTCTTTGATTCGAAGAAGAAAATCATCTCCAATCGTTTTGCTTTTATTTCCGCATGATGCTTTTGAAGGCTGTGAACACGGGTATTACAAAACGGACACCCGGCATGACGAAAGAAGGCTATGAGGACTTTCTTCCCTTTATATGCGGAAAGGTCAATTTCCCTATCGAATATATCATTGAGTTTAAATATGGGAGCTGGAGCATTGATGTCCAGCGTTAATCTCCCTTTTGAGTCTGACATTTATTAGTCGTTGGTTATAGATGGTCTATATACGAACAAGAACTACGTGGTGGATTGCATGCATAACTCACGAATGATTAATAAACCCTCACCATGATCCCACACCCTTCCTGCCTTTGCCGGCAGGAAGGCGAGACCCTCAGGGTGACACGCATTTTTAGAACGGAAATATCATTGTCAGTCTGAGGCTCTCGAAGACGATATTATCTTATCTCTATAGGCAAGACTTAATTCTGTTAATTTATCGAATGAAGAATTTCCATCTCTAGTCACATTTCTGATCATAGTTAAACACATGCTCTGCAAAATCCTTCCATTTAAGTTTTTGCTCGGTAAGTAGTGTGCAATCAGTATAAAGGCGTTCTTGAGCGAGTTTTCTGTAGCGAAAATCATCGATTACAAACGGTCGCTCTCCTGCTAACGCCACATAATGCTGATTGTCCAGTGCGCCACCTACAGTGATTCCGCTAATAGATGTACTACCAGTACTACTTGCATCCGGGTGCGCGTACACTTTAATTTTAGAATCAAACCCCGGGTTAAGTAGTTGGGCTAATTGATATCTTTCCTGCTTGCCCGGTAACTGGATACGCTCAAAAAATATCCATCCATTATCGGGTAGTACTTTGATGAATTCATCATTATCTATGTTTTGAAGTACTTTCCCCAAAGCTATATCCTCATGTTTAGCATCCTCTCCGGGGATGATTGCTAGTTTTATGACATCAGCAACTTTATAGTTACTCTTTTCATCGCCCACTTTTACGGTGAGCGCAGAAATCAAACTGTCTGTGTATGAAACACCTCTCAGGATGCCTCTGACGGTATCTCCTTCATTGGTTATCAAATAAAAGTCGGTTGGGTTTTGGACTTGCATTTGATCCAGTTGTTGGACAAAAAATTGGGCTTGGCAGTTTATTGCTATTGATAAAAGCAGGACTGATAATGATTTCATCTGATTAGATACTCGAAAAATTTAATGCGAATTTCTTACTTTAAGGAGTATTTAAGACGTTTTTTTCTATAATTATTTATCGACCAATATTCAGGATTAATTACTGGATCTTCCTTTTATTGACTATGGTTGGTTTGAGCTATGGCTTATTCCACACCCTTCGTCAGGATCAGGGTGACACGCATGCTTAAATGTAGGAACTTTATTGTCAGTCTGAGGTACTAGATGATGCTATTAAGGACTTACAGCCCATACTTCTCCAAACTCATCCAGCCGCCACCGTTCATCGCCTTAAAGCCATTGGCTTTTAGCATGCGTTTGACTTGACCACTCCTCATGCCTGAAGCACAGCAAGTGATAATAGGCTTTGTTTTGTCCAGTTGACCCATGTAACTAGGAATACTATCCATGGGGATGTTTTTGCTTGTGCGAAGATGCCCACCTTCAAATTCGGTTTTTGAACGCACATCTATAATAACTGCACCTTGTTTTATAAATTCTTCGATTTTTTTCTTTTTTCCTGTGAATAATCCTAGCATGGTTGTTAATTCTGATTTTAACCTAAAAGTAACCTGGGATTAAAAAAGTTCAGATAGGTGAATTATATGCTAAATAATAATCCTTCAGCAGTTCCCAACTCTCTTTGGTGTATTTACGATCAGCATTGCGAATGTTCAATTCGCTGGTTGTCTCTTTCTTTTCTAATAAACTGAAATGAGTCATCACCCGAAATACTGGATGGTCTTTTTGATTTCTTACAATCATCTGCCGGGCAGGAAAAAGCCCTTTGGTTAATGCCATTCTTTTGAATGCTTTCATCTCTCGTTCCGGATAGAGGAGGTAACAGCACCCATTCGAGTCAAGTAGGCGAATGATATGATTAAGTAGATCTGTTGCATCTAAACTACTTGAATGTAATGCCTGGTTTTTATTTACGTTATCTCCTTCCTGACTGTCTTTAAAGAAAGGAGGATTACAAATGATCAAGTTATATTTTTGATCAGCCTGGAAGTCCTGAATAGAAGTTTGATAGCAGAATAGTCTGTCACTCCATTTCGAATCTTTAAAGTTTTGAGTAGCCTCCTGATATGCATTTTTATTGATCTCTATTGCATCAATCTGAGACTCTTTTGTTACCTGTGCAAGCATCAACGACAAGAGACCTGTCCCAGCTCCAATGTCTAATATTCGTGTTGGTTCATCTGCCCTCTGAACCTCATTCGCAACCCAGCCTCCGAACAAGCATCCATCGGTCGTTACTTTCATACCAGATCGCCCCTGTTCGATGCGAAACTGCTTGAATTGGAAGTAGGAATTGGGCATGGAGCGAAGATATATCAACTCACCCCGACCTTCGGTCACCCCTCTCTATTCTTAGAGAGGGGAAGGGGAGAGTTAGTGATAATATCTACTCATACCTCAGCTTGGTAGCTGGATTGGCTTTTGTTACTTTGGATGCTTGCCAATAGATGGAAACAATCCCTACAAGGAATAAAAACAGAATGCTGGCGAAAATCTCAATGAAGCCAAGCCCTGTCCCGTACCGAATAAGAAAATGAAGGAAAAGCTTATCATAAAAAACGTAGGAGACAGGTATGGCTATTAGCGCTGCGATTAGAATCAGCTTAATGAAGTCTTTCGTTAGCAGGTAATAAAGGCTTCTGTCTGTAGCGCCCATAATCTTGCGCACGGCAATTTCTTTTGTTCGGTTTTCGGTGGTGTAGGAAACCATTCCTAATAGCCCCAAACATGAGATAGTGATGGCGAGGGCACTAAGCACACTAAAAAACTTGATCTGAACCCGAAGGAAATAGTAAGCGTCCTCGATTTCATCATTCAGGAATGTCGCACGGAAGCTTATCTGCTGATCGATACCCTGCCAGATATCTTCCAGTTCGTTAATTGTACGTTTAATGTTTGTAGAGCTGACTGTCAGAAGAGCATATTGACTATTCTCAACTGAATAGCGCATCATGAGCGGGTTAATCAGCTCACTTAAAGGCTCAAAATTGAAGTCTTTCAAGATACCAATGATTCGGCAGTTAGTACCATCGGCTAGGGCAAATCGCAAGGTATCCTTTTGAATATTGAATACCTTCATGGCTTGAATAAATGACTCATTCACTAAAACCAACTCTTCATTTTGATTAGACTGACTGAGTGATTGACTTTCACCCCAGGCTAGCTCCATCTGCATGTTTTCTATAAAGTCATCACCAATAAATACTTCATTCACCTCAATAGTGTCCTGCTGGTTTGAAGTAGCATCTTTCATCACTCCCAGGAACAGCCCAGGCAAGTTGGAGGAGGTCGTAAGCGCTTTTACATTCGGGTGTTTTTGTAGCTCGTTTATAGCAATTTGACGATCCATGCCTTCAAAAGGTATGGAAAGAATGTTATCAGACTGAAAACCGTGATTGTTGTTAATGACATAGGCATGTTGACGACCGATGGCCATAACACCGATTACGAACACCAGCGAAAGGAAAAACTGGAATACGAAGAGGCCTTTCTTGAACCCTGAAACGTTACTCTTTCCATTTTTAATTTCCCCTTTCATTGTCTGAATCGGGTTGAGCTTCGCAAAATACTGAGCCGGGAACATGCCTGCGAATATTCCAACGAGGATGGAAAAGATGAGGAAAGTTAAAATCTGCACAAAGCTAGGATTGGTATCCAGTACCTCGGCTGCAATGATCATGGACAAAAACTCCCTTTTCATGGGATAAAGGATTGCCAGTGAACCTATTAAAGCAAGAACAGAGAGGATAATGGTCTCGATAATAAACTGCGCTTTGATTTGTTGCTTTTCTGCCCCCACAACTTTGCGAATGCCAATCTCTTTGGCCCGCTTTAGCGCACGCGCAATGGACATATTCGTATAGTTGAATACTGCCGGCAGCAGCACCAAAAGTCCAATGACCAAAAAGAAAATCATGGTGGGCTGATCCCACCCAATTCCTATGGCCTGACTGATATTCCAGCGAGGAACCACTTCATTTAGATTGATATATTCCAATGCTATTTCTCTGTCAGGATTGAAGTTGGCGGCTTGTGCTGTGGTCTGCTCTAGTGCCTCAGCCAATAGCGGTTCTGAATCCGGATCATCCAGCAAGGCATAAACGTAGTTTCTACTGTGGTTCATCCAGTCATTGTCAAGATTAGCATCTTTCACCTGTGGGTGATTTTCAAGTGATGTGAGCACCTGAAAATATAAGTGTGTTTGCCTGGGGTTTTCCATAACCCCGGTGACATTCAGAGCGCCATAATCAGTAAGTAAAATTTTGCCAATAGGATCCTCATCCCGGAAGAGTGTCTCCGCAACTTTCTCAGTGATGACAATGCTGGAAGGAGATGTGAGGGCAGTTTTTTGATCCCCTTTTATTAGCCTGTAACTAAAGACGTCCAGAAAAGACTGATCGGTAAAATAGCCCTGGAAATTCATCAGGTTGCCATGATGATTCACTTCAGGCTTAAAATTATCCTTAATAGTGACTGCATCCTCCACAAAGGGATATTGTACCTTGAGGTGATTCCCCATCGCATTGAACGTGGATCCAAAGGTTCGGTCGCTTTCCTGATCAACAATATGGGTATTGATCTGAAAGATTCTGGATTTATGCTCCTGCCACGAGTCGGTCTGATAGATCGCGACAGATATGGAAAGTGCTAAAAGACAGATAGACATTCCCAACGCTAAGCCAAGGATGTTTAAGGATGTAAATAGTTTGTGTTTAGAGAAATTGCGAATCGCAATTTTGAAATAGTTTTTGATCATTGCAGTTGAGTTTTTGTGATAGAAAGGAGAGTAGGCGGCTTTTGACTTCCGCTTTTTTAGTCCGTAAGAAAAAAGTAGGGAAAGTACCTGATACCAGTATCTGAAGTCAGCCTTCAGCTTACCGGATTGTTCAAGGGTTAGTCCATAGACCTCATCCAGGTCTCCTTGAATATCTTCCAGGTCAGCCTTTCCTGCATACCATTTTAGCAGCTTTTCAGCAAACTTGGGTGGGTTTAAAGTGCGTTTCATTTGATAGAAAGGTTGACTTTAGATCCTGCCCATAGCTGATCTCTGAGCGCTTTCATATTGTTTAGTTCTGTCACTGCACTGTCCGTGAGTTCAAAATAGCGCTTTCGACGACCGCCTCGTTCGTTGGTAGGTTCACCCAGGTAAGAGGAGATATAGCCTTTTTCTTCCAGCCGGGTGAGTGTAGAGTGCAGTGCACCGATACTCAACTTTCGATTGGCTCGTTCTGAAATATCGTTGAGTATGGCCACACCATAGGCATCTTTTGCCAGGTTGGCGATGGTCAGTAAGACCAGCTCTTCAAATTCCCCGATGTATCCTTTCATAGGTTGATTTTTTAATGTCCATTTCGACAGGCTCAATGTGACAGGTTAGATTACTTTCTACTTTTAAGAATTAATAATACGACAAGGTTAATAGATATGTTTCTATTTTTAAGAATAAATATTAAAAATTACCTAATAAACTCGGAAAGATTGAGTTTTTACTATTCTATAGCAAGCAGCTCATTGTTTGGACTCATTGAAGAAGATTTGAACCCGGTACGCTTCATTTCACCCCAGCCTTTATTGCCCTTCAACATTTCTAGGTTACCAATAATTGCAAAGTAGACAGTAATTGGATGAAATATGAGTGGCTCCAGTAATGCAATCAAGAGTATTCTGAAAATATCATTTCGATTTGTGTAGTTAAAGTACGAGTTTTCTTCAGCCAGCAGGGTAATAGAGGAGAAGAACACAGCAAAACTGTATACCAACCCTAGAACAAGAAAGGTGTGATTCCAATCAACTAGTCCTAAAAAACTTAGAACTAATAGTGTGACTATGCCAACAAATTCCAAAATAGGAGCCAGCCACTCAAAGACAAACCAGAAAGGAAAACTCAACATTCCCATTATTCCATATTTTCTTTTGAAGAAAACGTCTTTATGCTTTACAAGCGTTTCGATGGTACCTCTGGTCCATCTGCTTCGTTGCTTTTTTAGTATATCAAATGATGATGGTACCTCTGTCCAGCAGAGAGGTTCCGGGATGTACTTGACTTTATAAGGAAGTCCATTGTCGTGCATATACCTCCTCATTCTTACTATCAGTTCCATATCTTCTCCTACAGTATTAGTGTCGTATCCACCGCACCCTATTATCACATCACGTCTAAATAGCCCGAAAGCACCTGATATCAAAATCAAACCATTCAGTTTACTCCAGGCCATGCGTCCAAGTAAGAAAGCGCGCACATATTCTATTATTTGAAAACGCACCCAGAAATTTCGTGATTGTCTGACTTTTACAATATTCCCATCATCAATGATTGAATCATTTAGCACTCTCACTACCCCGCCTACTGCTATGGTTTTATTGCTCAGGACAAATGGCTTTACCATTTTGGTCAGGGAGTCTGGTTGTAAAATACAGTCTACATCAATGCATGCGACCAATCCTGATCTTGAGTAATTGATGCCTGCGTTCAGCGCATCAGCCTTGCCTCCATTTTCCTTGTCTATTACTATAAGCTTTCTTAATGAAAATTTTCTAGAGGTATAAACCGACCTTACACGTTGACAGTCAAGCTTTCCTAATGGCTTCATCTTATCGAGCTTCAAGTCGAAGCTATGAATGAGCTTTTGTATTGTATCGTCTTTGCTGCCGTCATTAACTACAATTACCTCCAGATGACTATACTTTAGAGCCATTAGGGATTTCACATTTTCAACGATGGTTAAAGATTCATTGTAAGCCGGAGCTATTACTGATACCCTGGGAGCATACTCAGATTTAGTGATGAATGTATAATCTGAATAAATATTTGCAGACTTATATTCCCGATATGCGTGACGCGAAAGCAAGGCTTGACCTAAATAGACCAAGAATACAAACAAGGTATAGTAAATGAAAACATCATTGTATAGTTCTACGATTTCAATTGGATTCATATCAAGCTACTTTTGAAAATTCATAATTAGGTTCATTTAGCTGATTGTCCTCCTCGTCCGGATCACTATAGACAAGAATTTTACGAAGGATAAGTGCTTTTTGGGCCTCATCGGCTATACGGGCACTCTTGGATTTGACCAGGCGGCTAAGTTGGTGAAGGTCCGCCTTTTGTTGGTAATGCAATATCATACGTAAACTGAATAGAACCACAGACTTTTGCTTGTGATCGAGCCATCGAGTAAACTGTGGGATTTTTTCTTTGGGAAGTTCCTTAAGCAAACCATGTATCTTCATTGCTTCCCATACCGAAATAGTAATTTTTGGATTTTCGAGAAAGAACAAAGGGTCGTAGGAAAGCCTCATCAAAGACATAATTGCTTCTGCCCTAAGTGCTTTGTTTTTTTCTAAAACATATTGAGTAAGTACCGGAATGGCAGTTACTATTCTAAGCTTACTTAGTGCTTCAAACGCTTTCAGTTTTTTCTTTAAGTTCCCTTTTTCGGCTTGTCTTATATTATAAGTCTGCAAACCAAGATTCAGGAATAGTCCTTGCAATGCCGGCAGATGATGGTCAGAAATTGCTTTGGCAAGCTTTACTATCTCCGTTGAAGCAAGTGCTTTAAGGGAAACATGTGGATTCTCTTTTTGGATAAGGAATTTCTTCAGTTTCTTAATGTGTACTTCTTTGTTCTCCGAAGTAATGGCCTGAATTAATAGGAAAGCAATGTAACGAGCGATCCGTTTTTTCATTTTGGATCTTTTTGTTTTGGAGAATCTTATGACAAAAATCGAACAAAAAAGTATGGCGCTGATAAGAATCATGATAGTCATACTTACCAATATTATAGTAGAATTTAGTATCATGATTTTTCAGGTTTGTTTAATTGAAGCAGGAGTGAGGTGTGGTAAATCAATTCCTCTAAATGGATGGGCTTATCAATAAAGGTATTGACAAGCATATCATTCATCGACTCTCGCATTTGACTACTTACGTCAGAGGAGAGAATCAAAATTGGTATAGTCATATTGATATGATTTCTCACCGTCTCTATAAGAGTAATTCCCGACATATAGGGCAAGAAAACTTCAGTTATGATTAAATCAATTTTTTTTTCTGAGATAAGCTTCGCTCCTGAGCGACCATCTGAAACTGTGTAGCATTTGGACCCTAGCCTGTTTTTTATCATGGAGGACACCAGTGTGGAACTGATGTAATCCGTATCACAGACTAAAACGGTTTTGTCCTTTTGCTCATGGTGTGTTAGTAAAGTGTCCATTGCAAAATTTGTTTTTTGGTGATTCAAAACTCTACAATGCTCAAGCTCTAAATGAGCGCATTTTACCTAATTCATATAATTCAGTGATTCACGTATGGAAAGTCAGGAAAATGCGCAGAAATCAGTTCAAAAGGATTTTGATATTTGTACGATCGAAATACTACCAAAAAATGAAACAGATATTTTTTACCTGCCTCATGTTTCTTTTGCCATACATTGGATGTTCGCAAGAATGGAAAAAAGAATCTCCTCAAGTAATAGTTGATCATGCCCGGTCTGAAGCCGGCGAAGGAGATTATACTAAAGCGAGGGAAAAACTCCAATACATTCTTAAGATCGTACCCGATCACCAAGATGCAAGAATCCAACTTGGTCGTTCATATGCATGGGAAGGCCGATATGATGAGGCGATTCGCATATATGATGAAGTATTGAGCAAAAATCAGGATAACCTAAACGCATTGATGGCTAAAATTGATGCTCAAGCATGGAGCGGTCGCCTTAACGATGCTCAAGGAACTGCTGATCTTGCGTTGGAATATCATCCAGGTCATGAAGAAGTTTTATTTAGAAAGGCACAAATTTTATCATATAACGCTGAAGTAGGTCAGGCTATTGAAATACTGGATGAGGTATTGAGAATCAATCCTGCTAACCTGGAGGCTTTTGATTTAAAAATTAAGTTAGAAGAACAATCAAGAGCTTATGCTGTTGTCATCCGATTCGGGGTTGATGTTTTTGATCAAGCATTCGACCCGGCATTGAATGGTTCGATAGAAGTGAACAAAGAACATAGTTGGGGAGCAGTGATCGCGAGAGTGAACTATGCCCATAGATTCAAACTGAATGGAGCTCAATACGAAATGGATTTCTACCCGGCTATCAATGACAAAGTATACGGGTATGTTAATTATGGTTTTTCCCAAAGTGTGTTGTTTTCAAATCATCGGATGGGTGCAGAGGTGTTTGCAGTAGTTTTGAATAAGTTAGAGACATCTATTGGAGCCAGGTATCTTCAGTTTACCACGCAAAATATTCTCACCTATACTGCCTCGATGAGGTATTACTGCAAGAGTATGGAATTTTCCGTGCGTCCATTTTATACTCATAAAAAATCCTTCACTGCAGCGTCTATTGATTTTGAAATAAAGAAGAATTTCAAGCAAACGGAGACTTTCATTGAACTATCTACAGGTTTTGGATTCTCACCCGATATCAGGTTCAATCAGACATTTACAGGACAGTCGGAACAGTTCTATACTCTGGAATCGAGACGAATTGGACTGAAAATTCAAAAACGTTTCGGTGATCGTTGGAATACCTCATTAGAATCAAGAATGAATTATCGCGAATTGTCTGAAGCTTCCAATGACTATTTGTTAATAACCAGCATTATTTCGAGCATCAGATACAAAATTTAATCAGCTTTGCTTCATGCAAACATTCGAACTGGAAGGACACGACTTTATAGAGTTGAATAAACTATTGAAAATCATGCAGTTAGTTGGCTCAGGAGGGGAGGCCAAGCAATTTATTGATGAAGGGTTGGTTCAGGTAAATGGAACCATAGAAAAGCAGCGTAGAAAGAAACTGCGTAAGGGAGATAAGATCCTGTTCGAAGGACAAGAAGTGATTATTGGTTAAATTCCCCCAGGTGCCATAGCACACCCGATGGATCGTATACAAACCCTTCCCGACCCCAATCGAAGGAAGTGGGCTCAACCAATTTTACCCCCTCATATTTCTTATGTAGATTTTTTGCTTTTAACACTTCCCAATAGCTGGAAAGGTCAGATACCTCTAGAAATATCATGGAGTTGTTCACCCAGTCTTTTGAATAATGGTCTTGTAAGTAAAAACCAAATTTATCAATTGAGAAGTAAGACATTTTAGGAGAGGTGATAGATTCATTAAATCCCCATTCTCGGTAGAAGCTTCGAGAAAGCTCATAATTCTTAGCGCCAATGAAAGTTCTGATTGATTCTATAGCCGGCTTCATACTGGTTGGTGATTAGTGGTGTTTGTGTAATTTCGCTCACTTTTTCGCAATTGTGAACTTTTTTCCAGAAGAAAAGTGGATTGACTGGGTTGATCAGCTTTCAGAAAATGATTATGTCGTTATTGACAATTTTCTTTCACCTGAATTATACCAGGTGGTTAGGAAGTTCTTGTTGCAGAGGCTTGAGGAGGATGAATTCAAGCGTGCAGGTCTTGGATCGGTGTTTAATAATCAGCTGGATACTTCCATCAGAGGAGACTTTACCTATTGGTTGGATAAGGACAGAGATATCACATTGTCGCCTGCATTTGAGTTAATCGAAGAAATCAAATTCACATTGAATCGATTCTGTTTTCTTAGTTTATCCGGGTATGAATTCCATTTAGCCCATTATCCTGCAGGTACCTTTTACAAACGTCATGTGGATCAGTTTCAGGATCGCAGCAACCGGATGATATCTGTGATTATATACCTCAATGAAGGATGGAAACATGGAGATGGGGGAGAGCTTAAAATCTACAAAGATGAGGAAGAACTACTTATAGATCCAATTGCTGGCAGATGTGTGATGTTCAAAAGTGCGGATGTACCTCACGAAGTAATGAAAACGAATGTAGGTCGCTATAGTCTCACGGGCTGGATGCTATATCAGCCGAGTGGTGTGGGGTATTTGTTGGGGTGATGTCCCTTTCATACTCACAGTATATGCTGTCTCTGTTTTTCAGAAGTTCAACCTTAAATTGACCATTCCTTTAAAGCCCCAACACTTTCAAAATGGTTCCCAACAAAAGCAATTAAGAAAACATCAGACATCTACAATGAAAAAGCCCCTTCCATATTTTGGTTGGGGCTTTTTGCTTAGCGACTAGGTTAGGTTACTAATCACGTTTTCTTCTTTTTAGAGGATCAAGTTTATCCTTATAAGTCAGGCTATTCCATCTGGCTTTGTATTCTTTATCTGACAGGGATGTTGTTCGTCCTTTAATACCAGTCTTAACTTTAATATATAGTGTTGGCCTAAAGTATTTATCGTCTGGATAATCACTACTATAAAAGTCAATCTCATAATTAACACGATCCAGCATCACCACGACCATGCCCTTGTTGGTATCTTCATTAGTAGCCCATGAGGTAATCTCGGTTCTATTCAGAAGGAAGGGTACGGTTCCATTAAAGTAAAAACCTTTTGGAAGTCGATACATGTCAGAGAATTCATTTGCTCCTTTGGATTCTGTTTCTGCTGCTCCGGGACTCATCCATGGATCATTACCATTTGATGTAACCCAATCAGCGTTGTTGTCTTCTACCAGAGGAGCATCACTGGTAAGCGTTTTTACGCCAACCCAGTTTTCACTATTTGGAGGGCTACCTTTTTCTGATGGAACTGCCGCTCTTAGGTAAAGAATTGCTTCGACAACCTCAAATGAAGATCCTTCAACTTCATTATTTATGATGTCCATGATTTTAGGAAAATATAGAATGGAATGTGTGCTATCATTTTCTACTGAGCTATTAACACTTAAAAGGGATCCATACTCATTGTTACCTCTATTATCAATAGAAACATCTATTGCATCTGCATAGGTATTAAATCCATTCGAAAAATAGAATTCAAAGATATTGTCAGAGTTGCCATCCGAACCGTCATTCCCGTTACAAACATGGACGGTTGCAAGAATAACATCGCCACCATCAACAATATCTCCATCATTGTTCATGTCATAACCAAATCTCAGTCTTCTACCTCCTGCTGTTCCACAACTTGCAGATGCTGTATTTTCAACAAATACACTTTGTCCGTCACTGCCATCACTACCATTAGAACCATCAGCACCATTACAAACATAATAGGTGCCTACTTCCTCACCCGTGTCGATGGAATTATTACCATTAAGATCCAAACCAACTTGGAATTCCAAACCACCATTTGCACAGTTAGCTCCAGGATTTTCAGTCGACGTACTAATTATTGTATTAGCTCCGTCGTTCCCATCATTTCCATTAGACCCGTTTAAGCCATTGCAGACACTATAGCTGGTAAGAATTTGATCTCCACCATCCGCAAGATCTCCATCGTTGTTGTTGTCGTAACCAAACGTTAGGGTTGTTCCTCCGTTTGAGCATGCTGCTCCGGCTGGAGCAGAGGTAACTATCACACTTTTACCATCAGCTCCATCGCTTCCGTTAGAACCATTTTGACCATTGCACACATATATGGGGCTTCCATACTCTTCACCTGAATCAAATATCTGATTACCATTGGCATCCAAGCCAAGTTCAATTTTCACTCCTCCATTGGCACAGTTCGTTCCGTCTGGTTCAGTTGTGGTTCGAATAAAAGTGCTAATACCGTCAGCCCCATCTGAACCATTTGATCCATCAGCACCATCCAAGCCATTGCACACAAAATAAGTGTAGTCTACTTCTTCATTTTGAAGTGTACCATCCTGCGTCACATCATCCATGCCGATTTCAATCTTTAATCCGCCATTTGCACAATTAACTCCCGCAGACTCAGTTGTCACTCTGGTTATACTGGAAGTGCCATTTGAACCATCATTTCCATCAGTGCCATCCGAACCATTGCACACATATGCTGTGGCGTCTACTTCGGCCGCATCCAATACATTATCATTATTATCATCAATTCCTACTACGATTAAAAGGCCTCCGTTTGTGCAGTTTTCGCCACTGCCTTCTGATGTGACATTAATCAGGGTGCTTAGACCATCAGATCCATTCGACCCATTAGTACCGTCAATTCCATTGCAGAGTTCGTAACTTGCATTTATTTCACCATTATCTAGTTCGCCGTTATCGTTATCATCCAATCCTACCTCAATGGTTAGGCCTCCATTGGCGCATGAGGTACTGTTAGATACTCTAATCAAACTGGTGAGACCATTTGCACCATTTTCTCCACCGTCAGCTCCATCACTTCCATTACATACATAGAAGGTGCTCTGCACCTCATTGTCATCCAAAGAGTTGTTGCTATTTGTATCTGATCCAATTTCAACAAGGGTGCCTCCCGATTCGCAATTGTTACCAGGATTTTCAGGTGACGTTCTTGCAACTAAAGAAGTACCATTTTGTCCATTGGATCCATCGTTTCCATCTCCTCCATTGCAGACGAAGCTAACAGATGATATTTCAGATTCATCCAACGTTCCGTTTTCATTGGAATCCTGTCCCACAGAGATTCGTACACCCCCTGAGGAACAATTATCTCCGGCAGGTTCGTCCCGAACATCCACCAATGCATTGAAACCATTTAATCCATCCACACCATTGGTAGGCTCTGTAGGTTCTTCGTTGCATGCTATAAGGATTATTAAAAAGAATAAAAGGAAGGTTGATTGTCTAAGGGTGAGTTTAAACATGGTAGTGAGTTTTAAATTTGACGTAATATAAAATATAAAAATATGATGAAAAAATATAATTTTAAGGTAATTGCTGATTCATTTCGACGAACACCCTTTTGTTCACTATTGAACGATGTTTATTCTCTTGCTATCTCTTAAGACGTTGGTTTTTAATTGATTAACAATTCTGGCATCTTTTATGTCTTACGTGAGACTGAAAACCTAATGTAAATACATGCTTACCTCTTTTAAATTATTCTTTCGGTCACTCAGACGAAACAAACTTTTCTCATCCATCAATATTTTAGGACTGACAGTCGGGTTTTTCTCGTCCATTCTGATTTATCTGTATGTGCAAAATGAGCTGAGTTATGACACCTTCCATGAGAAAGGTGATCAGATATATCGAATCAATCAGACTTTTATCTGGGGTGAGGATAACCCCAATCAATTTTCTAGTACCGGTCCGGGTGTAGGTTATGCTATTAATCAGGAAATACCAGAAGCAAAAGAAGTCGTAAGAATTCATACGCCTGAGTTGATGCCCATCCGATTTAAAGATGGCGATGAAGAAAAATTTTTTAATAAAGAATATGTATTAGCTGCAGATTCAAACTTTTTTGAGGTTTTTACTTTTCCATTACTTAAGGGAGATTTGTCAACGGCCCTCGACCATCCATTCTCAATAGTTCTTACTGAAGAGGTTGCGAAACGATTTTTTGGTGATGAAGAACCAATGGGGAAACTAGTAGATTTGGGTGGTGGACCAATAAGGAATACTTATAAGGTCACAGGTGTTGTAAAAGAGACAAATACTAATTCATATATAGACTTTGATATTCTCATTTCGCTCAGTAGTATCGATCGCATAAAAAGAAGTAATTGGAGTTGGATGTGGACGACTTTCGAAACTTTCATTTTATTAGAAAAGTCTGCCAATCCGAAAGCAGTCCAGGCTAAGCTCAACGAGCTTCCTGCCAAGCATGCCATCCAGACACTGGAAGTAATGGGCTATACGTATGATGAATACATTGCGGCGGGGAAAGAATGGAATTTATATATGCAGCCTTTTCAGGATGTCTATTTACACTCGTCCGGAATATATAATCGATTAAATCAGGTTGGAGATATTAAGGTAGTGGCTGCATTGATTGGATCGGCGATTTTCCTTTTGATTCTATCTTGCATCAATTTTATTAACCTAAGTACCGCACAGTTTACAAACAAGGCACAGGGAGTTGCTTTAAGGAAAGTTTTGGGAGGTAGCAAAGCTTCTTTCATTCGAAGGTATTTTGGTGAATCTTTAGCCTATTGCATTATTTCGGCCACCATTGCTATGGTTAGCCTTTTCTATGCTATTCCTTATATTAATCAATCGATAGGCACCTCACTTTCTTTTTCGCTAATCGACCCAATTCTGGCCGTCTTTGTAGTTCTGTTAATCATGATTGTGAGCGTTGTTTCCGGGCTTTATCCATTCTTGTTTTTCAATTCATTCAAACCAATTTCGGCAATGAAAGGAGAGATGAGATCAGGCAAGAAAGGCCTTAAATTGAGAAATGGAATGTTGGTTACTCAATATGTACTTTCTTTTCTTTTGATCATATGCACAATCACGATCTACAAGCAGCTGAATCACTTTATGAATGTAGATCTTGGCTTTGAAAAGACTAACTTGTTGTCAATTGAAAACGCGCATTGGACCGGGTCGCAAGTAGAGTTTGCAAATGAGTTATCAAAACTGGATGGTGTTGTAGGTACGGCTGTTTGTGATGCTACACCTCTATTAGCCTTCAATGGAGATCAATTCATTCCGGATAAACCGGAAGGCGGGTCTTTACCTTTGAATTATGTACTTGGTGATGAAAATTACATTGATCTATTAAAAATAAAGATGGCTGTAGGTCGTGGATTTGATAAATCCTACTCCGATGATGTAAATGGAATTGTCATTAACGAAACAGCTGCTCATACGATAGGATGGAAGATTGATGAATCTATTCTGAACAGGAAGATTACCAATTGGAGTGGCACTTATCATATCATAGGTGTAGCGAAAGATTTCAATTTCTCATCTCTTCACTCGCCAATCGAACCATTTGCAATTTTTCATTCCAAATCAAATGCGCAGGGAAAACGTCCACTGACACAGGTCATGGTAAAAACAAATACCACAAATACTGATTTTGAAAAATTGAAGGTTGAAATTGAAAATAAATGGCAGGAATTTGTTCCGGGGAAACCTTATGATCATGTGGTGCTAAGTGATTTCTTTGAAAACTCTTATCAAACAGAGCAAAGGTTTGGTAGTGTGCTTTCATTCTTTGCCATACTCACTATAATCATTGCCTCGCTTGGCCTTTTTGGAATTGTGGTTTTCTCTGTGGAGCAAAAGTTAAAGGAGATTGGTGTTCGGAAAGTTTTAGGAGCATCAGTAAATAGCATTGTATTTCTCTTTTCAAAGAGCTACGTGAAGCTTCTTTTGATTGCGTTTTGTGTGGCGGCACCACTTGGCTATTATTTCATGAACATCTGGCTAAGTGATTTTGAATATCACATAAGTATTTCACCTGACATCTTTCTTTTGTCTTTAGGGCTATTATTATTTATTTCATTAGCCATTGCTATTATTCAAACAACAAAAGCCTCATTAATGAATCCTTCTGAGGTCTTGAAAGATGAGTGATTAAAGTGAATTGATTATGCTTAGGGTTTCTTCGATATGCTTGTCAGCATTAAAGTCAGCTCTGAAGACATGAACCACTTTTCCGGATTTGTCAAAAACAAATGTTACTCTGGCGGGTATCAGTCCAAAGAATAAGGAAGGAATCTTAAATGCTTTGAGCGCTTCTTTTTTAGAATCACTCAAAAGAATGAATGGCAGTTTTCGGTTATTTACTACTTTCTTGTGGGATTCAGAGCTGTCCTGACTTATGCCAATGACCTCAGCGCCAGCTTCTTTAAACTGCTCATAATTATCTCTAAAACCACAAGCTTGGGCAGTGCAAACTCTGGTATTGTTTTTTGGATAAAAGTAAATGACAAGTGGCCTGCCTTTAAAATCATTGAGTGAAATAAGATTGCCATCTTGATTTACAAGTGATATTTCAGGAAGAGAATCTCCTTTATTTAGCATTTTTCTTAAACGTGATGAGAAGTAATGGCAACAAACTCAAGTCGATGATTAACGCGATCACCAGAGAAAGGCTAACAAATAAGCCTAGGTAAAAAGTTGCGCCGAAATTTGAAAAGAGATAAAGCGCAAACCCGGCGGTCATTATGATAGAAGTGATAAGCATAGCACTGCCGGCATGTTTAAATGTTTTTTCTATTCGCTTATGTGCATTTTCTTCCTTGTCTTTTAAGTAGTAACTCATCATATGAATCGTATCATCAACGGCTATTCCGAATGCGATTGTAAAGATGATTGAAGTGGTCATTTTGAGCGAAATGCCAAGCCATCCTAAAATTCCTGCTACCATTATCAGTGGAATCAAGTTTGGGATTAAGCTTATAATCATCAGCTTCCATGAGCGAAAATAAATCCCAAGGATAACCCCTATAACCCCAATTGCTGTTAGTAAGCCCTTCAGCAAATTGATGGATAGCAATTCATGACTTTTATCAATGAGATAGGTAGTTCCCGTGATTCGGTAGCTTATGATATTCCTATCAATATGCTGATCAAGATATTGAATCAATTTCTGATTTCGTTGGTCAGTTTCGTGTGAACCAAGTTCAGGAAAGAAACCAATTAAGCGTCCCGTTTTACCGTCCTCCGTTACCAGTTTGTCCAGTCGTTTCGGATCAATTCGATTTTTAAGTCTTCGAATTTGCAAATACGTTCTTTCACTATCCGGATATCTATAATTTTCATTTAAACCTCCATTATTTGCCATATTCAGGTACTTGACGATGGTTGCCGGGGATTGCACTTTAGCTATGGGATATTCATTAAGTAAGTATTCCTCAATTTTCACAATTTCGTCCATCACCTTTTTATCCCAGATAGCAAGAGAAGTATCCGCTACCTCTACTCTTACTTCATAGGGCTTGGAGCCACCGAGCTGTTCATCTGCATATTCAAAATCCTGACGGACTTGTGAATCTTTCGGTAAATCATCCAGTAGGAAAGAGTTGATTTTAAGCTTTGTTATTCCGGGGATAACCAGAAGCATTACAATTGAACAAGCTAGAACCACAATTTTCTTATGCCTGATTAAAAAGCCTAACCAACTATTTGGTACTTCAATGATCCGTTGATTAGTAGAATAGGTGGTCACGGATGCCATCAGCAGACCGAAAGTGAATGTGATAATGAATGCAATCAGTATCCCTGCAGCTGCAAAAAGTCCAAGTAATTGAACTGGCTCTGTATTGATCCAAAGTAAGCTTAAAAAGCCAATGGCGGTGGTAACTGAAGTTAGCAAAGTTGGAATCCAGACGATCTCAAGTGCCTTTTTTATTTTCTCTTTCTTACCATGTCCACTGGATTTTTTCAATGCATTCATGAGGTGCACTGCGTCAGACATGGATACAAAAAACAGGATGGGAGGTAGCAATGAGCTTAACAGATTGATTTTGTACTCCAGCATGCCCATTAATCCAAAAAGCCAGACAATTGAAAGGAGGCTTATTAGAAAAGGAAGGAGAGCAGATTTAAAGTTCTTAAATATGAGAAGAAGTAATCCAAAGCTTAGAATCAATGAGCCGATGAGGAATTTACCAAAATCGTTTTGGATGTAAGAAATGAACACCCCCGCAGCACTCAGTTTGCCTACCAAACGAATACTCGGAATCTCGTAAATCTCGCCCTTTAACTGAATGGCTTCTAATATTCGCTCACTTCGCTTTTGGTCGTTAAAATGAGCATGATTTAGATAGATACTCAGTGCTTTTCTGTTCTTACTAAAAGCAGCTTTATAAAATGGATTTCCAAAAATTCTTAAACTATCCTGCTCTAAGTGATACTCAGTTGGATTGTCCGTATGCATTAATGGAAAAATCACCAGACCTGTCGGTGACTTTATGACGTGCTGTAATGATAAAGGCGAATAGACGTTTTTGACATCAGGAATGTTGATCAGCGATTTTTCAAACTTGGCAGCATTTTTTAAAAATGATTCATTGAAAATTCCATTCTCATTTTCGATAATGATGTGGAGATAGTCATTATCGTATCCAAACTGTTCTACGTGCTCCTGATACGCCCGACTATCTGGGTGATTATTTGGAAAGAATTTCTCAAATTCGAAATCAAAAGTGACATATTGCAGATTCCAGCCAAAAACGGCAGTAATCACTACCAGTAAGCTGGTCATTATCACCTTTCCCTTTAGGGTAATTAACCGCTCGACATATTTATCTAATCGTGGGTTCAGTGTTTGTTCGTTTAAAAGTTAATTTTGTTACCAAACTACGAACAGAATGCAACAATACCTGAACCTAATGCAACATATCCTGGACAATGGCTCTGAGAAGGGCGATCGTACCGGGACTGGAACAAAAAGTGTATTCGGGTATCAGATGCGTTTCGATTTAAGCAAAGGTTTTCCATGTGTTACGACCAAGAAACTGCATCTAAGATCAATTATCCATGAATTGCTTTGGTTTCTTCAAGGCGATCAAAACATCAAGTATTTAAAAGAAAATGGTGTTTCAATCTGGGATGAATGGGCAGATGAAGAGGGGAATCTCGGACCGGTATATGGTGTGCAGTGGAGAAGTTGGGAAACACCGGATGGACGTAAAATTGATCAGATCAAAAAGTTGATTGAGGGCATCAAAAATAACCCCAATAGCCGTAGGCATATTGTAAGCGCTTGGAATGTGGCTGACGTTGATGATATGGCATTACCGCCTTGTCATACACTCTTCCAGTTTTATGTCGCAGATGGGAAGCTCAGCTGCCAACTCTACCAGCGGAGTGCTGACGTGTTTTTGGGCGTTCCTTTCAATATTGCTTCATATGCGTTGTTTACGATGATGGTAGCACAAGTTTGTGATCTGGAGCCGGGAGATTTTGTGCACACTTTTGGTGATGCTCACCTGTACAACAATCATTTAGAACAAACAGAATTACAACTTTCAAGAGAGCCACGCCAGCTTCCTACAATGAAAATCAATCCTGATGTTAAAGATATTTTCGGATTTAAGTTTGAAGATTTTGAACTTTTAAATTATGATCCGCATCCACACATAAAAGGTGCCGTTGCGGTGTAACATTTTTAAACTCAAAGTAGTCAACTAATCAGTTAGTCACATGGCAGAAAGCAGTGGAATATTCGATATGATTGGTCCGGTAATGATTGGCCCATCCAGCTCACATACGGCT
The DNA here is from genome assembly GCF_040220215.1 of Ekhidna sp. Lineage (GTDB taxonomy): Bacteria > Bacteroidota > Bacteroidia > Cytophagales > Cyclobacteriaceae > Ekhidna. Next base: position 192,132 of record NZ_JAVJTR010000020.1, read on the forward strand.
GGTGTTGTTCGTATTGGTCGAGTAACAAATAAGTTATTGGGAGGGGTGCCTGATCATGCGGACATTATCTTCTATAATTCCTTTGCTAGAACCTTTGAAGGACATGGGAGTAACCGTGCGATTCTGGCAGGATTGATGGATTACCGAACTGATGATAAAAGGATAAAGGATGCCTTGAGTTTATCAGAGAAAGTAGGTTTGTCATATAAATTTAGATCGATTGGAAGTGCTTCAACCTTTCATCCAAACTCGGTGAGAGTTACCGCAAAAAAAGGAGGCGATAGTGTAGAAATTCTCGGTGAAAGCAGAGGAGGTGGTGTCATCAGGATTAAAGAGGTGAATGGGTTTGATTCGAACTTTACTGCAAGTCTTCACACGTTGATTATAGAAGCAGACGATGTGAAGGGAAGCATCGCATTCTTTACTGAGGTATTATCTCAGGACGAATGTAACATCGCCACCATGACAGTGTCTCGGAAAGGAAGAAACGATTTAGCGTGCCTGATTCTGGAAATGGACTCAGGAATAGATGATATAACACTAGAATATTTAAAGAAGAGGAAGTGGGTGCATAAAGTCATCTACATACCGGACATTGATAAATAATATGAAATGAGCTTGAAGATGAATTCGAAGTTTTAAACCAACTTGAATTCAAGCGAATTCCATTTAGCCTTTTAAAAGCAATAATTATAAATGAAAAAATTTGGACTAATTACTTTGCTGATTTTATTCGTTTTTGCGGGAATCAGTCAGGAAAAACGTGTGCTATCGCTGGAAGAATGCATAGAGATAGCGGTTAAAAATAACCTGAATGTAAAGCGTAGTGAACTTAACCTACAAACTGCCGAGGTGAACCTATTGCAATCTCAGGCAGGTAGGTATCCAACGCTAAATGCAAATGGAAACTATGGTTACAACTGGGGTCGAGGAATTGATCCAACAACAAACCAATTTATCGATCAACGGATCAATTTTAATAGCGTGGGAGTTTCCACCAATATACCTGTAATTCAAGGGTTACAGGTAACTAACAGCATAAGGCAAGGTAAGTTAAATACACAGGCCTCAAGAAAAGATCTGGAAAAAGCGGAAAATGACATTTCATTGAACACTGCAAACTTTTACCTAAATGTCATTTTCAATAAGGAACTACTCGATAATGCTCAATTCCAGCTTGAATCGAGCCAACAGCAACTTGATCGCACAAAAAAGCTTGTTGCCTCTGGCGCATTACCACTTTCTAATGAACTGCAACTTGAAAGTCAAGTTGCTACTAACGAGGTGAACCTTATTAATGCCCAAAATAATCTGGACTTAGCTGTATTAGCACTAAAGCAAGCTCTTTTACTTCCACCGGGTCAGGAAATTGATGTAGTGATTCCAGATATCACAATAGATCAGGCGGAAATTGAAAATAGTAGCATCATGAATCTTTATAACCAGGCGCTTTTAAATATGCCTGAGATTCAAAGTGCCCAGCTAAGAGTGGAAAGCAGCCAAGTTGGTGTGGAAGTTGCAAAAGGTGGAATGTATCCTTCTTTAAGTATTTCCGGAAGAATGGACACTAGATATTCTGATGCATCGCAGCAATTTGTTCCGACCTCTGATCCAGTTACAGTTCAGGTGCCCACTGACCTTGTTACAGAAAACGGTGATGATATCTTCTTACAACAGGAAATTGCCGATGGCAATTTTGAAACAACATCATTATCTACACAATATGATAACAACTTTAGTAGAAGTTTATCATTGAATTTGAACATTCCAATCTTCAATGGATTTAATACAAGAAGCCAAGTTCAACGATCTAAAATCACATTACAGCAGGCTGAGATAAATGAAAGAGAGCAGCAAAATATTTTATACCAGACGATCGAGTCTTCCTATAGAAATGCAGTAGCTGCTGCAAAAACCTACTCTGCATCTCAAAAACAGGTAGCTTCATTGGAAGAGACCTTTAGAGCAGTAGAAAATCAATACAACAACGGTGCAGCAAACTTTACAGATTATCAGGTTGCATCAAATAATTTATTTCAGGCAAGAACAGATTTATCGAGAGCGAAATATGATTTCGTATTCAAACAAAAAGTGCTGGAATTCTACCAGGGTAAACCATTAACATTCTAAAAACCGTTCACCAAATATTTATCTAAAACATCATGGCAAAGAAGAAAAAATCAAGCAATAAAATTTTATACATCCTCGGTGGTGTAGTGGTGGTATTAATACTATTCGCTATAATCGGTAAGTCTCAGGGATGGGTGGGACAGAAAAAGAAAATTGAAGTAGAAGTAGCCAAGGCAGAGAAAAATACAATCATCGAAAAAGTGAGTGCTTCAGGTCAGGTTCAGCCTGTAGTTGAAGTGCAATTAAGCCCGGAAGTTTCAGGTGAAATCATTGAAATGCAGATTGAGGAGGGTGATTCGGTTAGCAAGGGTGATTTTCTCTTGAGAATCAGGCCGGATAACTTCCAGTCAGCGTTGGAACGAGCTCGCGCTAGCCTTAATCAGCAGGAGGCCAACCTGGCACAAGCAAGATCAGCACAAGCGCGATCACAAGCAAACTATGAACGTGCAAAACAAGACTTTACTCGTCAGAAAAGCCTTTATGAGCAAAAAGTGATCTCGCAAGCAGATTATCAATTGGCTGAGGCCAATTTTAAAATAGCTGAGCAAGACTTAGAATCAGCAAGACAAAGTGTAATTGCTGGTGAATATATTGTTAAAAGCTCTCAGGCTACTGTGCGCGAGGCTCAGGAAAACCTCCGACTAACAACCTTAAGAGCTCCAATGAGTGGAATCGTTTCCAAACTTCCGGTTGAGCTAGGAGAGACAGTGCTTGGTACATCTCAGTTTCAGGGAACCGAGGTAATGCGAATCGCTGATTTGTCTAAAATGGAAGTGAAGGTTGATGTCAATGAGAACGATATTATTCGAATTAATGTAGGTGATACGGCCATTATAGATGTGGATTCATATTCTTTTAAAGAAAAAACTTTCAAAGGGGTTGTTACGCATATTGCTAATACGGCAAACGATAAAATATCCGCTGATGCTGTTACAGAGTTTGAAGTTCGCATTCAAATTTTGAATAGCTCATATAGCGACCTGGTGAAAGAAGAAGGTATTAGATACCCATTCCGACCGGGTATGACCGCAAGCGTTGATATCATCACTGAGGTTAAGAAAAACATTTTAACCGTTCCTCTTGCATCTGTTACCACTCGATCTGAAAAGGATAATGAGGATGAAGGTGATGATGATTCTACCACCGAAGCTTTAATTGACGAAGAAGTTGATGAGGTAGTCTTTGTTGTGAAGGATGGTGTAGCTGTACTTACTAAAGTAGAAACTGGTATTAGTGATTTTGACCGGATCGAAATTGTGTCAGGCCTTGAAGAGGGAACAGAGGTTATTTCGGGTCCTTTCCTTGCTGTATCGAAAAGATTGAAAGATGGCGATGATGTGGAAGCTAAGAAAGAAGGCAAGGATAAAAAGGAATCTAGCTCAGAATAAGTAAGAAATGTCATGGACTAAGTAAGGGATTTTTCATTTTGTGTTGCTTCTAGGTTAGAACAGAAGAATATTTAAATAACATGGTTATTCTGTTCATTAACATTTAAAATATGAAAAATCTAATATGTCTATTAGCAGCATCTATTGTGATTCTGTCTTGTGGGAAAGATGACGGTCCGGTCATTACACATGAGATGGGGACCTGGGAATTGGATAGTTATATCTTAACCAATGTGCCAGAAGGATTTAAATTAAGAAATGAAGGGCAAATTCTTGCAGTTAATGAGATTTCTTTTGGTGGTGGCGTGACAATTGAATCATATGAATTAACTCTAAATTCTAACAAGACTTATAAGCGTAGTATTGGTGTTACAGGTCCCGATATAAAGGATGATGGAACCTGGGAGCTTGAAGACGATGTGTTGACATTAACACCGGAAGATGAAGATGAGCAGGAGTATAGAATTGAGGAAAATGACAATGATCAATTATGGTGGAGTGTAGAGTCCCAATTTTTACTACTCCATGATACAGTAACTGCAGACTATTATAATTCTCTCGATAATGAGGGGAAAAGTGAATTGTTTACTGCTGTCAGCATTGATTTAGTCTACGCATTCGAAAGACAATAAAGAACCGAGTAAGTGCAATGAGGAGCATATCCCTTTTCCTTACTTTTCTGTTTTTGTCGATCTCTGCTTTCTCACAGCAAACCATCATTGGACAAGTAAAAGATTCGGATGGAACAGCATTAATAGGAGCAACAGTTTTTAATGAAAATACCGAAGAAGGTACCATCACAGACATTGATGGGAACTTCTCAATCATTGCAAACAGGGGAGATGTTCTGATTGTCCGTATGTTGGGGATGAAGACCCAGCGAATAACAGTAGGGCAGCAATCCTTCGTTGCAGTCACTCTTGAAGAAGATATTCTTGTTACAGATGAAGTCATCATAACGGGGTTTCAGGAAGTTGATAGAAAGCTATTCACCGGAGCTTCAGAAAGTCTTAAGATGGATGATATACGTCCGCAAGGCATGGTAGATGCTAGTCGTGTTTTGGAAGGCCAGGTGGCTGGTGTGAACGTGGATAATGTTTCCGGAACATTTGGTACATCAGCAAGAATCCGAATCAGGGGCAATGCATCCATCAATGGCAACAATCAGCCTTTATTTGTTGTGGATGGAGTGATTCTTGAGGATCTTTCCAATATAGATGCCGATGACCTCATTTCAGGAAATTCCAATACACTTGTAAGTTCATCTATTGCCAACCTTAACCCGAATGATATAGAATCCTTTCAGGTATTGAAGGATGCTTCAGCAACGGCGATATACGGTGCTCGTGCAGCAAATGGAGTCATTGTGATTACCACGAAGAAAGGAAGAAGCGGTCAATTAAGAGTTAATTACAATGCTAACTTTTCGGTAAAACTAAGACCAACCTACAATCAATTCGATCTGCTCAATTCGGCTGAAGAGCTATCTGTTTATCGTGAACTAAGCAGAAAAGGCATTGTGGATATCAGCACTTCTGTTAGAGCCAGGAATTATGGCTCCCTAGGAAAAATGTATACGCTCATTGCCAATCATGAGCTAGAATGGGGACCTGGAGGTACGCTCAATGAGGCATTTTTAAATCAATACGAAAATGCGAATACGGATTGGTTTGATGTTCTCTTTAGAGATTTTGGCCTTCAGCAACAACACTCTTTGAGCTTTACCGCGGGTAATGAAAAGTCTAATAGTTATTATTCAATTAGCTATCTGGATGATCAGGGACAAACCATTGCTGATCAGGTGAAGAGGTTTACCGGAACCGCCAGGAATACTTATTTCATATCTGATCAATTCATCTTTGGATTAAAGCTGGGCGCAAGCTACCGTGATCAAACAGCTCCCGGAACTCGAAACAGAGAACTAGATCCAATTACCGGACAGTTTAATAGAGACTTTGACATAAATCCCTACAGTTTTAGTCTCAACACCGCCAGATCTATCCGGCCTTTTGACAATTCAGGAAGAAGGGAGTTTTTCAGAAGAAATTTTGCGCCTTTTAATATTCTACACGAGCTGGAAAACAACTTCATAGACATCCGGGTTTTAGATGTGTCCGCCCAAACAGATTTTGAGTTTACTCCACGTGATAACATTTCACTCAAAGGTGTACTTCAGGTTAGGTATGCAAACACAGAGCGTGATCATACAATAACGGAGAACTCAAATCAAGCTGAGGCATTCAGGGCCAATGGAACTCAGTTTATTCAGCAAGCAAATAACTTATTATATAATGATCCTAATAATCCGGGATTGAATCCGGTTGTAGTACTTCCACAGGGTGGTTTTAAATATCTGGATAGAAGTGATCTGTTAAACTTTTTCAGTCGTGTAAGTGGTGACTGGTCTAAAACAATAAATGAAATACATGAAGTAAACGTGCTGGCGGGGCAGGAGCTACGGCTGACAAACCGAACAGAGTCCTCAGCCACAGGACTTGGAGTAATCTATGAAAGTGGCGGGGTAGTAGTCACTGACCCGAATATCATAGAATTCTTCAATCTTCAGAATATTGATTATTTCAGTTTAGATCAGGAAAAGGACAGGTTTATTGGTTGGTTTTTAAATGGTGGTTACGCATATAAATCAAAGTATGTAGCCAACTTCACTTTTCGTTATGATGGTTCTAACCAACTGGGAAAAAGTCAGGAAGCGCGATACCTACCTACCTGGAATGTAAGTGGAGCCTGGAATGTGTATAATGAGTCATTCATGAGTCAGCTTACAGTTATTTCTGATTTACGTGTGAGAGGTACCTATGGAGTTTCTGGAAATCTACCTCCTCAGGCTAGCTCCAGACTCAACCTGCAATCAGATGTAACCATTCGACCAACCGATGTAGAACCTTATCTATTTATAGCCGATCTAACTAATTCGGATTTAACATGGGAAAAGCTAAAGGAGCTGAATGTTGGCTTGGATTTCGGACTTCTCAATAGGAAAATCGACGTAAGCTTTGACTATTACATCCGAAACTCATTTGATCTAATTGGGATCGTACAGACCAGCGGAATAGGCGGACAGGGGCTAAAGGTTGGCAACTTTGCTGACATGGAGATCATTGGGTATGAGTTTTCCATCAACACCACTAATTATGAGCGCAACGACTTTAACTGGCGATCAAATATTAATATGGGCTATAGTCGTGACAGGATTACCAAACTTGATTTTGGTCCTCGTTTCGTAGACGCTGTTGGGCAAAATGGAGCTGCAGTCTTAGGGAGACCAAGAAGGTCCTTGTATTCTGCCAATTTTGCGGGGCTAAATGAGGAAGGTGTCCCAACATTTATCAATGCAGAGGGCGAAAGAGTACTTCAATTTGATTTGCAAGGGAGAGAGGGCATTGAGGATGCACTTGTTTTTGAAGGTTCGACTGAACCTCGGGCTTCAGGTGGCTTTTCTAATATAGTGAGCTACAAAGGGTTGAGCTTGAATGTCCTGCTTTCTTTTAAATGGGGGTATAAAATCAGATTAAACGATGCTTTCTTTGAAACATATACTGATTTTGATGCATTGCCAGGACAGCTTGTAGATCGATGGGCCGTTCCAGGGGACGAAGATCTGACAGATATACCCACAATTGTTGACCGGAATGTGGCACAATCCGATGGTAGTGTTGTATTGGCTTATAGGCTTTATAACAAAAGTACAGAGCGGGTGGCAAGTGGAGATTATGTCAGACTTAAAACTGTCAGACTGAGCTATCAACTACCTCGCTCATTCATTAATAAAATTGGATTTTCAAGTGCTAACGTTTCGGTAGAAGCACAAAATTTAGCGCTACTTTATTCTGATAGAGAAAACTTAAGAGGACAAGATCCTGAATTCTTCAGTACCGGGGGAGTTTCACTTCCTCAGCCTAAGTTGCTCACCTTTTCATTAAATGTTGGATTTTGATGCAAAAGATTAAAACCATATTGAACTTTAGGGTTTTGATACCAGCACTGATTATGCTGAGTTCTTGCAATACCTTTTTAGATGAAGATCCTGATAATAGAGTGACACTTGATAACCTGGAGAAGGCTTCACAATTGCTCGTAAATGCATACTCTATTGCCAGTCCCAATTTCACCGAGTGGATGAGTGATAATGTACAGTTTACTCAGGGTACTAACAAAAGACTCAGTCATCAACAAATGTACACCTGGGAGGATGTTACAACAGGACCTACCGAACAGGACACTCCTGATTTTTTTTGGTTTCAGACATACGCCGCTATTTCACATGCCAATGAAGTTTTAGCAATTTTGGATGAACTTCCTGTCGAAGATGGCGAAGATCGGGCTAGAAAAGACGCATTGGAGGCTGAAGCATTGCTTACCAGAGCTTATGGGCATTTCATGTTGGTAAACATGTTTGGCTTGCATTTTGGGGAATCCGGTGATGGCATCCCATACATAAAAACACCTGAAACAACTTTTCTGAAGACCTATGAACGAAGGTCTGTCAGGAGGGTGTACGATGACATTGAGGAAGACTTATTAGATGGCCTGGAAAAGGTTGATGATAGTTTTTACAATAACTCAGGTAAATATCATTTTAATAGAAATGCTGCACTTGCATTCGCCTCACGTTTTTATCTCTTTAAACGCGATTTCATAAGATGCAAGGAATACAGCGATGCATTATTAGGGTCTAATCCGGGGGCATTTGTTCGGGATCTCACTTCTCAGGATTTTCAGTTAGCAAGTTCCTCAGTTACAGAATACCCTCGTTTGTACACTTCGCCGGAGTTGGCAGCCAACCTTATGCTAATGCGAAAAATATCCTTAACTCAACGTCCGGATTTTGCCTATGGACCTGAATCGAATTTTTATAGCTCATTGTTTGGCGCCTCGATTTTTGGAGGGTTAACGGACGAAAGAGAGAATCCGGCTTTTGTAAAGGGGTTAAATGCTGTATTTCCGGCCCGGTATGAAAGTTTGTTTGAGAGAAGTAGTCTCAACTCTTCAGTTGGTTTCCCATACTACATTCATATCGCATTTACAGGCGAGGAAGTATTGCTAAATAGGGCAGAGGCGAATGCTTTTCTCGGAAATTTGAGCCAGTCAATAGCTGATCTACAGGTTTTAAGTGAAAAAAGATTTAGTGGCGGAACGCCAACAATAACTTTAGAAGACTTAAGGTCATTTTATGGTAGTTCTGATGATGTAAACAATGTTCTTTCCTACATCATTTTTCTGGAAAGGAGAAAGGAATTTATTATTCAGGGTATGAGGTGGTTTGATTTGAAAAGATATTTTATACCTGTTGTTCATGATTTAGAAGATGGTTCTACCGTTACATTACAAGGGGATGACCTTAGAAAGGCTTTACAGATTCCTAAGTCTGCCATTGATGTAGGTGGTCTGGAACCAAATCCAAGATAATGCTATGATGAGACGACATACATATCAAGCCAAATTTTTAAGGATAGGTGTACTTGCTTTGATCATGGTAGGATGCTATCCTAGTGAAGAATTGAATGTACCCGTTAACGATCCTGATATTGATTTAAGTTCAGATTTAGATGAGTATATAGATGTAAACTTCACTCAGGAATATGGCATGGCTATCCGTTACAAGTTTGTAGATAATTATGTTCAACCCGGTCAGCGCGTTTCTCCACCACGACTTGAAGTAGTTAGACCAATGCTGGATTTTATAGAAGAGTATTGGATCAACCCATATAAGGAGGTTGAAAATGGTGAGAATTTCTTTAGAGCCCATGTTCCAGCTGAAATTATTTTTTTAGGAGGTTTGATTTACAATAACGACGGAACCGTAACCCTTGGCACTGCGGATGCCGGTGCGCAAATTACGTTTACAAATGTCAATGCGATTGATGTTAATGATGAAGATTGGAGAGCCCTTCAGCTACAGACTGTATATCATGAATTTGCACATACGGTTCATCAGCGCTATAAACTTCCTAATGCATTTGAGACAATTGCTCCGGAAGGATACACGGGTCCAGGCTCCTGGTTTGTTTTAAATAATGAAGAAGCACTCCAAAGAGGATTTGTCTCTCCATACTCAACAAGCTCGCCAAACGAAGATTTTGCAGAAACCGTCTCCTTTTATCTTTTTGATCCGGACTTTCACGACAATTTCATCACTCAGGAAACCAATTGTGAAACAGATGATTGTGTCAGTAGGAATGAGGGAAAGCAAAAAATTGCAGATAAGCTCTCCTCAATTATTGATCATTATGAGAACGCGACAGGTGTCAAGATGGAAGACTTAAGGAATGCAATTCAAAGTAGACTATGAAAGCGAAGAATTACATATGGCTTTCTGTTCTTTTAATATCACTTGGGTGCTCGAATGATGACGGTGCAAAGTTGCCATCAGTAGAGGATCGGGTTAACGAAGCAGTAGAGGAGTTGCGGGAATCATTGGTGGCGCCAGCCAATGGCTGGAGACTGGATTACAGGCCGACAAGTCAGACAGGGACATATCTAATTCTACTTGATTTCAATGTTGACGGAACTGTTAGGCTACAGTCAGATGTAACTTCAAATAATGGAGAATTTAGAGATCAGGTGATCGCTTATCGAATTGATAGCTCGCAAGGTATAGAGCTGATAATGGAAACCTATAGTGTATTCCATTATTTATTTGAGTTGCAACAAGCTTCATTTGGCGGTGAGTTTGAATTCATATTTGAAGGAGAGGAAGGAGACAATCTGAACTTTAAAAGTAAAACTGATGCCGGGTCTGATGTAACCAATTTACTTTTCATACCTGCCACTCCTTCGGATAGTGATCTAATTTCTACAGCGTCACCAATGACCTTAAGTCAGGGGCATTTTCAATCTGAAAATCTAGGAGGAATTGGATCATTCGGAATATTCAATTTTCATCTGCAAGATCAGGATTTTACACTTTCTGCTACATTCGATTTACAAAGAAGAAAAATCAAATTTTTGGGAATAGCAGATGGTGCAGATATGCCTGCAGTTATTGGCAGTAATAATATTCTTGAAATAGGAGTTGAAAGGAATTTCAGCTTTCAAAATGAGAAGATCATTCTGGATCAGTCAATCAACGTATCCTTCAGCGGAAATACTTTTGAAATACAAGGGATACCTGTTGGAGAGGGTTCGTGGTTTCAGGAGAGCTTTTGCACCGGTCAGCAGGATTCGGTTACCCGATTTAGTGCAACAGGTACAGATTTAGGATCTTTTGATGCAAGTAGTTCTCTATTCCAGGTGGCTAACAGTTTCAATGCTTCCGCGGATGATGTCTATGCAATTAATCATATCTTTTTATACGATGAAGATGATAATTCTATTTCAAGCCAAATAGAGGATGTATTCCCTGATGTAGTAGCATTCCAATGGTATCAAGCCGTTGAAATTGCTGACAGTGTTTTTAATGGCGTAGGGTTTGTGACGGTTGATGAGTTTAATAATGTTGAATTTTTCCTTCGAGGATTTGATTTTACACAAAGTGGAAACTATCTGCAGATTACATTCAATGGAAAAGATTTAATTACAGAAGACAATCCTATACAAGCTCAACTTGATGGCTTAGATGAATTAACAGATCAGCTTTTTTCTGGTGGAGAAATCTATGTGATAGAATTGCTCAATATCGAAGGACTATTTGAATTTTATAATCCCTGTAATAAGCATAAGGGGTTTCTTTTTTAATTATTCCATTTCCATCGCACTTTCAACTGCATCAGTTATTTCTTGCATCTTTTGCTTTGTGTACCTGCCTGAAGTTGAATATACGATTTTTCCTTTTGGATCAATCACATAGAAATATGGAACGTCATTTCCGTCAAAATTGAGTGCATCCTTATATTCCTTAATCGTACCCTTATAAAACAATACATTTGGCTGAAGTCTCAAATCAATGGTCTTTTTTAGGTTGTTCATCACTTTCTTATATGCCGGCCTTTTTGCTCCTGTGAACATGGGAACCAGGTAAGCATGTACGTCAAACGAAAAATCAAAAGGCCCAGGGTTTGGATTTTTATAGATAAACTGGTTGTAGATAGGCTCAAACCATCCCTTTAAATCATCCTCTGCTTTCTTAGAGTACGCTAGGCCAATCAAGCTGTGTTTTCCGCTGATGTCCGCAGGTAGGTTTACGAATTCATTGGTCAAAGATTCAGCTTCCATTTTGGGAAATTGATTTCCTACTTGAGCTTTTAGCATGACAGTAAGAAAGATTAGCGAAGCTGAGTAAAGCAATATCTTTTTCATGAGGTTACATTTTGTATGTTTAAGCTACTTATCATTATTGAAAGAATCCGATTTCTGTCATTATTTTTCTAAATTCAAATTATGAATCAACCATTACAACCATGCAAAATCGAAGAATCAGCTATTCTCTAATTCTATTTCTCATTGCTTTTTCTGTTTTCTCACAAGCCCATAGAGATGCTTATAATCAGGGAATGCAAGCGATTAAGTTTCAAAAGTATGAAATGGCCATCGAAAAATTCCAGGAAGCCATCAAGCTCAATCCGCAGTATGCTGATGCTTGGTTTTACCTTGGGAAGACCTATGATTTTTTAAATCGAACCGAAGAAACCATTAATGCCTATCGAAATCTGGAGCAAGTTGATCCAGGGTACAACTCCAGCATCTATTATGATATCGCTAAGGCGTACATAGACCTGGACAATCTTAGGAGTGCCCGTATTTATATTAAAAGATATTTGGAGAAAGCCCCTAAGGGGCCAAAAGCGGCTAAACTTATTCACCTGGCAATGAACAGGCTTAATTATATAGATATAAGCCAGGAGCTCAGGGAAATGCCACCAAACACGTCTGAACCCGAGCCTATTGCGTCAGTTAACAGCATTTCAGGAGATTATATGCCGTCTGTAAATCCTACAGGTACAAGATTGTATTTTACAAGTGTACGGAAGGGCGGATTTGACTTTAAAGATGAGAATAGCGCTGAACTGGATTTTGGAGAAGATATATACTTTTCGAAGCTCGAAGGGAACGAATGGAGTGCCCCAGAGCTACTTCCGAAACCTATAAACTCTATGTCCAATGATTTTGGGTCGGCTTTTACAGGTGATGGCCAGAATATGGTTTTTGTGCGTTGTGATGAGGATGGGGCCATTGGGAGTTGTGACCTCTATATCACTCAATTGAACGGGAATACCTGGAGTAACCCGGAGAATATGGGGAATGTGGTGAATGATGAAGACTGGGACAGCCAACCTACGATTAATTCGGATGGAAACCGCATCATTTTCACCTCACGCAGGGCTGGTGGCTATGGTGGCTCAGATCTTTACATGGTGGAGAAGAATCACCTAGATCTTTGGGGGATTCCTCAAAATTTGGGAAGTATCGTGAATACACCATTAACTGAGAATAGCCCATTTCTTGCAGCGGATGGAAAAACACTCTATTTCTCATCCACTGGACATCCGGGAATGGGAGGTGCCGATGTTTTTTACACAGTATTTGAGAATGGGAAATGGTCTACACCAAAGAACCTGGGCAGCCCAATCAATTCACGAGGTAATGATACCAACTTTAGCATTTCAGCCGCTGGCCATGCTTATTTAGCATCGTCCAGACTCGATGAAAATAACTTCGACATCTTCAAAGCGGAATTACCTGACGAGTTAAAGCCAAAACCAACAATTGTAGTGCAGGGAATTGTGTCTAACTCTGAAGATAACAAACCTTTAAGTGCATTGGTACTGATTGAAGACTTGAATTCCGGTGAATTAATTGCTACGAATAAGAGTAATGAGGCAACTGGTGAATATCTGGTAGTGCTACCCGCAGGACGTGATTACAGTGTATCTGCAAATGCGGAGGGATTCTTTTTCTACTCTCAAAGTTTTGAACTCCCTAAGGATACTGCATACGCTGAGATCACAAATGATATAGCACTAGAGCCTATCAGGAAAGGAACCAAGGTGGTGCTCAATAATATCTTTTTTGAAGTTGGTAAAGCTGAGCTTAAGCCTATCAGTTACGTTGAGCTAAATAAAGCGGTAACACTTATGAGGAATAATAAAACCATGAAGATAGAAGTGGGCGGGCATACGGACAGTCAGGGAGCAGATGCGACCAATTTGAGCCTTTCTCAAAAGAGGGCACAGTCTGTGGTGGAGTATATGGTGCTGGCCGGAATTGAAAGAGAACGATTGGTTGCAAAGGGATATGGCGAAACTGTCCCAATTGCAGATAATGCCACCGCTGACGGAAGGGCTAAAAATCGACGTACCGAATTTGTGATTGTAGAATTTTAGGAAGCGAATGGAAACCTGATTCCCGTTTCATTAATTTCAATAAAATCATACGTTTCTAACATAGAAGAAATCTTTGGAATCACTTCTTTCATTCGTGCGAGAAGTGATTCTTTTTTTTCGAGTCCATAAACAAAAATCATTCTATCCGGGACTTTTCGGCTTACGTAGCTCTTTACAAAATCATCGTCTTTGGTAACAATTACATATCCCTTTTGGATGGTCAGACGTCTTAGCTGATCATCTTTAACGCGATGTTTTTGCCTTGCTTTTATTTCATTGACATGATACCCATTTAGTCCGGCATTTCGAAAAGCAATAGCTAAATCAGGTGGCAGGTTTTCGTCAATGATGAATTTCACTAAAACTCTTCTTTCAGCACCTTATAAACCGCATCTACTGGCAATCCTACCACATTGAAATAAGATCCTTTGATCCACTCCACACCAATCTTTCCTATCCACTCCTGAATGCCGTAGCTGCCTGCTTTATCCAGTGGCGGCTCTATTTCGATGTAATAGTCAATTTCCTCATCTGTGAGTTCCCTAAACTTCACTTCTGTGAGATTAGAAAAAGAAACTTGCTTTTCACCTGTGCTTATACACACACCGGACATTACCTGGTGGATTTTTCCTGAAAGAATCTTGAGAATTTTTCTTGCTTCGGCTTTACTTTCAGGTTTACCTAAAATTTTATCCGTAAAGATCACCACTGTATCCGCTGTAATAATAGTGCCCTGATCTCCAAAAGCTTCCCTATGTGCTTTATTTTTCTCCACCGCAAGGTATTCTGCCACTTTATCAGAAGCCATGCCTTCCGGAAAAACCTCATCAAATGGAATAGTTTTCACTTCAAATTGAAGACCAACTTCCTTCAACAACTGCTTACGCCTGGGTGAATTAGAAGCGAGAATTAAATTATTGAAATGCTTCATCAAAAAATGAGTTGAATTCGTCTTCTTTTATAGATCCGAAAAGAAACCCGCAAATTACTTTAGGATAGAAGTATGTACTTTTTTGAGGTAAAGTATATCCGCTGTAGCAGACTTCTTTCACCGTCTCTATGGAGATGTTTTTGGTGATAATGGCACATTGTGCTTCTCTTTTTATCACCGAAGTTAGGCACTTCGTAAAGTTCCGCTCAAAGGTTAGGTTCTTGCTCCCTCGCTGATCTTTTCCCGCAATACCCAGGCATTTTTCAAAAACGAAATAGTGCAAGACCGTCAGATCCAGTTCTTTGATGGTACGAGGAAAATCCCAGGTTATTGTATCAATCATCTCGGGCTTCAACCTAATCTTAAATGCTTCATCTTCGATGAGGAGGCCAAAAGCCCATTTTTTTCCAAGAATCACCTCATTTACATCCGTTGCTTCTTCTATTGGTTTGATGAAAAAGTAATTCTCCAGACTTTTGAGTAATTCTGCTTTTGAAAAATTCTCTAATCCATTAACAACTCTATGTGTAGGGAGGATTCGTAGATCATCAGCTTCGGTGTTGGTAAAATACATCAGGTGATAATTGTAACCTTCTTTACCAGTATGATTTGGATTAGTTCGTGATCGTTCTTTTTGGTAGAGTAGCGATCCTTCATACCGATGGTGACCATCTGCAAGAATGATTTGTTTATCCTCAATGATTTCCATGATCCGTTTAATGACTTTTACATCATGAATCACACTGAAAACATCCCGGACACCCTGATAGTCTTCTGTTTCATATAGGGGATCCATCATGGCCTCATCTAAATATTTCTCTATTTCATGGGAGGGGTCAGTATAAAGTCCATGGGTAGGACTTACATTCAGTAGTGTCTTGTCCAAAATATCCATTCGATCATTCACCGAAAAAGGCATGGTGTTTTCGTGTCTCAGCAGCACTTTTTCACTCCAATCATAAACCCTAAGATTGGCTATAAATCCTTTTCTGATTCGCTCCCTGTCAGAGCCCGGTAGCGTAAAATATTGATAGTAGACGTAAATAGCCGGAAGCTCATCTTGCTTTACAATACCTTCCTTTTTCCATTGTATAAGTCTTTTTGAAGCACCTATTATAGAATCTTCGCCTTTGGGGACAGATAGATGAATGCTGTTATATTCTTCTTCGTATAAGGCTTGACGTTGACTCTCAGAGACAACATCAAATAATGGTGAAACCAACTTATCAATGTTCTTGATTAGCTTTTCATTGTATCTCCAGGCTCGAAGAGGCTTAATTTCTGCCATTCAATGCGATTAATTTTTCTGAATATTCTGTGTTAACGACTGAATCATTTCAATCGTTCTTTCCATTTGCTGGCAGAAGTTTGCTTTGTCAGGGAAGGTGCTTTTTTTACACTTTTATTGACCACCTCATTAGCTATCAATGCGGCCACTTCCGAAATATCTTTTGTTGGTTTCGTTTTTAGACTTTCCGGATCATAATGTGATTCCACAAACTTTGTTGTGAAAGATCCGTCTACAAATTCCGGATGGGTTAGCACAAAATCACAAAATGGGAGGGTAGTCTTCACTCCGGTGATTTGATACTCAGCTATAGCCCTTCGCATCCTGTCAATTGCTTCCGAACGGTCTTTACCATAGGTGATTAGCTTAGCAATCATTGGATCGTAATAAATGGATACATCCAGCCCTTGCTCATACCCGTCATCAACCCGTACACCAGCTCCCTGGGGGCGTATGTATGTTTTTAGCTTTCCGGTATCCGGAAGGAAATTATTTTCCGGATCTTCAGCGTAAACTCGTACTTCCAGACTGTGCCCATTAATGGATAGTTCATTCTGGCTAAAACTTAGCTTTTCCCCATTTGCAATTCGGATTTGTTCCTTTACCAGATCTATGCCAGTGATCAACTCTGTAACCGGATGCTCTACCTGGAGTCGGGTATTCATTTCCAGAAAGTAGAAATCCATGTTCTCATCAGCGATAAACTCTACCGTGCCGGCACCAAAGTAGCTACATGATTTAGCAACATTTACAGCAGCCTCGCCTATCTGCTTTCTTCTTTCCTCTGTTAAAAGGGCAGAGGGGGCTTCCTCAATGACTTTTTGGTGTCTTCTTTGGATACTACACTCTCGTTCAAACAGGTGAATGATGTTTCCATGCTGATCTCCAAGTACCTGTACTTCAATGTGTTTAGGAGAGGAGATAAACTTTTCAATGAATACTTCATCGTTCCCAAAGGAATTGCGAGCCTCACTCATAGCACGATCCATTTGTTCTTCAAAATCTTTTGGATCATTGACGATTCGCATCCCTTTTCCACCACCTCCGGCACTTGCTTTGATCATTACCGGATAGCCAATATCATTGGCAACTTTCTTTGCTTTTGTAACATCATTGATGGGCTCGTCCATTCCAGGTACCAGCGGTACATTGAACTTTTGTACTGTTTGCTTAGACGTAAGCTTGTCGCCCATGATGCGAATGGCTTCCGGGGATGGGCCAATAAATATCAGACCTTCTTTTTCTACACGTTCAGCAAAAGATGCATTTTCTGATAGGAATCCATATCCCGGATGAATAGCATCGGCACCAGTTTGCTTGCATGCAGCAATGATTTTGTCCTGAACCAGATAAGATTCTGAGGCTGCAGCCGGACCAATATTTACTGCTTCATCAGCATATGAAGCATGTGGTAGCATTTTATCCGCTTCACTATACACCGCTACTGTCTTGATTCCCAGCTCTTTGGCTGATCTCATTACCCGAATAGCTATTTCACCTCTATTTGCAACTAATATTTTCTTTATAGACATAATTCAATCGTTACCGCAAGTTTATTGAAAAGGCGACATTCATTATATGCGCATTCCTGCTAAATTTGCAACTTGTTTGAAAAAAGGAGAACACAAGTAAATGGATTTATTTGAGAAATTACTCAGTGACAAGGGAGCGTTAGGACAATACTCCTATCTGGATCAGGATGTAAACTATTATTTCTTTCCAAAGCTGGAAGGTGAGATTAAGCCTCGTATGACCTTTAAAGGAAAAGAAGTTTTGGCTTGGAGCTTAAATAACTACCTGGGCCTGGCCAATCACCCGGACATTAGAAAAGCGGATACGGAAGCTACTGAGAGGTGGGGGCTTGGTTACCCGATGGGAGCCCGAATGATGACTGGAAATTCAGACTATCACGATCAGCTGGAACAGGAGCTCGCTGATTTTGTGAGTAAACCTGCCGGTATGCTACTAAACTACGGCTATCAGGGAATCATGTCTGTCATAGATGCGCTGGTTGATAGAAAAGACGTAGTGGTATATGATGCAGAATGTCATGCTTGTATCATCGATGCGCTTAGAATGCACATCGGAAAGCGATTTGTGTTCCCACATAATGATATTGAAAGTTGTGAAAAACAACTGAAAAGAGCTGTAAAACTAGCGAATGAGCAAGGTGGTGGTGTTTTGGTCATCACCGAAGGGGTCTTTGGGATGAGTGGAAACACCGGCAAGCTCGATAAGATCGTTGAGTTAAAGGACAAGTACAATTTCAGATTACTGGTAGATGATGCACACGGGTTTGGGACCATGGGTAAAACCGGTGCTGGTGCAGGTGAGCATTACAATTGTCAGGATGGGATTGATATCTACTTCTCCACATTTGCAAAATCTATGGCTAGTATTGGTGCTTTTATAGCAGGAGAAAAGAATATCATTGATCACTTAAGATATAAAGTAAGGTCTCAGATTTTTGCCAAATCTCTTCCAATGCCATTGGTCGTAGGAGCCTTGAAGCGACTGGAAATGCTCAGAACTATGCCAGAGCTTAGAGAAAAACTTTGGACAATTGTAAATGCATTACAAAATGGATTTAAAGAACGTGGTTTCAATATAGGTTCAACAAACTCTCCTGTTACACCTGTAGTGATGAATGGCGATGTGATGGAAGCATGTAATATGGTAGTGGATTTACGTGAAAACTATCATATATTCTGTTCGCTGATTTCATATCCAGTTATTCCAAAGGGGATGCTTATTTTAAGAATAATTCCGACAGCCATGCATACGCTGGAAGATGTGGAGGAAACATTAAATGCTTTTGAAGCTATTAAGAAAAAACTGGATAATGGAGTTTACAGAGAAGCTGGAGTGGAAGGAGCCATGATCGCAAAATCTTAATATTTCTTCCAAAAAATCTGTTTATTTACGATTTTGGGCTATATTGCCTCAACTTTAAAAATTTATCGATAACCTTAATTACCTTATAACATGAAAAGATTTGAACAACTAAAGTCAATGGTTGAATCTCTAGAAGCAGATTTCGAAAAGTTCTACGATAAGAAAAATAATGCCGCCGGTACTCGAGTAAGAAAAGGTATGCAAGATATGAAGAACCTTGCTCAAGAAATCAGACTAGAAGTTCAAGACATCAAGAACAAAGGATAATCGATTACTAATCGAGCCGATAAAGAAACTGGGAGCCAAATGGCTCCCTTTTTTTGTTTCAGGCCACCAAATTACAATTTGATCACCTTCATATTGTATGTTATTCCATCAACTGAAATGCGCACTAAATACATCCCTGACTTAATTTCCGTCCTGATTTCAATAAGATCTGTATTGATTGCTTCACCGGCATAAAGAAGAGATCCTTCCAGATCATACAATTTCACCTCTGCTGTTGCTATGGTCTCGTTTAACTCAATATGAAAGGAATCACGGAATGGGTTTGGAAATATCGTGAATCTGGATTTTCCATCTTCACCATTACCTAACGGAACCTCTTCCAGGTCTGTATAATAAATGACATTATCTAACTCTTGCACTACAAAAACCCGATTGTTTGAGGTTTCGGCAAATGTGCAATGAGTGAAATTGGGTATTTCACCAAGAAAGACAGGATCAATCTGCCGCTTTTCAAATTCAGCTTGTTCATGTCCTGAATTGTGAAAAATACCCGAAAGGTTAAAAGATTGACCTATTCTGGATGCAAAGACACTGCCATTTGAAGGAAAAAATAGCTGGTGTGCTTCCAGATAAAACCAATCATATCCAAAAGGAACCATGCGTATGTGCTGCCATTCAGTGCCATCTAAAGCACCTTGAAAACTGTTTTTTAGATTTACAGAAGTAGCAACAGTGCCTGTTGCCCCGAGCATGCCAATCACCAAATTATCTCGTTGGTCTATAGCCATACTGGAAATCTGAACAATTTCTGTAGACCCAATATTATTTTGGCCCCAGTTAAATGATACAGGAGGTAGTTTGGACCAGTTTTTTCCCTGATCCTGAGAATATAGAATGGCTCCATCTTTTGAGTTGTATTCATTGATCGAAGCATAAATTCTTCCTTTACTATCCTGAGCCAGGTGAGCTATGTAATGGTTCTTAGTGAGTCCAATATCCAATTTGAACCAGGATTCACCATGATCAATGCTTTTATAGAGTCCATTACCCCTAAAATATCCCACATCATTTTGAACTTCAATATGACCAGTGCTTAGCAGTAATGATTTGTCAGGTAGGACAATAAAGTCTGTAATCTCAGATTCCGGATTGAATAAGCTCCAATGCCAGCTGTTGCCTTTATCAGGTGATATGTAAATATTCCGATCTAAAGTAATTGCATAGAAATAATCGCCTGAAGTTACGATCCTAATAATAGGAAAATCAGCAGAGAGAATTTCTTTCCAGGAGTGTCCTAAATCAGAAGTGATAAATAAACCTTTATCAGTACCCACATAAAGTTGATCCTGTTCGTCAACCGTAATTGTAAAGTAAGTAGCCTGATCGTGAGGTGGCCCTTCTATCGGCCTCCAAAAATCTGTTATTTGCTGTCCTGCCAAACCCAATGGCAGAAAAATCAGCAGCCAAGTCCATTTCAATGCTGAAGATAAAAATTGAGTTTTATACGGAAATGTCCAGGGGTGAGATTCACCCCCGAACGGTCAACCACCTAAAGATAATTCTTCAATCCAGGCATAGCCTTTGTCCGGATCAGTAAAGTACTGTTCACGGTTGTGAGCATATAACTCCTGGTATTTTTCAATTTTTGAAGCATCCTGATGAATATGTGCAGCGCCCACACATCGAATGCCTCTAATTGTTGATAGTTTCAGGTTATTAGCTTCTTCAAACATATCCGGATACCCAACGCGCCATCCATATTTTGACAAAACCAATGGTATGGTTGATCGGTATCGTTTATGTGCTTCAAGATCTATCGCTTTAAATCCAAACAGGTTGATGAAAATCTTAAAAATCTCATGGTCATTGATTTGATTATAAGCTTCGATAAGTGATCTTTCCCAATGTTCAATGTCCCGAATGGTTACTTCACCACTTAATCGGGTGAGAAGTATTCGCCCGCTTTCCCACCAAATGCTACTCAAATTTTCCATTTAAGTCAATTAGTCAGTTGCTGATATAGCTCAAAAGCACTCCGCTCCACCCAGCATTGGCTTAACTGATTCCCCCGAACTTCCCAGATGGCAATACCTGTAAAGCTCACAGACTCCCCATTGCCCGGTAGCCCGAAAATGCCGTTGTTATTGCCGGAGCAAACCCAACGAGAAACGACCAGGTTTTCAGATGGATTGGAGAAGATATCCTGACTAATGGTGCTTGCATCCCTGAGTTTGGTTTGGAAATTCAGTAACCCAGGCTTTAAAATTCGCTCGTCCTTTGATTACTTTTCCTCCTGTAGTGATTGTGTAATCTTCCGTCATCAATTCATCGATGGCATTAAGTTCATGAGTAGGTCCCCAGACCCTGCCAAGAAACTCCAATACGAGTTTCTCCGCCTTATTTTTAGATTGCGATGTAGTATTCATAGTTGAATGAGTTAGTTAAATGAAAACCAATACGGCTTTTTCTTGATTGTGGCAGTTGCAGTTAACCCTACGGAAAAATTACGTGGTAAGGAATGAACTCCCAGAATGGATCGGGTGTGTTCACCTTTTTCCTTAAGCACTTCCACAAACAGGTTTGAAGCACCGTTCGCAACATATGGTCCTTCATCCCAATGGTTGATGCTTTGGTAATAGATATCCAGGTGATTCATTCCCTCCAACTGGCTAAAAGACAAGTACTTATTCATCTGAGCCAAGACATTCATGGCACAAAGTTGCAAAGCATCATACCCATCCTGAGCATTGAGCGTATCGCCAAGGCGTCCTTGAAATAGAAAGGTTTCGTCCTTTATGGGAAACTGAATGGCGATGTAAGCTGTATTCCCTCTGATATTAAAGGAAGAATAGTTTCCCCCCGGGGTTGATGGTGCCGGCAATTGCAGTCCGGCTTCTGTTGTGTGGTGTTCTATTGTCATTGAATTAGTGTTTCAAAAATGAATTTCTTTCCATCTTCAGGTACCAGTAAACGATCACCGATACCCCGCTGTTTGGCTAATTCCCTTAAATCATGTCGGGTTACTGTCTCGTGATCCAGTGCACCGATATGCGTGGCTATCACCAGACTTTCTGGTGCATATTCACTAAGTATGATTACCTCTTGTTCGTCCATTACGAGTACCTCACTATCAGAGGTAAATGCAGGTGCAAACACAGGATGTACACTGTAAAATCGATTGCCACCTCCATGGCAGACAATGACTTTTGGGTCGAATTGATCAATGGTTTGCATCACATCAACGCACCAGATGGTATCCCCACACCAGTAGAGGGTGTCTTCTCTCGAGTGTTGAAACACAAAGCCGGAGACGTCACCCATCAGTGAGAGGATTTCACCGGATCCATGTTGACAGGCGGTGCGTGTTAGTGTAATATTCCCAATTTCCACCTGCTTGTCAACAGAGATGACCTGACTGAATCCCATCTCCTGAATGAACCGTGCATCAGAAGGCTGACAATAGATCTTGGTATCTTTTGGCAACACCTTTTGTGCTGCTTCATCGAAGTGATCCGGATGCAGATGAGAAATAATAACCGCATCAACATTCTCAAGTATTTGTTCGATTGAAAATGGCAAATCAACTACTGGGTTTTTGGTTTTACCTCCAAAAGACATCTGACTGAAGGCTGGTGCAAAGTAGGGGTCAATCAGGAACGTCTGTCCTCCGTAGGTTACTTTGAGCGTCGCATTGCGGATCAATTGAATGTTCATGGTCTTTTTGAATTTTTAAGCAAAACTATCGGCACTTTTGACGATAGATCCTATTCAAAATTGCTAATTCAACTGGTAACGATGCTCTCTGATGAGTGGATACAATGAGTTTACTTCCTGCAAGCCTATTTTGTAGGCTATGTCTGTATGAGTCATGGAGCCTTCACGTATATATTCCAGTGCTTTACGAATCCTGATTTGCTGGATCAGCTTGTGTGGAGTGTACCCAAAAGCATCTCTAAACACTCGAATGAAATGAAACTTGGACATGGACGCCTCGCGACTTATTTCATTGATGGAGAGATTTGGATCGTTGTATTGACTGAAAATGATGTCTTTGCCTAAAGCCACTCGTTTGAAGAGTTCCTTACGTGTATTTGCACGGTGAGAAGCAATACGCTCGACTGCCAGATGGTCGTTCCGGATGATATGAGTAAGAATATCCAGCAATTGCAGCTGGTAATCTTCAGATGAATTCCGCGTGAAGCTCAGTAGTTTGTTCCTGAATGCTGGGCGGTTGAAGTGAATATGGTTGGTAAAGGTGAATGAAGATTGCTTCTGCGGATCATCCAGTAAGAGTTCATCTGTCAGCATAATGGAGCTAATCATGTCTTGATAAGTGTCCAGGCTAAGATGTACGTTAAGCATGTGAAGAGAAGTCTGCTCTTGGATCCGATATTCAAACGATTCATAGGGATTGACTATGAAGAGGGTGTCTTCACAAAATCGGAGTGATTTTCGGTTGGTTTCTACGTGCACATGCCCTTCATTAATTACGGAGAAAATTGTGAATGCACTCTCGACAATCTCCTTTTCCAGCGTTTTATAGTTGGCATTTACCAGCACATCAGGCCAGCTAATTTCCGGATCTGAGGCAGGCTTATTTCTCAACCTGGTGAGCGTTTCCTGCGGGGGGCATTGATCAACAATGAGCATGATGTTATTAGAATCAACTAAAACATCAAAAAGATAAATTCAGTTCTTGGCTAGCTTTTAAAAAAATTCACCCACTTCTCCACTAGCACATCAGATGCATCATAGAGTGGGGGTTTTACCGTTCGCTTGCAAATATCAAGTGCTTCCAGTCCAGCTTTGAGGGAAGAAGGATTTCCTTCTTCTGAGAGCATTTCATACACAATCTCCAGCTCTTGATTTAGCCGTTCAGCTTTTTCATAATCTCCGGCTATGGTGGCGTTCACCATATTAGTGAATTCACTCGGCATGATATTTCCAATCACAGAGATAACGCCTTCACCACCCATTTTAATGATGTCATAGGCTAACGAATCGTCCCCGGAAAGTAGCATAAAACCTTCCGGTCGGCTCATAGCAATTTCCTTGCATTGATCCAGGTCACCGGAAGCTTCCTTCATCGCGATGATGTTGGGATGTTTAGCTAGTTCAACCGTTGTTGCAGCTTCTACATTCGATGCGGTTCGTGAGGGCACATTATAAAGAATAATGGGATGAGGGTAAGCATCTGCCAGCATTTGGTAGTGGCGGATAATGCCTTCCTGAGATGGTTTGTTGTAATAAGGACTTGCAGAAAGAATAGCAGTTAAATCAAATTCTTTGAGATCCCTGGACTTTTCAATCAGGTCAAATGTGTTATTTCCACCAAGCCCAAACACGACTGGTTTTTTGCCATTCAGGTGCTTTAGCACAAAGCTTAGAATTTCAAGCTTATCATCCCATGAGAATACCGGTGACTCACCAGTGGTTCCCTGCACCACGATATAGTCTGCATTTCCCGCTACGATATGATCCAGTAGCTTCCCCAGTGATTGAAAATCAACCGTAAAGTCTGCATTCATTGGGGTGGCCAGCGCCACGCCTGTTCCTTTCAGTTCTGCTTTCATTGGGAACAAATTTACCATTGGTTCGATACACTTCAATCTAATAAACCAACAAAAACCTGCTTCGCTTTTCTTGAGTATTGGGATAGACTCCTATAGTTTATAAGATTGCTTCGGTTGTACCTCCCTCGCAATGACGTAAAAATATATGACCTCATCATGAGTGCAACGAAGTGATCTTTTGATCAAAGCCTTACTTAGTTAGAGGAAGATAGCTTTGATTATACTTCTCTCGTAACTATTATCGTCATCGCGAGTGCAACGAAGCGATCTCATGATTAAGTCTTACTCATCAAATTAAGATTGCTTCGCTTCGTCTTTGTAATAGCGTAATGGATAACGATAGGTCAAATCATCTTCAGATATCTCACAATATTGGCCACCGATTTGGGCTTGCTTTCATCCATCTTTAGTGAGAGCTGCAACAAATCATTATACTGCTCAGTTTCAAATCCTATTTTACAAATTGCCTTGCTTATTGCGAGTACATACCTGTAATTGAGATTCTCTGAGGTATCCAGTGAGATCAAAAAATCAAATGATTGATTGATAAAGAAATTAAGGTTGTCTTTTTTTATACTTCCTGTACCGGAGATATCTTTTTTATTGAAGATCAGCACATTTTCAGAGGGCTTGTCCGCAAACCCAATTTTCGTCACATCTTTCCCATCATTTTTCAGCAATTCTTCTAGCTTATCGATGGTATCTGCATTGAATTCATTGGAGTTGTAAAGGATTCCAATATTAGATGCTTCCGCATACGTACAATGTTCCTTATCGGCAATGGTCGGTTTGCCTTTGTGCTTAAGGAAGAGGTTTTTAATCATGTTGTAAAAGTTCTCTAAATGATGACTCGTTCAGGATGGTTATTCCCAACGAATCAGCTTTCTCTTTCTTGGCAGGCCCCATATTTTCACCGGCCACCAGGTAATTGGTTTTGGAAGATATGCTACTCGCCACCTTACCTCCATTTTGCTTAATCAGGTTTTTGAGCTCATCTCTCCCAAATGAATCAAAGACTCCAGACACAACAAATGTAAGTCCTTTAAAATGATCACCTGCTCCTTCTTGTCGTTCTATTTGGAAAGACAATCCGGCTTCTTGCAATCGGTGAATCATAGTCCGACTTTCTTCATCTCTGAAATATTCAACCACACTTTCAGCGATTCGTTCTCCAATTTCATGTACACTCACAATTTCATCAAAAGACGCATCCATTAGACGATCAATCGATTCAAAATGTTGAGCCAATTTTTCCGCAACCGTTTTCCCAACATAACGAATGCCTAATCCAAAAAGCACACGCTCGAAAGGAATTTCCTTCGATTTTTGAATGGAAGCAATAATATTTTTTGCTGATTTTTCCTTTATAGACCGCTTGGTTGTTTCACCGGTTAACTCATCTACCTCCTCAAACTGCAGATTGTTGATGTCATCAAAAGTTAGTGTATAGAGATCACTGAGATCATTGATAAGTTTACGTTTTAGAAACCCCGCAATAGTTCTCGGCCCTAAAGATTCTATGTTCATCGCATTTCTACTGATGAAATGTTCAATGCGTCCCTGGACTTGTGGAGGGCAGCCATCTCTGTTAGGGCAATAATGTTGTGCTTCACCTTCCTTCCGGATCAATGGGGTGCTACACTCAGGGCATACAGTGATGTAGGAGATTTGCTTTGCATCTGAAGGCCTGCTTTCAAGGTTTATGCTTGTTATTTTCGGGATGATTTCACCACCTTTTTCCACGTTCACGCTATCCCCAATTCGCACGTCCAATCGTTCGATTTCATTGGCATTATGGAGTGAAGCACGCTTAACTGTGGTGCCGGCCAGAAGAACAGGCTCTAACTCAGCTACCGGAGTGATTGCTCCTGTTCGCCCAACCTGATACACAATATCATTTAAGGTGGTAATGGCTGATTCTGCTTTGAACTTGTAAGAAATCGCCCACCGGGGATTTTTAGCGGTGAATCCAAGTTCTGATTGTTGCGCAATGCTATTGACCTTTATGACAATCCCATCTGTTTCGACTTCTAGCTTGTGACGTTCCTGATCCCAGTGATTGATAAAATCAAAGACCTCATCTATGGTTGCACATTTCTTATAGGTTCGAGAGACATTGAATCCTACTTCCTCTAGAAATTTCAGGGATGCCTCATGCGTGTCATACGAATCTGAGTCATCCAGGTAGGAGTAGAGGTAGCAGTCCAGCTTACGATCAGCCACAATTTTGGAATCCTGCATTTTCAATGTTCCGGAAGTTGTGTTTCGTGCATTGGCGTAAAGGGTTAAAGGACTTTTTCCTTCCACTTCCCGCTGCTTATTTTCTTTTTTCACACCTTCGTTCAACTCGATGAATTGTTGTTTTGGCATGAATACTTCTCCGCGAACCTCAAAAGAGCTTGGATAATTATTCCCTCGAATTTTCAACGGGATAGATCTAATAGTCTTTACATTAGTCGTAATGTCATCCCCTTTTGTTCCATCTCCGCGTGTAATCCCACGAGTAAGGATTCCGTCTTCGTATTTGAGGCTGATTGCAACACCATCGAATTTAAGCTCGCAGATATATTCATAATCATCTGTACCCAGCCCACGTTTTACACGCCCATCAAAATCGATAAGCTCTTCTTTTGAATATGTGTTACCCAATGAAAGCATTGGGTATTTGTGAACTACTGTTTCAAATTCCTTTGTGATATCACCACCTACACGACTGGTTGGTGAGTGAGAAAGCTTAAGCTCCGGATATTTATGCTCCAGTAGTTCCAGCTCTTTCAGTTTCTGATCAAACTCATAATCAGTTATTTCCGGTTTTGATTTCTGATAATAGAGGTAATTGTGGTGATTTAATTCCTCGGTAAGAGCTTCAATTTTCTTTTTTACTTCCTCTGAGTTCATTGAAAACAAATCTATTTCATTCGATTAGATTATTTATGATTTTTTATGATGTCAATGCCTTCCTTTCTAATTTCGAGCTCTTTTTTAGGAAGTCGTTTTTGACTCCCTTGCCAATCCTTAATGATTGATTGAAAACTATCTTTGCTTCATGCATCAGTACGAAGAGCATTTAAAATCATTGCCCATATTTTCCACTGTTTCTCAGGCGGCAAAAGCAACAGGAGTAGAGGTGTATGTGGTTGGTGGTTATGTACGGGATTTGATGCTCCGGCGTTCATCCAAGGATATTGACTTTGTTTGTGTTGGTAGTGGGATTGAACTGGCTAAAAAGGTAACTGAATTACTCGGAAAGGATGCGAAGCTTTCCACTTTCAAAAATTTTGGAACGGCGGCTGTCCATCACGACGGGTTTGAATACGAATTTGTAGGTGCCAGGAAAGAGTCTTATCGAAAAGACTCCAGAAATCCGATTGTTGAGGATGGAACACTCGAGGATGATCAAAACAGGCGAGACTTCACCATCAATGCGATGGCGCTTAGCCTCAATGAAAAGACTTTTGGTGAATTGCTGGATCCATTTGATGGGAAAGAAGATCTGCGCAATATGCTGATAAGAACTCCCCTTGAACCAGGGATTACATTTTCTGATGATCCCCTTCGCATGTTGCGAGCTATTCGTTTTGCAACCCAGCTTCATTTTGATATAGAGCCTGATACATTTCAGGGTATCATAGATCATGTTGATCGTATCTCGATCATTTCACAGGAACGTATTACCGACGAGCTCAACAAAATCATATTAACCGACAAACCATCTTACGGTTTTCAGTTGCTTTTCCATTGTGGGTTGTTAAAGTTGATTTTCTCTGAAATGACAGACCTCCATGGCGTTGAGAAAATCAATGGAATGGGGCATAAGGATAATTTTTATCATACCCTTCAGGTACTGGATAACATCTGTGAGATGACAGATGACTTATGGTTACGATGGGCTGCTATTTTGCATGATATAGCCAAGCCGGCTACTCAACGATTCAATGAGAAGGTGGGATGGACCTTTCATGGTCATGAGGATTTGGGAGCTAAGTGGGTACCCAAAATTTTCAAGAAACTTAAACTTCCGCTCGATGATCGGATGAAGTATGTCCAAAAGCTGGTGAAACTGCACTTAAGACCTATTGCCCTTGTAAACGATCGTGTGACAGACTCTGCAGTGAGGCGTATGGTTTTTGAAGCAGGAGAGGATGTGGGAGATTTAATGACGCTTTGCAAAGCGGACGTCACCTCGAAGAATCCGGAAAAGGTGAAGAAGTATCAATCTAATTTTAAAAAGGTTGAAAAACGGATCAAGGAAGTTGAGGAAAGAGATCATGTGATGAATTTTCATCCGCCTGTATCAGGGGAGAAAATTATGAAGGTGTTTGATATAAAACCTTCCAGAGTTATTGGAGACATCAAGAATGAAATCAAAGATGCCATTCTGGATGGACGTATTAAGAATGATGAAAAGGAGGCCTTTGCATTAATGTTAAAAATTGGTAAAAAACGTGGGCTTATAGCTAAGGATAAATACATTTCCGCCTCCAAAGACAAATAACTATGTTTGCACGCTTATTAGAATATGACATTATGAAAAAAGTACTTATTGTTTTCTCTCTTTTCTTAATCGGATTCACTTTAAATGGTCAAAGCCTGGAGAAGGCACCTGGTGATTCCATACCGTGGGAGCTAAGAAAACAATCCTTTATCTTCAATACTGCGAAGATGTTTAATGATCCGGTGGTTGCGCGAACCGCGCTGTACAGCCTCCTTGCAGAAAACCCGGGGAATGTTGCGTTGTATGATTCATTAGCTTATTTATACTATCAGTATAATCAGAATGCCTCGGCAGTTTTAGTCGCACAGCAAGCACTTCAAATCAATGCTCAGGATCAGTTTGCGATGGAAATTGCAGCTACAAGCTTAGACAAGCTGGGGGCAAAAAGTCGTTCATTGAATTATTACGAAAAATTATACCTCGCGAATGGAGATATCAATACACTATATAAGGTCTCGTTCCTTCAATTAGAATTGGATAGATACGCTGAGTCTAACACTTCTCTTGATATTATTATAGGAGATCCTCAATCAGATGAAAGGACCATTCGGTTTCCGACAGAGGATGGCAATGGACAGGATGTGAAGCTAAAAGTGGCTGCACACCGGGTGAAAGCTATGATTTTAGAAGATCAGGGAGATATAGAAGGCGCCAAAGTAAAATACCTTGAGGTGCTGGAAATGCATCCCGGTTTCCAAATAGTTCAGCAGCAACTTCGTGAAATGACAAAACCAAAAACTGAAGGGGAGTAATTACTTCTCTTCAGCTTCCTGCTTCAACAATTCCAGCCAGTTTAAGAGTTCATTGTACACTTTTTGGTGGTTTTCTACCAGCACAACAAAGGTGCCTTGAAAAGAGGCACTGATTGTGGCAATCGTTTGATTTTCATCAGACTCTAAAGTCCAGACATAAATTCTTTTCACAAGCTTAGCCTTGCTCGTCCACGCAAGGGATGTTGGCTTTTTCACATGCTGTATTTCTGAGTTACCGTGTGTTCTTCCCTGAACCCATTGAAACTTGGCACCTTCCGCCAACTCACCAAATAAGGTTACTTTTTTTACTTCAGGGTTCCACTTAGGCCAGTTTTCCATATCAACAAGAATATCCCAAACCTTTTCGATATCGGCATTGATGATGGCAGAGTGAGAATCTCTGATTCCGGCATTCTCATTTATTTGTCCTTTTTGAGCGAGTGCGTTAAGCTTCTTCATTTGGGATAGATTATGAGCTAAAAGAGCTAAGTTATTCAACTTCGGAAATTTCTGCTTCCTTTTTTTTGTCCTTCTTCATTAATCCGGATGTCATGACCAGACTGGTTACAATAATGACGAAGAGCAGGATACCCTTTTTAAATCCATCAAAAATGAATTCTTCAGGGATAGAATAAAAGAGTAAAAGCGTTATTAGTCCTCTTGGAGCAATGGTGATCGCCTGCTTGATATTCTCATGTTTATGAGGGAGAAATGAAACAATTCTGGTAACATAGATTACGATAAGAATGGCAGCACTTACAATAGCAACTTTCACATCCAGAAGTGCTGTTAATGCTATTGAGAAGCCAAAAATCACAAAAAAGAAGGTTCTGACTACAAATGCCGATTCTATTGTAATCATTAAGAATGATTCCCGAATGTTTTCAATGGCCAGGGGACGTAGGTATTTCTTAAGCTTTCCAATAAAAAAGAGTTTATAGTTATTAAGAATAAGTCCGAACACCAAAATGATAAGCAGCGAAGAAAGGTGCATCAATTTACCAATACTGAAGAGCAAGAACAGGACACTGATCATCAGGAACAGTTTCACTTTTGTTTCTAGGTTTTGGAATGCATAAATCAACACGTAAGAAAGAATCACGGAGGTAACGATGGTGACCACAAGGCCAAAAGTGAAGTCTCCCATGACCATTACACTACTGGAGGAATTACCCAATTCGATCAAAAAATAGAAGATCATAATCCCAAGAATATCGGAGAACGTGCTTTCGTAAATGTGAAACTCCTCAGCCTTTTCATGAAGGTTTGTTACCGAAGGGATGACAATAGCACTGCTTAAAATTGATAGTGGGGTTGCATAGATCAGGGCTGTGATCCAATTCATATCGTTAAAGGAGGCAATTAGAATCCCTGCAATTGCAAACATGCAGATTAATAGTCCGGAGATGGCAATAATGAATGACTTAGAAATGAGCTTTAGCTTATCTTTGGCTATTTTGAGTTCCAGTGCTGCTTCAAGTACGATCAAGATTAATCCTAACGTTCCCAGCACTTCCAGTATCCTAATCCGGGCGAATATTTCAAGTATTTGTTCCTTTTCGATTCCGGCCAACCCAATGATCTCCCTACTTGCTATTCCAAGAAAAATAAGCAACAGAACAGATGGAATATTGGATTTTTCTGAAATGTGGTTAAAGAGATAAGAAAGGATGATGATCAGAGAAGCTGCGATGATGATATAATATTCCATTTCAATTGATTAGACGACTAAATTAACAATTCGAAATTAGTGCATGGACATAGGAACTAAATGATTGAACAAGAAGTTAGATTTGCCAACTTATTAATGTGAAATATGGAAAAAGCTACTTTTGGATCTGGGTGTTTCTGGTGCACTGAAGCTATGTTTCAGCGCCTGAAAGGGGTGTCTAATGTGAAATCAGGCTATGCTGGTGGAACCACTAAAAACCCAACATATAAAGAAGTATGTTCTGGCAAAACCGGTCATGCTGAGGTCATCCAGGTTGAATATGACCCTAATGTCATTTCCTATGAAGAGCTTTTGGAAGTATTTTGGAAAACACATGATCCCACCACATTAAACAGGCAGGGAAATGATGTAGGCACACAATATCGATCTGCTATTTTTTATCACAATGAAAGTCAAAAAGAACTGGCAGAAGCTTATAAGTTCAAGCTCACACAGGCTGAAATATGGTCAGATCCAATTGTGACGGAGATTTCTGCATTAAATGATAATTTCTATCCGGCAGAAACAGATCATGATAATTACTACAACGACAACTCAAGCCAGCCTTACTGTGCTTTTGTAGTTGCCCCAAAAGTAGAAAAGTTTAAAAAAGTGTTTGCTGAAAAACTGAGTTAGTTGTAATGCTTGCTCAGGTGATGCACATGTAGCCTAATTTTATCCACTCGGGCTGTTACATGCTTCACATATTTATACAATTCAGTCTCTAATATATAAACCTGCCCGGAGTAGGAGTTTATTCCAACATCATTTGCAGTTTCCTCCGCATGTCGCTCAATGTCACGCATCGCCTTACACTCTTCATTCATAAAATGAACAAAGCTTTGGGTGTCATATTCTTCTTCGAATTTCTTTATATCCTTGAGCGTTTTTTTTATCTCCCGGTCATCACTTGTTCGGGATAGCTTCACCAAAATTCCGTACAAAACAGTATCATAATGGTGTATTTGATCCAATAATTTGAGTATTTGTACACGATATGCTTCATCAGAGCAAAGCTCCTGTAGACCTGCATAGGTAGATAGTTTGTCAGCTTCAAGATCCCAATCATAGGTTATCTCGTCAATCTTTTCATCCAAACGCTCCTCTTGTCCAAAAAGGGATATTGAAAGAAGAAATAGGAAGCTTAAAAAAATGGTTTTCATAATTTTATGCTTAAGTAGCTGGTTAAATCAAAATTCGATCCAAAAAATTGTAATTTGAATCAGCGCTAAGATATGTATTAGTCGCTTAACGTTTTCTACGTATAAAACCTGATTTTTGAGTTATAGTTCAATACAATAATTACTTATATGACGATCAAACGAACCATTTATTTTTTATTTGTTTTGCTTGGGTGCTCGACGGTGAGTCAGGAACCAATTGAAATCATAAATGCTGAAAAGCTCATTTCTTTAAAAGGAAGGGGGGTGACAGTCATAGATATCAGAACCCCTAATGAATATGAGAATGGGCATATTCCGGGAGTTATACATTTGGATTTTATGCAAAGTGGATTCTTGGATAAGATCAAGGAACAAAAGTTAAATGAACCGGTTATTATTCATTGCGCGAGTGGAGGTAGAAGTGGAAAAGCCGCTAAAATGATGAAAGAGGCAGGGTTTAAAAAAATATATGATTATTCAGGAGGGTTCTCAGACTGGAAAAAGAAAGGATTAGAAATTGAACAATAATTGCACAACGGGAAAACGATCTTTTGATAATAAATCTCTGGCTGAAGAGGCACTCATCCAGCATCATATCCGAAATAGTTATAAAACGGGAGAAGGACCTATAAATGTATATGAATGTGATGATTGTGGTAACTGGCATTTTACATCTAAAGGAATCAAGAATGAATTATTTAGCGATGCGGAAATTGTAAAAAAAATACAATCAGAAAGGATAGGTTATCAATGGGAACGGAAAATAAGATAAAAAAAAACCGCTTCGTTGGGCCGAAGCGGTTAGGATTCAACTTTTTTTATTATGAGAAGATTAATAATTAGTGATGAATCCCGATACAAATAGAACGAATATTATTGAAATAGTTATATTATTTTACATTAACGGTTATTAAATAATTTGTGAACATGAATCAAGATCAAGTATTACAACGACTTAAAGAAGGCAATGAGCGATTTGTCTCTAATAAATTGAATGGTGAATTGCAAAATGATCAAAGAAGATCAGAATTAACAAGTGGGCAAGCCCCATGGGCTATTGTGCTAAGCTGTGCGGACAGCCGTGTAGTACCTGAACTAACATTTGATACAGGCCTTGGTGAGCTGTTTGTCTTGCGGGTTGCAGGAAATATCGCTAATACAGATACAATTGCCAGTATTGAATACGCTGTTGCCCACCTGGGTACTGAGATTATAGTTGTTATGGGTCATGAAAGCTGCGGGGCAGTAGGAGCAGCACTATCCGGTGGCGATAACGGCTATAATTTAAACCATTTACTTGCTCAAATAGAACCTGCTAAGGCTCAGGCTGGTAGTTCAGATGTGAATGTTGTGGTGAAGAAAAATGCGGAATTGTCAGCAAAAGATTTGTATGATCGATCTGCAATTATTAGTGGAGCGGTTGATAACGGAAAACTT
This sequence comes from Ekhidna sp., assembly GCF_040220215.1. GTDB lineage: Bacteria > Bacteroidota > Bacteroidia > Cytophagales > Cyclobacteriaceae > Ekhidna. The sequence goes on from NZ_JAVJTR010000020.1 coordinate 226,403, forward strand.
AAAATAGTTTCCGCTTTTTACAATTTGGGTAGCGGAAAGGTAGATTTTTTATGAATTAGAAATCATTAAACGAATCATGAAGTCCGCATTAATATTTGTGCGGACTTTTTATTTGAATGAATCCCTTCTGTCGTTCAAGTCAACCACCAAAAAGTTGATTCGCTGCATTTCACTAAGTAATGCATTAATATGTGTGCTTTCCATTTCCAATCTTCCCCTTTCCTGAAAACTGTCGGTTAATTGTTTTTCTACTTTCATGTAAGTGTCAATTGCACGGGATAGTTGTCTTACTAAACTCATGGTTGCATACAAACGTTGGTAAAACAATGTAAGCATGCGATTGTGTTTTGTATAATATTCTAGAGGAGGCGTTTTATCGTTGATGCTCGATAGTAAATCTTCAAAGTCTACAATGGATTTGTCATCAATTTTTTCAAGCAGTGGCAAATAGAAAACATTGATATAGTTTCTTAGTTTACTGAGTGATTCGACTAGAGATTCTTCAGATGACAAAACATGCGTTTGAATTTTCCTCTTTTTAGTCGGGTTAAGCCCGTTCACACTGTTTGGTAAAATACCACTTACTACACCCCCAAGACCAAAAATTCCTCCAATTGTTTCAGTAGTCCCTTTTAGTGCGCGATAAATATTAAATCCATCTGGAATAAGTGAGTAGTAATCTTGAACATATTTCTCTAAGTACCTGACATGTACTAAAATACTATCAGGAATTTTCATTGACCGCTGATACTCGTTGATGGATTGAATAATGGTTGCTACTCGGAGTGAATCGGAAGTATGCAAGGAACTTTCCAAATTCTGCGCTTCCAAATTAAGATCAGCAACAGTTGTATTTAGCTCCCGGTAGTACCGCGGGTAGTTTGCAACTGCTTCAAAGTAATTATGAGATGCCTTAACCTGACTTTTACTTAGCGGAGCGCATGAATTAACTAATGTAATGAGACCAAGGACGATGAATGCATGTCTGAATTTCATATGCATAAATCTCAGCACAATTTATTTAACAGGCGATAATATCCGTAAAACTTTTATGAAGGAGGCGGATGTTTTACCTTTGCATCTCACTTAAACCAAAGGAACAAGAAGTTATCTTCTTTTTAAAAGACCAAAAGACCGCAAAATACCTATTTCCACATCTCCTAGAAGAAAGGAGTGGTCTGTGATTCTTGATATAGCAATTTTTGCTATTTACGTTGTTTTGGTTTTCCTCGTCGGACTTTATTTCTACCGAAAAAACAAAACCAGTGATGATTATTATGTAGCTGGCAGGAACGTTTCCAGCTGGCATATTGGTCTTTCTGTTGTCGCTACAGATGTAGGAGGTGGCTTTTCCATCGGTTTGGGAGGCCTTGGATTTACAATGGGACTTTCAGGATCATGGTTGCTTTTTACAGGGCTGATTGGTGCCTGGATGGCAGCTGCGCTACTAATACCGAAGGTTTACCAGCTTCCAGGAATTAAAAAGCTCACCACATTGCCCCAGATTTTTGAATTCTTCTATGGAAAACGGGTAGCTATTCTGGCAGGTGTCATTACCACTATCGGTTATTTGGGCTTTACAAGTTCTCAAATAATTGCAGGAGCAAAACTGGCTTCCGGCACTTTCGTAGACTTTTCATTTACACATGCCGTACTTGTAATGGGTATTGTGGCTATAGGATATACCATTCTAGGTGGCTTAAAAGCAGTGATTTACACAGATACGTTCCAGTGGATCATTCTGATGTCCGGACTTCTCTTCGCAGGTATTCCTTTCGCATTTGAAGCTATTGGAGGATGGGAAGCAGTAAATTCCATCCTGAATAAAGATTACTTAACACTAACCAACCTTACCTGGAAGGATTTGGTTAACTGGTCAGTCACGATTATCCCAATCTGGTTTGTCGGTATGACACTGTACCAGCGAATTTTTGCTAGTCGAGGTGAAAAGCAAGCGAAGAAAGCATGGTTCATTGCGGGTCTATTTGAATGGCCGTTGATGGCGTTCCTGGGGGTTATTCTTGGGCTATTTGGTAGAGTAGCATATGAGCAAGGCCTCTTTGAAGCCGTAGGTTTTGTAGCAACTGCGGATATGGATCCGGAGCTTGGTTTACCAGTACTGCTTAGAACAGTACTCCCTCATGGCTTGATGGGACTGGTTTTGGCGGCTTATTTTTCCGCAGTGATGTCTACTGCTGATAGCTGTCTCATGGCCTCTTCAGGTTCTTTTTTGACAGACATCCTCAGGTTCAAGGACGGAGGGGAGGCAGATATGGACAAGAAATCATTGAGAGCGTCACAGCTAGCCACATTGGTGCTCGGAGTTATTTCGTTGATAATTGCTTTATCGCTTGAAAATGTGCTGGAAGCTATGCTATTTTCATATGCGTTTATGGTTTCCGGCCTGTTTGTTCCTATCGTTGGTGCTTTTTATTGGAAGAAATCAAACAAGCTCGGTGCTTTTGTCGCGATGATTTCAGGAGGACTTATGACCACCTCTTTGACATTGCTGGAAATAAAGTGGTTCGGGCTTGATCCTAACCTTTATGGAATAATTACTGCCGCGTTTGTGTTTATCAGTTTAGGATTAATCATTAACAATAAATCAAAATGAATATAACCTTAAAGAAATACTTCCCTGCTCAGACAGTAGGGCTCTACGAGAAAGAAGAAATTGTAAGCTTTTTGCACCGGTTTCTGGATGAATTTGGTGATCCTAAAGAAGACATTAGAAATTGCATTGAATACGCTCTAAATGCTGGTAAGCATCCCGGAGGGCTAATTATTTCAGCCTGGGATGGCGACACCATCGTAGGAGCAACAATAATCAATAAGACCGGAATGGCGGGTTACATACCGGAAAACATCCTGGTTTACATCGCTACACATTCTGAGTACAGAGGCAAAGGCATTGGTGGTCAGCTTATCGAGCGCGCTTTTAAGGAAACGGAAGGCGATATCGCGCTTCATGTTGAACCGGAAAATCCTGCCAAAAAGCTTTATGAAAAATTAGGTTTCACTAATAAATATCTTGAGATGCGATGGAAGAGACCACAATAAAAGACCTAATCGCATTTAGAAAAGAACTACATACCTATCCTGAGGTTTCCCAGAAGGAATCAGAAACGCAACGTCGAATCATCGAATTCTTAGCCAGCAAAGGTGTTGAGGGGAAGAAGATCGGGGGCACAGGTGTATTCGTGGTTTTCGATTCAGGAAATGAAGGTAAGACGATCATGTTGCGGTCCGACCATGATGCGCTGGCTATTCAAGAGATAAATGATTTTGACTACAAGTCTAGAAATGAGGGAGTTTCCCATAAGTGCGGTCATGATGGGCATACAGCTATAATGTGTGGAGTAGCTCAATATTTCCAGAAAAATCCATTAGCTAAAGGAAAGGTGATACTTGTATTTCAGCCTGCGGAAGAAAATGGAGAAGGGGCAAAAGCTATTTTAGCTGATGGTCAGTTTAACTATGAACCAGATTTGGTTTATGCCTTACATAACCTTCCAGGATACCCACTTCATCAGATTGTAATCAAGGAGGGAAACTTCACCGCAGCAGCAAAAAGTATCATCATTAAACTGGATGGTAAAACTTCCCATGCTGCTGAGCCGGAATCAGGCTTGAACCCTGCTTTAGCTATCTCTGAGCTGATTCAAATGTTTAAGGATGTTAGCCAGCCTGATTTCAATCGCGATGATTTTGCACTGATAACCCCAATTTATATTCACATGGGAGAGTTGTCTTACGGAGTATCAGCAGGTCATGGAGAAGTGCATTATACTCTCCGGACATGGAACCGGGAGACCATGAACCCGCTGACAGAAACGGTGCTGAAGAGAGTGGACGAAATATTGGTAAAACACGATTTAAAAAGTGAAATCAGTTGGACTGAAGAGTTTGCATCGAACAGAAATGATCCTAAGGCTGTTCAACTCATTGATAAAGTGATCGAGGAGTTAGGTTTTAGTAAGGAGGAACGTGAACGACCATTTAAGTGGGGGGAAGATTTTGGGTTGTTCACTCAAAAATTTCCCGGAGCGATGTTCGGAATTGGTTCCGGAGAAGATTGTCCTGCCCTTCACAATCCTGATTATGATTTTCCGGATGAAATCACAGTGACTGGAATCAAAATGTTCACACATATAGTTGAAAAAGCAATCAATGACTAGTGCTTCATATATTGAATTAAGCCGGCAAGCCTATGAAAATAACATACGTTTTCTAAGATCTGTCATTAAAGATGGAACACGTATATCTTCAGTTGTTAAGGGTAATGCCTATGGGCATGGAATTACAGATTTCATACCTATGGCAGAGTCTATGGGGATTGATCACTTTTCTGTGAATAGCTCAGATGAAGCTGAAGAAGTACTGAAAGCACGTACCAATCCTGACACAGAAATTATGATCATGGGGTACATCGCAAATGAGGATATTTCATGGGCTATTAAAGAAGGAATTTCCTTTTTTGTTTTTGAGTTTGACCGGGTCAGAGCTGCAGCAAAAGCAGCAAAAGCCGCTAATAAAAAAGCCAAAATTCATATTGAGCTTGAAACCGGAATGAATCGAACCGGGTTTGATGAAGAAGAGGTAACGAGGCTAATTCCTCTTATCCATGAAAATACTAATGAACTTGAAATCGAAGGTTTGTGCACACACTATGCTGGAGCTGAAAGCATTGCCAACTACTTACGGGTAGAGGATCAAAAGAAGAAATTCAATGAAATGGCTAATCAATTAGCAGAAAATGGCATAAAAGCCAAAATCAGGCACACTTGCTGTTCAGCGGCTGCTATTCGTCTTCCGGATATGCACGAAGACATGGTGCGAATCGGAATTCTTCAATATGGGTTTTGGCCAAGCAGAGAAATATTTATTGAATACCTGAAGGGTAAGGAGGATAAAACTGAACCTTTAAGGCGATTGATAACCTGGAAGAGTAGCGTAATGAGTGTTAAAAAGGTGGAAATGGGTGAATTTGTAGGGTATGGGACCACATTTCTTGCTCAGAGAGACATGAAGATTGCTATTGTGCCGATAGGGTACTCACATGGGTTCAGCCGATCATTGAGTAATACCGGACGAGCGCTCATCAAAGGTTTCCGAACATCTGTTATTGGGATGGTGAATATGAACAACATGGTCATAGATGTTTCGGAAATAGATGATGTGAAAAAGGGAGATGAAGTAACTTTAATAGGAAAGAGTGGGGATGTAGACATAAGTGTTGCTTCTTTCGGAGAATTGAGTGATCAGCTTAATTATGAATTACTCACCCGTTTACCAACCAAAATACCGCGAATAATAAACTAGGCATGGCATACGTAGAATTATACAAAGACAAGCTGAAGAAGAATTATAAATTCCTTGATGACATTTTTAAGGAAAATGACATAGCCTGGGCTGTGGTTTCAAAGCTATTATGCGGTAATGAAAAATACCTCAAAGAGGTTATCGATCTTGGAACAAAGGAAATCTGTGATTCCAGAATTAGCAATCTGGAGACTATAAAGAAACTGGATCCTTCAGTGCAGACCGTGTACATCAAGCCACCTGCAAAGAGAAGTATTGAAAGATTGGTAAAGTATGCTGATGCAAGCTTTAATACCGAATATAAAACCATTAAGTGGATTTCCGATGAAGCAGTAAAACAAGATAAAAAACACAAGGTGATCATCATGATTGAGCTGGGAGATCTCAGAGAAGGAGTGATGGGTGATCAGTTGATGGGCTTCTATGAATCTGTTTTCAATCTTCCCAACATAGAGGTAACTGGAATCGGAGCTAATCTGAATTGTTTATATGGGGTAATGCCTTCAGAAGATAAGTTAATACAACTCTCTCTATATGAGCAGCTTATAGAAGCTAAGTTCAATAGAAAGATACCATGGGTGACGGGAGGCACGTCAGTTGTCATTCCACTGATCTTTAGAAAGCAAATACCGGAGGGAATTAATCATTTTCGTATAGGTGAAACGTTGTTTTTTGGATTGGATTTATTTACACAGGAAGTGGTCCCAGGCATGGAGGGTGATGTTTTCAGGCTGCATTCGGAAATTATTGAGATCACAGAAAAACCTAAAGTACCCACAGGTTATATGGAGGCTAATCCTTCCGGGGAAATGTTTGAAATAAATGAAGATGATTATGGCAAGACTTCCTACAGGGCTATTCTGGACATTGGGTTGCTTGATGTTTCGGAAGACTTCCTAATTCCTGACGATGATTCCATTGAAATTACTGGAGCAAGTTCGGATATGCTAATTGTTGATTTAGGTGAATCAAGTGAAAAGTATAAAGTAGGAGACCTGGTTTCTTTCCGGTTGAAATACATGGGTGCTTTGAGTATTTTCAATTCAGATTACATCGAAAAACGGGTTGTCTGAATATTCGTTTGAACTTTCCTACTTTTGCGCGTCAAACCTAATCAATCATGTCGGCAGATTTTCAGCGTAAAAAGCTTGGGTACTTTTTCAGAATCTTAGACCTCAACAGTAATGGCTGTCTTCAAATGGATGACTTTACCGAAATGGTAGAGAAAGTCCGTGTAACGCTTAATTATGAGCCTGGAAGCAAAGAGCATAAGCGTATTACGGATAAGGCAGTAAAACTTTTTAACTCACTAGTCAAGGATATTAAACCATTTGCATTTAATCAGGTAACAGAAGAAGAGTGGGTAGATTTCTTTCTTAAGAAAGTGATTCTGTCAGGAGACGAAGATACTCTGGATGATTATAAAGAACTGATTTTCAACTTCATGTTTGATTTCTTCGATCAGAATCGAGATGGATTCATTTCGAAAAAAGAATATGAAGACTTTTACGACATATTTGGGATAGATCGCGCCTATTGTGATAAAGCATTCAGCTTGCTGGACAAGACCCAAAACCACAAGCTCTCGAGGTATGACCTTATGAGTGCTGTAGAAGAATTCTTTGCGGCAAGCGATACCACGTTACACGGAAACTGGATTTTCGGAAACTGGGAGTCAGAACCGCACGTCATTGACTAATTCAACCTGTCGATGATCTGATCGTCCACCATATTGGGAAGCGTCACTTTTAATTCCGGCGTTCGCTCCATTTCGCGTTTTATTGCAAATAAAGCCTCATCGTTTCTCGCCCAACTTCTTCTGGCAATGCCATTATTCACATCGTAGAAGAGCATGGACTTCAATCTTCTATCTGCTTCATCAGATCCATCCAGCAGCATCCCAAAACCACCATTGATTACTTCTCCCCATCCAACACCACCACCATTGTGAATGGAGACCCAGGTAGCTCCTCGGAAACTATCACCTATTACATTTTGAATGGCCATATCAGCCGTATATCTACTTCCATCGTAAATATTACTGGTTTCTCTGTAAGGAGAATCAGTTCCACTCACATCATGATGATCGCGACCCAGTACAATAGGAGCAGATATATCTCCTGATTTGATAGCATTGTTGAATGCTTCGGCAATTTTAGAGCGACCTTCTGCGTCCGCATATAGTATCCTTGCTTGCGATCCTACTACTAATCGATTCTTTTCGGCTTCTTCAATCCATCGAATATTATCCTGCATCTGCTGCTGGATTTCTGGCGGAGACTGAGCTTTGATTTCCTGCATTACTTTAACAGCCAGCTGGTCAGACTTTCTTAGATCTTCCGCTTTTCCGGACGTACATACCCATCTGAACGGACCAAACCCGTAATCGAAACACATAGGTCCCAGTATATCCTGAACGTATGATGGATACCTAAAATCAATTCCATTTTCAGCCATCACTTTACCTCCCGCACGAGACGCTTCAAGAAGAAAAGCATTACCATAGTCAAAGAAGTAGGTACCTTTTTCTGCATGTTTGTTTACTGCTGCAGAATGCCTTCTAAGCGATTCCTGTACTTTTTCTTTGAAAGCTTCAGGCTGATGTCGGATCATATCATTTGCTTCCTCAAATCCTAGCCCTGCCGGATAGTATCCTCCCGACCATGGGTTGTGTAAGGAAGTTTGGTCAGACCCTAGTTCTACGAGGATATTTTCTTCATAAAAGCGTTCCCATACATCCACCACGTTCCCAACAAATGCGATAGATACCACTTCCAAGCCTTTCTTGGCTTTTTTGACACGTGATACCAGTTCTGATAAATCACTGATGATTTCGTCTACCCAGCCTTGTTCGTGCCTTTTATTCGCAGCATTAGGGTTTACTTCTGCACATACCGTGATGCATCCGGCAATATTGCCTGCTTTAGGTTGTGCACCACTCATTCCACCCAGTCCAGCTGTAAGAAAAATCTTGCCAGCAGGTGATTGTCCGGCACCTAATTTCTTTCTGAATGCGTTCATGACAGTGATAGTGGTCCCATGAACGATTCCTTGTGGGCCGATATACATGTATGATCCGGCTGTCATTTGACCGTATTGTGTGACACCTAATGCATTAAACTTTTCCCAATCGTCGGGTTGTGAATAGTTGGGGATCATCATACCATTGGTGACAACCACTCGTGGAGCATCCTTGTGGGATGGGAAGAGGCCCATCGGGTGACCTGAATACATGTGCAAGGTTTGCTCATCGGTCATTGTAGCCAAATACTGCATGGTGAGCAGATATTGCGCCCAGTTTTGAAAAACAGCTCCATTACCCCCATAGGTGATGAGTTCTTCAGGATGCTGAGCTACAGCCGGATCCAGGTTGTTTTGAATCATCAGCATAATAGCAGCTGCTTGTTGGGATCTAGCCGGGTAATCCTGGATAGGGCGGGCATGCATCTCATACTCCGGCATGAATCTGTACATATAGATTCTGCCAAAATCATTAAGCTCAGCAGCAAATTCCTGAGCCAGCTCCTTATGCCATGAAGGAGGGAAGTAGCGCAGGGCATTTCTCACTGCTAGTTTCTTCTCTTCTGCTGATAGGATATCCTTTCTTTTAGGTGCTCTATTTACCCCTTCTTTCAAAGGTTTCTTAGCTGGTAAGCTATCCGGGATTCCTTGAAGTATTTGTTCTTGAAATGTCATTTTTTTAACCACAAAGGCCGCAAAGAACTTCACTAAGGTCACAAAGAGCCATGGATAATTCTTTTTATACCGTTTTCTAAAAGTGAAACATTAAAATTAATGAGTAAACCAAGTTTATAATCACCAAGCTTCATATAGGTTAGTGTTTGAGCCATATGTACATCATTTAATACCTCAACACTTTTAAGTTCAATTACTAATTTTCTTTCTACCAGAAGATCGATCCGATATCCACAATCAAGTCTCACCTTTTCGTATTCTAAAGGCATAGGTTTTTCTTTTTCTACAAAGAGTCCTTCACTAATAAGCTTATAGCAAAGGCATTCTTTATAGGCACTTTCTAAAAGTCCAGGTCCAAGCGCTTTATGTACTTCAATAGCAATTCCTATTACTTTATTTGCTAATTGATTTTCGGTCATTCTCTGTGTTCTTGGTGCCTTCTTCGTGTACTTTGTGGTTGAATTTTAGAATTGATCAAAATCTGAACTAAAATCTGTTTCAATGGATAAAGAATGCTTTTTCGCTGCTTCTCGTGCCACAGCGATTAGCTCTTTGTTCTTCACCATTTCAATGGCAGTTTCCATTGTTTCATTCATTATACCATCCCTGGTAATGTGATCAATTTTTGAGCGAACATGGTTGTGAATAGCCTCCATGATCTTGCTGGATTTCAATGGACGATGAAAATCCAACGCCTGTGCTGCACAAAAAATCTCTACACCAATAATTTTCTCCACATTCTCCACCACTTTCAGTGCTTTGCGTCCACCAATAGAGCCCATACTCACATGATCTTCTTGACCTAGCGAAGTAGGAATGCTATCAGCGCTTGCAGGAAAGCACATCCCTTTGTTTTCACTCACTAAGGCAGCCGTTGTGTATTGAGGAATCATAAAGCCGGAATTAGTACCAGTCTCTTTCAATAGCAGTTTTGGAACGCCCGGTGTATCACCTTCCAGTGAAAGGTAGATTCTTCGATCGGAGATATTGCCAAGCTCAGCGGCAGCAAGACAGGCGTAATCAATTGGTAAAGCCATAGGTTGACCATGGAAATTACCACCACTAATGGTATGGTCTTCGCTAAAAACGATTGGGTTGTCTGTGACGGAGTTAATCTCAATCTCCAGCATTTCTTTTACATGCAACCAGGCATTTCTGGAAGCTCCGTGTACCTGAGGCATGCATCGGAGGGAGTAAGGGTCCTGAACTCTGGCACAGTTAGCATGGGAGTGAACCACTTCAGATCCATCAAGGAGATTTCTAATAAATGCTGCTACATGCCTGCTTCCTTTATATGCCCTTACTTCGTGAAGTTCCGGTGAAAAAGGTTTTACAGAGGCCAGCAACCCTTCTATCATCATAGCTCCTGAGATATCAGCATGAACGAGCACGTTTTGTATTTTTTCTACAATTTTAACTCCATGCGCTGCAATGAACTGCGTTCCATTTATTAGACCAAGTCCTTCTTTTGCTCCGAGAATGATTGGACTAAGGTTTTCTTTTTGCATCAATTCCTCTGTTCGAATGATGGTGCCTTTTACTTTGACTTTCCCAAGACCAATGAGTGGTAGGAACAAATGTGATAATGGAGCTAAATCTCCGGATGCGCCCACTGAGCCCTGCTCAGGTACCAGTGGTATAATGTCATTATCAATGTGGAAGATAATTCGATCGATGGTTGATTCCTGAACGCCTGAGTACCCTTTTGCTAAGGCATGAACTTTGAGAATCAACATCAGTTTGGCTATTTCATCAGCAATCGGATCACCTAACCCGACAGCATGACTCATCAACAGATTTTTTTGAAGTGTACTTGTTTCTTCTTTTGAAATCTGGGTGGTGCAAAGCGGACCAAAGCCGGTGTTTATACCATAAACAGCCTTATCACCGTTGGCAATGGTTTTTACATGCGCCGCACTTCTTTTAATGGCTTCTCGAGCTGAAGATGACAAGACCCCTTTTACTTCTTGCCTGGCAATAGCAAGTGCTATTCCTACCGTCAGGTGATCTTCACCATAATGAAATTTAGATGTGTCGTTCGCCATAGTAAAAGTTGTTGTGGCAACAAAGTTAGCAGACGCTATGATAAGCTCCTATAAAAACTGATCAGAGTTGAAACAGGAGGCTTGGATTAGCTACGCTGCTGGATTTGATTAAAAAATTTCATCGTTCAAAGTAATCAGATTGGTATAAAACTTGGGTAGTGGAGTTTGGGATTTGCTATAACTCAACTAAAATCCTGATTATTACGATGAGAAATTTTTATTTAGTACTAATGCTTGCCATAGTGGTTGGCTGTGTACAGAAAGAGGAAAGTAAACCTGTTGTATTTACAGAAGGGCAGGTAATTGCCAGAGGAAAACAGCTGGTTTCGTTAGGAGCATGTCATGATTGTCACACACCAAAAGTATTTACCGAAACAGGAGGAATGCACCTGGATGAGTCTAGGCTTTTATCCGGACATCCTAATGGTTCACCGCTACCAAAAATTGATGAAACTGTGTTCAAACCTGGTCACTGGACGTACTTTAATGAACACTTTACTGCAGCTGTCGGAATGTGGGGAATGACTTTTTCTAAAAATTTGACCCCTCATGGGACAGGTCTTAAAGGCTGGACTCCTGAAACGTTCATTGCCACCATGCGTACAGGTAGACATTTGGGTATGGAAACGGCCAGACCTTTAATGCCACCAATGCCTTGGGAGAATTTGAAAGATCTCCCGGATGAAGACTTGATAGCGATATTCAAATATTTGCAGTCAATAAAACCTATCGACAATTATGTTCCGGAACCTATGAATCCAGAACAAGCTCTAGCTTATAAGAATTGATTCCAAAGCCCTGAAAAGGGCTTTTTTTTTTGACCATTGCGCACCAATTGCGAAAGTGAATATTAAAACTCGATTAACATCAACATTTAATCTCCAATGTGATTATTTGAATATTAACTATAATTATTTTTATGGATCGTAAATAGTTTGAACTATATCATCCTGACCCACTTATATAAGGAGTATTATAGTATAAAGTAACCTAACTAAAGTATGAGATAAATGGTAATCCTTTTTTCTCATTCAGTTTTTAACCTTAAAATATTAACAATAGCATGGCCAAATGTTTCGCACTAATGGGATGGAGTCTTCCCGTAATAGAAAGTATGCAAAAAACAGGAAAACCCTTTGTTGTGGTTTCTTTTCCTGATTTTGAACCTTATGCTAAAGAAAACAACATTCCATTTATTCCATACCAATTGGACGAATGGAGTGATACGTCCAATTCCCTTGATTTGGCTGAAAAGCTAAAAGCTTTTGATGCAGATGTAGCAGTGCCATTGTATGAAGAAACCGTAGAATGGGCAGGGGCACTAAACTCAATTTATAGAGGGGATCCAAGAGTATTGAATAGAGCCTTCCTTTTCCGAAATAAGGCCATGATGAAGCGAAAGGCCTTAATAGGAGGTCTTCGAGTAGGTTTATTCGAAGAAGTTCACAACAAAGAAGGAGTTAAAGCTTTCATGAAACGACTAAATGAAGCCAATCTTCAATTAGATGGAGAAGAAGATAGCTGGGTGCATATCAAGCCTTTTGCTTCTGCAGGTACTGTAGGGCATAGGTTATTGAAATCCATGGATCAGATAGATGAAGAATGTGAGGATGGTGATTTTCCATGCCTGGCAGAAAGTCATTTGTCTGGCAGAGAATTTTCTTGTGAGGCATTTATCCACGGTGGAAAAATCAAATTTTTGAATATTACCGAATATGTGAAGTTGGGCTATTCCAACTTTATTCCAGAAGGAAAATATTTAGAGACCAAGCGACAGCTTATTCATGACCATGTTCAAAAGCTGGTTGACATTTTCGGAATAGAGTATGGAATGGTTCACCCAGAGTGGTTCCTGACTGAAAAAGATGAGTTGAACTTTGGAGAAACTGCTTGCAGAATTCCGGGAGGCCACATTCTGGAGCTATGTGGTAAGTCATATGAATTTGATGCGCTTGCAGCGTTTGTTCAAATTCACGATCCAAGCCTGACAGATGAAGAGTTGAAGGATATTCTTCCTCCGGAAGGATTTAAGCCTAAAAATCACCACGGCAATGTGATGATTTACCCACACAAAAAGCAATTTTCTAAACTTGAGATTCCAGAAGAACTCAACAATGAACCTTACTTTGTGGATCATACGTTGGTTCCGCCACTAAGCTCACAAAAGATCAGTGATGAGCGTGCAGGTTTCGGAAATCATTTTGGAACCATTAACTTCAAAGGAGAGGATCCTGATCGTATGACTGAATTACTTAAACACTATCAAAAAGTTGACTTTTACGTCTAAAGGCGAACTCAACGAACGTTAATGGAAATAGCAGAAAATCGACTTTTTAAAAATTTTGAAGAAAGTTTAGATTCCTTTAAGGAGGCAACTGATCTTACCAAACGGGACAAGGCATCCAAGCTTGCCAGTCAAATAGATATCCTTGCATTGACCCGGGACGGTCTGACATATTTATATCAAAAAAGTACAGAACTGGATGAGTTGGGTTTCTTTTCGGGTACTTCCTGGGAACAGCCGCTAAAGTTGGTGCCGACATTGGTGAAGGGAACGCTACAAGCAGGGCATCCCTCATCGAGCTTCGAAATTTTATCTGACCTTAGGTTGCTCGCTAATTCTAAGGGACAATCAAATAAGAAAATTTCTAAAGATGAGGCCAAATCACTTCTTGAAGAGATATTGGTGCATAATCTGGAGTTTGCTTTAAATGACCTTTCCGAGGATTCACGTCTCGCCATGAGCGAACGGGAAATTAAAAAAGCAACCAACCTTTTTGGGTTTCTCTTATCAGAAGTACCTGTGGACGGAATTTATGAAAAGCTGGCACTTGAAGTGGATTTGATTTGTAGCCAGCGTCCGGTTGAAACTCGCAAAGCAAGAGAGTTGATTCGATTGATCGATCAAAGGTTTGATACCTCCGGAAACACAGATACAGATGCCTTAGTCAAGTCGTTCATCAATGCACTAAAAGCTCCAACCAAATCAATTCTAAATAATCGATTGTCTCCCGATGACTATGCTACATATTTAGAAAGCTGTTCTAAAGTAGGCCTTGAACAAGAAGCAATGCAGATGGGAGAGTCGATGGTTGATACCGGCCTTGTCAGTCAATATCATGCTTATCTATTGCTTCACTGTGTCGAACATGAAGTTTCATTGATGCCTTTATGCCTGGGGTTAAATGATCGCGGCATAGCAGAATGGGAAAAGTTTGAGCAGACCATTATCACACTCATTAAAGAGATAGTCACTCCTGAAAACTATCAATGTATTTATGGCTTAAGCTGGGTTCTGGGAAGAAACTTACTTTCAAGACGTCCGGTTAGAGCCGGGCTGGAAAATCTACGTCGAGCTAAGATCAATGCGCAGGTTGAAAAAAGAATTCTCAAGTCCATTGATAATCCTAAAAGCTCCGTTTCTGCTTTGCAGTATTTAATTGGCGGGACTTTAAAGGTACTGGGTCAACCACTGGGCGTGGGACAGGGGAATAATCCAACGTGCCAGTCTGCTAGAGGTATCAGCATGTGGAGTCAGCATGCGCCAGCTAAGTTGATCGATATGATTATCACGGTGGCTACTCAAAACAACCTGATCATGAGATTTGAAAATCATGATCTTGAGTCTATCAAGTTGGCCAAAGGGTTAGTTGAAAAACTGGATTACAACCTGGATGTAGTATCAGCGATCCTCGTACCTCACCTTGATCGTATTTATAATGAAATGATGAGACGTTCAATGGGCCGAACGGATGATCCTCATAAGTGGGTAAACCCTGCTATGTACGGCCATTGGATTCCGGTTGGGTTTGCTTCCTGCTATGATTACCTATCTAACTCAATCATGGACTTTGATGGATTTACGCGAATTTTCTATGCTGCGTTTCATCCAAAATACAACGACAACAAACAAGTGGTCTATCCAATCCCCATAGGGATTTTTGTAACGAGTAATCATGGAAGCATGTTAGGGTTTCATGCTATTTCGCTACTCCGTGTAGACCTTGATCCGCATGATGAATATCGCATCTATTTCCTAAACCCAAACAATGAAGGACGTCAGGATTGGGGACAGGACATTAAACCATCAGTGCATGGAAACGGTGAAAAGCCGGGGGAATCTTCCTTACCATTTCACCAGTTTGCAGCAAGAATTTATGCCTTTCACTTTAATGCTTTAGAGGCAAATGCACATTTGCATTTAGTTGATGATGAAACCATTTCGAGGGTAAAAGATTTGGCGAAGGAGAGTTGGGGAACATCATATATCTGGAACGAACAAACCAAATTATGGTAAGACACTCCTCACGTATTGAGCTGAGTCAATCTTCACTGACCAGTAACATCAACTTCATTAAAAAGAAAATTGGATCTGAGGCCAGGATTTCCTCTGTCGTAAAAGCTAATGCCTACGGACATGGTATAGAGGAGTTTGTAAAAATGGCTGAACGAGCAGGGGTAGATCATTTTGCCACCGCGTCAGCATTTGAGGCGGAGACTGTACTGGAAGCTAAATCAGACAAAAGTGATGTCATGATCATGGGTATCTTGTATAGTGAAGATATCGCCTGGGCCATTGAAAACGAGATTGAATTTTATGTATTCAATTTTGAACGTTTACCTCTTGTTTTAGAAGAAGCTAAGCGATTAAATAAAAAGGCTAAGGTTCACCTGGAAGTGGAGACCGGCGCAAACCGTACCGGACTTCCTGAGAAGGAATTCCAACCGGCACTCAGTTTCCTGAAAAAGCATAGCAAGCACCTTGAATTCACTGGTCTTTGTACCCATTTTGGTGGAGCTGAGAGCTTCTCGAATCAGTTTAAGATTGATCGTCAACATAAGAAATTCAAAGAGTTCCTTAAGGTATGTAAGCAGAAAAAATTCATGCCTCAAATCAGGCATATTGCATGTAGTGCTGCAGCATTAGCATATCCGGATACCGTATATGATTTGGTGAGAATAGGCGTAGCTCAATATGGCTTCTGGCCCAGTCCGGATATCTATTATATGCACATGCAGAATGCTGGCCGTTCTTCCAATGGAGGTTCACTTAAGCGCTTATTCACATGGAAAACCGATGTTATGGATGTCAGAGACGTATGTGCAGGAGAGTTTATCGGGTATGGCACAGCATATCAGGCTACCCAGGATATGAAGGTAGCCGTCATGCCACTGGGATATTCCAATGGTTATCCTCGTGCACAATCCAATAGAGGCCATGTACTGGTAAAGGGAAAGAAAGCTCCGATCGTGGGACTTATTAACATGAACTTATTCATGGTAGATGTGAGTCATATTGAAGGAGTAGAAGTGGGAGAGGAAGTGGTCTTAGTGGGGAGACAAAAGAATAATACCATCAATATCAGTTCATTCACTCAGGTTACGCAGTTGATGAACAACGAAATGCTGAGCAGATTGCCGGCGGCAATACCCAGAAAAATTGTGAAATGAGGCGTCCGATTAGTAAAAAGGAAAAGCGTTTACTCAAAAGATTAATTAAATCTGATAGGGATAGCTATGGCTTAATAGATTTTTTGTCTCATGATTGGCCTGATGGAAAGATTGAAGTAAGTACATTTCAGCAAACACTTAGCCTTCAGGTTGAAGACGATCAACTTCCGGATGTAATGCATCATCTGGTAGATCGATTGAATTTCGTAAAAGCACTTGAAGGGGAAGGATATATTAACCTATGGTCACAGCTACCAACAACGGATAATACTAAGTCTTGTGGAACTGCTTCTTCGGATGCTAAAACTATTTTTGTTCCGGATATAGCAATAGCTACTGATATACTCAAGTATGCCAATTATTACATTTCCTTTAATGATTCATTGATCGAGTGGTCAAAACGTAATTTTAGTAGCAGGAATGATTTCAACTTGTTGAAGGCTGCTGTATATGTTTTTATTGTTTTGCTGGCAGCTGACTTAATTTATCATGCACGTGGTATTCGTTCCAGCATTAGCTCAGATCATCAGGAGATTGTTGCAAACAGTCAGGAACTGATTGAAAATCAGCTGCTGAGCAACCAAATTATAGACTCTCTTCGATTACAGAATAAGAATCTGGAGGAAATCACCAACAGAATTTCATCAAACACTCAGAACATGAAGGATGTTGTGGGATTGGTAAGGCAACAGCAGAAATCAATTCGTACCATCCAATCCCAATTTGACAAGCTCGATGAACAATTGAGTAATAATCGTAAATTTTTACTTAAAGCAGATAGTCTACTTACCAGACTGACAAAAAGAAAACCATGACCATACCCAAAACCATAGTGATAAAATATGGTGGGAATGCGATGGTGAACGAAGAGCTTAAGAGTGAAATCATTGATCGGATTGCTCAACTCAAAAGCCATGGATACCATATTGTTTTGGTGCATGGCGGTGGTCCATTCATTAATAAAATTCTGGACAAGGTTGCCCTTAAGTCTGAGTTTATCGGGGGACACAGAAAGACAACCAAAGAAGCCATGCGGTACATTGAAATGGCGCTCAAAGGAGAGGTTAATACGGGTCTGGTCGGTTTAATGAATGCTAAAGGCATAAAGGCGATAGGCATTTCAGGAAAAGACGCTGGTCTTGTAACGACTAAAAAGCGATATCATATCGAAGCGGATAGCAAGGTTGATTTAGGGCAGGTTGCAGATGTGGACGAGGTGAACTCACAAATTCTGATCGATCTGATAAATAATGGTTATTTACCGGTGGTGGCTTGCGTTGCAGCTGACAAAGAAGGAGTTTCATTAAATATCAATGCAGATATGATGGCCGGAGCACTTGCTGGAGCATTAGGTGCGGAGTATTTAGTACTCACTGATGTTGATGGTTTGAGAAGGGATAAAGACGACCCTGCTTCATTGATGTCTCAAATCCGAATGAGCGAAATACCTGAGTTAATGAAAACTGTGATTGTAGGAGGGATGATCCCTAAAATCGAATCATGCCAAATAGCTTTAAATACCGGCTCACCAAGAGCCAGAATCATCAATGGTACTAAGCCGGATATGCTACTTAAAATTATGAATGAAGAAGTTGAAGTTGGAACAGTAATAAGGAAGTAAAATGAGTTACACAACAGAAGAATTACATAAAATAGATCAGGAATATTATCTACCCACATTCAAGCGGTATCCGCTTGCCTTCAAAAAGGGCAAGGGTTCCAGACTGTGGGATATGGAAGGAAATGAGTATATCGATGCATTGGCCGGTATTGCTGTGAATAACATTGGGCATGGCCACCCTAAACTGGTAAAAGCCATAGCAGATCAGGCTCAAAACCTGATCCACATCTCTAATTTTTATGTCAGCGAACCACAGATGGTTTTAGCCAAAAAGCTGAGCGAACTGTCTGGCTTGAAGCGAGTATTTTTTGGAAACAGTGGTGCGGAAGCTGTAGAGGGTGCCATCAAGATTGCGAGAAAGTATGCAAGCAAGAACGGAAGAGGTGGGACTATCATCAATATGAAAAACGCCTTTCATGGTCGGACGATGGCAACCATAGCCGCTACAGGGAAGAAAGCAATGATGAATGGGTTTGATCCAATCCCCGAAGGATTTTGCCATGTTCCGTTTAATGAAATAGACCTGGTAAAGGAAAAAGTGAACCAGGATGTAGCCGGCATCATGCTGGAGCCGATTCAGGGTGAAGGCGGCATTATTCCGGCAGAGGCTGAATTCTTAAAGAAGTTGAGAGCTTTCTGTGACCAAGAGAATATCGCATTGATTTTTGATGAAGTTCAGTGTGGCATTGGCAGGACCGGAAAAATGTTCGCTTTTGAGTACTACGGAGTGGAACCTGATATAATGACTCTTGCAAAAGGCCTGGGTGGTGGTGTTCCAATAGGTGCAGTTCTGGCAAGTGAGAAAGTGGGTGGAGCTATTGACTGGGGCGATCACGGAACCACATTTGGTGGGAATCCATTGGTATGTGCTGCAGCCCTTGCAACCCTTGAAGTTATTGAAGAAGAAGGATTGTTGGAAAAAACTATTGCCAATGGACAATGGTTTAGAGAGCAGGTGATGAAGGCTACAGCCGACTATCCTGAGATTGAAGGTATAAGAGGAGAAGGGCTGATGTTGGGGGTGGTATTGTCTGTAGAGTCTAAACCTATTGTAGCAACTATGATGAAGCACAAAGTATTAGCGAATGCAACAGCCGGGAATATTGTTAGAATAGTGCCTCCATTGAATATTTCGAAGGATGATCTTCAGGTGGTACTGGATGTATTGTTTCAGTCTATTAAAGAAAATAGAAAATGAGCAAGAAGATAAATGTGGGGATTATTGGTGCTACCGGGTATACGGGATCAGAGCTTGTGCGAATTCTCATTCATCACCCATCGGTTGAAATTGCTGTGATTACTGCTGATTCTAGAAAAGGTGAACGCTTTGTTGATGTTCACCCACAATTCCGTGGAATTTTCGATGCTCCATTAGTCGGCATTGAAGAAATTGATAAGCATGATCTGGACGTTGTTTTCCTGGCACTCCCACACGGTGTTTCGATGGGTTTTGTAAAGGATTATCTTGACAGGGATTTCAAGATTATAGATCTATCTGGTGATTTCAGGTTGTCCTCTCCAAGTGTATATAAAACATGGTATAAAAAGGATCATAATTTTTCTGAGGGTTTTGAGTCTGCTGTTTTCGGACTACCGGAATTATTCAGGGCTAGAATCAAAAAGGCTCATCTTGTTGCAAATCCGGGTTGCTTTCCAACTTCTGCCATTTTGGCTTTAGCACCTCTACTCAAAGAAGGTGTAGTAGATAAAAACCACTTGATCGTAGACTCTAAAACAGGGGTGACAGGTGCTGGAAATAAAGCAAAAACCAATACACATTTCCCTGTTGTAAATGACAATTTCACAGCCTATGGAATAAAAACTCATCGACATACAATTGAGATACAGGAAGTCATCAATTCCTATTCAGGAGAAGAATCCAGTGTTTTGTTCACACCACACTTATTACCTGTGGATCGAGGAATTTTGTCTACCTGCTATTTAAAGCCAACCAAGGAAATGACAGAGCAAAAGCTATCAATGCTTTTCAAAAATTACTACGGTAATGAGCCGTTTGTAAGATTGGTGGATCAGGTACCTTCTATCAAGCAAGTCAGAGGTACGAATTTTGCCGATCTATTTACCACGTATGATGAACGTACGCAAACGATAATCACCGTGTCAGTCATTGATAATCTGGTGAAAGGCGCTGCAGGCCAGGCTGTTCAAAACATGAATTTAATGATGGGTCTATCGGAAGATGAGGGCTTGACGATTGTTCCAATACAACCATAAATAATTATCAATTATCGATATGATACGAAATATTACGAATGTTAGAGGAATAAAATGCTGGGGGGCACATACGGGTGTCAAATCTATGCGTAGGGATTTAGCTATTATGTACTCAGAGGTTCCGGCCAAAGTTTCTGCGACATTCACACAAAACCTGGTCTGCGCTGCACCGGTTACGCTTTCTAAAAAGCATTTGAAGGAGACAAATAACGTAGCTCGTGCCATTGTTGTAAACTCAGGAAATGCGAATGCAGTAACAGGCAAGCAAGGTGAGGAGGGAGCCCTTGCCATGGCGAAAGCCACAGCAGAGGAACTTGGTATTGACGTCAATCAAGTGCTTGTGTCTTCCACCGGAATTATAGGGAAAGAATTTCCGACAGATGAAGTGGTTGGAGGCATTAAAGAAAATGTTAAAAATCTTTCAGAAAATTCACGTGCCGGATCCTTTGCTGCAAATGCCATTTTAACCACTGACACCTTTGCAAAAGAAGGACATGTGGAATTTGAAATTGATGGAAACACGATAAACATTGCGGGAATAGCCAAGGGCTCTGGAATGATTCACCCCAATATGGCTACTATGTTAGCTTTCACTTTTACGGACATCAATATCGATCAAAAACTACTTGACAAGGCCTTTAAAGAAGCGGTAGATGATTCATTTAATATGATCACTGTGGATGGAGATACTTCTACTAATGATATGGCTTCCATTATGTCTACCGGATTGGCAGATAATGAGATAATCACCTCAGCCAGTGATCCTAATTTTAAGCTTTTCAAAGAAAAGCTTCATGAGTTGATGACCTACCTCGCCAAGTTGATTATATCCGATGGAGAGGGCGCTTCTAAGTTCATTGAATATAGATTAACAGGAGCCCGAAATAAAAAAGAAGCCAGAAAAATGGTACGTGTAGTATCCGATTCTTCACTGGTAAAAACCGCCATGTTTGGTAGAGATCCCAATTGGGGGCGAGTACTTGCGGCCATGGGCAGGTCTGGAATTGATTTCAATGTGGATAAAGTTGATCTTTTCTTGGGAAATGAAACTGAAACCGTGAAGATGCTTGATCAGGGTAAACCATTGGATTTTGATATGAATCTGGTAAAGCGGATTCTTAAGAAATCAGAGATCATTATTCAGATGAAGCTGAAAGAAGGTAAGGCTTCTGCAGTAGGATGGGGAACCGATCTTTCCACAGATTATGTGATGTTCAATTCTATGTACACAACCTAAGCAATGTTTCAGAAATAGATTTCCTGAGCCAGACGATATGTATTCGCGTGTGCCTCTAGTATATGTTTTATGTCTTCCGAATATCCGCCACCCATTGAGGCAACAAGCGGTATATTGTTCTTCCTCGCTAGTGAAATGACCAGCTCATCTCTTTTTCTACAACCAGCAATCGTGAGTCCCAAACGCCCAAGCTTATCTGTGGAAAGAACGTCCACCCCTGATTGGAAGAATATTAAATCGGGCTGAACATTATCAACCAATGTTTTAATGTTATGATCCAAAATTTTGAGATAGGTGGAGTCACTGGTGCCATCTTTAAGAGGAATATCCAAATTAGATCGCTCTTTATGAAGTGGGTAGTTATGCTCGCCATGCATACTGAATGTATAAACTCGATCTTCATTTTGAAAAATTTCCGCAGTTCCATTTCCCTGATGAACGTCCAGGTCTACCACCAGAACCTGTGATGCCTTTCCATGGTCAAGTAAGTATCTGGATGCGATGGCGATATCATTGAGTAAACAAAATCCTTCTGCACGATCTGAAAATGCATGATGTGTTCCACCGGCAATATTCATTGCTATTCCGTATTGAAGTGCAAATTCAGCACATTGGATGGTCCCTGCATTAATGGTTACTTCCCTCTTTACCAGCCCTTCTGAAATCGGAAACCCACTTCTTCGTTCTTCTTGTCTGTTAAAGTCTAGTTTTTGAAGTTTTTGCCAGTATTTCGTGGTATGAACCGCGAGTATCTCATCTGTGATTAGAGTACGAGGTGAAAATAAATCTGATTCTTTTATGGTCCCTTCATGTACCAACTGTTCTGGAAGCAAGTCATACTTCTCCATAGGAAACCGGTGCTTGGGTGGAAGCGGGTGATTGTAAATAGAAGACCAGGCTATCTTCAGCATTGGATATTAACTCTGACTTTAATTTAATGTTTGAGAATGGTAACTTAGGCATAGTAATTTTTAATCACTCAACTCACAACTATGCCCAAACTCAAAATAGAACGCTCCATCAAAATTAATGCGCCTGTTGCATTGGTGTATGCCGCGATCAGTGATTTCAATAAATGGGTGGTTTGGTCACCCTGGCTACTCATGGAGCCTGAAGCAAAAGTAGATATTGCAGACGATGCAAAATCATATAAATGGGAAGGTGATCGAGTGGGGGCTGGCAATATGAAAGTACTGGAGGAGAGGGAAAATGAATACCTTCATTGTGATTTGAATTTTTTGAAACCCTGGAAATCCGCCAACACTACCAGTTTTTACCTCACTAACACCAACGAAGGAACGGAAGTTAAATGGACCATGGATACAAGCCTTCCATTTTACCTTTTCTGGATGAAGAAGATGATGGGAGCTTGGGTTGGTGCAGATTATGAGAGAGGTCTGGATATGCTAAAGGCCTATGTGGAGCAGGGAGAGATTTATTCAAAGCTGGATTTTAAGGGAAATTCTGAGTTTGCAGGATGTAAATGGATTGGGATAAAAACGGACTGTCTGATTGATGATATGGCCACAAAAATGTCTGAGGATTTTGGAAGAATATGGCAGTATACAGAACGAGATGGAGATAATATTGATGGGGAGCCGCTAACTATCTACCATAAATGGGATATTGTAAAAGGCAAAGTTGCTTATACAGTGGCTGTTCAGGTAAAAGAAATTCCATCTGATTTACCCGACGGATTTGTTACCGGAGAGATTGAAAAAACACCGATATACACTCTTCGCCATACTGGCGCATATAAGCATTTAGGAAATGCATGGAGCACATTGTACACTATGCATAGAAATAAAGAATTTAAACCCAGGAAGGATATTCATCCATTTGAAACCTATCTAAATGATCCTCAAAAAACTCTTGAAAAGGAATTGATTACTGAAATCCACTTTCCTATTAAGTGAAAGCTTAATCCAAACCTACAATTCTGGGTTTACGCACATTCGGATTTTGGAAAAATTGTGGTGCAGAAAGGGTAACCTTAAAGTAAAATATCTGTCCTTCTGTGGGGGCGTTGGGAAATAAAGAGACCCTAAATTCGAATGTGTCGAAAACTAAACTTTCATTCCTGATCCGAACACCACCACCCGCTGTAAAGTAAGTTTTGTTATAGGGGTCTTGAATCCTGGATTCACGAACATTTCCGACACCTAAATGGCCATAGGTTGCAAAGCGAAAGCCATAAAAGTACCATGGTTGAAACACCACATATTCAGAAGTGAGTGTCATTAATTTATTACCCTCAATTTGCATTCCTTCAATGTTTCGAATTCTATTTTGCCCTGATAAACTTTGGGATATCGGAATAGAAAGGTTATCCCCATCGAAATAATGAAATCTAGTAAATATCCTTGAATAAGCTCCTCCAAAATCAAATAGAGGAGTAAAATGGCGTCCATCTATTTGCAGTACTTGATTTTTTCTCTTATTCGAGCTAGAAAAATAACCTGACTCAAGATTCAGAAAGAAATATCCCCATTTCTCTTTATAGGTAGAATAGCTTATTTGCACGCCTTTATAATCCCTTTCACCAAACTCTGTCCAGTCTTTACCCATTATAAAAGAGTAAATAAAACCTATTGGAACATCCTCAGTAATGTTGAACGAGAGGATATTCTTTGTTTTAAGGAAATTGATTTTACTATAGGAGAGAGCCCCAATCAGGAAGTGGTGATTGTGATATAACTCATTACTGTCAGGTCTCACCATCGGACGCTCATCAAAATTGTCATGTTGCAATCTCAATGCGGCATTAAAAGTCTTCCGTTCGTCTATTTGAAATGATCTGCCTCCCCAAACATCATAGCTTTTCCGGTCTATATTGAAATCCTTTTCGTATAAGGAATCAGCAAATATCAAATCAGAAATAGGCTCTACATGTTCAAAAGTAGCTTCTCCATAGTACTTAATATTTGGTGAAAGAAAATCCCTTTTGAAGGTGATTCCTTTACTCTTTCCCAAATAGTTGTCAGACAAAAAGATGGTTCCGTCAATGAATGAGTCATCTATGTTTCTCACGGTGTAATGAGCATCATAGCCATGCATTGGCATTTCTTCCCGTGTGTGCAGATAACCAATACCAAACTCATTTCCTGACCCTAAAATATTCTGATTGGTGAAACCGACCCGATAGGCATCATTGTTATCAATTGAGAGGTCTATAGACCAAGGAAATCGATCTTTTACGATAACATAGACCTTTACTCCTTCCAGATTTTCAGGATCTATTTTCAAGACTATTCTGGCATCTTCGATATATGGAAGTGATCGTATTATTCGCTCTGTATCTGCAAATTCGAAGGCATTCACTTCATCACCCCTGTCGAATAGAAGATGTTTAAAAACCACATTTTTTTTGGTGTTTTTGTGGAGCTCGTTGGTCAGTTTTCCAATACTGGATTCGGCCTTAAGTGTGGTGTCATTTACAGATCCACCAAACAAATCCACGGAAATGTAGTCAATGGAGGAAATCACTCGCCCTTCGAAATCTTCAAAAAATGATTCACTCTTTACAGGCTCTTTATTCTTAAAAGGATCCTGCTGTGTCGGTCTGTTAGTGATAAGCAGATTGTACAACTCTTTGGTAACTCGGGTCTTTTTAGCGGCGGAATATATCGAATCATAAAAACCTTCAGATAAAACATATTTATTGTCCAATACTTTATAATCAGAGCCGGCAGGTAAAATGATGGTGGTGTCTTTCTTGGGGATTACCAACGAATCAGCGATGACAATAAGCTGATTTTTACGTACTAAAATGGTATCAGTTTGTGCAGATGAGGTGCTAAAACTTAACAATAGCACGATTGTTACAATTACCCTATTTACGTAGTTCAATTTCCTCATATTCGACAATTGGCAAGTATAAAAGAAGTTCGTCTTGATATCCTATTTTTTTAGATAGTGATATTACTTTCACTTTTTATACAACTAATTGATTACTTTCACGTATTGTACAACAAATAAAAATTAGATTTTTATGAAAGGGAATCATCTTGGGGAGCTTGAAGAGCTTGTTTTGCTAACAGTTGGGTCACTCTACAATGAAGCCTACGGAGTAGCTGTAATGGATGAAATACGGGAGAATGCCGGACGAGACATGAACATTAGCGCAATTCATGCAGTGCTTCGGCGACTAGAAGAAAAAGGATTATTAAAGTCCCATATGGGAGGATCTACCAATGAAAGAGGTGGTCGTAGAAAAAGACTGTTTACACTTACAAAGGCGGGTAAGCTGGCCTTGGATCAAAGTATCTCCTTACGCCAATCACTATACGAGCGTATACCTAATATCACTTATAGTTTTTCAATATGAATTATGAGCCACCCAAATGGGCCGATCGGTTTCTAAGGTGGTATTGCAATCCACGATTCCTTGAGGAAATAGAAGGGGACATCTATGAACTCTTTGATCGTCGTGTTGAGCAGCAAAATCCAAATGTGGCAAAACTCAAATTTATCTGGGATGTTTTTCGATTTTTCAGATGGTCAAATATTAACAGGACAAACTCAAAATATACTAATATGAACCACTTTATGCTACTTAGGAATTACCTGAAGCTTGGTATGCGAAATATTCGTAAAAACCTGGTTTCTTCTTCCATTAACATTTTTGGAATGGCGATCGCAATTTGCTTCGCCATATCCATTTTCATTTTCACAGACGCTCAGCTAAGTATGGATAATTTCCATTCCAATGCTGATCGTATCTATCAGATTACAAATTATGTGGAACAGGAAGGGAATGATAACTTATGGAGCGACTCACCCATGATGCTGGGCCCGGCTCTTAAGGCGGACCACCCTTCAGTGGAAGAATTTGCAAGGTTTGAGTTTAGAAGTACTGTGGCAAAATACAAATCAGAAGTTTTTGATGAGCTGGCGGTTTTTACTGATCCTTCCTTTTTCAGGATGTTTGATTATGAAATGATAGCCGGAGATCGTGATGTGCTTTACAATAAAAGCAATGTGGTTATTAGCAAAGAAATGGCCATTAAGTACTTTAATGATGAAGATCCGATCGGCAAGGAGCTTTCCTTCAAGTTTATGAATGGAAAAGTTAAGCGCCTCGTAGTAGGAGCTGTTTTAGAAAAGTACCCTTACAATACCAGCATTGGATTCGATTTCTATTTGCCAATGGAAAACTTCTATGATCTGGAGTTTGAAAATGCTAATGATTGGGCGTTCATGACTGATGCGAATTTCATTCTATTGAAGGAAGGAGAGTCAATCAGCTCTATTTATGATTCATTTGACAAATACAAAGAATTGCAACATGGAAGTAACCCGGAATGGAAGGTTAGGTCGTTCGAACCGCTTGTTTTAACGGATCTTTCCACCACATCATATATGATTGAAGGATCTGTTTCTGGCGGTGGACACCCTGCCGGAAGAGTTGCATTGATTGTCATTGCGGCCTTTTTGTTAGGAATGGCTTGTTTCAATTTTATGAATATCTCGGTGGTAAGCGCTTCAAAACGATTGAAGGAAATAGCCTTGCGGAAAGTAATGGGTAGCGTAAGAAGGGAGATCATCTATCAGTTTATGGTTGAAAATTTACTCACATGTTTTTTTGCGTTGTTGGTAGGAGCAGCATTGTCCTATTTTCTACTCATTCCATGGTTTGATAGAATGATTCCTGAAATGGATATCCAGTTTCGGACGAATGATCCATTCACTCTTATCTACCTATTGCTTGGTTTATTGATTGGTGTTGGAATCATATCCGGTGCATATCCGGCATTCTATATCTCCAAATTTGACACCATCACCATCTTTAAAGGCAATGAGAAATTTGGTTCTAAGAATTTGTTTTCGAAGATCATGCTTGGGGTTCAGTTCTTTCTGGCGGTCATGACCATTGTGGGGTGCTTTATTATGACTGAACAAAGCATTTACCTCGGAGAAAAAGATTGGGGCTATGATCCTGAGGGTACCATGTCTGTCTATGTAAATGGGCAGGAGCAATATGATCTATTAAAGAATGAAGTGATCAATCATCCGGCAGTCATCAACCATACTTCTTCTGATTTACTCATTGGACGAGGTATAACTAAGGTCTCATTCGAAATGGGAGACAAGCAAATTGGTGTGAGGCGGATAGCAGCATCAGAGGGATATTTCGATACGTTCCGATTGAGGATGAAAGAGGGTAGACCTTTGACCGATAGGGCAGAAGACAAAAAAGGAAATGTAGTGGTCAATGAAAAGTTTGTTGAGTCTATGGGTTGGGAGAGTGCCTTGGAGAAAACGTTTACGCTCGATAGCACACTATATAAGGTGGTAGGTATCGTTGAAAACTTTCATTATTATGATTTCTTCTCACCAATTGACCCTGTAATGATTCATGGGTTGGATAAAGAAAAAGTAAGATACCTGACTGTTCAGGCGGATCCCGAAAAATTACCGCAACTAGAACAACATACGCGGGAAGCCTGGTTGGCTATTGCCCCAAATGATCCTTTTGATCGTGTATTTCAGGAGGATGTATTTGATGGTTTTTATCAGGAGAATGAGAGTAACATAAATATTTTGCTACTGATCACAGGTATAGCTATTGTGCTTGCGTGTCTGGGATTGTATGGGTTGTTGTCGTTTAATGTCCAGGGTAAACTAAAAGAATTTAGTGTTAGAAAAGTGCTCGGTGCAGAACCAAAAACACTTATTAAAATAATAAGCAAGCAATATTTCTGGGTGTTATTTATTTCGTTTTTGATTGGAGCGCCTTTAGGGACCATTGGTATGCTCAATCTGGTGGTAACCGTATTTCCGGATACAAAACCGGTAACAGCACTTCCTTTTATTGTGGCGGTATCAATCATTCTGCTAACATTGATCATCACAGTTGCTGATCAGATCAAGAAGGCCATAAACGTCAACCCAGCGGATTTGCTGAGAACCGAATAGGGCTACATGATTTGTGAGGAGATTCTAAAACCAGATCCTCCTCACAATCATTATCACTCCACTGATCACCATCATTGCAATCACAAGAATTCTGAATTGTTCGCTCTTTATTTTCTTGAGATAACCTTTTCCAATAATGCTTCCCAATGTAGCACCAAATCCAAGGGTTATTCCAAACACCCAATTTTCGGTAGTTAGCAATCCGAAAAACGTATAGCTACTGATCTGAGCTAGACCAGTAAAAAATGAATTCGCCGTTTTAGTCGCGATGAGCGCTTCCTTATCTAATCCGGCATTGAGGTAGAAGGGGTTGAGCACAGGACCTAATGCCCCGATCATGGTACCTAAAACAGAAACTATCAATCCGAGCGGAATAAAATACCATTCCTTGAACTCAAATGACTTTCTGGTTTTTCCAAACCGAAACTGAAATACAGTACTGATCAAAAATAGGCCTACTAATATTTGAAGGAAGGAGAGGTCGGCTCTTTTAAATAATAACGCTCCAATCCATGCACCGACAATAGCAGCCGGTGCGTAATAGACGCACAGTCTCCATTTAATATTTCGCCAAAAAATAATCAGCCGGGCGGGTCTCCCCAGAAAGATACCCAGATTTAATACTGGAGCAGTATGTGTAACACCAATGAGCCAATTGAGCACGGGTACAAGAACAAGTGCTCCTCCACCGCCGGAAATAGTCGATAGGATAAAGGCTAAAACCCCGGAGAAAAAAATAACTATCAGAAGAATGAAATCAATCTCAGTAAGCCATTCCAGCAGTGCACCCATGTGTCTAAATTTATGAACCTATAATTTACTATTTCTCATTAGTTTTATCCACCATGAGCGACACCAACCAACCAATCACTCCCAAATGGCTTTCGGAATTGCAACAAAAAAGCTGGGAGCCTGAAATCCTTTTATCGGGTATTGTGCTTTATGGAATGTTCAAAGTGCCAGGCCTTTTGGATCAATTCCTGAGCTTCTTCAAACTCAATATTTTTGGTAACTCTAATGACATTGACAACCTGGTAGCCCTTTTTAAAATGGGTATCTATTGGTTAATTTCCGGGCTTATTTTGCATTTGATTTGTCGGGGAATTTGGATTGGCATGGTAGGGTTGAGTTATACATTTCCGAATGGCATCCGACAGGATCGGCTAAACTATAAGGAGAAGTTCAGGGTCAAGGTGAATCAAACGCCTTCATATGAGCTCATTGTAATACGGCTGGAGAAAGTCTGTAGCTCGTTGTTCAGTATTTCCTTCATGCTCTTTATGAGTTTGATAGGAGGGTATCTGTTTTTTCTGGTTTTAGTGGTCATACCCTTCACAGTTGCATACGTCTATTTGGATCTTGGTTTTGAAGGGGCAGCATTTGAAGTATTTCAGTATTATGTAATGGTCATTGTAGTTGTCGCATTTATTGGATTACTCGATTTCATAAGCTTAGGATATTTTAGAAGGTTTAAGTGGTTTGCAAGGATTTACTGGCCGCTCCATAAATTGATAAGTGTACTTACACTCTCTCGTTTTTACCGTCCCATTTATTACGGGGTGGTGACTAACTTCAAAAAGTGGGTGTTCTTTGTTTTTTTACTCGTTTTTACCTTCGTGAGCATCTTTGGAGCAGGATCAATCACTGATACTACTTATCCAGGCGATGCATATAGCCGGCTTGAGTTCTGGGGCAATTCGAGAGGATACATGGCCTTTTCAGGATATTATGACGACCAAAACAATGAGTTACCATCGACCAGAGCGTCAATTCCTTCTGATGTTATTACGGGTAATGTTTTAAGGTTATTCGTTGTGGCCAATATTACTACGGAGGATCTTTACATGGAGCACATGCCCTTAGATTCGCTAAGAGAGGCGTATCCGGATACGAATTTGACCGCTTTAAAATTGATGGCCACTAAATCTTTTTATAAGGTACAAATAGATGGAGATTCTGTTGACGTGAGCTCCTGGCTTATGCATTATAAGTTTAATACTAAACAGCGCGGTTATCTGGCCTACATTGATATTAGTCAATTACCGGAAGGCATGCATTGGCTTACACTTGGAAGGCAGGGTAAAAATGCAACTGTCTATGCTGAAATTCCATTTTACAGAGATTTTACATTTAAATCTGTAGACATTTCGGGAAAAGACGATAATGAAAAGAATGACGCTGATTTTCAACCAAAGCCTTTTGGGATTAGAGATTAAAAAAGCTGTCCAAAAAGTGGATTTTTAGAAATCCTTAAACAGGTTCAGGATGACTGAAAGCACTTTTAAGACAGCTACTTGAAATTGTCTTTTTTCACTTTAACTATGAATGCGAAGGTTTAGATATAGTCACTGACTTATCGTCTTTTAACCATTGCATCGAAACAAAGGAAAATATAAAGCTTGATCCCATGGCCTCAATAAAAATCACCATAGCCAGGGTAAGCTGATTCATGAAAGTGTTATCAGGGAAATCAGCAAGGATGTTCGTCGTAAACACAGGGTCGAGGAATAAATAGACAACAACGAAAAATGAAAATAGTATTGCCGTGATCATTCCTACAGCCATCCCGGTTCCTATACCGGCGAGATAATTGAACTTATACTGAAAGTCTCCGTCTCTAAAACGCTTTATCGCTAAAAAGGCACCAGTGAACATAATGAATGCATTGAGTGCCCGGAGTTCTGTTATGTGGATGAGTCCTAAAAGTTTCATAACAAAAAAGAATGCAATGAGGCCTAAGCTTGTCTTTACCCCGTACAGTACGATGTGTTTTTCTAAGCTTTTCATAATACAATCAACAGGAATTAGACTGTGATTGTTTCATGAACCTGAAGATCATGCATTTTCGTCACTGAGCTTCTTATTGATATCCCGAAGAGCGTCATCCAACTCTCGTGCCGATATGTGAAGGCTTTGATTGATAAAATCCAGGTTAGAATTGTCGCCCGGTTCATAAAGATCAACCAAACCGAGTATACGTGCCAAAGGCGCCCTGACTATGTGTGAATTTGAAGATAGATATTCCTTTAATTGCTTGTTTCTCAACTTGAGTTCCTGAGTCCGACGATTGACAATGGTTTCCAGGTTGTTGTTCATCACTGTAATCTCGAGGTTTGCCCGTCTCAACTCTTCAGCTTGCGATTCTATTTGCTCATTGAGTTTTCTTAATGCTTCATTTGCCTTTCGTTTCCGGGTAAAGTTTTTATAAATCAAGTAGCAAATGCATATCATTAAGATGAGTCCTGCTATTAATGTGTTTCTAACCCATATCGCGTTGTTCAACACTTTGGCTTGCTCCAATTCAAGTTTTTTTCGTTCTACTTCATCTTTGATTTGCTTCTGATTAAACTCATATTCAGCTTCCTGAAAAGCCATCCTTCGAGCCAAATCTCTATTGAACAATGAGTCATTGGTTGATTTGAAAATCTTATGATACATCAAAGCCTTATCATATTGGTTTTGAGTTTCATATATGGTTGAAAGGTGTTGTGCGGCATCACGTCTTTCTCCCCGCATTCCTGCCGCAGAAGCCACATCGTATGCTTCAAGAAAACTACGTTCTGCTTCCTTCAACTGGTTCTGTTTCATATGAAGTTCACCCATATCTATGAGCGTAAGACTTTGGATGTAATGATTACGAAGCTCTTCTGATAAACTTAGTGACCAATCCAAATATTTCTTAGCTGAGTCTATGAGGTTCAATTTCATGAATACACTTCCTTTATTGTAAATAGGGAAGACCAAATTCTCAGGTCTACCGGTGTGCTTTCTAGAAGAAGCATTTAAAAACTTCAAAGCTTCATTATAGTCACCCTGTAGTTTATGAATGTGCCCGATATTGTTCAACATGCTTCCTTCTCGGGAATCATTTTTCAATTCCGCAAATAATGTAGCCGCTTGTTGGTAATGTTCCAGTGCCAGGTCATAGTCTTCAATGAAGTTGTAAATTCTCCCAATATTGTTAATGACCGAAGCTATCCTGGCCTGCACTCCTAAAGTTTCAAAGGTGGACTTAGCTTCAAGGAATAATCGCAGCGCTTGATAATAATGGCCTTGTGAGGTAATGGCTATTGCCTGTCGCATTTTTGCGTCAGCTACACCGAGGGGATAATTGGCCATCCTCGCCAATTGTTCGCTCTGGGTCGCTAGCAACAGCGCACTATCGGGATTGATATTTCTGATTGAGTATGAAGCTCCATTTAATGCATCTACCCTAAGAATTGTGTCAGGGGAATGTTGGGCATACTCCAGGAGACTATCCAGTTCCCCTTGTGCAAAAAGAGACGATACAAGTGCGCTTAGAATTGATATGGTTAATATTTTAAGTCTCAATAAAGTATAAGCCGGCGAAAGTATTTAAGATAATGAAAAAAGCGTGTTGCTACAATGGTATGCAAAATGCTACGGCAAATTTTTAAAACATTTTAGATTTAAATGTCTTTTTCATGGACAAATAGAATTGCGAAAGTGGAAGTAAAATTATGTATTCATCCAACGCCACCACCTACCCAACCAAGTTTTTGGTTCCTGCCTCTTTGAAGGTTCTGCTTTATGCTCAAAAGGCTCTGAAGTTCGTTTGACGGTTTGTTTCTGTTTTTTTACTTCAGGTTTTTGAAGTTTTTGTTGGTAATGAGAGGCTTTCAGTTCTTTTAGCTTTCTGGCTTCTTGTTCTTTGCGTCTCTTTTCCTGACGCGCTTCATAAGCTTCCTGCTTTTGTTTTGCCTTTAGTCTGCGTTTCTCTTTTTCCTCATCACTGATTTGCGGTCTGCTTCTTCGCTGATTTGAGTTTTCTGTCTCCTCGTTTTTAGCTTCAGTCTTCTTCTTTGGTTCTGGTAAATTAACTTTCCCTAAAACTTTTAACCCGGCTAGTTCCTTCTTAGGTGCTTTGATCAGTTTGATTTTGTCCAGGCCCATAGGACTTTCTTCAGACTCCAGCATTTCCAAAAGTTGATCTGTTTGGATCACCTCATCCTCCTTGATCGCTTCTTTTTCTTTCGGTTTATCATCATTGGGCTCTAACTCTTCCTTCAGCGTTTGTTCTGTCGATTCTGCAATTTCACCTTCAACCGAGGCAATATCATCCAGTGGTGTTTCAGGATAGGCCGGTGCTTTATCTGTCCTTACACCATACTCAGAGTCTTCGGCATCCCATTCGGGCTCTTTTTCCGTTACAGGTTCAGACATTACTACTGACTCTTGCGATTCTTTCTTTTTAGATTCCGACGCAATTTCCGGCTCATCCTCTATGATAGGAAGTTCCTTTTGAACCTCAACATCGATACCGAAAAAGTCCAAAATGTCGGATTCTACTTTATCACTTAGTTTGGTGTTGGAGTGAATTTCTTCTTTAGCATCATTCTCCAAATAGGAGATGAGGTCTTGTACGCGGATGTCATATTTTCTGGCAAATTGTCCTAGTCGCATTGATCAAGTCATTAGGCACTGCAAAGCTAATTTTTTAATGAAACTTTTTTTCAAATCGCATCAGATAAAAGGAAGCATAAAAAAGGGCAGCCATCCGGCTACCCTCATTTAGATTTTTAAAGATAAAATTAATCCTGATCCATTGCAGAATCAGCAATTAATTTCAGATGTGCTTTATGTGCTTTTGAAAGTGTATTACCTCCATTGTTATTTGCCATGCGTTTAATCTGTTGCAGATTGTACAGCGCCATTGAACGCGAAGTGTGACCATAGTTTTTGTCATCCTTTACGATGGAAGCCAGCTTATTTGCATACTCGATCTGTAGATTCTGACGGAAAGTGTTCACACTACCACTGATGTCAGCCTGCATAATGGCATTATTCAATGCACTCATCATTTCACCTAAATCATACGAATTTCCATACAATTCGGAATCAACCAGTCGTTGCAATGTATTGTAGTGCAATAAATGATCAAGGGCCTGATTTTGTATGTTCAGAACCAGGCTATGAATTTTCGGATCTTCCGGGCTCGAGAAGAAGTTATAACCTCTTCGCTGCATAGCCAGGTAGTTGTAAAGTGCATCTGAAGTTTTCCATGCATTTGGTGCAAATACATATTTACTTAACGCATCCATTGCTCGCTTTTGATCTGCATAAGACACTGGTGTGAATGGCTGTGTACCACCTTCCTGACCTGCAACAGCTCGATCAACGTAGACTCCACCAATGTATCTGGAAACAACCTTGGAAGCTCCGGCATACTGACCGCTAAGGATGTAGAAATTCTGTCTCAGTTCCTGGTAAGTATCACCATCTTCAATGGTGTTTTCTTTAAGGTCAGCCATCAGTGATCTCACTGTTTCAAACCGATCGATGCTATACTGAATTGCATCACTGGATAGGTCTCCTGTATTCACCCTTGGGTCAATTGCTTTGCCCGGAGAGCGCATATCATCTGCATCGTTACCAAAGATCAACTCAGGCTTAGTGGATTGTGCTAATAGCTCATTCATTTCACTATCATTAGCAAATGGTTGGTATCCGTATTGTACTGCCCATATATCGTAAGGGCCAACAGCCGTAGAATAATAATTTCCTTGTTTTGTACGGTCTTTAGTTACGTTTACTACAACATAATCCATCACAGAACCAGTAAGCACTCCGCTTGTATTATCAACCAACTGAGCAGGAGATAACATCTGTGAAGCCTTCATGTTGTGATTCAATCCTATGGTATGACCAACCTCATGTAGGATGAGTTCAATCATAGCTTCTTTCTTGATGCCTTCCATTGCCATATCGTCACCAGCGTTTATTCCGGCTGCAATCTGACCGAACAGCATATTCTGTTGCATGAAATCACCATAATTGCAGAATTTATTATTTCCTTTTCCAAACTGAGGGGTAAACGTTTCTTCCTCATTTGCTGCCAGGTTGTAGATCTTATCATATTTTACACGGTTAGCGAAATGTACAAATTCCAACATGATGTCTGCACCTAATATCTGACCGGTTCTAGGGTTGGTAAAGCTAGGACCATAGCCACCAAATGGCGGGTTAGGGGAGCTGGTCCATCTCAATACATTGTATCGGATGTCACCTGCATCCCAGTCAGCATCATCCGGCTGTACTTTTACAACCATCGCATTTTTGAATCCAGCCTTTTCGAATGCCGGATTCCAGGCCAAAACACCTTCTTTAATAGTCTCTCTCCACTCAACAGGTGTAGTGTTTTCAATCCACCAGGTAATAGGCTCCACTGGTTCTGAAACAGCCGCATTAGGATCTTTTTTCTTCAAATGCCATCTGTTGATCAAATCCCGATAAGGCGTAGCAGATGGAGAAGTCTGATCAGTTACCTGATTCAAAAAGTATCCAACTCTAGGATCATCGAAACGAGGCTCGTAATCATTTTCCGGTACTTCGAGCAAGGTGTAAAACACCTCGACACTCACATAGCGCGCGTCCGTAACAGCACTACCACCATAGTTTTTCGGTGAGCTATTATCATAAGCATAACGAACAGCCACATTTAGGTTTTCAGGATAGTTTTTGATTGATAAGATTTGTGTTTTATCCTTGCTTGCACTTCCAAGTGAAAAAGCATTTGGATTGCTAGAACCTGATCCTTTCACCTGGGTCAGTGTTTCCTGCACAAAAAGGTTGTTAGCATCGATTAGATATACGCCATTCTCATCTGTGATAATTTCTTCACTGGCCATGATTGCACGACTTATATTGGCATCAGCTGCTCTTTTAAGCGCACTTTCTTCATCGAAATAGAAGCTGGTGTTTACTTTTTCAAACTCCAGTCTATTGAAATATTTGTTGATCTTGAAAATGAACTCGCCATCGTAGGCGCCTCTGAAAGCACCAGCCTCCAACACACCATCTTTCACTTGTCCGAAGTAGATGAATTCTTTGCCGATTTGATCTTCACGAATAGCCATCTTCACCTTTCCGGTTGTACTGTCCTGATAGATCGTGAAAAGACCATCCATTTGAGAATGCTTCTTGGTCTCTTCCGCAATCGTTTTTTTCTTGTCTTCATTTTTAGGCTCTGCAGCCTCCGTGTCGTCCTTCTTTTTTTTCTTTTTCTGTGCTTCCACAGGGACAGCAAAGATCAAAAACATGCTTATCATGAGCATGCTGCTGTTTCGAATGATTTTCATGAGTTTTTGAGTTAAAATTTTATCCAAGATACTTCGGTGAGTACTATCAAGGAAAATATTCTTGATAAAGGGTTGGATTTAAGTTATTGGTGGTTTTATGAAGTAATAACCATACAAAAAGTAGTCGAAAAATCAGACTAATTGTTTTTCCGAATGGATAATACCCTTGGATTCCATTGCCATAAGGATAACTTCTATGATTTGATGAGGCTGTAGCGTTTGGGTATTAAGGACAAGATCGTATACAGCATCACCAACAAGATCACGACTAAGCTGATTGATCCAGGTGGTGCGTTTTTCATCTATTACTCTGCATTGCAATTCTGCTTCCTGAGGGCTTAATGACCACTTCTTTTGAACTTGAGAAACACGCCATTTGCGAGGAGCCTGAAGTTTGACGTGTAAAGACTTATCGATATGTTTGGCGATGTGAGCGCCCCCCCGTCCAACAATGATGACATGCCCCTCTACAGCATAAGACCAGATGACATCCCTGAGGGTTTCTAAGATTTTTTTACTGTTTGTGCCGTAATGCTGACTAAAAGAGGCAAATAGATCTTCAGCAGCACTTTCAGCGCTCTTATCCATAAAACCACGAATTTTTCGCTCGGATAATTTCAAATCATGTGCGGCATCTTCCAGTATTTCTTTGTTGATCGCTTTCCAGGTTTTGGAATCTTTGTAGATCGGTCCAGCTAGTTTTTTAATGAGTAAGCGGGTGATATTGTTTGCGTCGCAACCGTGCTCCCTGGAAATGGTGATTACCGGACCAGGCACCTGCTCACTTTCACGAATTTTATCTCGTTCATCCAGATATTCTTTGAGATCGATCTTGGCCATGACTTCATCATTCTAGCCTATAAAAGTTACTAATATTTGAACTTAAAAGGAAGAGGATATGACAATTTATTAGTGCCATTTTCATAAATAATTTAATGATCGGATTCATTCGGTTCAGTCAACTTGCTTATCTTCAATGCATGAAGCCGCTGACATGTATTTCCATTGATGATAATCCGCTGTTTACCCGCAAGCTTGAAGCCTTTACTGAATCAATGGATTGGATTTCGATTGTCGATTCATACGATAATCCGATACAAGGAGCAACTGCCGTTGTAAACACCAATCCGGATGTTGTTTTTCTGGATATTGAGATGCCTTACATTGATGGGGAGTATCTGGTTGATTGGATCAAGCCACGACTGGAATCGATGGAGAAGCAACCAAGAATTATTGTGATATCTTCCGTAACTGAGCCACCGGAGGAACTCCTTGCCAATACCGCGGGCTTTATTAATAAATCTACTGTTACTGATCCGGAAACACTTGAGGCTAGCCTCAAGTCAATTTTAGGTTGATTTTATCGGTAGGTTTATCGTGAAGGTGGTGCCTTTACCTTTTGTACTGGTCACTTCTACCTGACCTTTGTTCAGTTTCGTAAATTCTTGTACCAGCTGCAATCCTAATCCAATTCCTTTTTCACCTTTGGTACCATAAGTACTTGATTTCTCTGTGAGTATGAACAGGTTATCGATTTGTTCCTGATTCATCCCTACACCCGAGTCATGTACACTTACAGCTACCTGCTGTCCATTCGGTTTGGCAGTAATATCGATGGTGCCACCTTCGGGAGTGAATTTTAGGGCGTTATGGATCAGGTTACGAAAGATGGTCACCGTGCTGTTAAAATCGACATAAGCACTTGACTTTGAGGCTATACTGGTTTTCAGTTTAATGTCTTTGCTTTTAGCAATGGGTTCGAAGATGCCGAACAAATCATTGATCATGGTGTCTATAGCTACGACCTCTGGTTTATAAGGTATTTGACTAAGTTCGGAAGATGCCCAGTTTAGCAGGTTGTCTAGAAGTTTGGAAAGTTGATCGGTGGCCTGATCCACTTCCTTCATCATTTTTTCGAGCTCTTCATACTTGGCTTGCTGTAGGTAAAGTGAGATGATTTGAGTGATGCCCTGAAAAGAACTCACCGGTCCTCGCAAATCATGAGAGATGATGGCGAAGAATCGATCTTTCAATCTTTTCTGTGCCTTGATTTCTCGCAGATAGATTTTAAGCGTATCATTTTCCCTTAGCGTCTCTGCATTCTCCCTCAACTGCAGGATGTGTTTGATGGTCTTTACCATCGTGATTTCCAGGTCTTTAAAGTCGATGGGTTTAGTGATGAAATCAAATGCACCCAGGTTCATGGCAGTACGTATGTTTTCCATATCACCATAGGCCGAAACAATGACGGTTTTCAGGAAGTAGTTGCGTTCATTTAGTTTGGATAACAGGGTAAGACCATCCATCTCCGGCATATTGATATCGGTGAGGACCAGGTCAACTTCAATATCGTCAAGTACATCGAGGGCATGCCGTCCGTTTTCTGCAAAGTAAAATTCGTATTCTTTGTTACGGATGTTCTTACGGAACTTTTGCTTTACCAAAGTCTCTAAATCCGGCTCATCATCAACTACCAGAATTTTCGTCATGCGCTTAGTGATTTAATCTTTTCTCGTAGCATATTGAAATCCAGTGGCTTGGTTAAAAAATCATTCGCACCAAGCTTTTTGGCTGTGTTGATGTTGTCTTCATCGCCGTAAGCAGATATCATCATCACGACAGGTGGGGGTGGGGAAGAAGACTTCTGAATTTTATCGAGAAGTTCCAGTCCACTCATGCCGGGCATGTTTATGTCAGATAAGATGAGCTTATCATGAAAACCACTGTTTTGAAGATACTCCATCGCCTCTTCGCCGGATAGAACGAACTTCAATTCAAATTCCTGTGATTTGATTTCTCGTCTGAATCGCTGCTCAAAGAGAGGCTGAACGTCTTGCTCATCATCGACTACTAATATTTTCATGGCGGTTAGTTTGTGATTGGTAATTTAAATATAAATGAAGTTCCTTTCCCTTCTTCACTTTCTACTTCAAGCGTACCTCCATGACCTTGCGTAATAATTTCATGACTCATGGATAAGCCTAGCCCTGTGCCTTCTCCGGAAGCTTTCGTCGTGAAGAAAGGTTGAAAGATTTTATCTCTAATATCCTGAGGGATTCCTGTGCCATTGTCTTTAACAATGATGACAATCTCACCTTGTCTGGATTGCGTAATCACTTTGACACTTGGTACGAATTCATCACCTGCTGTTTTTGTTTTTTCAGTCACCGCATAAAATGCATTGTTGATGAGGTTTAGAAGCACCCTACCAATATCTTGCCTGACGGCTCGAATTTTAGGTAGTCGTGGGTCTGAGACCAATTCAAAATCGGCTCTGAATTGCTTGGTTTTAGCGCGAATGCCGTGATATGAAAGGCTTAAACATTCATCAGCAAGCGCATTAATATCGGTTTCTTCTTTCTCTGAGGCGCCTGTGCGGGAGTGAAGAAGCATACTTTTAACTATTTCTTCTGCTCGTCTTCCATGATGAATGATCTTCTTTTCATTTTTGATCAAATCATTAATCAGCTGCTCAGCCTCTTTATGATCTCCTTGCCTGAGTGTCTCTTTTAATTCATTCAGCAGTTCATCATTCAGATCAGAAAAGTTATTTACGAAGTTCAGTGGGTTTTGAATTTCATGAGCGATTCCAGCTGTGATTTCACCCAAAGAGGCCATTTTTTCTGCATGAATTAGTTTTTGTTGAGCGGTTTTGAGTTTGTCGTATGCCTTTTCCACTCGTTTTTTTCCTTTTTGCTTAATGCGGTTGTTTCGCCAGAGTGCAAATGCAATTACAAGTAGGGTGAAGGTGCTGCCCAAAAAAGTGTTTTGTCGGATTTTAGAACGTAATTCATTTTCGGTTTGCTGAATTTCCAGCTCTCTCAGTTTCTGGTCAAAATCATTGAAACTATTGATAGATTGATCTTGTAAAATGTATTTAAGGCTATCTCTGGCAGCATTACTTTCAACGACATAATTTAAAGCTATCTGCTTATTGATTGGGGCATACAGGTTGGATAAGTACTCACTGCTTTTAATAACCAAAACAATGCTTCGGGACTTCTTCGCACTTTTAATAGCCAGTTCTGCATAATGGAATGTTGAGTCTCGTTGATTAATTTCTGAATAAAAACGAGACATATCCATATAAGTATGGCTCAGACTGACGTCATCATCGTAGTAGATGGAAGCGCTCTTTGACTTTCTATAGTAGGAAATGGCCTCAGCTTTGTTCCCTAATCTGCGATGCATGTTGGCAACCATCCGCAAAGGGTAGGGAGGGTTGTAGCCGGAAGGTTTCATTGCTTTATCAGTGATATCGGCAAAAATGTTTGCTGAGTCTGTCAGGTTCAGTTTGGTATAACAATCTGCTAATTGAGCGTAATTGGTCATCAATTGAAATTGATCCTTGCTTTTGAAGTCTAATGCTTGTTTTATAGCAGCAATGCTTTCTCTGTATTTTCCAGCGGATGATAGTGCCTCACCGTAAACCGAATAAGACTTGCTTAGCAAACGTTCGTTTTTCAATTGCTCAGATAGTTTGATAGCCATGGATGAGTATTCATATCCCTTTACCACATCTCCAATGACTGAGCTAACCAGTGATAGCGTGAGTAATGCATTTACTTCTCCTGTTTGATAGTTGCTTTTTCTGGCTATAAGGAGGCCATTTCTTGCATAGAAAATACTCGAATCGTATTCCGACATCCAATAAGATTCTGCCAGTGAATTTAGGGTTTGTACTAGCGTACTGTCGTTATCAGCAACAAATAGCCGGGATTTTAAACTGTCACGATAACTTTTATTATTGTGGTTATTTTGTGTGAATCCTGATTGCTGTAAAATCACTAAGGTCGATATGATAATCAGCTTCCTCATTTTGCAGGTAGTGTAATGATGAAAAAAGAGCCTTTGTTTGCTTCGCTTTCCACCTCAATCGTTCCGCCATGTCCTTTTGTGATAATTTCATGACTCATGGATAGCCCAAGACCTGTACCCTGGCCGGTCGCCTTAGTTGTGAAAAATGGCTGGAAGATTTTGTCCCGTATTTGATCCGGGATTCCGGGCCCATTGTCGGATACGGTTATTTGGATACCCCCGGCCCCTGAAGGGGTGTCGCTCAACATGGTCTTTACGGTAACTTGAGGTTGGTATTTATCTCCCCCTTGAGGGGGTTGGGGGGTGAGTTCACGACTCCTCGCTGAAACCGCCTGAAAAGCGTTGTTAATGAGGTTGAGCAGTACACGCCCAATATCTTGTGGTACCACCTTGATCTTAGGTAGAGAAGGATCTAGCTCAGTTTTAAAATCTGCATTGAAAGATTTGTCCTTGGCACGCAATCCATGGTAGGCTAGTCTCAAATACTCATCAGCCAACACATTGATGTCAGTCAGTTCTTTTTCACCACTTCCAGTGTGTGAGTGTTGAAGCATACTCTTCACAATTTCTTCTGCTCGCTTGCCATGATGAGCTATTTTATTCTCGTTCTCAAGCAAATCATTCAGAATATTCTGAACTTCCTTTTGATCATTCTTTGCTACAGTATCCTTCAATTCCTCAATCAACTCTTTGTTCAGGTCAGAGAAGTTGTTGACGAAGTTGAGTGGGTTTTGAATCTCATGAGCGATCCCGGCGGTGAGTTCACCGAGAGAGGCCATTTTTTCAGCGTGGATGAGTTGTGTTTGGGTTGACTTTAAGTCCTCAAGAGATTGATTAAGGGCTGCCGTTCGTTCGTTTACCTGCTGTTCAAGTAGTACATTTTGATTGGCCAGTAGTTCCCTTTTTTCCTCGTTGACTTTTAGCACCTTTCGGCTTTCTTCATAGACCTCTTTCAGCGTTTCATTCAAGCGTGCAGACACATAAGCTAGTAGAAACAGTGGCAGAATAAGATTTGCTAACGAAATAATCGGTTTGTCATATTCATTGTAAAAATCGAGCAGGTATTTATGAATGCTGATATAGAAAAGAGTGGCAAGTGTGGCCGAAATAACACCAATCACCACTGCCCATTGGGCGCCTTTAATGGACTTCCAGTTTTTGTGCAGTAGGTTACCATAATATGCCATCATGATTGAAAACGCTATTCCAAAAGGTAATGAGACGGAGAAAAGATGAGCCGGTGAATTCGTTAATAACATTACCGTAAGAATAACGATAGACCAACGTGAGATTCGTTTGATTAACATCCATTCCAGAATAACCAATCCGAAAATGGTAGCAATGGCTTGTAAGTTGATCAATGATAGGAATCGTATTTTCTCCACGAAGTAACTAATCTCAAAAAACGAATGGAAGTAGATGGCAACCGAGGTGAGCATTACAATGGTGACCAGCCAGGCAATCAGCTTAAATATCTTTTGCGTCGGGTTAAGAAAAAACAGGAACCAAAACAACACGAATAACAATACACTTAAGCCGATACTCAGTGTACCAAAAATGTAGGTGGTTTTGACAGAACGCTCTAAATAGTTAAGATATTCCGGTCCTGTAATTGCAAGGAGATTCTTGAGATTATCGGGCTTTAACCTGAGCTCTCGCTGAGTAAAGAAGCTCTCATAATCCACAAAGTGAATCGCGAGAAGGTATGTCTTTCCAACCTCCAGGTTGATTGGAACTGGCTCTTTTAATACAGGATTAAACGCTCGGTATGGATTGCCTGTATCACCGAAGGAGTGAAGCAACTCACCATCGATGTAGATGTCAGTAGCTGCCCAGAGATCTCGGCTGATCGCCAATAACTTTCCTTCAAATGATTTATCCAGCTTGATTTTCACCCTGAACCAACCTTCCAGTCGACCGGAAGCATCTTCCATCTCTGCAGTGAGTTCAATTGGTTTAAATGATTGCCAGTCATCGGTGCTTAATTGCACTTCCGACCAGGAGGGATCATTCCCCTGCTTAAAAATCCATCCGTCCAAGGGTGCGAGATACAATCGCTCATGTGACTTGAATTGATTGGTACTTAGTGTTATTACCTTTTCCTGGCTCCAGCTTATTTGACAGAGCAACAAACCAACCATGATAAAAGCAAAGTGATGACCTCTTTTCATCCGATGGGAATTTTAACCGTAAAAGTTGTTCCCTTCCCTTCTGTACTTTCCAGTTCAATTTTACCTCCATGGCCTTTGGTCACAATGTCGTGACTAATTGAGAGACCCAGACCGGTACCGGATCCGGTAGCTTTTGTGGTGAAAAATGGTTGAAAAATTTTCTCTTTGACCTTTTTTGGGATACCGGCTCCATTGTCTTTCACATGGATGATGAGATTCTTCTCATCACTTTCTGTGATCACCTCTACTTTTGGCTTGTACCTGGAGGCTCCATTGTTTTTAAGTCGCTCAGCAGTGGCATGGAATGCGTTGTTGATCAGGTTGAGGAATACCCTTCCAATATCTTGAGAAACCACCTTGACTTTTGGAAGATCCTCAGCCAATGTGCAAATAAAGTCGGCGTTAAAGGTCTTGTCTTTGGCGCGTAAACCATGATAGGATAGACGCAGAAATTCATCTGCAAGTAAATTAATGTCGGTCAGTTCTTTCTTTCCTTCACCGCCCCTGGAATGCTGAAGCATGCCCTTAACAATGTCTTCCGCTCTTTTCCCGTGATGAATAATTTTTTGCTCATTCACCCTTAAATCCTTTAGAATTTCCTTCACCTCTTCCATATCACCTGCATCTAATGCTGCACTCAGCTCATCGATGAGCTCTGCATTCAGGTC
Source organism: Ekhidna sp. (assembly GCF_040220215.1). GTDB lineage: Bacteria > Bacteroidota > Bacteroidia > Cytophagales > Cyclobacteriaceae > Ekhidna. Next base: position 270,684 of record NZ_JAVJTR010000020.1, read on the forward strand.
AGAGAAGTTATTCACGAAGTTGAGCGGGTTTTGAATCTCGTGCGCAATACCGGCGGTGAGTTCACCAAGAGAAGCCATCTTTTCGGAATGAATCAGCTGGCTTTGAGTAGATCGAAGTTCACCGAGGGCATCTTCAGACAGTTGCTTGGCTTTCTCTAGTTTGATGAAATCCTCATACCTCGTATACGCAATGGAGAAGGCGTTTCCTACATCGTGGATTAAGTTCAGGTCGTCATCGGCCAGAAACTCTTCGGTTCCGATGTAGAGCATGCCTTGTTTGAAAGGAACGAATTGGAGGCAAAGTTGGTCAGGAGGGAGAGGTGAATGTTGATAGGTGTATGGACTGTCCACTAATCCCTGATCTGCCAGACCCTCAGACCACTGAACGAACTCTTCTTTACTCCATTTTTCACTAAATATTTTCTGATTCTTCCAGTGTTCACTTGCCGTCTTTGTGATTTCACTGTTGTCAAAATCCAACGTCATAGAGGCGATGGATTTTCCCATTGGAGTGGATAAGTACATGTGTATTTTTCTGGCGTGTTCATCCATGATAAAAATTCCACATCTAAAAAAGGAAATTCCAAGCGTACTAAGCTCCATCCAGATAAACGGTGTGAGTTTTTCCAGGTCATTCTGACTTCTCATAGAGGCAATCTCAGCTCGGATTCTATCTAAGGATGCCTGCTTCTTAGCCTGCTCTGCTTGCTGTGCGGCTTTTTGTAAATCATCAAAACGCTGATAGGCTAAATCGAACGTACGAGCCATCTTGATGACAATCTTCTCCGTGTCCTTGTCAGGCTTAGTCATCATGTCAAGTGTCAACAATCCACTGGAGAAGCTGCCAAACGGATTCCATTGCGTTTTGAGCTTATTGTTTTCAATCGCTCTTTTCAGGCTTTGGTAGTTCTCTTCGTCCACCAGCTTCCATTCTTCCAGCTCTTTTTTGTTTTTCTCCAGGTCGTACTCTATCACAAAATACTCTTCGCCTTTTTTCCATTTGCGCCAGAATTCACCCAGCATGTTAAACTCCTTTGGATCATAGGTAGACTTATGATCACGGGTATAGCCCATGTTGCCGGGATCCGAGATATCCCACATGGTCACTATGTCATTTTCATCAATCAGAATGAATGCCGCACCCGTGATGCCTTCAATGCCGAGCATTGTGATTTCTTTAATGAGCGTCTGTGTTACTTTGACCAGATCACTTGGTTTGTGCATGGCCATCGCTTCAGATCTAACCCGCTCAACTGCCGCTTCAATTTGGGCTTCTCGCGCTTGATGTTCTGCCTGCTTCAGGTCTTCGAACCTTCTGTATGCCAAATCAAATGCTACGGCAAACCGCCGAAGTGTTTCAACCCCTTCTTTTGGAGGATCAGGGATGTTTCCCGGCAAACTATAGCCAATTTCTCCGTGGGTAGTTCGGGCCATGATGAAGGTCAGTCCACCAAGATTTCGTACGTCTTCCAGACTGGGGGCATTCGGATCCAGCTGCTCGAAATCGCCAAGAGAAATCATCTTATCGACATACGTCACAGCTGTCTCTGTATCCATGGGAAAAACCAACGTAGGTTCCTTACCTTTTTCCCACTTGTCAACTAGCGGAATGTCACCATGGATATGCCGCGGCAGTTTCATCACCATGCCAATCCGTGTACCATCACCGGCAGTCATGGCCTTATCGTATCGATCCTGAAGCCAACGCATGTGCCAGAAGTAATGGGCCTCATGGCCCAGACTCACAAATTCCTTACGCATGGTGACCACAATATCCTGAAGGTCTCTTGATTCCTTCATTGCAGTGGCCTGGGCTCTAATTCGTTCTAATGCCAGTTCTATTTGGGCTTCTCTGGCTTGAGCTTCCGCTTTCTGCAGGTCCAGGAAACGGGTGTAGGCCTGCTCAAAAACTTTGGCAAACCTTTCAAACACTTCTTCGCTCTCATAGGGTTCTGTGGTGATGACCAGCAAGTACCCATACTTAAAGTAGGCCGCATGCCACTTTTGCCAGGTTGGAAATTGGATTCCATTATCAAGCATCCCCTGAAAGATTGGATTAACATCAGGTACGGAGAGCATGTATTTGTAATGATCCCTGAGTTCCTGACCACCTTTTTCGATTGAAAATGATTTTAGCTGCTTTTTCCAGCCCCTGTACATTTGTTTGTGCGCTGGATCAATGTTATTGGGAATTTTGAGGTGAGGCATAATTCCATTTTCATTGGCAAACCAAAACTCATCCACATCCGAATTATTTTCACAGAATCCAAAGCCTGTTCCCCAAAGCTCACCACCTAAACTCTTAAGTTGTTGAAAGAGAACAAATGCGACATCTCCAATTTCTTCACTTTGGTGCATGGCCATGGATCGTGCCCGCACCCGTTCTAATGCCGTCTCTATCTGCGCTTCCTTCGTCTGCTTTTCAGCTCGTTGCAGATCGAGAAAACGGGTATAAGTCTGTTCAAAAACCTTTGCAAACCGTTTGAAAACATCATGTGACTCAGGTACAGGCTCGATGGTGATAAAGAGAAGGTAGCCGTATTTAAAGTAGACCACATGGTCGATCTGATATTCCGGAAAAGAGCCGTTGGTTTCTTTTAGTTTTTTAAGCACATCGCCTATTACCGGAAGTGTGCTCATGTATTCATAATGTTCGATGCACTTTTGACCTTTAAATTCCTGCACATGAATGGAGTTTCCTTTTTGTCCCAGGTCATAATATTTCTTAAAAATACCTTTCCTCGGGATCGTGTAGGTTGGCAGGATACCTTTTTCATTTCCAAACCATTCGATGGAATCCTTTTCTCGGTATATGTTGAAAGCGCATCCCCATGTTTTAATGCCCAGATTTCTAACCTCCTGATCCAGCAGAAAAGAGGTCTCCGACAGCTCATCACTGTGTTGCATGGCCATCGTTTTGGCACGAACACGTTCCAATGCTGCTTCAATTACAAGTTCACGGGTTCTTTCTGCAACTTTTTCTTCTAGTTCAACCTTTAACCGATCCCACTCATTTACCGGCATGATTTGATCTTCTAACACATTGGGGTCTGGTGTAGAAGCGTGAGCGTGTGAATACTTCCAGGCTTCATCTATTTGTTGCAATATGCTAGTGACCCTCGTATTAAAGAGAGAATTACCATTAGTTGTAAACTCGAATGCCTCAACAATACAATAGGTATTATTACCAAAATAAAAGCTTGAAAGTATCGACCGCTTCAATTCAGGCTTGATGTGAGCTAGTTCATTGCTCTGATTTTTAAAAAAATGACTAAGCTCTTTTATTCCTCGAAACACTTCATTTTCACCGGTTCCGATGACTAAAACATCTTTTGTACAAATTTCCTTTAAGTTCTTAGTTGGTGCACCATGAAAAGCTACTGCTAAAAAGCGTTCATAAACGTCAAAGATGTCTTTTGGAATTTTTTTAAGTGATTTTGTTGAAGTAGGCAAGGTAATATGTGGTGTTAAAGGACATAAGTTACCCGAGTTTAAGGAATCACGCAAGTGCATAATCTGCATTATCTAAAGAATAACCAACCCCTTACCCTCCAGGGAGGGGAATTTTCTTCCTGATCCGGTCTTCTTCCGTCGTTGGGGATGAGCGTATAACTGTATCTAATAACCTAAGATATTTTAGGTAGCGGATGTCATCCTGAATTTATTTCAGGATCCGGCATTCGAGGGTATGTGTTGGGAGGGGGATGTAAGTACACTAAACAACTACTAACCCCTTTATTAAGTGCGATTGATATAATGCGCAAATGCATTTTACCACTCAGGTATTCTAAGACAATTCCAAATTTAAATTATTGGAATAGTAATATTTCTGCTTAGCATACTGCATAGTATCTACATATGGTGTACCTCGCTTGACGACAGCAAATACTCTTGACACGATCTTATTTCTTATGATGTTTTGCGTTGACAGTTTGTTTTTCCCCATCTTCAATCTTCGTTCGTTGTAAGCCTTCATCTCTGGATTAAATCGTACTGATGTTGTAGCTGCATTTGACAAAAGGCCTTTGAGCCTCTTGTTAGCCATTGGATTGATTTTTTTAGGACTGGTGCTCTTTCCAGATTGGTGATCAAACGGAGCAATTCCTGAATAACATGCAAACTTCCTCCAATTGTCGAAGCAAGTAAAGCATTTGGTGTAGGCTATGAAGTGAAGTCCGAGAACAAATCCTACACCCTTTACTGAAGTCACGAGTTTGTATGTTTCACTTATTTTGGGGTCGCACTTCATCTGATCCATCAGCTCAGACTCAATCTTGTTTATCTGTTTGTCAAAAGCCTTGATCATGTCATTGTGGGTCTTGAACAAAACTTCATTCTCACCTGCCTTCAGGAATGCTTTAAATTCCTTAATTGTGCCCTTATATTGAGCTCTCTGACGCACTAACCTATCCCTGAATGACAGTAATCGCTTGATTTTAGTGATGGATCCAGAAGGTAACACGGTTGGTTCCATCTCCTCTTTTCTTAGGTAGGCATACTTTGCAATCTGAATAGAATCAATCTTATCGTTCTTCCCTCTTACCATCCCTAAGGATCTCTTGATCTCCAGCCCTGGAACCATTGCAAAGAGAAGTCCTTGAGCATTTAAATACTCAGCCAATGGAATTGAATACAACCCGGTATGCTCAAAACAGAACAGGACATTGTTAAGCTCCCCAGAGTTCCTAACCCATTTGATGAGCTTCTTGATACCCGGTATTCCATTGTGAAACTGCTTGTGTTCTTTGAGATGATAATTGTAAGCGTCGAGGGAATCTTTTGAGACATCCACCCCAACTGTGTTCATAATCTTCTTCATTCTAGGTAATTTTAATAGTTGCAAAAACTAAGACCTTTAATAAGACCTGGGAGTCTAAAATTCTAAATGGTTCTTAGCAACAAATTGGAATGGGGACTAATACTTGAGATAGGTCATTCCTAGCCGCGGGGTAAGTTCACCCCATTCCTTTCTTTAAAATACATCTCTTGAAATAATTATAGAAGACTAAACTAAAGGCCGTGGTGGCCCTTCATTTTTGGTT